>JAUJNP010000033.1 GCA_030448105.1 Acidimicrobiales bacterium | reverse complement strand
ACGAAGGGATAGGTGCCGTGGTCGAGGTCGAGGAAGGTGGCCTGGGCGCCCTCGAAGAGCACGTGCTGGCCGGCGTCGAGGGCGTCGTGCACCAGGTTGACGGTGTCGGCGATGTGGGGCTCGAGGCGGGGGCCGCACTCCTGCAGGTACTGGTGGGCGATCTCGTCGCCGTCGAGGGGGAGCTGGTTGAAGACCTTGGCCAGCACCGAGTTCTTCTCCTTCAGCACCACGTCGAGCTTGGCCCGGAAGATCTTGGGGTCGAGGAGGTCCTGCACCCGCAGCCCCACCCGGTTGGCCTTGTCGGCGTACGCCGGCCCGATCCCCCGCTTGGTGGTGCCGAGCTTGGCCACGCCGAGGCGGCGCTCGGTGAGGCGGTCGATCTCTTGGTGGTAGGGCAGGATCAGGTGGGCGTTGCCGCTCACCTTCAGTCGAGAGCAGTCCACGCCTTTGGCCGCCAGCACGTCGATCTCGGCCAGGAGCACGGTGGGGTCGACCACCACCCCGTTGCCGATCACCGGGGTGATGTGGTCATAGAGGATCCCGCTCGGCACGAGCTGGAGGGCGAAGCTGTTCCCGTCGACCACGATGGTGTGCCCGGCGTTGTGGCCGCCCTGGTAGCGGACGACCAGCTGCATCTCCTTGGCGACGAGGTCGGTGAACTTGCCCTTGCCCTCGTCGCCCCACTGGGTGCCGACGACGATGGTGGCGGGCACGCGGCCTCCCTGGGGGGCGTTCGGGACGCGGCGATGGTACCGCCTGGCGTCCACCGACCCGGCCGGCGACTCAGCCGATGGCGAAGAACCGCCCGGCCCGGGTGCCCACGTAGATCCGGCCCTTCCACACCGCCGGGGTCGACTCGATGCAGCCCCCCAGCTCCACCTGCCACAGCTCGGGCGGCTCCCGGCCGGGCTCGGACACGTCGTAGCCGTGGAGGACGCCGTTGCAGTCGCCCTGGATCAGGACCCCGTCGATCACCACCGGCGACTGCCAGGTGGGCCCGGGCAGCTGCTTGGTCCAGCGCACGGCACCGGTGCGCTGGTCGACGCCGAGCAGGCGGCCCCCGTTGGTGGGCACGTAGACCATCCCGTCGGCCAGCGCCGGGGTGGCCCAGATGCCGCCGGGCTGGTAGTCGTGGTCGTCGACCTTCCACACCAGCGGGTTCTCGGGCTTGCGGGGGTCGAGCTTCATGAGCTGGCCGTTGGTGCGGGCCTGCTCCAGGCCCCGCTCGTACTCCGAGGCCACGTAGAGCATGCCCTCGGCGTCGACCACGATGGAGGCGTCGGTGTCGTCGCCGGTCCAGAACCGGAACACCCGCTGGGGGTCCCGGCCCGCCTTCAGGCCGCTGATGTCCCACCCCTGCACGAGGCCGCCGGAGTTGGCGAAGTAGACGGTGTTGCCGGAGATGGCCACGGAGTTCTCGATGGACACCTCCTGGTCGCCGATGGCGGCGAGGAGCTCGTCGTCCCACCCCGGGGCGGAGAAGACGAGCTCGGGGGCCACCGTCACCTTGCCGTCGGGCCCGTAGCCGCGGTTCAGCTTCACGATGTGGAAGACGCTGTTCTCGCCCCCCTCGAACAGGTAGTCGTCGATCACCAGCGCCGAGCCGTCCCAGTCGTTGTTCCACTTGGTGGGGGACACGGCGTCGGCCGAGAGGGTCCACAGCTCCTCGAGCTGGCCGCCGCGGTCCATGGCGAACACGTGGAACTCGTCGTCCCGGGAGCCCGAGTAGAGGAGCGGGAAGCCGTCGGGGTCCACCGTGACCGACCCCTTGATGATGTCGCCGGTGGGGAACGGCTGCTTCAGGTCCTGGCCGGAGGCGGCGTCGAGCACGTGCACGGCCTTGTCGTAGGCGCCGAAGGCGACCGTGGTGGTGCCTCCCGCCGTCCATACCGACGGCTGGCCGGTCCAGCCCGACCCGCACCACGTCTTGGCCTGGCCGTCCACGCTCGACTGGCCGCACATCCCCCCCGACGCCCCCGGGTAGCTCCACACCACCTTGGGCCGCTTCGGCATGGGGCCGGTGCCGTAGAAGGTGCGGGTGGGGTTGCCCCGGAAGGTGAGCAGGCCGTCGACCTTGGTGCTCCACGGCCGGCCCGACGACGCCGGGTTCACCCATCCCTCGAACGGCGGGAGGGGCGCCAGCGTGGTGGACGACTCGGCCCTGGAGCCGGCGGTGCCCCCCGGTCGGGAGGACGAGTCGGTGGCGCCGGTGCCGCCGGCGGTGCGGTTGGGCTCACCCCCGCCATCGCGGGTGGCGAGGACGGCGATGGCGGCGACGAGCACCACCGTGAGCGCGGCCAGGGCGGCCACCGCCCGCCGCTGCCGGTCCCGCTTGATCCGGGACCGGTGCCGCTGGCCGCGCACCGGCGACGCCGGCTCCGCCGAGGACATGGGCCAAAGTGTGTCAGCCCACGCGGGGGCGGTGGCGCCGTCGGGCCATCAGCAGCCACACCGCCCCACCCAGGACGCCGAGCAGCGCCACCGCCACCAGCAGCGGCCCGGCGGGGATGCCGGCTACCTCGATCAGCTCGTCGCGCTCGACGGTGGGCACGTCGACGTCGTCGGCGACGTAGTCGAAGCGATAGTCGTCGGTGACCCCCGCGGGCATGACGTTGGCCTCGACGCGGGTGAGGAAGCGGCGACGCTCCACGAGGGACCGCAGCACCGACCCGGCCGGCGCTTCGGTCGGATCGACCCAGTCGGCGTAGGTGACCACGCTGCGGTAGCGGTCGTCGGACCGGTCGGTGCGGGCCACCCGGTGCTCGGCCAGCACGAACAGCGAGAGCGGCTGGGGGCCATCGGCCAACGCCGAGAGGCGCATGGGGTACACGATCTCCTCGGTCGGGAACCGGACCCACAGCGGTTGCAGGGTGCCCGACAGCTCCTCGTCCCCGGCGCGGGGGCGGAGCCGGGCGGCCACGTAGCGCCAACCGGCGTCGACGTAGGGCTGGAGGCCCTGGGCCAGGTCGTCGGAGAGATCGAAGCCGTTGTCGCGCAGCCACCCCTCGAGGGCGCCGGCGTCGGTGGCGGCGAGGGAGGCGACCTCGAAGGGACCGAGCGAACGTCGCTCGAGCACCTGCACGCCGGCGCCGCTCGGAGCAGCCGCGCCGGCCCCGTTGCCGTCGCCGTCGCCGCCGAAGAGGTCCTTCGGGAACCAGCGCTTGTGCACCACCACCCGAGGCCGGGTGAGCTCGACCAGGTCGCGGAAGAGGTCGGCGTCGGCGAGGCGCACCTCGGCGGTGGTCGGAACGGGGAGGATCCACGCCGCCTCGGGCGATTCCCCCTGCACGGTGAGGCGCATGATGATGTCCTCGGTGCGCCCGTCGAAGCGCACCACCGACGCCTCCCCCCGGATCTCGGCGTCGCCCTCCGAGGGCACGTAGGCGCCGCAGGCGCAGGCCTCGGCCGGGAGCGCGAAGAGCCCGACCGCCATCAGCAGCAGCGCGACCAGACTTGCCAGCAGCCGTCTCATGGGCGGACGGTACCGCCCGACCTGGCGGCCGGCCGGGCGCGTCTAGCGGATCGGCGCCCTATGCGGCGCGGACGGTGACCTCGGTGCCCTCGGCGTCGACCACCACGGTGCCGCCGTCAGCCACCCGGCCCTCGAGCAGCTCCACCGCCAGGCGGTCGCCCACCTCGCGCTGGATCACCCGCTTCAGGGGACGGGCGCCGTAGGTGGGATCGAAGCCCTCCTTGGCCAGCAGCGCCTCGGCGGCGGCGGTGACCTCCAGGGTGATGCGGCGCTGGGCCAGGCGGCGACGCAGCCCCTCGAGCTGGATCTCCACGATGCGGGCCAGGTCGGCCTCGGTGAGCGAGCGGAACCGCACGATGTCGTCGATGCGGTTGATGAACTCCGGCTTGAAGAAGTCGCGCGGGTCGCCGGGCAGGTTCGAGGTCATGATCAGCACGG
>JAUJNP010000032.1 GCA_030448105.1 Acidimicrobiales bacterium | reverse complement strand
CCGGCGTCCTTGAGCAGGAACCCCCGGGCGCCGGCCTTGAGGGCCCCGTGCACGTACTCGTCGAGATCGAAGGTGGTGATCACCACGACCGCTAGCGGGTGTTCGACCTCGGGACCGGCGAGCTGGCGGGTGGCTTCGATGCCGTCGACGTGCGGCATGCGGATGTCGAACAGGCACACGTCGGGTCGGAGCCGGCGGGCCAGCGCCACCGCTTCCCGGCCGTCGACCGCCTCGCCGACGACGTCGATGCCGACCTGTGCGTTGAGGATCATCCGCAGCCCGGTGCGGATGATCTCCTGGTCATCCGCGATGAGGACCCGGATGGCCGGCGGGCCACCCTCGTCGAGGGGCGGCTCGGTGGGTGCCGGATGGGCCGGGCCTCCGCCGTCAGCCATGGTCTCTGGGCAGCACGGCCTGCACCGTCCACCCCCCGTTCCGGTTCGGTCCGGCTTCGAGGGTCCCACCGAGGAGCTTGGCCCGTTCGGCCATGCCGATCAGCCCGAACCCCGAGGCCGAGCGTGGATCAAAGGCGCCGGCGTCGCCGTCGTCGCCGACGGTGAGCCGCACGCAGTCATCGTCGCCGCTGACCGTCACGTGGATCCGCGTCGCCCGGCGGGCGTGGCGGAGTGCGTTGGTGATCGACTCCTGGGCCAGCCGGTAGAGGGCGGCGTCGACCGACGGCCGGAGACCGTCGAGGTCGCCGGAGAGCTCGAGGTCGACCTGAGGCCGGGCCCCGTTGACCGTGACGAGGCGCTCGATGTCGGCGACGCCGCGCTGGGGCGAGAGGTCGGGCTCCTCGCCGTGGCGAAGGGCGCCGACCATGGCCCGCATCTCCGCCAGCGTCCGTGACGCCTCATCCTCGATGACGGCGAGTGCGTCCAGGGCGGCGGCGGGATCGGACGCGGCCACGACGCGACCGGCCTGGGCGCGGATGGCGATGGCCGAGACGTGGTGGGCGACGGTGTCGTGCAGCTCCCGGGCCAGCTGCTCCCGCTCCAGGAGCTTGACCTGGTCCATGCCGCGGGACCGGGCCTTGCTCTGGTACCGGACGGCGACGCCGACGGCCGCCACGGCCAGCATGAACAGCACGCCCTGGACCACGTTGCTGGCCGGGGCGTCGCGGCCGCTGAGGAGGACCAGGATCGAAAAAACCGCCAGGCCGATCACCGCGTGGCGGCCAGAGGCCCATCGGAGCAGCGAGTAGATCAGCAGGACTACGACTACGAAGCCGGTCGTATCCAGGCCCATCCAGTCGACGCCGGCGGCGAGCGAGGCGGCATCGACAACCGCCAGCAGTCCGAACGCCACCACTACGGCGGCCAACGGGTGTGTCCGCCGCCAGAGCAGGGTCGGCAGCAACGCCAACGCCACCACCACCGAGGCGACCCGCCAGACCAGGTCCTCCCGGAGCACTCCTTCGAGGACCGCCACCGGGACCAGCGCGCCGACCAGCGCCCAGTCCCTCCACACTCGCACCGGCGGGTCCGGCACCCGGGGCTCGGCCCACAACGAACGAGCCGCGTCCCGGAGCATGACCTCAGCGTAGAGAAGCGCAGCGGACTGCGGATCGGCCGAAAGAACGAGACGCGGACCGTCCGAATGGACGACCGCGAACAGCCGGAGTCCCGATGTAGCGGGTGGCCGGCGTCGGGAGTATGAGCCCATGCGAACATCCACGACAAACACGAGCCCACGGAAGCCTCTGAGCGCCGGCAAGGGCGGCGAGCCGCCCGGCCGGCGGGCCACCCTTCTCGGCCGCATCGCCGGCTGGTGCTTCGACCACCGGATCAAGGCGGTCGGCCTCTGGCTCCTTGCGCTCTTCACGATCTTCGGCGCCGCCGGCGCGGTGGGGCCGCGGTTCAGCGCATCGTCGGCCGTCCCCGACTCCGGCAGCGCCGCCGGCTTCGCGGTACTGCAGGAGCACTTCCCCGACCTGGGCACGGGTGGGCAGTCCGGGACGATCGTGTTCAGGGCCCGTCAGGGGGTCGACGACCCCGGGGTGAGGGCGGCCATGGAAGCGCTCTTCACGCTGGTCGACGCCGGCTTCCCCGACGGTGCCGGTGTGCCGGAGCACCCGGGTGGCACCGTCGTATCGCCGTACTCCGAGGGCGGCAAGGGCCAGATCGCCCGCTCCGGGCCGCTCGCCAATCAGGTCGCCTACGCCCAGGTGAACCTGTCGTCCGCCGTCGACGACACCGGGTCCGGGCTGCTCGGTCAAGCCATCCGTGCCCACGCCCCCGTCATCGAAGGCCTCGAAGTGTTGCCCGGTGGCCAGTACCTGGCCGTGATCGAGCCCCCGCAGACCGAGCTGATTGGCGTGGCCTTCGCCGTGCTGGTGCTGATCATCGCCTTCGGGTCCGTCCTGGCCATGGGCCTCCCCATCGCCGTGGCCCTCGGTGGCGTCGGCGCCGGCATCGGGACCACCCTGGTGCTGAGCCACCTCTTCGCCATCCCCCAGGACACGATCCTGCTGGGGATGATGATCGGGCTCGGCGTCGGGATCGACTACGCCCTCTTCATCGTCTCCCGCTACCGGGAAGGCCTCCACGAGGGCCGCTCCCCACGGGACGCAACCGTCGCCGCCATGGACTCCGCCGGGCGGGCCGTGATCTTCGCCGGCACCACCGTGATGATCTCCATGCTCGGCCTCCTCCTCGTCGGCATCGGGTGGATCGGAGGGATGGGCATCGGCGTGTCGACCACCGTGCTGGCCACCATGCTCACCTCCACGACCCTCCTCCCGGCCCTCCTCGGCTTCGCCCGGACCAGGGTCGAGCTCACCCGCTGGCGTGGCCTCATCGCCGCCGGGTTCACCGCCGTCGCCCTCCTCGGGCTCGGGATCGGGCTGGCGCCGCTGGCCGCCGCCGGCGCCGCCTTCGCCGTGCTCACTCTCCTGGCGAGCGTCGCCGTCCGGCCCCTGCGCCGCCCCGTGCCGCGGCGGGCGGCCAAGCCGGTGCGGGCGACCTACGCCTACCGCTGGAGCCGCACCATCCAGCGCAGGCCCTGGAGGTGGCTGATCGGAGCCACCGCCCTGCTGCTCGTCCTGGCCGCACCGGTCACCAGCCTGCGCCTGGGCTGGGCCGACGAGGGGAACTTCCCCGAGGAGACCCCCACCCGCCAGGCCTATGACCTCCTGGCCGAGGGGTTCGGGGCCGGGTTCAACGGGCCCTTCCTGATCACCGTCGTGCCCGGCGCCGGCGACCCGCCCCAGGCCGTCCAGCGCCTGCACGGCGCGCTGGAACGCACCGCCGGCGTGGCCGCCGTCACGCCGCCCATCGCCAACGACCCCGCCCGGCCGGCTGCGTACCTGATGCGCCTGGTCGCCGAGTCCGCACCTCAGGACCGTGCGACGAGTGACCTCGTCCGCCGGCTGCGCGCCGACGTCATCCCCGCTGCGGCGGCCGGCACCGGGCTCGACGTGCACGTCACCGGCAGCGCTGCGATCAACATCGACATCACCGACTACCTCGCCGAGCGGATGCCCATCTTCTTCGGGGCGGTGCTGGCCCTGTCGTTCCTGCTGCTCATGACGGTCTTCCGGTCGCTGCTGGTGCCGCTCAAGGCGGTCCTCATGAACGTGCTCACGATCGGCGCGGCCTACGGCGTCGTGGTCGCCGTGTTCCAGTGGGGCTGGGCCGGCCAGCTGCTCGGCATCGAAGGCGGGCCCATCAACCCCTTCATTCCGTTGATGCTCTTCGCCGTCGTGTTCGGCCTGTCCATGGACTACGAGGTCTTCATGCTCTCCCGCATCAGGGAGGAGTACCTGCGGACCGGTGACGCCACCACCTCCGTGGCCGACGGCCTGGCGTCGACGGCCAGGGTGATCACCGCCGCCGCCGCCATCATGGTCGTGGTCTTCGCCTCCTTCATGCTCGAGGACCTCCGGGAGATCAAGCTGTTCGGCCTGGGCCTCGCCCTCGCCGTCCTGCTCGACGCCACGCTCGTGCGCATGGTGGTCGTCCCGGCCACCATGGAGCTGCTCGGCGACCGCAACTGGTGG
>JAUJNP010000002.1:209389-254606 GCA_030448105.1 Acidimicrobiales bacterium | reverse complement strand
CTCGCGCTCGTGCACAACGCCGCTCCCGTGGCGGTTGTGCGGGCCGCAACCCTGGCTTCTGAGGTCGTCATCGACCACCTCACGGACCGTCACGAGCACGAGGACGAGGTGCTCGAGGTCATGCGTCTCGGCGATGCTCCGTTCGACCGACTCGGACGTGTCCGCCGCGAGGACCTGCCCGTGACTATCGACCTAACCGAGGCGGCCCAAGGACAGGTCCGCGAGTTCACCAGGGGCGCCATCCCCAACGAAACCGGAGGCGCGCTGCTCGGGTGCTTCGTCGACGGGCGCCCTGTCGTGTCCGCGGTCGTCGAGATCGCTGACGACGACGCGACGCCGACGACGTACCACGTCCCCGAAGGCGCGACCCAGGAAGCGGTCAGCGCGGCCAAGGAGATCGACGCGCGACTCGGCTACCTCGGCGAGTGGCACAGCCACCCGTCTGGCACAGGCCCGAGCCCCCTGGACGTCGCTGCCATGGCAGCCCTCGCCGACTCCGACGATGGACCGACGGACCCAGTCCTCCTCATTGTCCAACCATCGGATGGGGGGCCCGAACGCATGGAGGCCTACGTGACCACTGAAGGACGGCTCAAGCAAGCGACCATCTGCCTGACGGGCGATCTGCTGGCGCGCGAAGAAGAGGTCGCGTCGTGACGGCGTTCATCGGCTACTCGGATGAGCGGGAGGCCAGAGCACAACTGGTGTACGCACTTCGGGAGCACGGCGTGACGCCGTGGCGCGATGTCGAGGATCTCGACCTCGGCAATCCGACGACCGACACCATCGAGGCCGAGCTCGCCGACTGCTCTGGCGCCATCCTCTGGATCAACGAGCAGGTGCTCGGCTCCGCCTACGTCGCCGACGTTGAGCTCCCCGCCATCGCACGCGCAGCACGCGACCGTGGCATTCGGATCGTGCCGGTCTTCGACGGTCTCACGCCGTCGGACGCATCCGAGCGAGTGGGCCGCCTCGGGATCGAGATCGGGGAGAACAACGGCCACGTCGTCGTCCCAACCGCTACTTCGCTCGAGACAGCGACTGCGATCGCCGCTCGGTACTCGAGCGCAGAACTGAAGGCTGCCCATGCCAACGGGCGCGAACCGATCGTCCGCCTCGTCACCTACGACGACACCGCGCCACATCGTGATGACGCCATTCTCAACTTCGACTGGCGGCACGCCTTCGCCGCGGACGACGTGGAACCGGACGTCGAGGCTCGGCTTCGAAACCCTCTGGCCGCCTCGACCGGTGCTCTCAAGGCCGCGTACGGAGCGTCGCAGGTCGTCCTCGCAGTGAAAGCGCACCTACCTGCAGCCGTTGCGCTGGGGCACGCCTTCTCCGAGACGACTGGTTGCACCGTGCGCATGGAACGCGACGGCGTCGGCTACGCCGTGGACCGAGGCATCAGCGATGTCGTCGGCCTCAAGGCGAGCTGGCATCTCAAGGGCCCGATCGACGCGCGCGCTGCGGCTGTGGAACTAGCGGTCACCAGAGACACGGTCGCGGGGGTGAACGCGTATGTCACAGACGGTCACCGGTACCGCGAACGCGTCACCTTGACGCCGCCGGCTGGAAGCGGACGCTTCGCCCTCGACGGACCGGCGAGCTGCAACGCCTGGGCGCACCAGGTGGGCAACCTCCTGGCCGAACTCGGCGCCCGGTCCGACATCGACCGGGTCGATCTCTTCCTGACTTGTCCGGTCGAACTAGCCGTCGCGGTCGGCTGGTGGGCCAACGCGACGGGGCCGATCGCGCTCATGAACTGTGCGGGGAAGACCGGGCCGTACACGCCGATGTGGCACCTGCCGTAAGGACCTGGGCGTCCCGGGCTTCTACCGAAACTTCTACCGGACGGGTTGAAATCCGGTAGAAGCGGCCAACACCGTCCAGCACACCGATCGACGAATGCCCTGCTCAGCGGCACTTTCCACCATCGACCGTCATCGGTGATCACCGCTGGAATCGGAGTTCAAGTCCCCCCTCGCCCACCACGACGTTGCAGGTCATGCACCAGGTTGACAAGCCGGATGGGCTCGCTGCGCAAGAAGGAGCCTTCATGACCGACGACCGGCCACACGACTTACGTGCAGACCATCTCACCGATCCAGTCGGCGTCGGCCCTGCCATGCCACGACTGTCCTGGAAGCTGCCCGACGGCGCGGCCACTCAGCACGCCTACCGGATCGTGGCCGGCGACTGGGACTCGGGCCGTGTCGAGTCGGCCGGCTCGTTGTTCGTGCCCGTCGAGGTCCCGCCGACACGGGGCCTGCGGGTCGAGTGGAAGGTGCAGGTTTGGACCGACCTGGGAGAAAGTGAGTGGTCGTCGACCGGATCGTGGGAGCACGGCCTCCTGGGCCCGGCCGACTGGGTGGCCCGCTGGGTAGCGCCGATCGAGGGCGATGACCTGTCGGCGCGACAGCGGCCCGTTTGGCAGCTCGGTGGCGCGCTGCGGCTCGACGGCGACATCGCCAGTGCCCGTCTGTACGCCACGGCCCACGGTCTGTACGAGGCGTTCGTCAACGGCATCCGGGTCGGCGACCTCGAGCTGACGCCAGGCTGGACCGCATACCGAACCCACCTCCAGGTCCAGACCTATGACGTCACCGACCTGCTCGCCCGCGGTGCGAACGTCGTCGGGGCGTTGCTGAGCGACGGGTGGTGGCGGGGGCAGAACAGCGCCTCCCGGCGGGTCGACGACTACGGCACCACCACTGCGCTCTTGATGCAGCTCGTGGTGACGCTCGACTCGGGTGAGACGGTCACTCTTGGCACCGACGACACGTGGCGGTGCTCGCCCAGCCACATCCTCGGCGCCGACCTCATCGCCGGTGAGGTTCATGACCTGCGCCGCCGCGCCGACTGGTCGGCGTGGCCCGGTTGGGAGCCCGTCCGTGTCGAGGACCACGGTTACGCCGAGCTCTGCGGCTCACCGGCCCCGCCAGTCCGGCGGGTCGAGGAGCTGACGCCCGCCTCGGTGCGCGAGCTGGCAGCGGGACGGTGGATCGTCGACCTCGGCCAGAACATCAGCGGCTGGGTCCGCCTCCGGGACCTGGGACCGGCCAGCACCGACCTCACCCTCACCTACGGCGAATGGCTCGATGCCGACGGCGACGTGACCCAGGACCACGTCGCGTACCCGGCTTCCTCCGAGGCCGAGCGTTCCGTCACCTTCCAGGTCGACCGGGCCATCTCCGCCGGGGTGGATGGTGACGTCTTCGAGCCACGGCACAGCTCGAAGGGGTTCCAGTTCGTCCGCATCGACGGCCACCCCGGCCCCCTCACCGCCGACGACGTGACGGGAATCGTGGTGCACACCGACTTCGAGCACCGCGGGACCTTCGCTTGCTCCGACGACCGCATCAACGCCCTGCACCGCATCGCCACGTGGAGCTTCCGCGACAACGCCTGTGACATCCCCACCGACTGTCCCACCCGCGAGCGCGCCGGCTGGACCGGGGACTGGCAGATCTTCGTCGAAACGGCGGCCTTCCTGTCCGACGTCGGCGGCTTCTCCGTCAAGTGGCTGCGTGACCTGGCCGCCGAACAGCGACCGGACGGCAAGGTGACCAGCCTCGTTCCCGAGTCCCATCCCGGCGACGACCGGCCACCGGCACACTGGCCTCTGATCGAGGGCTCCTCCGGCTGGGGCGACGCCGCCGTTCACGTCCCATGGACCATCTACCGCACCACCGGCGACCGCCGCCTCCTCGCCGATCAATGGGATTCGGCCAAGGCCTGGGTCGACTTCGCCGCCAACGCCGCAGCAACGAAGCGACACCAGAACCGCATTGATCGTTCAGCCGACCCGGGGCCGCACGAGCCCTACCTGTGGGACACCGGCTGGCACTTCGGGGAGTGGCTCGAAGCCGGCGAAGCCCTCGACGACGCCATCGCCCACGCCATGGTCGCCGACCACGGCCCCGTCGCCACGGCCTACCTCCACCGTTCCGCCCAGCAGCTCTCGGTCATCGCAAGGACCCTCGGACGCGATGGCGAGGCCCATCGCTTCGCCGAGCTGGCCGAGAACGTGGCCGACGCTTGGCGGGCCGAGTTCCTCGCCGCCGACGGCACCACCACTCCCGACACGCAGGCCACGTACGCCCGCGCCCTCGCATTCGGCCTGATCCCCGACGAGCTGCGCGCTGCGTCCGCC
Source organism: Acidimicrobiales bacterium (assembly GCA_030448105.1). Classification (GTDB taxonomy): domain Bacteria; phylum Actinomycetota; class Acidimicrobiia; order Acidimicrobiales; family Iamiaceae; genus JAFBAD01. Next base: position 250,450 of record JAUJNP010000002.1, on the reverse strand, counting down.
ACTCGGCTCGTCGAGCTCATCCGCCAGGCCGGCACCCACATCTCGACCGGGTTCCTCGCCACGCCCTTCGTGTTGCCGGTCCTGGCCGACACCGGTCACCTCGACGTGGCCTACGACCTGCTCTTGCAGGACACCGAGCCGTCGTGGTTGGTCATGGTCGACCGCGGCGCCACCAGCATCTGGGAGGAGTGGGGCGGCATCGACGCCGACGGCATTCCCCACGCGTCGCTCAACCACTACAGCAAGGGCGCCGTCATCACCTTCCTCCACCAGCACACCGCCGGTCTTCAGCTCCTCGAACCTGGCTACCGACGCTTTCGCGTTGCGCCCCGCCCGGGCGGCGGCATCACGTGGGCCAGAGCCAGCCACCGCAGCCCCTACGGCCCCATCGAGCTCCGCTGGGAGCAGCACACCGACCGTTTCGACCTCAAGCTCACCGTGCCGCCCGGCACCACCGCCGACGTCGAGCTGCCTTCCGGCCGCACCGCCACCCTCAACCCAGGACGCCACTCGATGTCTTCGGGATCGCTCAAGTCGCGCTTCATGGCCACCGGTGAACGCTGACTCCCAGAGCTTTGCCTCGGTCAGCGCCGGTGGGCCTCGGCTTGGCGGGCCACCACTTCGATCAGGTCGTCCTGGGCCAGGTTGGCGTCCAGGAGGTGCAGGCCCCAGCTGGGGCCCAAGCGCTGCTCCAGCAGGTCGGCCACCGGGCGTTGGTCGGCGGCGACGGCCTGCTCGAACCCCAGGAACGTGTAGTTGCCCTTGGTCGTGCACTCGGCCCGCAACGCGCCCGGCAGCGAGATGAACGGCGTGGTGAAGCCCTCGAGGCCCGGCGTCCCACCCACGAGCGAGGGCTTGGCCGGCACCACCACGTCGGCGAGGCCGTCGTCGCCGGCCAGTTCAGCCGGGTTCACGCAGACGGCGCGCTTGCCCTTGCCGCCTCGCCCGAACAGCGCCCCCTCGGCTGGCGCCATCGCCGCCGAATAGGACGAGAAGGACATGAGGCAGCCGGCCTGCTCGGCCGACGTGCAGGTCGGGATGTCCTTCAGCTGCCCCTCGGCCACCGATGTGCCGAGCAGAACGGCGGACACGAGAAGGGACCGCAGGCCGGGTTCGGGATCGACCTCCTCGGACAGCAGGCGGCTGAGGTGGCCCGAACCCTGTGAGTGCCCGATGAGGACGACTCCCCGCCCTTCGTTGAAGTCGTTGACGTAGGTCTTCCACGCGTCGAGCACGTCGCCGTAGGCCAAGCCCAGGGTCTGGCCGCTGAATCCGCCCTTGCTCAGCCCCGCGAGGGTGACCTGGCGGTAGGCGGGGGCGAACACTCGGCACACCGACGCGTAGCGGGCCACCTGCGACCGCACCGTGTCGATCTCGGACGCGTCCACGTCGAGGTCGCTGTTGATCCCGGGATCGGTCGAGGTGGTGGGGTACACGTAGAAGCAGTCGAACCCCGGGTCCTCGGCCGGCTCGGCCTTCTCGACCCGGCGCTCGTCGTCCGCGCCGACGACGGTGGTGTCGAGCTCGCCGCACTCGTCCTCGGCCAGGTCAGGGTGGCAGATCCAGTTGCTCGTGCCCGCGTACTGCTCGCTGCGGTGATCGTCGTAGTCGGTGTAGGGCTCGGGGGCCGGCTCGGTCGTGGTGGTCTTGCCCGCCGCCCGCTCCTTGGGCCCGTCGTCCGAGCAGCCGGTGGCCAGCACTGCGATGACGGCGAGGATCACGAGGAGCCGGTGCACTGCTCCATGATGGCCGGTCAGGTGAACGTGGCGAACTGGGCCAGCTCGGCCCGCGCGAACGCGAGCAACTCGCGGCGGGTCCGTGGACCGAAGGTGGCGTTGCTGTCGAAGGACGCCAGCCGGGCCTGCTCGATCTGGTCGCGGGGGATCCGGCACGGGTCCGGCGTCGGGTCGAGGCCGTAGAGCCGGGCCGAGCTGAGGCCCAGGATCTTGGCCTTCACCTCGGCGGTGAGCGCCGGGTAGCCGTGGCGGTCCTGGAGCTCGGGAGAGATCTGGAACGCCCGGAACGCCTGGATCTGGTCCTGCGGCGAGCCGTACCAGATCGAGTCGGTCCCCCAGACGACGTTGTCCTCGCCGAAGGCCACCAGCAGCTTGCCGAGCACGTGGGCGGCCTGGGTGGGATCGCCCATGACCGCCCGCCAGGTGGAGCCCAGCTCGGCGTAGACGTTCCCACCCGGCTGCACGCCGGCCTTGCGCACCGAGGTGATCAACCGGTTGACGCCGAGGTCCATCGACGGGTCGTACGGACCTTCGACGGTGCCCCCTCCCGAGCCGACCGTGTCGTAGCCGGAGTGGTAGACGACGAAGTCCACATCCGGGTTGGCCGCGGCTGCCGGGCCCACGTCGACCGGGTCGGCGTACGCGGGGAACTGGCCCACCCCGGAGAATCCTTTGTGCACGGCGATGATCGCCGGCCCGAGGGCTCGGACCTCGTCGATCAAGCGCTGCCCCACCTGGGGCGCGGCCGGGTCCGAGTCGTCGAGGAACCAGCCCGGCCCGCCGCTGTGGGTGTACACCTTCCACGCGCCGATGGGCAGGTCCCGACGCAGCTCGGCCATGTTGTCGAGCACGGACCCGATCGGCCCGGTGGAGGGGTGGGCCTCGCCCTGCATCAGGGTGCGGTGGCTGCCGCAGAGCCGGTCGGCCAGTTCGACCGCCTTGTGCATCACGCCGGGGTTGAGGGGGCTGCCGGCGAAGGGGAGGGCGGAGATGACCATGGCGTCGGTGTCGCTCTGGTTGAAGATGAGATCGAGGTACTTGTCGATGCTGAAGCACCTCCGCGGGTCCTCCTCGCCGCAGTTGGCCTGGGGGAAGATCGCCCCGAGGTTCGGGGCGTCTGCGCTGTAGTCGAGGAAGTGGGTCTGCACGTCGAAGACGAGCTCCTCGCCTCCGAGTGCCTCCCGGGCGGCGTCGGGTTCGGTCGACGCCTCGGGCGGGGTGTCGTAGCTCCCTCCCGGCGGGCGTCCGGGCCGGTCGTTCTCGGCTTCCTCGCGTGAGCAGGCCGACAGCGTGCTGAACGTCAGCGCCGCGGCCATGGATGACCGGAGGAACCGGCGGCGGTCCATACCGATGCGGTCGGCGACGTGTGCCGCCTCGGCGCGGGCCCGCCTCGTCGCCTCGCGCTCCAGGCGGGTCGGCGGGGGAGGGACGAACTCGCCGTTCGACACCGGGTGGAGCTTGACGGGCAGGCCGGGATCGTCGTCCTGTCGCATGTCGGGCTCCTCGGGCTCCTCGGCGCACTGGCCTCGCTGGCGCGCCGAGTCTGGCACTCACGTCCCCGGTCACGGCTACGGTCCATCCATGGGGGATCCGCCCGGAGCGTTCCACGAGCTGATGGGTGATCTCGATCACCCCATGGTGATCGTGACCACCGCGGTGGACGACGTGCGGGCCGGGTGCCTGGTGGGGTTCCACGCCCAATGCGGCATCGACCCGGCGCTCTACACGGTGTGGCTGTCCAAGGCCAACCACACGTACCGGATCGGTGCCCTGGCCGACACGTTCGCCGTGCACTTCCCCCGCACCGGAGATCGCGCCCTCGCCGAGCTGTTCGGCACCGAGACCGGCAACCAGGTCGACAAGTTCGAGCGTTGCTCGTGGACTCCGGGCCCCGGCGGGGTGCCCCTGCTCGACGACTGCCCCGACCGGTTCATCGGCTGCCGCACCGCGCTGTTGGACCCTGGCGCCGACCACGTCTGCCTCATCCTCTCGCCGGTCGAGGCGTACCAGCGTCACCATGGGGAGTGGCTCACCTTCGCCCAGGTCGCCGACCTGGAGGCCGGCCACCCGGCCGAGGACCGCCAGCGCCCGGCCTGACGCTCGCTGACGTCGCCGAGACCCCTCCGCCGCTGACGGGGACGAGCGGCGGTGGTGGGCCAGACTGAGCACGCCAGGAGGCACGGGGAGGACCAGCCGAGGCCATGCCAGCGGGCGCAGAGCGGGAGACCACGACGGCTCCGGGCCGACCACGGTGGCTGGAGCCCCGTCCCCAGCGGGACCCGGGCGGCGCCGAGGTGTTCGCCGGGCCCGAAGGTCGCAGCTGGGTGGCCTACCACGCATGGGCCGAGGGGGAGATCGGCTACCCGAACCCCCGCCGCCTCTACCTGGCCGAGCTGGGCTTCTACGGTGACCGGCCGGTGCTCACCGCCCACAAGGTCGGCGCCTGAGCGCGTGGCGGTCGGTCGCTTCGCCCCCAGCCCCACCGGTTCGCTGCACCTCGGCAACCTGCGGACCGCCTTGCTGGCGTGGCTGTTCGCCCGCTCCGCCGGGTCGCGGTTCGTCGTCCGGGTGGAGGACCTCGACCCCGGAGCCGTGCGCGAGCACTTCGTGGCCGAGCAGCTCAGCGACCTGGCCGCCCTCGGCCTCGACTGGGACGGCCCCGTCGAGCGCCAGTCCGCCCACGCCGGCCGCTACGCGGCGGCCATCGACGCGCTGACCGACGCCGGGCTCACCTACCCCTGCTACTGCACCCGGCGCGAGATCCGGGAGGCGGCCCGTGCTCCCCACGGCCCCTACCCCGAAGGCGCCTACCCGGGCACCTGCCTCCACCTCAGCCCCGCCGAGCGGGAGCGGCGGGCCCGCTCGGGGCGGGACCCGGCGCTGCGCCTCCGGGCGGGCGGGGTGCGGGTCGGCTTCGAGGACAGGCTGCACGGGGAGGTGCAGGGGGCGGTCGACGATCTGGTCCTGCGGCGGGGCGACGGCACCCCCGCGTACAACCTGGCGGTGGTGGTCGACGACGCCGCCCAGGGCATCGAGGAGGTGGTGCGGGGCGACGACCTGCTGGCGTCCACCCCCCGCCAGATCCACCTCGGCGAGCTGCTCGGCCTGCCTTCGCCCACCTACGCCCACGTGCCGCTGGTGCTGGGCGTCGACGGCGCCCGGCTGGCCAAACGCCACGGCGCCGTCACCTTGGCCGACCTGGCGGCGGCGGGCACGTCGGCCCCTCAGGTGCTGGGCCGGTTGGCCACGAGCCTGGGGCTGGCCGCCGACGGGGAGGCGGTCACGCCGGCGGCGCTCATGGATCGCTTCGATCCGGCGGCTCTTCCCCGGACCCCGTGGGTGCCCGAGCTGTCGCCGGCACCGCCTCCGGCCCGGGCGCGGTGATCCGGGCCAGGCGGTCGGCCAGCTCAGCCCGCTGCGCCGGCTCGAGCGCGTGCCAGTTGGCCTCGATGGCCTCCACCGCGGCGCGGGCCCGCCGACGGGCACGGGCCGACCGGTCGGTCGGGGCAGGGGCGGGCGTAGGAGACGGGATGGCGGACGCCCCCGACTCGCGGGCCTTGGCCTCGGCCACGCTGCGGCGCAGGGAAGCTCCGGCGGCGAGGGCGCCGGCCAGGTCGGGGTGGCGGAGGACGGCCATGTAGTAGCGCACGAGCCGATCGCTGACGCCCAACCCCGCGGCGATGTCCTGGCTGGAGCGGCCTTCGGCCGACGCCCGGCGCACGACCTCCAACAGCTCGGCTGGCCGGAGGCCGGCCCGCGCCGTGTTCTCCGCCGCCTGGGCCATGTGGGTGGTCGCCGGGCTCCCGGCCTCGACCACCACGGCGTCCACGTCGGCCCAGCCCAGCCGCAGCGCCGCCTCTGCCCGGCGCCAGCCGGCCACGATGCGGAAGCGCCCGGCCGCGCCCGGCTCCGGGGTGACGACGATCGGCTGGATCAAACCGTGGGCGGCGAGGGACTCCTGGAGCCGGGCCAGGTCCACCTCGTCGAGGGAGCGTCGAGGCTGGTCCTCGTCGATCACCAACGCCTCCAGCGGGAGGCGGCGCACGTCGCTCATCGCCGGCCACGCTTCCCCAGCCGGCCCGGCAGGGCAAGCACCCCGGTCGACGTGGGGGAGGCCGACGTGTGGAGGGACGACGTGGGGAGGATCGGGCGGGCGAGGGTGCCAGGATGGCGGGGTGGCCGTGTTCGTGTGGCTGGGGATCGCGCTGATGGTCGCCGGCGTGCTCGCCCTGGCGGCGTGGAGCGACCGTCGCGACCGGCGCCTCGGCATCGACCCCAAGGTCCGGGCCGAGAGCCTGGGCCGGCGGCGTGAGATGGTGCGAGAGCATCGCGTCACCCGGCGGCTGGGACGGGCGACGCCCAACTACGACGACGGCGGCCGTCCCGGTGGGGCCGGGGCCACGGCCCCTTCCCGCCCTGAACCGGGGCCGGGCGATGTGGTGCGGCGACGCCGGCGCCGGTAGAACGGGGCCGTGCTGAACAAGCTGCGCCACCGGTTCTCCCAGACGGTCGAGGAGCTCCACGAGGAGCGGCTGCAGCAGCGGTACCGCTGCCTCGACGTCGTCCCCATCGGCGAGGCGCCGCTGCGGGTGCCGATCCGGGTGGGCGGCGAGGTCCAGGGCTCCAGGTGGTGCCCCGGGCCGGCTCTCCGTCTCTCGAGGTGACCATCGGTGACGGCTCCGGGCGGGCGGTGGCGGTGTTCACCGGGCGGCGCCGCATCGGCGGCCTCGATCCCGGGCGCAGCCTGGTGGTGGAGGGCGTCGGTCGCCAGGAGCGGGGCCGCCTCCTGCTGCTCAACCCCTCCTACACCATGGTGCCCTAGCTCGGCCGGCTCGGCCGATCAGCCCAGGAGGGTCTCGACCACTTCGGCTTCGGCCTCGGGGTCGTGAGGACGAGGATCTCGTCGCCGGCGTGCAGGAGGGTGTCGCCCCGGGGGACGATCACGTGATCCTCGCGGATGACGGCCACCACGGTGGAGTCACGGGGGAAGCCGAGCTGCTCGATGTCGCGGCCGGCGGCCGGGGAGCTCTCGGTGAGGCGGGCCTCCGACAGGCGGGCCCGGCCCCCTCGAACGACAGCAGCCGCACCAGGCTGCCGACTGACACCGCCTCCTCCACCAGTGCGGTCAGCAGGTGGGGAGTCGAAACCGACACGTCGACGCCCCACATCTCGTTGAACATCCACTCGTTCTTCGGGTTGTTGACCCGCGCCACGACACGGGGGACGGCGAACTCCTGCTTCGACAGGAGCGAGATGACCAGGTTGTCCTCGTCGTCGCCGGTGACGGCGGCCACCACGTCGGCCTCGTCGAGGTCGGCCCGGGCCAGCTCGCTGAGCTCGCAGGCGTCGGCCACCACCCAGGTGACCCCGCTCGGCTCGCCCAGCTCCCGGGCCGCCTGGACCCGCTCGCCGTCGATCTCGACCAGCGTGACCTCGTGGCCCGCCTTCACCAGGTCGTCGGCGATGAAGGTGCCGACGTTGCCGCCGCCGGCGACCACGACCCGCATCAGTGCGACCTTCCCGCGGGCGCGGCCTCGGCCAGGTGCTGGTCGAAGTCCTCGACGTGATCACCGGAGACGACCACGTGGAGGGTGTCGCCCTCCTGGGCGACGAAGCCGGCGGTGGGGATCTGGGCCACGCCGAGCCGGGTCAGGGCCACCACCCGGGCCCGACCGTCGATCTCGAGGTCGGCCACGGGGTGGCCGGCCCGGAAGGAGGGGAGCGGCCGTTCCAGCAGCACGACCTTGGCGCTGGGGTCGATCCAGTCCACCGCCGGGCGCTCGGGCAGGATGCGGTGCAGCACCCGCTCGGTGGCCCACTGCACGGTGGCGATGGTGGGCACGCCGAGGCGCTCGTAGATGGCGGCCCGCCGGGGGTCGTAGATTCGGGCCACCACCCGCTCCACGCCGAAGGTCTCCCGGGCCACGCGGGCCACGAGGATGTTGGAGTTGTCGCCGTTGGTGACCGCGGCGAGGGCGCCGGCCTCGGAGATGCCGGCGTCCTGCAGGCGGTCCCGGTCGAAGCCCACGCCCACCACGGTCCGGCCCGAGAAGTCCTCGGGGAGGCGGATGAAGGCCTTCGGGCGACGGTCGATCACGGCCACGGTGTGGCCCATCTCCTGGCAGGCACGGGCCAGCCCGGCCCCCACCCGGCCGCAGCCCACCACGACGACGTGCACGCTCCGACCTCCCTGCCCCAGCCGGGGCACGGGGGCGCACGCTACGTACCAGTGACCCGACCGGCAACCCGTAGCATGCGCGCCGCAGCGAACGAGTCCCGGAAGGAACCGATGGCCTTCTCCCTCAAGCGCTTCCTCCTCGGGACGCCCATCGCCAGCAGCGAGGAACAGCACCAGAGGATCGGCAAGCCCGTCGCACTGGCCGTGTTCGCCTCCGACGCCATCTCCTCCACGGCCTACGCCACCGAGGAGATCCTCCTGGTGCTGCTCATGGCGGTGGCCTTCCCCACCACCCACTCCTACCTGGTGCCCATCGCCATCGCCGCGGTGGCGCTCCTGTTCATCGTGTTGACGAGCTACCGCCAGACCATCCGCGCCTACCCCAGCGGCGGGGGCGCCTACGTGGTGGCGAAGGAGAACATCGGGTCCGGCGCCGGGCTCGTGGCCGGGGCGTCCTTGCTGGTGGACTACACGCTGACGGTGGCGGTGTCGGTGTCCTCGGGGGTGCTGGCCATCGCCTCGGCGGTGCCGGCGCTGCGGCCCGAGCAGTACCGCATCGCCCTCGCCGTCGGCTTCGTGGCCCTCATGGCGATGGCCAACCTCCGCGGGCTGAAGGAGGCGGGGAAAGTCTTCGCCGTCCCCACCTACGTGTACGTGCTGCTGCTCGGCTCCCTGCTGGTGTACGGGCTCACCCGGGTCTTCGCCTTCGAGCTCGGGCCCATCCGCTCAGGGCCCGAGCTGGCCGACGAGTTCGCCCAGGAGCACGACCTGGCGGCCAGCGCGGCGTTGTTCGTGCTGCTGAGGGCGTTCTCTTCGGGCGCGGTGGTGCTGTCGGGCGTGGAGGCCATATCCAACGGGGTGCCCGCGTTCCGCAAGCCCGAGGCCAAGAACGCCTCCACCACCCTCGTCTACATGGGCGCGATCCTCGGGCTCGGATTCCTCGGCCTCGGGATCCTGGCCCACCACCTGAGGCCGGTGGTCGACGAGGGTGGAGAGACCGTGCTGTCCCAGATGGGCAAGGCGGTCTTCGGGGAGAGCCCGATCTACTACGCGTTCCAGATAGCCACGTTCGCCATCTTGATCCTGGCCGCCAACACCGCCTTCGCCGGCTTCCCGCAGCTCTCGTCGATCATCGCCCGCGACCGGTACCTGCCCCGCCAGCTGGCCAACCGGGGTGACCGCCTCGCCTTCTCCAACGGCATCCTCGCCCTGGCCGGGATGGCGGCCCTGCTGATCATCGCCTTCCGGGCCGAGGTCAGCGCCCTGATCCCCCTCTACGCCGTCGGGGTGTTCACCGGGTTCACCCTCTCCCAGCTCGGCATGTGCCGTCACCACCTGCGTGAGCGCGAACCGAGCTGGCAGCGGGGCCTCGCCATCAACGTCGTCGGCTTCGTTGCCACCGCCGTCGTCCTCGTGGTGGTGGTCGTGTCCAAGTTCACCGCCGGCGCGTGGATCCCGGCGGTGGTGATACCGGCCATCGTGATGCTCTTCCGGGGCATCCACCGCCACTACGACCGGGTGGACTCGGCTCTGGCCGCACCGGCCGGCTACAAGGCCCGGCGGCGAACCCACACCGTGGTGGTGCTGGTGGGCCGGGTCCACAAGGGGGTGCTCGAGTCCCTGGCCTACGCCCGTTCGCTGCGCCCGGATCGTCTGGTGGCGGTGTCGGTGGTGTCCGACGCCGAGGAGCAGGAGCGCATCGCCACCGCGTGGGAAGAGCACAACATCCCCGTGGAGCTGCGCACCGTGTACTCCCCGTACCGTGAGCTCGGGCGTCCCATCCTGCGCTTCGTGGACGAGCTCGACTCGGAGGCGCAGGACGACTTCCTCACCGTGGTGCTCCCGGAGTTCGTGCTCGATCACTGGTGGGAGCAGGTGCTCCACAACCAGAGCGCCCTGCTCCTGCGCTCCCGCCTGCGGGCCCGACCCAACACGGTGGTGACGTCGGTGCCCTTCCACCTCCAGGGCACCGACGTCGAGGTCGTCGGCACGGTCGACTGAGGAACGGGATCCGGGTGCAGCGTCGCCGCTTCCTGGCCGCGGCTGCGGCGACAGTGCTGGTCGGCTGCTCCCCCGGGCCCTCCGGCCGGGCGTTGCGCCGGTTGGCGGCCACCACCCGGGTGCCGTTCCCCTACGGGAACCATCCGCAGCAGGTGGCCGACCTGTGGCTGCCGTCCCCCCGCCCCGGCTCGCAGCGGCGGGCGGTCGTGGTGCTCGTCCACGGCGGCTACTGGCGCCCTGGGTTCGACCGCCGCTACATGCAGGCGCTGGCCCTCGACGTGGTCGACCGCGGTTGGGCGGCCTGGAACCTGGACTACCGGCCGAGCGGTCCCGGCGGCGGGGGCTGGCCAGGCACCTTCGTCGATGTGGCCACCGGGGTCGACCGGCTGGTCGACGCCGCCGGCCGCCACCCCCTCGACCTCTCCCGGGTGGTGACGGTGGGCCACTCCGCCGGTGGCTGCCTGGCGCTGTGGGCGGCGGCCCGGCCGGGGCTGCCGGCGGGGGCACCGGGGGCGGCGCCGAAGGTGCCGATGGCGGCGGCGGTCTCCCAGGCGGGGGTCAACAACCTGGTGGCCGGGGCGTTCGAGGATCTCGGGCAGGGCGCGGTCGAGGCCCTCATGGGCGCCGGCCCGAACGAGGATCCGGAGCGCTACGCCCTGGCCTCGCCGGTCGAGCGTCTCCCCATCGGGGTGCCGCAGGTGCTGGTGCACGGCACCGACGACGAGGTGGTGCCCCTGCAGCAGAGCTCGGCCTACGCCGCCAAGGCGGAACGGGCCGGCGACGATGCCACGTTGCTGACCATCGAGGGCGCCGACCACTTCGACGTGATCGACCCCTTGCACCGGGCCTGGCGCGAGGTCGTCGAGCGCCTCACCCCGTTCCTCGACGGGTAGCGCCCTCGCGGGTCGCCGGTCGCCGGTCGCCGGTCGCTCAGGCCCGGTGCAGGTGCTCGGCCAGGAACCGTTGGGTGACGGCCCAGGCGGCGGCGGCCGCGGTGGTGTCGTGGAACATGGGCGCCTCGTGGTTGTCGAAGGCGTGCCCGGCGCGGGCCTGCACGTGGACCTCCAGGTCGTCCCGCCCGGCGTCCTCCACCGCCTCGCGCACCGCGTCGACGCCGGCGGCCGCGATGTAGGGGTCGTCCCCTCCGAAGTGGTACAGCGCCGGGCAGCTGATGTCGGCGAGGCGGTCGAGCGCCTCGGGGACACCGGACCCGTAGTAGGACACCACCGCGTCGGGGTCGCCGGCTGCGCCGACCAGGTGGGCCACCGTCCCGCCCAGGCAGAAGCCGAGCACGCCCACCCCGCCCCGCACCTCGGGCGCGGCGCGCAGCCGGGCGAGGGCGGCCAGGCAGTCGCCCACCCCGGTCTCGACGTCGAAGCGCTGGGCCAGCTCGAAGGAAGCCGCCAGCCCGGCCTCGTCGTGGGCGGCGGCCCAGCCGGGGGAGATCCGCCAGAACAGGTCGGGCGCAGCAACCACGTAGCCGTCGCGGGCCAGGCGGGCGGCGACCGCCTTGATGTAGTCGCCCACCCCGAAGATCTCCTGGATGAGCAGGACCCCCGGGCCGCTGCCCTGGTCGGGCACCCACACGTGCAGGTCGAGCTCACCGTCGTCGGTGCTGACGCGTTCGGTGCGGGTGGGTTCGGCCATGGTCCTCCTCGGTCGTCGGGGTCGGTCCGGCCGGGTCCGGTCCGTCAGCGCCCGAACATGGTGAGCCACTGTTCAGCGGTCCGGGGCCGGAACACGACGTTGCGGGTGCGGACCTGGCCCATCGGCGCCGAGGGCTTCTCGGAGTACAGGTGGCCGGGGAACAGGACGGCGTCGTCGGGCACCTGCGCCAGCCGGGTGGTGAGGCTCTCGTACATCTGCTCGGGGTCGCCGCCGGGCAGGTCGGTGCGGCCGCAGCCGTCGAGGAAGAGGGTGTCGCCCGCCACCAGCCGGCCATCGACGAGGAAGCACTGGCTGCCCGGCGTGTGCCCCGGCGTGTGGATCAAGGTGATGGGGATCTCGCCCACCACGACGGTGTCGCCGCTGGCATGGGTGACGAGCTCGTCGGCCGACACCCCGGTGGCCCGCTCGACCCACGGCGCCTCGTCGGCCTGCACGTGGATCGGCACGGAGGTCCGTGCCAAGAGCTCCCGGAGGCCCTGGATGCCGTGGCCCATCATGTCCCCGCCGACGTGGTCAGGGTGGTAGTGGGTGGCGAGGGCACCGACGAGGCGCATGCCGTCGGCTTCGCACGTGGCGAGCAGGCCGTCGATGTCGTAGGCGGCGTCGATGGCCACCGCCTCACCGGTCTCGCGATCGCCGACCAGGTAGACGAAGTTCACCATCTGCTGGGCGACCATGTCGTCCTCGGCAAGGTCGAGACCGGCGAGCAGCTGGCGGAAGTAGAGCCGGTCCGGGTCCATCGTGACATCGTAGGAGCGGCGTGGCGACGCCCGCCCGTCCGGTCGGGTGGGACCTATCCTCGGGCGAGGACGTGGAGCGGTGGCAGAGTCCGGTCGATCGCAGTCGCCTTGAAAGCGACCGGCCCGCAAGGGCCCGGGGGTTCGAATCCCTCCCGCTCCGCCGAAGCGTCAGCCGGGGTAATCTCGCGGCCCGCAGGTCGGGGAGAGGTGCCGGAGTCTGGTTGATCGGGCTTCCCTGCTAAGGAAGTGACGGGGTAACCCGTCCGTGGGTTCAAATCCCACCCTCTCCGCCAGGCGATGTCGCGAGACATCGGAGACTGTTCAGGACCCATCGGTCCCGCCGCCGTCGGGCGAGGGCGTCCCATCGACCGGGGAGTCGAGATCCGCCCTGGCGCTGACGTCGGGTGACCCACGCCACCCCTCGTGTTGCGTTTCGTAACGAGACCGTCATAGTCTGACGCCTCACCAGCCCAGAGGGTCCGAGCTGCAGCCCGCAAGCGGGCAGACCTGAACCCCAGGTCCGCAGCGCCGGAGACGACGGCTCCCGAGGCCCGCACCCATCCCTTCGTCTTGCCCTCGAAGCGCGCCTGCCAACCCCCCGACCAAGGAGTACCCCCCAACGTGAAGCGAACCCTGATGCTCGCCGCCGCAGCCCTCATGCTGCTCCTCGGCGCCTCCGCCTGTGACGACGGCGGTGACCCCGACGTGACGTTCGGCGATCCAGCAGTCGTTCCCAGATCAGTACAGCAAGGCCCTGGCCGTCGCCCAGTGCGAGTCCGGCCTCAACCCCGAGGCCGTCAGCCCTGGTGGCGGCAACTGGGGCCCTGTTCCAGATCAACACGGTCCACGCCTCCCGAGTGGAAGCCATGGGCTATTCCTGGAGCCAGATCACCGACCCGTACGTGAACGCCAAGGTGGCGCGTTCGGTCTACAACTCCTCCGGTTGGAGCGCCTGGGCCTGCGCCTGAGCTGACCCTCTCCTGCCTGCCGACGGGTGGCGTCTCCTCCGGGGGCGCCACCCCTGATCGGCGTTTTCTCGAGTTCGCTATGCTCTCGGCCTGCTTCACCCGGCCCGTTGCGGGGCGGCTATGCGCTCGTAGCTCAATTGGACAGAGCATCTGACTACGGATCAGAAGGTTGGGGGTTCGAGTCCCTCCGAAGCGCTGAGCAAGTCCAGGTCAGCGGGTTCGTGAACTAAGTTTCCGGCTGGCCTGAGATCCCTCTTGGCAGTCCGTTGGCAATCGCCCGAGGGTTGACTTCCAGGAGGTGGCCCCATGTGCGGGCGCCTGCAGCAGCGTGGCGATGACCAGTGGCGGTTGAGGGTCTTCCTCGGCCGAAGCCCTGACGGCAAGCGCCGGTACTCGGCGGGCGTCACTGGACCTCGGTCGGCCACAGGGCGATCAGAACGCCGGTCTGGCTCTCGTCCAAGCTGACACGCAGGTCGCGGATGCGGTGATCCGCCGGCGCGTGCGCCGCACCACCCAGAAGCGGCCAGAGCGCATCGATCGTTGGCTTGATGGGTCCCTCGAAGCCGAAGACCACACCGGCGGTGTCGCGGCCAAGTGTCAGAGAGCACCCGCACGGTTCGTCGGCCCCCAGCGGGGCGTGGTCGACGAGCTCCGCCAGGCGCCCTGCTGTTCGGACGGACCGCTGCGGTGCGTTCGCCAGCTGCACGGTCACCGCAGATGTCGGAGCGGGCGGAGGGGGTGCTTCGGTGATGTGGACGCCAGGTTCGCTGCCGACCTCAACGGTGGCCCACAGCGACGTGCGTTCCGACGGGCGAACGCCCACTGCGGCCAGAACCGGGTCGACGAGGTTGTCGAGGTCGAAGCGGTTCCCCCCACGCCACCACGAGGACACGACGAACCGAAGTCGCGGCGCGCCGAAGACCTTCGAGCCCACAGCCGCGGACGACCTCGCGCCATGCGGCCTCGCCGCCCGACAGGAGCAGGGCCGGCTCGCCGGACACGAACACCATCAGCGGAAACGGTCAGCATCGAGAGCGATCCCCTGGCGCTGGTGTGGTGGCGGTTCGATTGTCTTCCTGGTCAACGGTGTGCGCAGTCGCCCAGTACAGCATCGTCTCCTACATCGGCGCGGCCGTAGAGGTAGGTGCCGACCGATAGCTCCAGGTCGTTGACGAAGGCGTGCACCTCGTCATCCGGTGCGCCCCAGCCGATCCCGCCGTCGGCGTCTTCGTCGAATCCATCGAGCGAGGTGATCGCGGAGTAGATCCGGTCGGAGCCCGCCACCGACGAGACGATTCCGGCTGCCCGAGCTCATCGTTCGGCACCCCGAGCCCGGCCGATGAGTTCGCGCCGGCGCGGGCGTCGTAGTGGACGATGATCCCGCATCCCGATCCACCGCCCGCGGGGCCGACGAGAGGAGAGGGTCGATGAGCCTGCCGAGGATCGCCACGCGCGACGAGTGGATGGGCGCCCGCAAGGCGCTCCTCGCCAAGGAGAAGGAGCTCACCCGGCAGCGCGACGCCCTCAACGCCGAGCGGCGTGACCTGCCCATGGTGGAGATCGAGAAGGACTACGTATTCGACGGCCCGGCCGGCGCGGTCCACGTCATCGACCTCTTCGAGGGCCGCCGGCAGCTGATCGTCTACCACTTCATGTTCGACCCGGAGTGGGAGGACGGCTGCCCCAGTTGCACCGCCGGCACCGACGAGCTCTCGCCCGGCTTCCTCGAGCACCTCCACGTTCGTGACACCAGCTACGCCATGGTGTCGCGGGCCCCACTGGCCAAGCTCGAGCGCTGGAGGGAGAAGCAGGGCTGGGACTTGCCCTGGTACTCCTCGCACGGGTCCGACTTCAACCACGACTTCGGCGTGACGATCGACGAGTCGGTCGCTCCGGCCCAGTACAACTTCCGCACCAAGGCCGAGGCCGAGGCCATGGGGTCGGATCTCTTCGAGGCCGACCAGCCCTTCGAGATGCCCGGCCGCAGCTGCTTCCTCCAGGTCGACGGCCGGGTGTTCCACACGTACTCACAGTACGCCCGCGGCCTCGAGTCGACCGGCGGCTCCTACTACTTCCTCGACCTCACCGCCCTCGGCCGCCAGGAGGACTGGGAGGAGCCCAAGGGGCGGAGCGAGTCGGCCCGGTCAGCCACGCCCGACTTCTCCTCCTGAGGGGCCGGCGGGAGCGTTCATTAGCATGCGAGCCGTGAAGATCGAGGTGGACTTCGACGCCTGCACCGGTCATGGTCGGTGCTACACGCTCGCCCCGACGGTCTACGACGCCGACGACGAGGGCTACTGCGCCACCCGCTCGCTCGACGTCCCGCCCGAGCTGGAGGAGGCGGCCCGCCTGGGCGCCCGGAACTGCCCCGAGCACGCCATCACGGTGATCGAGGGCTGACCGCACCTGCCCCATCCAGGCCGCCCGAGGGAGGGCGTGCGGCCGGTGCGTCGCTGAGCACCGCGTCCACCGCGGCGGCGGCCGCCCGCTCGGTGGCCCGTTGGGAGCCTTTGGCCAGCGACGCCAACCGGGGGACGCGCTTGGGGTGGCGGAGGACGTAGCGCAGGATCGCCGGACCGTTGGGCGTGCCGTCCTGGTGGGAGAGCGCGAAGACGTCCTCGTCGACGCTCCCGTCGGTGGCCCGGTCGCTGATGGCGCGGAACACCGACCAGGGGATGCCCCGGCGCTCGCAGCACGCGGCGATGGCGGCCGTCTCCATGTCCAGTGCCACCACGCCCCTCGCCCGCAGGCCGGCCAGCTCGCCGGGGGGCGTGATGATGTCGGTCGTCCACATCTTCCCCGCCGGTTCCTGCCGCCCGAGCCGCTGGGGCTGGTACTCGCGGCCGGTGGCGCCGTCCACCACCACCTCGGGTACCACGAGGGTGCCGATCGGCGTCTCGTCGTCGACTGCGCCGGTGATGCCCACCACCACCACCCGGTCAGGGGTGACCGCGTCGAGGAGCCGCTCGGTGGCCTCGGTGGCCAGGCGCGGGCCCATGCCCGTCACCATGGCGACGGCGTCGTGGTCGCCAAGGCGGCCGCTGCGCACCGTCACCCCGCCCACCTGGTCCTTCTGCAGGCGAAGCCGCCGGGTGAGCGGGCGCAGCTCCATGGGCATGGCGCAGAGGAGGGCCACGGTGCCCACCCCTCCCCGGGTGGCCTGGTCCGCCGCCAGCTCCCGGGCGAAGCTGCGCCTCACGCCCCAGCGGAACAGCGACGGCACCAGGTGGCGGGTGATGACCGCCGGGCGGAAGGAGGGAGGCACGTAGGCCTCGGGCCGGCCATCCTCGACGGCCTCGACGACCGCGGCGGCGACCGCTTCGGCGGGCACCGGCCGGGGGCGGGCCCGGTCGTAGGGGTGGCCCCGTGCCTCGCCGAACGCGGTGGCCACCGGGCCGGGGTTCACCAGCGACACGCCGATGCCGTACGGCGCCAGCTCCGGCGCCAAGGCCTCGGTGAGCCCGACCCCGGCGAACTTGGTCGCCGAATAGACCGCCTCGAAGGGCGAGCCGATGCGCCCGGCGATCGACCCGATGGTGACGATGTGGCCCCGCCGGCGCTGGATCATCCCCGGCACCACCAGCCGGATGGCGTGGGCGGTCCCGAGCACGTTGACCCGCACGAGGCGCTCCAGCTTCTCGGCGCTCACGTCGGCGAACGCGCCGTAGGCACCGATGCCGGCGTTGGCCACGAGCACGTCGACCGGCCCCAGCTCGGCCTCGAGCGTGGCGATGGCGGTGGCGAGCTGAGCGGGTTCGGCGACGTCGGCCACCGCCATCGCGCCCCGCCCGCCGAGGGCGGCGAGCACGGACCGGAGATCGTCGGCACTGCGAGCGATGAGGCCGACGCGTGCCCCCTTGGCGGCGGCCGCGATGGCCACCGCCCGGCCGATGCCGCGGGAGGCACCGGTGACCACCACGGTGGCGCCGGCCCAGTCCACCCCTATCGGCCGAAGCCCATGGTCGGCGGGCCGGACCGATCCTCGCCGAAGAGCTCACCCCGGCGGGCCTCGATGGCCTCCATCGACCACCGCCCATCCTGTTCGACCTCGGCCACCATCTCCCAGCCGCGGAAGCGGTGCAGCCGCCCGCCGACCACCACGAAGACCTGCCCGGAGACGTCGGCGGCGGCATCGCTGGCCAGCCAGGCGACCACGGGACCGACGTTGTCGGGGTCCCACTCGTCGAAGGCGCCCTCCTGGCCGGCCGCCATCTCACCCAGCAGCGCCTCGGTCATGCGGGTGCGCGCCCGCGGCGCCACCGCGTTGACCCGCACTCCGTAGCGGCCCAGCTCGCGCGCCAGGCCGACGGTCATCCCGGCGATCCCGGCCTTTGCGGCCACGTAGTTGGCCTGGCCGGTCCCGCCGTACAGGCCAGCCTCCGAAGTGGTGTTGACGATGGCGCCGCCGCCCTCCTCGCCGGCCTTGGCCCGCGCCCGCCAGTGGGCGGCGGCGAAGCGGCTGGGGGCGAAGTGGCCCTTCAGGTGGACGCGCACGACGTCGTCCCACGCCGCCTCGTCCATGTTGAAGCTCATCTGGTCGCGCAAGAAGCCAGCGTTGTTGACCAGCACGTCGAGCCGGCCGAAGTGCTCCAGGGCGCCCTGCACGAGCGCCTCGGCGCCGGTCCAGGAGGCGACGTCGTTGGCGTCGGCCACCGCCCGGCCCCCGGCAGCGACGATCTCCTCGACCACCGCGTCGGCGGGGCTCGACCCCACCGACGTGCCGTCGGCCGACGCGCCGAGGTCGTTGACGACGACCGATGCGCCTTCGGCGGCCAGCGCGATGGCCTCGCCCCGGCCGATGCCCCGCCCGGCGCCGGTCACGATGGCCACCTTGGCGTCGAGCGCTCCCATGGGGCGGCGAAGGTAGCAGTCAAGGTGACGCCGGCGTTACGTGCCGGTGGCGCGGCGTTGGACGCCGCGCAGCGCAGGGGGCGGATCGCGCGTATGGTGCGGCGAAACAATCTGACGCCGGCGTCAGGTAGGCCTCGTGCCACCGGATCCGGCAGGACCAAGGGGGCGTTCCCATGCGGAACACACGTCGGGCTGTACTGGTGGCCCTTTTCGCGGTCGTGTCGCTGGTCGCCGGCGCATGCTCCAACTCCGAAACCAAGGCAGCGCCCGTCACGACCAACACCGGTTCCGACGGCGCCGACGTCAAGAACCCCGGCAAGAACGTCCCCGTCGATGCCCCCGGGGTTACCGACACCGAGATCCGAGTGGGGGGCGTGGCCTCGGTCACCAACCCCCTGGGCGGCAAGTTCGGGACCGCCTTCGACGGGGTCAAGGCCTACTTCGACATGGTCAACGCCAAGGGCGGGATCTACGGCCGCAAGCTGGTGCTGGCGGCCGAGCGGGACGACAAGCTCGGCAACAACAAGGTCGAGGTGGAGGGCCTCCTCACCCAGGACGACGTCTTCGCCGTCCTGCCGGTGGCCACCCTGCTCTTCACCGGCGCCCAGACCCTGGTGGACCAGAACGTCCCCACCTTCGGCTGGACCATCAACAGCGAGTGGGCGGGCAACGAGCAGAACCCCAAGAAGAACCTGTTCGGCCAGTCCGGGTCCTTCCTCTGCTTCAACTGCCCCTACCCGACCCTTCCGTGGCTGGCCAAGCAGACCGACCGCCACAAGGTCGGGGTGATGGCCTACGCCGTCGACCAGGCGGCCAAGTGCGCCGACGGGGTGAAGGCCTCCTTCGAAGAGCACGGCCAGGACGCCGATGCCGAGCTGGTGTTCATCGACAAGTCGCTGGCCTACGGAACCGCCGACCTCTCGGTGCAGGTCTCGAAGATGAAGCGGGCCGGTGTCGACCTGGTCACCACGTGCATGGACCTGAACGGCGTGGTGACGCTGGCCAAGGAGATGAAGAAGCAGGAGCTCGACGCCATCGCCTACCTCCCCAACGCCTACGACCACGAGTTCGTGGAGGAGTTCGGCGACCTGTTCGAGGGGTCCTTCGTGCGCACCGACTTCGTGCAGTGGGAGGTCGAGGACAAGCCCAAGGGTCTCCAGACCTACCTCGACCAGATGGAGGAGGCCGGCATGGAGCCCACGGAGAACTCCCTGGTGGGGTGGCTCAACGCCGACCTGTTCGTCACCGGGCTCCGTGAGGCGGGGCCCGCCTTCGACCGCCAGAAGGTGATCGACGGCATCAACCAGCTCACCAACTACACCGCCGACGGGATCCTCGCCGGGGTGGACTGGACCAGGGCGCACACCGAGGTGGCACGCCCCGGCGTCGCCTGCCAGTTCCTCTCCAAGATCACCGACAGCGAGTTCAAGCCGGTGTACGCCAAGCCCGGCAAGCCGTTCGTCTGCTCGGTGGACAAGGGTGGCAAGCTCGTCACCCAGTACGAAGCCTGAGCGGGCCGGCGAGAGACGTGGCTGGCGAGATCCTGGAGTACGCGGTCCGGGGCGTCCCGATCGGCTGCGTCTTCGCGCTGATGGCGGTGGGTCTGGTGCTCACCTACAAGACGTCCGGCGTGTTCAACCTGGCCTTTGCCGCGCAGGCGTACACATCAGCGGTGGTCTTCTACGAGGTACGCAAGGAGCACGAGTGGCCGCTGTTGCCGGCCGCCCTGCTGGCCGTCGTGGTCGTCGCCCCCCTCATCGGCGTGATCCTGGACCGGTTCCTCTACCGCTACCAGCGCACGGCCGGTTCGCTGGCCAAGCTGATCACGTCGCTCGGTCTGCTGGTGGCCATCCCCGAGATCGTTCGCCTGATCTTCGGCAGCGGGTCGAAGAAGAACCCGCCGGCCCTCTGGTGGGTGAAGCGCACTGACGACTTCCTGTGGCCCCAGGGCAGTCGCTTCGTGCTCGACGCCGGTCAGATCGCCACCCTCGCCTTCACCGCCATCGCCGTCACCGGGCTGGCCATCATGTTCAGCCGCGGTGGCATCGGCCTCCGGATGCGGGCGGTGGTGGAGAGCCCCCGGCTCGTGCAGCTCCAGGGCATCGACGCCAGCCGGGTATCGCTGGCCTCGTGGATGCTGTCGAGCCTGCTGGCCGGCCTGGCCGGGGTGCTCATCGCCCCGCTGTTCGCCCAGCTCAACTCCCTCGACTTCTTCACCCTGCTGGTGGCGGCCATCGCGGCCTGCGTCATCGGCAGCCTCACCAACATCGTGGCCACCTTCATCGGCGGCATCGGGCTCGGCATCCTGCAGGCGGAGCTGGCGGGGTTCCTGCCCACCGACAGCATCCTCGCCACCGGCCTGCGACCGGGACTGCCGTTCCTCGTCCTGTTCGGCCTGCTGCTGTTCCGGCGGTCGGCCCGCACCAGCCACGAGGTCACCGACCCGCTGTCGGGCGTCGACCCGCCCCCACCACCGCCGGCCGCGTCGCTGCGACCGTCGTGGATGACCATGGGAACACGGGTCTTCGCCGTCACCGTGGCCGTCCTCGGCCTGGTGCTCGCCCTGTTCGTGCTGGACGAGTTCTGGCTGAGCGTCGTCACCAGCGGCGTGGTGCTGGCGGTGGTCCTGCTCTCGATCGTGCTCACCACCGGCGTGGGCGGCACCATCTCCCTCTCCCAGGCGGCCTTCGCCGCCATCGGGGCTTTCACCACCGCCCAGCTGACCACCAACTTCAACCTCTCGGTGCTGGTGGCCATGGTGGCCGGTGCGCTGGTGGCGGCGGCGGTGGGGGCCGTGCTGAGCCTGCCCATCATCCGCCTGGCCGGCATCTATCCCGCCCTGGCCACCCTCGCCTTCGCCCTGATGTTCGAGAACGTGCTGGCCCCCCTCAGCTGGGTCTCGGGCGGCGCCACCCCCCTCACCGTGCCCCGGCCGCTGGTCGGCCCGATCGACTTCGCCGGCAACCGCGCCTTCCTGCTCCTGTCGGTGGGGATCCTCGCGGTGCTCAGCGTGGCCGTGATCATGATCCGACAGGGCACCACCGGGCGGTTTCTGGATGCCATCCGCGAGAGCGAGCCGGCCGCCAGCGCGGTCGGGATCAACCCGATCCGGCCCCGGCTGGTGGCTTTCGTGGCCGGTGCCGGCGTGGCCGGGTTCGGCGGCGGCCTGGTGGCCAGCTTCAACGGCCAGGCCAACTACGCGGCCAACTTCACCTTCTACCTGGGTCTGGTGTGGCTGGTCCTGGTGATCACCGCCGGGTTCCGCTCGGTGCAGGCGGCCATCATTTCGGGGATCTTCTTCTACGTCCTGCCCCAGCTCCTCGACCGGTTGTTCCGGTGGCCCGGCAACTACCTCACCAGCAACCCGGAGGTGTCCGGGGTGACCAAGTCGGTGCTCGACTTCATCGAGCCCGAGTGGTCCCTCGGCGTGGCCTTCATCCTCTTCGGGTTCGGCGCCCTCACCTACGCCAAGCACCCCGAGGGCATCATCGAGGCGCAGACCACCAAGAGCATCCGCAAGGTCCTCGGTTGGATCGACAAGGCCAGGGGCAAGGGCCCGACCCCGGCCTCCGAGCAGCTGGTCACACAGGTGGGAGGGGGGCGGTGACGGCGGGTAACGCCATGTTGGGCAACGGCCAGATCGGCTCGGTGCTGGTGGCCAACCACATCGACAAGCGGTTCGAGGGCATCGCTGCCCTGAGCGACGTCTCGGTCCACCTCGAGCCGGGCGAACTGGTGGCGCTGATCGGCCCGAACGGGGCAGGCAAGACCACGTTGTTCAACTGCCTCTCGGGGGTGCTGCGCCCCAACTCCGGTCAGATCCTGCTCAAGGGGCGCGACCTCTCCGGGTTGGCCGCCCACGAACGGGCCCGGCTCGGCCTGGCCCGAACCTTCCAGCGGATGGAGCTGTTCGGCAGCCTCACCGTGCGCGAGCACCTGTTCGTGGCCCACCGGGCCCAGCGGCGCGGGGCCAGCTTGTGGCGAGACCTCACCGGCCGCTCCCGCCCCACGCCCCAGGAGCGCGAGCAGTGCGACGCCGTGCTGGAGCTCGTCGGCCTGGGCGACCACGCCGACCGGCCGGCCCACTCGCTCACCCTCGGCACCGGCCGGGTGGTGGAGCTGGCCCGGGCCCTCGTGTGTGATCCGGAGCTGTTGTTCCTCGACGAGCCCTCCTCGGGCCTCGACCACCGCGAGACCGAGCACATGGGCACGGTGCTCGAACAGGTGCGGGCCGAGCGGGGCACCACCATCCTGCTGTGCGAGCACGACGTCGCCTTCGTCGAGCGGCTGGCGTCGCGCACCTACGTGCTGGACTGCGGCAAGCTCATCGCCGAGGGACCCACCGCCGAGGCGCTGGCCAGCCCCCAGGTCCGCACCGCCTACCTCGGGGCAGGGGCGGCATGAGTCATGAGTGACGTGAGCGCTCCCGCCGAGGCGCGCCTGCCCACCGAGGCGCCGGCGGCGGACGCCGATGGCCGCGGGGTTCCCGTGCTCCGCTTCGACGACGTCCACGCCGCCTACGGGCCGTTCCAGGCCCTGTTCGGCGTCTCCTTCGAGGTCCATCGCGCCGAGGCGTTGGCCCTGATCGGCCCGAACGGGGCCGGGAAGACCACCGTGGCCCGAGTGGCCTCCGGGTTGCTGGCCCCGTCGTCGGGGCGGGTGGAGGTCGACGGGCAGGACTTCTCCGATCGCCCGGCGCAGGCCTTCGCCCTGGCCGGCATCGCCCACGGGCCCGAAGGCCGCTCGGTGTTCGCCACCCTCAACGTGGAGGAGAACCTCGTGCTCGCCTTCCGGCGCCAGTTCGGCCGGGCCGGCCTGCGCAGCGCCTTGGACCGCGCCTACGAGCTGTTCCCGGCGCTCAGCCAGCGCCGCCGCCAGAACGCCGGCTCGCTCTCCGGCGGCGAGCAGCGCATGCTCACCCTCGCCCGCGTCCTGGTGCTGGAACCGAAGCTGCTGATCGCCGACGAGCTGTCCCTCGGCCTGGCTCCGATCATCACCACCGAGATCTACAAGGTGCTCGAACGGATCCTCGAAGCCGGCACCGCCCTCCTGGTCGTCGAGCAGCACGTCGACCACGCCCTTGGCATCGCCCACCGGGTGGTGGTCCTGGAGCGGGGCAAGGTGGCCCTCTCCGGCCAGCCCAGCCGGGAGGAGATCCTGGCTTCGGTCTTCGGTCAGAGCCAGGATGCGTCCATGTTCGGGGACCGCGAGGCAGCTCCATGACCACCAGCGGCCCAGTCGACGTGGCCGCCGAGATGCCGGTGGCGGTGTACCACGGCAAGGGCGAGGTGGCCGTCGAGCAGCGTCCGGTGCCGGCCCCCGGCCCGGGCGAGGTGCTCATCGAGGTCAGCCACTGCGGCATCTGCGGCTCCGATCTCCACATGATGGTGGAGGACTGGGGCCAGCCCGGGCTGGTGGGGGGACACGAGTACACCGGTGTCGTGGCCGCGGTGGGCGAGGGCGTCACCCGCTGGGAGGTGGGCGACGAGGTGGTGGCCGGCACCTCGCCCAAGTGCGGCCGGTGCCGGCGGTGCCTCCAGGCCAAGCCGTCGCAGTGCGAGAACCGCGCCGGGTCGATCACCGACGACCACGACGGCGCCTTCGCCCGCTACACCGTGCTCGACGCCCGGGCCCTGCTGCGCCTGCCCGAAGGGCTCTCCCGCCGGGACGCGGCCCTGGCCGAGCCCCTGGCGGTCGCCCTCCACGGCATCAGCCGGTCGGGCATCGCCGAGGGCGACGCCGCCATGGTGATCGGGGTGGGCCCCATCGGGGCGCTCACCGTCGCCGCCCTGGTGGCTCGGGGCATCGGCCCCGTCACCGCGGTCGAGCCGGGCGACGCCCGCCGCCAACTGGCCCTCGACCTCGGCGCCACCCGCGTCTTCCAGCCCGACGAGCTCGAGGTGTTCCCCATGTGGGAGCCGGAGCGGATATCGGCCCACGCCGTCGACGTGGTGTTCGAGTGCTCCGGGAAGAAGGCGGCCATCGAGGCGGGGTTCCACCAGCTGCGCCGCGGCGGCATGCTCGTCATGGTGGGGGCCGGGATCGAGGCGCCGGCGTTCGACCCCAACCGCATGATCCTCAACGAGCTCCAGGTCTGCGGCTCGTTCGTGTACGACGCCGACGGCTTCGAGCGTGCCCTCGATCTGCTGGCGTCCGGGGCCCTGCCCACCGGCCTGCTCATCGATCCCACCGACGTGCCGCTCGACCGCCTGCGCGACGCCATGGCCGGTCTGGCCCAGGGCCGCATCGCCGGCAAGGCCATGGTGGTTCCCCGCCTGTCCACCGACCCGCCCCCGGAGGCGACATGACCTCGACCGAGTCCGAGACCGAGACCGAGACCGAGGCCGAGAGGCGCCGGAGCTTCTACCCGGGCGGCCACCCGAAGCTCAACCACGTGGCCATGAGCGTGCCCGCCGACCTGCTCGATGCGACCAACCGGGCCGACCTGGCGCGCTTCTTCGCCGAGGTCTACGGGTTCGAGGAGCTGGACGTGATGACCGAGGATCGCCACCGGCTCATCTTCAGCTGCGGCCACTGGGACCAGTTCATCTTCCTGATCGCCGAGGACGAGCCCATGCGCTGCCCCCGGCTCGACCACTTCGGGTTCTCGGTGTCCAGCCGGGAGGAGCTGGACGCCACGTGGGAGCGGGCGAAGGCGTTCCGGAAGAAGGACCCTCGGGTCGACATCATCGATCCCGAGGTCGACGACCAGGGCGTGGTCAAGATCCACTCGATCTACCTCGGCTACCTGCTCCCGATGATGTGCGAGATCCAGTACTGGGAGTTTCCGAAGTGACCGACCCTGGCCCCGGCGGTCCGCCGGGGCTGCGGCACGGCGTCTTCGTGCCGCAGGGGTGGAAGCTCGAGTACACGGGCTGGTCGGCGTCCGATGCCTGGGCCCGATCGGTGGAGCTGGCCCGGCGCAGCGAGGAGCTGGGCTACGACCACCTCTGGGTGTACGACCACGTCGAGACGGTGCCCCGCCGGGAACCGACCCACGTGTTCGAGGCCTTCACCATGCTGGCCGCCCTGGCCCAGCACACCACCCGCATCCGCCTGGGCCAGCTCGTGACCTGTGTGGGCTACCGCAACGTGGGCCTGCTGGCCAAGGAGGCGGCCTGCGTGGACGTGTACTCGGGCGGGCGGCTGATCCTCGGGCTCGGCGCCGGCTGGTACGACCGCGAGTACCAGGCCTACGGCTACGACTACCCCCCCGACCGCGAGCGCCTGGCCCTCCTCGACGAGGCCCTCAGCGTGATCCCCCGGCTGTGGTCCGAGGACACGGTCGACTTCGCCGGCAAGCACGTGCACTTCGACGGCGCCTACTGCGACCCCAAGCCGGTGCAGTCACCCCGGCCGCCGATCCTGGTCGGGGGAGGGGGCGAGAAGGTCACCCTGCGCATCGCCGCCCGCCACGCCGACGCCACCAACTGGCAGGTCGGCCTCGAGTCCTTCGTCCGCAAGTCCAAGCTGCTCGAGGGCTACTGCGCCGAGGTGGGCCGGCCCTTCGACAGCATCAGCCGCACCCACGGGCCCGACTGCCGCATCTTCGACTCCGACGCCGAGGCCCGGGCCTGGTGCGAGTCGCCCGGCGGCGGCCACCTGTGGGGCGTGGCCCACATCGACGCGTACCTGGCCGACAACCTGGTGGGCACGGTCGAGCAGGTGATGGCCAAGGCCCAGGCCTTCGTCGACGCCGGCTGTCGTGAGTTCATCCTGTGGCTCCGCGACCTGCCCGACGACGTGACGCTGACCCGCTGGGCCACCGAGGTGGCCCCCGAGCTGAAGGTGCCCGCAACATGACCGTGACCGACAAGGACACCGCCGCCGAGCCCCTGCGCTTCGAAGACGTGGAGGAGGGCGACACCGCGCCCGAGGTGCGCCACACCCTGACCCGCACCGACCTCGTCCGCTACGCCGGCGCCTCGGGGGACTTCAACCCCATGCACCACGACGACACCCAGGCCAAGGAGGTCGGGCTGCCGTCGGTGTTCGGCCACGGTATGTTCGCCATGGGCCTCCTGGCCCGGTCAGTCACCGACTGGGTCGGGATCGGGGCGCTGCGCCACCTGAAGGTGCGGTTCACCAAGCAGACGTGGCCGGGGGAGGAGCTGGTGTCGGCGGTGAGGGTGACCGCCAAGCGCGAGGCCGGTGGCGAGCAGCTGGTCGACCTGGAGATCTCCCTGGCCAACGCCGAGGGCCAGGTGAAGGTGGCGGGCGAGGCCACCGCCGCGCTGTCCGCCGCCGCCCGGGCCTGACCGACACACGAGGAGCACACGACCGATGGCGTTTCGCCGTGAGGAGCTGGTGGGCCGGTCCACCGGCAAGGCCAACATCTTGCTGGAGCGGGGCCCGCTCACCCGCTTCGCCGAGGCCGTCACCGAGACCAGCCCGATCTACCAGCGGCGCGACGCCGCCCAGGCGGCCGGCTTCGACCACATCCCCGCCCCACCGACCTACTTCTTCTCGGCCGCCGAGTATTGGGGCGCCTTCGGTGAGGAGCAACCCCCGGACGCCACCCCCGACCCGAACCCGATGGGCCAAGTGATGGGCGAGCTGATCGGCCAGGGCGGGCTGATCCTGCACGGCGAGCAGGAGTACACCTACCACCGGCCCGTCGTCGCCGGTGAGCGCATCACGTCCGAGAGCGAGGTCGTGGACTACTACACCAGGCCCACCGGGGAGCGGACGATGACGTTCCTCGTCACCGAGACCACCTACCGCGACGAGGCCGGTGAGGTGGTGCTGACCGCTCGGATGAACCTGATCCACCGCTCCTGAGCGCAGGCCGACACGTCAGTCGGCGGGCAGCTCGGCCTCCACCTCGGCCTTGGCCATGACCGCGTCGTCCTGGTTGCGCAGCTCCACCCGCACCCGCACGAGGTGGCGGCGCCGCCGCTCCACCCGCTTGTCGATGACCTCGCCGGAGAGGAAGGTGGCGTCGCCGGTGAACGCCGGGTTGCGGTACTGCGCCGAGGAGTAGGTGAGGAACCCCCACTCGCCGGCCCAGGCGGCCACGTAGTCGAGGACCCACGCTCCCATCGAGGCGCCGTAGCCGTAGCCGCGGGGCATGCCCACGTGCTGGGCCCAGCGGGGCTGCAGGTGGCCGCGTGACGGCCCGTAGTAGGCGCCGTCGGTGAGCTCGGGGTTCACCCGCTCCATGCGGCGGTCCCCCTCGAAGCCCGCCATCTCCTTGGTGTAGCCGAGGGCCTCGGCCCGCACGGTGGTCGGGCCCTTGGCCATGGCCCCCCACGTGGTCATGGGGTAGGCCCGCCACTCGGTGGTGAAGCTGGCCAGGCTGTGGGGGCCGAGCACGTTGGGTGCCAGCCGGTCACCCACCTCGACGGTGGCGAAGGTGCGCTTGTCGTGGTGGAGCTTCTGGATCTGGTCGATGAACTCGAGCTTCAGCTCCTCCAGCTCGGCCAGCTGGTCGTCGGTCCACTCCGGCTCCTTGGGCTCGGAGAACAGCTTCTTCTCGGCTGCCTCCCGCACGCCGTAGCGGATGGCGGTCGAGCGCTGGAGCGCGACCCGCTCGCCCCGCTGGTTGATGTAGAGGGTGTCGCCCCGCTGGAAGCAGGTGGGCCCGGCGAACTTGGTCTCGGTCACCTTGTAGTCGTAGGGCATCCGATGGCAGACCAGTGAGTCGCCGGGGGCGATGCGGGGCCCGAAGAACCACCAGTCGTCGCCCCCGAAGATGAGGTGCGAGCTGGGGATCCTGCCCACCTGCGCGGGCGAGCAGCCGTGGCTGGTGTCGCAGGCGACGGTGAAGGACTGCGGCGCCACGATCGACCCGAACCGGCTCTCCGCCGCCCACCGCTCGTCGTAGTGCAGCGGGTTGGGGTAGTGCATGGCCTGGACCCACCGGCGGATGTCGTTGATGGCGACGGGCTCCTTCAGCTCGCCCGGCTCCATGGGCACGCCCATGTACTGGTCGAGGTCGGACGTGTCGAGGGTGCCGGTGCCGGCGGCCGGTTCGGCCCGCTCCTGCTCGTCGATGCTCATCGCTGGTCTCCGCTGGTCGAGGGCTGAGGTGTCGTTTCGGCGAGGCGATCGGTGGCCAGGGCGACGAGCTCGGCGTCGCGGACCTTGGTGTCGCTGGCGGTCATGGGGATCTCGCCCTCGGCGAAGAACAGGACGCGCTTTGGCACCTTGTACGCCGCCACCCGCTCCCGCAGGAAGGCCTGGATGTCGGCCTCGGTGGTCTCGGCCCCGTCCTTGGTGGTGATGCACGCCACCACCACCTGGCCGAGGCGGTCGTGGGGCATCCCCACGACGCGGGCCAGCTTCACCGGCGGGCACGCCCGGAGGGCCACCTCGAGCTCGGCGGGCGACACGTTGGCGCCGCCGGTCTTGATCATCTCGGTGCGCCGCCCGGTGAAGTGCACGTAGCCCTCGGCGTCGACGAAGCCGCCGTCGCCGGTGTGGAGGAAGCCGTCGGCGTCGAAGCACTCCTCGGGGGTGCTGTCGAGGTAGTTCGCCATCATCGTCGGGCCGGCGATGGCCAGCTCCCCCTCCTCGCCGGGGGGGAGGGGCTGCCCGGTGGCGGGGTCGAGCACCCGCAGCCGGTTGCCCGGGAGCAGCCGGCCCATGCTCTCCCTGAGCAGGTGGCGGGGCGCGTCGGCGGGGTGGGCGGTGAAGAAGGCGCAAGTCTCCGACAGGCCCCACCCCACCGGCATGTTCCAGGTGGTGTCGCCCTCGACGCGGGGGTGGCGGGCGAACGCCGACTTGCCGTACACGCACCGCAGCGAGGACAGGTCAGTGGCGGCCCAGGCCGGGTGCTCCTCGAGGGCGGCGGTCTGGTGGGGGAGGGTGTAGGGCTCGGTGACCCGCTCCCGGGCCATCAGCGCCAGCGCCTCGCCCGGGTCGAAGATCTCCTGGGTCACCCAGCAGCCGCCGGCGGCCAGGGTGGAGCCCATGGCGGTGTTGAGCCCGGCCGTCCAGAACAGCGGGAGGGCGGTGAACAGCCGGGTGCCGGGGTGGCGCCGGAAGATCCCCGCCTGCAGCCAGAACTGCAGCGTGGGCGCGCGGTGGGTGTGGAGCATGCCCTTGGGGGTGCTCGTGGTGCCGGAGCTGAAGATGATCACGCCCGGGTCCGACGGGGCGGTGGCGGCGAGCCGGGCGTCGACCGCGGCCTCGTCGCCGCCGGCGCCGCCGGCCAGCAGCTCGTCCCACGACGGGGATCCCACGGCGGCCACCGCCCGCACGGGCAGGTCGGGGCGCAGCTCCTCCACGTCGTCTTCGAAGCGGCGGGCGCCCATGCGCGCCTGGGAGAGCACCACCGCCACCTCGGCCCGCCGCAGCATGAAGGCCAGCTCGGGCTTCGGGGCGAAGGTGGACAGCGGCACCACCACCGCGCCGGCCATGGCCGCCCCGAACAGGGAGGCGACCGCCTCTGGCCGGTTGCCCATGAGCACGGCCACCCGCTCGCCCCGCTCGAGACCCAGGGCGAGGAGCGCCCGGGCCACGGCCCGAGCCTCGCCGTGGAGCTCGGCGTAAGTCCACCGGGTCGTCGCCCCCCCGCGCAGCGGGTCGTCGAAGACCACGGCTTCGTGGGCCCCGAACCGGGCCGCCACGTCCTCACAGAAGCTGCCGAGGGTGAGGGCGCCGATGCCCTCGACAGCATCGAGCGGGGGCCCGTGGAGAGTGGTCACCCCGGGGCCCGACCGTGGGGGAACAGGCCCTCGAAGCCCTCGGCGGCGATGGCCGCGGCCAGCTCGGCGGCGGTGCGCTCCGCGCTCCACGGGAGGCGCAGGGCGGGCTGGGCGTGACGGGTGAGCACCGAGATGTCGTACTCGTCGCACACGCCGGCGGCGCCGTGGAGCTGCTGGCTCGTGCGCAGCACGGCCCGCACCACGTCGAGGGCGTGGACCCGCAGGGCGAGCACGTCGGCCCGCGCCTGGCCGGGCGCGCCCGAGAGGCGCCACAGCGTGAACCCCGCCAGCTCCCGGAGGCCGGCCACGGCGACGGTGGCGTCGGCCAGCTGGAACTGCACGGCCTGGAAGGCCGACAGGGGCTTGCCGAACTGCACCCGGGTGCTGACGTGGTCGACCGCCAGCTCCACGGCGCGGGCGCCCACGCCGAGCAGCCACCAGGCGGTGAGGGCGAGGTGGAGGTCGACCTCGGCCCGGGCCGAGCCGCCCTCGTCGCCCACGGGTGCGAGGTCGCTGACGAAGGGGCCGAGCCGCGACCCGAGGGCGCCGCCCTTGGGTGCGGCGACGGTGGCGGGGCCCGCCAGGGTGGAGACCCGCCACTCCTCGAAGAGCTCGCCGTGGTCCACCCGGCCCCCGGCCTCGGGCACCACCGCGAACGGCCGCCCGCGGTCGACGCGGTCGCGCACGGCGTCGAGGGGGTAGGGCAGCGCCACCCGCTCCCGCTCCTCGCAGAGGGCGGCGGCCGCGGCCAGCGCCTCGTCGTCGGCCCGCGGGTCGAGGTCGTCCACCCCGAGCGCCCGCAGCGCCCCCGCCACCTGTGCCCCTCGCTCCGCCGGCTCCGCCTCGGCCCGGCGGGCGGCGTCGACCCCCCCGAGGGCGGCGGCGGTAAAGACCCGCGTCGCGGTGGCCCCGAACTCTGCGGCCGCCGCCGGCAGCTCGGGGTTCACCGGCGGCCACCGAGCAGGGACTTGGAGACGATCATGCGCTGCACCTCGATGGTGCCCGAGGCCACCGTGGCCGCCTGGGCGTAGCGCCAGTGGTCCTCGACCGCGCCGTGCAGGGGCGCGCCGGGGCCGGCCTCGAGGCTCTCGTGCCCCAAGGCCTGGAACAGCAGCTCGGCCACGTGCTGGTCACAGGAGGTGAACGCGATGCGGGCGACGCTGGCGGGCACGTCGGCGGGTGCGCCGGTGTCCTGGGCGTGCACCGCCCGGTAGGCGAGGAGGCGGGCCACCCGCACCTCCACCAGGGCCCTGGCCCACTGCGCGTGGACGGCGGGCGGCAACCGGTCCCACTCGGGGGCCAGCTCCCGTCCGAGGGCGGAGAGGAGGCGTTCGCAGCGGGCGTAGCGGGCGATGCCCACCCGCTCGTGGGCCAGGGTGCGGCGGATCACGGCCCATCCCTCGCCCACCTCCCCCAGCACCGAGCCCGGTCCGGCCCAGACGTCGTCGAAGAACACCTCGTTGAGGTGGTGGTGGCCGAGCATGCTGGCGATGGGCCGGACGGTGATGCCCTCGGTGTCCATGGGCAGGAGGAACATGGTGATCCCCTCGTGGCGCGTGCCGTTGCCCACCCGGGCGGCCAGCACGCACCACTGGGCCATGCCCGCGTAAGACGTCCAGATCTTCTGGCCCGTGAGCCGCCAGCCGTCGCCGTCGGCCACCGCCCGGGTGCTGAGGGCGGCCAGGTCCGAGCCGGCGTCGGGCTCGCTGAAGCCCTGGCACCAGATGACCTCGCCGGCGGCGATGGCCGGGAGATGGCGGGCCTTCTGCGCCTCGCTGCCGAAGGCCATGATGGCGGGACCCACCCAGTTGAGCCCCATGTACTGGGCCCCCCGGGGCTCGTGGTGGGCCCACATCTCCTCGCGGACGACGGTCTGGTCCCACACCGAGCCGCCCGCCCCCCCGTACTCGGTGGGCCAGGCCACGGTGAGGAGGCCCTCCTCGGCGAGGATCCGGCAGAACCGTTGGGACACGTCGAGGTCGGCCGGGTCGTCGGTGAACGCGCCCAGGTAGTCCTCGGCGATGTGGGCGGCGATCAGGTCCCGCAGGCGGGCCCGGAGCCGGGCCGCGTCGTCGCCGAGATCGAAGTCCATCGGTCCTCCTCCCAAACCTGACGGCGACGTTAGTAGCACGTCCTCCGACCCCGCCCGCCGCCCTGAGGGTCGGCACCTTCGGCGCCGGCCGGTAACTTCGGGGCGATGCGGACCCCCGTGCCGGCGACCGTGGCCCGGGTGTTCGACCGGGCACTGGCCGAGGACCCGGACCGGGAGGCGCTCGTCACCCGGGAGCACCGCCTGAGCTACGCGGAGCTCGACCGCCTCGCCGACCGCGCCGCCCATGCCCTGCGGGACCTGGGGGTGGCTCCGGGCGACCGGGTGGCGGCGTCGTTGCCCAACGAGGCCGACGTGGTGGTCGCCTTCCACGGCGCCATGCGGCTCGGGGCGGTCTGGGTGGGCGTGAACCGCGCCCTCGCCCCGCCCGAGAAGCAGTTCCTGCTGGAGGACTCCGGGTCGGCGCTGCTGCTCTGCGACGACGACGTGCCCGGGGTGGAGGTGCGGGTGGTGCCCGTGGCCGAGTGGCGCCAGGCCGTGGACGCCGCGCCCGACGCGCCGGTCGGCGTCACCGTCGACCCCTTCGCCCCCGCCGGCATCGCCTACACGAGCGGCACCACCGGCCACCCGAAGGGGGCGGTGCACAGCCAGTGGAACCTGCTCCTGCCCGGGGCGGTGCTGGTGGCCACCCGGGGCTACGGACCCGACCTCCGCAAGGGCGACTGCCTGCCCCTTACCATCCTCAACGTGGTCGTGCTCACCACCCTGCTCGTGAGCCAGGCCGGCGGGTGCTCGATCGTCATGGACCGCATCGATCCCGAGGGGGTGGCCGCCTGGGTGCGCGACGAGGCGGTCACCACCTGGAACGGGCCGCCGGCCCTCCTGCACGGGCTGGCCTCGAACGACGCCGTCGCCCCCGACGACCTGGCGTCGCTCGACGAGGTGTGGACCGGCGGCGCCGACTGCCCCGAGGTCATCCGCCAACGGTTCGAGGCCAAGTTCGGCCGGGTCGTGCTGGCCACCTACGGCCTGAGCGAGGCGCCCACCGTGGTCAGCATCGACCCTCGCTCGGGGCCCCACGTGGAGGGCTCGAGCGGTCGGCCGCTGCCCCACCTGGCGGTGCGGATCACCGATCCCGCCGGCGCCGG
Source organism: Acidimicrobiales bacterium (assembly GCA_030448105.1). Classification (GTDB taxonomy): domain Bacteria; phylum Actinomycetota; class Acidimicrobiia; order Acidimicrobiales; family Iamiaceae; genus JAFBAD01. The sequence continues at coordinate 217,459 of JAUJNP010000002.1, read as the reverse complement.
GTGCCCGGTGGGGGAGACCGGCGAGATCCGCGTCGGCCCGGCCGACGACCGCTACCGGACGATGCTCGGGTACTGGCAGCGCCCGGAGGCCACCGCCGAGGTGCTGGTCGGCGGCGAGCTGCGCACCGGAGATGTCGGCTTCCTCGACCCGGAGGGGAACCTCCACGTGCGGGACCGCCTGAGCCTCGTGATCCTGCGCGGCGGGGCCAACGTCTACCCGGCCGAGGTGGAGCGGGTGCTGCACGAGGCGCCGAACCTGGCCGCCTGCGCCGTGCTGGGTGTGCCCGACGAACGGCTGGGTGAGCGGGTCGTCGCCGCGGTGGAGCCCGTCCCCGGGGCGGAGCTGGACGAGGAGGCCCTCCGCCGGCACTGCCTGGCCCGCCTGGCCCGGTACAAGGTGCCGGAGCGCTTCGTCGTGGTCGACGCCCTGCCCCGCAACGCCATGGGCAAGGTCGTGCGCCGCGCCGTGCCCGACCTCCTCTAGCTCAGGTCGAGCGCAGCGTGCCCCCGTCCACCTCCAGGGTGGCGCCGGTGACCCACCCCGCCTGGGCCGAGGCCAGGAACACGATGGCGGCCGCCACCTCCTCGGGCCGACCGAAGCGGCCGGCGGCCACGCCCGACCGGGTGAGCAGCCGGGCCATCACCTCCTCGGCGGTGGTGCCGGTGCGCTCGCCGGTGGCGGCGGCGTTGGCCCGCACCAGCTCGGTGAGGGTGACCCCGGGGAGCACGCAGCTGCTCAGCACCCCGGCGGCCGAGAAGGCCCTCGACAGCGAGGTGGACAGGTTGAGCAGCGCCGCCTTGGCCGCCCCGTAGGGGGCGAAGAGGGGATCGGGCTCGCGCCCGGTGATGGAGGCGACGTGCACGATGCGGCCCCAGCCCGCGTCGCGCATCACCGGGGCGCAGGCGAGGGCGAGGCGGGCGGCGGGCAGGAAGTTCAGCTCGAAGGCGGCCCGCCAGTCGGCGTCGGTCACCTGCTCGAGCGGTTTGGGCTCGGCGCCCCCGGCGTTGTTGACGAGCACGTCGAGACGGCCGCCGAAGGCGCCCCTGCAGGCGTCGACGATGGCCTCGGCCGAGTCGGGCGCGGTGACGTCGACGGGCACGGCGACGGCCTCCCCGCCGGCCGCCGCGACGTCGGCGGCCACGGCGTCGAGGGTGCCGGCCTGGCGGGCACAGAGCAGGACCCGGCAGCCCTCGGCCGCCAGCGCGGCGGCGGCGGCCCGGCCGATGCCCCGGCTGGCCCCCGTGACGATCGCCGCCCGTCCGCGCAGGCCCAGGTCCACATGCCGACGGTAGTGCCAGGCCGACTAATCTGACGCGCACGTCAGCTTGGGCCACCACCTCCGTCAACGGCGCGCCGCTCCCCGAGCAGCCCGACCTGCCCCGGATGCGCCGCCAGCGCCACGCGCGCCTCCAGGAGCAGCTCGCCGCCCACGACCTCGACGGCCTGGTGCTGCTCGGCACCAGCGCGGTGGCCTTCGCCACCGGCGCGGCGACGCCCGCCGAGGACAGCAGCCGCGCCGCGCTCTTCCGGTCGGTGGCCGTGGTGGTGCGGGGCGCCGACGCGCCCATCCTCCTCACCCCCTACCCCGAGGGCGCCCCGCCGGAGCTGCCGGACGGGCACGTCCTCGGCCCGGTCCTCCCCGACCTCGACGACGGGGCGGCGGGCCTCGCCGCCTTCCTCCGCGACCGCTTCGACGGTGGGGCGCGGCTCGGCCTCGACGAGGTGCCCCACCCCCTGCACCGGGCCCTCGACGACTTCGACCTCGTCGCCGCGTCGGGGGTGATGGGCCCGGCCAAGCTCTCCAAGTCGCCCGACGAGCTGGTCTGCATCCGGGCCGCGCAGCGCATCAACGAGGCGGCCATGGTCGACGTCGTGCCCCTGCTGCGGCCGGGCGTGCGCCAGACCGACCTGACGGCACGGTTCCTGCGGCGCATCTTCGAGCTCGGTGCCGACTCCAACGGCATCGACCCCATCTGGCAGGTCATGCCCCCGACCAAGGCAGCGGGGCCGTGGACCACCCACGGCGACCTCGCCTTCCCCACGCCCAGCACCACCCGGCTGCTCCGCGACGGTGACGTGGTCTGGGTCGACACCGGGATCCACGTGGAGGGCTACGCCTCGGACTTCGGACGCACCTGGATCGTCGGCACCGACCCCCGCCCCAGCCCCCGCCAGCGCACCCAGTTCCAGCGCTGGCGGGAAGTGGTGGAGGCCGTGCTCGAGGCCACCAAGCCGGGGGCGTCGGCCCTCGACCTCTGCCGGGCCGCCATCGATGCCAACGGCGGCACCCGCCCGTGGATCGAGCACTTCTACCTGGCCCACGGCGTCGGCACCGACAGCGCCGAGATGCCCCTCGTGGGCACCGACCTCGGGGAGGCCTTCGACGAGCAGATGGTGCTCGCCCCGGGCATGGTGCTGGTGCTCGAGCCGGTGATCTGGGACGACGGCGCCGCCGGGTACCGCTCCGAGGAGATCTACGCCGTCACCGACGACGGCTGGGTCCAGCTGAGCGACCACCCCTACGACCCGTTCGAGGGGCGTTGACGGTCACCGTCGACGCCGCCGGGGTGGACCTCGCTGCCCTCCGGGCTCATCGCCGCCACCGTCTCCTCGCGGCCATGGCCGACCACGACCTCGACGTGCTGGTGCTCGGCCGTCCCGCCGAGGTGGCCTTCGCCACGGGCGCCCGCCAGCTCTGGACCGCGGGCACCCGGCCGTTCGGCCCGGCCGGCGTGGTCATGGCCGCGACCGGCCGCACCCACCTGCTCTCGGTCTCCGACGAGGGTGTGCCCGCCGAGGTGGCCCACGAAGACCTCTACGGCCTGTCGTGGAATCCGGCCAACCTGGCCGCCTCCCTGGCCGCCATCCCCGGCGTGGGCGACGCCCGCCGCATCGGCACCACCTCCTCCAGCCCCGGCTTTCCTCGCCTCATCAAGGCGATCGCGCCCGGCGCCGAGGTGGTCGACGGCGCCCCCGCGCTCTGGGCGGCACGCTCGACCAAGACGGCCGACGAGGTGGCCTGCATCGCCGCCGCCACCGCCGTCGCCGAGGCCGGCCTCACCGCCATGGTCGACGCCCTGCGTCCCGGCGTGACCGAACGGGACCTGCTGGCGGCCTACCTCGAACGGCTCGCCTCCCTCGGGGCGCCCACGCCGCCGACCGAAGGGGTCGCCTGCGCCACCGCGGTCAGCGGCCCGGTGGCCCTGCGCCGGTTGGCCACCGCCGACCCTGTCGCCGAGGGCCAGCTGGTCGTGCTCGACGCCGGCGGGTTCGCCATGGGCTACGAGGGCGGGGTGGGGCGCACGTGGGTGGCGGGCGCGGCGCCGGCCAGCGGTGCGACGAGGGAGCTGGCCGAGCGCTGCCGCGCCGTCCTCGACGCGGTGGTGGCCGCCAGCCGGCCCGGCGCCACCGGCGCCGAGCTGTGCCGGGCGTGGACCGCCACCGGCGAGCCCCTGCCGGCGGGGCCGATCGCCCACGGCGTGGGGCTGGGCGTAGAACCGCCGTTGATCGGCGAGGGCGTGGGCGCCGCCGCCGTCCTGAGCGAAGGCACCGTCCTCTTGGTGAGCGGGTGGGTCGCCGCCGAGGGCGTGGGCGGCTTCTTCCAACGCGACCTCGTCCTCGTCGGCGACGGCGAGCCGCAGATCCTGAGTCGCTACGGCCGGGGTCCGGCCGGAGGGGAGACCTGAGCCATGGCCGACCGGCCCATCGTCGACTTCGACCACCACAGCCAGGAGTTCCACCAGAACCGCCACGCCGAGTGGGCCGCCCTGCGTAAGTGCCCGGTGGCCTACAACCCCCGCTTCGGCGGCTTCTGGGTGGTCAGCGGCTACGACGAGGTGGAGACCGTCTCCCGCGACGCCGAGACGTTCTCCAGCCGCTACGTGGCCGACTCCGACGACGGCATCGACTACCTGGGGATCACGGGGGTGCCCCGGGCCAAGACCATGCCCACCGCCGGCATCGCCGAGGTGGAGGGGCCGGTCCACCAGGCCCTGCGCCGGGTCATCAACCCGTTCCTCGTGCCCCACGCCGTGGCCCGGATGCGCCCGCTGATGGAGCGGGCCACCACCTGGTTCCTCGACCAGCGCATCGCTTCGGGCCGCATGGACCTCGTGCTCGACCTCACCAATCCGGTGCCGGCCATCCTCACCATGGAGCTGGTCGGGCTGCCGCTCGACAGCTGGCAGCACTACGCCGACCTGTTCCACGCCGCCGTCGCTCACCGCCGCGGCCAGCCGGAGTACGACCAGGCCATGGCCAACCTGCCGGCCATGCTCGGCGAGCTGGCCGAGGCGGCCGCCGACCGGCGCCAGTCACCGCGCGACGACCTCCTCACCGCCCTCGTCGAGCTGCGCCTCGACGACGGCCGCGCCCTCACCGACGCCGAGGTGCTCGCCGCGCTCTGGAACCTGGTCGGCGGCGGCCTCGACACCACCACCTCGCTCACCTCGCTCTCGCTCCACCACCTCGACCAGCACCCGGAGCTGCGGGCCGAGCTGATCGAGCGGCCCGAGCTGATCAAGGCGGCCACCGAGGAGTTCCTCCGCTACTTCTCGGTCAACGAGACGCTCACCCGCACCGTGACCCGGGACGTCGAGCTCGGCGGGCAGCAACTCAGCCGGGGCGACCACCTCATGTTGAGCTGGCTGTCGGCCAACCGCGACGAGGCCAAGTTCGACCGGCCCGACCAGGTCGTGCTCGACCGCGCCCCCAACCCCCACCTCGCGCTGGGCGTCGGCCCCCACCGCTGCATCGGGATGCACATGGCACGGGCCATGTTCCAGGTGCTGGTCCACGAGGTGCTCACCCGCATCCCCGACTACCGCGTCGACCGCGAGGCGACCCAGTTCTACGCCGGCAACCCCGAGCTCAACGGCATCGTCCGCATGCCGGCCACCTTCACCCCGGGCCCCGTGCTCGGCCCCACGGAGCGACCCTTCTGACCATGACCGTGATCCTGCACGACACCGACGCCGACCTCTCCGCCCTCGACGGCCGCACCGTGGCCGTCGTCGGCTACGGCAACCAGGGCCGTTCCTGGGCGCTCAACCTGCGCGACTCCGGGCTCGACGTCACCGTCGCGGTGCGGGCCGACGACACCCGCGCCCAGGCGGAGGCCGACGGGTTCGAGGCGCATGACGTCGAGGCGGCATCGTCCGCCGAAGTCATCTGCATCCTCGTCCCCGACGACGTGATCCCCCAGCTGCCACTGGAGCCCCGGCCGGACGCGCTCGTGATCCTCGCCAGCGGGTACACCGTGGCCTTCGACCGGTTCCACCCCGATTGCGACATCGGGATGGTCGCTCCCCGCATGCTCGGCCCGGAGGTGCGCCGCTGCTACGAGGAGGGCGTCGGGTTCATCACCGCCTTCGGGGTGCACCGCGACCAGACCGGCCACGCCCGTGCCCGCACGCTGGCGGTGGCCAAGGCCATCGGAGGCCTGCGGCAGGGGGCCATCGAGATGACGCCGCGCCAGGAGGCGATCCTCGACCTGTCGGTCGAGCAGGCGTTGTCGCCCGCCCTGCGCCGGGTGTCCGAGTCGTTCATGGAGGTGATGCTCGAGCACGGCATCCCCCTCGAAGCGATCATCACCGAGCTGGTGCTCTCGGGCGAGGTGGAGCGCACGTACCGGTTGCTGCGCGAGGAGGGCTACGCCGCCCAGATGGACCACCACTCGCCGACCAGCCAGTACGGTCAGCTCTCCCGGACCGGCAGGTACGACCACCTCGACGTGGCCTCCACGATGCGCGACATCGTCTCGGCCATCGACGACGGCCGCTTCGCCGACGAGTGGGACGCCGAGCGCGACGCCGGCTACGCCAAGCTGCGGGAGCTCAAGGAGGCGGCCGCCGGTCCCGCCGTGCGCGATTACGAACAGGAGCTGCGAACGCAGCTCGGAGAGGGTGCCGTGCCGCGGGCCTGAGCCGGCTATCCAACGTTGGCGTGAACCCGCCGGCGGAGCGAAGATGCAGGGGTGTCGGTGACGGGGATGGCGAACCTGGCGGTGAAGGTGGCCGACCTCGACGCCGCCTGCGCCTGGTACCGCCGTGCCGGCGCCGAGGTGACCGAGCCCATCGACTGGGAGAACGGCCGGCGCGCCGACGTCACCCTCGGTTGGCTCCGCCTGACCCTCTTCACCAAGGCCATCTACGAGGACGCGGCCGACCTCCCCGCCGAGGGCTTCCTGCACCCGGCGCTCTTCGTCGAGGACCTCGACGCCGAGCTCCACGGTCACGAGGTGCTGTGGGGCCCCACCGTCGTGTCGGGGCCCTTCGGAACCCGCCGGATCGCCTTCGTCGAAGCCCCCGGCGCCATCCGCCTCGAGTTCATGGAGCAGCTCGCCCCGTGAAGATCACCCGGGTGCAGCACGTGAGCCTCAACGTCGACCGCGCCCTGGAGGCCTCCCGCTCCTTCTACGCCGATGTGCTGGGCCTGGTCGAGGAGGCCCGCCCCGAGATACCGGGCGTCGGCGGTCACTGGTTCGAGCTGGCGGGTGGCATCCAGCTCCACCTCGTCGATGCCCCTGCCGCCGGGCCGACCGACCACCACTTCTGCCTGTTCGTGGACGACCTCGATGCCGCCCTCGAAGAGCTGGCCAGCCGCGGCATCGAGGTGACCACGGGAAGCCAGGGGCCCGTGCGCCAGGCCTGGTTCGCCGACCCTGCCGGCAACGTGATCGAGCTGCAGCAGGACCGCTGACCGGCTACAGCGCCACCGGTTGGTTCCGCCGGCTCGATTCCAGCACGGCCAGGTTGAACGCCAGCACGTCCCGGGCGTCGTCGGCGCTCCACAGGAGGTCGCCCTGGCCGGAGCGCAGCACCCGCAGGAGGTGCCGGGTCTGGTCACGGAAGCTGGAGGACCAGTCGTCGTCTAGGTCGTGGCGCCCCGTCACCACCCCGTCGGCGTAGGTCTCGAGCGAGGGGATGTGCAGGCCGCGGGCGGTGCACTGGTTGACGCGGGCCCAGCCCCGCCGGAAGATGACCTCGAAGCGCTCGTCGTTCGAGTAGTACTTGCTGCGCATCAACATGTCGGGGGCGAACGTGACGTCGAAGGTGCCCTGCACCCCGTTGCGGTGCCGCCACATCACCGTGGACGGCGCGTCGATCACGATGCCGGGTACCACCTCGGTGCGCCCGACCCACGCCATCACCTCGGCGACCGGGCCGAACAGCCAGCGGGCCACGGAGAACTTGTGCCACCCGTCGTCGAACAGGAGGATGCCGGTGCCCTCGAGCGCCTGCTCGAACTGCCACCGGTAGCTCTCCCAGGGCACGTCCCAACCGCCGTTGCCGGTGGCGATCATCTTCATGTGGAAGCCGGCGGGCTCGCCGAGCTGGTTGTTGTCCACCAGCTCCTTCAGGGCGAGCAGCGGCTCGTAGAAGATGAAGTTCTCCATGACCCGCAGGACACGCCCGTGCTCGACGGCGGCGGCCACCATGCGATCGGCGTCGGCGAGGGTGCGGGCCATCGGCTTCTGGCAGTTCACGTGGAATCCGGCGGCCAGCACGGCGCACACCACGTCCGCGTGCACGGGGGTGGGAAGGAGCACCTCCACCAGGTCGAGGTCGCGGTCGAGGAACGCCTCGAAGTCGGTGTCGCGTGTGGCCTGGGGCCACTCGGCCCCCCGCTCGGCCAGCTTGGCGGGATCGGTGTCGCACAGGGCGACGACGTCGGCGTCGGGGTTGTCGCGGTAGCCGGTGATGGTGAGGTCGTACACCCGGCCCAGGCCGAGGATGCCCACCCTCACCGGCCGGTCCGTGTAGGGCACGAAGCCGTCGGGGACGGTGCTGGTCACGGCGCTGTGTCGAGCCCGAGGAGCTCGACGGTGGTGCGGCCGGCCTGTAGCTCTTCGAACATGGTGGCCTCCTTGTCGGCTCTAGCGCGCCCGGCGCTGATGACGGAGTCGAGCGTGCCGGCGGGGACGATCACCACGCCGTCGGCGTCGGCTACCACCCAGTCGCCGGGTGCCACCTCGGCGCGGCGCACCACCATGGCCTCTCCCACCCGGCCCGGGGTGGTCTTGCGGGCACCGGGCAGCGCGGTGCCGCCGGCCCACACCGGGAAGGCCC
>JAUJNP010000002.1:67247-209289 GCA_030448105.1 Acidimicrobiales bacterium | reverse complement strand
GTGGTCTTGCGGGCACCGGGCAGCGCGGTGCCGCCGGCCCACACCGGGAAGGCCCGGGCGGCGATGGCGGCCGTGTCGCGCACATGGGCGTCGATCACCAGCCCGGTCAGCCCTCGCGCCTGAGCGGCCACCGTGAGCACCTCGCCCCACCACCCGAGCTCGTGCCCACCGTCGACGGCGACCACCAGCGCCGAACCGGCCGGGGCGGCGATGACGGCGTGGTGCACCGCCAGGTTGTCGCCGGCCGGGCACCGCACGGGGAAGGCCGGTGCCGCCAGCTTCGCCCCCGCCCACACCGGGAGGAGGCCGGCGGCCAAGGGATGCGCACCGGACTCGCCCAGCGTGGCCGCCCCGAGCTCGAGCAGTTGTGGCGCCGGATCGCCGTCCGTCGGATCGCTGCTCATGCCAGCAGCCGCTTCAGGAGCTTGCCGGTGGGCGACCTCGGCAGGTCTTCGACGAAGCGCACCTCTCGCGGGCACTTGAAGTGGCTCAGGCGCTCCCGGCACCACTCGACGAGCTCGTCGCCGGTGGCCGATCGGTCCCGGGCGAGCAGCACGAAGGCCGTCACCCGTTCGCCCATGTCCTCGTCGGGCGTGCCGATCACGGCCACGTCGTCGACTGCGGGGTGCATCACCAGCACGTCCTCGATCTCTCGCGGGTAGATGTTCACGCCGCCGCTGATGATCATGTTCGACGCCCGGTCGGTGAGGTACAGGTAGCCCTCCTCGTCCACTCGCCCCACGTCGCCCAACCAGCTCCACCCTCGGCGGTCGAACGCGGCCTTGGTCTTCTCCGGGTCGCGGTGGTACTCGAAGGTGCGGTTGGTCTCGAACCACACCTCGCCCTCCTCTCCCACGCCCAGCTCCTCACCGTCGTCGCCGACGATGTGGATGGCGCCCGTCATCGACCTGCCCACCGAGCCCGGGTGGGCGAGCCAGTCCTCGGGGCCGATGTAGCAGAACCCGGCGCCCTCGCTGCCGCTGTAGAACTCGTGGACGATCGGCCCCAGCCACTCGAGGCAGGCCTGCTTCACCTCCACCGGGCACGGGGCGGCGGCGTGCACCACCATCTGCAGGCTCGACAGGTCGAAGCGGGCGCGCTCGGAGTCGCTGAGCCGCAGGAGGCGGATCATGTGGGTGGGGACGAGTTGCACGTGGGTGACGCGGTGGCGCTCGATGGCGGCCAGCAGCTCGAGCGGGTCGAATCGCTCCATCACCACCGCGGTGCCGCCGAGGCGCTGCACGCCCACCGTCCACCCGGCCGGGGCGGCGTGGTAGAGCGGCGCCGGGCTCAGGTACACCGTGTCCTTCGTGAAGCCGAACAGGCCGGTCAGCAACCGGGTCAGGAACGACACCGCCCCCACGTCACCAGGGGGGAGCGGCGGCAGGATGCCCTTGGGCCGGCCGGTGGTCCCTGACGAGTAGAACATCCAGCTGCCCTCGCGCTCGCCGGGCAGCGGTGCCACCTCGACGCGGTCGACGACGTCCTCGTAGCGCTCGAAGCCGGGCAGCTCGCCGTTCACGCTGATGCGGGTGGCGACGGCGGAGAGGTCGTCGCCCATCTCGGCCACCACGTGTAGCAGCGCGGCGGAGGCGACGATGGCGGAGGCGTCGCAGTCGCGCACGATGTAGCCCGCCTCGCCCGGTGCCAGGTGCCAGTTGATCGAAGTGACGTAGGCGCCGATGCGCAGCGCGGCCCACACGAAGTCGTAGAACTCGGGCTGGTTCTCCAGGAGCACGGCGAGGTGGCCGCTCGTGCCCAGGCCACGGGACCGCAGCACGTGGGCCAGGCGAATCGAGGCGTCGTCGATCTCCTGGTACGTACGGGTGTCGCCCGAACCGTGCATCACCAGTGCCACCTTCTCCGGCGTGGCGGCGGCATGGGCGGCGATGTGCTCACCCGCGGGGTCCATGGCGCGGGACAGTACCTGACACGACTGTCAGAAAGGCGGGCGTGAAGCGGTTACCATCCCGCCGGTGTCGAAGGTGGGGGTCGTGGGGCTCGGCAACATCGGCGGCCCGATCGCCGCCAACCTGGTGGCCGACGGCTACCCCGTCACCGTCACCGATGTGGACCCGGCGCGAGCAGAGGCCATCACCGGTGCCGCCGTGGTGGCCAGCGTCGCCGACGTGGCGGCCACGTCCGAGATCACCATCACCTCGCTGCCCACGCCCGAGGTGGTCGACGCGGTGTCCACCGAGTGGGCCGGCACGGCGGCGCCCGGTTCGATCCTTCTCGACCTGTCCACCACGGCACCGGCCGGCAACCGAGCAATCTCCGACCGGTTCCGGGGCAGCGGCCACCACTTCGTCGAGGCGCCCCTCACCGGTGGCGCCATCGGCGCCCAGAACCGGTCCCTGGTGTTCATGGTGGGCGGCGACCCCGAGCCGGCGGCGCGCTGCCAGGAGCTGCTCGACCGCCTGGGACGAGCCACGTTCCAGCTCGGCCCGGTGGGCACGGGCACGACGATGAAGCTGGTCAACAGCCTCCTCGCCTTCAGCTGCACGTGGGCCTCCCTGGAGGCGCTGTCCCTGGCCGTCGCCGCCGGCGTCGACGTGCGCACCGCGGTGGAGGTGGTGCGCACCGGCGGGGCGTCGAACTTCTTCATCGACCGGGCCGTGGAGGGCATCAACCAGCGGGACCGGCCCGCCCAGTTCTCGCTCGCCCTCGCCGCCAAGGACGCCGGGCTCATCCGCGACGTGGCGGCGGCTTCGGGGGTGCCGGCCGTCATGGCCGCCGCCATGGCCGAGGTGCTGGCCGAGGCCGTCGACCGGGGCCTGGCCGATCACGACTGGAGCGATCTCGTGGTCATGGCCGAGCAGCGCGGCGGGGTGGAGCTCACAATCGCCCCCAAGGCGGAGGGCTGAAGGTGGGCCGCGTGGCCATCGAGCAGGGGTACTTCACCATCCCCGACGACCCCGCCGAACCGCCTCGGCTGCTGGGCAGCAAGTGCCCGCGCTGCGGCGAGCACTTCTACCCGCGCCGACTGGTGTGCGCGCGCTGCCTCCACCAAGGCACCGAAGCAGTGCTCCTCGGCCCCACCGGCCGGCTGCACACATGGACCTACGTGCACGTGCCGCTGTTCGCCAAGAAGGACGGATCGGTCGACGCCTACGGGGTCGGCCAGGTCGACCTGCCCGAGGGCCCCCGGGTGCAGGCGATCCTCGTCGGTGGGCCGGACGACTTCGAGATCGGCATGGAGCTCGAGCTGGACCTCGAGACCCTCAGCTCCGACGAGGACGGCAACGACGTCGTGATCTACCGGTTCAAGCCGACGGCGGGCTCGGGGAGGGTGGCGTGAGGATCGAGGGCGCGGCCGTGGCCGGCATCGGGATGGTGCGGTTCGGCCGGTACCCCGAGCGCAGCGGGGCCGAGCTGGCACGCGACGCCGGCCTGGCCGCGCTGCACGACGCCGGCATCACGCTGGCCGACGTCGACGAGGCCTACGTCGGCTACATCCAGCCCGCCGCCATGGTCGGCATCAAGGCGATGAAGGAGCTCGGCCTGACCGGCTTGCCCGTCACCCACATCGAGAACGCCTCGGCCACGGGGCTGGTGGCGTTCCGCGAGGCGGCCTGGGCGGTGGCGTCGGGCCGGGCCGAGGTGGCCATGGCCCTCGGCTTCGACAAGATGACCGACATGGCTCGCGGCGCTCCGAGCCGGGGCATGGGCCGCGACCAGCTCGACTCCACCATCCTCCCGGCGGCGTACTTCGCGCTGTGGGCCCAGCGGCGGATGCACGACCACGGCACCCGCCCGGAGCACTTCGCCGCCATCGCCGCCAAGAACTGGAACCACGGCGCCCTCAACCCGCTGAGCCACCGCCAGACCGACCACACCGTCACCGTCGACGAGGTGCTCGCCTCCCGCATGGTGGCCGAGCCCCTCACGGCCATGATGGCCTGCCCCGCCGACGACGGTGCCGCCTGCGCCATAGTCGCCTCCACCGATTGGGTGCAGCGCCACCAGCCGGACCGGCGCATGGTGAGGCCCATCGCGTCGGCCCTGCAGAGCGAGGCCTACTCACCCGGGCACACGTTCCTCGGGCCGGTCGTGGGCCCGGCCACCATGACCTCGACCACCGCCCGCCTCGCCTACGAGGACGCCGGCCTCGGCCCGGACGACATGCACCTCGCGCTGTGCCACGACGCCTTCGCCAACGAGGAGCTCGAGTACTACGAGCTGCTCGGGTTCTGCGCCGAGGGCGAGGGCGAGAAGCTCCTCGATGCGGGCGACACCGCCCTCGGTGGCCGCATCCCGTTCAACACCGATGGCGGCCTCATCGCCCGCGGCCACCCCGGCGGTCCCACCGGGCTGGCCATGGTGCACGAGATCGTCACCCAGCTGCGCGGCGAGGCGGGCGCCCGCCAGGTCGAGGGCGCCCGCCGGGGCCTGGCCCACCTCGTGGGCGGCGGCAGTGTCTGCACCGTGAACCTGTTCGAAGCCGACTAGGGGGATCCATGGCCGACGAGGTGCACGACGAGTTGCTGGCCAGGGGCCGCGAGGTCCAGGCCAAGCTCTGGCCCCAGGTGGCCTCGGCCCCCACCGGTGCCTTCCCGGCCGCCAAGCTGGCGCCCGACTTCTACCGCTACGTGGCCGAGACCGCGTTCGGGATGATCTGGTCCCGCCCCGGCCTGGCCATCCGGGACCGCAGCCTGGTCACCGTGGCTCAGCTCGCCGCCCTCGGCAAGGCCGACGAGCTCCGGGCCCACCTGCGGGGCGCGCTGAACGTCGGCATCACGAGGGAGGAGCTGGTCGAGGTGCTCATGCAGACGGCGGTCTACGCCGGCGTGCCGGCGGCCAACGACGCCCTCAAGGTCGCGGCCGAGGTGCTCGGCACGGAGTAGGGCGGCGCCCACACGGGGGCCGAGGTGACGTGAGTGTTAGATTCTGGATGACTCCGGCCGAAGGGGGCAACCGTGGGGCTCAGGGACCATGTCATCGCCGACAGCGACCTGCACGTGATGGAGCCGCCCGACCTCTGGCAGCGCCACATCGCACCGGAGTACGCCCACGCCGCACCGATCGGCCTCAGCGAGATGACCCGCGACATGCGGGTGCGGGTGAAGAACCACACCATGCTGCGCCTCGGTGCGGTGCGCCCCCAGCACATCGACGGGCGCAAGACGGGGTGGCGTGAGGAGCACGAGTCGGTCTACGCCGAGTCGGAGGCGGCCGGCTGGGATGCCGCCTCGCAGCTCAAGGCCATGGACGAAGAAGGCCTCGACCTGGCGGTGATGTTCCCGTCCCGCGGCCTGTTCGTGCTGGGCCTCGACTCGAGCGAGCACATCGGCGCCGACGGCCTGGAGCCGGCCTACGCCAGCGCCATCGCCCGGGCCTACAACGACTGGCTGGCCGAGTTCTGCGCCTACGACCCGGACCGCATGTTCGGCGCCGCCATGGTCGCCCCTCACGACGTCGACGGCGCCGTGCTCGAAGCGCGACGGGCGGTGGAGGAGCTCGGCTTCAAGGCGGTCTTCCTCTCCCCCGGCTGCGTTAACCGCCGGCCGTGGCACCACCCCGCCTACGACCCGCTGTGGGCCGAGATCCAACGGCTCGACGTGCCCATCACCTTCCACGGCGGCGGCCAGACCTACCTCACGCCCGACTTCTCCCTCGGTGTGTTCGACAAGCTGATGATGTGGCACGTCTTCAACCAGCCCCTCGCCATCCAGTTCGTGACGGTCAGCCTGTGCGGGGGCGGTGTGCTCGAACGCTTCCCGAACCTGCGGGTCGGCCTGCTCGAGGGCAACTGCTCGTGGGCGCCGTGGCTCCTCGACCGCCTCGACGAGCACTACGAGTGGGTCGGGTGGTACGAGGCCACCGACCTCACCATGAAGCCGTCGGAGTACTTCCTGCGCCAGTGCTTCATCGGCGTCGAGGCCGAGGAGGCGACCGCCGCCCACTACCTCGACTGGTTCGGTGACGACAACGTCGTGTTCTCCACCGACTACCCCCACGGCGACTCGCAGTACCCGCACTCGGTCGACGCCTACGAGAAGCTGCCGCTGCCACTCGAATCCAAGATCAAGATCGCCGGGCCCAACTGGGAGCGCCTCTACAAGATCCCCCTGGTCAAGAAGACCAACGCACGGGGGGCCCTGCCCCCCGTGGACCCCCCGGAGAGCTGAGGGGGCTTTGCCCCCCGTGGACCCCCCGACGAGCACACGGCGGGTTCTGCTCCGCTGGACGCACAGCGGTAATCCTGCCGATCAGACAGGCGGCGGCTCGATCCGCTCGATGGTGTTCACTCGGTCGATCGACCGGTCGAAGGAAGCAACCTTGCCGATCCCGGTCGTCTCGGCGCAGGCCATGAGGTATGCCTCCGCGAAGTCGATTCGGTCGGTCTCGTACACCTCGACCGCCCGGAGAAGCAGCGCCGGGTCCACGCAGACGATCGAGTCGAAGGCAACAAGCGAACGCACGGCTTCGCTGACTTGGTCGCGGGGTGCTGCGTAGAACGACTCCAACACGTACACCGTCTCGGCCGCAACGAGATCGGTCAGCAGCAGCTCCCGTTCGGTCCCGAGGAAGGCGGTCGCGCGTTCAGCCAAGTCCTGCGGGTCACCGGTCAGATGACGCACCAGGACGTTCGTGTCGACGAACGCGGTCAACGGCGTGCCGCGGCTCGATCCGACCTCGTCCGGCGGATGACCTCATCCCATGCCACGTTGCGCTTTGCCGCCGGCACTCGGATCGTGCCCGCTAGAGCGAGGAAGTCGGGCGTCCGAGCAAGCACGGCGCGGTTGCCCTCCACCCGGAAGATGACCTCGTCGCCCTCGTTGATGCCGAGCGCATCACGCACTGCCTTCGGGACGGTCACCTGCCCCTTCGACGTCACCCTCGCCGCCGCGTCCATCACAACTCCTTACTCATCGGTCGGGAGTAAGGATACCAGCGAGACCCGAAGCGAGGGCCACGGCACGGCTGCATCCGCTCGGAGGTGCCGTCGTCGCCGGTCACGAGGGAGCCGCCGCTGCCCTTCGCCGACGGTGCCTTCGACCTGGTGACCAGCCGCCACCCGGCCAGCGTCCACTGGTCGGAGATCGCCCGCGTGCTCGCACCCGGGGGCACCTACTTCGCGCAACATGTCGCCGGCCCCTGACGCCGGCTCCAGGTCACGTTGCGGACGTGGCAAGACGTTGCCTGACCGCCCTAGAAGCGGTCGGGGGCGTCCTTGCCGTCGAGGTCGGCGTTGGGCCGGGCCTTGGCCAGGAGGGCCTCGATGACCGGGCCGGCCTCGGCCGGTTGGGCGGGGAAGGTGTCTTCCGGGCCTCGGTGCCAACCCTCGGCGATGGCGATGGTGTCGCCCCGCACGTCGAACACGCGGCCGGTCACGTGCTTGGCGGCCGGGCTGGCCAGCCAGGTCGCCACCGTGGCCACCCAGCGCGGCGACAGGCGCGCGCGGAGGTCGTCGGAGATGTTCTCCTCGCCGCCCATCACGGGGGCCACCAGGCGCGTGATGGCGGTGGGGGCCAGGCAGTTCGCGGTCACGCCGAGGCGGCCCAGCTCCAGCGCGCACACGAGGGTGAAGCCGGCGATGCCGGCCTTGGCGGCGCCGTAGTTCGCCTGCCCCACGTTGCCGTAGAGGCCCGACGGCGACGCGGTGTTGATGACGCGGGCGTCCACCGCGTTGCCGGCCTTCGACTGCCCGCGCCAGTAGGCGGCGGCATGGCGGGTGGGGCAGAAGTGGCCCTTGAGATGTACGCCGACTACGGCGTCCCACTCCGCCTCGGTCATCGAGAACACCATGCGGTCACGCAGGATGCCGGCGTTGTTGACCAGGATGTCGAGGCGGCCGAAGGCGTCGATGGCCTGAGCCACCATGGCGCCCGACTCCTCGAAGTTGGTGACGTCAGCCCCGTTCACGACCGCCTGGCCGCCGAGGGCCTCGATCTCGGCCACCACCTCGTTGGCCGGCCCGGCATCGGAGCCCTCGCCGGCAGGGGAGGCGCCCAGGTCGTTCACCAGGACGGCTGCGCCCTCAGAGGCCAGCATCAAGGCGTGCTCCCGCCCGATGCCGCGCCCGGCGCCGGTCACGATGGCCACCCGTCCCTCGCACATCCCCGCCACCTGGACCTCCTCCCACGTTTCTGACGTTCGTGTCACCTTAGGGGAGGGAGCGCGGGCGCTTGCTCCCGTGGAGGCTCAGGTCTCCGTCGCCAGCTCGGTGCGGCCCAGGGCACGGGCGGCCTCGGGCACGGTGGGCTCCGGCGCGAAGGGGCCGGCCTCCACCGAGCCCAGCGCCACCTCGCCTAGCGCCACGTTGGGCGGGAGCTGGTCGAGCCACACGACGGCCCGGGCCACGTCGTCGGGGTGGAGGGCCCTCATCGGGAAGCGCACGTCGTCGAGCATCGGCGTGGCCACCGGGCCCGTGGTCACCACGTGCACGGCGACGCCGTCGCGCTCGACCTCCTTGGCCAGCGCCGCGGCGAAGGCGTTGAGCCCGGCCTTCGACGCCGAGTACGCCGCCTTGCCGGGGTGCGGTGCGTGCGCCGAGGAGGAGGAGAGAAACACGATCCGCCCGCCGGCCGACATGGCCGGGAGCACGGCGGCGGAGACCACGAAGGCGGAGCGCAGGTTCGTGCGGAGGACGGCGTCGAAGGTGGCGGGGGTCTCCTTGCGGACGAAGGTGCCGGCCATGACGCCGGCGGCGTGCACGAGGAGGTCCACCCGGCCGGCGGCGGCCACCACCCCGGCGAAGCCGGCCTCGTCGGCGCTGTCGGCGGCCACCCAGCGGGCTCCCAGCCGGGCGGCCGCCTCCCGCAGGGGCCCCTCCCGGCGGGCCGTCAGCACCAGGTCGTAGCCGTCCTCGGCGAGGAGCTCGGCGGTGGCCAGCCCGATGCCGCTGCTGCCTCCGGTGATGATCGCTACCCTCGGACCCTCGCCCATCACGGAGCAACCTACGTTGTACGAGCTGGAAGACATAGGCGTCCGAGCCGACGGGCCGGTGCGCATCGTCACCCTCGACCGGCCCGACGAGCTGAACTCGTTCAGCGAGTCCCTCCACGCCCAGTTCGTCGAGCTCTGGGGCCACATAGAGGCGGACGAGGAGGCGCGGGCCGTGGTGCTCACCGGCGCCGGTCGCGCCTTCAGCGCGGGGGGGAGCTACGCCGACTTCGAGCACCGCCGGGTCGACCGGGCGGTGCGGCGTCACAGCATCCGCCTCGCCCGCCGCCTGGTCGGTGGGATGCTCGACGTCGCCGTGCCGGTGGTGGCGGCGGTGAACGGACCGGCGGTGGGGCTCGGCTGCACCGTCACCACGCTGTGCGACATCGTCTTCATGGCCGAGGACGCCTTCCTCGCCGACACCCACGTGTCGGTGGCGCTCGTGGCCGGCGACGGTGGCGCGGTCACGTGGCCGGCGCTCACCAGCCTCCTGCGGGCCAAGCAGTACCTGCTGACCGGCGACCGGGTGCCGGCGGCGGTGGCGGTCGAGCTCGGCCTGGCCAACTTCGTGGTGCCCGGCGAGCGGCTCCTCACCGAGGCGGTGGCGTTCGCTCACCGCCTCGCCGCCCAGCCGGCCCAAGCGGTGGAGGAGACCAAGGCCATCCTCAACCAGCACCTCCGGGCCAACGCCGTCCGGGCGCTGGGCTACGGCCTCGCCGCCGAGAGCCAGTCCCACGACACCCCCGACTACAAGGCGGTCGGCGAGCGCCTCCGTCCCTCCTGAGCGACGGCGCTCAGGCCAGGCGCTCGATGACCGTGCAGTTGGCCTGGCCGCCGCCCTCGCACATGGTCTGGAGGCCGTAGCGGCCGCCGGTGGCCTCGAGGTGGTTGAGCAGGGTGGCCGTCATCCGTACCCCGCTGGCACCGAGCGGGTGACCGATGGCGATGGCCCCGCCGCGAGGGTTGAGCTGCTCGGGCTCGGGCTTGAACTCACGGGCCCACATGAGAGCGATGGCGGCGAAGGCCTCGTTGCACTCGACGGCGTCGAAGTCGGCGGTGGTCATGCCCGTGCGCTGGTAGAGCTTGCGGGTCGCCGGGTTGGGGGCGGACAGGACGAGCACCGCGTCCTCGGCCGCCACCGAGAAGTGCAGGAGCCTGGCGCGGATGGGCAGCCCCAGGTGCTCGGCCGTCGCCCGGTCGGCGACCAGCATGGCCGAGGCACCGTCGGTCATCTGTGAGGCGTTGCCGGCGGTGATGTCGGGCGCCGTCTCGGGCTCCCAGGACTGGGCAGGGGCGAGGGCCGCCACCTTCTCCAGGCTGACGTCGGGCCGGATGCCCTCGTCGCTGCTCAACGTGGCGCCGGTGAGGGCACCGTCGGCGTCCTTGACGGGCACGGGGAGGATCTCGCCGGCGAAGTGGCCGGAGGCGGTGGCCTCGGCGGCCCGCTGGTGGCTCTGCACGGCGAAGGCGTCCATCTCCTCGCGGGTGATCTCCCACCGATCGGCCAGCTCCTGGGCCACCCGGAACTGGGCCCACAGCTGCCCGTCGATGGCCTCCAGGTAGGCCGGCGAGAACGGTCCGGTTCCGCCGCGGGCGTTGCTGGCCATGGGCGCCCGGCTCATCGACTCGACGCCGCAGGCGATGGCCAGGTCGTACATGCCCGACATCACCGAGGCGGCCACGAAGTGCATGGCCTGCTGGGAGGAGCCGCACTGGCGGTCGACGCTGGTGGCGGGGACGGTCATGGGTAAGCCGCCGGCGACCACCGCGTTGCGGCCCACGTTGCATCCCTGCTCTCCGGACTGGGTGACGCAGCCGGTGACGACGTCGTCGAGGCGCTCGGGGTCCACGCCCGTGCGCTCCACCAACGCCCGCAGGGTGAAGCCCAGCAGGTCGGCCGGGTGCCATCCGGCCAGGGCGCCGCCCCGCTTGCCGAACGCGGTGCGCACCACGTCCACGATCACCGCTTCACGGATCTCCACGAGTCGCTCCTTGCTATTGGCGGGTTAGGGCTGTTGGCGGGTTGGGGCTGTTGGCGGGTTGGGGTCATGCCTTGACCAGGTTGACGGCGCCGGAGCCGGGCACGAGGTCGACGGCCGTCCCCACCCACTCGGTCGCCTCGAGGTCGGCGAGGAGAGCGCCGTCCTCCACGCGGGCGTAGGCGCGGCTGCCGTCGGGCAGGTCGGCCAGCACGAGGCCCCACTCCGGTTCGCCGCCGCGGTCGTGGGCGACGGTGTAGCTGGCGACCCGGGCGGAGCCCTCGTGGCGCTGGATGATGGCGACCGGCGCCAACGCGTCGAGCCGGGCCTGCACGCCGGCCTGGTCGGGACGCTCGACGCGACCGACCGGGGGAGGGGCGGTGGAGTACAGGCCGAAGGCGTGCTTGGTCATGTGCATGCCGACGCCGGTGACGAGCCCGAACGAGCCGGTGTCCTCCCGGAGCACGTCGGCCATGGTGGCGATGCTGTGGAGCATGTAGTTGCTGCCGGCGCCGCCGGCGAAGGGGAGGCCGCCGGTGACGGTGAGGCCGCGGTGGTCGTCGGGGGCCAGGCCGAAGGCGTCGCACGCCAGGTGCAGCGAGCTGGCGAAGCAGCTGTAGAGGTCGAGGTGGGCCACGTCGTCGACCGCTGCGCCCGCGCACCGCAGGGCCTCGGCGCCGGCCGCGGCCATGGCCGGCGACGCCGAGAGGTCGGGATGCTCGGCCAGGTAGACGGGATCGTTGCCCGAGCACCAGCCCCGGAGGTACACGCGGCGCTCGGGGGGCACCCCCAGCTCGTCGGCCTTGGCGTGGCTGGCCACGATCACGGTGGCGGCCATGTCCACGTCCATGACCGCCACCATCGACTTGGTGTACGGGAAGCCGACCATGCGGTTCTCGGCGGTGGGCGTGGACAGCTCGATGGCGGTGCGGCGCTCGGGGAACCAGGCGTGGGGGTTGGTGGCCGCCACCTCGCTGAGCGGCGCCATCAGCTCGCCGAGGGCGTCGAGGTAGTCGCCCGGCCGCACGCCCAGGCGGGCCCGGCGGGCGACGTCGAACACCGGGAAGGTCAGCCACGCCTGGAAGACCTCGTGGGCCACCTCAGCCGGGTGGAACGGCGCCTCGAACGGGAACGGCGCCGGCTGGGCCGCCCGGTGGCTCCAGGCCAGGCGTTCTCCCGCCTTCTTGGCCTGGCGCTTGGTGTGGAGGGCCTCGGCCCCGGTGATGAAGGCGAGGTCGAGCTCGCCGTCGAGGATGGCGCCGGCGGCGCCCTGCACGAGGACCTGGGGGGTGGTGCCACCGATCCCGGAGTAGAGCCGGTGGCTCGGCGCCACGCCGAGGGCATCGGCCAGGCGGTCGACCGGCCGGTCATAGGGCCAGCTCATGCAGTACACCACCTGGAGGCTGTCGGCCGCGCCGAGCACCCGGTCGGCGCCGCTGGGCACCGCGTCGGCGGCAGCGGCCCGGCAGACGTCCTCCCAGAGCACGAGCGGCTCGGGCGCCGGTCCGTCGGCGGGGCGGACGGTCCGCTGCGCCACGCCTATGAGGCAGGGCGTGCGGGGGTCGACGGTGTTCATCGCCCCGTCCACACCGGGTCGCGCTTCTCGGCGAAGGCGCGGGGACCCTCCTTGGCGTCTTCGCTCGAGAAGATCTTCCCGGCCAGCTCGCTCTCGATCCGGTAGGCCTCGCGCTGCTCGACGGCCAGGCCGCGGAGCACGCTCTCCTTGGTGGCCTGCACGGCCAGCGGGGCGTTGGCGTTGATCCGCGCCGCCCACCAGAGCGCCCGCTCGGCCAGGTCGCCCTCGTCCACGATCTCGTTGAGCAGCCCCAGCTCGAGCGCCCGCGACGCGGGGAAGGCCTCGGCGGTGAGCAGGAACTCCATGGCCGCCGGGAAGGCCAGCTGGCGGGGGAGGCGCACGGTGGTGCCACCTCCGGCGAACAGCCCCCGCTTCGGCTCCATGACCCCGAAGGTGGCCTGCTCGGTGGCGAGGCGGATGTCGATGCCCCCGAGCATCTCCATGCCGCCGGCCACGCAGGCGCCGTTCACGGCGGCGATGATCGGCTTGTAGATCTTGAGGCTGCGCAGCACGGCGTCGGTGCCGTCGCGCAGCTTGCAACCGTCTATCTCGTCCACCCCACCGGCGTTGATCTCCTGCTGGAGGGCGGTGATCTGGGGGATGTAGGTCTTGAGGTCGGCACCGGCCATGAAGCTGCGATCCACGCCGGTGATGACCGCCACCCAGTCGTCGGGGTCGTCACGGAAGCGGCGCCACGCGTTGGCCAGGTCGCGGAAGTGGTGCAGGTCGAGGGCGTTGCGCGCTTCGGGCCGGTCGATGGTGATGCGGGCCACGTGCCCGCCCACCTGCTCGTAGTGGATCGGCATGCGCCCGTAGGGTAATCGCCGCGGCCGCTAACGTGACACGATCGTTAGAAGAAGAGGGCGCACGTGAGCATCGCCATCGGCGAGGACCACCTCGCCCTCCTCGACGCCGCCCGCCGGTTCAGCGCCGCCCGCTGCCCCCCGGCCGTGGCTCGAGCCGCCATCGACGCCGAGGCCGAGGAGCTGCCCCCCTTCTGGGCCGAGATGGCGGCGCTCGGCTGGCTCGGACTGCACCTGTCCGAAGCCGACGGCGGCGAGGGCTACGGCTTCGGTGAACTGGCCGTGGTGGTGGAGGAGCTCGGGCGGGTGGCGGCGCCCGGCCCGGCGCTGCCGACGATGTGGGCCAGCGCCGCCATCCGCGATGGTGGTGGTGGGTCCAGCCTCCTCGCCGAGCTGGCGGCGGGGCGGATGGTGGGGTCGGTCGCGCTGCGTCCACCTCTCGACGGACGGGCCGCGGCCGACGGCACGGTGCAGGTGACGGGCACCGCCGCACCGGTGCTGTGCGGCGCCCTGGCCGACGTGCTGGTGGCGCCGGTGTTGGTGGGCGAGGAGGAGCGCTGGTACGCCCTGCCCCGCGGGGCCGGGGCGGTGCGGGCGCTCGACTCGCTCGACCCCACCCGGCGCCTCGCGGCGATCGAGCTGGCAGCCGTCGACGTCGGCCCCGACAACCATCTGCCTACCCTCACCCGCGCCCGCGTCGAGGCGCTGGGGGCGGCGCTGGCGGCGGCGGAGTGCGCCGGGGGAGCGGCCTGGTGCGTCGAGACGGCGTCGGCCTACGCCGCCGTGCGCCGCCAGTTCGGCCGGCCCATCGGGCAGTTCCAGGCGGTCAAGCACCGGTGCGCCGACATGCTGGTGGCGGTCGAGCAGGCCCGCGCGGTGGCGTGGGACGCGGCCATGGCCCTCGACGCCGGCGAGGTCGGAGCCGACGAGGCGGCGCTGTCGGCTGCGGCCGCCGGCGCCGTCGCCCTCGATGCCTTCGCCCGTGTGGCGAAGGACTGCATCCAGGTGCTGGGTGGGATCGGCTTCACATGGGAGCACGACGCCCACCTCTACCTCCGGCGGGCGATGGCGCTGCGCCAACTCCTGGGCGGGGCGTCGCCCTGGCGGCAGGTCCCCGCCCCCGCCGCCCTCGCCGGCGCCCGCCGCCGGCTCACCCTCGACCTGCCCGCCGAGGCCGAGCGGGTCCTGGCCGAGGTGCGGGCCTTCGCCGACGAGGTCGCCGCCGGGCCGGCCGAGGACCAGCGGTCGAGGGTGGTCGGCGGCGGGTATCTCGTGCCCCACTGGCCTCCACCGTGGGGCAGGGACGCTTCCGCAGTCGAGCAGCTCGTGATCGACGAGGAGCTGCACCGGGCCCGCATCCGTCTGCCCCACCTGCAGGTCGGTGCGTGGGCGGCGCCGACCATCGCGGTCCACGGCACCGTCGAGCAGCAGGAGCGGTGGGTGCGCCCCACCCTCCTCGGCGAGATCTCCTGGTGTCAGCTCTTCAGCGAGCCCGAGGCCGGCTCGGACCTGGCCGCCCTCACCACCAGCGCCACCCGCACCGACGGTGGGTGGCTGCTCAACGGTCAGAAGGTCTGGACCACGATGGCCGACCAGGCCGACTGGGGGATCTGCCTGGTCCGCAGCAACCCGGCGGCCCCCAAGCACCTCGGCATCACCTACGTGGTCGTCGACATGCAGAGCCCCGGCATCGACATCCGCCCGCTGCGCGAGCTCACCGGCCTGGCCATGTTCAACGAAGTGTTCCTCGACGACGTGTTCGTGCCCGACGACTGCGTGATCGGCGAGGTCGACGGCGGCTGGCCGCTGGCCCGCACCACTCTGGCCAACGAGCGGGTCGCCATGGGTCGGGGCTCCTCGTTCGGGGGCGGCATCGAGGCGCTGCTGGGCCTCGTTTCCGATCGCATAGCCGAAGGCCAGCTCCACCCTGATCCGCTGCTGCTCGACCAGCTCGGCGCGCTCGTGGCCGAGGCCCACAGCGTGGCCGTGCTCGGCCTGCGCTCCACCCACCGGTCGGTGTCGGGGGCGGCGCCCGGCCCGGAGGCGAGCGTGCGCAAGCTGCTCGGCGTCGAGCACGACCAGCGCACCCAGGAGCTCGGGCTCTCGCTGCTCGGACCGGAGGGAGCCACCACGATGGGGGCGGCCGGGCAGTGGACCTTCGGCTTCCTCGCCAATCGGTGTCTCACCATCGCCGGCGGCACCAGTGAGATCCAGCGCAACGTCATCGGCGAGCGCCTCCTCGGCCTCCCCCGCGACCCCGAGCCCGGCGCCTAAACCTGGCGCTGCGCAGCCGCCAGGCGGAGCAGCGGTACGGATGACAGCCGGATGGCGAAGCCGCTCCGGGGAGCGAAGCGGAGGAGGGCCAGTCAGCACGGCGAAGCCGCTCCGGGAGACGAAGCGGAGGAGGAGCCAGTCAGCGCTGCGCAGCCGCCAGGCGGAGCAGCGGTACGGTACAGCCGGATGGCGAAGCCGCTCCGGGGGAGCGAAGCGGAGGAGGAGCCAGTCAGCGCTGCGCAGCCGCCAGGCGGAGCAGCGGTACGGATGACAGCCGGATGGCGAAGCCGCTCCGGGGGAGCGAAGCGGAGGAGGAGCCAGTCAGCACGGCGTGAACCTCACCGGGAGGCGCTTGATGCCACCGACGAGGGGGATGCCGGCGGCCTGGAGGTACTCGGGCTCCCCGGCCGGCTCGATGTCGGGCAGGCGGGTCAGGAGCTGCCGGAAGACGATCGCCAGCTCCCGGCGGGCGAGGTGGGCGCCGAGGCAGAAGTGGGGGCCGGGTCCGCCGAAGCCGACGTGGGGGTTCGGGTGGCGCCGGACGTCGAACTGCTCGGGGTCGTCGAACACGAGCGGGTCGCGGTTGGCGGCCCCGTAGAAGAGGACGAACTTGTCGCCCTCGTCGAAGTCCTGGCCCGAGAGCGTGACCGGCTCGGTGGCGGTGCGACGCATGAACACCACCGGGGAGGCGTAACGCACGATCTCCTCGACCGCGGTGGCGGTGACGTGCTCCAGGTCCTGCTGCCAGACCCGGCGCTGGTCCGGGTGCTTGCCGAGGAAGTCCATGGCCAGGCTGGTGGCGGTGCGGGTGGTGTCGTTGCCGGCGACGGCGAGGAGGATGAAGAAGGGCCCGAGGTCCTCGGGGGCCAGCAGCTCCTCGTCGGTGGCGCTGTGCACCAGTGCCGAGGTGAGGTCGTCGGTGGGGTTCCGGCGGCGCTCCTCGGCCAGCTCGCCCATGAGGTTGGTGAGCGTCATGCCCGCCCCAAACAAGGCACCCAGCAGGTCGTCGCTCCCGGTCATCTCCGGGTCTCCGGCGCCGAGGATGACGTTGGTGGCGTCGAGCACGGTGCGGAACTCGCTGCGGGGGATGCCCATCATGTCGCAGATGACGAGCAGCGGGAACGGTGCCGAGATGGATTCGACCAGGTCCACCTCGCCCTGCTCGCAGATGGCGTCGATGAGCTCGGCGCAGATCAGATCGACGGAGTCGATGAGGCCTTGGAGCCGGCGAGGGGTGAACTCCCGGGCGACGATGCCCCGGAGCCGGGCGTGGCGGGGGTCGTCCATGGTGATGAACGACCCGAAGAACTCCAGCGCTTCGGCGGGCATGTCGAGGATCGAGGTGGAGCCCCGTCCCGAGCAGAAGGTCTGGGGCCGCCGGCTGATCTCGTTCACCTCGTCGAAGCGGGTGACGGCGTAGAACGCCTCCTGCTCGCCGGTGAGCGGGTGGGTGATCTCCGCCCGGGTGAAGGGCCCGGCCGCCCGGAGCTCGGCGAAGTCGGCCATGCGGTCGGCCAGCGGCCGCCACCAGAACTGGGGGTCGGCGATGGAGAGCGGGCGGGCGGAGACATCGGTCACGTCGCCACCGTGCCGAGCACCAGGTCGGCCAGCCGTTGGCGCTGCCAACCCTGGCGGCCGAAGAGCACGTCGTCGGCCTTGACCCGCCGGAACAGCAGGTGGCAGTCGATGTCCCAGGTGAAGCCCATGCCCCCGTGCACCTGGATGTTCTCTCCGGTGATCATGGTGGCGGCCTCGGCCACGAACCCCTTGCACTGGGCGGCCGCCGCCTCCCGTTGCGGATCGTCGACCTGGCTGGCCCACGCCGCGAAGTGCGCGGCCACCCGGGCCAGCTCGAGCTGGTGGAGCATGTCGACGATCTTGTGCTTGATCACCTGGAAGGTGGCGATGGGCCGGTCGAACTGCACCCGGTCCTTGGCGTACTCGGTGGCCATGGCCAGGGCCCGGTCGCACGCGCCCACGCTCTCGGCGCACAGGGCCACACCGATGTCGTCGACGACGCGGGCCAGCAGGGCCCGCTGGTCGCCGGGGGGGCCGACCCTCCGGGCGCGGCGGCCGTCGAGGGCGAGCCGCGCCGTCTTGCGGGTGACGTCGAGGGAGGGGACCAGCTCGCCCTCGGGCCGGTCGACGGCGAAGGCGGCCAGGCCGTCACCGTCGCGGGCGACCACGTAGGCGACCTCCGCGGTGTGGCCGTCGAGCACCAGCGGCTTCACCCCGTCGAGCACCCAGGAGTCGCCGTCCGGCCGGGCCGCGCACGAGATCGCGTCGAGGGGGTCGCCGGCGCCGCCCTCCTCGAGCGCCACCGTGGCCCGCAGGCGCCCGGCGGCGAGGTCGTCGAGCACTCCGGCGTCGTCGAGCCGCAGCGCCATGAGGGTGGCGCAGACCGCAGAGGAGAACCACGGCCCGGGCAGCGGCAGGGCGCCCATCTCCTCGCTCAGCACCACCGCTTCCAGCAGCCCGAGGCCGGCGCCGCCGTGAGCTTCCGGGATGAGCAGGCCGGGCCAGCCCAGGTCGACGGTCCGGTCCCAGAACTCGTCGGTGAAGCCGCGGTCGTCGTCGATCATGGCCCGCACGTAGGCCGGGGGCGCCTCGGCGGCGAGGAAGGAGCGGGCCACCGTGCGAAGGGCCTCCTGCTCGTCGCTGAAGGTGAAGTCCACGCCGGGCACCATAGGTGACGCCCGTGTTAGTCGGCGGCCCGGCGGCCCGGTAGCTTGCGGGCGTGGACTTCGCCTACGGCCCCGAGGACGAGGCCTTCCGGACCGAGTTGCAGGAGTGGCTCGACGCCAACCTCGGTGACTTCGTCGACCAGGGGGAGATCGGCGATGAGCACTCCGACCTCACCACCCGCACCATGGCGCGGCGCCAGGCGTGGCAGCGCCGGCTCAACGAGGGCCGCTGGGCCGCCATCAACTGGCCGGTGGAGTGGGGTGGCCGGGAAGCCACCACCATGCAGAACGTCATCTACTCCGAGGTGATGGCCAAGGCCAGGACGCCGGGCATCTACAACGCCAACGGCATCTGGCAGATCGGCCCCATGATCATCCGCTGGGGCACCGACGAGCAGAAGCAGCGTTGGCTGCCCGGGATCCTCGACGCCTCCGAGCACTGGTGCCAGGGCTTCACCGAGCCCCAGGCCGGCAGCGACCTGGCCAACCTGCGCACCACCGCGGTGGCCGACGGCGATGAGTACGTGGTCAACGGCACCAAGATCTGGATCTCCACCGCCCACCTGGCCCGGTGGGGCCTGTTTCTCGTGCGCACCGACCCCGACGCCATCGCCCGGGGGGCCAAGCACGAGGGCATCACCGCCCTGATCGTCGATCTGCACGTCGACGGCGTGAAGTGCAACCCAATCCGGGAGATCACCGGCGAAGCCATGTTCGACGAGGTCGTGTTCACCGACGCCCGTCTGCCGGTGGCCTACCGCCTCGGCAGCGAGGGCGAGGGTTGGAACGTGGCCATGGGCACCCTCACCCACGAACGGGTCGGCACCGGGGGGCTGGCCATAGGCCTGCGGGCCGAGCTCGACTCCATGGTGGCCATCGCCCGCACCCACAACCCGGGCGCCTTGGCCGACCCCGGCATCCGCGAGCGCATCGCCCGCATGTACACCCAGGTCGAGCTGACCCGGTTGCTCAACGCCCGGGCCCTCTCCAAGGTGCTGAAGGGAGAGAAGACCTGGCCCGAGGTGCCGATCGCCAAGCTGCAGTGGAGCCACCTGTCCCAGGCTCTGGCCGAGCTCTACGTCGACGTGCTCGGGCCGATGGGCGTGCTGGCCAAGGGCGGGCCCGACGCGGTGGCCGGGGGCCACGCCGCCCACAACTACCCGTGGCAGCGGTTCACCTCGATCGGCGCCGGCGCCACCGAGGTGCAGAAGAACATCATCGCCGACCGCGCCATCAAGCTCCCCCGCCGCTAGCCGGCCGGGTGCGGCGCTGGGCGCTCAGGCCTGCTGGCGGTAGCTCATGGGCAGGAGCTCGATGAGCTGGCCGTCGGGGTCGCGGATCATCACGGCCATCCCGCCGATGTCGGTGTCGGACAGCACCTCGCCGCCGAGCTCGGCCACCCGGGCGCAGGTGGCGGCCACGTTGTCGACGCTGAACGACAGGTGGGTCAACCCCGGCTCGGTGAAGGAGCGCTCGCGAGCGGGGGCGTTGCCTTCGCGGTCGAAGTGCAGGAGCTCCAGCACGAAGCCGTCGCGCTCGAGGTAGGCCGCGGTCATGTTCACCGGTGCTGGCACCCGGAGGAGCCGGGCGGCCGGCTCGTCGGGCACATCGAGGTGGCGTTGGAACGTGAAGCCGAGCAGCTCCTCGTAGAAGCGCCGCGACCGGGCGAGATCGGTGACGCAGTGGCCCACGTGGTTGAAAGCGCTCACCCGCAGGACTCTACGGAGGCGAGCCGACAGGCGAGGCGACCAGTCAGCACGGTGCCTGTTGCGGCGCAGCCGCACCGTCTGGTGGACAGACGGCCGGACCGCGTCAGCGCGTGCCAGGTAACGTTGGCGTCAGCTAGCCGAGGGGACGCCGGATGACCACCGCCGAACTGCGCCACAACCCGATGGCTCCATCGCTCCCGCCGCTCACCCCGCAGGCCGAGGTGGCGTTGCTGGCCCGCATGCTGCACCGCGAGGGCTACGACGACCACCTCGCCGGGCACATCACCTTCCGCCAGCCGGACGGCACCCTGTTGGTCAACCCATGGGGCCTCACGTGGGACGAGGTGCGGGCCTCGGACATCATGCGCATCGACCCCGATGGCAACGTGCTCGATGGTCAGTGGACGGTCACGCCGGCGATCCCCCTGCACCTCGAGCTGCACCGGGCCCGTCACGACATCGCCGTCGCCGTGCACAACCACTCGCGCTGGGGGACGGTCTGGGCCAACCTGCAGCGCGTGCCGCCGGTGTACGACCAGACCTCGGCCATGGTGCCGGGTGATCCCGCCGTGTACGACGACTTCGAGGGATCGGTCGACGCTGTCGCTCAGGCCCGGGCCTGCGTCGACGCCCTGGCCGACGCCCGCATGGCGCTGCTCGGCAACCACGGGGTGTTCGTGGTGGGCACCGACATCGCCCAGGCCCACCACCGCTGCGTCGTGCTCGAGTGGCGGTGCCGCCAGGCGTGGCACGTCGAGGCCCTGGGTGGCGGCGTGCCGGTGCGCGACGAGGTGTTCACCCGCTTCGCCGCCCCGTTCGACCACGTGAGCTTTCCCGGGCTGTTCGAGGCCATGGCCCGGCGCGAGCTGCGAGCCGACCCCTCGATCCTTGACTGACCTCGACCTCGATCCGGGCCTGTTCCTCCCGGAGCCGGAGCCCCGCGAGGTCAAGGCCACGATCATCTCGGTCGACGACCACCTGGTCGAGCCGCCCGACATGTTCGAGGGCCGGCTGCCCCGCCACCTCCAGGACCGGGCCCCCCGCGTCATCACCACGAAGCAGGGCCACGAGGTGTGGGAGTTCGACGGTCAGCGCCACAGCCAGGTGGGCATGAACGCGGTGGCCGGTCGCCGCCCGGAGACGGTGGCGGTGGAGCCGTTCCGCTTCGACCAGATGCGCCCGGGGTGCTTCGACGTCGACGCCCGCGTCCACGACATGGACCTCAACGGGGTGTGGGCGTCGCTGAGCTTCCCGTCGATGATCACCGGCTTCTGCGGGCGCGTCTACTCCCAATGCTCGGACCCCGAGCTGGGCCTGGCCACGACCCGCGCCTGGAACGACTGGATGCACGAGGCCTGGTGGTCGCCCCACCCCGACCGGGTCATCCCGATGGGCATCACCTGGTTGTCCGATCCCGAGCTCGGCGCCGAGGAGATCCGCCGCAACGCCGAGCGCGGCTTCCGATCGGTCACCCTGCCCGAGCGCCCGCACCTCCTCGGCTACCCGTCCATCTTCACCGACTACTGGGAGCCCATCCTCCGGGCCTGCGCCGAGACCGACACGGTGGTCAGCCTGCACGTGGGTTCGTCCGGGCTGGGCGAGTTCCCGCCCGGCTGCGACCAGGCGGTGGTGCCGTTGGCGGCCACCCTGTTCGGCCAGCTGTCGCTCACGGCCTGCACCGAGTGGCTGTGGTCGGGCCACCCCGTCCGCCTCCCCGGCCTGAAGATCGCCATGTCCGAGGGCGGCATCGGATGGGTGGCGATGCTCATCGACCGCCTCGAGAACATCGTCGACCGCTCCGGCTACGGCCTCGGCTGGGACGTCCGCCCGGCCGACGTGCTGCGCCGGAACTTCTGGTTCTGCACGATCGACGACCCATCCACCATCGAGACCCGCCACACCATCGGCGTGGAGAACATCATGGTGGAGGTCGACTACCCCCATGGCGACGGCACCTGGCCCGACACCCAGGCGGTCATCGAGAGGGCGTGGGGCCACATCCCCCCGGCCGAGCGGCGCGCCATGTGTTGCGAGAACGCCGCCCTTCTCTACCGACACCCCCTCCCCGATCGGGTGCTGCCTGCGTAGCACGCCGTGCTACGTTACGGGCAATGAGTCGGGAGATCACCCAGCGGGAGCTGCGCAACCAGAGCGGAGAGATCATGCGGCGCCTCGATGCGGGCGAGACGTTCGTCGTCACCCGCAACGGCGAGCCCGTGGGCGAGCTGTCCCCGCTTCGCCGGCATCGTTTCGTCGGGGCCGAGACGGCCGTCGCCATCTTCCGGACGGCACCCAGTGTCGACTATGACCGCTTCCGAGGCGACCTCGACGCGTTGGCTGACCAACATCCCGCACCCCGTGGCTGAGCGAGCCCGACCGGAGCGCGGCATCCTCGACACATCCGTCGTCATCGACCTCGATGGGCTGGACCCGCTCGCGCTCCCGATCTCCGTCGCCATCAGCGCGATCACCATGGCCGAGCTCGCCGCCGGCCCTCATGCGACGTCGGATCCCGACGAGCGAAGTCGGCGCCAGGACCGTCTCCAGCGGGCAGAGGCCGCGTTCGATCCCCTTCCCTTCGACGCCAATGCTGCGAGGGCCTATGGACGCGTCTTCGCCTCCGTGGCGGCCGCAGGCCGCAAGGCCCGGGGGGCGCGAGCGGTCGACATGCTGATCGCGGCGACCGCCTTGGCGGCAGACCTTCCGCTCTACACCCGGAACGGCCAGGACTTCCGAGCCCTCGACGACCTCATCGGCGTGGTGGTCGTGTAGCCACCGATGAGTTGGCCTCGCTCGGTCCGTCCTCCGCCCCACCGGCAACCTGCACCACGCCGCCGAGGCTCTGATGATCGAGCCCCGTGCGCGACTCCTAGCCGGGCGGGGGCCCTACCCGTCGGCGTCGGCGAGGGCGGCGACCTCGGCCACGCCTTCGCCGAGGCGACCCCAGAGGGCCCCGGCCACCTCCACCACGTCGGCGTCAGCGGCCGCCAGGTCGAGCAGCTCGCCGTCGGCGACCAACGCGGCCGCGAGCGCGCCGATCTGGGGCAGCACCTCGTTCCACCCGGGGACGGCGACCTGCCAGAACGCGGCGACGTGGGTCTGGAGGAGCAGCGACAGCACGGCCCACTCGTCGACGTCGCGCTGGCGGAAGTCCGGCCACCGGCTGCCGATGTAGGGGTTGAGGTGCCGGGCCCGCTCGACCCCACGGAAGAGCGGGTCGGGGGCCAGCACGTTCACCTCCGTGACCGTGCTCAGGCGGATGGCGCCGAGGCACTGCAGGCATGGTTGCAGGGTGGTCCACAGCTCCACGCCGTCGGGGTGGCCGCCCCACGGCAGCTTGGCGAGGGCGTTGATCTCGGCGTGGGCGAGCGAGGTGCCGGCGAGAGGGTCGTCGCCGGGGTCACTCTCGGCCAGGCGGTTCCGGCCGGTGGACACGGTGGCGCCGTCGGCGGTGATGACGGCGCCGATGCCGAGGCTGCCCGCGCGGAACGACTCCCAGGCCAGTTCCATGGCCCGATGCATGGGCGGATCCAGGGCGGTGATCTCCACGGACGCCAGCCTAGGAACCGAGGGGTTCAGCCCCCGCCGGCGGCGGCGCGGGCATCGCCGGCATGGGGCCTTCAGCAGCAATAGCTAGGTTAGCTAACCTGCGGCCATGCGGGTGAACATGCACGAGGCCAAGACGAACCTCTCGAGGCTGGTGGCCGCAGTCGAGAACGGTGAGGCCGAGGAGGTCGAGATCGCCAGGGCCGGGCACGTGGTGGCGCGGATCTTGCCCGCCCGCCCCCGGCCCGTTCGGGTGCCCGGCCTCTGGACCGGCCGGGTCCACATCTCGGCCGACTTCGATGAAGTCCCGGACGAGGTGGCCGCCGCCTTCCGCGGCGAACACCCGTGAACGTGCTCCTCGACACCCACATCCTGCTGTGGTGGCTCGGCGCCGACCAAGCCCTCCCTCCCCGCGCCGCGGCCGTCATCGCCGACCCCGACACGACCGTGGCCGTCTCGGCTGCCACCGCCTGGGAGATCGCCATCAAGAAGGCCGTCGGCCGGCTCGACGCCCCCGATGATCTCCTCGACGCGCTGGCCGCCAACGCCTTCGACGCTCTTGCGATCACCGCCGCCCACGCGCTCGCCGCCGGCGCGCTGCCTGCCCACCACACCGATCCGTTCGACCGGATGCTCATCGCGCAGGCTCGAAGCGAAGGCCTGACCATCATCAGCGTCGATCGCCGATTCTCGAACTACGAGGTCGATCTCCTGCCCGTGGGGTGACACGGCTGGTGCGTCTGGCGGCCCGAGCCGGCCCTCATCGACAAACGAAGGCCCCGGTGTCGCCTGCGACCGTGAAGACGCCTTCGGAGCGGATCACGGCCTGAACGGCTCGCCGGACATCCTCCACCACCTCGTTCCACGGTCTCGCCACGTCGTCCGCGTAGTGGTCGCCGACGCTCGCGACGTAGTCGGCCGCCACGTCGGCATCGCTGATGCGGACGATCGGTACGTCCTCGGGACGAACGCGGGTGACCGACTCGAAGGCCGTCCGCAGCTGCGCTTCGCCGTTCTCGAGCGAGAAGACGTGCGTCGAGGGGTTCTTCATCTCCCAGCCGGGGCTGCCCTGGCCGGCTGCCGCCTCGACCAGATCGCGCAGTGAACGCATGTGGTCCGCTCCGTTCGTGACCACCACACACACGCCTCCCCCTGTCAGGGTTCGGCGCATCTCTCGAGCGGCTGCTGCCCGGTCGACTACGTGGTACAGCATGTGCGGTGCCAACACGACGTCGAAGGAGCCGTCACGCAGCGGCAGCCGCACGGCGTCTGCGTTGAGCAGCGGTCTGTGCCCTGCGGCCGAGCACAGCATCCCGAGTGACACGTCGCAGCCCACGGCGGTGACCCCACGCGCCTGCATCGACCGGAGGTACTGGCCGTTGCCACAACCGAGATCGAGCACGCTGACCTCGGGCGTGACACCGGCGAGGTCGAGAACCCATCCGAAGATGTCGAACGTCGGACTCTGGTGTGCCCAGAGGCGCTGGCGTGCCCGCAGGTTGCGATCGTCGGCGTACTGCGTCACCGGGTTCAGGGCCATGGCAGCAGTCTGCCCGGCGTGATCACCTGCTCGCCGTAGCGCTCGAGGGTGGTGAGGGTGTGGCCGAGGTCGTCGCCGGGCAGGCCGACCTGCACCCAGGTGACCCCGAGGGCCGCCAGTTCGGACAGCCCTTCGAGGTGGGCGTCGGGGTCGAACGCCGCCGAACCGGGGTCGCCGCCGGCCCGGCAGGCGAAGCACACGTCCACGCCGGCCGGGTCGCGTCCCGCCGCCACCCGGCGGGCCCGCAGGTCGTCGATCGCCGCCGCCAGGTCGTCGAGGCGGTCGAGGGCCACGGTGCGGGCGGTGCGGGCCAGGCCGGCCGGCGCCGGGAACGGCGCCCAGCCATCGCCGTGGTCGGCGACCCTCTGGCGGGCCCGGGCGCTGTTGCCGCCCACCCAGATCGGCGGATGGGGCACGGTAGTGGGACGAGGGTGGGCGGTGATGCCACGGGCGCTGAAGTGTCGGCCCTCCGCGCTCACGTCGTCGCTCGTCCACACCGCCTTCACCACGGCGAGGGCCTCGTCGTAGAGCTGGTTGCGCTCGGCGTGGACCACGCCGAGCGCGGCGAACTCGGCCTTCAGGTACCCGGCGCCGACGGCGAGGGTGAAGCGTCCGCCGGAGAGCACGTCGAGGGTGGCGGACGCCTTGGCCACGAGGAACGGGTTCCGGTAGGGGAGGACGACAATGTTGGGGATGAGCCGGATGCGCTCGGTGGCGGCCGCGCAGAAGCCCAGGGCCACGAACGGGTCGAGGGCGTCGTGGCCGCCGCCCTCGAGCCAGCGCTGCGAGGGGGCGGGGTGGTCGGTGAACCCGATGCCGTCGAAGCCGGCCCGCTCGGCCGCGGTGGCCACCCGGGTGACGCCCTCGCCCGTCACCAGGTCCGGAGACGCGGGGTGGCTCACCAACGGGTGGGTGACGGCGAACCTCACGCCAGCATGGCTGCCCGCCCGTGGTCGGCGAACGCCTGGTGCAGGGCCGCCACGTCAGCCGCCTCGAGCCGGCGGTAGGCAGCCCCGGGCTCCGGGCGCCACCAGACCGGGTCGGTGGTCTCCCACCGGGCGGCCCGCAGCGGCTTGCGGTCGAGCTTGCCGGTGGCGGTGAGGGGCAGGCGGTCGACGACCCGGACGAAGCGGGGCGCCCACTTGGTGCCCAGGTCGGGCTGGGCGGCGAGGAAGGCGGTGAACGCGTCGGGGTCGAAGCGGGCGCCCTCGTCGAGCTCGATGGCCGCCATCACCGCGTCGGCGGTGCGGGGGTCGGGCACGGCGTACACCGCCACCGCGGCCACCCCCGGGAGGCGCCCCAGGATCCGCTCCACCGGCCCGGCGGCGAAGTTCTCGCCGTCCACCCGCAACCAGTCGGCGGTCCGCCCGGCGAAGTAGAAGGTGCCGTCGGCGTCCCGGTAGCCGAGGTCGCCGGTCCAGTACCAGCCGGACCGGCCGCGTTCGGCGTCGGCTTCGGGGTTGGCGTAGTAGCCCTCGAAGGACCCGAGGGCGTTGCGCCCGACGATCTCCCCGATGGCCTCTCCCGGGTTGAGCAGGCGGCGCTGGTCGCCGAACCGGGCCGGCGGGCACTCGGTCCCGGTGTCGGGGTCGATGACGGCCACGTCGAGACCGTCCTTGGGCCGGCCCAGCGCCTCGGGGGGCATGCCCGGGAAGGGTCGGATGACGATCGCCCCCTCGCTCGACCCGTAGCCCTCGATCACGGGGCATCCGAAGCGCCGGCGGAACTCGACGAGGTCGCGGGGCGAGGCCTCCGAGCCGAGGGCCCACTTCAGTTGGTTGTCGGCGTCGGCCGGGGTGGGGGCCTGGGCGAGGATGTAGGAGAGGGCCCGGCCCACGTAGTTGAAGTACGTGCACCCGTGGCGGCGGACGTCGTCCAGGAACGCCGACGCCGAGAAGCGCCGCCGCAGCACGACGGTGGCGCCCGCCGCCAGGCCGGGCAGCAGGTTGGCCAGCAGGGCGTTGCCGTGGAACAGGGGCATGGCGCAGTACAGGACGTCGTCGGGGGTGAAGGCGACGGCCGAAGCCGTGGCCGTCCGCGCCGCCCGGCCCTGGCTCATCCGCACCGCCTTCGGCGCGCCGGTGGAGCCGGAGGTGAACAGCAGCAGGAACAGGTCATCCGCCGCCGGCGCGCTCGCCGGGATCGGCGCTCCCGCGTGCGCCGCCACCCGCTCGGCCCACTCAGGGGTGTTGACGGTGACCACCTCGCACCCACCCAGGTCCAGCCCCTCCAGCAGCGGCGCCTGGCGCCGATCGGTGAACACCACCCGGCAGTCGGTGTGGCGGACGTCGCGAGCCAGCTCCTCGCCCCGCCGGGTGGGGTTGATCCCGACCACGACCGCACCGGCGAGGGCGGCGCCGCCGAGCAGGAACACGTACTCCGGCACGTTGTCGAGGAGCACGCCGAGGTGGTGGCCGACCGGCCGATTTCGGTCGGGGGGTAGGGCACGGTCATCGGCCATGGCCGCGAGGAGGGCGGCGCGTGCCGCCGACTCGGCCACCACGTCGGCCCACGACCAGCAGCCGTCGTCGGTGCGCAGGCCCGGGTGCGGATCCTGGCTGCGGTTGGCGAAGAGCTCGGCGACGGTGGCGGCCCCGGTCACGGCCGCCCTCAGGACCGGGGGAGGCCGAGCACCCGCTCGGCGATGATGTTGCGCTGGATCTCCGAGGCGCCGGCGGAGATGGTGTTGGCGAAGGAGTGGAAGTACTGCTCGAGCCAGGTGCCCTGGGGTTCGTCCACGCTCAGGTGCCCGTCCATGTCGACCGCGCCCACCTCGATGGCCGCCGCCCCCTGGACCTCGGCGCCGACGAGGGCGATGCGCTGGCGCACCTCGCTGGCGAATAGCTTCATCAGGGCCTGCTCGGGGGCGCTGCCGCCCTTGGCCAACTTGGCGAAGCCCCGGTAGCCGAGGCAGCGGGCCGCGGTGGTGTCGATGGTCAGCTCCACCACGCGGTCGATGGCCACGGCCCGCTCCGCCGGGGTCAACCCGGCGGTGATCGCCGGGAGCTCCCCGCGGAGCCGGTCCATGGACTCCTCGAGGCTCATCACGCCGCTCACCCACACCATCCCCCGCTCGTGGGCGAGCGAGCCGTTGGCCATGGCCCAGCCATTGTTCATCTCGCCGACCAGGTTCTCGGCGGGCACGACCACATCGGCGAAGAAAACCTCGTTGAGGTCGGGGTGCTCCGGGCGGATGATCTCGGGCAGCGGGCGGACGGTGATGCCGGGCGTGTCCATGTCGACCAGCACGATGCTGATGCCCTTGTGCTTGGGCGCGTCGGGGTCGGTGCGGCAGAACAGGAAGCAGAAGTCGGCGTAGTTGGCGCCCGAGGTCCACACCTTCTGGCCGTTGATCACGAAGCGGTCGCCGTCGAGCACCGCCCGGGTGCTGAGGGCGGCCAGGTCGCTCCCCGCGCCGGGCTCGCTCATACCCAGGCAGGCGGTCTTCTCGCCCCGGAGGATGGGCATGGCGTAGTCGCGGATCTGGGCCTCGCTGCCGTAGTCGAGGATGGAGGGGGCCACGATGCCGAGGCCCTGCACGTTGGTGGTGCGGGGCACCTTGGCTCTGGCCAGCTCCTCGATGTAGACGAGGGTCTCGATGGGCCCGGCGTTGCGCCCGCCGAGCTCGGGGGGCCAGCCCGGCACCAGCCAGCCGGCGTCGAACATCTGGCGAGTCCACCGGCGGGCCCAATCCGGTGCATGCCCGGTGGAGATCGACGGGTCGGCCGCCATCTCCTCGGCGCTCGGACGGTGGGCCGCCAGCCAGTCGAGCAGCTCGGCCCGGAACGCCTCGACCGACTCGTCGAAGCGCAGCCTCACGCCGCCAGCCCCAACATGCGGGCCAGCTGGGCCCGGTGGGCGGCGGCGGTGCCGAAGAGGAGGTCGCCCGACTTGGCTCGCTTGAGCAGGAAGTGCAGGTCGTGCTCCCAGGTGAACCCGATGCCGCCGTGGAGCTGCAGGCCGTCGCCGGCCACCAGCCGCTGGCAGTCGCCGGCGGCCGCCTTGGCCATCGACGCGGCCACGCCCCGGCGGTCGTCGTCCTCGGCGATGGTGAGCGCCGCGAAGTAGGCCAGCGAGCTGGCCCGCTCGACGGCGAGGTACATGTCGGCCAGCCGGTGCTTCAGGGCCTGGAACGAGCCGATGGGCCGGCCGAACTGCTCACGGTCCTTGGCGTACTGGAGGGTGGCCTCGAAGATGGCCCGGCAGGTGGCGGTGGTGGACAGGGCCATCGCCGTGGTCGCCTCCTGGAGGGCCCGGGCGATGGCGGGCGCGGCGCCAGGTTCCCCCGGCTCGACCAGGACCCGGTCGCCGCCGACCTCGGCGCCCTCGAGCGTGACGGTGGCCACCGGCATCGTCGGGTCGATCACCGGCCGCGGCTGGGCGCTGAGGGTGTCACCCGCGGCCAGGAACACCCCGAGCCCGTCGTCGCCGGCAGTGCCCTCGAGCCGGGCCACCACCGCCACCTCGTCGGCGGAGGCGCCGTCGAGTACGTGGGACTTCTCGCCGTGCAGGACCCAGCCGGCGCCGGTGCGCCGCGCCGTGGTGTGCACGGCGTCGGTGCGCCAGGCGCCGCCCTCGGCCAGGGCCAGCGTGCCGGTGCAGTCGCCGGCGGCGATGCCGGCCAGCAGGCCGGGCGATCCCGCCTCCCGGAGCATCGGGGCCAGTTGGGTGACGGTGGCGAGGAAGGGCGAGGGCGCCACCACGCGGCCGAGCTCCTCGACGACGATGGCGGCCTCGAGGAAACCGAGCCCCAGGCCGCCGTGCTCCTCGCTCACGCCGATGGCCGGCCAGTCGAGGCCGATCAACGTGGCCCACAGGTCGTCGGCGCCGCCGCCGCCCTCGTAGACGGAGCGCACGAGCGACGGGGGGCAGGCCGAGGCCAGCACGCGGCGGGCGTTGTCGCGCAGCTCCAGCTGGTCGTCGGTGAACTCGAAGTCCACTACCGGCCGCCGGCGTCGGCCAGGCCGAGGAACCCTCGGCGAATGATGACCACCATGGCGTCGATGGCGTCGTGCCGGTCGGTGAACCCCAACGTGAACACGCTGTAGGGGATCCTCTCCACCAGGGCCAGCAGGGCGAGGGCGTCCACCAGCGGGTCGCCGAACCCCCGTTGGTCGAGCACGTCGGCCAGCCGGGCCAGGGCCGCCGCCGCCACCTGCTGCGAGAACGAGAGGAGATCGGGGTCGGGGCCGTGGATCTCCTGCCAGGTGCTGATCACGCCGCCGTTGGCGTCGTAGGTGCTGAACCAGTCCTCCAGCCACGGGCGCAGCGCGCCGGGGTGGACGTCGGCCGGGAACTGGTCGAGCAGGTCGATCAGGTCGGTGCTGGCCTCCTCGGCCAGCACCCGGAAGAAGTCCTCCTTGTTGGCGAAGTACCGGTAGAAGCTGCCGTGGGAGATCCCGGCCAGCTCGACTACGTCGTCGACCCTGGCGTCGTGGTAGCCCCGTGCCGGCAGCACCTTGGCGCCGGCGTCGAGCAGCCGCTGGCGGGTCTGTTCCCCACGGGGGCGCAGCGTGCGCTCGTCGCCCGGCGCCGGCCGGTCGGGGGCGGGCGGCGGGCGGCGGCGGCGCCGGGTGGGCGAGCTCGCCACGTTGACCCCGTCGAGGGGACCGAGGAACAAGCGGTGCACGATCAGCGCCAGACCGTCGACCAGCCGCTGACGGTCGATGGCGCCGGGCATGTGCTGCCAGTAGAAGCTGCAACGGATGAGCACGGCCACGATGCCGGTGGCCAGGCCGGCGCCCCCGGCGGCCCGCCGGTCGGTCGGGAAGGCCCCGACCAGCGCGGCGCCCAGCCGGTCGCTGATGCTGCTCGATCCGCGGGCGAGGGACTCGTGGTCCCGGCTGGCGGCCTGGAAGGCGGAGAACACCGGGGCATAGTCCTCGTAGAGGCCGATGAACTCGTCGATCCAACCGGCGAGGGTGGCCACGCCGGCGGCATCGGGCGTTATGGGCTCGAGCCGTCCACCGAGGGCGACCATCTCCTGGCCGAGCCCGCCCGCCAGCGTCCAGAAGACGTCGTCCTTGCTGGAGAAGTACTGGTAGAAGGCCGGGCGCGAGCAGCCGGCGCGGGTGGTGATGAGCTCGACCCCGGCGCCGCTGAAGCCGACCTCGGCGAACACGTCGAGGGCCGCGCTCAGGATGCGACGCTGGGTGTCGCTGCCCCGCTCGCCCACGTTGGGGTTGGCACCGAAGGGCGGCCGGCGCACGATGCTGGTGGCGTCCTTCGGCGGCACGCCGCTAATCTAACAGCGCCGTCACACAGCCTCGGGAGGCCAACCCATGCCGGTCGACGATCTGATCCTGGTAAGCGTCGACGACCACGTGGTCGAGCCGGCCAACCTCTTCGAGGGCCGGCTCTCGGCCAAGGTGGCCGAGCGGGCCCCCTTCATCGAGGTCATGGAGAACGGCCGCGAGGTCTGGATGTTCGAGGGCCACCCCCTGCCCAACGTCGGGCTCAACGCCGTCGCCGGCCGGGTGCCCGAGGAGTACGGCCTCGACCCCCTCGCCTTCTCCGAGATGCGCCCCGGTTGCTACGACATCGACGAACGCATCCGCGACATGAACGTCAACGGGGTGCTCGGCTCGTTGAACTTCCCGAGCCTCGCCGGCTTCACCGGCCAGCTGTTCTCGACCTGCGACGACAAGGACGTCGCCATCGAGCTCCTGCGGGCCTACAACGACTGGCACATCGAGGACTGGTGCGGCGCCTACCCCGGGCGCATGATCCCCTTGGCCGTGCCCCCGATCTGGGATGTGCAGCTCATGGCGGACGAGGTGCGCCGCACGGCGGCCAAGGGGTGCCACGCCGTCACCTTCTCGGAGAACCCCGAGAAGCTCGGCCTCCCCAGCTGGCACAGCGACCACTGGGACCCGTTCCTCCAGGCGTGCGCCGAGACCTCCACGGTGATCTGCCTCCACATCGGTTCGTCGTCGCAGACGGTGATCACGGCGATGGACGCGCCGATCGACACCATGATCACCCTGCAACCGATGAACATCGTGCAGTGCGCCGCCGACCTCGTGTGGTCGCCGGTGTTCCGCAAGTTCGACGGCCTGCGCATCGCCCTGTCCGAGGGCGGCATCGGCTGGATCCCGTACTTCCTCGAGCGGATCGACTACACGTACCAGCGCCACCGCACGTGGACCAACCAGGACTTCGGCGACAAGTTGCCGAGCCAGGTCTTCAACGAGCACGTGCTCACGTGCTTCATCGACGACGCGGTTGGCATGGAGGTGCGCCACCACCTCAACGGCGACCACATCCACTGGGAGTGCGACTACCCCCACTCCGACTCCACGTGGCCCAACGCCCCCGAGATGGCCATGAAGTACCTGGAGGGCGTGCCCCGGGACGAGATCGACAAGATCACCCACCTCAACGCCATGCGGAACTTCTCCTACGACCCGTTCGCCCACATCCCCCGGGACCAGGCGACGGTGGCCGCACTCCGGGCTCAGGCCACCGACGTGGTCACCACCCCGGTCAGCCATGGCACCGGCAAGTTCCAGGACGACGGCATCGTCACGGCCATGACCTTGGCCGAGCGCATGGGCAGGAAGGGTTGACCGAGGCACCGTTCCGGGTGCTGCCTGCCATCGACGACGAGAACCGGTTCTTCTGGACCTCAGGGGAGGATGGTCGCCTGCGGTTCCTGAGGTGCCAGGGGTGCGGCCGGTTCCTGCACCCGCCGCTGCCGAGGTGCCCCGGCTGTGGCGGCACCGACCTCCAGCCCGAGCCGGTGAGCGGGCAGGGCGAGGTCTTCTCCTTCACCGTCAACCACCAGCCGTGGGACGGCGATGCCACGCCCTACGTGATCGCCCTGGTCGCCCTGCCCGAACAGGAGGGCCTGCACCTC
The DNA here is from genome assembly GCA_030448105.1 of Acidimicrobiales bacterium. Taxonomy (GTDB): domain Bacteria; phylum Actinomycetota; class Acidimicrobiia; order Acidimicrobiales; family Iamiaceae; genus JAFBAD01. The sequence goes on along the minus strand of JAUJNP010000002.1, from coordinate 176,431 downwards.
ACCACCAACATCGTCGGCTGCCCGGTGGACGACGTGCACATCGGAATGGAGGTGCAGGTGCGCTTCGAGCACCGCGACCCGGCGTGGTTCCCCCTCTTCGAACCGGCGAGCGCGCCCCCTCGTGACTGACTCGTGACTGACTTCGAGCGGCGGTCGGTGATCTCGGGCATCGGGCAGTCGGCCGTCGGCCGGCGGCTCCACCGCACGGGCCTCGACCTCACCCTGGAGGCGTCCCTGGCGGCCATCGCCGACGCCGGGCTCACGGTGGCCGACATCGACGGCATCGCCAACTACCCCGGCGGCGGGATGGGCCCACCTGGTTTCGGCGGGCCGGGCACCCCCGAGGTGCAGGAGGCGCTGCGGCTGGAGGTGAACTGGCACACCGGCGGGCTCGAGGGCCCGGCCCAGCTCGCCGCGGTGGTCAACGCGGTCATGGCCGTGGGCGCCGGCCTGGCCCGCCACGTGCTCGTGTACCGCACCGTCACCGAGTCCACCGCCCAGGGCGAGGGCAACCGCCAGGGCATCGGCATCGGGGGCGGCGGCGGTGGTGGTGCTGGTGGTGGTGCTGGTGGTGGTGCCCCGTCCATCGGCGGCCAGTTCCAGTGGAGCATCCCGTTCCGGGCGTACTCGGCCGCCAACTGGCTGGCCATCAACGCCCAGCGCCACTTCCACCAGTTCGGCACCACCCGCGAGCAGCTCGGGATGATCCCCATCAACGCCCGCCGCAACGCCGGGGGCAACCCCAAGGCCGTCTACCGCGACCCGATGACCATGGAGGACTACCTCGGCGCAAGGATGATCACCACACCCTTCGGGCTCTTCGACTGCGACGTGCCCGTCGACGGCTCCACCGCGGTGATCGTTTCCGCCGCCGAGCACGCCTCATCGGTCGACCACCCGGTGGCCCGGGTGGAAGCGGTAGGCACCGCCCTGCGGGGCCGACCGTCGTGGGATCAGTTCGACGACATGACCACCATGGCGGCGCGCGACGCCGGCGCCCACCTCTGGACCCGCACCGACCTGAAGCCGGCCGACGTCGACGTGGCCGAGCTCTACGACGGGTTCAGCTTCCTCACCATGGTGTGGCTGGAGGCGCTCGGGTTCTGCGGGAAGGGCGAGGCGGGCCCCTTCGTCGAAGGCGGCGACCGAATCGCCCTCGGCGGCGAGCTTCCCCTCAACACCTCCGGCGGACAACTGTCGGCCGGTCGGCTCCACGGCTTCGGCCTCATCCACGAAGCCTGCGTGCAGCTCCGGGGCGAGGGGGGCGACCGGCAGGTGCCGGGCACCGTCGAGGTGGCCGCCGTGGCCAACGGCGGCGGTCCCATCGCGGGTGCGCTGCTGCTGACGCGCGAGGGGTGACCCGCCCGTGACCCTGCTCATGCTGCTGGAGATGGTCGCCTCGGCGTTCGGGGACCGGCTGGCCGTCGGTCGCGCCAAGTGCGGCCTCACCTACCAACAGCTTCACGACCGGGCCGGTGCCGGCGCCCAGGTGCTGCGCCGGGCGGGGGCCGCCCACCTCGCCTACGTCGGCCCCAGCGACGAAGCCTTCGCGGTAGCGCTGTTCGCCAGCGCCTGGGCCGGCGTGCCCTTCCTCCCCCTCAACTACCGGCTGGGCGAGGAGCAGTTGCAGGCCCTGCTGGAGCGCCACCACGACGTCCTCGCCGTAGCCGAGCCCGAGGCCATCCCGCTCCTCGGTGACGGGGGCGCGGTGATGTCCCTCGAGGACTGGACGGTGGCCACCGCCGAGCCGGCGCCCGACGCCGCCCCGTCGGCCACCGAGGGCGACGACATCGCCGTCCTGCTCTACACCAGCGGCACCACGGCGGCGCCCAAGGCGGCGGTGCTGCGACACCGCCACCTCACCTCGTACGTGGTCGGCTCGGTCGAGTTCGCCGACGCCGACGAAGCCGAGGCCACGCTCGTGAGCGTTCCGCCGTACCACATCGCCGGCGTCGCCAACCTGGTCTCGAGCGTCTACGCCGCCCGGCGGATCGTCTACCTGCCGACGTTCACCGCCGAGGCATGGCTGGCCACCGTGCGGAACGAGGGCATCACCCACGCCATGGTCGTGCCCACCATGCTGGCCCGCATCGTCGACCACCTCGAGGGCGAGACGGCGGGCACGGGGACCCTGCGCTCGCTCGCCTACGGCGGGGCCCGCATGCCCGTCTCGGTCCTCCAGCGGGCGCTGGCCGCCTTCCCCGACACCGACTTCGTGAACGCCTACGGCCTCACCGAGACCAGCTCCACCATCGCCGTGCTCGGCCCCGACGACCACCGGGCGGCCGTGGCCGCCGGCCGCGACCATGATCGGGGGCGGCTCTCCTCGGCCGGTCGCATCGTCCCGGGCGTGGAGGTCGAGGTGCGCCACGGCGAGATCTGGGTCCGCGGTGACCAGGTGTCGGGGGAGTACCTCGGCCGCGAGGCGCCGATCGACGCCGGGGGCTGGTTCCCCACCCGCGACCGTGGCTGGGTGGACGACGACGGCTACCTCTTCGTCGAGGGACGGGTCGACGACACCATCATCCGCGGCGGGGAGAACATCGCCCCCGCTGAGATCGAGGACGTGCTCCTCAGCCACCCGGCGGTGCGGGCCGCCGCCGTCGTGGGGCTGCCCGACGAGGAGTGGGGCCAGCGCATCGCCGCCGCGGTGGTGTGCAGCGACGGCGCCCAGGTCGACGGCGAGGAGCTCCGGGAGTGGGCCCGGGCCCGGTTGCGGTCCTCCCGGACGCCTGACGTCATCGCCTTCCGCGACGAGCTACCTCACACCGAGACCGGCAAGCTGCTCCGCCGGGCGGTCGCGGCCGACCTGGAAGGAGGCGGCTGATGGCGTTCGAGCGGAACGACCTCGTCGCCTGCCTCGATCTCACCGCGGTCGAGCCGGGGGTGGTGGAGGGGGCCAACCTCGACATCGGCTACCACCGCGTGTTCGGGGGCCAGATCCTGGCCCAGGTCGTCTCCGCCGCCTCGGCGGCATCGCCCGGGAAGTCGGTGAAGTCGCTCTCCGTCGCCTTTCCCCGGGAGGGTGACACCGCCAAGGCGATGAGCTACCGCGTCGAGCCACTGCACGAGGGGCGCACCTTCGCCACCACGTCGGTGGTCGGGTCCCAGGACGGCCGGGTCGTCGCCGCCGCCCTCGTCTCCCTCCACGTGGACGAGGACGGCCTGCACCGCAGCGACCCGCCGCCCGATGTCGGTGGGCCTCAGGACGCCTCGGCGCTGGATCTGCCCATGCTGCCGTGGGAGGTCCGGGTGGTCGGGGGCGTCGACCTGGCCGACCCCGCCGCTGGGCCACCCCGGCTCGAGCTGTGGATGCGGGCGCCCGGGCTCACGGCCGACCGCTCCGTCCACCAGGCCCTTCTGGCCCACGCCACCGACCTCACCCTGATCGGCACCGCCCTCCGACCGTTCGAGGGCGTCTCCCAGGCCGACTCCACGGTGACCCTGCACACCGCGGTGACCTCGCACACGCTCTGGTTCCACCAGCCCTTCGGCCTCGACGACTGGTTGCTGCTGGCTCAGCACAGCCCGGTGGTGGCCAACGGTCGCGCCTTCGCCCGGGGCGACGTGTTCTCCGCCGCCGGCGAGGTGGTGGCCTCCTTCGCCCAGGAGGCGATGATCCGCCAGGTGGCGCGGCCGAGTTGACCCGGGCGGTGCCGCGCCTTACCGGCGGACGCGCACGAACAGGTGCCAGCCCACCCAGAGCCAGCCGGCGAGCACGAGGAACCGGATGGCCCGCCGACGAGTCAGCGCGCGGATCGCCCGCCCGAACGTCGCCACCCGGCCCGTCCGCCTGGCGAAGATCTCACAGGCGATCGCCATCGCCACGAGGGCGGCGAAACCGGCGAGGGTGGCGGTGCGGGTCATCGCCGCGCCAGCCAGCCGGCGATGAGCAACCACGCCGCTAACGCCAGCGCACGGACCGGCCTCGGGTCGAGGACGGTGTTGGTCAGCGAGCTGAGCGTGGGATGGTCCGAGCGGGGGTGCTGGACGTAGGCGGCTAGCTGCCAGGCTGCCAGCGCGCTCCCGAGCACGATCCAGGGTGCGGCGGCGCGGACCGTGGTGTCCCCCGGCGATGCGTCCCCACCAGTTGCTCGCCCGACCACCATCGCGACCAGACCGGCGGCCAGCACGGCCACCGTGGCAGGGGTGGAGAACGGCTCTAGCCCGCTCGCCCACCAGCCGCACGCCACCAACCCGACGAAGGCGAGCAGGGCCGACCGTGGGCGGCCGCTAGCCATGGGCGTCGGCCACCCTCGGGGCGGGTGCCACTAGCGGGGAGGGGGATACCGTCGAAGGGGCATGGTGTACCGCGCGTTGAGCGACACCGTCGTGGTCGGCCATCTCCTCTTCCTGGTCTTCATCCCGGTGGGCGGCTTCCTGGCGTGGCGTTGGCGTTGGATCATCGGTGTCCACGTGGCGGCCGTCGTCTGGGGCGCCGCCAGCATCGTCATCGGCTTCGACTGCCCGCTCACCCCGCTCGAGAACGGGCTCCGGAAGCGGGGCGGCGAGGCGACGTACGAGGGCGGGTTCGTCAACCGCTACGTGGAGGACGTCCTGTACCCGGACGAGTACACGCCATACCTGCGCGCCCTCGCCATCCTGCTGGTGGTGACGGCCTACGCACGGCTCCTGCGAGTCCGCCGCGCGTCCCGCCCGGCGGTGGAGCTCCCCACGTCGGTGGGCTGACCTCCTTGCTTGGTTCCACGTTGCGTCGAATTGGGTGGTCGGTCGGGGCGGTGGTCGGGCGAGGAGATCTCAGGCACCGGCGGACTCTGCCGGAGCCTCCGGCGGGCCGCCACCCCGATGGTCGCCGACGATGGTGGTGACGGCCACGATGCTCGGGGTCCTGGGGATGGAGCTGAAACCGAAGCGGACGGGGGGCCAGACGTCGGAGAGGCCTCCGAGGTGGTCGTCGCCGAGGATGGCGAGCACGGAGGTCAGCCGGTGCTGGTCGGTGGCGCCGTACCACTCGCGGCGGCCGTTGCCGGCGGTGCCGCGCGTGCGGACGCCGGGCATGGCCACCCGGGCGATGGGGTCGATCAGGGTGCACCACCAGCGGGAGCGGGCGACCGGCGCCGGGATGGCGTGCAGGGCCCAGCCGATCGCCGTCCTGGTTCCGGTGGCGACGTCGACCGAAAGTTCGCCGGCCTCCAGGTGGAGGCGGTCACGGGAGCGCTCGGTGCGCACCGGCAGGATCCGAATGTGGTCGAACACGTAGGTCGCCCCGACGAAATCGGCGACGCTGATGGTCGGCGCCAGCAACGTCCGGGTGCCGTCGGGGGCCTCGTGCATCACGTCGGCGAACAGGCCGAACGGCGAGACGGGCCACCGGCCGATCACGACCCGGTGGCCCGAAGCCGTGCCGAACCCGCAGATCTCCCCTTCGAACGTCTCGAACCGGTGAGCGCCCACCGGCCCATGGGTAGCAGCCTCTCGGCGGTGCCCCGGGGTCCGACCCCCCGCTCATGCACGCGGTCATCGCCTTCCCGCTACGCCTGAGGCAACGCCCGCGCCGGGCGGGTGCCCTCCTTCCAGCCGACGCCGGGCTGGGCCACGAACCTCGGCGCCTGGCCGCGGTGCGGTTGGGCGGCGTGCACGAGGAACGGGTGGCACAGGTACACGTCGCCCGGACCGCCCGTGGCGAGCGCCCGGGGCAGGGCGTGCACCGCCGCGGGCAGCGCCAGGTGCTGGTGGTTCACGCCTTCCTCGGCGTAGGGACGGAGCCCGGCCGGGACGAGCGCGTGCGAACCGACCCCGAGGCGGGTGGGCGCGTCGTCGACGCCGACCTCGGAGAAGAGGACGAGCATCAGCAGCGCCCTCCCCTTGGACCAGTGGTTCACCCACCAGCCACCGTCGGGTCCGAAGAAGCTGCCGTCTATGTGCCAGCCGTCGTCACCCGGCTCCGCGTCGACGGGGAAGCGGATGGCGAAGGTGCCACCCATCCACGGCGCAGGGTCGGCCCGAGGACCCGCCACCTCGTAGATCGCCTGGACCCACCGGGGCGACCGGGCGGCGTCGCTGAAGGCGGGGTGGGTCTGACTCCCGACGCGCACGACCGGGCGGCGCCACAGGGACGGATCAGCCGGATCCTCGTCGATCTGCTGCCAGAGCAGTTCGCAGCACCGGAGGGCGAGCGCGGGAGGGAAGGCCTGCTCGAGCCGGACGAACCCGTCCCGCCGGTACGCCGCGATCTGGGCGGAACACAACACTGGCACGACGAGATCCTCTCGCCTCCCAGCGGCTCGTGTGTACCGAGATTCGCTGAGTCCTTGCTTGGTTCCACGTTGCGCCGAATTGGGTGATCGGTCGGGGCGATGCTCGCGGCACTTTCGACGCGACATGGAACAGAGGTGGTGTCCCGGTGCTGGCGGCCAGCGGCGCCGCCACCCCACGGGCCGAGCTAGCACCGCGTCAGGCAACGTTTGCCCTGTCCTCGAACGGCACGTATGGGAGTGACGGGACCGAAGGCCACGCACGTAGCGAGTGGTGGCCTTGCTGCCATCCGGGGTACGTCACTCAGCGGGCAGCAGCCGGTCAGCCTCGGTCAGCCAGAACTCGATCTCTTGGGGTCTGTTCTTCCGTATCGGCCAATCAAGGAACCGAAGGAGGAGGTTCCCGACATAGGCCCGTCGTTTCGGGTCGGGAAGCGAGTGCACACCGCGGTCGTAGAGCAGGCCACGCACTCCTCGGTCAGCACCAACCCCAAGGCTGGTGAGCGCCAACATCGTCAGGTCGAAGTCGGCGTCACCCGCTCGCGTGTAGTCCATGTCGATGACAGCTGAGAGCTGCCCATCCACCTCGAGCAGATTGCCGGGATGCAGGTCTCCGTGGACAACGTCGGTTCCACCGAGGTCGCTGGGTTTCAGGGACCGGCCGAGCTCCTCGATCCTCTCGACCACCCGACGTGTTCTCGAATCGAAATCACGAAGCGACTGGTGAAGGCAGTAGCCGTTTCCGCCTTCGACAAGAATCTCGATCATGTCGTTCGCCCAACGGTTCGGACGATCGTCGACGGAAAGCTGCAACCGCCGATCGTGCAGCGCGGACAGCGACTCCACGAGCCCACGAGACAGGTGGCTGATGGTCTGGCCACGCATGAACTCCTGCAAGACGAACACGTAATCGTCCGCTTCGATGACTTGCTGTTCAGGGCAAGGCCAGGCCGCTTCTGTTCGGAGCCGTTCAGCGAGGACGACCCCTTCTCGCCGCCTGACTTGATTGTCCGGATCGAGATCCCACTTCAACACGTGGCGATGCCCGTCTCCGCTCACCTCAGTGGCGCCTGTCTCCCCACCGGCCAACGGGCCGATGACGACGTACTCGACACCGAGCGCCTCCGAGAGCACCGACACCGCCGCGGCGGCGCTCACGCCCGCGCTCTGCTTCCCGTCCGCGGCCATAGGCACAGGCTTGCATAGACACGCCGATCCGAACGCCAGATCTGAGGCCCACGCGCATGACCCCGAACGCCGGTCGTGGGTCACGCGACGAGGCGAACGTTGATTGACGCGGCGCTAATCGGAGGAGGGAAGGGGCTTGGCCCCTTTGACCAGCAAGGGCCGCTCGCCCACGGTCAGCGGGCCGGCACCGCCCTGGGTGCACAGGACCTCGAGGCCGAGGTCGTCGTCGCTGTAGCGCTTGCCGAGGAGGGCGGGCTCGCCCTCGGCGTCGGACGGCAACCGCTCGCCCGCGGGGTCGATCTCGCGCATCGGCTGGCCGCCGCAGCGCAGGTCGACGTCGGCGGCGGGCTTGGGTGCCTTGACCACCACCACCTGGGTCTCGGAGGTCGTGCTCTCCAGGCGGAGGCCGGGCCGCAGCTCCATCAGTCGTTCCCTTCGGTGAACCGCTCCACCAGCTGGGCCGTCAGCGCCCGCCGGTCGACCTTGCCCGAGTCGAGCCATGGCAGCTCAGCCTGGCTGGCGAAGACGGCGACGTGGCGGGGCACCTTGTAGCTGGCCAGCTCGGCCTTCACCCGGGCCCGAAGCTCAGCAGCGTCGAGGAAGGTGCCCGGCGCCAAGGCGACGGCCGCGGCCACGTCCTCACCCCGCTCGGGATGCGGGATGCCGGTCACGAAGGCGAGCGTAACCTCCGGCATCGCCTCGAGGACCAGCTCGACGTCGCGTGGCGTGATGTTCATGCCCGAGGACTTGATCAGGTCGCCGAGCCGGCCCTGGAAGTAGAAGTGGCCGTCCTCGTCGAACCTCCCGCCGTCGCCGGTGGGATACCACCCGTCGGCGGTGAAGACGTCTTCCCGCTCCCGCTTGTGGAGCCCCAGCATGAGCGAGTAGCCGCGGATCCAGAGCTCGCCGACCTCGCCCACGGGCAGGTCCTTGCCCGTGACCGGGTCGACGATCTTGTGCTCCACCCCCGGCACCGACAGGCCGAACGAGCCCTCCTTGTCGGGTGGCAGGGCGTCGGCGTTGTGGTCGAGGAAGGTGTGCGGGCCGAGCGTCTCGGTCATGCCGAGGGCGTTGGGGCTGGGCACCGGCGCGCCGGCCTGCCGGTCCTGGGGCAGCAGGGCGGCGAGGGTTCCGCCCCGCACCGCCGAGAGGTCGCGCTCGGTGAAGCTCGGGTGGTCGGTGAGGGCCTTGGCCATGTGGGGCCAGCCGAGCACCTGGGTGACCCGCTCCCGCTCGATCAGCTCGAGGGTGGCCCCCGGCTCGAACTGCTCCTCGAACACGAGCGTGGCCCCGGCGTGCATGGCCGCCACCAGCGTGAAGCTGAGGCCTCCGACCCAGAAGAGCGGCATGGGCGTGTAGAGCACGTCCTGGGCGGTGAGGTCGCGCAGCTGCCAGAGGTTGTGGGCGTGGCGGACGGTGGCGCCGTGACTGTGCACCGCCCCCTTCGGGTCCGAGGTGCTCCCCGAGGAGTAGACGACGACCATCGGGTCGGCCGGGGTGACCTCGGCCTCGACCGCGTCGAGGAGGCCATCGGGCACCTGGCCGCCCCGGGCGGCCAGTTCGGCCATGGGGCCCGCCCACGGTCGGACCGCCTCACCCCAGGTCCACACCGACCGCAGGTAAGGGAGGGACTCACAGAAGAGGCGCTCGTGGGACTGGTCGGCCAGGCCGGGCACCGCTGCCTTGAGGCGTTCGAGGTAGTCGTGGCCCAGGTGCCGGTCGACGGTGAGCAGCACCGCCACGTCGGCGTGGCGGAGGGTCCAGGCCAGCTCGCGAGCCTTGGCGTACGTGTTGAGCAACGCCGCCACCGCGCCCATGCGCGACGCCCCCAGCCAGCCGAGGATCCAGTCCGGACCGTTTGGCGCCAGCAGCCCGACGCGCGTGCCCTTGCCCGCGCCCGAGGCGAGCAGCCCCCGGGCCAGCTCGGCCGATCGGGCGTCGGCCTCGGCGTAGGTGATGCGCTGCTCGCCGAGCACGGCGAAGAGCTCGTCCCCGTAGGTGGCCGCGCAGGACCGGATCAGCTCCCCCGCGGTGGGCCGGAAGTCGGGGAAGTGGGGGGAGCGCTGGGACACGCGGGGACTAGGCGACGTTCATCAGCCGCGAGAGGTTGCCGCCCATCACCTTGGCGACCTGGTCGTCGGGGAGACCCTGCAGGTCGTCGACGAAGGTGATCGGGTCGGCCATGCCCTCGGGGTGGGGGTAGTCGGAGCCGAAGAGCACGTTGTCGGCCCCGAGCACCTCGACCAGGCCTACGGGATCGTCCTCGTGGAAGGGGTGCACGAAGATGTTGCGCTTGAACACCGCCACCGGGTCCTCGTCGAACATGTGCGGGTTGGTGACATAGGCCCGCTCCATGTCGTGCAGGAGGGGGCGCACCCAGCCGCTGCCGTTCTCCACCGGCGTGATCTTGAGGCGGGGGAAGCGGGTGCAGAGCCCGTGCCCGATGGCCGAGGCCACCGTGTCGATGATCGAGCGGTGCTGGGCCCCGGTGATGGCGGCGAAGCCCGACCCCCCCTTGAACGGGGTGAACTCGTCGTCGCGGATGCCCTCCCACTCGTTGATGTAGCGCTGGTAGCCGCTGTCGGAGGCGTGCATGCCGATGACGAGGTCTGCCTCCTGCACGAGCTCCCAGAAGGGGTCGAACTCGGGGAGGGCGAACGACCGCGGCCCCCGGAAGCCAGGCACGGGAGCGGGCCGGACGAGGATGATCTTGGCCCCCCGCTCGAGCACCCACTCGAGCTCCTTGATGGCCTCTTCGACGATGGGCAGCGTGATGACCGGCACCGGGAAGATGCGATCCTCGTAGTTGAACGTCCAGTGCTCGTGCATCCACTGGTTGAGGGCGTGGATGACCACGTGGGTGGCGTCGGGGTCGTCGCGCAGGCGCTCCTCCACCAGGCTGGCGAGGGTGGGCCACATCAAGGCCCGGTCGAGGCCGAGCTCGTCCATCAGCTCGAGGCGGGGAGCGGGCTCGCGGAAGGCGGGGATGGCCTCGATGGCCTTGCCCATGATCTCCCGGCGAGACTTGCCCTCGGGGTTGCCGACCTTGAAGTACTCCTCCTGGGCGCCGGGGGCGGCGACGCGGTCGAACGTGGGGTTGGGGATGTAGTCGCTGATGCGTCCCTTGACCGTGATCTTGGTGCGACCCCGGACCTCGACGAAGTCGATGAGGCCGGCGTGCTCGGGCGGCAGGAACTGGGTGAGCGCGTCCTTGGTCTCGTACATGTGGTTGTCAGCGTCGAAGACCGGGAAGCTGAGCTGGCGAGACGGCATCGGGTCCCCCTGGGCAAGGATGACGTGGCTGTTAGATGACTATACGCTGCCCAGGTGAGCGAGGGCGAGGGCGAGGGCGCGGTCGAGGCCTTCCGCCTCGAGCTGCGGGCGTGGCTGACCGCCAACTTCACCCATGACGTGGCCCGAGCCATCGAGCGCTGGGGCAGCGACGAGTCCTTCGACGCCCATCGTCGCTGGAACGCCATCCTCGTCGACGCCGGCTACGGCGCCATCGCCTGGCCGCCCGAGCACGGCGGCCGGGGCGCCGGCCTCCGCCAGCAGCTCGCCTACCAGGAGGAGATGGCCCGGGCCGGCGCCCCCGGGCCCATCAACGCCATCGGCGTGGCCAACATCGCCCCGGCGATCATGGCCTACGGGACCGAGGAGCAGCAGCGCCGCTTCCTCCGGCCGATGCTGCGGGGCGACGAGATCTGGTGCCAGGGCATGTCCGAGCCGGAGGCAGGTTCCGACCTCGCCTCGCTGCGCTGTCGGGCCGTGCTCGACGGCGACCACTTCGTGATCGACGGCCAGAAGACCTGGACCTCCAACGGGGACCGGGCCGACTGGTGCCAGCTCTACGTGCGGACCGATCCCGAGGTGCCCAAGCACAAGGGCATCAGCGCGCTGCTGGTCGACATGCGCACCCCCGGAGTGGAGGCCCGGCCGATCGTCACCATGGCGGGTGACACGAGCTTCAGCGAACTGTTCCTCACCGCCGCTCGCGTGCCCACCGCGGCGCTGCTCGGCCCGCTCGACGAGGGCTGGAACGTCGCCACCACCACGTTGAGCAACGAGCGGGCCGGCGTGGCCAGCCTCGCCCTCAACCTCCGCCGCAAGTTCGACCGGTTGGTGGACGAGACGGACGGGGCCGGCCCCCGTGATGGCCCTGCCCGCCACGCCGTGGCCGATCGCTACATCGACGCCCGCAACCTCGAGCTCCTCGCCCGGCGGTCGATCGGCGCCGCCCTCAGCGGCCGCCCGCCCGGCGCCGAAAGCAGTGTGGTCAAGCTGGCGTGGTCGCGGTCCGAGCAGGCGTTGGCGGCCACCGCGGTGGACGTCACGGGGGTCGCCGCCTTGAGCGGGTCCCTGGCCCAGGGCCTGCTGTCGTCGCGGTCGTTGAGCATCGCCGGCGGCACCACCGAGGTGAACAAGAACATCATCGGCGAGAGGGTGCTCGGCCTGCCCAGGGAACCCCGCCCTACCCGCGACTAACGTCCGTGTCAGCTAGCGATCCCGGGGAGCGCCGTGCACGATCCACTGCAGTACGAGGGCAAGCGGGTGGTGGTCACCGGCGCGGCGTCGGGGATGGGCCAGTCCTGCGCCACCATCCTCACCGAGCTGGGCGCCGAGGTGCACGGCGTGGACATCAAGGAGGGCCCGGCGCCGGTAGCCGCCTTCCACCGCTGCGACCTGGGCGATCGCCAGCAGATCGACGAGACGGTGGGGGCCGTCGGTGGGCCGGTCGACTCCCTGTTCAACTGCGCCGGCCTCCCCACCACCGCCCCGGCCCAGCAGATCGTGCTGGTTAACCTGGTGGGCCACCGCCACCTCACCGAGTCGATGCTGGCCGCGATGCCCGAGGGCTCGTCCATCGGGTTCATCTCCTCCGGGGCGGGCATGGGGTGGATGTCGAACCTCGGGCCGCTCCTGGAGCTGGTGGCCACCCCGGACTTCGACGCGGCGCGCCAATGGTGCCTGGACCACGACGAGCTGATCGCCCCCAACCCCTACGGCTTCTCCAAGGAGGCCATCAACGCCTACGTGGCCAAGCGTGGCTACGAGCTGGCGTCGGAGGGGATCCGCCTCAACAGCATCAACCCCGGGCCCACCGACACGCCGATGATGCCGTCGTTCGTCGAGTCCATCGGGGCCGAGTTCTTCGAGAAGCTGCCGAAGCCGTTGGGCCGCAACGCCCGGCCCGAGGAGCAGGCGTGGCCGCTCATCATGCTGAACAGCCCCCGGTCCAGCTACACCACCGCCACCAACGTCTTCACCGACGGCGGCTTCAGCGGCGGCCTCTTCACCGGCAGCATCGACTTCAGCGCGCTATCTGCCTAGGCCGGCCTCCGGCCGGCCCCGCTTCGCGGATCCGGGTTCCACCGGTAGCGCTGCTCCGCCTGGCGGACTGCGCAGCTGTCCTCCCTTGGCCGGCCTCCGGCCGGCCCCGCTTCGCGGATCCGGGTTCCACCGGTGGGGCTGCTCCGCCTGGCGGACTGCGCAGCGTCGGGACCGGCGGGGCCCGCTTCGCGGATCCGGCCCCTACAGGATGGCGCCGGACTCTTTTAGGGCGGCCAGTTCGTCCCAGTCCATCCCGGTCTCGAGCAGGACGAGCTCGGTGTGCTCGCCGTGCTCGGGGGCCCGCTCCACCTCCACCGCCACCTCGTCGAACTGGGCGGGACTGGCCACGAGCTGCAGCTCGTCCCCGTTGCCGGCGGTCATGGCGGGCAGGTAGCCGTTGGCCACCACCTGGGGGTCGTCGTAGAGCTCGTCGAGGGTCTGGAACGGGCTCCACACGCCCTCGAAGTCGGCCAGCACCTCCTTCCAGTGGGCCAGCGGCTGGGCGCCGAACGCCTCGTCGAGCTGGGCGATGCACTCGCCGCTGTGCTCGGCCCTCGCGGTGGAGTCGCGGAAGCGCTCGTCGGTGGCCATGTCGGGACGGCCGAGGCGGGCGACGAGGTCGGCCCAGTGCTTGTCCGACTGCAGGAGGATGAGGCTGATGAAGCGCCCGTCGCCCGTGCGGTAGACGCCCACGCCGGGGTTGGACGACTTGGAGCGGTCGCCAGAGGGCAGGCGGGAGAAGCCGAAGAGCTTCGACGCGATGACCATCGGCGAGATCTGCCACATGGCGGTGGCGAGAAGGGAGACGTCGACCACGCTGGCCTCGCCGGTGCGCTCGCGCTTGAGCAGGGCGGCGGCGATGGCACCGGCGGTGGCCATGCCGCCCATCACGTCACCGAACGCCGGCGTGGGCTGGCCCGGGGGCCAGCCGTCGCGCTCGGGCATGGTGGCCGCCACCCCGCCCCTGGCCCAGAACGAGGCGCCGTCGTAACCGCCCTTGGCCGCGTCGGGCCCTTTGGGTCCCTGGCCCGAGCCACGGGCGACGATGATGGCGGGGTTGCGGTCCCGCAGGTCTTCGACGTCGATGCCGAGCTTGCGGCGCACGTGCGGCAGGTAGTTGGTGAGGAACACGTCGGCTGTCTCCACCAGCTTCAACAGCGCCTCACGGCCGTCGGGGCGGGAAAGGTCGATGGCCACCGATCGCTTGCCCCGGTTGGGCTGCTCGATCATGAAGTTCACCCCGCCGGCGCCTCCCGGCAGGAGCCCGGAGGTGATGAGCCCCCGCTGCGGGTCGCCGGTGACGGGGTGTTCCACCTTGATGACGTCCGCCCCCCAGTCGACCAGCACGGAGCCGGCGGAGGGGATGAACATCCAACTGGCGACCTCCAGGATGCGGATGCCGTCGAGCGGTCCGGGCACTGGTCCTCCTCGTGCGATCAGCGGTGGGGCCAGCCGACCGTCTTGGTCTCGGTGAAGATCTCGAGGCCCTCGATGCCGCACTGGCGGCCGATGCCCGATTGCTTGTACCCGCCGAAGGGGGCGTCGGCGCCGTACCAGATGCCGCCGTTGAGGCCGAGCGTGCCGGTGCGGATGCGGCGGGCGACGCCCTTGGCCCGTTCGAGGTCGCCGGAGGTGATCGTGCCCGACAGGCCGTAGGGGCTGTCGTTGGCGATGCGCACCGCGTCGTCGTCGTCCTCGTACCCGATCACGCAAAGCACCGGCCCGAAGATCTCCTCCTGGGCGATGGTCATCGCCGGGTCGACGTCGGCGAAGAGGGTGGGCTCCACGTAGAACCCGGTGGGCAGGTGGGCCGGCACGCCGCCGCCGGTGACGAGCCGCGCCCCCTCCTGGCGCCCCTGCTCGATGTAGCCCAGCACCCGTTCCTGCTGCCTCTTCGACACCACCGGGCCCATGAGGTTCGAGGGGTCGGTGGGGTCGCCGTAGGCGACCGCGTCGAAGCCGGCGGCGGCCAGCTCGACGGCCTCCTCGTAGCGGGAGGAGGGGACAAGGAGTCGGGTGGGCATGGCGCAGCCCTGGCCGGCGTGGAAGCAGATGTTGGCGGCGCCGGGGATGGTGGCGGCGAGGTCGGCGTCGTCGAGCACGAGGTTCACCGACTTGCCGCCCAGCTCGAGGAAGACGGGCTTCAACGTGGCCGACGCCGCCGCCATCACCCGCCGGCCGGTGGCGGTGGAGCCGGTGAAGGCCACCATGTCCACCTGGGGTGAGGTGGTGAGGACCTCGCCGACGGCGTGGTCGGAGGAGACCACGACGTTGACCACCCCGGGCGGGATGTCGGTGTGCTCGGCGATCAGTCGTCCCAAGCGCGTTGCGTTCCAGGGCGTGTCCGGCGCCGGCTTCAGCACGCAGGTGTTGCCCATGGCGAGGATCGGCCCGAGCTTGTTGAGGATGATCTCGATCGGGAAGTTCCACGGCACGATCACCCCGACCACGCCGACCGGCTCCTTCCACACCTGGCGGGCGGTCTCCGCCCCCAGCCCGAACGGGTCCTTGGGGGGCAGGTCCCGGCTCCACTCGAACCGGTCGATCATCTCCGCCGGCCACAGCAGCGCCTCCCGCAGTGGGGCGTCGAGCTGAGGGCCGTAGGTGATGAGCACCGGGCAGCCGACCTCGGCCACCAGCTCGGCCCGGAGCTCCTCCTGCTCGGCCTCGATGGCGGCCTGGAGCCGCAGCAGGCAGGCCTTGCGGAAGGCCGGATCCGACGCCCACGTGGTGCTGTCGAACGCCACTCGGGCGGCGGCGACGGCGGCTGCCATGTCGGCGGCGGTGCCGTCGGCTACTGGCCCCAGGACCGCCTCGGTGGCGGGGTTGATGTTGTCGAAGGTGGCGCCCGTCTCACCCTCGACCAGCTTGCCGTCGATGAGCATCCGGGCTTCGCCGGTGGGCGAGCCTCCGGTCACCAGACCAACTCGAGGTTCTCGACCTGGCGCAGGTTCTGCGAGTAGAGGAGCTCGATGCCCGGGGCCAGGGAGTAGTCGGGCACCGCCTTGTGCCACTCCTCCAGCGCCACCCGGAGCTCCATGCGGGCCAGGTGCGAGCCCAGGCACCGGTGGGCCCCGCCACCGAACGCGATGTGGCGGTTCGCGGCCCGGTCGAAGTTGACCACGTCGGACTCCTCCCACGTGCCCTCGTCGGTGTTGGCCGAGCCGATGATGATGGAGACGAGCTCGTGCTTGCCGATGGGACAGCCGCCCAGCTCGGTGTCCTGGGTGGTGATGCGGACCACACCCTGCACCGGGGACTCCCAGCGCAGCATCTCCTCGATGGCATGAGGGATGAGGGAGGGATCGTCCGCCAGCTGCTGGCGGTGCTCGGGGTGCTGGGCCAGGTAGGCGATCATGCAGTCGAGCGAGGCGGTCACGGTGTCCAGCCCGGCCAGGAAGAAGAGGTAGCAGATGTCGAGCACGTCCTCCTCGGTGAGCCGGTGCCCGTCCACCTCGGCATGGAGGAACATCGAGATGATGTCGTCCTGCGCTTCGGCCTTGCGCTCGTCGATCACCTCTTGGAGCACGGCGTAGATCCGCTCTCCGGTCTTGGCCACGTACGCCTCCCGCTCGGCCACGGTCCGCACTGGCGGGCGGATGATGCCGTCCTTCAGCTCGATGAACTCGGCGGCCCGGTACACCGGCAGGCCGAGGAGCTGGAGGAACACCGTGCTCGGCAGCGGCTCGGCGATGGCGGCATGGAAGTTGCACTGCCGCTGCTCGACCACCGCGCTGATCAGGCCGCACACCAGGGCCCGGGTGTTGTCCTCGAGGAGGGCGACCTGGCGGGGGGCGAAGATGGGATCGAGGAGCTTGCGGAAGTTTCGGTGCTCGGGGGGGTCCACCTGCAGAGGGATGAGGGGACGAACCTGTCCGATCTTCACCGCGTCCATCTCCGACGAGAAGATCTCCGGGTGCGACAACACGTGGCGGGCCTCGGTGTCACCGCCGACGACGGTCATGGCGCCCAACGGCGTGTCCATCTGCACGACGGGGGCCGCGTCGCGCAGCAGCTTGTACATCGGCTGGGGGTGGGCGAGGGACTCGGCGTCGAGCTCGTCGCCCCCCATGGCCAGTTCACTCATCGCGTCCCCTACGGCTGCGCGGCACCTGCGCTGGAGGCTCCAGACACGGGGCCGAATCTAACACCTGTGTCACCGTGGATCAGGCGGGGTCGGCGGCCCGCACCGTGGTCTTCTCCGCCGGCACGATGGGCGGCGCATCGCGCCAGGAGGGCACGCCGTCCTCGGGCCGGGCCGCCGGCCAGCGGTCGTCGTGCACCTCGGCCCAGTGGGAGTGGTTGAGCTGGTGGAGGGTGAAGCAGGCGTTGAGGCTGTTGTAGAACCCCTGGTTGTCCTGGGTCTCGTTGACCGACTCCTTGATCAGCAGCGCGGTCATGGTCGGCAGCCGGGCGATGCGCCGGGCGAAGTCCAGCGTGGAGGCCTCGAGATCGGCCCGGGGGAACACCTTCGACACCATGCCGAGCCGGTGGGCCTCGTGGACGTCGATGCTGTCGCCGGTGAGCATGAGCTCCTTGGTCTTGCGTGGGCCGAGCTCCCACGGGTGGGCGAAGTACTCCAGACCGCACATGCCCAGGCGGGTGCCGACCACGTCGGCGAACAGCACGTCGTCGGCGCCGACGATCAGGTCGCAGGCCCACATGAGCATGAGCCCGGCGGCGTAGACCGTGCCTTGCACCTGGGCGATGGTGATCTTGCGGAGGTTGCGCCAGCGGCGGGTGTTCTCGAAGTAGTAGTGCCACTCCTGGAGCATCCGGGCCTCGGCGCCCGTGCGGGTGGCGCCGTTGATCTTGGTGGTGGGGTGGGTGCCGTACTCGGCGATGGCCTGCTTGGAGCCCATGTCGTGGCCGGAGGAGAAGAGAGGGCCCGTGCCGCCGAGGATCACGACCCGGCAGGTGTCGTCGGCCTCGGCCCGCAGGAACGCCTCGTCCAGCTCCACCAGGAGGCCCCGGTTCTGGGCGTTGCGGGCCTCGGGCCGGTTGAGGAGGATCCGCACGATGGCACCGTCGTCGTGGGTCTCGTACTGCAGGAACTGGTAGTCGGCCATGGATCTCCCTGACGTCGCCCCCGCCACGAACGTGACGCGAGTGTCAGACTACGAGATCATGGCGTCGCCGATCCCGCCGCAGATCCCGCTGGTGGAGTACCTCGCGCTGGAGCCCGAACCCCACCTGGTGGCCCACGAGTGCACCGCGTGCGGCGCCCGGTTCTTCGACCGGCGCAACGCCTGCGCGGCGTGCTTCGCCGCCGAGTTCCGCGACGTCGACGTGGCCACCACCGGCGAGCTGCGCTCGTTCACCATCGTCTCCTTCGCCGCACCCGGCGTCCCCGTGCCCTTCGTGGCGGCCCTCGTCGACTGCGACGGCACGAGCGTGCGGGGCAACCTCGTCAACACCGAGCCCGACCCCGACCACGTCACCCTCGGCATGAAGGTGAAGCTGGCCACGTTCCCCATCGGGACAGACTCGGCGGGCACCGAAGCGATCGGCTACGGCTTCGAGCCCGCGGCCTGACCGACAGACCGACAGCTCGACAGGAGCGAACCATGGCCTCGGACGACATCTGGATCCTCGGGATCACCATGACCAAGTTCGGCAAGCACCCGGAGAAGGACACGGTCGATCTCGCCGCCGAGGCGGCCATGGGGGCGCTGGCCGACGCCGACGTGAACATGGGCGACATGGGGGTGCTGGCGGCCGGCAACCTCATGAGCGCCGCCGCCGGCATCGGCCAGCAGCTCCAGAAGCAGATCGGCCAGACCGGGATCCCCGTGTACAACGTCGCCAACGCCTGCGCCACGGGGGCCACCGCGCTGCGTACCGCGATCATGGCGGTCAAGGCCGGCGAGTGCGACATGGGCCTCGCCGTAGGCGTGGAGAAGCTGGCCGGGGCCGGCCTCCTGGCCGGCGGCTCCAAGAAGGACGATGCCGACACGTGGTCGCCGCGGGGCCGGTTCGGCGCGGTGGCTCCCCTCGACGGTCGGGTCGGCACCGACACCATGCCGGGCGTCTTCGCCCAGATCGGCATGGAGTACGGGCACCGCTACGGGGGCGCGACGTTCGACCTGTTCGCCCGCATCAGCGAGAAGAACCACGCCCACTCCACCCTCAACCCGCTGGCCGCCTACACCAAGAAGATGTCGGTGGACGAGATCATGGGCGACCTCATGATCGCCTACCCCAACACCCGTCCCATGTGCTCGGCCAACTGCGACGGCGCCGCCGCCGCCGTGGTGGTCAGCGGCGAGAGGCTGGCCACGCTTTCGGGCGAGCAACGCCGCCGGGCGGTGAAGGTCTCCGCATCAGTACTCACCACCGACCCGTGGCAGGAGTCCTGCCAGGTCCTGCCCGACGTCAACACCCTCACCCGCAACGCCGCCCGGCAGGCCTACGAGCAGGCCGGCGTGGGCCCCGAGGACCTCGACCTGGTGGAGCTGCACGACTGCTTCGCCACCGCCGAGCTGGTGCACTACGACAACCTCATGCTCTGCCCCGAGGGCGGCGCGGTGGACTTCTTCGAATCGGGCGCGACGTGGCGCGACGGCTCCACCCCGGTGAACGTGTCGGGCGGCCTCGAGTCGAAGGGCCATCCCATCGCCGCCACCGGCATCGCCAACATCTGGGAGATCTGTCACCACCTGCGGGGCGAAGCGGGCGACCGTCAGATCGAAGGGGCCAAGGTCGGCCTGGCCCACGTGATCGGCCTGGGCTCCGCCTGCGGCGTCCACATCCTCGAGAAGGCTGCCTAGCGGCTGGGCCAGTCGTGCCGCGGGACGACGTCGTCGACCAGGCCCCACCCGTGGGCGGTGGTGGCGTCGAGCTCGGCGCCGGTGAGGGCCAGCCAGGCGGTGCGATGGCGGCCGATGCGCCGGGGGATCGACACCGTGCCCCCGGCCCCGGGGACCAGCCCCATGCCCAGCTCGGGCAGGCGGAGCTGGGCGCCCGGGTCGGCCACGACCGTGCGGCAGAAGGCCGGGACCTCGATCCCGGCGCCGATGCAGGCGCCGTGGAGGAACACCGTGGCCCGCGCCGCGACGGCGGCGAGGGCGAGGCCGGGGTGGCGGGTGAGGCGCACGGCGAAGGAGGTGGCGCCGTCGGGCACGCAGCCGAACTCGGTGAGGTCGCCGCCGGCCGAGAACGAGGCCCCCTGCCCGCGGAGCTCCACCGCCGTGATCGACGGGTCGGCGCCGGCCAGCTCCAGCGCCCCGACCAGCTGATCACGCAGCTCGGCGTTGACGGCGTTGTGGACGCCGGGGCGGGCCAGTTCTATGCGCAGGACGTCACCGACGCGATCGACGGCCACCGCGGGGCCATCCGGGCCCTGCCGGCGGGCCGGTCCTCGCTCGGTCAGCCAGCGCTGGTGGGCATCGCTGCCGAGGAGCATCCCGTAGGTGGCGGCCTCGGCGACGACCGCCTCCCAGACCGGTTGGCGCCCCGTCGTCCGGAGCAGCGCAGCCAGCGCGAGGGCGGCGCCGGGCTGTTCGGCGACGGCGGCGGCGATGGGCTCCAGGGTGTCGTCCACCCAGGGGCGAGGCGGGTCGGGCCGGGTGCACAGGCAGACGTCGGCGGCGTCGGCCACCTCGCCGGGCACCTCCGCAGGGTCGCCGACCACCGCCACCACGGTGGCCATGCGCCGCATGGCCGCCGCGGCTGGGCCCACCAGCTCCGGGTCATGGGGGCCGGACAGGCGGAGCACGAGGGGCTCGCCGCGCCCGAGGATCGAGCTCCGGAGCCTCGTGTCGTCCCCGGCCGCGCCGACCAGCGCGTCGAGGTGGTCGAGCTCCACCGGGCCAACCCTAGGCTCGCGCCGGTGAGCGACCGGGGGCGCTGGGCCGGCTGCGGGGCCATGCACCTCACCGGCGATCCGGGCGGCCCGCCCCTCCTGCCGCCGAACTGCGCCGGTCCGGCCGTGGACGGCGCGCTGGCCCGGTTCGGGCTCGACGCGTGCGTGCTCGGTGAGCGGGCGGCGCTGCTCGACCTCCGGCGCGCCGGCGTTCGGTCGTGCGGCGGGTCGTCGATGCTCCTGCCCGCGGCCGACGGCTGGGTCGTGGTCAGCCTGGCCCGGGACGACGACGTCGCGTCGGTGCCGGCGGTGTTCGAGCTCGACGACGGGCCGGGGTGCGCCGCCACCTGGGAGGTGGTGGCCCGGGAGGTCGTCGTCCGGCCCGCCACCGAGGTGGCCGAGCGGTTGCGAGCCCTCGGGGTCCCCGGCGGGCGGGTCGGCGAGCCCTGCGCCCCCTTCGCCGTGCGCGGCGCCGCCCGTCCGAGCGGGGGGCGCCCACGGCCGATCCCTGCGCCGTTCGTGGTGGATCTCTCGGCGCTGTGGGCGGGGCCGTTGGCCGCCGGCTGCCTCGGCCGGCTGTGGGGCGAGGTGGTCAAGGTGGAGGACCTCCGCCGGCCCGACGGTGCCCGGCTCGGGCACGCCGGGTTCTTCGACCTGCTCAACCAGGCCAAGCGCTCGGTCGCCCTCGACCTGGGTACGGCCGATGGTCGGTCGGCGCTCGACCGCCTGGTGGCCCGGGCCGACGTGGTGGTGACCTCCTCGCGGCACCGAGCCCTCACGCAACTGGGCCTCGACCCCGAGCGGTTCCTGGCGTCGGGCAGCGACAAGGTCTGGGTGGCCATCACCGGGCACGGATGGGACGACGACCGCGTCGGGTTCGGTGACGACGCCGCCGCCAGCGCCGGGTTGGTGGGGTGGCACCCCGACGACGGCCGCCCCCGCTTCGCGGCCGACGCGGTGGCCGATCCGATCGCGGGGGCGCTCGCCGCCCACGCCGCCGCCGAGGCGTGGGAGCGGGGCGGTCGCTGGTTCGTCGACGCCTCCCTGGCCGGTGCCGCTGCCTCCGTGCGGGGAGAGGAGGGAGGGCCGGCCATCGCCGCCGAGGGCACCGAGGACGGCTGGGCCCTGCCCGACGGAACACCCGTGATGCCGCCGTCCAGTCGAACCGCAGGAGGCCGCGCCCGGCCCCTCGGTGCCGACACGACCGCGGTGCTGGCCGAGCTGGGCGGGTGACCGCGGTCCTGCTCCGGGGGGCGGCGCCGGCGCCCGGCCGGTCGGTCGACCTGCTCCTCGACGGCGGTCAGGTCTCGGTCGCCGCGCCGCCCCGGGACGTCGAGGAGGTGCACCTGGGCGGGCGGCCCACGCTGCCCGGCCTGGCCGACCACCACCTCCACCTGATGGCGCTGGCCGCCTCATGGGACTCGGTGGACTGCTCGCCCGCCGCGCTGGCGTCGAACGGCGGCCTGGCCCCGACCCTGCGGGCGGCGCGCCGACGTCGCCCCCATGGTTGGCTCCGGGCCGTCGGCTACGACGTCGCCGCCTCGGGCGAGCTCGACCGACGTGGCCTCGACGACATCGGCGTGGGGCCGGTGCGGGTGCAGGATCGGACCGGTATCCGCTGGATGCTCGACAGCTTCGGCCTGCGGGCGGTCCTGCCCCCCGACGGTCGAACCTGGCCCGACGGGGTCGAGCGTGACGCCGCCGGGCAGGCCACCGGTGTGCTGGTGCGGCTCGACGCGTGGCTCGGCGGGCGGGTGCCACGGTCGGCGCCCGACCTCGATGCGGTGAGCCGGTGGCTGGCCGATCGCGGCGTCACGTCGGTCACCGATGCCGGCGCCCGCAACGGCCCGGACGAGCTGACCACTTTGGCCGCCGCCGGCCTCTGCCAACGCCTGACGGTGATGACCGCGGCGGCCGGCGTGACCGCGCCTCGCGGCGTCGAGCTGGGGCCGGTGAAGGTCCTGCTGGACGACGACGACCTCCCCGGTCTCGGCGCCCTGCGCGCCCGCATCGAGGAGGCCCATCGGAGCGGGCGGGCGGTCGCCGTCCACTGCGTCACCGAGACCCAGCTCGTCCTCGCCCTCGCCGCCGGCGTCGACCGCCGGGACCGCATCGAGCACGCGTCGCTGGTCCCGGCCGACGTCCTGCCCCTCCTGGTCGCCTCGGACCCGACCGTCGTCGTGCAGCCTGGGCTCGTACCGCCCCGCGGTGACCGCTACCTCGCCGAGACCGATCCCCGCGACCACCCGAGTCTGCACCGGTTGCGGTCCCTGCTCGGCGCCGGGCTCCGGGTGGCGGCCAGCAGCGACGCGCCGTACGGTCCGGCCGACCCGTGGGTGGGCATCGCCGCCGCCGTCGAGCGACGCACCTCGTCGGGCTCGGTCCTGGGCGCCGACGAGGCCCTCACACCGGCGGAGGCCCTCGGGCTCTTCCTCGGCGCGGCGTCCGATCCTGGTCGCCGCCGCGCCCTGCGGCCGGGCGCCGCCGCCGACGTCGTCGTGCTCGACGACGACTGGGACGCGCTGGGTTCCTCGCCCCGGGTGTGGGCCACGTTCGTGGGTGGCCGCCGAGTCGCCGGACCCGATCCGGGTGGCCGTCGGGACACGGCGGCGGACGCTCGGGGTAGAAGGTAGGAGCAGCGTGACTGCCGGTGTGATCCCCACTCGACACGAGGTCCCCATGAGCGATACCGCCGTTCCCGACCGTCCCACGGCCAAGGAGGCGAAGGCCGACGAGCACGAAGGCAAGGCCGACAAAGCGGACCGGAAGGCGAAGAAGGCCGACAAGAAGGCCGACAAGAAGCGCATGGAGAAGGAGCTGGCCCGGCTCCAGTCCGAGATGGTGAAGCTGCAGGAGGCGGTGCGGGTCTCGGGCCAGAAGGTCGTGGTGATCTTCGAGGGCCGGGACGCCGCCGGCAAGGGTGGGGTCATCAAGCGCATCACCGAGACGGTGAACCCCCGGTACTGCCGGGTGGTGGCCCTGGGCACGCCCAACGAGCGCGAGAAGTCCCAGTGGTACTTCCAGCGCTACGTCGCCCACCTGCCGGCCGCCGGGGAGATCGTCCTGTTCGACCGGAGCTGGTACAACCGGGCCGGCGTCGAGCGGGTCATGGGCTTCTGCACCCCCGACGAGCTGCAGGAGTTCATGCGCTCCTGCCCCGAGTTCGAGCGCATGCTCGTCCGCTCGGGGATCCTGCTCATCAAGTACTGGTTCTCGGTGAGCGACGAGGAGCAGGAGCGGCGCTTCCAGGCCCGCCTCACCAATCCCACCAAGCGCTGGAAGCTCAGCCCGATGGACCTCGAGTCCCGGTCGAAGTGGGTGGACTACTCGCGGGCCAAGGACGAGATGTTCCGTCACACCGACATCGAGCAGGCGCCGTGGTGGGTGGTCGAGGCCGACGACAAGCGCCGGGCCCGGCTCAACTGCATCCACCACCTGCTCAGCATGGTCCCCTACGGGGAGCCCGAGTCCCCCGAGATCCGGCTGCCGCCGAGGCAGGACGACACCGGGTACGTGCGCCCGCCGGTGGAGGAGCAGACCTTCGTCCCCGAGGTGTACTGAGGCGCGCAGCCGCGTTCAGATGGCCGGCTCCCGGACCGGGGTGGCCAGTTGGACCCGATTGCGGCCCGCCGTCTTCGCCTCGTAGAGGGCGGCGTCCGCCCTCGCCAGCATTGCCTGGCTGGTGGTGTCCTCGCCGGGATCGAAGGCGGCGACGCCGACACTGATGGTGACCACCCCGGCGACGCGGCTGCCCGAGTGCACGATGGCCAGGTCCTCTATCGCACTGCGGATCCGCTCGCCGGCGGCGGCGGCCGAGCTGAGCGCCTCGTCCGGCAGGAGCAGGAGGAACTCCTCACCCCCGTAGCGGTACACCGAGTCCCCTTGGCGAGCCTGGGCCGACAGGGTGGCGCCGAGCGCCCTGAGCACCTCGTCACCGGCCTGGTGGCCGTAGGTGTCGTTGTAGCGCTTGAAGGAGTCGACGTCGCACATCACCAGGCAGTAACCGCGGCCCGATCGTTGGCTCCGGGCGTGGGCGCTGGCCAGGTCGTCACCCAGGTTCAGCCGGTTCCGGAGCTGCGTCAACGCGTCCGTGCGGGCCAGGCGCCCGAGCTCGCACCGGAACCGGGCCAGCTCGGCGTGCAGCGAGGTCACCCGCAGGGCGGCGATCAGCCTGGTCTCGAGGTCGAACGGGTCGAGCGGCTTGGCCAGGTAGTCGTCGGCGCCGGCCTCCATGCCCATCAGGACGTCGTAGCGCTCGGTGAGGGAGGTGGCGAGGATGATGTAGGTGTAGCGCTCGGCGGGACGGGCCCGGATGCGACGGCACAGCTCCAGGCCGTCGACGCCCGGCATCATCCGATCGGTGATGACCACGTCGGGACCGGTGTCCTGGTGAAGACGCCACGCCTCGTCACCGTCCTCGGCCACCAGGCACTCGTGGCCAAGGGCCTCGACCGAGCTGTGCAGCATGATCCGCGAGACGAGGTCGTCGTCGGCGACGAGCACCTTCACGTCAACGCCCCTGATGCCACCGCCCGTAGCTCGACGCCGACCTGGTCGAGCTCGGCCTCCAGGCCCCGGAGGAGATCGGGCGCGGTGGAGAGGTCGCCGGCCGCGCCGAGGGCCTCGAGCTCACCGCACCGCGCCGCTGCGCCGCTGGCCCCGACGTTGGCAGAGGAGCCCCGGAGACGGTGGGCGCCCTGCTGCAGCGCTTTCCCGTCGCCCCGCGCGGTGGCTTCGTGGAGCTGGGCCAGGGAGGCGGGTGCCTCGGACAGGAAGGCATCGACCAGCGTGACCAGCAGGGACCCGTCCCGCGGTCCCATCCCTCGCAGGACATCGAGGCGTGCGACGTCGACCGCCTTCTCCGATGTGGTCGACTCGACGACAGGCTCCTTCACCACGCGCTCACCGGGATCGCCGCCCAACCATCGCTCCAGGGCGGCGTCCACGTCCCCGGGGGTGACCGGCTTGGAGATGTAGTCGTCCATGCCGGCGGTGAGGCACTCCTCGCGTGCCCCCTCGAGGGCTCCCGCGGTCATGGCGATGATGGGCACCCGGTGGCCGGGGCCCTCCCGACGGCGGATCTCAGTGGTGGCCTCGAAGCCGTCCATCTCGGGCATCTGGCAGTCCATGAGCACAGCGGCGTACTCCCGACGGTCCAGCGCTTCGAGCGCCTCGAGCCCGTTGCCGGCCACGTCGGCCTGGAAGCGGAGCTCGTCCAGGATCCCGAGCGCCACCATCTGGTTGGTCGGGTTGTCTTCCACGACCAGCACCCGACCGCGGAAACCACGCCCCGCCGCCACCCGGCGTAGGGGCCGGCTGCGCTCGGGACCCGGGTCGGTCACCCGCATGAGGCAGTCGTAGAGCTGGGACTGGCGGACCGGCTTGGTGAGGCTGGCGGCGATGCCGACCTCGTGGGCGGCGGCCCAGTCGATCTCGGCGGCCGACGTCAGCATGACCAGTCGCGTCGCCGCCAACTCGGGGTCGGCGGCGATGAGGCGGGCCAGCTCCATGCCGTTCGTTTGGGGCATGCACATGTCGAGCAACGCCAGCTCGAAGGGAGCCCCACCGGCGGCGGCCTGGCGCAGCGCGGCCAGGGCGGCTTGGGCGTCGTCGCTCACCTCGGGGCACATCTCCCATGCCGTGAGCTGGTCGTGGAGGACCACGCGGTTGGTGGCGTTGTCGTCCACGACCAGCACGCGCCGCCCATCCGGTCTGGCGATCTCACGCATCGAGGGATGAAGGGCCGCGGTCCCGAGGAGGATGTAGGCGATGAGCCAACCGGCGAACTGCGGTGTTCCGTAGGAGAAGGTGCCGCCCAACACCGCCTCGGCGTAACCGATGTCGGCGATGAGCTGCGCGATCACCGAGGCGAGGAGGAGCCAGAAGGCTGGTCCCTTCGTGCCCCCGCCGACGACCAGACGGACCGCCAACGCGAGCAGGATGAGGTCGAGCAGGGGGTACGCGAGGGTGAACACCTCGCCCAGGGCGGAGATCCCGGACACGTCGTACGTGCGCTGGATCTGGAACACCCAGAGCACGATGGCCAGGCCCAGCGTGATGATCGACGCGTCGACGAAGTCGGTGCGGTTGAGGCCCCGCGAGCGGGCACGGACGAGCGCCACCAGTCCCGCCGCCATGGTCAGGTAGGCCAGGACGAACAACGGGTCGGCCCACGACGGGAAGGAAAGCTCGCCGCCGCGCTCGAGCGGTTCGACGTACCAGAACAGGTTGGCGCACAGGTACACCGCCTGTCCCGCGAGGAGCACCTTCCAGATGCCCACTCGAGCAGCGCGGTTGACCCTGATGCCTACGGCCAACGCCACCACGACGAGGCCCTGCACCGCCACGAACAGATAGGCCTGGGCCAGGCCGCCGCTGGGCAGCAGGAAGTACAGGACGGTCGCGGCCAGGCCTCCGGCCAGGAACATGCGCCAGGCGAAACGGGACTCCAGTTGGGCGCCTGCGATCGACATCCGTCCCCTGGTCGGCAGGTTCGACCTCGAAGTGAGGTCAGGCGCGCCGTCCGGTCGAGCGTGGTCAACCCTCCTCGGCACCCCACGCCGGCCGTTGGCCGGGGTCACGTCCTCACGCAGGGCCGTACCAGGTCCCCGACCGGGCGGCGGCCGTGCTCGAGTCGTTCTGGGCGTCGCTCGACTGAGCCGCTGGTCGCCCTCCCCCTCATCGTCGCGCCCCCAGCCTGATCCGGGAGCTTCTTGGGTAGGATCGTTCCTCCGGAGCGGGATGGAGGGCAGTGATGCGCGCGACGAGGCGAGGTTGGCGACGACGCCTTCTCGTGGGGTTGGTGCTGAGCCTCGTCCTCACCGCGTGCCAAGAGCGCGAGCTCACCTACGACGACACGAGCAACAGCACCATCTACACCGGGGTGCTCACGCCCGACGCCTACGACCGGTACGAGTTCGCCACCAAGCCCGGCACCATGTGGGTGAAGGCGCCCAGCACCAACACCTCGGGCAACCTGCGCATGGCCTTCTGGCCGGCCAGCGCCCGCAGCGCAGTCGACGAGGAGTCCTGCGCCACGTGGGCCAGCGAGGGCGGTGGCGTGGCCCAGCAGGGGGTGGCGCTGCGCATCCGCATCGAAGCGTCGGGCCGCACTCGTCTGCTCACCGTCACCCGCAACGTGTGGATGGGCGGCTACTGGATCTTCAACTTCCACACGTGGGACTCCGCCCAGTGGCCGCCCTACACCCTGCTCGGCAGCAAGTCGCTCGACCGGCTCCTGCGCCCCAACGGTCGTCTGGCCCCTCTGCCGTGGCACGTGTGCGGCCGGGCCATCGGTAACCGGCTCGAGTTCAAGGTGTGGCTCGACGGCCGACCGGAGCCCGAGTACTCGAACGCGAGCCACGGCGGTGGCGTCGCCCTCCCCTCGGGCTGGGCCTTCCAGGGCAAGCCCGGTTGGTACATCGGCCACATCCAGCCCGCCGCCAGCGCGCTCTTCACCAACTTGGCCACCTACCGATACGTGCCCGCCGACGGGTCGAGCACCACCACCACCAGCCCTGGGTCGGCGCAGCCGGTCTCGGTCGCCCCCGGCACCACGTCGCCACCGCCCTAGGGCGCCTCGTCGACCGCCGGCGTCAGGCGCGACGGGACGGGCGCGCCGGCGTCGAGCCCTTCGTCGCCTTGGACGACCGGGCCGCCTTGGTGGCCGTCGCCCTCTTGGTGGACTTGGTCGCCTTGGTCGTCGTTGCCTTGGCGCGCTTGGTCGCGTCGCCCGACCTGGTCGCCTTCGTCGCCTTCGTCGTCGTCGTCGCCTTGGCGGGCCCAGCCCGCCCGGTCGCCTTGGCGGCGGGCGCTGCCCGCTTGGTGGCCTGGCGCCTGGCCCCGGCGTCGGCCACCGGTGAGGCGGCGGCGCCGTTGCCCGAAGGCCCCGGCGAGCCGAGGCCGGCGGCGCGGGCCAACACCTCGATCTCGGCCAGCAGCAGGTCGGCGAGGTCCTCCACGTCGGGCACCAGTTCCCGGCAGGCGACCAGGCCGAAGTCGAGGCTGTCGAGGTAGCTCTGCACCGTGATGTTGAGCCCCTGGCCCTCGCTGATGGTGGACACGGGGTAGTAGTGCAGGAGCCTCGCCCCGGCCAGGTAGAGCGGCTGGCGGGGCCCGGGCACGTTGGAGATCACCAGGTTGAACGGCGGGTTGAGACGGTCGGCCACCCGCAGGCGGGTGGCCAGGCGCATCGCCCGGGTGGCCAGCGCGGGGGGCGAGAACTGGGCGTAGTCGGTGAGCATGTCGGCCGGCAGGAGGCTGAAGCGGTCCTTGGCCGTGTCCATGGCGGTGTGGACACCCTCGATCCGCCGCAGCGGCTCGGGCTCGTCGGTGGGGATGGGGGCGAAGATGGCCGACACCCGGTTCGTCCACCGCTCCTCCTCCTCACCGGTGCGGATCGACACCGGGATCATGGCGACGAGAGGGCGGTCGGGCAGGGCGCCGTGGCCTTCCAGGTAGCGGCGCAGGGCGCCGGCACAGACCGCCATCACCACGTCGTTGAGGGTGGCGCCGGTGGCGTTCTTGATGGCCTTGACGTCGGTGAGGGACGCGGTGCGCAGGCTGAGCCGTCGGTGCGGGCTGATCGAGTGGTTCAGGGGCGTGGGCGGGGCCGACGCCCGTGGTGGGGGCGGCGCCTGGTCCGGCTCGCGGCGTGAGGGTCGTCGCCGGACCAGGGGGTTCGGCAGGCCGCGGGCCACCTCGGCCAGGCCCACCAGGCCGCGGTTGCGGGTGAGCTCTCCCACCGCCCGCAGGCTCCGCACCTGGAGCCGGGCCAGCTTGCCCGGCTTGCGGGCGACGTCGGCCGCCACCCGGGCCAGCACCTGAGCCTGGGTGGGCACCGGTTCGGGGCGCCGGTCGTCGGGCACGGGCGGGTCGTCGGCGTCGGGGTCCTCGTCGAAGAGGATCGCCATGAGCTCGGTGCCCGACGCCCCGTCGATGGTGGCGTGGTGCACCTTGGTCATGACCGCGAACCGGTCGTCGGACAGGCCCTCGATGACGTAGGCCTCCCAGAGGGGGTGGGCGCGGTCGAGCGGTCGGCCGATGATGCGGGCCACGACGTCGGCCAGTCGGCGGTCGTCTCCGGGCGGCGGCACGGCCGTCTCCCGGAGGTGGTAGTCGAGGTCGAAGTCGGGATCCTCGATCCAGTACGGGTGGTCGAGCTGGAGCGGCACCTCCACCACCCGGCGGCGTAGCGGTTCGAGGACGGGGAGCCGCCGCTCGAGGGTCCGCCGGAACGATTCGTAGGCCGACCACCCGGGCCGGTCGGGCTTGGCGAAGATGGAGAGTCCACTGACGTGCCCGAAGGACGACGCCGACTCCATGTAGAGGAAGCTGGCGTCCACCCCGCTGAGCTGCTTCATGGCCCTCCCTCGGGTTAGTGGCCCGTGCCGTGACCCTAGTCACGCGCTGAGTGCCACACTCCGGGGGCCCGCGAGAGGAGTCTGCGATGAAGGATCTGACCTACCACCGCCACCTGTTGGGGACGGCCGAGCGGTGGGCCGACAGGCCGTCCTACTTCGACGGTGGCCTCGAGCTCACCCACGGCCAGCACGCCGACCGCGTGCTGCGCGTGGCCGACGCCCTCGGCTCCCAGCTCGGGGTCGGTGGCGACGACCGCTTCGCGGTCATGGCCCTCAACGGCCAGCCGTTCCTCGAGCTCTACCACGCCGCCTTCCTCGGGGCCGGGGTGATCAACCCGCTCAACCTGCGCCTCGCCCCCAAGGAGCTGGAGTTCATCCTGCAGGACTCCGGCACCAAGGTCTGCTTCGTGGACCGGTTCTTCGCCGGCGTGGTCGACGGGGTGCGCGCCGAAGCGGGCATCGAGAAGGTCGTGCTCGTGGGTGGGGCGGACGGCGCCGACGTGCCCCACGACCTCACGTACGAGGAGCTGCTCGAGGCCGGTGAGCCGGAGGTGCCACCCGAGCCCGAAGAGGAGGACCTCTGCATCCTCATGTACACCGGCGGCACCACCGGCCTGCCCAAGGGCGTGCTCATCGACAACCGGGCCCTCGTGCTCGACCTCTACAAGATCGCCGCCGTCTGGGGGATCGACGACACCTTCGTGTACCTCCACCAGACGCCGATGTTCCACGCCGCCTCGCTGGGGGGCATCCTCGGCGTGCCCTCGGCCGGGGGGGTGACTACCTACGTGCCGATGTTCGACCCGGCGGCGGTGCTCGACGTCACCGAGGCACGGGGCGTGACCATGACGGTGATGGTGCCGACCATGGTGGCCATGCTGCTCGACCACCCCGACTTCCGCCCCGAGCGGCTGGCGTCGCTGCGCGTGCTCACCTACGGCGCCTCGCCGATGCCCACCGCCCTGCTCGAGCGGCTGCTGTCGCTGCTGCCCGACCTCGACGTCTACCAGGGCTACGGGATGACCGAGAACTGCGGCATCCTCACCGCCCTCACCCCTGACGACCACCGCCGGGGCGGCGACCTACTGCGCTCCGCCGGCCGGCCCGTGCCGGGCGCCGTGCTCAGCATCCAGGACGCTTCGGGTGAGTGGGTGCCTACGGGGGAGACCGGTGAGGTGTGCGCCCGGTCGGGCAACTTCATGCGCGGCTACTGGAAGCGTGAGAAGGAGACCGAGGAGGCCTTCCGCGACGGCTGGTACCACACCGGCGACGCCGGCTACCTCGACTCCGACGGCTACCTCTACCTCGTCGACCGGGTGAAGGACATGATCGTCACCGGCGGCGAGAACGTGTACTCCGCCGAGGTCGAGAACGCCCTGGCCCGGCACCCTGGGGTGGCCCAGGTGGCCGTCATCGGCATCCCCAGCGAGCAGTGGGGCGAGGCCGTGCACGCGGTCGTGGTACCCGACGGCGACGCCACCGTCACCGAGGACGAGCTCAAGGCCTGGTGCCGCGAGCGCATCGCCGGCTTCAAGGTGCCGAAGTCCTTCGAGTTCCGCGCCGAACCTCTGCCCCTGTCCGGTGCCATGAAGGTGTTGAAGCGTGACCTCCGGGCCCCGTACTGGGAGGGGCGCGAGCGCACGGTCAACTGAGGGTCAACCGACGGTCAACCGATCTGGGGTCAGCGACCCGTGGCCCGCACCTCCACAGGGGCACCCGCCCTGGGGTTCCCGAGGCGGTCGGCCGCGTTCGCCCCCCGGAGCAGCAGCTCGTAGAAGCGCACCTCGCCCCTGGGACCGTTCCAGCCGCTGCTCCCGGGCGCGAACGACATCTCGCCCTCGCGGACGGCGAAGGTGCCGTCGGAGACCCGGGCGGGGGCGCTGACCCCGCCGATGCTCACCTCGACGCCGTCCCCCACCTCGGCCGGCGCCTCGGTCCAGGTGGTCTTCAGGTTGCCGTAGCCGTCCACGTAGGCCACCGCTCGCTCCGGCGAGGGCGGCACGAGGTCGTCGTCCAGCTCCTCGCCGAGCCGGCCGCCGTCCCCTCGGGCCAGCTCGGCCACCACCGGAGGGAAGAGGTCCCGGGAGCGGAACTGGGAGCCGGCGTCGCCCACGTCGACCTCCACTACCACCGCCCCGGCCTCCCGGAGGAACGAGAAGCAGTGCCCGGCGTTGACGCCGACGACCATCGCACCACCGTCGACCCGGGCCGCCACCAGGCGCTCGCCCTGGTTGCCGGGACGCGGGTCGGGCTCGTCGCCGCGGGGGGCCACGTTGGTGTACACGAGGCGCTCGGTCGGCCCGTCGGTGAGGGCGAGCTGAGCGGCGCAGAAGCCGGCGCTCACCGTGTCGAAGGCGGGCACCGGGGTGACCACCACGTGGCTGTCGGGCAGGTGGGTGGCCAGGCGCTGGCGGACCTCGGCGAACGCGAGGTCGCCATAGCCGTAGTCGGCGACGACGTGGACGAGCACGAGGCCAGTCTCGCACCGTGCTGCTGGCCGCTCTCGCGCCGTGCCGCGGGCCGCAAAATTTCTGCCTGGGTCGGAATAGAGCGCCGGGGCCCGGTTGTCGAAAAGCGGTGTCGGGCCCTCATCGCCCCGGCGGTTGACAACCCGACAGCCAGACCCTGAGGAGGTCTCGCCGGCCAGCAGCTCGTGGTGACCGGCGAGCGCAAGGAGCGCGAGCGAGCCGGCATCCTTCGCCGCCGCACCCGTGTGGTCGGGCGGTTCCGCTACGAGGTGGTTCTGCCCGGCGCCACCGACGAGGAAGGGGTGACCGCGTCGATGGAGCAGGGTGTGCTCACCGTCCGGGCCCCCAAGCCCGAGCGTGACCGTCCCCGGCGCATCGAGGTGCGGGTCAGCTGAGCTCCTCGAGCCCCTCGGCCAGCCCCGGTCGAGCGGGCTGCCGGCCACAGGAACGGGTAGGCAGACGGCCGTGCCCCGCGGAGATCAGCCCATCCCCGGGCGGGCCCACGTGGGTTGCTCGGGCTGGATGTACAAGGACTGGCGGGGGATCGTGTACCCGGCCGAGCTGCCCCAGCGCCGCTGGTTCGAGCACTACGCCACGTTGCTCGACACCGTGGAGATCAACAACACGTTCTACCGGCTGCCCCCGGCGACCACGGTGGAGGGCTGGGCGGCACAGGCACCGGAGGGCTTCACCTACGCGCTGAAGCTCGGTCAGTTCGGATCGCACCGCATGAAGCTGCGCGACGCCGCCTCTTGGCTGCCGAACCACCTCGACCGGGCGCAGCGGCTGGGAGCAGCCCTCGGGCCGACCCTGGTGCAGCTCCCGCCCCGGTGGCGGCGCAACACCGAACGGCTCGACGAGTTCCTGACGGTGGCCCCCCGCGGCATGCGCTGGGCGGTGGAGCTGCGGGAGCGGTCATGGCTCCACGACGACACCTTCGAGGTGCTGGCCCGCCACGGCGCCGCCCTCTGCATCCACGACCTGCTGGCCGACCACCCCTGGGAGCTGACCACGGACTGGACCTACGTGCGCTTCCACGGCCCGGCCGCCCTGGAGCGCAAGTACTGGGGCCGCTACGGCGGCGGTCGTCTGTGGCGGCCCGCTCGCCGCCTCGCCGCCTGGCTGGAGCAAGGCGTCGATGCCTACGCCTACTTCAACAACGACTACGAGGGCCACGCCGTCACCGACGCCCGCTGGCTGGCCGACCGCATCGGCGCGGCCCGACCTCGCTAGGCGCCCCGGGGCACGCTTCCCTACCTACTGGTCGGTAGGCTGCCCGGATGCCAACCGGGACCGACGCCGCCCTCCTGCACGCCCTCACGCCCAAGGTGGTCCAGCTCCTCGAGCGCCATCTGGCCACCACCAAGGAGTGGTTCCCTCACCAGCTCGTCCCGTGGACCCGCGCCGTCGAGGCCGATCCCAACTCCGAGTGGGAGCCCGACACCTATCCGGTGGCGCCCGGGGTCCGCAGCGCGTTGTTCGTCAACCTCCTCACCGAAGACAACCTGCCCTACTACTTCCACACCATCGACCGGATGTTCGGCGCCGACGGGCCATGGGGGGAGTGGGCCCGCCGCTGGACGGCGGAGGAGGGGCGCCACTCGATCGTGATCCGGGACTACCTCACGGTGACGGGAGCGGTGGACCCGGTGGCCCTCGAGCGGGCCCGCATGCACCAGGTGAGCCACGGGGTGGTGCCCGACCCCGAGCACGCGGTGGACGGCCTCGTCTACGTGGCCCTCCAGGAGCTGGCCACCCGCATAGCCCACCGCAGCACGGGCAAGCTGCTCACCGATCGGGCCGGCTACGAGGTCATGGCCCGCGTCGCCGCCGACGAGAACCTGCACTTCCTCTTCTACCGCGACCTGGTGACGGCCGCCCTCGAGGTGGACCCGTCGGCGACCATCTCGGCCATCGAGCGCCAGGTGCGGGGCTTCGAGATGCCCGGCACCGGGATCGTCGACTTCGGCGATCACGCCCTGGCCATCGCCAAGGCCGGGATCTACGACCTGAGCGTCCACCACGACCAGATCCTGGTCCCGGTGGTACTGCGCCACTGGGAGGTGGAGGCGGTCGAGGGCCTCACCCCCGAGGCCGAGGCCGACCGCCAGCGCCTCGTCATCCGGATTGGTCGCATCGGCCGGGCCGGGCGCCGCATGGTCGAGCGCTGGGCGGAACAGGCGGCTCGGACCGCCGGCGACCACGACGTCGACGATGTCGCCGATCGCCAGCCGGTGGCCGCCTCCGCCTGACCCGCCTGACCCGCCTGCCCGTGTGGACGTCTAGGCCGAGCTCTCGGCCAGGGTGATGCCCACCTCGGTGGCCTCGGCCGCGGTGTCGGGCTCGGCCAGCGACGGGTCGGTCGAGCCGCGCCAGCGGCTGAGGCGGACCGCCACCATGGCGGTCGCTCCCGCCAGCAGGTTGCCGATCAACCAGGCGGCGCTGGCACCGTCTATGCCGTCATCGGGGACGAGCACCAGGGCCGGCACCACGATGGCGGCGGTGAGGGTGGCGGTGATGGCCACGGTGGCCAGGTGGCGATGCAGGATCCGCACCTCCGACAGGTACAGCGAGGTGACCGCCCACGGCACGCCGGCCGCGACCATGGCCGGCAGCACCCGCGCGGCGGCGGCGTACTGGCCGCCGTAGACCGAGGTGACCACGTCGTTGCCCAGGAAGGCGGCGGCGGCGCCGGCGGCCATGAGCCCGAGGGCGAGGACCATGGCCAGGCGCACCTGGGCGTGGACGTGGGCACCGTCGCGCCCGCCCTCGGCCAGGAGGGCCTGGCCGATGGCGGTGGGAACGTAGAACGCCACCGCCACGATGCCCCAGGCCACGTTGAAGCTGGCGTAGGCGTCGTTGGTCACGTTGGCCAGGACGATGACCGGGAGCAGGAAGTAGGGGGCCTGGTAGGCGAGCGTCGACACGTAGTTGACGCCGGCGTAGCGCAGCGCGGCCGGGGCGGTGCCGGGCCGGGGGCCGAGACGGTGCAGCCCCCGGCCAGGCGGGGGGCGAAGGCGGCGCCGACCAGGCCGGAGAGGGCGACGGGCCCGCCGCGCTTCACGAACAGCCACAGCGCCCGGTGCTCGTGCTCGCGGAACAGGAACAGGAGGGGGAACCGGACCAGGCCGACGATGGCGATGCGGGCGAGGACGAGGTTCCAACGGCGGGCGGTCATGCAGCGGACGTCGACGATCATCGACAGCGCCGCCCCCGCGACCATCACCGCGAACACGGCGGGGCCGAGCACCGGGTGGAAGTCGCTCAGCACGCCGGTGGCCGACCCGTGGAACAGGGCCACGTAGCCCGAGCCGAGCACCACGGCGGCGGCGGTGGTGGCGAGGGCGCCCCAGGTGAAGGTGACGTCGGATGCGGCGCTCCGCCCGGCGGCGTAGCGGGCCAGCGCCACCGGGAGACCGAGCCCGGCCAGGTAGGTGACGAAGAGCACGGAGGTGAAGAGCTTGCCGGCGCTGCCCACGTCGGCCTGCAGGTCGAGGCGGGCGGCGATGAGCCAGAACACTGCTCCCGACAGGGCCTGGATGGCCGCTCCCATCACCAGCACCGCGGAACCGGTGAGCAGGTTGCGGTGGCCTCTCGCCCCCCGGGGCCGGAAGCGGGCGGCGATGGTGCTCACAGAGCGCCGAGCCTACCGCCGGGCCTGGAGCCGGAACCTGACCCACGGGTCAAGGCGGTCCTAGGGTGAGTCGATGGCTGACCTTGCCACCGCCGAGACGGTCTCCTACCCGGGAGCCCGTCGCCCGGACCGCCACCGGGAGGTGGACGCCGGCGGCGTGCGGCTGGCCGTGGTGGAGTGGGGCGACCCCGGGGCGCCCGCCATCGCCTTCGCCCACGGCGGCTTCGACTTCGCCGGCACCTTCGACGCCTTCGCGCCGCTGGTGGCCGACGCCGGGTGGCGGGTGGTGGCCTGGGACATGCGCGGCCACGGCGACTCCGACCACGCCGTCCTCTACAGCTGGGAAGCCGACGTTCGCGACGCGTTGGCCGTGCTCGACTCCATCGGGTCCGCACCAGTGGCCCTGCTCGGCCACAGCAAGGGCGGCGCCCTGGCCCTGCAACTGGCCGAGGCCTGCCCCCACCGGGTGCGAGCACTGGTGAACCTCGACGGCCTCCCCTCGGACCGCAGCTGGCCCGACGTGGCCGAGCACACCCGCACCAGCCTCCTGGCGGCCGAGCTCACCGGTTGGCTCGACCACCGGCGCCGGTCCGCCGCCGCCGAGCGTCGCCCCGGCACGATC
Organism: Acidimicrobiales bacterium; assembly: GCA_030448105.1. Taxonomy (GTDB): domain Bacteria; phylum Actinomycetota; class Acidimicrobiia; order Acidimicrobiales; family Iamiaceae; genus JAFBAD01. Next base: position 139,807 of record JAUJNP010000002.1, on the reverse strand, counting down.
GACGAGCTGGCCGAGCGGCGCCAGCGCATGAACCCCCGCCTGTCGATCGAGTGGTTGCGCTACCTCGTCACCATCGGCGCTCGCTGTGATCCCGACGGCTGGCGGTGGAAGATCGACCCGAGCATGCGCATGGGTGGGTTCGGACCGTGGCGGCCTGAGTGGTCCATGTGGCGGCTGCCCTCGCTCGGCATGCCGGTGCTCTGCGTGCTCGGGCTCGAGGTCGAGGCCATGGGCTGGGGGACCCGGCCATCCGACATCTACCCGTACCTGCCGCTGGGGGGGCGCTTCGTGCCCCTCGACGGCACCGGCCACTTCGTGCACATCGAGAAGCCCCAGGCGGTGGCCGACCTGGTGCTGGACTTCCTGTCGTGAGGATCCCAGTTGGCTCGGCCTCCGGCGAGGCGAAGGTGGTGCTGGTTCACGGCAAGGCCCGACTGGCGCTCCACCGCCTGCGCGACCGGGGCGACGGCCGGCCGCTGCTGCTGCTGCACGGGCTCGGCGAGCGCACCCCCGACGCCGTGCCTCCCGAGCTGGTGGCCTGGCCGGGCCCGGTGTGGGGCCTCGACTTCGTCGGCCACGGGGCGTCGACGGTGCCTCCCGGAGGCGGCTACACCGCCGAGATCCTCATGGCCGACGCCGACGCCGCGCTGTGGGAGCTGGGGGAGGTGACCGTCCACGGCCGTGGCCTCGGCGCCTACGTCGCCCTGCTGCTCGCCGGCGCCCGGCCCACCGTCGTGCGGGGAGCGGTGCTGGCCGACGGTCCCGGGCTGGCGGGTGGTGGCGCCAGCCCAGGCTCGCCGTCGGCGCTGTCGCCGCCCGCGGCCGACGGAACGATCCCCGACCCCTTCGCCCTCCTCGAGCTCTCGCGGGACGTGCGCCCGCCCGACTACGCCCTGACCTACGTGCGCCAGGCGGTCCAGCTCTCGGGCCTCGACACGCCGGTGGCGGTGGCCGCCGTGGTGCGACCGCCATGGCTGGAGGCCGTGGCGGGCGAACCGGGCGTCACCCGTCGCCAGGCGGCCGAGGCGCTGGCTCTCTACGCGCGGGTGTGAGCGACGGGGCAGCGAGCCGGAGGCGCTCGCCCGCCAGCACCCCGTCAGAACCGCGGACTGGTGGCCAACAGATCGAGGAGCTCGGCCTCGGGTAGGGGGTGGCTGAGCAGGTAGCCCTGGGCCATGTCGCAGCCGAGCCGGCGCAGCTCGGTGAGCTGCTCGGCGGTCTCGACCCCCTCGGCGATGGCCCGCTGGCCGAGGGTGTGGGCCAGCGTGATGACGGCGGCCACGATGGCTGAGTCGCTCGGATCGGTGCCCAGCCCGTCGACGAAGGTGCGGTCGACCTTGAGCAGGTCCACCGGGAACCGGCGCAAGTACGCCAACGAGGAGTACCCGGTGCCGAAGTCGTCGACGGCCACGAGCAGGCCGAGATCCTTCAGCCGCTCGAGCGTGGCCTGGCTCAGCTCGACGTCGTCCATCAGCACGCTCTCGGTGATCTCCAGGACGACAGTGCCGCGGTCCACGCCGGTGTCGGTGAGGATCTCGGCCACGTCCTCGGCGAGGCGCGGATGGGAGAGCTGGCGGGCCGACAGGTTGATGCACACCGCCAGGTCGGCCTGCCCGGTGAGGGCCTGGGCGCGGGCCAGCAGCTGGCACGCCTGCCTGGTCACCCAGTTGCCGATGGGGATGATGAGCCGGGTCTCCTCGGCGATGCCCAGGAAGTCCGCCGGCATGAGCAGGCCCCGCTCGGGGTGGGCCCACCGCAGCAGCGCCTCGAAGCCGACGATGGCCCCGCTGTCGAGGTCCGCCTTGGGCTGGTAGTGGACGGTCATCTCCCGGCGGTCGACGGCGCGGCGGAGGGCGTTCTCGAGCTCCAGGCGGTCCACCGCCCGGGTCCGCAGCCGGGCGTCGAACACCTCGGTGCGCGACCGGCCCTTGTCCTTGGCCTGGTACATGGCGGCGTCAGCGTCGCGCAACAGGTGCTCGGGCTCGGCGCCGGCCGAGTCGGCCACGGCGATGCCGATGCTGGCGGTGATGAACACCTCGGTGTCGTGGAGGGCGGCGGGCGTCGACACCGCCACCGCCACCCGCTCGGCGATGGTGGACGCCTCGGTCGGCTCCACTAGGTCCTCGCACAGCACCACGAACTCGTCGCCGCCGAAGCGGGCCACGGTGTCCCCCGGTCGCAGACATGCCGAGATCCGCTCGGCCACCCGCACGAGGAGCTGATCGCCGTAGCCGTGGCCGAGGCTGTCGTTGACCACCTTGAAGTGGTCGAGGTCGAGGAAGAGCACGCCCACCGATCGGCCGCTGCGGGCCGAGCGCCCGATGGCCATGGTCAGCCGGTCGAGCAGCAAGGTGCGGTTGGGCAGCCCGGTGAGCGGGTCGTGGGTGGCCTGGTGCTCGAGCTGGGCCTCGAAGTCCTTCTGGGCGCTCATGTCCCGGGCGATGGCGGACACGCCGGTGATGGACCCGTCCGGGCCTCGGTGGCTGTTGAACACGGCCGACAGCGGCACGGTGCTACCGGTCTGGTCGAAGGCGGCCATCTCACCCGACCAGCGACCGCCCACACGCAGGGCGGGCAGCACCTCGACGTCCCAGAGGTGACGCACCCAGGCGGGGACCCTCTCGGTGAGCTGCAGGCTGCTGGGATCGGCATCGGGGGCGAGACCGAAGAACTGGCGGCCGGCGGCGTTCAGGTAGGTCAGCCCCCGGCCGGCCTCGGCGATGATCGCCAGATCGCTCGTCGCCTCGATGATGCGCCCGAGACGGTCGCTCTCCTGCTGTGCCTCGACCCGCCCGGTGATGTCCCGGACGTTCAAGAGGAGGCCGCCGACGTCGGGGTCGTCGGTGAGGTCGGTGGCGACCACACCGACGTGGCGCCAGGTGCCGTCGGCGTGGGCCACCCTGGCGTTCAGCGATCCCCGGACCCGGCCGCCCGCCAGCACCGTGACCATCCGCTCCTTGGCCCGCTCCAGGTCCTCGGGGTGCAGGAGGGCGGCGGCGTCGAGGCCCACCAGGGAATCGGGGTCGTGGCCGAGCACCCGCTCGACCGCCGGGCTCACCCACGTCATCCGGAACTCCCGGTCGATCACGAGGGTGATGTCCGAGCTGTGCTGCACCAGCTTCCGGAACCGACGTTCGCTCGCCCGCAACTGGTCCTCGGCCCGGTGGCGGTCGGTGACGTCGCGGTTGGTGGCGACCACGCCGCGCACCTCCGGGTCGTCGAGCCGGTTCACGATCGTGGTCTCCACCCACCGCTCGTCATCATCGGCGCGCCGGACCCGGTAGGTGACCTGCGTGCACGAGTCGGGCGCCTCCAGGACCCGGCGGAGGGCGTGGCGGACGGCCGAACGGTCCTGGGCGGCGACGTGGTGCATGGCGCCGGTCCCGAGGAGGTCGGCGGGCGGCCAGCCGAAGACCTCCTCCACGGCAGGGCTCACGAGGGTGACCATCCCGTCCCCGTCGAGCACCACCACGGCGTCCGAGACGCGCAGCAACGCGCCCTGGTCGAGCATCGCCACATGGGAGCCGCGGCCCGTTTCCTGCATGCGCTCCGTCCCCTCCTCCTCGCAGAGCGTAGGGGTTCGGACGCTCGCTGTCTCTTTTCGGGTGAACGCGGCGTGTCCCGGGCTCATCCCTAGCCTGAGGCGGTGTTGACCCCGTGGGTGGTGGCAGCGCTGGCCGGGTACCTGCTCGGGTCGGTGCCCATCGCCGACCTGGTGGCCCGGCGGGCCGGCGTCGACCTGCGCGCCGTGGGCGACCGCAACCCGGGCTACTGGAACGCCAAGGAGCAGCTCGGTGGGCGGCGGGCGCTGCCCGTGCTCCTGGGCGACACCGCCAAGGGGGCGTTGGCGGGAGCGGCCGGCGTGGCCACGGCGGCCCTCACCGACGCGGCGTGGGGCGTGGGATGGGTGGCGGTGGCGGGGGCCATGGTCGGGCACGGTTGGCCGCTGTTCGCCCGGTTTCGCGGCGGCAAGTCCCTCCTCGCGTTCGTGGGCGGCATGCTGGTGGTCACGCCCCTTCCCGCCCTCATCGGGGTGGCGGTGTGCAGCGCGGTGTCGCTGCTCGTCAGCTTCTCCACCGGCATCAAGGTGGCGGTGTTCACGTTCCCGCTAGTGCAGCTCCTCTTCGATCCACCGGTGCGGGTGGCGGCCACCGGGCTCCTCCTCTGCCTGATCGCCCTGCGCTTCGCGCTCGGAGCGCTGGCGGATGCCCGGCGCCGCCGAGGCCCGCCGGCGCACGGGGAGCCCTTCCCGGTGTGACCCGAGCCGGGATCGGGCAGAGTTCGGGCACCGCTCGGAACCGCTCGAGGTGCCGAGCCGTCGGAACAACCGTCCCGGCGCCCGCCGGAGACGGCTACGGCGAGGTTGCCGGCCGTGCCCGAACAGACCTGTGCCCAAGGAGAGAGGATCACCCATGAGCGACTCGCCCGGCTTCCCCGGAGGGACACCACCCGGTGGCGGCTGGTCGCCTCCGCCCACGTCTCCGAACCCCGGCCCACCGCCGGGCTGGGAGCCGGCTCCCACCACGCCGGTGCACGGGCCCGGCCCCGGGTTCGGATCCTCGGGCCCGCCCGCGGGTCCTCCGCGGGAGCCCGCGCCGGGCCCGCCCGGGGGCTTCGGGCCGCCCGGGAGCGCGCCGTTCGGCCCTGCCCCCCAGCCGGCGGGAAGGCGGCGAAGCCGCACGCCGCTGGTGGTCCTGGCGGTGCTGGTGCTGCTGGGGCTGGTCGGTGGCCTCGTCGCCTGGGGGTTGGCAAACCGGTCGAGCGCGGAGAAGTGGCGTGACCGGGACCAGGCGGCCCGGGTCGAGGTCGCCAAGCGGGTCGACGAGCTCGAGACCACCCGCGACGAGCTGTCCGACACCCAGGACCGCCTGGCCCGGCTGGCGTCCGAGAAGGCCAACCTGGCCGACCAGCGTGAGGTCCTGCAACAGATCGTGCAGGACGCACCCGCCGTCACCGAGGCCATGCGCGAGTGCAACGACGCCACCACCGAGGTGGCCGCCCTGGCCATCAGCTTGAGCGCTTCCCCCAACCCCGACTTCAACGAGCTGAACGACGTCATCGACCAGGCCGACAGCCTGTGCCAGGGCGCCCTCTCAGCCGCCGACGACCTGGAGCGCACCATTGACAGCCTCGGCCTTTGACCGTCCCCGCCCCGTCCCGCGCCTGGCGCGGTGGGCGGCGTGCCTCGCCACCTTGGCGGCCCTGTCCTCGGCGGCGTGCGTGTCGCCTCCGGCCGAGGACGCCGCCAGCACCACCTCGTCCACCGACACCCGCCCGGCAGTGGATCCCCGGGCCTACACCGTCCGCATCCGGGCCACGTCGTGTGAGGGCGTGGGCGTGGGATCGGGCTTCCTGCTCGACTCCCACACGATCGTCACCAACCGCCACGTGGTCGAAGGGGCCGAGAAGTTGGCGGTCGAGACCTTCCTCGGCGACGAGCTCACCGTGGATGTGGCTTCCCAGGGCGGCCTGGCCGACCTGGCCGTGGTGAAGGTGGAGAAGGGCATCGGTCAGAACGCCCACCTCGCGCCGGCGGATCCCTCTACCGGCACCCGCATCCGCGCCTTCGGCTACCCCCGCGGCGGGCCCATGAAGATCACCCGGGGCCGGGTGGACGACTACGTGAGCGACATCCGCCTCGGCAACCTCGGGAAGGTGATGCGCTCCGACGTGGACATACAGCCGGGCAACTCCGGTGGACCGGTGCTCGACGAGCAGGACCGGGTGGTGGGCGTGGTCTACGCCATCGAGCGCAGTACGAACCTGTCGCTCATCGTCCCGGTCTCCACTCTCGCCGACCTCCTCCAGGAGGAGAAGGACCTCGAACCGGTGGAGGGCTGCTAGGTCAGCGTGAGCGGGTGGCCACGAACTGGGCCAGCTCCACCAGGGCGCGGCGGGCATCGACCGACACCGGAGCCCGTCCGATGGCGTCGACGGCGCGGGCGGTGAGGTGGGCGACCTCGGATTCGAGCTCGGCGCGGGCGCCGCTCTCCTCCATCAGGTCACGCAGCGCCCCCACCTCGGCGGCGGTGAGATCGCGGCGGCCCACCCTGGCGAGGAGCGGCGCGTGGCGGGCATCGCAGCGCGCGGTGGTGGCGGCCATGAGCGGGGTGGGCTTTCCCTCCCGTAGGTCGTCGCCGATGGGCTTGCCGATGAGGGCTTCGTCGCCGAACACGTCGAGGAGGTCGTCGCGGAGCTGGAAGGCCTCGCCGAGCGGGTCGCCGTAGGCCGACAGCGGACCGGCCAGCTCGTCGAGCCGGCCGGCGAGGGCGGCACCGACGTGGAGCGGCCGCTCCACGGTGTACTTCCCCGACTTGTAGCGCGCCACGAGGTGGGCGCGGGCGGCATCGGTGTCCCGTCGGGCGGTGCCGACCATGTCGAGGTACTGGCCCATGTTCAGCTCGAGGCGCAGCTCGTCCCAGACGGCCAGCCCGCCGCCGGCGGCTTCGCGCATCAGCTGGTCGGCCAGCACGTGGGCCAGGTTCCCGATGAGGATGGCCACCCCTTCGCCGAAGCGGCGGGCCTCGCCGAGCCACCCGGCCCCGGCGTGGTGTCCGACGTACTGCAGGTGGGCGGTGCGGGCCCCGCGGCGGGTGGCCGAACCGTCCATGACGTCGTCATGGATGAGGGCGAACGCCTGGAGCAGCTCGAAGGCGGCGCCGGCGTCCACCACCCGGGCGTCGTCGGGATCGCCGCCGGCGCCGACGAACCCCCAGTAGCAGAACGCGGGCCGCAACCGCTTGCCGCTGGCCAGCACGAGGTCGGCGAGGGTGTCGACCGGCGCCACCAGATCGGCATCCACCTGCGCCCAGCGGGTGCGCTCGTGGTCGAGGAGCCCGACCAGGCGTGCTTCCACGCGGGCGGCCACCGAGAGCAGGCTGGGCGGGTCGGTCGGTGCCGCGGCCGGGGGCGGGGAGGGCGACTCGACCGGCCCGCGGGGGAGAGGCGACACGCTCATGAGCCCGGTCACCCTAAGGCCGGACCGGCCGGGCGCGGCGGTCGGAGGGCTCGCCGGTCAGGTCGGTTGCGCCGGCTCGACACGTTGCGCCGGCTCGACACGTTGCGCCGGCTCCAGAGGTTGCGCTGGCTCCACAGGTTGCGCCAGCCGCCAACGGCCGCGGCCTTCGCGCTTGGCGGTGTAGAGGGCGAGGTCGGCGGCATCGAGCAGTTCGTCGAGCCCGGGGCCGTGGGTGTCTAGCAGGGCGACCCCGACGCTGAGGCCCACCCGGACGGGCACTCCCTCCACCTCCACCGGCCGGCTGACGGCGGCGATGAGCCTCTCGGCCATGTTGGCGGCGCGGGCCTCGTCGGTCACGTCAGGGCAGAGCACGGCGAACTCGTCGCCGCCGAGGCGGGCCACCATGTCACCGGGGCGCACGTGGCGTTCGATCACCGAGGCCACCGTGGCCAGCACGCGGTCGCCGAATCGGTGGCCGTGGATGTCGTTGACCGGCTTGAAGCCGTCGAGGTCCAGGTAGAGCACCGCCATCCGGCCGGGGCCATCGCCGACGTGGGGGGCCGAGCGCTCGGCAAGGTGGGTCTCCAGCGTGGCGAGGAACTGGACCCGGTTGGGGATGCCAGTGAGGGGGTCCATGGTGGCCGCCTGCACCAGGAGCTGTTCGGTGCGGTGGCGCTCGAACGCCAGCGCGGCCGTGTCGCAGATCCGCCAGAGGCCCGCCCGATGGCCCACCTTCGGAGGGCCCGACACCTTCCGCCACACGACCAGGACGGCGACCACGCCCTCGCTGGGCGTGGCCACCGGCAGCGCCCAGCAGGTCGAGAAGCCGAGCTCGGCGGCGGCCGCCCTGACCGGCCCGGCCAGGTCGGTGAGCTCGGCGGTCTCGGGTGCCCCGGTGCGTGTGCAGGTCGACCAGGGCGGTTCGGGCCCGTCGGCGTCGATCGGGTCCGCTCCGGTGAGGAGCGACGGGAGAGCGGCGGTCACCGTGCCCTCGAACCCGGCGCCGTCCCAGCCGTAGCCGATGGCTGAGGCGGCGTGCTGGATGGTGTGATCGACCGCCTCCACCAGAAGGCAGAGGTTGTCGTGCATCGGTGCCGCCGACACGAGCCGGGTGAGGAACTGCTCCAGCGCACGCCAGCCGGTGTAGGGGCGCAGCCGGAAAGCGATCACGCCGAGCTCGGGCTGATCGAGGTAGTTGGAGGATCCGGCCTCGACGTGGACCGTGTGGCCGGCGGTGTGTCGCAAGCCGAACACGATGGGGATGCCCTCGGTCTCGATCGGGTCGATCCGACCCAGCTCCTCCAGGCCCTCGAGCACCAGGGCCAGGTCCTCGGGAGCGACCAGGCTGACCACGTCGGCACCGATGAGCTCCTCCACGGTGAGGCCGACGAGGGCGGCGGCGGCCTCGTTGGCCCAGCGGATCTGACCGGCCGCGTCGAGGGCCACCCGCCCGTAGGGGTCGTCGGCCACGAGCCGGCGACACAGCTCGGCGGGCAGGAGGAAGCGCTCGTCGCTGCCGTTCATATGTTCCCCCTTCCCCCGAAAGGTCGAGCCTGGTGTTCAATCGGCCGCCAGCGCCCGAAATCGAGACTAGCGACTCTTCTGAGCGGTGGGCCGCCTGGGACTCGAACCCAGAACCAACGGATTGAAAGTCCGGCCACGGGCGTCCCTCGCGGAGCGCTGGAGTCAGCGGCTGGGGAGGGAGAGGTCGACGCACCGGAACCGCTGATGCATCATGGGCTGCCGCTCGGCGGCCGTCGCGCGCTGTCGGCTCCTCACCATGGCGCACAACGAGGTCTTCGTCGGTCGAGATCAGCAGCTCGAGGCGCTCGTCGACCACTGGAACGCCGCGAGGGCAGGCCGTGGACGGTTCGTGGTAGTGAGCGGCGACGCGGGCATGGGCAAGACGCGGCTCGTCGAGCGCCTCGTCACCGAGATCGACACCGCGGGTCGCGTGGCGTGGGGGGCGTGCGCCGGCTCGGACGCTCCGCCGCTGTGGCCGTGGCGGGCCGTGTTGCGCGACTTGGCGGGCGGCGGTGGGTCGGCTCTGTCCAGTCCAGCAGCCTCCGGCCCGGTCGATCTCGTGGACCCCGCCAGCGGCCAGGCCCGGCAGAGCGCCAAGCTCGTCGACGAACTGCGAGATGCCGCGTCCGCGGGGCCGCTCGTCGTAGTTCTCGACGACCTCCACTGGGCCGACACCGACTCGGTCCGCCTGCTTCGCATGGCCGCCGGCGAGGTGCGACGCCTGCCACTGCTGCTCGTGGCAACGCTTCGTGCCGACGAGGTGCCCGCCGGGTCCCCCGTGCGGCGCACGCTCACGGATCTCGCTTCGTCCACAGAGGTCGTCCAGCTCGATGGCCTGGGCGTCGAGGCCGTCGACCACCTGGTGGGGGAGTTGACCGGCCGCCGGGGGACCACCGAGCTGGCATCAGTGATCCGGGACAGGACGGGTGGCAACCCGTTCTTCATCCGCGAGGTGATGCGGTTGCTCGTCACCGAGGGCAACCTTGATGCGGCGCTCTCGGGTGGCGCCGTCGGCGTGCCACCCCTGGTGCGTGACGTGCTGCTCCGGCGGGTCGCTCAGTTGTCGCAGGAAACCCGTTCGGTACTGGAAGCCGCGGCCGTCGCCGGGCGCGAGGCACGGCTCACCGTCGTCGGCCACGTCGCCGAGATCGCGCCTGAGGCGCTCGCGCGAGCGGTGGACGAAGCCGAAGCTGCCCGCCTGGTGCACCCGGTCGACGGTCGGCTGCGGTTCGGCCACGATCTGGTCCGGGAGGCGATCGTCGACGACTTGGATGCCGCCGACTCGCGCCGGCTCCACCTCGCGCTCGCTCGCGCGCTGCGCCACACCGTCGGTCCTGGTGCGTCAGCGGGTGAGGTCGCCGGGCACCTGATGGAAGCACTGCCGGCCGGTGACCCCGTCGAGGCGGCCGAGGCTGCGCTGCTCGCCGGCCGTGAGTCGCTCGCCCACCACGCCCCGATCGACGCTGTCCGGCACCTCGAACGGGGGTTGGCCGTGCTCGGGGGCGACGAGCCGGCCGTCAGATCCCCCCTCCTCCTCGCGCTCGGCGAGGCCAGATCCACTGCCGGGGATCGGCCCGGCGCTCGAGCGGCCTACCTGGGCGCCGCCGAGATCGCCCGCGCGTCCGACGACCGGGAGGCGCTCGCGGTCAGCGCCCTGGGGTTCGCCGGCGTCATGGGCACGCCCCGAACCGATCCGCCACAGGTCGAGCTCCTCGAGGAGGCGTTGGCGGGACTGAGCGGCCGACGCGATGTGCTCACGGCGAGGGTGACGGCCCGCCTCGCCCATGCCTTGCTGTTCTCCGATCAGCGGTCCCGGCGCCTGGAGCTCGCGGACGACGCCCTGGCGCTCGCCCGCGAGCTCACCGACGACCAGGCGCTGTCGAGCTCGCTGTACGTGTGGAACATCGTCCACGTCACGTCGACCAACTTCGAGCAGCGTCTGGAGCGCGCCGATGAGCTGCTCGCCCTCGGTCGAGCGTCAGGGAAGGAGGAGACCGAGGCGTGGGCGTTGCACTTCCACGCCCATCACATGGCCGAGGCCGGCAACTTCGCCGCGTTCGACGCCGACGTCGCGGCCTGCGAGGTGATGGCCCGGCGGACGCAGGACGCCACCTGGCAGTGGACGGTGCTCGTCCACCAAGCGATGAGAGCGGCCATGCAGGGCCGCTTCGACGACGCCGAGACCGTCGGCAACGAGGCGTTCGAGCTCGGCGCCCGGTCGCAGCACGAGGTCGCCGCGGCCACGTTCGGGGCCCACCTCGTCGCCCTCCGAACCTGGCAGGGACGCCTCGACGAGCTCCTCCCGATGATCATGAGTGCCGCCGGTCGGTATCCGGAGCTCCCAGCCGTGTGGGCCTGTGTGCCGTTCGCCCGCGCCGAGTTGGGTGATCACGCCGAAGCAGCGGAGGAGTTGCGACGCGTGCTGAGCGACCGCCAGCTCGAGGACCTCCCCGGCTCTCACTCGTGGACGGTCGCCCTGGCGATGCTGGCCCGAGCGACGGCTCTCACTGGCGAGGGCGAGCTGGCGCGCCGGGTGCAGGAGCTGCTGGTACCCCTCGGGGACCGGCACATCGTCGGTCCCTTCGCCGACTGCTACTTCGGTCCTGCTTCGCTGTACCTCGGCCTCTGCGCGTCGGCGATGGGAGCCGTCGGCGAGGCCTGCGAGCAGCTGGAGCGGGCTCTCCGTCAGGCGACCGCCGTCGGCGCCCGCCCCGTCGCCGCGTGGGCGCAGACGGAGCTGGCCAACGCCCTGGACCGGCGTGGCCGCGACCATCGGCGGGTCGTCGAACTTCGCGCCGCGGCGGCCGCCGAGCTCGCTCAGCTCGGGATGCCGATCCATCTCTCTCGGGTGGGGCCGCAGCCCGCGCCGTCGCTGCGGAACGTCTTCCGTCGCCAGGGCGAGAGCTGGTCCATCACCTACGCCGACCGCACTGTGAGCCTCCGGCCCACCAAAGGGCTCGTCGACCTCCACCGACTCCTCTCGAGCCCGGGCGTCGAGCTCCATGTCCTCGAGCTGGCCAGCGAGGCCAAAGGCGCACCGACCGGGGCGTCAAGCCGCCAGCCGGTCCTGGACGAACGGGCCAAGAAGGAGTACCGACGCCGGCTGCTCGCCCTCGAGGCCGAGATCGACGACGCCCGAGCGTGCGCGGATCTCGGCCGCACGGAGCGGGCCGAGCTCGAGCACGACTACCTCGTCTCCGAGCTGTCCGCCGCCCTCGGGCTCGGCGGGCGTGGTCGCAGCATGTCCGACGAGGCCGAGCGAGCCCGGCAGGCGGTCCGGGCTCGCATCCGGTACACGCTCGACCGTCTCGAGCGTGTTCATCCGGAGCTCAGCCGGCACCTCCACAGGGCCGTGGTGACCGGCACGTTCTGCTCCTACCAACCGGAAGTGACGACCACCTGGCTCACCGACGACTAGCCGAGGGTCTCACGGCGTGAGGACCGGTTCTCACGCCTACCAAGCATGCGACGAAAGAACCTCCTGCTCGTCCCCCTCGCCATCCTCCTCACCGTCACGGCCGGGTGCGGCGAAGACGCCGACGAGACCTCGGCGACCAAGGCCCCCGCCACCAAGGCCCCGCCGACCGCCGCAGGGCCGGAGAACGAGCGGGCGACCGAGGTCGTGGCGGTCGACTACGAGTTCCGCCAGCTGCCTCGTCGGATCCGGGCAGGAACCAAGCTGACCCTGCACAACGACTCGAAGGCCGAGGTGCACGAGCTCGTCGCCTTCCAGCTCCCGCCCGACGAGAAGCGCACAGCGAAGGAGCTGTTCGCGCTGCCAAGTGACAAGCTCTTCGAACTGTTCCGCGGCGAGCCGGCGACGGTCCTCCTCGCGCCGCCGGACGAGCGGTCGTTCCCTGCGGTCGGCGACGGCACCCTCACCCGCCCGGGACGCTACGTCATCTTCTGCGCCATCCCGACCGGGGCGGATCCCCAGGAGTACCTCCGCCAGGCGCGGGAATCCAAGGGCGGCCCGCCCGACGTCGCCGGCGGGCCGCCGCACTTCACGGCCGGGATGTTCGGCGAACTCGTCGTTGAGTGAGCCGTCGGAGAGCGATCGTGCGTGCTAACCAGCAGGACCTCGTCTCGGCGAGGCGATGGGGTGGACTCGGCGTGGCGAGCGCCCGGTCGCTCCCTGCCCACTGCGACGGCAGGTGCGATCGACCCCACTGGGGCTACGTCATCACCGGCGTACTGCGGGTCGTGTACCCGGACCACGAGGAGGTCGTGCGCGCTGGAGACGCCTACTACGTGGCACCGGGCCACCTCGGGGCTGTTCTCCACGGCGCGGAGCTCGTCGACTTCACCCCGACCGGGCACCCCGTGGGCGCGCAGGACCTCTGGTCGCAGGAGCAGGCGTGAGCGGCATGGCACCCGAACCGTCGTCGTTCCGTCCGCGTGGTGGGGCGACCCGGACGCTCGTGGTGGCCGGTCCGGTGCCAGGAACGCTCCCGAGAGTCCGGTCCGCATGACGGCATCGACGGGCCACGTCCATGACAACCAAGAGCACAGGAGGACACCGTGACCGATTCGACCACCGCACACGTTCGCGAGGCGGCCATGGCGGGCATCGTCGGGGCCGCGATCGCCCTCATCGGAGGCGTCGTCGTCCAGGCGATCGTGCAGCCCTCGTCATCGGTCTCCGACGAGCTGTGGAGCTACCCATTTTCCAGCGACGCCTACGTCGTCGCGTCGCTGCTGTTCGCGCTGGGGCACGGGCTTGTCGGGATCGGGCTGTGGGGCCTCTGGCGCAGCGGCGTCGCCGGCCGCTCCCGAGGGGCACGGGCCGGGCTCGCTCTCGCCATGGTCGCCACGGCTCTGCTCCTCGTCGCGCAGGCGGCGTCCATCGCCATCAGAGATGCCCGACTCGACGACACCAGCGCCGGGGTCACCGGCGCTCTCTTCGGAGCCGGCACCCTCCTCTCCGCCCTCGGCTTCCTCATTGCCGGCAAAGCCACGTTGTCAGCCGGGTTGTGGCGCGACTGGCGGCGCTTCACGCTCCTAGTCGCAGGAGTCTGCTCGACCGCCCTCCTCGGCCTGGCCCCCACCAAGGCGTTGCCCACCGGCATCGCCCTCTACAGCGCCTCGCTGCTGGTCCTCTGGATCGGCCTCTACACACAACCGGCGGGGGAGGCTGGGCACACCGGCCCTCACCGGTCAGCACCCTCGTCCCGAGCAGCACCCTCGTCGGCGGTGGGTTGACGAAGCCGCCTTCGAGGTTGTCGTCTAGGAGGCGTACTGCTCGGGATCGGCGAGGAACCGGTCCCGGCAGGTTCTCGAGCAGAACGAGTACTCGACGCCGCTCCACGTCGCGGTGAGGTCGACCTCGGCTGGGTCGAGCGTCATGCCGCAGACGGGGTCGTTGACCGTGTCGTGGCCATCGTTACCGAGCGAGATGGCGTAGAGCTCGAGTGGAGTCGACAGACCCTTGAGGTGGCGTTCTCCCATGTGCTCCATCAGCACCGATGCGGGTTCAGTGAGGGCGTCGCGCATCGCCGTCGTCACCAACAGCTGGCCCGCGGTCGCCTGCCCGGCCACACCGGCTGCCGTGTTCACGGTCGCGCCGAGGTAGTCGGCCTCGCGGTAGAGCGCGTCGCCGAAGTGGGCGCCCATCCGTAGTGCGGGGAACTGCGACTCGTGTGCCGCCCGCTCGGCGAGGTTCTTGGCGTATCGGACGGCAGCGTCCGCTTTCGGGAAGACGAGCATGAATTCGTCGCCGATCTGCTTCACCACCCGACCCTCGCAGTCGATGGCCAGCTCCCGCACCATCTCGGAGAAGCGGTGGACGACGCCGGCGGCGGCGGCATCGCCCATCGCCTCCGTGAGGGGGGTGAAACTGACGAGGTCCACGAACAGGACCGCGACTGCGAGCTGTCCGAGTGGCCGGTCGTGCGGGGCGACGTCCTCGGCGAAATGACCGAGCATGTCCTCACGCAGCGCCGACTCCCACGCCTTCTGGTGGAAGTACGCGATGGACGGCTCGAGGAGACCCATGAGCGAGCGCGACGCCTCGTCGGTCGCCTTCCCGATCTCGAGGTCGTCACGGCCCTCGGCTCGAAGCCGGTCGTGGAAGTAGAAGTGGAAAAGCCGGACCTCGGCGTCCGCGACTCGGCCGAGCGCGTCAGCCATCACCCGCACGAGCTGCAGGAGCGCTTCCTCGGGGAAGCCGACGTCGAGTGCTAGCCGGACGGCCCGCAGTGCGGCAACGTCGTCCTCATCGAGTTCGTCAACCGGAAGCCCGCCCGCGGTGCGCAGCCGGCGGGCGAACTCCGGTGTGATGCCGGTTGTGGCCGCGCCCTCGTCGAGCGTCCGCAGTTCCCCCTGCGGCTGGCTGACGATGTCGACGTAGCGGTCGAGCAGCCCAGGGTCTCGGGAGCACGCGCCGGAGATGGCTTGCGCCCCGATCCCGCGGCGCGCAGCGAACGCGAGCAGCCGCGCACGCGCGACGGCGGCGCGGTCGAAACCGGCGTCTGTCGGCTCGAGGAGCCCTAGCTCCGTCCAACGCTCGATGTCGGCCTCGTCGACGGCGGCGCGCGCCGCGAGACCGGAGGGCGACAGCGGCGCGGCGTCGGGCGAAGCGGTCACGCCGGCAGCGGCGCTCGCCGTTCGTCGTGACCGACGGGGGCCGGGAGCGGCGTCACGAGTAGCCCAACTGCAGCAGCGAGAAGAGCGCCGAGGAACACCGAGCCGGCCCACACCTCGGCCGACCACGCGACCGATCCCTCGTCCAGCGCGTAGAAGGCGAAATAGCCGAGCCACAGCACCGCGACGGCCGCGGCGCACACGGCGGCCGCCGGGACGGCGCGCGATGCCATGAGGTCGGCGGTGACTCCCGCGGCCAGGCCGGCGACCAGTACGAGCGGCTGCGCGAACTCGTCCGTGCCCTCGAAAAGGAGGACGACGAGCCCGAACAGAATCGTGAACGTGCCAAGCGGCGGTCGCCACCGTCGCAGGAGCAAGGCCGCCGCGCCCGAGAGCACCACACTCATCAGAAGGATCGAGCCCACGCCCAGAAGCTGCTGCAACTCGGCGACGTCGCCGCTCGGGTGCGTGTGCTGTTGGCCGACGAAGCGGTCGAAGGCGGTCCCGCCGGCGTTGTTGGAGAACGGCGAGAAGAACGACAGGAAGAAGGCGACCAGCGCGGTGAGGAGCGCGGTGGACAACGCAACGGGGAGGAACTTCCGCAGAGTGGGCGCGAAGTCCGGCTCGAGCCACGCGGCGCGCACGGGAGCACTGAGGGCGACGATCCCGCTGGCCATGAGGAGGAGATGCGTCGGGCTCAAGAGGGCCTCGATGCCGACCTCGATGCCGAGCACCTCGTGCCAGACGAGGTCGCCGGCGGCGCCGACGGCGAAGACCGCCAGCGCCGCGAGGGACAGGCCGTGGCCGCGGGGCATCGTCTCCCGCCAGCTGCGGCCCGGCTCTCGGCCGCGCACGGCTCGGTGGAGCGCGAACGCGGCGGCCGCGGTGAAGCCGGAGTAGAGGACGCCATGCCACGGCGTGAAGAAGCTCTCGGGCTTCTGGTTGTCATGAGCCCACCCGTCGAGGAACAAGCCGACGACCATCCAGAGGCCAAACAACGACCCGAGGAGTCGGTCGCGGGAGCTCAACGGCGGAGTCACCGTTGCCGCCCGCGCGTGGCTGGAGGTCGTCGTTTCGCGGCGACCGGGCCTAGTATCGATGTGGGTCATCTCTCGCTCTCCGTTGCCGGTCGGTGTCGTGTGGTCGGGTTGTCCATGCGCTGGCGCAGGATGGTCTTGAGGAGCTCGACCGGGCGGGCGTCGACCGGCTTCATCACGAGGCCACGGAGCGCGACGCCGTCCATGAGCGACACCGCGAACCTCATCCCGAGCTCGAGCACTGCAGCGTCGGCGTACTCGTCGGGCGGGAACAGCTCACTGAGGATCTCGCGGCTGGCGCGGTCGTACTCCTCCTCCATGACCCGGACCGCTTCCGCCAACTCCGGGTCGGTCCGAGCCGCCACCCACAGCTCGAGCCACGCGTGGAAGGTGGGACCGTTGAAGGCGTCCCACATCAGGTCGATGGCCGCCTCGACCCGGTCGACGCTGGGCCCGACGTCGGTCATGGCCTTGCGGAACTCCTCTTGGCGGCGCCGCATGACGTGTCCCACCGCTGCCGCGAGGAGGTCGGCCTTCGTGGGGAAGTGGTGCAGCATCGCTCCCAGCGACACTCCCGCCCGGTGGGTGACCTGGGTGGTCGTCGTCCCTGCGAAGCCGAGTTCGACGAGGCACTCGACCGCCGCGTCAAGAAGCGCCTCCTGCATCGCCGCGGAGCGCTCCACCTGTGTCCTCCGCACTCGCTTCGGCTCCGCCATGGGGACAGCCTCGCAGCGTTTCCGTAAACCGTCAAGGTTTACGGTAAGTGCGCCGCGAGTTCGTTGGCAGCGACGTCATTGCGGACGTCGCCGGCCTCCGCGCCTTCGCTCACGAGGGAGCGTATGAACGTCCGGAGCCGATGCTCGGCGGCCGCGGCGTGCTCTTGGCGGTGGAGCATTCCGGCGAGGTCGGACCGGTCTCGCCCGTGATGATCAGTGCATACGCCTCGAGGACCGCTTCGAGGCGCTCGGCTGCGGTGCCGGGTCGCTCTCCCATCGCCGTCAGCTGCTCGAGGTGGGCCCGCACGTGGCGCGCCATGGCGGCCGCGACCCGCCCGCCAGCGATGGCGGGGGCCATAGGTCGCCCATCGACCACAGCCCTTGATCGACGCACAGCTGTGACCCTGTCGCCCACCCTCCGTAAGCTCGCCCTGACGACCCACGTGACCAGCTCGCTCGGCTGGGTCGGCGCGGCTGCAGCGTTCTTTGCGCTCGCGGTCACCGGCCTCAACAGCGAAGGTGCTCAGCTCGTGCGCGGCTCGTACATCGCGATGGACGTCATCGCCCGGTTCGCCATCCTCCCTCTTGCGGTCGCGGCCGTCGTCTCTGGCATCCTCCAGGGGCACTCGAGGTTCGTTGCGCGTCCATCCCACATGCTTTAGGTCGGCCGTGGACGTTCCGTACTGCGGGCCACGGTGAGCCGGTAGACCTTGATCATCACCTCCTGGGGTGGCCGGACAAACACGCAGCTCAAGGCTTCTCAGCGGTGGGCCGCCTGGGACTCGAACCCAGAACCAACGGATTAAAAGTCCGGCGCTCTGCCAATTGAGCTAGCGGCCCGGGGCCGGCGCGATTCGCGGACGAAAACCCTGTCGCTGCAGGGCTGGCCGGCGTCCTCCGTCCGATCGTAGAGGTCGTGGCTGGACCGGTCGGCGAGATCGCGCGTCGCTTTGCCCCTCGAACCGTGTTCGAGGCGCGCCGAAGCCCCGATGCCCGGCCGGAGGTCGCGGTCAGGCAGCGGCGGGGAGGGGCGGGTCGCTGCTGGCTCGCCGGTGGCGGTGCACGGCGAGGGCGTTGAGTCGGACGTTCTCGGTGCAGTTGAACCGCCGCTTGGTGTCGTCGTCATTGCCGTGCAGGCGGACGGTGATCTCCCCTCTGCGGAGGTGGTCCGGGAGGCGGTGGTGGTTGTACCAGCGGTAGGTGCCGACCTTGTCCCGTGCCCGGCTGGTCCGGACCCGTCGCAGCGGCGTGAAGGCCATGGTGCCGGCGTCACTAAGGGTCGCAAGACCGATCGCTCCCGCCTCGGCGAACAGGTCGATGGTGTGGGTTGTGCCGTCGGGGCTCTCAACTGTGCGGGTCTCGAGAAGGCCGTTCGTGCGTTGCGGCAAGCTCGTCTTCATTCATGGGCATTCAGGTCGGCTTGGCAGGGGTCTTCTGGCCCCGAGGGATCGGCCGCTACTTCTTCACTGTCCAGTCCCACTCCACGGCCAGTGGGTCGTGGTCGCTCAGCGGCCCACCGGCCTCGTTGACGAAGACGTCCCTCTCGAACCGGTGGCGGGTGGGCGTGAGGGTGACGTCGTCCCCGCTGCGGAACAGGAATCGGTCGATGACATCACCGTCGGCGCCGCAGTCGACCACATCGCACACGTCTTTCAGCCCCGTCTCCTCCATGAAGGCCCGGAGCTGCTCACCATCGGGGTCCTCGTCGTAGTTCAGGTTCCAGTCCCCGCCGAGGAGCACGGCGCCGTCGGTGTGCTCCTCGAGATAAGCGGCGAGCTGGTCGAGGTTGTCGGCCCGCACCGCCGTGTCCTCGCCACCCGCGTCCAGATGCAGGGTGTAGAGGTCGACGGACACCTCGTCGTCCAGCTGGAGCGTGGTGGCGGCGAACCCCTTGAGCGACAAGCAGTCACCCGACGCATCGCCGCACTCGTTCCAGGGGACCCGGTCGAGCTCGCCGATGCGGTAGTTCGAGAACACGTTCAGACCGTCGCCCACCGCTGCGGTCTCGCGGGCGATCGGGTTCAGCGTTCCCGGCCCGGGATGGGGCTCCGTCTGGAACTCGTGGTCGGCCTCGGCGCGGAGCAGGTCGGGGTAGGCGAAGTCCTCCTGGACGACGACGACGTCGTAGTCGTTGAGGAGCGGGCTGATCACAGGGATGTGCTGCTCGGGGAACTGGTCGGGGTTGATCCCCTGGGGCAGCCCCGCCACGTTGTAGGTGAGCGACGAGAAGGAACCCGACGCTCCCTCCGCCTCCGCCTCCGCCGACGTTGGCGTCGTCTCGGTCGGTGCCCCCGACTCCTCTCCATCATCCCCGCTGCACCCTCCCAGGAGGCCGGCAGAGGTCAGGAGCGCGGCCGCCGCCAGGCCGCTGATCGCCGGTCGTCGTAGCATGGCCGGAGCGTATCGGCGGTGCAGTGGCTCAGACGGTGGCTGCAGCGCTCGTGTGCTCTGCCACAGCGAACTCTCAGCGGACGCCATCACGTCCCCTGTACCGGCACTTGACGTTCCGCCCGCCCTCGCCACAGCCCCCGCGAGGGCCCGGGGCCAGAGAGGACGTGGCGATCGTAGGCCCTGGGGCCGGTGGGGCTGGCGCCGGCGCTCGCGGTTCGATGTGCGGTTCAGCGGCCGCCGGATCTCGCTAGTGCCCTGGCCATGCCTCGGAGGGCGAGGTAGGCGACGCCACCACCGAGGACCCATGGAGCGGCCACGATGACGGGGTCGAGCGGCTGGTGCGCCAGGTCGGCCCGCTTGCTGCCGAAGCGGGAGGCGATGCCGTGGTGCGACAGCTCGCTCAGCACGCCGGTCTCGGTGATCGGGTTGTCCGGGTGCAGGGTGGTGAACGACCGGAGGTGGCTCTCGAGCGCGTCCACCCGGTCGGCCGCCAGCAGGATCATCCAGTGGGCGGCACGCGCTTCGCTGAACCGCTCGTAGGCGTACCTGCGCATCACCCCGGAGAGGCCCTTGGGTGGGCACGTGGTCCCGAAGACCGGCGTGAGGCGCTCGTGCTCGATCGACCGCTCGCGGGGTCGCGCTTCGGGCTGGCGCTCGGGGAAGTCCCAGTGGGCGCCGCTCAGGTTGGGGTCCAAGCGCATCCTCGGGACCGAAGGCCGGTCCCGAGGATCGAGGTCGGCGCCCCACCCGGGGATGCGAGCCCGCAGCTCCTCGCTGGACTCGACCAGGGGCGGCTTGTCCGGGGTGTACGGCATCTTCTGTCTCGCTCCTTCTCAGCCGGCGCCGGGGACGACGAGCGCCTTGATGCAGCCATCCAGCTTCGCCGAGAAGATGTGGTAGCCCTCGGCGATGTGCTCGAGCGGGATGCGATGGCTGACGATGTCGCTCGGCTTGAGGTAGCCGTTCCGCACGTGCTCGAACAGCCGTGGCCACTGCCGCTTCACCGGGCACTGGTTCATTTTGAGGGTGAGCCCCTTGTTCAGGGCGTCGCCGAACTTCACGGCGCTGAACATCGGGCCGTAGCCGCCCACCACCGAGACGATCCCGCCCTTGCGGACCGAGTCTGATGGCCCAGTTGAGCGCCACCGGGGAGCCGCCCTGCAGCTTCAGCTTGGCCGAGGTGACGTGGTGCAAGAGGTTGCCGTCCGCCTCGGCGCCGACCGCGCCGATGGCCACGTCGGCGCCCAGGTGGTCGGTGACCTTCTTCATGTGCACGACGATGTCGTCGTGGTCGGCGAAGTTGTAGGTCTCGGCGTGGGCGAAGGTCCGGGCCTTCTCCAGCCGGTACTCCAGGTGGTCGATGACGATGACCCGGCCGGCGCCCATCAGCCAGGCGGACTTGGCGGCGAACAGCCCGACGGGACCGGCGCCGAACACCACCACCACGTCGCCTTCGGTGATGTCGCCGAGCTGGGCCCCGAAGTAACCGGTGGCCAGCGCGTCGGTCAACAGCACCGCGTCCTCGTCCTCCATCCAGTCGGGGATGAGGCTGGGACCGACGTCGGCGAAGGGCACCCGGACGAACTCCGACTGGCCGCCGTCGTAGCCACCGCAGGTGTGGGAGAACCCGTAGATGCCGCCCACGGCGGTGGCGTTGGGGTTCACGTTGTGGCAGTTGGAGTACAGGCCCCGGGCGCAGAAGAAGCACGACCCGCAGAACACGTTGAACGGCACCATGACCCGGTCGCCGGGGCTCAGGTTCTCCACCGACGGCCCGACTTCCTCGATCACCCCGATGAACTCGTGTCCGAAGGTCGTGCCGACCCGCGTGTCGGGCATCATCCCGTGGTACAGGTGGAGATCGGAGCCGCAGATGGCGGCCAACGTCACGCGCACGATGGCGTCGTTGGGGTGCTCGATGCGAGGGACGTCCTTGTCCTCGACCCGGATCTTGTAGGGCCCCCGGTACACCATCGCTCGCATCAGTGACTCCCCGAGGGTCGTGGGCACCGGTCGCCCGTCCGCCCCCGGCTCTACCCCCCGCCGTCATCGTTTCGAACGAGCGGGTGGCGTGCTTGCAAGAGTTGTCAGCTAGCTAGCGGCCGGCTAACATACGTGAACACGTTCACACACCGTTCCGGAGGATCCCTTATGGCTGACCCCACCGTCGAGCTCCGCGCCGAGCTCAACGCCCTGCTTCGCCTCACCCAGACCGAGGCCATGATCGCCCAGACCCGTAGGGCCCAGGCCCGCGACGACGCCACCGAGAAGGAGCTGGCGCAGAACGCCAGCAACTGCGAGGACCGGGCCCGTCGCCTCACCCAGACCATCCGGGACCTCGGCGGCGTACCCGACGTGGTCGGCGCCGCCGTCGGTAGAGCGGCCGCCGTCGCCAAGGCGCAGGTGGAGCAGGGCCAACCGCTGGCCGAGGCGTTGCTCGGTGACCTGAGCCTCGAGCACCAGCTGCTCGACCGGGCCCGCTTCGCCCGGGTCCTCGCCGAGACGGCCGACGAGCGCAAGGTCGTGCGCCTCATGGAGCGGCTCGAGACCGCTCACAGCGCCACCATCGAGTGGATCAACACCCGCCTGGCCGAGCATGCCGTAGGTGGCCCCACCGCCATCCGTCCCACGCCGGTGCAGGCCGCGATCGGCGTCAGCCGGCGGATGGCCACGTTCCCGGCCCGCCAGGCGTTCGACGGCCTCAACCGCTCCGTCGTCGCCTTCGGCGACCTGCAGGAGCGGGCCGAGGAGTCCGTGACCACCACCGTCGACCGGGTTCGTCGAGTGGCCGACGCCGTGGGCGAGGCCTGGACCGCGGGGCGCCACGCCATGCTCGAGCAGGGCGAGGCCAGGGCCAGCGCCGAAGGTGCCGGTCGCACCGCCAAGGCCCTCCACCGCAGCCGGGTCGAGCTCGGTGCGCTGAACGCCGACGAGCTGCCCATCAAGCGCTACCCGGACCTCAACGTGACCACCGTCGTCAACCGCCTCCAGCGGCTGACCGACCCTGAGCAGGTCCGCTCCGTGCTGACCTACGAGCAGGCCACCAAGAACCGCAAGGGCGTCGTCACCGCCGCCCAGGCCCAGCTCGAAGAGGTGGCCAACCAGGTCGCGGCGGGCGCCTCCTCGTAGGCCTCGGTTACCGCCGCCGTCAGGCGGCCGATGATCGACCAGGGACAGGGTCGCCTCCGGGCGACCCTGTCTCGCGCCGTCCCGCCGGCCGTCTCACGCCGCCGCGTTCGCCAGCTTGTCGTTGAGCGTCCCGGTGTCGCCGAACAGCTCGGCCCGCCAGCGCTCGACCAGCTCGGTGGTGTCGCGATCGTCGGGGTGGAAGTCGGGGCGGTTGTAGTCCCGCAGTTGGTCCCAGACGGCGCGCTGCGCGATCGGTGAGCGCCGGAAGCCGCGCCAGCTCCGGCGCAGCTTGCCGCGGCGGTAGGTCTCGCGGTCGAACAGCAGAGCCGCCGTCACCTGGATCACCATGACGCCCACGAAGCCGAAGCGCAGCACGTTCATCGTCCACACCCGCATCCGCTCGCTGCCGCCGACCGCCTTGTAGACGTCGAAGGCCACCGCCTTGTGCTCGGACTCCTCGAGTGCGTGCCAGAGGAAGAGGTTCCTGACGGCCTCGTCACCGAAGAGAGCCCGGGTCTCCTCGCTGGTGAGCACCAGCTCGGCGAGGGTGGCGGTGAAGTGCTCCAGGGCGGCGGTGGCCGCCAGGTTGGCCTTGGCCGGGGCGATCCGCTCCCGTGTCTCGAGTCCCCACTTCGTGATCCGCTCGACGCGCTTGGTCGGGTAGCCCAGCTGGTCGAGGCAATCGTTGAACGCCCGGTGCTCGCGGCCGTGCACCGCCTCCTGGCCGATGAAGCCGGCCACCTGGCGCTTCAGCGCGGGGTCGGAGATCTGGTCGCGGAAGTGCCGCTCCGACCGCACGAAGAAGTCCTCGCCGTCGGGGAACACGGCCGACAGCGCCGCCGCCACGTGGCTGTGGATCAGGTCGCCGTCGGCCGCGAAGTGCCTGGGCACGCCCTGGAAGGACTCCTCGAAGGAGATGCGCCGGGTGGGCACCTTGCGTTCCGGGTTGCTCGTCTGGGTGGCGGTTGCCGGTTCGGTTTCCGTCTCTGTCGCCGTCATGGTTACCGACGGTAACACAACATGAGGGATTTACTCAAGTGCTGGCTTCTGGTTACCTAGGGCATCGCTCGCACCGTCGCTTCACCCCGTACCGCTTCACCTCGGACGAAGGGCGCGCAGACGCGCCAGGCCATCCTCGACGCCGCCATCGTGCGGTTCGGACGGGAAGGGTTCCGGGCGACGTCGGTCGCCGACATCGCACGGGACGCCGGCGTCGGGGGCACCGTCGCCTACACCTACTTCGCCGACAAGGAAGCGCTGTTCCTCGCCGCGCTGGACGAGGACGCGGCCGCCGTCATCCACGAGGCGCTGTCGAGCGTCTTCGAGGAGCCCGGTGTCCTCGACTGGCGCCAGACCCTGCTGTTCACCCTCGTCGGCGCGGTCGAGGGCCACCCGCTGGCGAGGCGATTGCTGGCAGGGCTCGAACCCGAGGTGACCGCTCGAGTGCTCGAGATCCCCGCCCTGACCGAGCTGCGCAAGGCGTGCGCCGAGCGCCTCCGCGCCGAACAGCTGGAGGGCACCGTCCGCCGCGACATCGACCCCGTCTCCACCGGCAATGGCATCGTCGCCATCATGTTGGCCCTGCTGATGTCCGTCGTTCAGCTCGGCACCGAAGCTGCCGGTCCGTACCGCGCCGACGTGGCCGCCGTGTTCGAGGCCGCCCTCGCTCCGGCGGTGAAGCCATGACCCCGGCGACAGGCGGGCGGACCGGGAGACCCGGGAGGCTGAGCGGAGCCGAGCATCGCGCCCTCAAGGGCTACGCGCCACTGGCGCTGGCGGTCGTCGCCATCGTCGCGGTCGTGGCCGTGTTCCCCAGCCGGGCCGAGGACCAGGGCGGCTCCCGACGCCTGCGCGCCGGCACCAAGGGCCAGCCGGCGTCGGGCTGGAACACCACCGTGAAGCCCTGCCCGGGCAACCGGCGCCAGGTGCCGGGCGACCCGTACTCGCCACCGTGCTTCGTCTTCCGGGGCGACAACGGCGGCGCCCCTCCCAGGGGGTGACCGCCGACGAGGTCACCGTGACCTACCGGCGCACGGCCGGGCCCAACGTCCTCAAGCTGCTGGCCGCCGTGCTCGGCATCGAGTTCAAGGACACGCCGGAGGACTTCGAGCGCACGATGGAAGGGCTGGTGGAGTACTTCAACCGGAACTTCGAGCTCTACGGGCGCCGGATGAAGCTGGAGGTCTTCGACGGCAAGGGCACCATCGCCGCCGAGCTCACCGGCGGCGGCCAGGAGGGAGCCACCAACGACGGGCTCAAGGCCGGCACCGAGCTGAAGGCGTTCGCCGACATCACCGGCACGACCCAGCCCTACTCCGAGGCCCTGGTGAAGCAGAAGGTCATCGCCTTCGGCGCCCCGTACCTCTCCCGGGAGTGGTTCACCGCACGGCGCCCCTACGCCTGGAGCCTGGCCAGCGACTGCTCGGTGGTCGCCGAGACGGCCAGCACCTACGGCCTGAGGCGCCTGGTGGGCCGGCCGGCGATCTTCGCCGGCGGCGCCCTCGAGGACAAGCCCCGGAAGATCGCCGTCATCGCGCCGAACAACCCCGAGTACCAGAAGTGCGCGCGGGCCGGGCTGAAGGTGGTCGAGGACGCGGGGCATCCGCCCGCCCTGGTCACCGACTACGTCCTCGACATCGGCCGCATCCCGAGCCAGGCCAAGAGCATCGCCGCCCAGATCGTCAGCCGGGGGATCACCACCATCTCCAGCTTCAGCGATCCGCTGATGATGCTGAGCCTCCACCAGGAGCTCGAGAGCCAAGGGCTCCAGCCCGAGTGGACGATCCCTGGCGTGGCCTTCCTCGACCTCGACCTCATCGGACAAGGGTTCGCCAAGAAGACCGGGCAGTGGAACCGGTCCTTCGGCCTCAGCCCGCTGGGCGAGCAGCTGCCGGCCAAGCAGAGCGCCGGCTACAAGGCGTTCAAGTCGGTGCGACCGGACGAGGAGCCGTCGGTGGTCGTCGACGTCTTCTACTACCAGCTCTACCAGCTCGCCCTGGGCATCCAGATGGCCGGGCCCGACCTGACCCCCGAGCACTTCGAGACCGGGCTGTTCAGCTACCCGGCGGCCACCGGTCCGGCCGGGACGTGGGACTACTTCACCGGTTCCTACACGCCCATCGTCGACTCCCGGGAGATCTGGTGGGACCCCGACAAGGTCTCGCCGTTCAACGGCCAGAAGGGCTCGTACGCGTCGACCGGCAAGCGGTACCGGGCAAAGGACATCCCCGAGGGCCAACCGGACGTGCTGGGCCGGTGAGCGGCCGCGGCCTGGCGGTGGCCGGCGGGGCGTTCATCGCCTTCGTGGTCGCCGGGTTGCTCGGCCTCTACGAGGCGTCGCTCGGGGTCGTGCTCCAGGGGGCGGCCCTCGGCCTCGGCACGGGACTCATGGCCGTCGGTCTCGTCCTCATCTATCGCACCACCCGGGTCATCAACTTCGCCTACGGCGCCATGGGCACGCTGTCGGGCTCGGTCGCCACCGGCCTCGCGCTGGGTTCGCTCGAACTGAGCTGGTTCCTCGCCGCCCCCATCGCGATCGCCGCCGGTGTGGCCGTCGGCCTCCTGGTCGAGCTGCTCGTCATCCGACGCTTCGCCCGCTCGCCCCGCCTGGTTCTCACCGTGGCCACCATCGGTCTCGCCCAGGCCCTTGGGGGCCTTGCCTTGTTCGTTCCCGACTGGCTCGGCGCCGACGCCTTGAACCCGGGGTTCTCGACCCCGCTGTCCGACATCACGTGGCGGGTCTCGCCGGTCACGCTCAACGGCAACCACTTCCTGTTGGCCGGGGTGGTGCCGCTGGTGCTGGCCGGGCTCGTCTGGTTCTTGTTCCGCAGTGAGGCCGGGACCGCGGTGCGGGGCATGGCCGAGAACCTCGACCGGGCCCGCATGGTGGGCATCCCCGTCAACCAGCTCAACCTGGTGCTCTGGGCGGTGGCCGGCGGGCTGGCCGCCATCACCATCGCCCTCAAGGCGCCGACCGAGGGCCTCTCGGTCGATGCCGCCGCCGGCCCGTCGATCCTCTTGGCCCCGCTCGCCGCCGCCGTCGTCGTCGGCATGCGATCGATCCCCGGGGCGCTGCTGGCCGGGATCGCCATAGAGGTCATCGATCAGCTCGCCCAGATCAACCTCGACTCGCGGACGTGGACGTCGGTGGTCCTCCTCGCGGTGATCGTCGTCGGCCTCTTGTTGCAGGAGCGGCGAACGGCGCGCGCCGAGGCCGGTGCCGACGGATCGTGGTCGACCGTCGGAGTGGGCCACCGCCTCCCTCGGCCGCTTGCCGCCCTGCCCGAGGTGCGGGGGGCGAAGATCCTGCTCTCCCTGGCGGTGGCGGGCGTCCTGGTCCTGATCCCCATGGCCGGGAGCCCGGCCCAGATCAACAGCGCCACCATCGCCCTCATCTACGCCATGGCCGCCATCTCGCTGGTGGTGCTGACCGGCTGGGGTGGATCGGTGAGCCTTGGCCAGTTCGCCCTCGTCGGCGTAGGCGGGGTGGTCACCGCCAACCTCATCGCCGACCAGAACCTCGACCTCATCGTCTCCATCGCCTTGTCCGCCCTCGCCGGAGGCCTGGTGGCGGCGGTGATCGGGATACCCGCCCTGCGGGTGTCGGGCCAGCTCCTCGCCGTCACCACCCTCGCTTTCGCGGTGGCCATGCAGACCCACATCATCAACCCGGCCAACTACGAGGCCCTTGCGCCCAGCGGCTACCCCCGGCCGGAGCTGTTCGGGGTGATCGACCTGGCCGAGGAGTCGCGCCTCTACCTGCTGGCGCTGGTTCTCGTGGTGGCGGCCGTCGTGGTGGTGGCCAACCTGCGGCGCACGCGCACCGGGCGCGCCATCAGCGCCACCCGCGACAACGACCGCGCCGCATCGGCGGCCGGCATCCCCACCGTGCGCACGAAGATCACCGCCTTCGTGGTGTCGGGCATGTTCGCCGGGGTGGCCGGCTCGCTCCACGCCGTCGCCCTGCGAGGGATCGGTGTGAACACCTACGAGGCCGCCGACAGCCTGCTGCTGTTCTCGATGGCCGTGATCGGCGGGGTGTCCTCGCTGGGCGGCACCCTGGCCGGGGTCGCCCTGATCCAGTGGCTGGGCTACACGTTCCCCCGCATCCAGCTGCTCCTCACCGGTGTCGGGCTCCTGGTGATCCTGCTCATCCTGCCCGGGGGTCTCGGACAGGCCTTCGAGCGGGCCCGCGACCGCCTGGCCTACGCGGCGGGTCGCCGGCGAGGCATGAGGTTGGTCGAGGAGCTCGACCTGGTCGACGACGAGGCGCCGGCGCCCGAGGTCACGACCGGGGCCGACATCGGGCCCGCTGAAGGCGCCCTGCTCACCTGCCGGGCCATCGAGGCCGGGTACGGCTCGCTGCAGGTCCTGTTCGGCGTCGACTGCGTGGTGGGCGAAGGCGAGGTGCTCGCCCTCCTGGGCACGAACGGCTCCGGCAAGTCCACCCTCTTCAGGTCCATCACCGGCCTGCTCCCGGTGACCGGCGGATCGGTGACGTTCGACGGCCACGACATCACGGGCATGGCCCCGGAGAAGGTCGCCCGCCTCGGCCTGTCGATGATGCCCGGCGGCAAGGGAGTGTTCCCCACCCTCACCGTCGCCGAGAACATGCGCCTCTCCACCTGGATGTTGCGGGGCGAGAGGACCCGCGCCCGAGAGCGGACCGATGCCATGCTCGCCATGTTCCCGATCCTGAGGGAACGCTGGGGCCAGCGGGCCGGCACCTGTCAGGCGGCGAGCAGCAGCAGCTCTCGATCGCCATGGCGTTCGTGACCGAGCCCCGCGCCGTGCTGATCGACGAGCTGTCCCTGGGGCTGGCGCCGACCATCGTCGGGATGCTCGTGGACAAGGTGAGGCAGCTCCACGAGATGGGCACCACCATCGTGGTGATCGAGCAGTCCATCAACGTCGCCCTGCTCATGAGCCAACAGGCGTTGTTCCTCGAGAAGGGCCAGGTGCGCTTCCGGGGCCGGGCCGAGGGCCTGCTCGATCGACCCGAGATCCTGCGCGCCGTCTTCGTCGGCGACGCCGACCAGGTCGCCAGTGCGGACGGTGCCGGCGCCACGCCGGTCGCCGGGGCGTCGGCGGCGCGGCGCCGACGGGGAGCGCACCTCGAGTGCCGTGAGCTCACCAAGCGCTTCGGCGGCATCACCGCCGTCGGCGGGGTCGACCTGGTGGTACCGCCGGGACGCATCATCGGCCTGATCGGCCACAACGGCGCGGGCAAGACCACGCTGTTCGACATGCTCTCGGGGTTCGTCGACCTCGACGGCGGCAGGGTCCTGCTGGACGGCACCGACATCTCCGACGAACCGCCCCACCGGCGGCCGATCCTGGAGGTCGGTCGCTCCTTCCAGGAGGCGTTGCTGTACCCGTCGCTCACCGTCACCGACTGCGTGAAGGTGGCGCTCGAACGCCACCTCGCCAACCGCGACCCGGTGGCCGCCGCCCTCCACCTCCCGGCGTCGACCGACTCCGAGCGCTCCGCCCACGCCCGCGCCGAGGCGCTCATCGACCTGCTCGGGCTCGACGCCTACCGGGACCGCCCGACCGGGGAGCTGTCCACCGGCACCCGGCGCATCGTCGAGCTGGCCTGCCTGCTGGCCCAGGACCCGGCCGTGATCCTCCTCGACGAGCCCAGTGCCGGGGTCGCGCAGAGCGAGAGCGAGGCGCTCGGGCCGCTGCTGCGGCGCATCCAGGCGGAGACGGGATGCTCGCTGGTCGTGATCGAGCACGACATGGGCCTGCTGTCGGGGCTGTGCGATGAGCTCGTGGCTCTCGAGCAGGGCCGGGTCATCGCCCGCGGCACCCCCGAGGACGTCCTCGCCGATCCCGCCGTGGTGGCCTCCTACCTCGGCACCGACGCCGCCTTCGTCGCCCGTTCCGGCCCGCGCCGCTGACGCCGGTTGGCGAGGACCGGCGACCACCCGTCGCTCGGGCGCTAGCTTCGCCGCCCATGCGCCTACGTCGTCGGTGGCACCCGCGTCCGCGCCGCGGCCGCATGGCGGCCGCCGGGCTGGCGCTGCTGATGGCACTGGTGGCGGCGACCGCCAGCGGGACCGGTCGGCCGGTGGCGTCGGCCATCGTCGCCGACGGCATCGGCCCCGGTCGGTACCAGGGCGACGGCGACGTCGGTGGAGCACTGAACATCCTTCCGCCCGGCCAGGACGGCGGCCTCAACGCCGTCGAGCTGGCGCAGGCCTTCGCCGGTGGTCCCACCCCCGCCCACTTCGAGGACCAGCTCGGTCCCTACGCCGCCCTCGTGCACGCCACGCCGGGACTGGACGACGCCGACCTCATCCGCTTCTTCAAGGACGCCTCCTTCGGCGTTCGCCCCGACGACATCGAACGTGTCTATCGACCCCACCCCGACGTCACCGTCATCCGCGACCGCAGCGCCGGGGTGGCCCACGTCTACGGCGACACGCGGTACGCCACCATGTTCGCCCAGGGCTACACCGGTGCCGAGGATCGGCTCTTCCTGATGGACATCCTGCGCCACGTGGGCCGGGCCCGGCTCTCGGAGTTCGTTGGTGGGTCGGCGGGCAACCAGGCGATGGACCTCGAGCAGCTGGCCGTCGCCCCGTACCGGGAGGCCGACCTCACCGCCCAGTTCGACGCCCTCACCGGCAGCCCGGAACGGCGGGGGGTGGCCGCCGACCTCACCGCTTACGCCGACGGTGTCAGCCGCTACATCGCCGAGGCGCTCACCGACCCGACCAAGCTGCCGGGCGAGTACCTGGCCCTCCAGAAGGTGCCCGAGCCGTGGACCCCCGAGGACACCATCGCCGTCGCGTCGCTGGTCGGTGGCGTGTTCGGCAAGGGCGGCGGCGGTGAGCTCGAGAACCTCTGCGGTCTGCGCGAGATGTCCGACACCCTCGGCGACCCCGTCGAGGCCCGACGGGTGTTCGACGACCTCAAGTTCCGCAACGATCCCGAGGCTCCCACCACGGCCACGACGCCCGCCCCCTACGAAGCCGGCGGCAACGTCTCCCCCGACGCGGTGCCCGATGTGGATTGCGCCAGCCTCGCTCCCATCGAGGACGGGGGCCAGCTCACCCTGGGCGACCTCCTCGGCGCCATCGGCGGGGAGGGTCCCCGCCAGATCGGCCCCCTCCCGACGTCGGGCAACGCCACCGGCGTGATCGACCTGCCGTGGGGACAGATGCCCCTCGTCTTCCCCGACGCCATGAGCAACGCCGTGCTGATCGGCGCCGAGCACACGAAGGAGGGGGTGCCCATCGCCGTGTTCGGCCCCCAGACCGGGTACTTCACGCCCCAGCTCCTGGTGGAGAAGGACGTGCACGGTCCCGGGATCGACGCCCGGGGGGTGGCCTTCGCCGGCACCGACATCTGGGTGCAGCTCGGACGGGGCGCCGACTACGCCTGGTCGGCGACGTCGGCCAGCTCGGACAACGTCGACCAGTGGGTGCTGCGGCTGTGCGACCCGGGCGGCGGGCCGCCGACCACGACCTCCACCGGCTACGAGCACGACGGCGATTGCGTGCCCATCGAGTCCTACCAGCACACCCAGGTGGCGGTGCCCACCCCCGGCGGCACGCCGGGAGGGCCCGACGACGTAGTGCTCAGCTTCCGGGTCGAGCGCACCCCGGACTACGGGCCCCTCGTGGCCCGCGGCACCCTCACCGACGGCACCCCGATCGCAGTGGCCACCCAGCGCAGCACCTACGGCGCAGAGCTCGAATCGGCGGTCGGGTTCCGCCAGATCAACGACCCCGACTTCATGGCCGACGGCTACCCCGCCTTCCGCCGGGCCTTCGGCGCCGGCGTGCAGTACACGTTCAACTGGTTCTACGTCGACGCCGAGCACATCGGCTACCAGCACTCGTGCCGCTGCCCCACCCGGGCCGCCGGCGCCGATCCCCACTTCCCGAACTGGGGCGACGGCACCTTCGACTGGACGGGCTTCGTGCCCTTCACGGCGCAGCCGAACGAGCTCGATCCCGCTTCGGGCTATCTCACGTCATGGAACAACAAGCCGGCGCCGGGCTGGCGAGCCAGCGACAACAACTTCTCCTACGGGCCGGTCTACCGGTCGCTGGCGCTCGACAACCGGGTGAAGTCGCGGTTCGCCGACGGGGTGGCCTTCACCCGGGCCACCGGTGTGGACGTCGCCGAGGACGCCGGCACCGTCGACGTGAGGGGCGAGTCGGTGCTGCCCACCGTCCTCGCCGTGCTCGGCCCGACCGCACCGGCCGGCCTCGACCCTCGCCTCCAGGACATGCGCGACCGGTTGGCGGCGTGGGCGGCCACGGGCGCCCACCGGCGCGACCGTGACGCCAACGGTGCCTACGACGACCCTCAACCGCCCGCCATCCTCGACGCCTGGTGGGAGCGGCTGGCTCACACCATCTTCGATGAGCTGAGCGGCGACGCCATCGACGCCCTCGGCCTCCGGCTCCACGACCCGCCTCAGCTCCACATCGGCTCCGCGTTCAACGGCAGCTTCTACGGCCAGGTGGAGAAGGACCTCCGGGCCGTGCTCGACGCGCCCGTCGCCGGCCCCTTCCACCGCGAGTACTGCGGCGCCGGCGACCTCGCCGCCTGCCGCCGGGCGCTGTGGGGGTCGCTGGCGGCGACGGCCGCCGCGCTGGAGGCAGAGTTCGGCTCGGCGGCGGTGGCCGACTGGCGCCGCACGATCGCCGACGACGAGCTCCGCCACCGGCCCCTCGTTGTGGGTGTCGACCCCATCCACTGGATCAACCGGCCCACGTTCCAGCAGGTGGTGCAGTTCGGCGTCCCCGCCGTCCCCGTGCCCGTCGCCCCCCCGACGACCTCGACGACCGCCCCGCCGACGACGCCGACCACAACTTCGACTACCCCGACGCCGACGACGACGCCGCCGGTGGCGCCGGCTCCGACCGCGCCGCCGCCGCCCCCGACGATGCCGCCGGTGGCGCCGGCCCGACCGCGCCGCCGCCGCCCCCGACGATGCCGCCGGTGGCGCCGGCTCCGACCGCGCCGCCGCCGCCCCCGACGATGCCGCCGGTGGCGCCGGCTCCGACCGCGCCGCCGCCGCCCGACGATGCCGCCGGCGCCATCGCCCACGGGCGGCGCGACCGGTGCACCGTTGGCCCGCACCGGGGCCGAGACGGACCGGGCCAGGCTCTTCGCCGCCCTTTTGCCGCAGTGGCCGCCGCCATGGCTGCGCTGCAGGCGCGGGCCCGCCATCGGACTGGTGTGCGGGACCGCAGCCCGTAGCTCAGCCCGTCCAGCGAGGCCATTGCTAGCCTCTCGGCGGGGGGTAGACGGGATGGGCGAGGGGACACTGGACGTCTCGCTGCTGCGCGTGGGCGATACCCTCACCACGAGGGCGAGCGGCGCGCCGGAACGCCTGGCGGGGGCGAGACGTCTCGTCGAGTTGCTGGGCGATCGTGGCCTTGACCGCACTCTCCGCTCGGGTGACTTCGTCCACATCGAGGGCGATGTCGCCGAGACCCTCTCGGTGGTGCTCACCGGGCAAATGCTCGCGACGACGTATCCACCCGCCAGCTGGCAGCCGCATCCGGTGGCGGTCATCGGTCCGGGGGCTCTGATCGGGGACGACTCCTTGGCGCCGGGCGGCAGTCGTCAGACCTCGATCCGATGCCTAACCGACACCGAGTTGGTGGTGGTCTATCGCCGAGATCTCTGCGATCTGACGCGTCGGGACCCTTCTGCCCATCTGCTCGTCCTTTCCCTGCTCTCGCAACGCTCACGAGCGGTGGAGGGAGGCGTGCTGGCCGGCGCGGCCGCATCGGTGGAGGGGCGAATCGTTCGCTGGCTCCTGCACCTCAACGAGACGTTCGACGCGGGAGACCGAACCTCGGTCCGGCTCGCGGTCACCCAAGAGGACCTCGCCAGCCTTGCCTCCACCCGACGGCCTACGGCAAACCGGGTGCTCAAGGCACTCGAGGGTGAGGGATTCATCGTCGTCGGGCGCGGCCACGTCACCGTGTGCGACCCAAAGGGGCTTGTCGGGTGGCTGACCCGCGATGCCCGAACGCCCTCTCGAAGGGGCTTCTCGTAGTCCGTGCGACCACCAAAAGGTCGCCAGATGCGTGTCAGCGTTGTGACAGTGCGTCCTCGCAGGGCAGGGTGATACTCACCTGGACGCCCACGTGGTGAACCCCGGGGGGAGCTTGGCCGCTGGCCCCACCACTCCAGCTAAGCGAGGCCGAGGAAGGGGCATGATGCAGCGGGCTCAGGTCGAACTGATCAGTCAGTTGCGGGCCATCCGGGCACGGATTGTGGATGAGATCGGCATGGTTCGTGTGAACCGCGATGCTCTCGCCGACGGTTTCGAGGGCCCCGCAGCCCGGCGGGTGATGGGTGAGCTCCAAGCGGTGATCGTCCACCTTGGCCAGGCGAACCAGGAACTGGCCGCGGTGCAGTCCGCCCTTAGCGCCGCGGTGATCGTGGAGAGGCCCCAGCGTCCGCCCGGAGGGAAGCCGTGAGGATCGTCATCGACGGCCCGCTGCTCGCCAACCAGGGCCCGCGGTATGCGCGGATCGCACACGCCGTCGCCCTCACCGGATCCTCGACCCGGGCGGTCGGACCCCAGCTCGAGGCTTTGCTGAAGCCTCCCAGCGGAACCGCCGCTGGCGCGAGCGCCCTGCGGGCGAGGGTCGAGCGAGCCACCAGGCACATGGACGTGTCGGTCCGCCAGCTCGAGGCCGTGAGCCTGGAGTTGAGACGTCGCGCCGGGCTGACCGAGGAGTCCCCGGTCCTCGCCGGCCCCCAACTGGTCCAGCTCACAGCGCGGCAACGGTCGTACCTCTTCCCCACCGGCGCCGCTGCGATCGAGCTGAAGCGCAAGCTGGCCGAGCTGGCCCGGCGCATGGCCATCCGCCCGCCAAAGGGTTTCAACCCCAACGTCGGGAGGACAGGCGCCGCCGCCCGGCGGTTGATCCGGATGATCCAGGTGGCTCGGCGGGAACCGCCGGTGGGTGCCTTCAACCGGACCATGCGGACGCTCCTCCGGACCATTCAGCTGCCGGGAACCTGGCCAGCCTTGTTGAAGTACCCGGGCGACGGCGCCAGTCGTCAGCAACGGGCGTGCTGGTTGGCCGCGAACGCGGCCAAGGCGGGTGCGCCGCCGATCCTCGCCATCATGTGCGCCATCCCTGAATCCGGCATCGCCAACCTCGGTGGCGGCGACCGCGACAGCGTCGGCTTCTTCCAGATCCGCCAGAGCATCCACCCGGTGCCCCCCGGCTTCGGCGCCGCGTCGGGCACCATCCGGAGCGAGGGTTGGTGGCAGGAGCACCCAGAAGCGCAGATGGCCTGGTGGGCGGCAGAGATGAAGCGGGTGCGCCCCTCCGGGATGAGCGCGCAGACGAGCAACCCCGATCAGCTGGCCGCTTGGGCGTACGGGATCGAGCGGTGTGCAGCGCAGTATCGGCACCGATACCGCGACGCTTACTCGGAGGCAAGACGTCTCGTCGACCATTGCACGACTGCGCCGACGGTGGCCACAGGGGCGGGAGGAGCGGCAGCGGCGGGAGCAGCGGCCCGACCGAGTCCCTACCTCTACCCCACCGGGGCGGCGGCCCTGGTCCTGAAGTCCAAGCTCGAGGTGCTGGCCCGCAGGCGTGGTGTGGCGATCCCCGCGGGCTTCGACCCGAACCGCCCCCGAACCGGGGCGGAGACGCGGCTCCTGCTGCGACGGGTTCAGGCGAAGCTCGGGCTGGCCACCACCGGCACGTTCAACCGACCGATGCGCGAAGCACTGCTCAAGGTCAAGCTCCCCGGCTCGCCGTACGCCGATCGTCTGCTCGGGGTGGCTCGCGGGGAGCTTGGCGTTCGCGAGACATCGCCGAACTGGGGCACGAGGGTGTCGCAGTACCTCCGCTCTGCATCGGTGACCTACCCCGCTCCCTGGTGCGCGTCGTTCGTCACTTGGTCGCTGGCACAGGCCGGCGACAGGACGCCGTTCCGGAGTGCGGCCGTCGCCGCCTGGGTGAACGCCGCGACGAATCGTGAGCACGGGATGCGAGTCGTCCCGCCCGGCGACGTGCGCCCCGGTGACATCGTGGCCTACGACTGGGACGGTGGACACGACTATGGCCAGGCTGCCCACATCGGGATCGTGAGCTCGCAGGTGTCAGGTGGGCGCTTCACCACGATCGAGGGCAACACCTCCAGCGCCAACGTTTCCGCCGAGAACCGCTCCATGGGGAGTGCTCCGAACGTGCTCTTCATCAGGGTGGAGAGGTGATCGACGACGGCGCCCGCCCGAATGGCACCCTGCCCGCGATGGGGCTGCTGGCCATGTCCCTGCGGTACACGACGGCCCAACTGGCGGTGGTCCACGGGCTCTTCGAGCGGCCCGATCTGTTGAGCGCTCTCCGGGCCCAGTCCGGCGAGGACCTGGAGGCGGACCTGCCCGAGGCGATGCGCTCACTGTTGGCGGCACGCGCCCTCGAGCTCGACGTCCCCGCCGACGACCTCGTGGACGAGCCGGACGACGAGGAGCCAGCGGTCCGGCTGCTTGACCCCCACCTGATGGTGCTGGAGGTGGTGATGAGCCCGGACCAGCTCATCGCCGTCGAACATGACGGGGTCGACGAGGACGCCGCCTGGTTCATCCAGGGTGACCGGGTCGTCCAGCTCACGACGATCGCACCCGATGTCCATGAGCTCGTACTGACCACGATCGACGGGCTCGTGGAGGCGATGGCCTCCTCCCTGGGCGTCGCCGAGCATCGAGGAGGGGCTGAGCCGCAGGCTGAGGTGGTGGTCGAGGAAGCGACCGTGGCGCGCCTCCGCCGGTCGATCGAGCGGGGCGATCGCAGTGGGATCGCGGACGCGCTCGGGGCCGGGGTCAGCGAGGCGCTGATCGACACGCTCGTCGATCCGCTCCAGGCCGGCCAACTCACCGTGCTCACCACCATTGGGCAATCCGGCACCGACGTGAGCGGCGAGCAGTGGTCGTTCGTGAACGGTGGCGACAACGGCTGGTGGTTGGTCGACGGAGACGGCGAGAGCGGTGATCCGATCTCGTTCCGTCGTTGTGAGTCGTCCGAACTGGTGACCCTTCTGCGGCTTCCGGAGAGATCTTCCGGATCCGTGTCACGGTCCTGACAGAAGTCGTCGCCGGCTTGGCGCATCCTGGCTTGGTCACCGCTCGGGTGACCCCGACAAGGAGACGTTCAATGCCAGGACAGGTAGGGGCCGAGCTCGGCCAACTGCAGTCGCTGAAGAAGTCGTTCGACGCCAACGCGCAGAAGTCGGTCGACCTAATGACCTCGGTCAGGGGACAGCTCGAGAACACGTGGTGGAAGGGCCCCGCCGCCGATCGGTTCCGTCAGGCCTGGAAGGGCGAGTTCGAACCGGCCCTCAAGAAGCTCGACGCGGCCCTCAAGGAGGCCGGCGGCGAGGTCCAGCGCCGCCACGACGCCCTGCAGCGCGCGGGCAGCTGACGCCGTGTGCGGGTGGGCCCGGACGGCCCACCCGCCCCACGTCGGTGAGCTATTGATTGAGCGCCGCGAACCGTCCCCAGGTCATCGAGTGGCTTGACGACGTAGCCCGCTGGATGGTCAACCGATCGACGTTGGTGCGCCGAACTGCGTCGTCGGTCGACGATGCGGTCCGACAGGTTGTGTTCGAAGCTCCGGCTGGCGACCGCGTTCGGACGTCGGCCGGCATCATCTGCCGCAGCCTTGGTACCGTCGCCGACGAGCTGGACGTCATGGCCGGCATGTGCCGGCGCGAAGGCCGCCGCCTGCGCGAGGTGCAGCGACGGGCCCTCTTCCTCGAACGGGTCGACCCGATCCTGACGCTCGACGACCGCACCCGCATCGAGCGCGGCATCTACGCAGCCGACGAGCGGGACTGGGAGGAGCGGTATGTCTCCGGGCCCGCCGTGAGCGCCGTCGTGGGGGTCGAGAGCCTCGATCCGGAGGAACCGCCCGACAGTGTGACACCTGATCTCGAGTGGGCCGGGAAGTCACGGCACACACCCTCGGGAGGACGGGGCCGCGCTCGCTATGTCATGGACGTGGCGTCGATGACCCGGGCCGCAGATCAGCTGGCGAGAGCGTCGAAGGCCTGTCAGAACCACCAGACGGCGCTCACCCGGCGGACCAACCCGTTGCCTCGGACGCTGAGAAGTTCGTTGGCGATACGCCTGAACACGGGTCGCCGTAGCTGCTCGTTGGTCCTCGAGCGGTCGGCCCGGCGCCTCCAACGCCAGTCCGCACTGCTGCGCAGCCGTTCCACCACGCCCGGCCTGGTGGACGGGATGTTCGTCACATCGTTACCGCCCGTCGGGCAGGTGGCACGCGACCCGTGGCCGCTTGAGGATCGGGTCCGACCGCCGCCCCTGACGGTCCTGTCGAAGGAGATGGAGCGGCGGGCCCGCGCGCTGAACTGGGCTATGGCCCGCCTCGTGCGGCGCCTTCCAGTCGTCTACGGCGAGCTTCCCGCGGGCTGGTGGAAACCGATCGGCTACGTGGGAAACGCACCCCCCCGTCCGGTGTGGGGGGCCGACGTCCCCGAGCACCTCTTGGCGGTCGGCGGGTTGCTCCCGTCCCCTGAGCCGACGCCTGAGCCTGCCGCTCCCGACCCGTCGGGCAACAGTGGATCGGCCGGTCCCGAAGTGCCCACCGAAGCGGAGGTTTCCCGAGCGGAGACTGACACGGGGTCGGGCGGAACAGGCGGTCCCGGCCTCGGCCCCCCCGACGATCCGGTGGCCGGCGGCACCGCCGTCCCCGACGCCGCGGCCGCCGGGAACACCGATGAGCTGGTCGCGCTCACAGATCCCGATGAGCCGGGGTCCTGGTCGGCGGATGGGCCAGGGGCGACCGTGGATGTGTCGAAGGGAGGGGACGAATGGGCGGGCTCCCCGCTGGCCGATGCGGCCGAAGGGGTTCCGAGCGGCACCGTGGACGACACCTCGACCGAAGCGTCGGCAGGGGATGCCGCCTCGGTGCCCCTTCTCGCGATCCCGCCGCTGGTCGTCAGCGCTACCGACGGCACCTTGGGGACCTACCACGACATCACCGCGGGAGAGCCGACGCTAGGCACCGGTTACGTCCGAGGTGACGAGGCCGTTGGCCTCCTCACCTCCGATGCCGGCGCCGTCAACAGCCCCGACGGCGACTCGACCGCCCCGGAGGCCGATCCACCAGATCTCGCGGCGCCGATCTCGTCGACCGTGGCCGGGGCCGACGCCGCCGGGGGCGACGCCGCCGGCGGCGCGGTCGAGACGGGTATTGGCGGAGGTTCGTCCACGGGGGTCGCCGACTCGGGGATCGGGTCGAGTGGTCAGGTGGGATCGGATGTCGGGGGTGGGGTCAGAAGTGGTCTTTCGGCCTACGAGGCGGCGGTGGAGCCGGCGATGCCGCCGGAAGGCGGTGGCGAGGGTCAGACACCGGACCCACAGCCCAGCTCGGCCGCTGGGCCCAGGAAGGCGCCCGAGGGCCAGCGGCCGGCGCTCCGTCCGGCCCAGGAAGGTTCGCCCGGAGGTGTAACGGGCCAGCAGCTCGCACTCGCTGGTGCGGTCGTGGGCGCGGGGTCACTCGGCGGCATCCTGCTGGCGAGGAAGCGAGCCAAGGACAGGGTGACGAGCTGGGCGAGCTACCGAGCCAGGAACCAAGGATCCGAAGACGACGCGGGTGTCGAAGCCAGCCTCAGAGGCAGCCGATGACCGTCACCGAGGCCCGAACGATGGTGCTGAAATACACCGTTGAAGAATTGACCGTCCTGGCCGACCTCTTCGAGATCCCTTCTCTTCCCGGTGTGCGCCCGCTCGACCTTCCGCTCGACCTGCGGAGCCTCGCCACCCGGTGCCTGATCGCCCGTGGCGTGCTCACCATGCCGCAGGACGGTGGGGTCGAGGTAACCCAGCCTCACGCCGCGTTGATCGGCACCATGCTCGCCGCCACCACCATCGTCCAGGTGGCCCGGCACACCGAGGACATGGTGGAGACGTGGTCTTGGTTCGAGGCTGACGGTGTGGTGGTCCAGGCGGGGGAGGACCACGAGGGCATCGTCGCCGTGACCCTCCACGAGATCGAGCTCGACGACGCCATCCTCGGTTCGCTTGGCATCGATGAGGCTTCGGTGGAGGAACCTGCGCTCGATCCGATCGACGTGGTTGTGGAGGTGGTGAGGATGGACAG
This sequence comes from Acidimicrobiales bacterium, assembly GCA_030448105.1. Classification (GTDB taxonomy): domain Bacteria; phylum Actinomycetota; class Acidimicrobiia; order Acidimicrobiales; family Iamiaceae; genus JAFBAD01. The sequence goes on along the minus strand of JAUJNP010000002.1, from coordinate 100,341 downwards.
GGTTCGAGGGTCGCTCAGAACCGAGCGGACGACATACCGTCACAGTTCGGGCGGGACGTGGACGCGGGGCGAGTGAGTTGGTCGCCGACCCTCAGGGTGCCGGATGGTGTACAAACCGGGAACCGCCGCGACGAGCGTCAGGCGATTTCGTCAGGGCTGTGTACGTGCTGACGCCTCCGCTTGGCCGATCACGCCGGTTCCAGCGTGGTGAACGCATCGGCGACAAACCCGCAGACCACGGGGGGGATGCCAGCGGTGCCGCAAGCAGGCACCAAGACGTCGATCAAGTCTTCTAGCTCCTCAAGGTCCAGCCCCCCCTCTAGCGTGCCCTCCGGGACGGCCACGAACCAGCGGTCAACGGCGCGGAGGAGCACCGCTCGGTGCTCCACCCAACCGTCAGGCTCGACCCACGACGTTCTGAGGTCGACGACCGACCAGCCGCCAGCCACGGCTTCCGCCGCTTCCGGCGCCCCCTCGGGCGCCCCCACAGGACCCGGCCCCGTCGCGGGAGCCGCCGGTTCGAGCCCGTTGTCCGTGATCTGCAGGAGCGAAACCAGAGCGGCACCATGGCTGGACGCGCACCATGCGACGTGCTCGGGCCCGCCCGTCAGCGTCACGACGATGTCTCCTGCGGCCGACGAACACCTCGCCTCCATGAACCAGGCCGGGGACCTCGTGACCTGTACGACGAGCGCAGCCTCGGCATCGTCCGGCCGCAGGGCCAGAGCTTGCTCCGCCAAGTCGAACGCGACGCCGGGTGGCCAACCGGCCAGGTCCTCGGCGACTTGGCCCACGATGGTCATGGTCGGCCCGGTGGCTGCGGGTCCCCCGGTCGCTCCAACCACATCGCGGTGTTTAAGGAGCTCACCCCCCCTTGTAGCCAGTTGAGAGTGCTCCGCAATCGAGTGACGTCGAGCCCGACCCACGACGTCACCAGCGACGCCGTCGCCAAACCCGCCTGCCGCCATTTCGTTTCCCGGGCCGCCGCAGCGGCCAACCGCGCCTGCGCAGCGTGGCCCGCGTAGGTCTCGGCTCGGGCGGCAGCGGCCGCCGCCTCCACGCGCGTTGCACGGGTCTGACGAAAATTGACGTTTCGCCCCAGCCCGCCGGGCGCCGTCGAGCTGACCCGCGACTCAAGCGCCGCGGCCCGAAGAGCAGCAGCGGTCGCCTGGGCACTGTCGGCAGCCAGCGCGGCGTTACGCGCAGCGCTGGCCGAGACCATCTGCGAACGTCTGGCCGCCGAGCTGAAGCGCATGGCCGTCGACGCGGATCCCGTTCCCCCGGTGATGCCCATCAATAGGGCCGAGAAGGAGACCTCGCCCAGCCCCTCACCGATCCGCCCGTCGGCGAACTTGTCCCACGCCACGAGCGCCTTGCCGAACTCGCCGGGGTTCCGGTACGCGAACTCCAGGGATTGCCCGATCGCCTCGGTGTTGGTGGGCATGTCGAGGTCCTTCCACATTTCCTTGCGCTCCGGCGACCATGGGGCCTGGTCGTGAATAGCTCCCTCGATGGAATAGGCGGTGGCCTCAAACGCCGTCGTAGCGTTGAAGAAGCCGGTCGATAATCCCTTCGGGTAGGCCCAGCCAAGGTGGTGCTTGCTGAAGAACTTCTCGCGCGAGGCGATAGCGCCCGCAACCTCCTCGTCTCTGCGCTTCTTCCATTCGCGCTCGGCGATGAGCTCCCGCGCGAACTTGAAGCGCTCATCAAGCTGCTTGAGGTACTTACGGAAGCCCGAGTCGCCGAGCCGAAGGGCCAGTTGAAACTGCAGCTCGACGTCGTGCACGAACTTGATGTCGTCCTTGATGTTCGCCTTGCCCTCGCTGATACGTTTTGCCAGTCGATCGGCACGCCGCTCCGCCTCCCTCGTAAGCGCCGCGGTCGGGGCGAGGCTGGGGTAGGCCTCGGGCGGCTGGAAGTCCTTCCGCTTCGTCAGCTGGGCCGCCATCGACCCGCACTCCCCGGACACGCGGGTGAGCGAAGTGCGGGCCCTCTCCACGGATTCCCTGACGCTGCGGGTGGTCTCCGCGGGCATCGATGGGTACGAAATCCTGGCCAGGCGGTTCCGCTGCACCCCCAGGCCGGTGGCGGTAGTGCGCAGCCGGGTGATGAGCTGGCCGAGGTAGGCCGGGGTCACGACAATCTTCAAGGCCGACCACCCGGGCGTCGCGCCCGATCCGCGGCGAGCGCCCGGGCCAGGGCCTCCGCCTGGGCGATGCGCCGACGCTCGGCCCCCTGGCGCGAGCGGACATCGGCAGCCTCGCGCTGCAACAGCGACGCAGCCGCCATGAGGTCGCCGTACGCGGCGTCGACGTAGGCCCGCTGTCGCCGGCAATGCACGAAGAACAGGTCCGCGGCCGGGCCCTGAAACTGCGGATCCGAGCCCGTCGGGAACCCCCCTCGCTCCGCCATGACGCTCGTGGCGCACGCGATGAGCGACGAGGCAAGCGCCTCCATCCCCGCCGGGTCGTAGTCGAGGACTCCCATCTCAGGATTGTCGCGCCCCGGGGTCCCCGCCAGTGTCACGCTCCTGACACAGCGCCAGCGATTCCTTAATCGGGGGTTCTCAGTAGAGGGGGGAGGCCCGGACCCGATTCTCAGAGCCCCCGGGTGCCTCGCCTGGTGGATGCCCACCGGTGCTAAACCCGCTCAGATCCGAAGCGTCCGATAACGGAACGAGTGCGCGACGCTCTAGATGCGGTCCCTACATCGCGACGTGGACGAGTTCTACGTTCCCGTCGGTGACGAGGTAGCCCCGGCCGGGCGGGAGGCCGCTGGCTCGGCGGGGGAGGCGGACGCCGGCGAGGTCGCCGTCGATGTCGGCGTCGGGGTTCAACAGGAGCGCGCGGCGATTCTTGCGGACTTCGGGGATCCAGCCTCCGTAGCTGCGCATGGCGGAAGTGCTCTCGGCTGCGCCGATCACGCACATGGCGACGTCTCGACCCTGGCGGGCGATGCGCTCGAGCGCCTCGTCGGCCGGTGCGTCGGCGATCTCGGTGCCGTCATCGACGAAGACGACGATGGCCGGTTCGCTGCCGTCCCGGTCGGCGATCAGGTCCACCAGCTCGGTTGCCAGCTCGTCACAGGCCGCCGCCCCACGGGCAGACGACTCCCAGATGTCGAGGTCGAGCAACGGGGAACGCCGGGGGGCCAAGGCGTAGAGCCGGGCGTCGGGTGTGGATGCGTGGAGCCCGATGGCCATCGAGGCCAGCGCCGTACTGCGGCCACTCCGGTTCGGGCCGGCGACGAGCAGGTTGCCGTCGAAGAGGTCGATGCCGACCGGTGCCAGAGCGGACTGGCCGATGGCGAACATCGTGGATAGCGCCTCGCCGGTCGGCATCGTGGCCCGATCGACCTCGGTGGGCAGGCTGCCGATTTTGGGCACGGCGGCATCGGGATACTGAGCACGCAGCTTGGCACCGGTCGCCTCGACCGCCGCCCCCTGGGCGTCGCCCGCAGGGTCGTCGCCGACCATGGCCGCCTGCACCTCCACGGTCGCGCCCACGAATCCGCGCCCGGGCCCCAGGGTCGCTCCTTTGGCCACGCGGCCGTCAAGGCCGATCGTGGCGTAGTCGTCGGTGTCGGCCATCCGGAACACCACCCGGCTGCCGACGCTGGACGACATGGTCATACCGACGGCGTTGCGCCGGTCGGCGGTGATGACGAAGTGGATCCCGAGCGGGCGGCCCTCGGAGACGAGTCGGGGGAACCGTTCGATCCACTCCCCGAAGTCGATCTTCTCGAACGTCGTAGTGAACCCGCCGTAGCCGTCGAACAGCACGACCATCCGGGGGAGGTCGACGCCAGGATCACTCCGTTCGTACTCGCTGAGCAACGACGCGCCCGCGGCGGCGAACAGGTTCTTGCGGCGGCTGATCTCGGTTTCGATCAGCACCACCAACCGTTGTACCCGCTCGACGTCCTCACCCGCGACCACACTGCCCACGTGGGGAAGGCCCTCGAGCGGCCCGAGGCCGCGGCTGGCGAAGTCCAACCCGTACATCTGCAGCTCAGCGGGTGAGTGGCCCAGGGCCAGAGAGACGGCGAGTGACCGCAACAAGGACGTCTTGCCGGAGCCGCCCGTGCCGTACACGAGCAGGCTCCCCTCCTCCTCGAGGTCGAACCACCACAGCTCCTGGGCCTGCCTCTCCGGCAGGTCGACCAGCCCGATGAACGCCTGACCCCGTCGGGCGCCGCCGTCCGGCAGTCCGTCCAACGGCAACACGGCAGGAAGCGGTGGCAGCCATGGCGGGCGCTGGGGGGGGATGTGCTCGGCGTCAGCTGCGCCGACGGCCGCCTCGACCAGCACCTGCAGATCGGTGGGGGCATCCTCGTCGCCACTGGTCGTGCCGCCGACGGTGCGGATGACCTGCCCGAGCTCCAACCCCATGATCTCGACCTGGTGGCCGGCCTCGCTCGACCGGCCGGTCGTGTGTCCACCCACGTAGGCCACCTGCACCTCGTTCATCTCCGTCTGGCCGGTACGGACGAAGGCACGACCAGGGAGGGTGCGGGGCAGCATGGCGGCGTCGTTGGCGCCGATGACGTCCTCGCTGTCGGCGGCGTCGTTCATGCGCAGCGCGATGCGGAGGTTGGTGTTGGCGCGGACGTTGTCGTTGATCGAACCGGCGGGCCGTTGGGTGGCGAGGATCAGGTGGATGCCGAGGCTCCGACCGCGCTGGGCGACGTTGACCACGCCGTCGACGAACTCGGGAAGCTCCTTGGCCAACGAGGCGAACTCGTCCACGATGAGGAGCAGCGAAGGCGGAGCCACCTCCGGCATCCGGCGCTCCATCTCCAAGAGGTCCTTGGCGCCGTGGTCACGCAGGAGGTGCTCGCGTCGACGCAGCTCTGCGTTCAGCGACACCAGGGCACGGAAGACGAGGTGACCGTCGAGGTCGGTCACGAAGCCGACGGTGTGCGGCAGGTGGACGACGTCCTTGAAGGCGGCCCCGCCCTTGTAGTCGATGAGGACGAAGGTGAGCCGGTTCGGCGGGTGGGCTGCGGCCAGCGCGGCGACGAACGACTGGAGCAGCTCGCTCTTGCCGGCACCGGTGGTGCCGCCGACCAGCGCGTGAGGGCCGTCCTTGCGCATGTCGAGGACGAACGGCCCGCCGGCCGACACGCCCACCGGCGCGTCCACGCCCATCGACGCCGTCCGCCACCGCTCCGCGATGGCCGAAGGCGACGGTTGTGGCAGCGCGAGCAGGTCGAGAAGAGGGACGTTGCGCGGGATCTGGCCCCGGACACCACCCGCGGTCACGTCCTTGACGCCCGAGAGCGCGCGGGCGGCCCGGCTGGCTCGAGCGGTGGACAACCGGTCGGCCACAACCGACTTGAGCCGCTGCCCGACGTTCGGCAACGTGAAGTCCAGGGTCGGAAGCTTCGCCGAGCTGTCCACGATGGCTCCACACTCGCCCGGGAGGTGGTTGGCGTCCTCCCCGAGCCAGACGACGTAGACGGCGACGCCCGGGCCGTCCTCCAGGACCGTGGTGATGGCGGTGCGGGGCACGTTGAGGCGTTCGCTGACGAACAGCACCAGTGCGGGCAGGGGCTTGCGGGCGGTGCCCAGGCGGTTGCTCATCCCGGCGCGGCGGGTGCGGACCACGCCTGAGACGGTCTCGAACATGGCGGCCGCCGCCTCGTCGCCGACCGCTAGGTGCGGCCCGTCGAACGGGGAGGTCTCACTGCGGAAGTGGGGCAGCCACGACGCCCACGCCAGCCCGCCGCTCTCCTCCTTGGTCACCGCGGTAGCGATCACGAGATCGCGCGGGCTGTGCATCGCCGCCAGCTGCACCAGGATCCACGACACGGTGCCGGTGATCACGCCCCGGTTCCCGCACAGCCCGGCCACGCCCGCGTTGGCCAGGTCGATCACCACCGGGACGTTGCGGGCGGTGCCCCACCGTGCCAGCTCGGCCTCGGCCTCCTTGCGGAGGTCCTCGTCGCCGCCGTCACCGATCTCCACCGTCGCCGTCGACGTCTGGTCGGCCCACCCCACGCCCACTTGGAGGAAGTCCGGGTCGACCGGCCGCCGTTCCCACAGGTCCGCGCGCAGCGAGGCGCAGCGATCGAGGACATCGGTGGCGTCGGGCACGGTCCGCCAGCGCGACGCGACCTCCTCGATGAGAGCGAGCCGCATCTTCGCCGACAGGGCGTGGAGGTCGTCGTAGAAGGCGGCCAGGTCGCGTTGGAACTTGCCCTTGCCTCCTCGTCGGTCCTCGAGGTACGAGCCCAAGGCGAGGAGCGGGGAGACCACCACGCTCACGATGCCGAACATGCGCATCGCTCCCGTCCCCAGAAAGACCATCGGGAGGCCGAGCGCCAATGGCCCCAGGGCGCTGGCCATGGGGATTCGGCCCTTCTCGGGGCGCGTGGGGGGTGAACGGAGCTTGAAGATCCGATCCGCGGGAGGGGGAGTGAGCCTCGGGGGCCGGTTGAAGCTGACCACCGGGCCGGCCGATCGAGCGCGGCGTGACGCGGCCGGGCGGACGTCGACCCGGAAGAGGCTCGATCCCGCCTCCACCACCGCCCCCTTGAGGGCATCGACCGGCTGAGATAGCCGTCGCTCCCCGACGAACGAGCCGCCCGAGCTCCCGGCGTCCTCGATCGTCACCCCCTTGTCGGTGACGGCGATCCTCAGGTGCTGCGACGACAGGGTCGGGTCTTCGATCCGCACGTCGCTCCCCGCCGCTCGACCCACCGTGGTCGTGCCTCGGGCGAGCCCGACCTGTCGGCCTGCCGCCGGCCCGCCGACCACGGACAAGACGAGACCTGCTTCGGCGGGACCGTCATCGGGGGCACCTGCCGGCGCCCACCCTGGGGGTGCCAGGGTGACCCGGTCACCGAAGCGGAGGCCGCTACGGCCCGCCGTGTCGTCGGGGTCCAGTGCGGTTCCGAGGCGTTCGACGTGGAGGCACCAGGGCTGGCCCTGATCGACGCCGAAGTGGTCTCGGAGAGCGTCGGTCAGGACCCGGACCGGGCAATCCACGTCGAGCTCGACCGCCAGGTCGGCCTCAGGGCCCCCCACGGCCCCCGCCACCATCCACAGCTCCAAGATCCCGGAAGTTAGTTCACCTCCAGGTGCGGGGTCTCGGCTGCGAAGAGGCAAGGCGGTACACGGTGGGCAGGGTGGGCTTGCGACCAGGCCGCCGCGAAGGTATTTTCCGGCCCGAACTCCCTTGCCGGGGTTCATCGATTCCGAAGGGGGTGGCCCCTAAGGAATGGCCCGGGGGGATGATGGCTAGGCGAGCAGGATCCAGCGGGTTCGTCACCCTGGCGACCGTCGCGGGTCTGCTCGCGGCTGCCCTGCCCTTCCTGCTAGGAGCCGGCACGAAGGCTGCCGACCTCGCCCTCTCGCCGGGGGCGTTCTGGTTGAGCAGCGAGGAGAGCGGAACCTTCGTGCGGGTCAACGGGCGAACCGGCCGGGTCGACGCCCGCATGAAGGCCGGCTCGCGCGGCCGCCTCTACGTCGTGCAGGGGAGCGGCTCCGTCGTCGCTCTTCGGACCCAGGACGGCAAGATCATCAGCTTCGACCCGCGCAGCTTGAACTGGGCCGCCACCACCGATCCGGGAGCGAGGGGGGAGGAGCTCGTTGCCGGTCCCGAGGGGCGTGGGCGGTACCTGGTCAAACGAGGTACGGGGCGGGTCCGCGAGCTCAACCCCGAAACGCGGAAGGTCACCCACACCTTGCAGTTGGACGGAGTGCTGGGCCAGCCCGCCGTCGAGCCCGGGGGCGCGCTCTGGGTGGCCCACAAGAGGTCCGGCGACGCAGTGCGCATCCTCCGGGGTCGGATCGTCAAGCGCGTCCACGTCGCCACAAGGAACGCCGAGGTGGACATGTCGGTGGTGGGCCGCACGGTGTTCGCGGTCGACAAGACCTCGGGCGTCGTCCGGGCGATCGAAGGAGAGGCCGGCGATCCCGTGAAGCTCCCCGTGAGCGGGCCGAAGCTTCGGGTGCCCGAAAACCTGAGCGGCGAGACCCTCTGGATCAGCGACGAAGGCTCGGGCCGCCTGGTGGGGGTGACGAAGGACGAGGTCGTTCGCAACTTACAGGTCGCGCGCCCCGGAAGCGTCATGACCGCGCCGAAGGTGAACAAGTCCCGCGTGTACCTGGTCTCGTCCAAGGCAGGCAAGACGGAGCTGCTCGAGATCGACCCCAAGCGCGGTCGCGTCACCAAGCGAACCAACTTCCCCACAAGGAATCCCAAGCGAGTGCAGATCGACGTACGGGGCGGCATCGTCTACGTCAACGACCCCACTGGGGACGGTGCTCTCACCGTCCCCAGCCCCGGCTCGCCCGAGCGCGTCAAGAAGAACGCCACCAAAGGCGTGCTCACTGGCGGCGTCGACCCCGAGGAGACCCGAAAGGGCGAATACGAGCCTCTCCCCCTACCTCCGATCGGCCCCCCCGGCGAGAACGGCAACGGCGAGAACGGCAACGGCGAGAACGGCAACGGCGAGAACGGCAACGGCGAGAACGGCAACGGCGAGAACGGCACGTCGAGAACAACGGCGAGAACGTGGGGAACAACCCGAACGTGGGGAACAACCCGAACGTGGGGAACAACCCGAACGTGGGGAACAACCCGAACGTGGGGAACAACCCGAACGTGGGGAACAACCCGAACGTGGGGAACAACCCGAACGTGGGGAACAACCCGAACGTGGGGAACAACCCGAACGTGGAGAACAACCCGAACGTGGAGAACAACCCGAACGTCGGGAACAGACCCGGTCCAACGGTGAACACCTCCATCCCGGCGCCCACTGGCCTCAGTGCTACGCATGACGCCAGGACGGGCGACGTCATCGTCACGTGGCGGCCAGTCCCCGACGCCGCAGGGCGAAACGTCATTGGGTACCAGGCCGCTGCCGTCGGACCAGGCGGCGCCGGCGATCGAGAGGTGTCAACCGAAACCAGGGTCACATTTGCCGGCCTCGCACCCGGCACCTACACGATCAGCGTGCGGGCCGTCACCGAGGAGCGGCCCAACAGCCCCGGTGACGCGGCCACAACCTCCATCAAGGTCGGCCGGCCGCCGCCCGCCGCGATCCCCGCCCCGAACATCCGCAACGCCGCCTACGACGCGGCATCCGACCAGCTGCAGGTGTCATGGGACGCGGTGCGCGCGGAGGGCGTGACGATCTCGAGCTATAGGGCCACAGCGACGCACGCCGAGACAGGGGCGACCCTGGTTCCCGTGGCCGACTCGGAGACGGCGGTGCACTTCGAGCGGCCCGCCGACGGCACCTACCGCATCACGGTGCAGGCGATCGGAGATGACGGCCGAACAGGGGAGGCGGCATCCACGAACGCGACCGTCCAGAAGCCGGTCCAAGTGGTCTACGCGGACGTCACTGGGATGAGCGTGGACGGACAGGCACCGCAGAGCGGGCCTGACGGAACCATCTTCGTCTCGTGGACCACGGCCAACTCCAGCGGTGTTACCGTCGCCATCCCCTCCGCCGGCATCACGACGCCCGAGGGGCCGAGCGGCACCAACGTCGCCTTCTCTGCACCCCCGGGCACCCACGACGTGACGGTCACCGTGCAGCCGCAAGCGGGGGCGGAACCGGGTCCCAACGCCTCGGCGACGCAGACAGCAGTCGTGCCCCCCCAGGAGGTCACGATCGACCGCATGTCGTGGCAGCAAGGCTCCGAGACGGGTGGCCGCGTGCTGACGCTCGACGTCGCTGCCTCCAACCCTTCTGCCAGCTGCGAGGTCGAGTTGTCGTACCAGCGGGGCGACCGGACCGACACCGGCACCAGCCCGCCACCGCAGGGGACGGTCCAGCAGACCACGCACGAGTGCGGGACACCGTTCAGTTTCGACGCCCCGTACTTCAGCACCCGCTACTACGCCCGCGTCACCAGCGCGGGAGGCCAACCCGCCGACGTCGCTTCGCCGACCATCTTCGTCTACGGCGCCGTGGCGTACGGGATCGGCAGCGGCTGCTCTAGCTCGCCATCACCGCCCTGCGAACCGCTCATCCACTACGCCGCACCCGACCGGAGCTCGGCCAGCCAGCCCGGGGTGACCGGCGAGAACAACTCGTACATCATCGGTTGCCGGCTCGGGACCACGAACTGGTACACCCACTGGCCCCCGTCGGGTTACCAGGGATGGATCAACAGCGAGGACTTCGACCCGCGCCGCCAGCCCGACTACGCCCGCATCCGCCCTTGTGACGATTTCGAGTCGAGCCGGAGAGGATTTTCTTGAGGGAGAGATCATGACCATGACCGGAGCGACGGTGGAGGATCGGGTCGGCTGGTTCGCCGATCAGTTCACCGCGATCCGCGACAACGCCGAGCTGGTCATCAAGGGCAAGACGGAGGCATTGGATCTCGCGCTCGTCTGCCTTATGAGCGAGGGCCATCTCCTCGTCGAGGACGTCCCCGGCGTGGGCAAGACGACCCTGGCCCGGGCTCTGGCCGCCTCGATCGGAGCGTCGTCCCAGCGCATCCAGTTCACACCCGACCTCCTGCCGAGTGACATCACCGGCGTCGCCATCTACAACCAGAGCGGGGGCACCTTCGACTTCAAGCCGGGGCCGGTGTTCGCCAACATCGTGCTCGGGGATGAGATCAACCGGGCCTCACCCAAGACGCAGTCGGCCCTGCTCGAGGTGATGGAGGAGTACCAGGTGACCGTCGACGGCCACCCGCACCCGGTGCCGAGGCCGTTCATGGTCATCGCGACGCAGAACCCCATCGAGATGGACGGCACCTACCCCCTTCCTGAGGCGCAGCTTGACCGGTTCCTGCTCCGGGTCGCCATCGGCTACCCCGATGCCCACGCCGAGTCCGAGATCCTCGACAACCACCGCCAAGGGCATGGTGCCGGAGAGCTCGCGCCGGTGTTGAGCGCCGATGTCACGCGGTCGATGATCGCAGTAGCCGCCGAGGTTTACCTCGACCGGCGCGTGCGGGACTACATCATCGCCTTGGTGACAGCCACCAGGGACCATCCGGATGTGCGCCTCGGCGGTAGCCCACGGGCCAGCATCGCCCTGATGCGGGCGGCCCGGGCCAAGGCGGCAGCGGCCGGTCGCGCCTACGTGCTTCCCGAGGACGTGCGCGACCTCGCCGTGGTGGCCCTCGCCCATCGGTTGATCCTCACGCCCGACGCGACTCTGCGCTCGGGCGACGCTGCCGGCGTGGTCGAGCAGGTGCTGCGGGACGTGCCCACGCCCAAGCCCCTGGCCTGACCGATGCCCCGGCTGACCCTGGCGGGGCGAGCTCTGCTGCTCGGCAGCGCCATGCTGTACCTCCTCGGCTGGAGCTTCGGGTACGGCGAGCTCTTGCTGGTCGCCACCGCGGGGATCGGCGCGCTGATCGCCGGGCTGGCGTGGGCTCGGAGCGTGCCGAACCTTCATGTCGAACGGTCGTTGGAGCCCTCCCAACGGCCGGTAGGCGAGTCTGCCCGGGTGAGGTTGGCGCTGTCTAACCCTGCCCGCCGGGCGTCGGCCCCCGTTTGGGCTCTCGACCATCTGGTCGACCGGCAGACCGAGCTCCTCCTGCCTCGCCTGGCCCCGGGTGGTACCAAGACCGTGGAGTACGCCCTCGAGGCCGACCGGCGCGGCGTGTTCCACGTGGGCCCTCTCTCGCTCAACCGGCAGGATCCCTTCGGTCTGGTCCGAGCCGAGCGGCAACTGACGGGCACCAACACCTTCATAGTGACCCCGAAGGTCTACGCCATCGCGCCGATACCGTCCGGACGGCTGCGAGACCTCGAGGGCCCCACCGTCGACAAGGCCGAGGGTTCGATCACCTTCCAGTCCTTGCGCGAGTACGTCCCGGGCGACGAGCCGCGGCGCATCCACTGGCGGTCCAGCGCCAGAACGGGGACCCTGCTGGTACGGCACCAGGTGGACTCGAGCCAGCCGCGGGCGGTGGTCGTGCTCGACACGACGACCGCCGCCTACGACACGGACGAGGCGTTCGAAGCGATGGTGTCCATCGCTGCTTCGGTCACCGTTTCGTCGGTCATGCAGCGGTATCCCGTGCGGATGATCACCTCTACCGGAGACCTGTTGCTCGATCGCAGCGGCCAAGGCGCCGGCGTCGGGGCGTACGAGCGGTTGGCCGAGGTGGCCCGCGATGCCCGCACCGATCTGGGCCGGGCGGTGAACGAACACGTGGGAGGAGGTCGAGGCCGATCGTTGGTCGTGGTCACCGGGCGGGGCGTCCCTTCCGTGCGCGCCACCGTGGCCGCACAAGCGGCGTCGTGCGACCTCACAGTGCTCATCGAGGTGGACCCCACCGAAAAGCTCGAGGTGCAAGTGCTCGGGCCGACAGCCAGGAGACTGCGCGTGGCCGACGGGCCGACCTTCGTGCAGGCGTGGCAGCGGACGTTGGCATGATGCGTCGGCACCCCTTCGTCCGCCTCGCCTTGGCCGCCGCCCTCGTGGCGGTGGCCGGGGCGGCCTTCACGTCGTGCTTCTCGGGTGGCCTGGTGGTGCCGGTGGCCGTGTTCGCCGCGGTGGTAGCCACGGTGCTGTCCGCCTTCATGACCGGCGTGCGCCGCCTTTCCGTGTGGGCGGTCCTCGTGGCCTCAATCGTCGTCAGCCTCGTAGTCGTGGCCGTAGCCATCAGGAGCCCGTGGCCTGCCGAGGTGGGGCGGGCGCTCGTGCATGGGCCGCGCCGGCTGCTGACCTCGGGCGTCCCAGCCGACACCGACCGATCGTTGTTGGCGGTACCGGCGCTGCTCACGTTCCTGGTCGGCGTGTTCACTGCGGAGTGCACGCAGCGGCTCAGGAACGGGGTGGCCGGCCTGTGCGGTCCCCTTGTCCTGCTCCTCGTAGGCTTCGCGTTCGGAACCGCCGAGGACCCGGATCACGTGGCCGTTGCGGTTGCGTTCGCAGCTCTGGCCCTGCTCGCCACCGTGGCCGACCCCGTAGCCGCGACCAGCGCGGTGGGAGGTGGAGCAGCGACAAGAGCCCGGCGGCGCAACGTCGTGAGCGCGGTGCCGCTGGTGCTCGTGCTCACCTTGGCCGCCACCGCAGTTGCCCCCAACCTCCCAGGGGCCGATGCACGCGAGCGGTTCACCCTGCGGCGCATCATCGAGCCCGAGGTCCGTGCCCAAGCGCTCGACAACCCGCTCGACCTCCTCGCCCCCTACCTGTCGAACCCGAAGGCCAGTGAGGTCCTCACCGTGCGCGTGGCGGGGTGGGCGGCACCACCGGAGCTGCGGTTGGCGACGCTGGAGGACTACGACGGCGAGACGTTCTCCTCCTCGGCGACGTTCGTGCCCGCCGGGCGGCGGCTGCCGAGGGTCAAGGCGACACCAGGCACCGAAGCGGTGATGGTCACCCAAGACGTCACCGTCGAGAGCTTGGAGTCGGCCTTCCTCCCCGCCCTCGATCGGCCGGTCGAGGTGGAGGCCCCGAGTGGGAGCCTTCTGGTGGATCGAGCGACGGGCGCGCTCTTGAGCACTGCCGGCCGCCTGCCGACGCACTACACCGTGCGATCGTCTGTAGCCGAGCGGTCGCCCTTGATCACGGACGAGGCCGGGAGGGATGCTGCCGCACGCGCTGCCCTCCAGCTACCCGATGAGCTTGCCGAGGAGTTCGAAGATCTCGCAAAGCGGATCCTCCCCGATGGGACGGCGCCCTCGGTAGCGGCAAACGACCTGGCAACCGTCCTCCGCGATAAGTACAAGGTGACGGCAGCCGGTCAGCCGGTCACCACGGGCCTCACTCTGCAGCACCTCCGGTGCTTCCTCATCGACCCGAAGTGCCGCATGCAGGGCACGCGGGAGCAGTTTGCCGCCGCGTATGTGCTGCTGGCGCGCCTGCGCGACCTACCGGCGCGCCTCGTCGTGGGCTTCCGTCCCCGCCGCGTCGCCGCTGCAAACACTTGGGTGGTCGACACCCATGACATCACCGCCTGGGCCGAGGTGCGCTTCGCAGGAGCTGGCTGGGTGTCCTATGACCCCGTGCCCGCCGACGCGTCCGCTGCGCCCGTCCCCGAAGTCACCGAAGGCAAGGAGAAGAAGCCGGTGCAACCGCCGCCGCCCGGCGGTGGCGACGGGGACGGGAAGGACCCGGACAGCCGCAGGTCGGTCAGCGAGACCGGCAGCGACACGGGCGCCTCAGCGAGGCTCGTCGGGTGGCTCGTGCTGCCGCTCGTGGCAGTGCTGGCCCTGGTCGCCCCGGCCGGGCTTCGAGCGTTGCGTCGCCGCCGGCGCCGGGAGTCGCCCTCCCCGCGGCGGCGTGTGGCCGGCGCGTGGGCTGAGGCCGTCGACCGGCTCGGAGAGGTCGGTTACCGCTCCTATCGTGCCGCCGCGCTGAGCGATGTGCTGTCAGCGGCCCGCGCCACGGCCGGCGGCGAGCGCGTCGCACCGCTGGCGAGCTTGGCCGACCGGGCCGGTCGGGCGGGTTTCGCCCGCCGCGATCCGCCGGAGAGCGAGGCGGAGGAGGCGTGGCGGGAGCTCGGTGCCTTCGAGAAGGGACTGCGCACCAGCCTCTCCCGCCGTGACCGGCTGCGCCGCTACTTCGTGGTGAGGTCGGCCGCTGTAGCGCGCTGATCCTCGGTCTTGCGTCATCCGGGGATGCCGACGGATTCCCGGGTCGCGTTTCCGGAGCATGCCGGGTCGCTGAAAGCCTCCTCACGGCGTGTGGCCTGCTGGAGGTCGTCGAAGTCGGCCACGAAGAAGCAGCCCTCCATGCCGGGGAGGCGTGGGAGCTTCACGGAGGTGGCCTTGGTGATGGGGTCGAGAAATATCGCCTCCCCCGGGTTCTCCTCGCTGTAGGCGATCACCTGGTACGTCGCATCGGGGTTGCCCCGCCAGCTGAGCTGGAGCTGGCCGCCCGTGATCTCCTTCACGCTCAGTTGCTCCGGCCGGTTCAGCGGGCGGAAGACCGTGGTCGTAGGTCGCTCTGTCGGGGGCGGCGGATCTTCGTCGCCGGTCCGCGCCTGGACAGCGAACGAACCTGCCCCTAACAGGAGCACGGCGGCTGCCACCAGGGCGGGCACCAGCCACCGGCGCCGAGGCTCCGGCGGCCCGCTGTCGTCGACCTCCTCTCGCTGGACCGGGCGGTGCACCGTGGCTCCGTCCGCGTCGCCGGCGCCGGCCGCGGGTGAGCCTGCGGCGAAGCGGTCCCGCTCCACCTCGTCGAGCCCGGGGTAGGCCTCGACGGGTGTCTCGCTCGTTCGAGGGCGGGCGAAGGGCGACCTCTGCGGTGGCGGTTCGGCGGGCGCTTCCGGTTGCGGTGGCGGCGCGGCGGCGATGGGGAGAGCCGTGCGGGGCACGCCGAGGTCGTCTTGGACCCGTTGCAGCCGCCGGGCGAGCTCCACGGCGGTGGGTCTGGATGCGGGGTTTCGGTCGAGGGCGGCTTGGAGGACGTCGTCGAGCGAATCGGGGATGTCGCGCCGGTCGATGCGGGGGACCGGGTCGCGCAGGATGCGCATCAGCAACGCCGGCACCGGTTGGTCCTGGCGTTCCCCGAAGGGGGGATGGCCAGCGGCCAGCATGTAGAGCGTCGCCGCCAGGGAGTAGACGTCGGAACGCTCGTCGGGGGCCCGCTGTTCGAGCACCTCGGGAGGAGCGTAGGCGGGGGTGAAGCCCACCATGCTCATCGAGGCGCCCTGTTGGCTGAGGATGGACAGCCCGAAGTCCGACAAAGCGGGCTGTCCGTAGGCGGAGAGCAGCACGTTGTGGGGTTTGACGTCGCGGTGCAGCACGCCGTGGGCGTGGGCGTGGGCCAGGGCCGAGGAGATGGCCACTCCGGCGGCCAGGACCCGCTCGGCATCCATGGAACCGGCCGCGTCCAGGCTGGTGCCGCCCTCGTAGTAGGCCATCACCAGGTAGGGGGAGCCTTGGCCGGTGACTCCCGCCTCGTAGACGTCCACGATGTGGGGGTGGCCGCTCAGGCGACCCATGACCTGGCACTCGCGCTGGAAGCGACGGTGGGCCGCTTCGTCATCCAAGGTGACGTTGAGGATCTTGATGGCCACGGTCCTATCGAAGGACCGCTGGTGGGCGCGGTACACCTGGCTGAAACCGCCCCGGCCGATCAACTCCAGCCGCTCGAAGCCCTCGATGCGCAGCGGCCCGTCCGCTGACTCCTTGATCCGGCGCGAGCGCAGCACGCCCAACATCCCCTCCCCTGGTTAGCCCCTGCTGCCGGCAACCCTTGGCCTGTAACCAAACTACCCGCGCCCGCCGCGGCGCGGTTCATGGGACCGTGGCCCGGGCCCGGGGTGCTGCTGCCCGCCCTGGCCGCCGTCGACCTCGGACCGACCGGCAGCGAGGATGCTGGACTGGTCGACGAGGGCGAGAGGGAGGAGCAGCCATGGCCGTGACCGCTTTCGGGGACCTGCCCCTGGCCGACCCGGACCGCCCGTGGGACGGCGATGCAGGGGGCCGCTCCCGGCCCGCCGGCACCACGGCCGCCCGCCTCTGACCGGTGGGCGAGAATGCGGCGATGACCTTCTCGCCCCGCGTCCTCGATCCCGAACCGGTCGCCTCCCTCGATGCCTGGATCCACGACGGTGGCGGCCGGGGACTGGAGGCGGCCCGGGCCGTGGGCGCCCCCGCCGTCCTCGACACCCTGGACGCGTCGGGCCTGCGGGGTCGGGGCGGCGCCGGGTTCCCCACCGGGGTCAAGTGGCGCAGCGTGGCCGCCAACGCGTCGCCCGACGAGCCGGCGACGGTGGTGGTCAACGGCGCCGAGGGTGAGCCCGGGTCGTTCAAGGACCGAGCCATCCTGGCCGCCAACCCCTACCGCGTGCTCGAAGGCGGCCTGATCGCGGCGGTCACCATCGGCGCCGACCGCCTGGTGGTGGCGGTCAAGGGCGCCGGCCACCCGGGGGGCGACCAGGTCCGGGCGGCGGCGGCCGAGCTCACCGCCGCCGGGTGGGGCGGGGGCATCACCATCGACGTGCTGGAGGGGCCGGGGGAGTACCTCTTCGGGGAGGAGAAGGCCCTGCTCGAGGTGCTCGAGGGCCGCCCGCCGTTCCCCCGGGTGACCCCACCGTGGCGCCGGGGGGCCGAGGAGCTGGGCGACGGCTCCGCCGGCGCCGGCGGCATCGAGCTGGCCGGGCCCGGTGACGCCACCCCCGCGCCGCCGGCGCTGGTGAACAACGTGGAGACCATGGCCAACGTGCCCGCCATCGTGGTCGAGGGGCCGGAGTGGTTCCGCTCGGTGGGCACGGCCGAGTCCCCGGGCACGATCGTGTGCACCGTCACCGGCCGCACCCGCCGCCACGGCGTGGCAGAGGTGCCCATGGGCACCCCACTACGCGAGGTCATCGACACCATCGGCGGCGGCCCCGTGACCGGCCGGGTGGTGGCGGTCCTCTCGGGCGTCTCCAACCCGTTCCTGCCCGCCGACCGCCTCGACACGCCGCTCACCTACGAGCACATGGTGGCGGCCGGGTCGGGCCTGGGCGCGGCCGGGTTCATCGTCTACGACCAGTCGAGCGACCTGGTCGCCGCCACCGCCGGGGTCTCACGCTTCCTCGCGGTCGAGTCCTGCGGGCAGTGCACGCCGTGCAAGCAGGACGGTCGCACCATCGCCGAGCACCTTGACCGCATCCGCCGTTCCGACGCCGCTCCCGAGGACCTGGCCACCGTCGTCGACCGGCTCGGCACCGTGGCCGACGGTGCCCGCTGCTTCCTGGCCACCCAGCACCAGCTCGTGGTGCAGAGCGGGCTCGAGCTCTTCCGCGAGGCGGTGGACCGCCACGTCGACGGCTCCGCGGAACCCGCCGGCGCCGAGCTCGTCGCCGAGATCGTGGACCTGGTCGACGAGCGCGCCGTGGTCGACGAGAACCATGCCGACAAGCAACCGGACTGGAGCGACGCCGCCGAGGACTCGGGCCAGAGCCCCGCCGACCAGCAGGAGTGAGCAGGCAGTAGGGCAGCCGTCAGTCCCGGAGGAGCTTGAGCACCGTTCGCTCGGCGCGGTCCAGTCCGCCGCGCTGGCGGGACCGCTTCCACGTGTCGTGGAGCTCGCCGGAGCGGAACGCGTCCGGCACCACCGGGTGCACGTAGCAGCTCCGGCACACCGCCCGGGTGTTGCCCAGCACCTCGGCGGCCACGTCGTAGGCGGCCAGCACCGCCTTGCCGGCCTGCACGTCGCTCCCGGTCGGGCGCGACAGCGTGAGGGTGGCGGCCGCCACCTTGGTGCCGCCCCAGGTGCGGAAGTCCTTGGCGGTCACGCCCGTGCCGGCGATCTCGGCCAGGTAGCGGTTCACGTCGGTGGAGGTGACGTCGACCAGCGCGCCGCCGTCCCGGTAGGTGAACAGCTCCTGGCCGCCCAGCTCGTGGCACTGGTGCACGATTCGGGCCAGCCGGCGGTCCTCCATGTGGACCTCGTGGTCGAGGCCGCTCTTGCCGACGAAGTCGAACACCACCTGGTCGCCCTCGATGTCGACGTGGTCGCGCCGCAAGGTGGTGAGCCCGTAGGACTCGTTCTCCACTGCGTAGCTCTCGTTGCCGATGCGGATGAGGGTCTCGTCGAGCAGCTTCACCACCAGCGCCAGCACCTTCTCGCGGGGCAGGCCCGGACGGCGGAGGTCGGCATCGACCACCCGGCGGATCTCGGGCAGGCCGGCGCCGAAGGTGGCCAGGTGGCCGAACTTGTCGGCGTCGCGGACCTCACGCCAGCGGGGGTGGTAGCGGTACTGCTTGCGGCCCCGTTGGTCGCGCCCGGTGGCGAGGATGTGCCCATCGGGCCGCGGGCAGATCCACACGTCGGTCCACGCCGGGGGGATGGCGATCGACGCGATGCGGGCCCGCTCCCCGGGGTCGGTGATGGGGGTGCCGTCGGGCCGGGAGTAGCTGAAGCCCCGACCCTGGCGCCGCCGCGTCACGCCCGGCGCCTCATCGGACACGTACCGCAACCCGGCATCGGCGGCGGCCGCCTCGGGGGTCTCGAGCGCAGCCATGCCGCGGCATCCTCCCCCGCCACCCCCCGGTCCAGAACCGGGCCGCCCCTGCCCGCCCGGGCGGCCTCAC
Source organism: Acidimicrobiales bacterium (assembly GCA_030448105.1). Lineage (GTDB taxonomy): Bacteria > Actinomycetota > Acidimicrobiia > Acidimicrobiales > Iamiaceae > JAFBAD01. The sequence continues at coordinate 81,370 of JAUJNP010000002.1, read as the reverse complement.
GGCTCCGGCGGTAGCTTCGCCGGCTGTGGACCTCGGGATCAGCGGGCGGCGGGCGGCGGTGGCCGCGGCGTCGGCGGGGCTCGGGCTCGCCTCCGCCCGCGCCCTGGCCGCAGAGGGCGCCCGGGTGGCGGTCTGCGGGCGGGACCAGCGTCGCCTCGACGACGCGGTGGCGGCCATCACCCGAGAGGGCGGAGACGCGGTGGGCCTCGTCGCCGACGTCTCCACCACGTCCGGGGCGGCCGGGTTCGTGGCCGAGGCCACCGAAGCGCTCGGCGGGCTCGACATCCTCGTGCCCAACGCCGGCGGGCCCCCGCCCGGCACCTTCGCCTCCACCGACCTCGACGCCTACGGTCCCGCCCTCGAGCTCAACCTCCTCTCCACGGTGGCCATGTGCAAGGCGGCGGTGCCCGCCCTGGTGGCCCAGGGTTGGGGCCGGGTGGTCGCCATCACCTCGATCTCGGTGCGCCAACCCATCGACGTGCTCATCCTGTCCAACACCGCCCGCGCCGGCGTCACCGGGTTCCTGAAGACCCTCGCCCTGGAGGTGGCCCCCCACGGGGTGACGGTCAACACCGTCCAGCCGGGCAGCCACGCCACCGACCGGATGACCTCGCTGCACGGCGGCGACCTTCAGGCGGTGGCGGCGAGCACGCCGACCGGGGCGGTGGGCCGGCCCGAGGACTTCGGCGCGGCGGTGGCGTTCCTCTGCTCCGACCACGCCCGATTCATCACCGGCGCGTCCCTGCCGGTCGACGGCGGCGTGCACAAGGGCCTGCAGTAGGAACGCCGGGTGCTGCGTCACGTCGTCCTCTTCCGCTGGGCCCCGGGCACCACCGACGCCCAGGTGGCCTCGGTGACCGAAGGCCTCGCCGCGCTGCCGGCCGCCGTCGCCGAGATCCGCTCCTACCGGTTCGGTCCCGACCTCGGCCTGAGCGACGGCAGCTTCGACTTCGCCCTCGTCGCCGACTTCGCCGACCGCGCCGCCTGGGAGACCTACCGCGACCATCCCGTCCACCGGGCGTTCATCGCCGAACACATCACCCCGGTGCTGGCCGACCGGGCGGTCGCGCAGTACGAGGTGCCGGGCTGAGCCGGGCCCGGCCGGCGGCGCTGGCGCTGGCCCTCCTGGCGGCGGTGACCGTCGCGGTGGGCCCGGCCCCCGCCCCCGCCCCGGCCCAGCCGGCGCCGCCCGCCACCGCGCCGCTCCCACCCCCGGCGGCGTCGATCCTGGTCGACGTCGACACCGGTGCGGTGCTCGCCGGCCACGACCCCCGCACGCCGTACCCGGTGGCCAGCACCACCAAGATCGTCACCGCCCTGGTGGTGCGCCGCCGCCTCCAGGCGGCCACCCCCGTGACGGTGTCCCCCCTCGCCGCCTCCATGCCCGCCCGCAAGTTGAACCTGCTCGCCGGCGAGCGGTGGCGGGCGGGCGACCTGCTCCACGCCATGCTCCTCTGCTCCTGCAACGACGCCGCCGTGGCCCTGGCCGAGGCGTCCGGCGGAGACCTGGCCGGCTTCGGGCGACTGGCCGCCGCCGAGGCCAAGAAGCTCGGCATGGTCGACGACCCGGTGCTACAGGACCCGTCCGGCCTGGATGACGAGTTCTCCGTCGGGGGCGGCAACCGCATCAGCGCCCACGACCTGGCGGTGGCCACCCGTGCCCTCCTGCGGGACCGCGAGCTGGCCGCCATCGTGGCCACGCCCCGCTATGCCTTCACCGGCGGCGACGGCGAACCCCACGCGGTGGTGAACCACAACCGGCTGTTCCGGCTGTACCCGGGAGCGATCGGGGTGAAGACCGGGTACACCCGCCGGGCCGGGTCCAGCCTGGTCGCCGCCGCCCGCCGCTACGGCCGCACCATGCTGGCCGTCGTCATCGACTCCCCCAACACCTACGCCCAGGCGGCCGCCCTGCTCGACTCCGGCTTCGCCGTGCCCGCCTCCGAGCAGGAGCAGTTCCCGCCCCTCACCCCGCCCGCCGAGCCCCCGCCCGCCAGCCGGCCGGCTCCCACGGCCGGCCCCGCCGTTTCGGGCGGGGGTGACGGACCGGCCGCCGGCGGCCGGGAGGCGGCCGGCGGCAGGAGGGCGGCCGAGCCGGACGTGGCTCCCGACGGGGATCAGCGGTGGTTGCCCGCCGGCCCGGTGGCGCTGCTGGTGGTGGCGGGTGCGGCGGTGGTCGTGGCGGTGTTGCGCCGCCGACAGGTGGCACGCCGCCGCCTACGCTCGCGAGGTGAGCGACCTCCCGTCCGGGCCTAGGGGCGAGCCCGCGGACGCACCCGGGACAGGGCCGGTGGAGGGATCAGAGGACGGGCTCGCCGCCCTCGGGCGCATCGAGGGGGAGCTGGGCGAGGTGGAGCGAGCGCTGGCCCGCCTCGACGAGGGCAGCTACGGGCGCTGCCGGGTGTGCGACGGCCCCATCCCCGACCCGGTGCTGGCCGCCGACCCCACCGTCACGACGTGTACCGCCCACGGGCCAACCGCCGGGCCGGTCGACGGGCCGGTCGACGAGCAGCTCGACGGGCGGCCCGGCGGGGACCCGCCCGCCTAGTCTGCGCCCACCGACGCCTCGCCACCCCGGGGGGACCCCGCATGCGCCGCTCGCCACACCTGCTCCGCACCTTCGCACTGCTCCTCGGACTCGCTCTCGCCGTGTCCGCCTGCGGCGACTCCGACGGCGGCGGTGGTGGGGCCGGCACCCTCGAGGACGGCGTGCTGTCGATGTGCTCGGACATCCCCTACGAGCCGTTCGAGTTCGAGGGCAAGGGCCCCGACGGCCTGAAGTACACCGGCTTCGACGTCGAGCTCATCAACGCGGTGGCCAAGAAGGCCGAGCTCGACCTGCGGGTGAAGGTGGTGCCCTTCGACGGCATCCTCGGCAACCTGGCCGCCAAGGACTGCGACGTGGCCGTCTCCTCCATCACCATCACCGAGGAGCGGGCCGAGAAGGTGCGCTTCTCCGAGCCCTACTTCGACGCCGACCAGTCCCTGCTGGTCAAGAAGGACGGCGGCGCCGAGAGCCTCGACGACCTGGCCGGCAAGACCATCGGGGTGCAGAGCGGCACCACCGGCGAGACCTACGCCAAGGACAACAAGCCGGACGGCGCCACCGTGAAGTCCTTCGACGGTGCCGACGGCCTCTTCACCGCGCTGGCCGCCGGTGACATCGACGCCGTGCTGCAGGACTTCCCGGTCAACGCGTACCGCGCCACCAAGGACGACAGCGTCGAGGTGGTGGAGACGTTCAAGACCGACGAGCAGTACGGCTTCGCCGTCCGCAAGGACAACGAGGAGCTCCAGAAGACGCTCGACGACGGCCTCGAAGAGGTCCGCAGCGACGGCACCTACGACGACCTCTACCAGAAGTACTTCGGCACCAAGCCGCCGCAGAGCTAGCTCCGTGGCGGCCGGGTCGCGCCGTCGACGAAGCCAGCGCATCCGGGTGGCCAGCTACCTGCTGGCCGGCCTGGTGGCGCTCGCGCTCGTGCTCCTCGTCGACTGGCGCACCCTCCAGGCCAACTTCGCAGACGCCGAGATCTTCGCCGAGCAATTCCCCGGCATCGTCACCGTCGCCGCCCGCAACACCGTCATCTACACGGTGTTCGCCTTCCTGGGCGGCCTCGCCGTCGGTCTCGGCGTCGCTCTCCTGCGCCTCTCGTCGATCCGGCCGTACCGGTGGTTCGCCACCATCTACATCGAGGTGTTCCGCGGCCTGCCCGCCCTCCTCACCATCATCCTGGTCGGCTTCGCCATCCCCATCGCCCTCGGCGTGCGGTTCCCCACCGTGCTGGGGCTGCCGACCTCGGGGATCATCGCCCTGGCCCTGGTGGCCGGCGCTTACATGGCCGAGACGATCCGTGCTGGCATCGAGGCGGTGCCCCGCGGCCAGATGGAGGCGGCCCGCTCGCTGGGGATGTCCCACAGCCGGTCGATGGCCTCGATCGTGGTGCCCCAGGCGTTCCGCATCATCATCCCGCCCCTCACCAACGAGCTGGTCCTCCTGCTCAAGGACACCGCGCTGCTGGCGGTGCTCGGCACGTCCACCACCACCAAGGAGCTGACCAAGTTCGCCCGCGACGGCGTGAACGCCAACTTCAACGGCACGCCGATCGTCGCCGCCGGGCTGCTGTACCTGGTCATCACCGTGCCGCTCACCCGCGTGGTGGCCCAGCTCGAGAAGCGCAACCGGCAGGCCCGATGAGCGAACCTCCGGCCGCCTCCACCCCCGCCGCCGTCCCCGCCGTCGACCCCGCCGTCGATCCGACGGTGCCGGCCATCGACGTGGTCGGGCTGCGCAAGTCCTTCGGCGCCGAGGAGGTGCTGGCCGGAGTCGACCTGGCCGTGGGGGCCGGTGAGGTGGTGTGCGTCATCGGTGCCTCCGGATCGGGAAAGTCGACCCTGCTGCGGTGCGTGAACCGCCTGGAGGAGCCGACCGCAGGGCGGATCGTGATCGAGGGGGTCGACATCACCGACCCCGACTGCGACGTCGACGACGTGCGCCGGCGCATCGGCATGGTGTTCCAGCAGTTCAACCTGTTCCCGCACCTCAGCGTGCTGCGCAACGTCACCATCGCCCAGGAGAAGGTGCTGGGCCGCTCCCGGGCCGAAGCGGTGGACGTGGCCGTGCGCACCCTCGATCGGGTCGGCCTGGCCGAAAAGGCCGGCGACTTCCCGGCCCGGCTATCGGGCGGCCAGCAGCAGCGGGTGGCCATCGCCCGGGCCCTGGCCATGGACCCCGACATGATGCTCTTCGACGAGGCCACCAGCGCCCTCGACCCCGAGCTGGTGGGCGAGGTGCTCGCCGTCATGCGCACCCTCGCCGAGGAGGGCATGACCATGATGGTGGTGACCCACGAGATGGGCTTCGCCCGGCGGGTGGCCGATCGGGTGGTGTTCCTCGACGGTGGGGTGGTGTGCGAGCAGGGGCCGCCCGACCAGGTCCTCGGGTCGCCGGAGCAGGACCGCACCCGCCAGTTCCTGCGCCAGGTGCTGGAGCGTGAGTGACGGGCCGGTCCCCGGTCAGGCGATGTCGCCCTCCATGCCCATGGCCATGAGGTAGCCGGTGGCCCGCTCGCTGCGGGGGTAGCGGTCGACCAGCGCCCGGAAGGCGGGGGAGTGGTCGGGAACGGCGAGGTGGGCCAGCTCGTGCACGATCACGGCGTCGAGCACCCACTCCGGAAAACCCGCCACCCGGTCCGAGATGCGCACGGTGCCGTCGGCCGGCGTGCACGAGCCCCACCGCTGGTGCTGGTTCCCGACCCAGCGGATCTCGGCCGCGCGGGGCAGGCGGTACCGGCGGGCGAGCACCCCGGCCCGGGCTTCCAGGTCCACCTCGCGCGCCGATTGGCGGCGCTCGAACCGCCGCCGCATCTGCTCGACGTGGCGCTCCTCCTCGGCGTGGCTCATGCGGGCGGGGATGAGCACCCGCAGCCGGCCGGCCACCACCGACGCCTGCACGGTCTTGCGCCGCCGGGGGCTGCGCACCACCTCTACCTCCACCGCCCCACCTCCACGGCCGCGCTCAGATCTGCCCGGGGACGGTGACGGTGACGTCGTGGGGGTCCACGAGGAGGAGCCGCTCGCCGAGGGCCAGACGGTCTCCCTCCACCTCGACCCAACGGGCGCCCAGGTTCGGCAGCCGGGCCCACGGCTCGCCCAGGTGCGCCTCGACGGCGTACACCAGGCCTCCGTGGGTGACGGCGATGGCCTCGCCCCCGCCGCCGAGGCGGGCGGCCAGGCGGCCCAGGGCGGCCACGCCCCTGGCCAGGAGCACCTCGTCGGGCTCCCAGCCCGGCGGGTGTCGCATGCGGGCGGGCTCCGGCCCGCCCCGCAGGACCGGGTCGTCGGGCAGGTGGCCGGGCCACTCCCGGTGGATGTCGGAACGGGTGAGCCCGGACCACTCGCCGGCGTCGCGCTCGCGGAGGTCGGCGTCGAGGAGGAGGGGGCCGGCACCCAGCTCCCCGGCCAGGATCTCGGCGGTCACGCGGGCCCGCTCGAGGTCCGACGTGACGATGGCGTCGACCGGTCCGAGGTTGGCGGCCGCCGCCCGGGCCTGGCGCCGCCCCAGCTCGGTCAGGGGCGGGTCGGCCTGGCCCTGCCACCGGCCGGTGGCGTTCCACTCCGACTCGCCGTGGCGCACCAGGAGGATACGGGTCACCCGACGCACCGTACGCGCCAGCAGCACTGCCGCCGGGCACGGCGGTCGCCCGGTGGCACAGCTCACGTAGGCTCTGCCGTTGTCTATGGCCGTCCTCCGGCTCTTCGCCTCCGCCCGAGACGCCGCCGGCACCGGTCGAGACACCCTTCCCGGTGCGACCGTCGGAGAGGTGCTGGCCGCCGCCCGGCGACGGTACGGGCCGGACTTCGCCGCCGTTCTCGAACGTTGCCAGATCTGGTGCAACGGCGAGGCCACCGACCTCGACCAGGGCGTGTCCGACGACGACGAGGTGGCGGTCCTCCCCCCCGTGTCGGGCGGAGCGGGCGCCGGCGCCGGAGGCGCCCGGGGAGCGCGAGCGCCCCGACGGGCACCGCTGCCCCCTTCGGCCGCCGGACCCCCGACGGCGGCCGTGGACCGCGTCCGCCCCCGGCGGGCGTCGACCACCACCACCGTCGAGCCGGTCACCGCCCGGCGCCGCACCCGCCGGAGTTCCGACCGGCCGACCCCCGCCACGGTGCTACGCCGCCGCTACGCCGTCGTCTACGACATCGACGGACCGCGGGTGCGCCTGGGCCTCGCCTGGTTCATCGCCGTCGTGGTGGCGGTGGCGGTGGGGCCGCTCCTGCTCGTCCCGATCTACGCGGTGGCGGCGGCCTGGGCCGGCCTCCAGACGGCCACCGCCTGGCGGCTCCGCGGGTCGGGCGCCCACCCCCGGCTGGCGGCCGCCGGCGGCGCCGTCCTGCCGGTGGCGGCGGCGTTCGGCCCCGGCCTCCTCGGGCTCGGGCTGGTCACCTTCGCCGCCGTCGCCGCCGTGGCCCATGCCGTCGTGTTGCCCCGGGGCGCCTCGTTGGTGGAGGCGGCCGGGACCACCGTGCAGAGCGGAGCCTTTGCCGGCATGGCGGGGGCGGGGGTGGTGCTCACCCTGCGCCTCGACGTGGGGGCGACCGTCGCCTTGCTGCTGCTGGTCGCCTCATATGAGGTAGGCGACTACCTGGTCGGCTCGGGGGCCGCCAGCAGCCTGGAAGGTCCCGCCGCGGGGGTCGCGGCCGTCGCCGTCACCACCTTCGTCATCGCCGCCCTCCAGCTCTCGCCCTTCGGCGGCACCGACGCCCTCGTCTTCGGCGCTCTGGCCGCCCTCGCCTGCCCGGTCGGCCAACTCCTCGGCTCGGCCGTGCTGCCCTCGGCCGACGCGCCCGCCCCCGCCCTCCGACGCCTCGACTCCCTGCTCCTCCTGGCCCCGCTGTGGGCGTTCCTGATCGGTCTCTACCTCCAGCACCTCGCCCGCTAGCCCCTCTGCGCAGTTGCCTGGTCCAGGCCGTGCTGGCCTACCGTGGCTCCCATGAACGAGCTCGAGCAGCGGTGGCGCGACCTCGGCGAGTTCATCCGGGAGCAGCGGCGCGTCGGGCACCTGTCGTTGCGCAAGCTCTCGGAGATGGCCGGCATCTCGAACCCCTACCTCAGCCAGATCGAGCGGGGCCTGCGCAAGCCGTCGGCGGAGATCCTCCAGCAGATCGCCCGGGCCCTGGAGATCAGCTCGGAAACCCTCTACATCCGGGCCGGCATCCTCGACGAGCCCGACGGCGAGTCCGACCTGGCGGGGGAGATCCGCCGCGACCCGTGGCTCAGCGAGGAGCAGAAGCGCACCCTCATCTCGATCTACCAGTCGTTCCGCAGCGGCCGACCCGACCGTTCGGCGGGCGAGGAATCAGTGGCCGGTGCCGGGCGTTAGCTGCCGTCGTGCGCCGTCTCGCCGTCCTGTCCCTGCACTCCTCGCCGCTGGCCCAGCCGGGCACAGGCGACAGCGGGGGGATGAACGTCTACGTGCGCGAGCTGGTGTCCTCTCTCGCCCAGGCCGGCGTCGACTGCACCGTCTACGTGCGGCGCTGGTCCGAGGACCTTCCCGAGGTGGTGGCGGTGGAGCCCGGCTTCCGGGTGGTGCACGTCCCCGCCGGTCCCCCGGGGCTGGCAAAGGAGGACCTGCCCGGCTTCGTCGACGACTTCGCCGACGGCGTCCTCGACCACCTCGCCACCACCGGCGGCACCGACGCCCTGCACGCCAACTACTGGCTCTCGGGCCTGGCCGGGCACCGCCTCAAGCACGAGCTGGACCTGCCCCTGGTGTCGACGTTCCACACCCTGGCGCGGGTGAAGGCGGAGACCGGCGACCCCGAGCCTCAGCGCCGCATCGAGGCCGAGACCGACGTCATCGCCTGCTCCGACGCCATCCTCGCCTCCTGTGCCGCCGAGGCCGAGCAGCTCGAGCGCCTCTACGGCGCCCCGGCGTCCCGGGTCGAGATCGTCGCCCCCGGCGTGGACCACGCCTTCTTCTCCCCTGGCGACCGTGGGGGGGCCCGGGCCGCCCTCGGCCTGGCCGCGGGTCACCCGGTGCTGCTGTTCGTGGGTCGCATACAGCCCCTCAAGGGCCTCGACGTGGCCGTCGGCGCGCTGGCCGGCCTCGGCCGGGACGACGCCACCCTCGTGGTCGTGGGCGGGCCCAGCGGGGTCGAGGGGGACGACGAGCTGGCCCGGGTGCGGGGGCTGGCCGAGGACCTGGGGGTCGCCGACCAGGTCCGCTTCGTGGCCCCGCAGCCCCACCACCTGCTCTCCACCTACTACCGGGCCGCCGACGTCTGCCTGGTGCCGAGCCGATCGGAGTCCTTCGGGCTGGTGGCCCTGGAGGCGGCGGCGTGCGGCACGCCGGTGGTGGCCGCGGCGGTGGGTGGCCTGCGCACCCTGGTGGACGACGGCCGCACGGGCTTCCTCGTGGAGAGCCGAGCCCCGGCTGCCTTCGCCGCCGCCACCGCCGTGCTGCTCTCGGACCCCGAGCTGGCCGGGTCGATGGCGGCGGCGGCCGCCGCCCGGGCCCGGGGCTACACGTGGTCCACCACCGCCGCCCGCCTGCGCCGGCTCTACGGCGACCTCACCATCGGCCAGCTCGTCGACTGCGGTTAGCCGTCACCGAGGTCAGGCCCCGAGGAGGCCGCGCCCGTAGGCGGCCTGGCCAGCGTGTTGCAGGCTGTCGTCGGCCACGCTGATCAGCCGCACGCCCCTGGTCACCGGCGGGTCCCAGCCGCGGTCGACGACGTCGTCGAGGTCGTCGGGACCGAGACCGGCCAACATGGCCCGCGTCCGGGCGTCCACCGCCTCCAGGTACTCGACCAGCGCCTCGTGGCCCTCGGGCCGGACGGCCGCCATCTCCTCGGCGGAGTGCCCGTAGCCGGTGTTCGACGGATCCGGCTCGAGCCCGAACCGTCGAGCCCAGTCCTGGCCGGTCCACACCTGCTCGACACCGAGGAGCTCGGCGACGTGGTGGTCCTGGACGCGGGCGAGGTGCCAGACGAGCCAGCCGATGGTGTTGGCGCCGGGGACCGGCTGCCGGGTCAGCTGCTCAGGTTCGAGGCCGTCCACCGCTGCCCGGGCCAGGGGAGGGATCCGTCCGTAGAGCTCGAGCAGCAGGGCAGCGACGTCCATCCCGCCATTCCACCATGGCGGCCCGACATCGGCCTCGACCGCCGTCTCGGCCGGTAACTTCCCCTGATGAGCGACCGGGCCTTCAGCACCGCCGAGCTGGACGAGCTCGAAGCCACCATCGACGCCTGGCTCGCCGGCGAGATGGCCACCAACCCCACCGTCGCCGTCGTGGACCGGGGTGAGCCCGGCGAGCGCCGCTGGTACGTGCGGTTGCGCGGCGAGCAGAAGGACACCTTCACCGTGTGGTTCACCCTGCGCCAGCGCACGCTGCACTACGAGACCTACGTGATGCCCGCGCCCGAGGAGGACCACCAGCGGTTCTACGAGCACCTGTTGCGCCGGAACCTCAAGCTGTTCGGGGCCGCCTTCGCCATCGGCGCCGAGGACGCCGTCTTCCTGGTAGGCCAGCTCCCCGTGGGCGCGGTCGACGCCGGCGAGCTCGACCGCATACTCGGGTCGATGTACGCCTACGTCGAACAGTGCTTCCGGCCCGCCCTCAGGATCGGTTTCGCCTCCCGCTTCGCCTGAGGTATTTCGACATCTTTCATTGCTTTCGATGTTGAACGTCCGGTAGAGTTCGGACGCCGGACCGGGGGCCGTCCCGTTCGGGGAAGTGCGGGGCGGCACCCGGCCCGGCGTGCCGCCGGTCCTGGCCGCCGCCTGCTCGGCGTCGGGAGGCGCCCAGTGGTTTGCCCTAGCGTCGAACTGTGGCCCGGGCTCGGCTGGTGATCCTCGGCGGCGGGCGGATGGGTGAGGCGCTGCTCGGCGGTCTGCTCGATGCCGGGTGGGCCGAGCCGGCCGAACTGGCGGTGGTGGAGGTCGACGCCGCCCGGCGCGCCGTGCTGGCCGAGCGCTTTGCGCAGGTGGACGTGGGCGACCACGTGCCCGAGGCCGATGGGGCGGTCATCGCGGTCAAGCCCGGCGACGTCGGCGCCGCCTGCTCGGCCGTGGCGGCGGCCAAGGTCGACCGGGTGCTGTCCATCGCCGCCGGGGTCACCCTCGGCAGGCTCGAGGCCGCCCTGGCCAGCGGCGCGGCGGTGGTGCGGGCCATGCCCAACACCCCCGCCCTGGTGGGGGCAGGCGCGGCCGCCATCGCCGCCGGCTCGGCCGCCGGTGAGGAGGACCTGGCCTGGGCCGAGGAGGTGCTCGGTGCGGTGGGCGAGGTGGTGCGGGTACCCGAGCCGCTCCTCGACGCCGTCACCGGACTCTCGGGTTCGGGCCCGGCGTACGTCTTCCTGGTGGCCGAGGCGCTCGTCGAGGCGGGCGTGCTGGTGGGCCGGCCCCGCGACGTCAGCGCCCGCCTGACCCCCCAGACCCTGCTCGGATCGGCCCGCCTGCTGGCCGAGTCCGACGGCGGCCCTGAGGCCCTGCGGGCGGCGGTGACCTCACCGGCCGGCACCACCGCCGCCGGGCTGGCGGCCCTCGAGCGGGCCGGGGTGCGGGCCGCCTTCTCCGCTGCCGTGGTCGCCGCCACCGAGCGCTCCCGCGACCTCGGGCGGAGCTGAGCGACCCGTGGGCCGACGCCACAGCGCCCCCTCTTTCCCCACCAGCCACAAGCCGGTACGGTGACGGGCGGAGTTGGAAGGGGTGATGCCTCGTGGCGCAGTTCCCGGCCCAAGCACGGTTCCTCACCGTGGCCGAGGTCGCATCGCTGATGCGTGTGTCGAACATGACCGTCTACCGGCTGATAAGGGCCGGCGAGCTGGGCGCGGTCCGGGTGGGCAAGTCGTACCGGATCCGCGAGGACGACATCGACCGCTACCTCGCCAGCCGCTACACCGAGGCCGGCTGAGCCGGGCCGGTAGCGTCGGGCCGCCATGGAGCGCGGCCCGGCCACCATCTCCTTCCTCTCCGACTACGGCTCCGCCGACGAGTTCGTCGGTGTGGTCCACTCGGTCATCCGCCAACTGGCACCCGACACCGTGGTGATCGACATCACCCACGAGGTGCCCGCCCACGACGTGCGAGCCGGTGCCCTCACCCTCGCCCGGGCCGCCCAGTACCTCGCGCCCGGTGTGGTCCTGGCGGTGGTGGACCCGGGGGTCGGCACCGCCCGCCGCGGGGTCGCCGTCGAGGTGGGCGACGGCGAGTCTGTGCTCGTGGGACCGGACAACGGGCTGCTGGCACCGGCGGTAGCCATGGTGGGTGGGGCCACCCGCGCCGTCGAGCTCACCAGCGAGGCGCACCGCCTTGCGGCGCCGGGGCCCACCTTCGACGGGCGCGACGTCTTCGCTCCCGCCGCCGCCCACCTCAGCAACGGCGTGGCCCTCACCGACCTCGGCCCCGAGGTCGACGTGGCCGGCCTCCGGCCCGGCATGATGCCCCTCAGCCAACTCAAGGACGGAGCCCTGGCCGCCGAGGTGCTCTGGGTCGACCGCTTCGGCAACGCCCAGCTCAACGTGGACCCGGGCGACCTCGAGGCCCTCGGCGGCGTGGAAGGCACCCGGCTGGAACTGCGGTGGGGGGAGACCCGCCGATCGGCCGTGGTAGCCCGCACCTTCGCCGAGGTCGGCCCGGGCGACATCGGCCTGGTCGTCGACTCCTACGGGTTGGTGGCGGTGGTGCTCGACCGGCGCCCGGCCGCCGAGGAGCTCGGGATCGGTCCCGGCGACGCCATCGACCTGGCGCCGCTCGAGGACGACCCGGGCGCGGTCACCGCCGTCACCTTCCGGGAGCGGCCCCACCGATGAGATCGCACCGATGAGACCGGGCACGACCATCGTCCTGGCCGGCCTGCTGCTGTTGATCTTCGGCGCCGCCGTCATCCAGTTCTTCCTGCTGGCCCGCTGAGCTGGGCTGGGCATGTGGCTCGCGAACCGCGCCCTGTGGTCAACTGCTGTGCCGTGAACCTGGCCACGCTGATCGACCCGCACCCCGAGGACCACCCTGCCCTGATCAGCCGCGGCAAGCCCATCAGCTACGGAACATTGCGGGCCGAGGTGGCCGGCGTGCGGGGCGGCCTGGTGGGCCTGGGCCTGGAGCCCGGCGACCGGGTCGGCATCGTGTGCGCCAACAACCCGATCTTCGTGGTGTCGTACCTCGCCGTCCTGGGCGCGGGGCTGGTGGCCGTGCCCCTCAACCCGCTCAGCCCCGGGGCCGAGCTCGAGCGCCAGCTCGCCGCCATCGGAGCCCGCGCCGTGGTGGCCGGTCCCAGCGGGCGCGAGAGCATCGCCGCCCTCGACCGGGCCAACGTGCCCGCCCTCGAGCACCTCGTCAACGCCTCCACCGGCGTACTGGAGGGGGCGGTCGCCATCGACCAGCTGGCCGCCAGCCCGCCGACCCCGGTGGTGGAGGTCGACGACGACGACCTCGCCGTGCTGATGTTCACCAGCGGCGTGGCCGGCTCGCCGAAGGCGGCCATGCTCAGCCACGGCAACCTCCTGGCCAACCTCGAACAGGTCAGTCGCAGCGAGGCCCGTCGGCAGCACCCGGACGACGTCAGCCTCGGGCTGCTGCCCCTGTTCCACATCTTCGGCCTCAACGTGGTGCTCGGCGTCTCGCTCATGGCCGGCTCCACGGTGCTGCTCATCGAGCGCTTCGACCCGGAGTCGGCGGCCGAGGCCGTGGTCCGCCACGGGGTCACCGTCATCGCCGGCGCCCCCGCCATGTGGGCGGCCTGGGCCAACCTGCCCGACACCGGGGCCTCGGTCTTCCGCTCGGTCCGTATAGCCACCTCCGGCGCCGCCCGCCTCCCCACCGAGGTGGTGGACCGCATGCGCGACCGCTTCGACCTGCAGATCCTCGAGGGCTACGGCCTCACCGAGGCCTCGCCGGTGGTGACCTCGGCCACGGGCATGGGCTACCGGCCCGGCTCCATCGGCGGCCCGTTGCCGGGGGTGTCGGTGCGCCTGGTCGACGCCGACGGCTCCGACGCCCTCGTCGGCGACGCCGGGGAGGTGTGGGTGAAGGGGCCGAACGTCTTCCGCGGCTACTGGAACGACCCCGATGCCACCCGGGTGGCGCTCACCGCCGACGGCTGGCTGCGCACCGGCGACATCGCCGTGGTCGACGACGACGGCTTCCTCTACCTGGTCGACCGGGCCAAGGACCTCATCATCGTGTCCGGGTTCAACGTGTTCCCGGCCGAGGTGGAGGAGGTGCTGCTCGATCACCCCGCCATCGAGAGCTGCGCGGTGGTCGGCGTGCCCCACCCCCACACCGGCGAGGCGGTCAAGGCCTACGTGGTGCTGGCCGAAGGCCAACAGCTCGACGAGGACGCCGTGATCGCCTTCGCCGCCCGCTCCCTGGCCCGCTACAAGTGCCCGGAGAAGGTGATGTTCGTAGACGAGATCCCTCTCGGCATGGCCGGCAAGGTCCTCCGCCGGGCGCTGCGCTAGCTGGGCTGGGCTACTTGGGCTCCTCCTCCGCTGCGCTCCCCCGGAGCGGCTTCGCCATCCGGGTGTCATGGGCGCCGGCTGCTCCGCCTGGCGGCTGCGCAGCTGTGCTACTTGGGCTCCTCCTCCGCTGCGCTCCCCCGGAGCGGCTTCGCCATCCGGGT
>JAUJNP010000002.1:37351-67147 GCA_030448105.1 Acidimicrobiales bacterium | reverse complement strand
GCTACTTGGGCTCCTCCTCCGCTGCGCTCCCCCGGAGCGGCTTCGCCATCCGGGTGTCATGGGCGCCGGCTGCTCCGCCTGGCGGCTGCGCAGCTGTGCTACTTGGGCTCCTCCTCCGCTTCGCTCCCCCGGAGCGGCTTCGCCATCCGGCTGTCATCTGAGGCGCTGCTCCGCCTGGCGGACTGCGCAGCTTCGAGAACGCGGGGAACGGCGGGTTCGGCAACGGTGGCGGAAGAGGTGGTGGCGAGGAGGAAGCCGGCGAAGACGATGGTGATGCCGGTGGCCAGGGCGGCGGCGAAGGCCAGCTCCTCGTCGCCCAGGCCCTCGAAGGCGCCCTTGGCCGAGATCACCAACGTGCCCACCGCGATGAGCACGTTGGCCGCGGCCAGGCGGCCCGGCGCCACGCCCCCGCCAGTCGGACGGCGGCGGCCCCTGAGCAGGCGCACCGCGCTCCAGAGCGCGCCGCCGATGATCACCATGGCCGCCAGACCCGATCCCACGCCGGCCAGCACGCGGGGCAGCACCCCGAAGTAGTCCTTACCGGTGGGGAAGGCCTCGGGGTCCACCTCCCGGCCGAGCGGTGCCACCAGCACCACCCCGGCGGCGAACGCCGCCACCAGCGCCAGCCCGGCCGCCCCGCGATCGCCCCGCCGCGGCCCAGCCAGCAGGTAGACGGTGCCGAGGGCGAGGAACGGCACGTTGAGCACCCCGCCGAACAGGTAGAAGGCCCGGAAGCTCCACTCGTCCCACCCCAGCGCGGCGCCGGCCGAAAGGGCCAGCGAGCCGGCGGCGAACATGAACAGCGAGACCGACCACGCCAGGTCGTGGCGCCGGCGCCGGACCAGCCACCGCTCCCAGGTGGAGCAGGCGAACGCCAGGGAGACCAGGGTGGCCCCGGCGGCGAAGGCGACGGTGAGCATCGGCCTCGAACGGTACCGAACGCCGGGCGCACCATGTGAACGTGAACACGTGCGGTACCCTCGAAGGGCCATGGCCGAGCGAGCTCGCCGCATCCCGGAGGCCACGGTGGCCCGGCTCCCGGTCTACCTGCGCTGCCTGCTGGAGCTGGCCGAAGCCAAGATCGCCACCATCTCCTCGGAGCGCCTGGCCGAGCTGGCCGGGGTGAACGCGGCCAAGGTCCGCAAGGACCTCTCCTACCTCGGCTCCTACGGCACCCGCGGCGTCGGCTACGACGTGGAGTACCTCCTGTTCCAGATGAGCCGGGAGCTGGGCCTCACCCAGGACTGGCCGGTGGTCATCGTCGGCGTCGGCAACCTGGGCCAGGCCCTGGCCAACTACGGCGGGTTCACCGACCGGGGGTTTCCCATCGCCGCCCTCGTCGACGCCGACCGGGCCAAGGTCGGCCAGAAGGTGCACGGCAACGTCGTCCGCCACATCGACGAGCTGCCCGCCATCGCCGCCGAGGTGGGCATCGCCATCGGGATCATCGCCACCCCGGCTGGGGCCGCCCAGGAGGTCGCCGACCGCCTCGTGGCCGCCGGCATCGCCTCCATCTTGAACTTCGCCCCCGCCGTCATCGCCGTGCCGCCGTCGACGTCGCTGCGCAAGGTCGACCTCGCCGTCGAGCTGCAGATCCTCAGCTTCTACCAGCAGCGCCGCAGCGGCTCGATCGCCGTCGGGCCCGAGCGCGCCGCCAACTGAGGCCGTCCGTGCCGATCGACGCCCCGCTGTACCCGTGAACCTGCTGCTCGAGGGCGCCGCTGCCTGGTGGTGGGCGGTGGCCGGGTAGCGGCCACCAAGGCGGCCGGCCTGCTCGAGTGCGGGGCGATCGTCCACGTGGTGGCACCCCGCATCGACCCCACGCTGGCGGCGCCGGCCACCGGGAGCGACGAGCGGCTCACCATCGAGTCCCGCCCGTACCGGCGGGGCGAGGTGGCGGGTTACCGCCTGGCCATCACCGCCACCGACGACCCCGAGGTGAACCGGGCCGTCGCCGCCGACGGTGAGGAGCACGGGGTGTGGGTGAACAGCGCCGATGACCCCTCCAACTGCGCCTTCACCCTGCCGTCCCAGGTCCGCCGGGGACACTTGCTGGTCACCTTCGCCACCGGCGGGCGCAGCCCCGCACTGGCCACCTGGCTGCGCCGCCGCTTCAGCGCCGAGCTGGGCCCCGAGTACGAGACCCTCCTCGAGATGCTCTCCGAGGCCCGGGAAGACCTGCGGGCGGCCGGGCGTTCCACCGAGGGCCTTGATTGGCAGAGGGCACTCGATTCGGGGATGCTGGACCTGATCCGCGAGGGTCGCCCCGGAGAAGCGAAGGACCTGCTGCGCACGTGTCTGTCGTCGTCATCGGTCTGAACCACCGCACGATGCCGCTCGAGCTGTTCGAGCGGCTCACCATCGACGACGCCCACCTGCCCAAGGCACTCGGTGAGCTCAGCTCGCGCCACGACGTGAGCGAGGCCGTCATCCTCTCCACCTGCAACCGCACCGAGGTCTACGCGGTGGCCGAGCGCTTCCACGGTGCCTACCAGGACATCCGCACCTTCCTCGCCGAGACCGCCTACCTGGCGCCCGACGAGTTCGCCGACCACCTCTACGTGCACTACGACCGCGAGGCCATCCGTCACCTCTTCACCGTGACCGCCGGGCTCGACTCCAACGTGCTGGGCGAGACCGAGATCCTCGGCCAAGTGCGCTCGGCGTGGGAGCAGGCCAAGGCCGAGGGCGCCACCGGCCCGGTGCTGAACCTGCTGTTCCGCCATGGCCTGGAGGCCGGTAAGCGGGCCCGCACCGACACCGGCATCGCCCGGGGTACCGCCTCGGTGTCCTACGCGGCGGTGGAGATGGCGGCCGAGCGGCTCGGCACCCTCGACGGCCGGCGGGTGCTCGTGCTCGGCGCCGGCGACATGGGCGAGGGGATGGCCGTGGCCTTGGCCAGCGCGGGCGTGGACGAGGTGCGGGTGGCCAACCGCACCTGGGACCGCGCCGTGGCCCTGGCCGACCGGGTGGACGGCACCGCCGTGCGCCTCGGCGACCTGGCGGCGTCGCTCACAGAGATCGACGTGCTGCTCACCTCCACCGGCGCCTCCTCCATCATCGTTGACTCCGGCGACCTCGAACCGCTGCTGGCCGCACGCGACGGGCGGCCCCTGTTGATCGTCGACATCGCCGTCCCCCGCGACGTCGACCCCGCCGTCGCCGAACTGCCCGGTGTCACCCTCCTCGACATGCACGACCTCCGCCGCTTCGCCCAGGCCGGCCTGGCCGACCGCCGCCGCGAGGTCCACGCCGTGGAGCGCATCGTGGTCGACGAGGTCGACCGCTTCGTCGACGCCAGCTCGGGCCGGGCCGCTGCTCCGCTCGTCGCCGCCCTCCACGCCCGGGCCGAGGAGCTCCGCCGCCGTGAGCTCGACCGCTTCCGCTCGCGCCTCGAGGGGCTCGACCCGCGCCAGCAGGCTGCGGTGGAGGCACTGACCCGGGGGATCATGGCCAAGGTCCTCCACGAGCCGTCGGTGAAGTTGAAGGACATGGCGGGCACGCCCAAGGGCGAGCGCCTGGCCGAGGCCCTGCGCCACCTCTACGACCTCGACGACCTGTAGTCGCGCCGCCGTGACCCTGAGGGTGGCCACCCGGGGCAGCGCGCTGGCCCGGTGGCAGGCCGACCACGTGGCCACCCTCCTCCGGGTGGGAGCGCCCGATGTGAAGGTGGAGGCGGTCGTCATCGAGACGCTGGGCGACCGCCGCCCGCACACGCCCATCTCGGCCATGGGGGGCAAGGGGGTCTTCGCCAAGGAGGTCCAGGCGGCGGTGCTCGACGGGCGTGCCGACATCGCGGTGCATTCCGCCAAGGACCTGCCCTCGGTCGAGCTGCCGGGCCTGGTGCTGGCGGCGGTCCCGGAACGGGGCGACCCGCGCGACGCGTTGGTGGGTTCCACCCTGGGCGATCTGCCCGAGGGGGCAACGGTGGCCACCGGGTCGAACCGGCGCCGGGTGCAACTCGCCGGGCTACGCCCCGACCTGGCCTTCGCCGAGCTCCGGGGCAACATGCACACCCGCCTCGAGAAGGCGGCCGGCTTCGACGCCATCGTGGTGGCGGCGGTGGCGCTCGAGCGCCTCGGTCTGTCCGACCGCATCACCGAGGTGATCGACGCCGAGGTCCTCGTGCCCCAGGCGGGCCAGGGGGCCCTCGCCGTCGAGTGTCGGAGCGACGACGAGGCGACGCGCCAGTGGCTGGCCCGCATCGAGCACCCCGCCAGCCGCCGGTGCGTCGACGCCGAGCGGGCCTTCCTGGCCGAGCTGGGCGGGGACTGCGAGCTGCCCGCCGGGGCTCACGCCACCATCGGCCCCGACGGCCGCCTGCACCTCGCCGCCGTGTTGGCGCCCCGCCCGGGTGGCTTGCTGGTGCGCCACGAGGCGGAGGGCGTCGACCCGGTGGCGCTCGGCCGGGACACCGGCCGTCACCTGAAGGCCGCGGCCCACCGCCGGCCCTGAACGTTCGGGCTCAGCGTGCCCATTTCGGGCAGCCCCAGCCCGAACGATGCGCGCCCGACCACCCCTTACGCTTCGGGGGATGACCGTGTACCTGGTGGGCGCGGGGCCGGGTGATCCGGGCCTGGTCACGGTGCGGGGCGCCGAAGTGCTGGGGCGGGCCGACGTGGTGGTGCACGACCGACTGTCCGCGGCCGAGCTGCTCGACCTGGCGCCGCCCGCCGCCGAGCGCATCGACGTGGGCAAGGCGCCGGGGCGCCACACCATGACCCAGGACGCCATCTCCACCCTGCTGGTGGAGCGGGGGCGCGCCGGCCAGGAGGTGGTGCGGCTGAAGGGCGGCGACCCCTACGTGTTCGCCCGGGGCGGAGAGGAGGCGGCCGCCCTGGCCCAGGCCGGCGTCGACTTCGAGGTGGTGCCCGGCATCACCTCGGCCCTGGCCGCCCCGGCCGCCGCCGGCATCCCCGTCACCCTCCGGTACTCCTCCACCTCCTTCACCGTGGTCACCGGCCACGAGGACCCGGCAAGCGGCGAGGGGTCGGTGGACTGGGAGGCGGTGGCCCGGCTGGGCGGCACCATCGTCATCCTCATGGCGGTGGCCCGTTGGCCCGCGATCAGCGAGCGGCTGCTGGGTGCCGGTCTGGCCCCCGACACCCCGGCGGCGGCCGTGCGGTGGGGCACCTTGCCCCGCCAGCACACCACCCGGGCGACCCTCGCCACCCTGGGGGACCACCCCCTCGACGCCCCCTCGGTGATCGTGGTGGGCGAGGTGGCCGCCTGCGACCTGGGATGGTTCGAGCGCCGCCCCCTGTACGGACGTCGAGTGGTCGTGACTCGCGCCCGGGAGCAGGCGTCCGAGCTGTCCTCCCGCCTCCGTGCCCTCGGCGCCGACGTCGTGGAGCTGCCGGCCATCGCCATCGAGGACCCGGCCGACGGCGGAGCCGCCCTGCGCGCCGCCGTGGCCCGCATCGCCCGCTACCAGTGGGTGGTCTTCACGTCGCCGAACGGGGTGCATCGCACCTTCGCCGAGGTGCCCGACACCCGGGCGCTCGGCGGTGTGAGGGTGGCGGCCATCGGCCCCGGCACGGCCGACGCCCTGAGCCGCTACCGGATCGTCCCCGACCTTGTGCCGGAACGGTTCGTGGCCGAGTCGCTGCTGGCCGCCTTTCCCGCCCCCGGGCCGGGTGCCGGCCCGGTGCTGCTGGCCCGGGCGGCGGTGGCGCGCGACGTGCTGCCACAGGGGCTTCGGGCATCCGGCTGGGAGGTCGACGTGGTGGACGCCTACCGCACCGTCCCCGCCGAGCCCACCGTCGAAGCCCTCGACGCGGCGGCCGACGCCGACGCCATCACCTTCACCTCCTCGTCCACCGTGGCCAACTACCTAGCAATCGCCGGCCGCGACCACGTGCCGCCGGTGGTGGCGTGCATCGGCCCGGTCACCGCCGCCACCGCCCGGGAGCACGACCTGCCCGTCGCCGTCGAGGCCGAGGTGCACACCATCGACGGCCTGATCGACGCCCTGGTCTCCCACCTCGGGAAGGGCCCCGGCGTTGCGCAGCCGCCAGGCGAAGCAGCCTCGACGACGATCTCGGATGGCGAAGCCGCCCCGGAGGAGCGAAGCGGGGGAGGGGCCAGTGACTCGGCCTGACCTGCGGGCCGTGGTGTTCGACTTCGACGGTCTCATCCTCGACACCGAGTGGCCCATCTACGAAACCGCCCGCGCCACCTTCGCCCACTTCGGTCACCGGCTGGACGTGGAGGACTGGGTGGCCATCGTGGGCCTGGCCGACGGCGACGGGGGCTGGTACGACCAGCTCTGCACCCGACTCGGGGTCACCGTGGCGCGCGCCGACTACGACCGCATCTACTTCGGACACGACCGATCCGACCGCGACCAGCTCGAGCCGCTGCCCGGCGTGGTCGACCTACTGGGAGCGGTGCGGGCCGCCGGCCTGGCCGTCGGGATCGCCTCGAGCTCGACCCTCGAGTGGATCGAGCGCCACCTCGCCCGCCTGCACCTGCTCGACCGCTTCCACGCCATCGTCGGCGTGGACCACGTCGGGGGAGTGGGCAAGCCCGAGCCCGACGTGTACCTGGCCGCCTGCCGGGCCCTCGGGGCCGAGCCGGCCCAGGCCGTCGCCATCGAGGACTCCGGCCACGGCGTGGCCGCGGCCAAGGCCGCCGGCATGGCGTGCGTGGCCGTGCCCAACCGCATCACCCGCCACACCGACCTCTCCGCCGCCGACCTGGTGGTGGATTCCCTGGCCGGCGTCACCGTCGCCGACCTGGAGGCGACCGTGACCTTCGACGGCGGCCGTAATACGTCCGCCGACCCCACCCCCCGCCCTGAGGGACGCCGCCTCCGGCGACGGCCGGTAGACGTCCGCCGACCCCACCCTCCGCCCTACGCGACGCCGCCTTCGGCGGCGGCCGGTAGCTTTCGGGGATGAGCTTCCCGCAGCGGCGGCTGCGTCGCCTGCGCCGCACCCCGGCCCTGCGCCGGCTGGTGGCCGAGACCCGCCTCGGGGTGGACGACCTGGTCGCCCCCTCTTCGTGCGGGAGGGCATCGACGAGCCGCAGCCCATCGCCTCGCTGCCCGGCGTCGTGCAGCACACCCGCGAGTCGCTGCGCAAGGAGGTGGCCGAGCTGGCGCACCTCGGCGTCGGCGCGGTGATCCTCTTCGGCGTCCCCGTGGCCAAGGACGCCGACGGCTCGGGTGCGTCGGACCCCGACGGCATCGTGCAGGTGGCCCTGCGAGACCTCCGCGACGACGTGGGCGACTCGCTCGTCCTCATGGCCGACCTCTGCCTCGACGAGTACACCGACCACGGCCACTGCGGCCTGCTCACGCCGTCGGGTGAGGTCGACAACGACGCCACCCTCGAGCGCTACGCCGAGGTGGCGAGTGCGCAAGCCGCCGCCGGCGCCGACCTGGTGGCCCCGTCCGGGATGATGGACGGCCAGGTGAGGGCCATCCGCCACGCCCTCGACGAAGGCGGCCACGAGCGGGTCGCGATCCTGGCCTACGCGGCGAAGTACGCCTCCGCCCTCTACGGGCCCTTCCGCGACGCTGTAGCCGTGGAGATCGCCGACGGTGGCGACCGCCGTGCCTACCAGCAGGACCCGGCCAACGCCCGGGAGGCCCTTGAGGAGCTGAGGGCCGACGTGGCCGAGGGCGCCGACCTGGTGATGGTGAAGCCGGCCCTCGCCTACCTCGACGTGATCGCCCGGGCCCGAGCCACCGTCGACGTGCCCGTCGCCGCCTACCACGTGTCCGGGGAGTACGCCATGATCCGGGCCGCCGCCGAGCGGGGCTGGATCGACGGTCCTGCGGTGGCCATGGAGCACCTCACCGCCATCAAGCGGGCCGGGGCCGACCTCATCCTCACCTACCTCGCACGCGAGGCGGCCGAAGCGCTCCAAGGAGGCTGACATGGCGATCGGGGTGCAGGTCGTGTTCGACTGCGCCGACGTCGACACCCAGACCCGGTTCTGGGCGGCCGCCCTCGGCTACGTCCTCCAGCCGCCGCCCGAGGGGTTCGAAAGCTGGGACGCCTTCCTCGACTCCATCGGCGTGCCCGCCGACCAGCGCGACACCAAGGGCGCCCTCATCGACCCAGATGGTCTAGGGCCCCGCCTCTTCTTCCAGAAGGTGCCCGAGGCCAAGGCGGCCAAGAACCGCGTGCACCTCGACGTCAACGCCGGGGGCGGGCGGGAGGTGCCCGACGACGAGCGCCGGTCGCGGGTGGAGGCCAAGGTCCGCGAGCTGGTCGATCTCGGCGCCATCGAGGTCCGCCGGGCCGAGGAGCACGGCGAATCGTGGATGGTGATGGCCGACCCCGAGGGCAACGAGTTCTGCCTCCAGTGACCGCCGCCTCCCCAGCGGGCGGCACCAACGCCGAGCTGTTCGAGCGGGCCTGCCGGGTGATCCCCGGTGGGGTCAACTCCCCGGTGCGGGCGTTCCGCTCGGTGGGCGGCACCCCGTACTTCGTGGCCCGGGCCGAGGGCGCCCACACCGAGGACGTGGAGGGCCGCTGCTACGTCGACCTGGTGCAGTCCTACGGGGCCATAATCGCCGGCCACGCCCACCCCCGGATCACCGAGGCGGTCCAGCGGGCGGTGGCCGACGGCAGCTCCTTCGGCGCGCCGACCGAACGGGAGGTGCTGCTGGCCGAGGCCATCGCCGAGCGGGTGCCGTCGTGCGAGAAGGTGCGGATGGTCTCGAGCGGCACCGAGGCGACGATGGCGGCGATCCGCCTGGCCCGCGGCGCCACCGGGCGCAGCCGGGTGGTCAAGTTCTCGGGGAACTACCACGGGCACAGCGACGCCCTCCTCGCCGAGAGCGGCAGCGGGGTGGCCCTCCTCGACGCCGACGAGGCCGGCTCGGTCCCCGGCTCGGTCGGGGTGCCGTCCAGCGCGGTGGCCGACACCACCGTCGTCCCCTACAACCAGGTGCCCACCCTGGACGACACGGTGGCCTGCGTGATCGTGGAGCCGGTGGCGGCCAACATGGGCCTCGTCGCCCCCGCCGACGGCTTGCTGGCCGGGCTGCGGGCCGAGTGCGACAGGGTGGGCGCGCTGCTCGTCCTCGACGAGGTGATCACCGGGTTCCGCCTCGCCCGCGGCGGCGCCCAGGGCCACTACGGCGTCCGGCCCGACCTCACCTGCTTCGGGAAGGTGATCGGCGGTGGCCTCAACGTCGGCGCCTTCGGCGGGCGGGCCGACGTGATGGACCACCTCGCCCCCCTCGGCCGGGTGTACCAGGCGGGCACGCTGTCGGGGAACCCCCTCGCCACCGCCGCCGGCCTGGCCGCCCTCTCCCTGCTCGACGACGACGCCTACCTCACCCTTGCCGCCACCGGCGCCCGCCTGGCCACCGGGCTCCAGCACGCATTCGACGAGGCCGGGCTGGTGGCCCGGGCTTCGGCCGTCGGGCCCCTCGTCGGCCTCTACTTCGGGGATCACGTCCCGGTCGACTACGCCGACGCCCGGCGCACCGACGAGGCCGCCTACGCCGCCTTCTTCCACGCCATGCTCGACCGGGGGGTAGCCCTGGCCCCCGGTGCCTACGAGATCGCCTTCCCGGGGCTGGCCCACGACGGTGGCGTGGTCGACCAGATCGTCGAGACGGCGGCCGAATCTGCGCAGACGCTCACCCCCGGGTAGACAGGGAACGTCGCCCCCGCCCCTCCCGGAGCCCCGATGGAACAGCTCGGCCCCCTGACCGACCCGGTGGCGGACGCGCTCGCCGACCTGGCCGGTCGCCGGGCGGTGGAGCGCCTCTGGGAGGCAGACCACACCCTCTGGCAGGACGACCCCACCGAGGTCTCCGACCGGCTGGGCTGGCTGCACGTGGCCGCCGAGATGGCTGCCGACCGCGACCGGCTCGACACCTTCGCCGCCACCGCCGCCGCCGACGGCCTCACCTCGGCGGTGGTCATGGGCATGGGCGGTTCCAGCCTGTTCCCGGAGGTGCTGGCCCGCACGTTCGGGCCGGTGGAAGGAGCGCTCGAGCTGCGGGTGCTCGACACCACCGACCCCGCCGCCGTGCTCCGGGTCGGCCACGAGTGCCCTCCCGAGACCACCTTGTTCGTGGCGTCCTCCAAGTCGGGCGGCACCATCGAGACCCGCAGCCACCTCGAGGTGTTCTGGGCGACGCTCGGGCGGGGCGACCGGTTCACCGCCGTCACCGACCCGGGGTCTTCCCTCGCCGACCTGGCCACCGAGCGGGGTTTCCGGGCCCTGTTCGAGAACCGCCCGGACATCGGTGGGCGCTACTCCGCCCTGTCGTACTTCGGGCTGGTCCCGGCCGCCCTGGCCGGGGTCGACTGGCCCGCCCTCCTGGCCAGCGCGGGTGCGATGGCCGAACGCCTCGGTCCCGGTGGACCCGCCGAGGAGAACCCGGGCCTGCGCCTCGGAGCCATCCTCGGCGCGGCGGTGAAGGCCGGTCGCGACAAGGTGACCCTGGTGATCGACCCCGAGATCGAGACGTTCGGGCTCTGGCTCGAGCAGCTCCTGGCCGAGTCGACCGGCAAGGCCGGCACCGGCGTGGTGCCGGTGGCGGGGGAGCGGCTGGGGCCCTCGGAGGTCTACGGCGAGGACCGCCTGTTCGTCGCCATCGGCGAGCACCACGGCCTCGCCCCCCTGGCCGCCGCCGGCCACCCCGTGGTGGAGCTGCCCTACGACGGCCCGCTCGCCCTGGGCGGCCTGGTGCTCCAGTGGGAGCTGGGCACCGCCATCTGCGGCGCCGTCCTCGGCATCAACCCCTTCGACCAGCCCAACGTGGCCGAGGCCAAGGAGGCCACCGCCGCCGTGCTGGAAAAGGGCCTCCCCGACATCGAGCCGGAGCCGCTGGGCACCCTCCTCGCCGAGGTCCGCCCGGGCGACTACCTCGCCATCCAGGCCTACGTCGACCCCGAGGACGGGGTGGTCGACGCCATCGAGGACGCACGGACGGCGCTGCGGGACCGGCTGGTGGTGGCGACCACCGTGGGCCTCGGCCCCCGGTTCCTGCACTCCACCGGTCAGCTCCACAAGGGCGGACCGCCGTCGGGAGTGTTCGTGCAGGTGGTGGGGGAGGACGCCACCGACCTGGCCATCCCGGGCCGGCCCTACGGGTTCTCCGAGCTCAAGCAGGCCCAGGCGGCCGGCGACCTGGCCACTTTGCGCCGCCGCGGCTTGCGGGCCGCCCGCGTCACCCTCGACGACCTCTTGGAGGAGACACGATGAAACTGGGGATGGTCGGCCTCGGCCGCATGGGCGCCAACATGGCCGAGCGCCTGCGCCGCTGCGGCCACGAGGTCGTGGGCTACGACCCCCACAACGAGGCGACCGACGTGGCCACCCTCGAGGACCTGGCCGAGGCGCTGTCGGGAGACGACCCCCGCGTGGTGTGGGTGATGGTGCCTTCGGGCGACCCCACCGAGGAAACGGTGGTGGCACTCGGCGAGCGGTTGTCGGAGGGCGACCTGGTGGTGGACGGCGGCAACTCGAACTTCGCCGACTCCATCCGTCGCGCCCTCGCCCTCGACGAGAGGGGAGTCGGGTTCGTCGACTCCGGCACGAGCGGCGGCATCTGGGGACTCGACAACGGCTATGCCCTCATGGTCGGCGGCAGCGACGACGATGTGGCCAAGGTGGCGCCGGCGCTCGAGTCGTTGGCCCCGCCGAACGGGTTTGCCCACGTCGGCCCGGTGGGCGCCGGCCACTTCGCCAAGATGGTCCACAACGGCATCGAGTACGGCATGATGCAGGCCTACGCCGAGGGCTACGCCATCCTCCACCGATCCGACCTGGGCATCGACGCCCTCGCTGCCCTGCGGTCCTGGCAGCAGGGCAGCGTCGTGCGCTCCTGGTTGCTCGACCTCCTGGTGAAGGCCATGGAGGAGGCGCCCGGCCTGGAGGGGATCCGCGGGGTGGCGGCCGACTCCGGCGAGGGCCGGTGGACGGTCAACGAGGCCGTCCGCCTGGGCGTCGCCGCGCCGGTGATCTCGGCCGCCCTGTTCGCCCGGTTCACCTCCCAGGACTTCGAGGCCCTGCCCATGCGGGTGGTCGCCGCCCTGCGCCACCAGTTCGGCGGCCACGTGATGGAGCAGGCGCCGTGAGCCTCCACGGCGGCGACCCGACCGATGGGCTGATCCTCTTCGGCGCCACCGGTGACCTGGCGGCCAAGAAGCTCTTCCCTGCCCTCTACGAGATGGAGCTCGGCGGCCGCCTCGACGTGCCGGTGATCGGGGTGTCCTCCTCGGAGTGGACCGACGACGACATGCGCCAACGAGCCCGCGAGTCGGTCGCGGCCGCCGTCGACGACGTCGCCGACGGCGCGCTCGACCGGCTGTGCGAACGGTTGACCTACCTGTCGGGCGACTACCGGGAGGCCGCCACCTTCGACGAGCTGTCCGACCGGGCCAAGGCGGCCGGCACCACCCGGCCGTTGTTCTACCTGGCCATCCCACCCGCCCTCTTCGACGATGTGATCACCGGGCTGCACCGGGTCGGCCTGACCGCCGAGGCCCGGGTGGTGGTGGAGAAGCCCTTCGGGCGTGACCGGGCGTCGGCCCGGGAGCTGAACGACTGCCTGCACCGGGCGTTCCCGGAGGAGGCGGTGTACCGCATCGACCACTTCCTCGGGAAGGAGTCGGTGGAGAACCTGCTGGTGTTCCGGTTCGCCAACTCGCTGCTCGAGCCGGTGTGGAACCGCAACTTCATCTCGAGCGTGCAGCTCACCATGGCCGAGGACTTCGGGGTGGGTAGCCGCGGCAAGTTCTACGAGAGCGTCGGCGCCCTGCGCGACGTCCTCCAGAACCACCTCCTCCAGATCGTCGCCCTGCTGGCCATGGAGCCACCGGTGGCGTCCGACGCCGACGCCCTCGCCGACGAGAAGACCCGCCTGTTCCGCCAGGTCCGGACGTTCGACCCGGCCGATGTGGTGCGGGGCCAGTACCGGGGCTACCCCAACGAGGAGGGCGTGCAGGCCGGATCCGACGTGGAGACCTACGTGGCCGCCCGCTTCGAGATCGACTCGTGGCGGTGGGCCGGGGTGCCGTGGCTCATCCGCACCGGCAAGTGCCTGGGGGTGAGCGCCACCGAGGCGGTGGTGCGGTTCAACGCCCCGCCCCGACTGCTGTTCGCCGACGACGACGGGCGCGACGCGTCGCCCAACGAGCTGCGGTTCCGCATGGGCCACGACGACGGGGTCACCCTCCACCTCTACGCCAAGGCGCCCGGCGACCAGCTGACCACCCAGCCGATCGACCTCGACGTGTCCTACGACCAGGCGCTCGGGCACCGGGCGGAGGCGTACCAGCGGCTGCTGGAGGACGCCATGGAAGGCGATCGGCGGCGCTTCGGCCGGGCCGACAGCCTGGACGAGCAGTGGCGGATCGTGGAGCGGGTGGTGGCCCACCCGCCCGAGACGATGCTCTACAAGGAGGGCTCCATGGGCCCCCACGAGGCCGATGCCCTGGCGGCGACGGCCGGCGGGTGGCTCGATCCCCTCGCCCCCAAGACGGACTGAGCGTGCCGTCGCCGGCGGCCGTCGCCGCCATCCCGTACCACACGTTCCCGACAGTGGTGGAGGTCGGGACGTTCGAGGTGCGGACGTTCGGGCTGATGGTGGGGCTCGGCGTGATGGTCGGCGCGTGGGTGGCGGCCCGCTACGGCGAGCAGTTCGGCGTCGAGCGGGAGCGTACGTACGCGCTCGCCACCCGCCTCGTGGTCGCCGGCGTGATCGGCGCCCGCATCACCTGGGACATCAGCCACTGGGACCAGATCCAGTCCCCGCTGGACCTGATCGCCGTCTGGAACGGCGGCCTCCAGTTCTCCGGTGGCTTCGTGGCCGCCGTCGGCGTAGGCGTGCCCACCTTCCGCTCGTGGCCGCGCCTCACCCGCTGGCGGATGCTCGACGGGTACGCCCTGGGACTCACCATCGGCCTCGCCTTCGGCCGTGTCGGGTGCACCTCGGTGGGAGAGCACTTCGGTTCGACGTGGGGGGCCGGCTGGTTCCCGCTCATGGTGCGCTACGAGGGCGGCTCGGTGCGCGAGCCCCGGCTGGGCCAACGCCCGCTCAGCGAAGGCGTCGTGTTCCACAACGTGTCCCTCTACGAGCTGGTGATCCTGCTCGGACTGTTCGCAGTTCTGTGGCGGCTGCTGCACCGTCGCCCCGCGGTGACCCCGGGCGTGGGCATCGGATCGTTCTGCGCCCTCTACGGCGTCGCCCGGTTCAGCACCGACTTCCTGCGCATCAACGACGACACCGTTTTCGGCCTCACCGGAGCCCAGTACCTCACGCTGGTGGTGCTGGCGGCGGCGGCCTGGATCCTCATGAGAGTGCGCCCCCGCAACGCCGAACTGGTCTCCGACGAGCTCGCCGCCGGGGGCGAACGCGTTGCCGACGCCGGGGCCGACCCGGAGCCCGCGGCCGAGACCTGAGCTCCGTCCGCTTCATCGTGCGGCACGAAGAAGCGGACGCGTCGGGCGGTCAGGACGGTTCGGGTACCAGGCGGGCGAGGGCGGCGGCGGCCCGGTAGGCGGCCTCGGCCGGTCCGATCTCGTCGGGGTTCAAGAGGTTGGCCATGATCCGCAGCACCCAGTCCATGAGCGACCGGGAGTGCATGCCGACCCGGGTCAGCTCCCGCATCACGGCCGGGTTGCCGATCAGCTTGGTGAACAGGCGGGCCACCTTGAAGTAGAGGCCGTACTCGGCGGCGAGCATGGCCGGGTAGCGCTGGAGGGCCATGCCGTCGCCGGTGGTCAACGCCTCGTCGAGCAGGCCGGCCACCATGCGCCCGGTCTCGTACGCGTAGTCGATCCCCTCGCCGTTGAACGGGTTGACCGCGCCGGCGGCGTCGCCCACCACGGCCCACGTCGGCCCGACCTTGGGCTCCACCGAGCCGGCCATCGGGATGCGCCCGCCGGTGGGGGCGCACGTGGGCGCATCGGCGTCGATCTCCCAGTACGCCGGTGCGGTGGCGGCGAACTCGTGCATCAGGTGGGTGGTGTTGACGCTCTTCCAGTCGCGGAAGGTGGACAGCAGGCCCACGCCGACGTTGATGGTGCCGTCGCCCACCGGGAAGATCCACCCGTAGCCCGGCAACGACGCGCCGTTGCGGTCCCGGACGTCGAGGGCGCTCTCTATCCACGGCTCGGCGTGCAGCGGGCTCTCGTAGTAGGTGCGGATGGCCATGCCCTGGGGGTAGCCGCGGTTGCGGGTGGTGCCGAGGGCCCGCCCGAAGCGGGAGTTGGCGCCGTCGGCGATGACGACGTAGCGGGCGGTCACGTCCCGGGCGGTGCCGGTCTCCTTGTCGCGGACGACGGCGCCGGTGACCATCCCGCTCCTCAGGAGCGGCGCGGTGGCCTCTGCCCCCTGTCGGAGGGCGGCGCCGGCCTTGACCGCCTTCTCGGCCACCATCTCGTCCAGGTCGCGCCGGCGGACCACGAACCCGTGGTCGGGGAACTGGGGATGCAGGGGCCACCGCAGCTCGAGGCTGATGTCATGGGCCACCGCCCGCAGCCCGTCGTAGCGGTGGAACTCGCTGAGCCGCGGGTACAGGCCCATGTCGGTGAGCTGCTTGACCGCCCGGGGGGTGAGCCCGTCGCCGCAGGTCTTCTCACGGGGGAAGGTCTTCTTCTCGACTACCACGACGTCGTGGCCGGCCTCGGCCAGCCAGTAGGCCGTGGCCGCCCCCGCCGGCCCGCCGCCGATGACCAGCACGTCGTGGCGGGCCGAGGTAGCCGCCACCTCAGCCGCCTGCGTCCGTCCCCGAGTCGTTCGAGGTGTCGGCCCCGCTCGAGTCGGCATCGCCGCCGGTGCTGCCCGCGTCCGAGCTGCCGGCGTCGCTCCCCGCCCCCTCGTTGGCCTCCTTGTCGCTCCCGGTCGCGTTGCCGGCGTCGCCGCCGGAGGTGGTGCCCTGGCCGGTGTCCTCGCTCGGCAGCTTGCCGCCCTCGGCGTCGGCGATGGCCTCCTCGGCCACCGCCTCCAGGTCGACGCCCTCCTCCGGCGGCGCCTCGCCCGAGAACTCCTCGCGGATGTAGCGGGTGACCGCGGCCAGCTCCTCGGCCGAAAGGTCGGGGAATGCCGGCATCTTGCCGGGCAGGGTCTTGATGTTCGCGGGCCCGCCCTTGCGGCCGAGATCGCCGTAGGTGCCGTCGGGACGGGTCCCCTTGTCCGCCCCGAGGTGGATCCACATCATCATGTCCTTCGGGTTCTTGAAGGTCTGCAGCACCTGTCCCTGGTTGAGCTGCGCGCCGACACCGCCGCCGCCGGTGCCACCGTGGCAGCTCGAGCACTTGGCGTAGACCTCCTCGCCGAGGGCGAGGGCGTCGTCGTTCTTCGGGGGCACCTGCACGGCGCCGAGGTAGAGGAAGGCCCACACCGGCAGGAGGGCCACCACGGGCATGGCCCAGAACGGGACCCGTCGGCGGCGCTGCGCGGCCTGCACGTAGGGCGGCAGCGGCGGCGGCGGAGGAGGGGGCGCCGCGGCGGCGGGGGTGGCGGCACGGGCGGCAGCGGTGGCGGGCGCCGCCTTCTCGACCGAGGCGCCCTCGCTGGCGGCGGCGGGCTCGGCGGCGGGGTTGTCGGCGGAGTCTCCGCCCTCGCCCCCGGGGAGCCCCATGGCGGCGCGCCGAGCCTTCGATCGCTTCAGCAGGTGCTCGGGGATCTCGGTCACCAACGACCTCCGACTCGGGTGCGATCACACTAGAGGTGGTGCCTCCACCCCGGCCAGGCGTGGCGCTGTGCTGGTTGGCCCGCCTCCGGCGGAGCAAAGCCAGCCCGTGATGTGTGTCGATTCCGGGCACCGTGATAGACCGTCGGCAGCGAGGAGGGCGAGGAGGGCATGGGCGTCTCTTCCCGCTACGATCCATTGTGAGAGATTTCACGAAGGAGGTGGTCGGGCTTGGTTGCGTTCGTGGGCTCCCTCCTCCTCTCCCTCGTGATGACCGGCGCCATCTTCTGGTACGCCCGCCGCCGCCCCACCGGTAGCCCCCTCTCCTGGGGCGAGGCCATGGCCGCGGCCACCTTCGCGTTCTTCTTGATGTTCTGGGTGTACGGCGTGGTCCCCCACCAGTGGCTCAGCTGGGCCGACAACGAGCTCAAGTGGCGCTCGGACGCCTACCTCCTCGGCCCCAGCTCCACCAGCAGCCTGCCGATCCTCGCCGACACCCCGGTCAACGTGTCCAAGCAGGTGGTGCGTGACCTGGTGGCGGTGGTGATCTACGGCGTCTTCCTCGGCGTGCACGTCGCCATGTGGGGCATCTGGCAGAACCGGGGCCAGCGGGCCGAGCGCCAGCAGAAGGCACTCGAGGAGCGCACCACGGCCTACGGCCGACCGCTGGCCAGGAAGGCCTGACCGATGACCCGGACCGACGCCAACCCGCCCATGCCGGAGTTCCGGGCGGACTACGTGCTGCGTGAGGTCGACGCCGACTACCTCGCCAAGGCGGTCAAGCCGAAGCAGTTCATCCACATCGACCAGTCCGAGTGCATCATGTGCGAGGGCTGCGTCGACATCTGTCCGTGGAAGTGCATCCACATGGTCACCCCGACGCGGTGGCCGAGGCGGAGGGCACCGAGCGCCCCGGGATCGACCCCAGCGACCACGTCATCTTCACCATCGACGACGACGTGTGCACCCGCTGCGCCCTCTGCGTGGACCGCTGCCCCACCGGGGTGATCATCCTCGGCAAGATCGGTGAGGCCGCCACGGAGGGCGACGCCCACCAGCGCACCAACACCCACGGCTACGCCTACGGCATGCGGCTCGGATAGAGAAGAGACCTCGTGGCCAAGACCATGCAGAACCGGGGCGGACCGGCTCAGAAGCTGAGCGAGCTGAGTGCCCGGGTGCAGGGCTCGCAGGCGTGGAACTCGATCTTCCGGCCGGGGTCGATCTTCCGCAAGGGCTACACCGACAGCCCCCGCAACCGCTCCTACGTGATCATGAACTCGGTGCTGTACCACCTGCACCCGGTCAAGGTGAAGCGCCACGCGGTGAAGGTGAGCTACACGCTCTGCCTCGGCGGACTCAGCTTCTTCCTGTTCATCCTGCTGACCGTCACCGGCATCTTCTTGATGTTCTTCTACCGGCCCACCGCGGCGCAGGCGTGGAACGACATCTACACCCTGCAGACCTCGGTCACCTTCGGTCTGCTGGTGCGCAACATGCACCGCTGGGCGGCCCACCTCATGGTTCTGTCGGTGTTCCTGCACATGGCGCGCGTCTTCTACCACGGCGCCTACAAGCCGCCCCGGGAGTTCAACTGGGTGATCGGCGTGATCCTGCTCACCCTCACCCTGCTGCTGTCGTTCACCGGTTACCTGCTGCCGTGGGACCAGCTGGCCCTCTGGGCGGTCACGGTGGGCACCAACATGATGGGCTACACGCCGGTGTTCGGGAACCAGGTGCGCTTCGCCCTGCTCGGCGGGGCCGAGATCGGCACCGACACCCTGCTGCGCTGGTACGTCCTGCACGTGTTGATGCTGCCGTTCGTGATCGTCATCTTCATGGCCATCCACTTCTGGCGGGTCCGCAAGGACGGCGGCATCTCCGGGCCGCTCTAGCCGAGGACGACGAATGACCGAGATCCCCGAACACCTCCGCAAGCGGGCTGAAGAGGCTAGGAAGAAGGCCGCCGGCGCGGCCGCTCCCCAGAGCGGCGCCACCGAGGGCGGCGCCAGCGCGTCGGGCGCCACCGCGGCGGGGGCCGGCGAAGCAGGCGGGGGCGCGCCGGCCGGCGAGGCGGCCTCCAAGATCCCCGCCCACCTCCTCGAACGGGCCCGCAAGGCGCGGGAGAAGGCGGGCGGCGACGAGGGGGCCACCACCACCACTGCCGCCCCGGCGGCGGCGGCCGCCACCGCCACCGCGGTGGCCACCGCCGCCCCCCCGATGGCCGCCGGCCCCGGCGGCCACACCCAGCGGTTGCTGACGGTGGTGAAGTCCGGCTCCATCCAGGACGTCAAGGCCTCGCCCCAGGACAAGGTGCACGTGTGGCCCCACCTGCTGGCGGTGGAGTTCGTGGCCGCCCTGGCCTGCACCGCCTTCACCCTCATCTTCTCGATCTTCGTGAACGCCCCGCTGCTCACCCTGGCCAACACCAACCAGACGCCCAACCCCTCCAAGGCCCCCTGGTACTTCCTCGGCCTGCAGGAGCTGCTCACCATGTTCCACCCGATGGTGGCGGGGGTCACCATCCCCGGCATCGGGTTGTTCGCCCTCATCCTGGCGCCCTACACGGACCGCAATCCGAGCAACAAGCCCGAGGACCGCAAGTTCGCCATCTCCCTCTTCACCATCTTCTTGATGTTCTGGGCCGTCCTCGTCATCATCGGCTCCTTCTTCCGCGGACCGGGGTTCAACTTCGTGTTCCCGTGGCAAGAGGGCCTCTTCTTCGAGCTCTAGGAGTCCTCCCCCTTGGCCGTCCTCGTCGCCGCCGTCGTCGTCATCGTGCTGGCCGCCGTGGCGCTGGTCTTCGCCACGCTGCGCCGGCGCGACACCGAGCAGGCGGTGGGCCACCTCTCGCGGGAGACCCGCGCCCGCGACCGGGCCAGCACCCCCCGGGCGGAAGCCGCCCCGCCGGTCACGGGCCGGGCGGTCGAGCGGGCGGCGGCAGTCGAGCGGGCCGAGGCCGGCAAGGAGCTGGCCACCACCGGCGCCACCGCCCCGGTCGCCTGGGTGCCTCCGGACGAGGACGCCATCGGTGTCAGCCGGCGCCAGTTCCTCAACCGGGGCATCATCGCCGGGTTCGGCCTCGGCCTGTCGGGCTTCGGGGCCGCCTGCCTGGGCTTCCTGTGGCCCCAGGTGAGCGGGGGGTTCGGCTCCAAGATCAACGTCGGCAAGATCACCGACGTCAAGAGCCAGATCGCGCAGGGGAACGGCTTCTACTACTTCCCCGAGGGGCGCATGTGGATCACCGAGTTCCCCGCCAGCGCCCTCGACAAGGCCCGCAAGGTGTACTCGGAGTCCGAGCTGGCCGGCATGGAAGCGGGGCTGGTGGCGCTCTACCAGAAGTGCGTGCACCTCGGGTGCCGTGTGCCCCAGTGCGTCACGTCCCAGTGGTTCGAGTGCCCATGCCATGGCTCGCAGTACAACCAGGTGGGTGAGAAGAAGGGCGGCCCCGCGCCGCGCGGGCTCGACCGGTTCGCCATGAGGGTGGAGGGCGGCACGTTCGTCGTCGACACCGGCCTCATCATCCAGGGCCCGCCCATCGGCACCAACACGACCGGCCAAGAGGCCGAGGGCCCCCACTGCATCTCGGGCGGAGGGGAGTCGCACTGATGGTCCTGGCCAGCACGCAGTCGGCCATCGGGGGCGTGGTGGTCTTCGTCTCGGTCGTCCTCGCGCTGGCCTACGCCTTCGTGAACATCCGCAACTCGCGGGCCGAGATCGGCTCCGAGATCGAGCTGGCCCCCAACCGCCGTCCGTACCACTCCGATGAGGAGCTCGAAGGGCCCAAGCTCGACCGCACCCTCACTTACGGCCTGCTCGGGCTGTTCGTGGTGTCCATCGGGCTGCCCCTCTACTGGCTCAGCGAGCCGGGCCGCCAGGAGGGCGCGGTCAAGGACTTCCGGCGCAAGTTCGCCGACCGGGGCGGCGAGATGTTCGCCACCACCGAGGAGGGCGGCTTCAACTGCGCGTTCTGCCATGGCGGCGACAAGGCCGAGGGCGGGGTGGTCGACTACACCATCACCGACGCCAACGGTGCCTTCGTGAAGCAGGTGGAGTGGAAGGCGCCCGCCCTCGACACGGTGCTGATGCGCTACAGCCGGGCCGAGGTGCGCTACATCCTGGTCTACGGTCGCCCCTTCTCGCCCATGCCCCCGTGGGGCCTCGAGGGCGGCGGCCCGCTGAACGACCAGCAGATCCAGAACCTCATCGACTACATGGAGTCGATCCAGATCACCCCCAAGCAGTCCCAGGCCCAGGTGAAGGAGGAGCTGGCCCGGTTGCGGGGGTTGAAGAACCCCGACGGCACACTGAAGTACCCGGCGTCGGTGTCCGACGGCGAGCTCCTGTTCAACCTCGGAGCCGAGGACAACTTCGCCGGCGGCGCCTACGCCTGCGCCCGCTGCCACACGACGGGGTGGTCCTACGGGGAGCCCACCGAGGACGGCAGCGGTGCCTTCGGCCCGGCCCTGTGGGATGGGGCGACGGTCCTGCGCTTCCCGGGCCCGGTCAACGGCCCGGTGCAGCAGACCGAGTTCGTGTGCACCGGGTCCGTGGAGGGCCAGGCCTACGGCCGCAACGGCCAGGGCACCGGCCGCATGCCGGGCTTCTGCTCCACCCCCGAGGAGACCGCCGACCCGGCGGCGACCGGTGAGGTGGGTGTAGTCGAACGCGACCCGTCCGACCCCGAGAAGGTGGGAGGCATGCTCACCAAGGAGCAGGTCGAGGCCATCGTGGACTACGAGCGCGGCCTGTGATCGCCGGTCCCGTGACCGCCATGATCGACCTGTTCAGCGCGCTCACCTGGAACCCCGGCGTGCGGGGCGTGCTGGTGGTGGCGGTCGGCGTCATCGTGCTGTGCGGCTCGGTCTTCCTGATCCTGTCCACCAACAGCGGCACCCGTCTCGGCTTCCTGCTCGCCCTCACCGGGCTGATGGGGTGGATGACCATCATGGGCCTGGTCTGGAGCATCTACGGGATCGGGAAGCAGGGCGCGACCGCCACGTGGGTGGTCAAGGAGCTCAACCACGACGACCTCACCCAGGCCGGCGTGACCCAGGCGCGCGGCCTGCCCGAGCCCGACGAGCTGCCCAGCGCCGAGTCGATCCTCGCCGACGACCCGGCCCTGGCCAAGCAGTTCCCCTCCGGCGAGGGCATCAAGCCTCCCACCCTCGGTGACCTGATCGGCGTGAAGCCGGAGCTGGCCGACCGGATCAACCGGGACCTGCCCGAGGGCTGGGAGCTGCTGTCCACCGCGGATCCCCAGACCGGCGAGGCGCAGGCGTCGGCGTCGGCGTTCCTCACCGAGGAGCGCAAGCTGTTCGAGAAGCAGACCGACTTCGTAGTGCTCGAGGCGTTCAGCCTCGGCGGCAAGGCCAAGAAGCCCGAGGACGCGGGGCTGCTGGAGTCGGCCTGGTTCAAGGTGAAGCGGATCGTCAGCTGGCCCTTCGGGCACCCCGCCCACTACGCCGTGGTGCAGGTGCAGCGGGTCATCCCCGTCGAGCCCGAGCCCGGCCAGCCCCCGGCGATCCCCCGGCCCGACCCTGACGCCGAGGTGCTCTCGGTGATCATGGAGCGCGACCTCGGCACCAAGCGCCTGCCGTCGGTCGGGGTCACGATCTTCTCGGGCCTGGTGTTCGCCATCTGCTGCAACAGCCTCCACCGCCGCGACCGGCTCGTGGCCCGGGCGCGGTCGGCTGCCCTGGCGAGGACCTAGCGCCATGGCCCAGTACCTCCCGGTCGTCACCCTGCTGGCGCTGGCGGTGCTCTTCGCCGCCCTGAGCTTCGTGGCCTCACGCCTGCTCGCGCCCCGCAACCCCACCGCGGCCAAGTCGGCGCCGTACGAGTGCGGGATCGTGCCCAGCCGGGAGCCGCCGGAGCGCTTCCCCGTGCGCTTCTACCTGGTGGCCATGATCTTCATCGTCTTCGACATCGAGATCATCTTCCTCTACCCCTACGCCGTCATCTCCGGCGAGCTGGGCGCCTTCGGGTTGGTGGAGATGATCGTGTTCGTGGTGGCGGTCTTTGCCTCCTTCGTGTTCCTGATCGCCAACGGGGCCCTCGACTGGGGGCCCAGCCGGCGGCTGCGTCGGGTCGACCCTCGCGTCAGCGCCGAGCGCACCACCGCCACCACCGTGCGCCGGGTGGGCCTCGACGGCCGGGAGGAAGCGGCCTGATGGGCGTGCGCGACCTCGGCGAGCACGGCCTGGAGGGCCTCGACCACAACTTCCTGACCGGCAAGCTCGAGGACCTCGTGAAGTGGGCGCGGGCCCGCAGCAGCTGGCCGGCCACCTTCGGGCTGGCCTGCTGCGCCATCGAGATGATGGCCACCGGCGGCTCCCACTACGACCTGGCCCGTTACGGCATGGAGGTCTTCCGGGGCGTCGCCCCGCCAGGCCGACATCATGATCGTGGCCGGGCGGGTGTCCCAGAAGATGGCGCCGGTGCTCCGCCAGGTCTACGACCAGATGATGGAGCCCAAGTGGGTCATCTCCATGGGGGTGTGCGCCTCCACCG
Source organism: Acidimicrobiales bacterium (assembly GCA_030448105.1). Lineage (GTDB taxonomy): Bacteria > Actinomycetota > Acidimicrobiia > Acidimicrobiales > Iamiaceae > JAFBAD01. The sequence continues at coordinate 44,018 of JAUJNP010000002.1, read as the reverse complement.
GTGGCATGTTCAACAACTACGCCATCGTGCAAGGGGTGGACTCGGTGGTGCCGGTCGACGTCTACGTGCCCGGTTGCCCCCCCGGTCCCGAAACCCTGCTGCACGGCATCGGCACCCTGCACGAGCTGATCCGGTCGGGCGAGCTCACCCGCCGCCGCCAGGCCAACGGCGCGGGGGCCGGGGTGACGGTCGACCAGCGAGACGGCCAGGCCGAGCCCTCGCCCGTCGCGGTCTCCGTCGGTCGGTCCTGATGGCAGGGCCCGAGGCCGAGCAGACGGTCGGCGATCCCGCCACTCCCGACCGCGCCGAGTCCGATGCCGGCACGGTCGAGCCCGAGGTCCTCCACGGCGCGCCGGTGGCCTGGTCGACCGGCCAACGGGTGCTGCACCCCACCCGCGAGCAGCTCGTTGACGTCGTGCGGGCCCTACGCGACGACGGCTGGGTCACGGCCCTCGACGTCACCGCGGTGGACTACCTCACCTACGGCGCGCCCCGCGGGTTGCCCGGCGGCGTGGAGCCCGAGCGCTTCGAGGTGGTCGTCACCCTGATCTCCCACGTCGAACGCCGGCGGTTGCGCCTGCGGGTGCAGGTGCCCGAGCACGACCCGGTGGTGCCGTCGCTGTTCGAGCTGCACCCGGGCACGGAGGCCATGGAGCGGGAGGTGTTCGACATGTTCGGGATCGCCTTCGACGGCCACCCGGACCTCACCCGCATCCTCATGCCCGAGGACTGGCAGGGCCACCCGCTGCGCAAGGACTTCGCGCCGGGTCGGATCCCCGTGCAGTTCAAAGCCGCCCCCGCCGCCCGGTGAGCGAGCGATGACCGCCACCGAGCACCGGGAGCTGGTGGAGCGGACGTCCGAGGGCGCGCAGGAGATGTTCCCGCGCCACCAGGAGGGTGGCGTCGAGGTGCTGCGCGAGCTGGGGGCGGTGCTGCGCCTGTCCGAGGCCGACGCCGCTGAGCTGAGCACCAGCGACGCCGAGCACGCCGACAACCAGGATCCGGGCGACCAGGATCCGGCCGAGGACGACACCACCATCATCAACATGGGGCCCCAGCATCCGAGCACCCACGGCGTGCTGCGCCTGATGCTGGAGCTGAGCGGCGAGCAGGTGCTGCGCACCAAGCCGATCATGGGCTACCTCCACACCGGGATGGAGAAGACGGGCGAGACCCTCACCTTCCTCCAAGGCCCCACCAACACCACCCGCATGGACTACGCCTCGCCGCTGTTCAGCGAGCTCGTGTTCAGCCTGGCCACCGAGGCCCTGCTCGGTGTGGAGGTCCCGCCGCGGGCGCAATGGATCCGGATGCTCGCCACCGAGGTGAACCGGGTGTCGTCGCACCTCCTGTTCATGGCCACCAACGGCATGGACCTCGGAGCGGTGTCCATGATGCTCTACGGCTGGCGGGAGCGCGAGGAGACGCTGCGCTTCCTCGAGCGCCTCACCGGCCTGCGCATGAACCACAACTACATCCGCCCCGGCGGGGTGGCCTGTGACCTCCACGACGGCTGGGAGGACGACCTCGCCCACCTGCTCGCCGTCATCCCCCCCCGGTTGGAGGAGTACGACACCCTCCTGACCGCACAGCCCATCTGGCGGGAGCGGCTCCAGGGCGTCGGGGTCATCACCACCGAAGAGGCCCTCGCCCTCGGCGCCACCGGGCCCATCCTGCGCTCCACCGGCTACGCGTGGGACCTGCGCCGGGCCATGCCGTACCTGCACTACGACGACGTCGACTTCGACGTGGTGGTCGGCTCCTACGGCGACTGCTTCGACCGCTACGCCATCCGCATGGCCGAGATCCGCGAGTCGATCCGCATCCTCCACCAGATCATCGACAAGATGCCGAAGGGCGACTACCGCGTGCAGGACAAGAAGGTGACGCCCCCGCCCCGCGCCCGCATCGACGAGTCGATGGAGGCTCTGATCCACCACTTCAAGATCTTCACCGAGGGCTTCAAGGTGCCCGAGGGCGAGGTCTACGTGGCCGTGGAATCGCCCCGGGGGGAGCTGGGCTGCTATCTCGTGAGCGATGGGTCCTCCAAGCCCTACCGCCTCCACATCCGGGGCCCGAGCTTCGTCAACCTCCAGACCCTGCCCCATATGATGCGCGGCGGGCTGATCGCCGATGCCGTGGCCGTCATCTCCAGCGTCGACCCCATCATGGGAGAGGTCGACCGCTGATGGCGCGGCTGTCGCCCGACAACGTCACGCTGGCCCGGGAGATCATCGCCCGGTACCCGCGGCCCAAGTCCGCCCTCATCCCACTGCTGCACCTGGCCCAGGAGCAGGACGGCTGGGTGGCCACCGACGCCATGGAGCACATCGCCCAGCTGGTCGGCGTCAGCCCGGCCGAGGTGATCGGCACCTGCTCGTTCTACGAGATGTTCAAGCGCGAGCCGGTGGGCACGTACCTGGTGAACGTGTGCACCAACATCTCCTGCCTGCTGCTGGGGGGCGAGGAGCTGCTCGAGCACGTGGAGCACACCCTCGGGGTGCGGGCCGGCGGCACCACGCCCGACGGCAGCTTCACCGTCGAGGACGTGGAGTGCATCGCCGCCTGCACCGAGGCCCCCTGTCTCCAGGTGAACTACCGGTACCGCCACCGGGTCACACCAGAGGGCTTCGACCAGCTGGTCGAGGACCTCCGCGCCGGTCGCCTGGCCGAGGAGATCCCGCCTCACGGCACCCTGGCCCGCATCCGCCAACGGGTGCCCGCCGAGCGGGTGGCCGGTCCGGCGTCCCCGGTCGGTGGAGGGGAGCCGGCGTGGCTGGCCAGCCGACCGGCCCCGCCGCCGGAGAAGGTCAAGTGACGGTTACTGACGCGCCGAAGATCATCACCGGGAGGTTCGGGCACGACGACGCGCACACGCTCGAGCGGTACCTCGCCACCGGCGGCTACGACGGGCTGCGGGCCGCCCTCGACCGGAGGCCCGACGAGGTGGTGCAGGAGGTGAAGACGGCCAGCCTGCTCGGCCGGGGCGGGGCCGGCTTCCCGGCCGGGGTGAAGTGGGGCTTCTGCCCGCCCGGCGTCTGGCCGCGGTACCTCGTGGTCAACGGCGACGAGAGCGAGCCGGGCACCTACAAGGACCGCCTGCTCATGGAGCGCGACCCCCACCAGCTGATCGAGGGCATCCTCATCGCCTGCTACGCGGTGGGTTGCGCTCAGGCCTTCCTCTACGTGCGGGGGGAGATGGCGCTGGCCCAGGAGCGCCTGGCCGCCGCCCTCAACGAGGCCTACGAGGCGGGCTACGTGGGCCGGGGGATCCTCGGCACCGACTTCTCCCTCGACATCGTCCTGCACTGGGGCGCCGGCGCCTACATCGTCGGCGAGGAGACCGCCCTCATCGAGAGCCTCGAAGGCAACCGGGGCATGCCCCGGCTGAAGCCACCGTTCTTCCCGGCGGCCAAGGGGCTCTACCTCCAGCCCACCATCGTCAACAACGTGGAGACGCTCTCCAACCTGCCCTGGATCGCCAGCAACGGCGGCACCGCCTTCGCCGAGCTCGGCGCCGAGACGAGCCGTGGCACCCGCATGTTCGCGGTGTCGGGTCACGTGAGGAATCCCGGCGTGTTCGAGGTGGAGTTCGGGGTAACCACCTTTCGGGACCTGCTCTACGCCCCCGTCTACGGCGGCGGCATCCGGGGCGGGGCCGCCCTCAAGGCGTTCATCCCCGGTGGGGCGTCGGCCCCATGGTTCTACGAGGAGCACCTCGACCTGCCGTTGGAGGCGGGGGTGGTGGGCAAGGCCGGCTCGATGCTCGGGTCGGGCGCGGTGGTGGTGATGGACGAGACCACCGACGTGGTCAAGGCCTGCCTCCGGCTCGTGCGCTTCTTCGCCCGGGAGTCCTGCGGCAAGTGCACGCCCTGCCGGGAGGGCACGAGCTGGCTGGAGAAGATCCTCCAGCGCATCCACGAGGGCCAGGGCCGCGCAAGCGACCTCGACCTCCTGCTCGACATCTCCGACAACATCAGCCCCACCATCGACTGGCCGCCGAAGCAGACCACCATCTGCCCCCTCGGCCCCTCGGCGGTGTCGCCCATCGCCTCGGCCATCACCCGTTTCCGTCACGAGTTCGAGGCCCGCATCGGCGCCCCCGCGCCGGTGACGGTTGCCATCGCCGGCAACGCCTACACCGCCGCCCCCGCCACTCCGGCCCCCGCCGAGCCGGAGGTCGCCGGTGTCTGAGGCCCCGGCGGAGACGGTCGCCATCACCGTCAACGGCAAGGAGATCACCGCCGGCAAGGGCGAGTTGGTGATCGACGCCTGCGAGCGGGCCGGGGTCTACATCCCCCGGTTCTGCTACCACCCTCGGATGCGGCCGGTGGGTATGTGCCGCATGTGCATCGTGGAGATCGACACCGGGCGGGGGCCGGCCCTGCAACCGTCGTGCATGATCACCGCCACCCCCGACATGAAGGTGGACACCCAGTCCGAGGCCACCGCCAAAGCCCAGGACGGGGTGCTCGAGTTCCTCCTCATCAACCACCCCCTCGACTGCCCGGTGTGCGACGCCGGCGGCGAGTGCCCCCTCCAGGACCACACGCTGTCCTTCGGTCCGGGGGAGTCGCGCTTCGTGGAGGAGAAGCGTCACTTCGAGAAGCCCCTGCCCATCAGCGCCACCGTGGTCCTCGACCGGGAGCGCTGCATCCTCTGCGACCGCTGCACCCGCTTCGCCGGCGAGGTGGCCGGCGATCCCTTCATCTCGTTCCAGGACCGAGGCAACCAGACCCAGGTCAACACGTTCCCCGACCATCCGTTCGCGTCGTACTTCAGCGGCAACACGGTGCAGATCTGCCCGGTGGGCGCGCTGACGGCCAAGCCCTACCGATTCCGGGCCCGCCCGTGGGACCTTGAGCAGAACGAGTCCACCTGCCAGTCCTGCGCGGTCGGTTGCCGGATGGTGATCGACACGTCCCGCAACACGGTGCTCCGCTACAACGGCGTCGACATCGACCCGGTGAACTGGGGTTGGCTCTGCGACAAGGGGCGTTTCACCTTCGAGTCGGTGCAGCACCCCGACCGCCTGGGCACGCCTCTGGTGCGTAGCGCCACCGACGCCGATCTCGCCGAGGTCACCTGGAGCGAGGCGCTGGCGGCGGCCACCGACGCCATCCGGGCCGGCCTCGAACGGTCCGGCCCGAGCGGGCTGGCTGTCCTCGGCGGCGCCCGCCTCACCAACGAAGCGGCCTACGCCTGGGCAAAGTTGGCCAAGGGCGTGATCGGCACCGACTCGGTCGACGCCCAGCTCGGCGACGGGCTCCCGGCGGAAGCGGTGCTCGGCCTGCCCCGGGCCACCATCGACGAGGTCTGCGCCCCCGGCGGCACCGTGCTGCTGCTCGGACCCGACCTGAAGGAGGAGCTGCCGGTCCTGTACCTGCGGCTCCGACACGCCATCGTCGAGGACGGCGCCACGGTGGTGGAGCTCTCGCCCACCCTCACCGGCCTCAGCGACCTGGTGGCGGCGTCGGTGCGGTACCGACCGGGCGAGGCCGTCCATGCCGTCGGGGCGCTGGTCGACGGCGGGCGCGCGCCGGAGGGCTCCGATCCCGACACGGTGCGACGGGGAGCCGACCTCCTCAAGAAGGGGCCCGTGACGGTGGTGCTGGGCCGAGCCTCGTTGGCCGAGTCGGCCGAGCACGCCCTCGACGCCGCCGCCTACCTACTCGACGCCCTGCCCGACGTGCGCTTCCTCCCCGCCCTGCGCCGGGGCAACGTGCACGGTGCCCTCGACATGGGCCTCGCACCAGGGATCCTGCCGGGGCGGGCCTCGCTCGACGAGGGTCGGGATTGGTTCCTCACGGCGTGGGACACGTTGCCCGCCGAGCGGGGCCTCGACGCCGCCGGCATCCTCGCCGCCGCCGCCGAGGGCCGGATCGACACGCTCGTGCTCCTCGGCGCCGACCCGCTCTCGGACTTCCCGGACCGCACCCTGGCCACCCGCGCCCTCACGGGCGCCCGCACGGTCGTGGCCTGCGACCAGTACCTGACCGCTTCTGCGGCTCAAGCCGACGTGGTTCTCCCGGTCGCCGGGTTCGCCGAGACCGAAGGCACGACCACCAACCTCGAGGGCCGGGTCAGCACCCTGTCCCGGGCCGTCACCCCGCCGGGCACGGCCCGCCCCGACTGGATGATCGCCACCGATCTGGCTTTCGGCCTCGGCGCCGACCTCCGGTTGGAGTCGGTCGAGCAGATCTGGGAGGAGATCGAGGAGATGGCGCCCTCCCACGCCGGCCTCACCCTCGATCTCCTGCGGTCGCCCGCCGCCGCCGACGGGGTGGTGGCGCCGCTGCCGCGGGCGCCGCTGACGGGCACCGAGACGAGCGTGGAGGGTACGGCGGTCGGCGGCAGCGCCGTTTCCATCACCGGCGGCCCGAGCACCCCGAGCGCCGAGGAGGAGCACGGCGAAGCGGTGGCCGCCGGCCTCGACGCCGAAGCCGCCGACGACGGTGAGGAGAAGGCCGCCGCCATCGTCGAATCCGCCGCCCACGCCAGCCAAGCCGCCCAGGAACAAGACCAAGCCGCCGAGGACCCAGGCGGCCAGGGCGAAGCCGGCTCCGCCGGAGGCGGAGCAGGTGTTACAGCTGCGGAGTCCGCCAGGCGGAGCAGCGAGGAGGATGACAGCCGGATCGGCGAAGCCGGCTCCGCCGGAGGCGGAGCA
>JAUJNP010000002.1:0-37251 GCA_030448105.1 Acidimicrobiales bacterium | reverse complement strand
GGAGCAGGTGTTACAGCTGCGGAGTCCGCCAGGCGGAGCAGCGAGGAGGATGACACCCGGATCGGCGAAGCCGGCTCCGCCGGAGGCGGAGCAAGTGTTACAGCTGCGGAGTCCGCCAGGCGGAGCAGCGAGGAGGATGACAGCCGGATCGGCGAAGCCGGCTCCGCCGGAGGCGGAGCAAGTGTCACGGGGAAGCCGGGCACGCTCTCGTTCTCGGCACCGGTCGGGGTGCCCGACGTCCCTCCCGCCGACGCCTACTCGCTGCGGCTGGTCACCGTCCGCCCGCTCTATGACCAGGGGACCCTGCTGCAGCACTCGCCGTCGATCGCCGGCCTCGCCCCCCGGTCGGCCATCGCCGTCCACCCCTCCGACTCCGACCGGCTCGGCGTGGTCGCCGGGGACCGGGTGCGGGCGAGCACCGCCCGGGGCTCGGTGACTGCCGAAGTGATCCCCGACCCGCGTGTGCCCCGGGGCATCGCCGTGGTCGGCTTCAACCTCGAGGGGGTGGCCGCGGCCGAGCTGATCGACGCCTCCGAGCCCGTCACTGACCTGCGCCTGGAGACCCTTTGACCGCCGCCTCCTTGCTCGCCGCCGACCCGCTCCTCGCCGGCAAGGTCGACTTGGCCGTGGTGCTCATCGTCGCCCTCAAGGCGGTGATCGTCCTCGCCTTCCTGCTCGTGGCCACCATGTTGATGATCTGGTTCGAGCGCAAGGTCCACGCCGACATGACCAACCGCATCGGCCCCAACCAGGCCGGGCCGTTCGGCATCCTCCAGAGCGTGGCCGACGGGGTCAAGGTGTTCTTCAAGGAAGACCTGCTCCCGGACCGGGCCGACCGGTTCGTGTTCCGGCTGGCCCCGTTCCTCTCCGTCGTGCCCGCCTTCCTCACGTTCGCGGTCGTGCCCATCGGCGGCAACTTCAGCGACGCCGACGGGGGCGTGATCGAGCTGTTCGGCCATCGCACCCTCCTCCAGCTGGCCGACCCCCCCATCGGCGTCCTGCTGGTGCTGGCCATGTCGTCGATCGCGGTATACGGCGTGATGCTGGCCGGCTGGTCGTCGGGCTCGAAGTACCCGCTGCTCGGGTCGGTGCGGGCGTCGGCCCAGATGGTGTCCTACGAGGCGGCCCTCGGGTTGTCGACCGTCACTGTGGTGCTGGTGGCGGGCACGTTGACGACCAGTGGCATCGTCGCTGCCCAGCACACATGGAACTGGAACCTGTGGGCCACCGGCATCGTGCCCTTCGTGGTGTTCCTGATCGCCGCCACCGCCGAGCTGAACCGTCCACCCTTCGACCTGGTGGAGGCCGAGCAGGAGCTGGTCGGCGGGTTCCACACCGAGTACAGCGGGGTGCGCTTCGCCATGTACTACCTGGCGGAGTTCATGAACACCGTCACCATGTCGGCCATCATCGTCACCCTCTTCCTGGGGGGTCCGAACGGGCCGGTGCTGGTGGGGCCCGAGTGGTTGTGGGGCATCGTCTGGTTCTTCGCCAAGCTGATGCTGCTGCTGTTCACCTTCGCGTGGTTCCGGGCCACCCTGCCCCGGTTCCGCTACGACCAGCTGATGGACCTCGGCTGGAAGGCCCTCATCCCCCTGGCCCTCGGCTGGCTGCTGCTGATGATCGCCATCCGGGTCGGCAGCGACGAGGGGTGGAACCCGATCCTGGTGATGGTGGTGGGGGTGGCCGCCCTGGCCGCCGGTTACGCCCTGCTCGTGCTGGCCGGCCGGACCGCCCGCCGCAACCGCGAGCTGGCCGGGGCGCACCTCTGATGGGCTACCTCGGCGGTTTCCTCGTCACCCTGCGCCAGATCGGCCAGCGCCGCCTCACCCGCCAGTACGTGAAGGACGAGGGCGGCAAGCGGGACAAGCCGGAGCGGTTGCACGGCCGCCACGTGCTCAACCGCTATGAGGACGGCATGGAGAAGTGCATCGGCTGCGAGCTCTGCGCCGGGGTGTGCCCGGCCCGGTGCATCTACGTCCGCGGCGCCGACAACCCGCCGGAGGACCCGGTCAGCCCGGGGAGCGCTACGGCTTCGTCTACGAGATCAACTACCTGCGCTGCATCCACTGCGACCTGTGCGTGGAGGCGTGCCCCACCGAGGCCATCACCGAGTCGAAGCTGTTCGAGTTCTCGTTCACCAACCGCCGGGACGCCATCTACACCAAGGACGAGCTGCTGGTCGACGACGACGGCCGGCCCCGCCAGTTGCCCTGGGAGGACTGGACCGATGCCGACGCGGTGGTCCCGCCACACGTCGGGCTGGTTGCGGGCCACCGCCCAACGGGCGACGCCGGCTACGAGGACCGGGTGGCGTGGTCGGGCGAGCTCGGCTTCGGGGTGAAGGCACCGAGGCGGGCCAGAGCGCCGAGCGGGGGACGGGCGCGATGGTCGAGGCGCTGGTGCCGCGCCGTTCGCCGTCGCCGCCATGATCGTGCTGGGCGGGGCGCTGGGCGTGGTGCTGTCCCCCAACTCTGTGCACTCCGCGCTGAGCCTGGTCGCCACCCTCTTCGGGGTGGCCGTCCTCTTCGTGGCCCAGGAGGCCCACTTCCTCGCCGCCGTCCAGGTGATCGTCTACGCCGGCGCCATCGTGGTGCTGTTCCTGTTCGTGATCATGCTGCTCGGGGTGGACCGCGCCGAGGACCTCGACACCGAACCGCTCACCGGTCAGCGCCCGGCCGCCCTGCTGGCCGGCGTGGTGCTGGCCGGGGCGCTGGTGGCGGTGGTGGTCAGCAGCACCATCACCGGCGTGCGCAGCAGGGCGGCGGCCATCGACGAGGACGCGCCCAACGTGGCCCAGATCGGCCGGCTGCTCTTCACCGACTACCTCTTCGCCTTCGAGGTCACCTCCGTGCTGCTGGTCATCGCCGTGGTCGGCGCCGTCCTGCTGGCCCGCCGTCGCGGCACCGAGATCGACGCCGACGAGCCGGTCGCCGAGCTCGGGGGGACGCGGATGTCGATGACGGCGACGACGACCGAGCGGTGGAAGGCCGGGCGTGACCCTCGCCGCCGCCACCGTCGATCCGGCCTGGTACCTCGGGCTGGGAGTCATGCTGTTCAGCGTGGGCGCAGTCGGGCTGCTCGTGCGGCGCAACCTGCTGGTGATGTTCATGTGCGTCGAGCTCATGCTCAACGCCGTCAACCTCACCTTCGTCACCTTCGCCCGCCAGCTCGACGACGTGGGTGGCCAGGTGGTGGTGTTCTTCGTGCTGGTGGTCGCGGCCGCCGAGGTCGTGGTCGGCCTCGGGATCATCGTGGCCATCCTCCGCCGCCGGCCCGGGCGCAACCGCCGACGACGTCTCGTTGCTGAGGGGCTGAGGCCGCCGATGCTCGAGCTCACCTGGCTCATCCCAGCCCTGCCGCTGGCCGGCTTCCTGGTCCTGCTGGCGCTCGGTCGCCGTCTCGGCGAGCCCGGAGCCGGCTGGTTGGCCACCGTCATGGTCGGCGGCTCCTTCGTCGCCTCCGTGGTCGTCTTCGCCGGCCTGCGGTCCGACGGCGGCGAGCACCACCGGTTCACCCAGACGTTGTTCACCTGGCTGCCGGCAGGGGGTTCGAGGTCGACGTCGGCTTCCTCGTCGACCCGCTGTCGATCACCATGTGCCTCTTCGTCACCGGGATCGCCGCCCTGATCCACCTGTATTCGATCGGCTACATGCACGGTGACCCGGGCTACCGCCGGTTCTTCGTGTACCTCAACCTGTTCGTCTTCTCGATGCTGATGCTGGTGCTGGGCGACAACCTGCTCATCACCTTCCTCGGGTGGGAGGGCGTGGGGCGTGCTCGTACTTCCTCATCTCCTTCTGGTTCGCCCAGGACTCCAACGCCAGCGCCGGGAAGAAGGCCTTCGTCACCAACCGCATCGGTGACTGGGGCTTCATGGTGGCGATCTTCCTCACCTTCGCCGCCCTCGGCTCGATCCGCTACACCGAGATCTTCACGGGCGCGGCCGGGCTGTCCACCACCACCGCCACCGCCATCGCCTTGCTGCTGTTCGTGGGGGCGGTCGGCAAGTCGGCCCAGCTGCCGCTGTCGGTGTGGCTGCCCGACGCCATGGCCGGGCCCACACCGGTGTCGGCCCTGATCCACGCCGCCACCATGGTCACCGCCGGCGTGTACCTCATGGTGCGCATGAACCCGGTGCTGGCGGAGGCGGCGCCGTGGGTGCCCACCCTCATCGCCGTGGTGGGCGCCGTCACCGCCCTGTTCGCCGCCACCATCGCCGTGGCCCAGCACGACATCAAGAGGGTGCTGGCCTACTCCACCATCAGCCAGCTCGGCTACATGTTCCTCGCCGTCGGATCGGGCGCGTATGTGGCCGCCGTGTTCCACATGGTCACCCACGCCTTCTTCAAGGCCCTGCTCTTCCTCGGGTCGGGGTCGGTGATCCACGGGATGGGAGACGAGCAGGACATGCGGCGCATGGGCGGCCTGCGCAAGCTCATGCCCATCACCGCCTTCACCTTCATCATCGGCTGGCTGGCCATCGCCGGGATCCCCCCCTTCGCCGGCTTCTGGTCGAAGGACGACATCCTCATCAACGCCTGGGAGAAGAGCCCCCTGCTGTGGGCCGTCGGCTTCATCACCGCCGGGCTCACCGCCTACTACATGACCCGCCAGGTGTGCATGACCTTCTTCGGCGAACCGAGATGGGACGCCGCCGGCACCCACACCGGAAGCGAAGCGCAGCAAAGTGCCGAAGAGGTGAGCGACGGCGAAGCCGGCTCCGCCGGAGGCGGAGCAAGGGTTACAGCTGCGCAGTCCGCTAGGCGGAGCAGCGAGGAGGATGATACCCGGATCGGCGAAGCCGGCTCCGCCGGAGGCGGAGCAGATGTGACGGAAGCCGGCTCCGCCGGAGGCGGAGCAAGTGTGCACGAGTCACCGTGGACCATGACCGTGCCGCTCGTCGTGCTGGCGATCCTGTCGGCGTTCGGGGGTCTGCTCAACCTGCCGTTCCGCCGGGTGGAGTTCCTGCACGACTGGCTCGAACCGGTCTTCGCCGAAGGGTCCCTGCACGAGCTGACGTCTTCCACCGGCCTCAAGGTGGTGCTGCTGGCCGCCACCACGGTGATCTGCGTGGCCCTGGCGTTGGTGGCGGCGGTGGTGTACCTGCGCCGGCGCCGGGCCGAGCAGGAGCGGCTGGAGCCCGAGGTGCTGGCCCGGGGCTGGCACTACGACTCCGCCATCACCGGCTTCATGGGCGGGCCCGGCCGCCGGACCTTCGACGGGCTGGCCTGGTTCGACCGCACCGTGGTCGACGGTGCCGTCAACGGCGTGGCGGGCCTGGTGCGCGGCGGCGGGGACCGGGTCCGCACGCTGCAGAGCGGCTACGTCCGCAACTACGCGCTCGGTGTGGCCATCGGGGCCATCGTGCTGGTCGGCACGTTCGTGCTGCGGGGGATGTCGCTGTGACCGCCGCCGCGCTGGCGAGCGAGGGAGGCGCATCGGCCGGCGGGTTCCCGCTGCTGACCTCGTGTGTCGTCCTGCCGGCGGTGGGGGCGCTGGCCACGGCGCTGGTGTCGCGCCGCCGGCCGGAGTCGTCCCGGCTGGTGGCCACAATCTTCGCGGTGGCCACCGCCGCGCTGACGGTGGCCGTGCTGGTCGCCTTCGAGAGCGGCGAGGCCGGCTTCCAGATGGTGGAACGGGCCACTTGGATCCGCGACCTCGACGTGTCCTGGCACCTCGGCGTGGACGGCATCTCGGTGTTCCTCGTGGTGCTGACCGGGGTGCTGTTCCCGCTGGCCATGCTGGGCGCGCCGCCGCACCACGACGACAAGCCCTTCCACGCCTGGCTGCTGCTCCTCGAGGCCGGGTGCATCGGCGTGTTCCTCGCCCTCGACCTCTTCCTCTTCTTCGTGATGTTCGAGATCGTGCTGGTGCCGATGTACTTCCTCATCTCCGGGTGGGGCTACGCCAACCGGCGCTACGCGGCGATGAAGTTCTTCCTCTACACCGCGTTCGGCTCGGCCTTCATGCTGGTAGGCCTGGTGGCCACCGCCGTGCTCCACGCCCGGGGCACCGGCGGCGACCTCACCTTCGACCTCGTCACCATCGCCTCGGACCAGGGCGCGATCGCCCCCGTCACCGCCCGGTGGCTGTTCCTGGCCTTCGCCATCGCCTTCGCCATCAAGGTCCCGCTGTTCCCGGTGCACACCTGGCTGCCCGACGCCCACACCGAAGCCCCCACCGCCGGGTCGGTGATCCTGGCCGGGGTGATGCTGAAGCTGGGCACCTACGGGTTCCTGCGCTTCGGCCTGTACCTCTTCCCCGAGGCGTCGGCCTACTTCGCGCCGCTGCTCGTCACCCTGGGTGTGATCGGCATCCTGTACGGCGCGGTGGTCGCCACCATGCAGAAGGACCTCAAGCGGCTGGTGGCCTACTCGTCGGTGGCCCACCTGGGCTTCATCGCCCTGGGCACGTTCTCGCTGACCACCCAGGGCCTCCAGGGCTCGGTTCTCCAGATGGTGAACCACGGCATCTCCACCGGGGCCCTGTTCCTCCTCGTCGGCATGATCTACGAGCGGCGCCACACCCGCCAGATCGCCGAGCTGCGCGGCCTGCAGAAGGCGGCGCCGGTGATGGCCGGCGTTTTCACCGTGGTGATGCTCTCGTCCATCGGGCTGCCCGGGCTCAACGGCTTCGTGGGCGAGTTCCTGATCCTGCTCGGCTCGTTCCTCACCCGGCGGTGGTGGGCCGTGGTGGGCGCCATCGGCGTGATCCTCGCCTCCCTCTACCTGCTGTGGGCCTACCAGCGGGTCTTCCACGGCGAGCCCGACGAGGCCAACGCCGGGTTCGCCGAGATGAGGGTGCGGGAGGGGCTGGTGATGGCCCCGCTGGTGGCCCTCATCGTGTTCCTCGGGGTGTACCCCAAGCCGGTGCTCGACCGGATCCAGCCATCGGTGGAGGCGCTCGTCGCCCACGTCGAGGACCACTCCGACTACACCGAGCCGCCGGTGGCCACCGAGGGACAGCGCGCTAGGAGCGCCGCCCCGGCCGAGGAGGGCGGCGACTGATGGTCGGTCTGCTGGCCCAGGCAGGGGAGGCCGCTCGCCTCGACACGCCGGAGGTGGAGTGGACGGCCCTGGCCCCCGTGCTGGTGATGATCGGCGGGGCCGTGCTGCTGATGGTGGTGGCGGCGTTGGCGCCTCGGGGGTCCCGGGTCGGCTGGCACGCCATCGTCACCATCGCGGTGGCCGTCGCCGCCATCGCGACGGTGGTGCCGCAGTGGAACCGGGTGGGCGACGACGGCCCCTTCAGCGTGGTGGCCGGCAGCGTCGGCGTCGACCGCTTCTCGCTGTTCCTCACCGTGGTGATCTGCGCTTCGGTCGTTATCGCCACCCTGTTCACCGACGGCTACCTGCGCCGGGAGGGCCTCGAAGGAGCCGAGCCCTACGTCCTCATGCTGCTGTCGGCCTCGGGTGGGCTCATCATGGCCTCGGCCAACGACCTCATCGTCATGTTCCTCGGGCTCGAGATCCTCTCCATCGCGGTGTACGTGCTGGCCGGCATGCACCTGCGCCGGGTCCGCTCGGGTGAGGCCGCCATCAAATACTTCGTGCTCGGCGCCTTCTCGTCCGCCTTCTTCCTCTACGGCGTGGCCATGGTCTATGGCGCCACCGGCTCCACCAACCTGGTGGAGGTGGCCGACTTCCTGGCCCGCAACACCTTGGCCGACTCGGGCCTGCTGGTGGCCGGCTTCGCCCTGCTGCTGGTGGGGTTCGGGTTCAAGGTGGCGGCCGTGCCGTTCCACTCCTGGACCCCCGACGTGTACCAGGGCTCGCCCACGCCGATCGTGTCCTACATGGCCTCGGGCGTGAAGGCGGCTGGCTTCGCCGGCCTGCTCCGGGTGTTCGTGGTGACCTTCGGCGACTACCGGCTCGACTGGCAGCCCATCGTGTACTGGGTGGCGGTGCTCAGCCTCCTGGTGGGGGCGGTGCTGGCGGTGGTCCAGACCGACGTGAAGCGGGCCATGGCCTACTCGTCGATCAACCACGCCGGGTTCATCCTGATGGGCGTGCAGGCCGCCTCGGACCGGGGGGTGTCGGCCGCGCTCTTCTACCTGGCCGCCTACACGTTCATGGTGGCCGGCACCTTCGGGGTGCTCACCGTGGTGGGCCGGCGGGGGGACGGGCATCACCAGCTCTCCGACTACGCCGGCCTGGGGCGCCGCGAGCCGTTGCTGGCGCTGGCCCTGGTGGTGTTCCTGCTGGCCCAGGCGGGCACGCCGCTTACTTCGGGCTTCCTCGCCAAGTTCTACGTGATCGACGCCGCCATCGAGTCCCGCTCGTTCTGGCTGGCGCTGGTGGCCATGCTCTCGGCGGTCATCTCGGCGTTCTTGTACCTGCGCATCATCCTGGCCATGTACGGCTCCTCGGACGATGCGGAGACGGCCGATGGGGCGGCGGCGACGGCCGGGCCCCGTTTGCGGGTCCCGGCCGCGGCCGGGATCGCCCTGGTGATCGCGGTGGTGGCCACCATCGGCATCGGCCTCGTGCCCGACCCCCTCTCCGAGACGGCCCGCGACGCCACCCCCGAGCTGGTCGCGTCAGGCGACTGACGGCGGGCGCCATGGATCCGGTCGAGCTCGTGCGAGAGCACGGGCTCCTGCTGGAGTCGGCAAAGGGTTCGGGACCGAGCCTGGCGGAGCTGATCGCCGGGGAGCCGATCACGGGCAGCTGGTGGTCCCACCCGCACAGCCACGCCATCTTCGACGCCATCACGCGGTGCCGGGACTCGCCCGATGTGGTGGCGCTGCGGCTGGTGCGAGGCAAGATCACCCTGGTCCACCGCCGGCTGTGGCCCGCGCTGGTGCGGCTGGCGGACGAGCTGCCGGAGTCGTCGCTTGCTGCGGTCGAGGAGGCGCACACCGCCTCGGGAGCCCATCGGGCCCGGGAGGTCCCGTTCCCCGACTGGGTGCCCGAACATGTGCGGTCGGCCGGCGGCCGGCTGAGCGTCGAGGAGGCCGAGGCCCAGCTCCCCGTCGGGGTCCCGCCGCGCGGTTGACGACGTGGGCGCCTTCACCACGCCCGATCACGGGTGGTCGGCGGCCGGTCGCCGCCGATCCAGAACCGGGGCCCCGGTCCGAAGCCGGCGACCCGGTCGGCCGGGTTGGCCAGCGCGCAGGTGTCCAACGAGAGACACCCGCAGCCGGTGCAGGAGTCGAGCTGGTCCCGGAGCTTCTCGAGCAGGCGGATGCGCTCCTCGAGCTGCGGCCGCCAGCTCTGGGCCAGCTCCCGCCACTCCTTGGGCGAGACGCGGTGGTCGTCCGGCAGCCCGGTGAGCATCTCGCCGATCTCCGCGAGCGGGAAGCCGACGCGCTGGGCAGCCTGGATCACCGCGAGGCGACGCAGGACGTCGCGCCGGTAGCGACGCTGGCCACCGTCGGTCCGCGTCGAGGTGATCAAGCCGTGGGCCTCGTAGAACCGGAGGGCCGACACGGCGAGGCCCGAGCGGGCAGCGACTGCTCCGATGGTGAGCTCGCCCGTCTCGTGATGCGGCGACGTGGACATCCCTTGACCTCTACATTGGTTGAGGTCCTAGCGTACGGGCATGACCACCAAACTCACCAGTGAAGAGCTCGGCTACCTGCGGTCCCAGCGCCTCGGCCGCCTCGCCACCGTCGACCTCAGCGGCGTGCCCCAGAACAACCCTGTCGGGTTCTTCGTCGACGAAGCCACCGGCGATGTCCTCATCGGCGGCTGGTCGATGGGAAAGACCCGCAAGTTCCGCAACGTGGGTGAGAACCCGCATGCCGCTCTGGTGGTCGACGACCTGGCGTCGGTCGATCCGTGGGTGGTGCGGGGCGTCGAGCTGCGGGGCTCCGCCCGGGCGCTGGCCGACGTCGACCCGCCGATGCCCGGGATGAGCCGCGAGGTCATCCGCATCACTCCCACCCGGATCATCAGCTGGGGGCTCGAGCCCGCCGCCGACGGGCGGCACGTGACCGACGACATCGAGGGAGGATCCGCAGCGTGACGGTGCAACTCGACCACACAATCGTCTCGGCCCGTGACCGCGAGGAGTCCGCAACGTTCATGGCCGACGTGCTCGGTCTGCCCGCCCCGGTGCCGAACGGTCCCTTCCTCATGGTGGAGACGGCCAACGGCGTGGCCCTCGACTTCGTCGGCAGCGATGATGACATCACCACCCAGCACTACGCGTTCCTGGTCAACGAGCCCGAGTTCGACGAGATCTTCGGCCGGATACTCGAGCGGGGCCTCCC
Organism: Acidimicrobiales bacterium; assembly: GCA_030448105.1. Classification (GTDB taxonomy): domain Bacteria; phylum Actinomycetota; class Acidimicrobiia; order Acidimicrobiales; family Iamiaceae; genus JAFBAD01. The sequence continues at coordinate 27,032 of JAUJNP010000002.1, read as the reverse complement.
CCACTGGGCCGACCCGGGACAGACCAGGCCGGGGGAGGTCCGGCGCCAGCGCGACGGCGGCCGCGGCGTCTACTTCGAGGACCCGAGCGGTCACCTCCTCGAGATCCTCACCCGCCCGGAGGCGAGCGTCTGAGTCCGTGGACCGCCGGATCACGATCGTGGACGCCCTCGCCTGCGGCCGCGCCGACGATGCGGCCGGGCTCCTGTTCGAGTACATGGCTCCCACCGAAGGGGAGGCGGGCAGGCCTGTTCCCGGTTCGATCGACGCCCTCCCCGCCACCCTGAGGGCCGAGTGCGCAGACCCGGCCGCCGCCTATCCGCGGATCGATCAGCCCTTCGAGATGGTGTACATGCGCCGGTCAGTTCGGAAACTTCGGAAGTGAGCTGCTCTACCCCCGATAGGCGGGAGAATCTCAGCCAATTCCTTGCGGAGGCGGTGCAAGGACGGTTGTCTACATACATGTGTTCGAATCACTTCGGGAAGCTGACGGTGGACGATCTGCTCAAGGTCGATGCCGCTAACCTGGCTGATTCCGAGGTGGGTGAGTGGTTGTTGGCGTTGGATCGGGCCCGTTCCGCGTTGGAGGCGGTGCAGTTGCGGGCGGCCGCGGCGTTTGATGCCCGGGTCGCCTACGCCGCCGATGGAGCGCCCTCGGCGCCGTCGTGGTTGGCGGCCCGGGCCGATGTGTCGCGGTCGCAGGCGGCGGCCCTGGTGCGCCACGGGCGGATGTTGCGCTCCCATCCGTTGAGTGACGATGCCTGCGCCACGTTGGGCACGACGAAGGTGCGGACCGTGTTGCGGTTCGTCAACCCCCGGGTCACCGAGGCGTTCGACCGGGACGAGGCCATGCTGTTGGAGGTCGTCGCCCCGTTGAGCGTGGATCAGACGGCCACGGTGATGCGCCACTGGGTGTGCCGGGTCGACGCTGACGGAGCTGAGCCCCGGGTGGCGGAGCCCTCCGAGGTGCGGCTGCGGCAGGGCTTCGGGGGCCGTTGGCACCTCGACGGTGACCTGGAGGTCACCGACGGCGCCCAGCTGCACGCCGCCCTGGCCTCGCACGCCGAGCGGCTCTACCGCCGGGAGGCCGCCTCGGCGGACGGGGTCCAGTCGACCGCCGCGCAGCGGATGGGCCGGGCCCTGGTCGACCTGGTGGCCCGGGCCGCGGGGCTCGATGCCAGCGTGGACACTCGGACCCCGCCGGTGGTGTCGGTGATCATCGATCTCGACGCCCTCACCGGCCACGACCCCGACGCCGAAGCCGACATCGTCGGGGCCGGGCCCATCGCGGTGGAGACGGCGCGGCGGTTGGCCTGTGACAGCCGGATCGGGCGGGTCATCTGCCGGGGCCGCTCGGAGATCTTGGACCTGGGCCGCCTGGAACGCACCGTCACCCCCGCCCAACGCCGGGCCCTGGTCATCCGCGACCAGGGCCGTGTGTTCACCGGGTGCACCGCCCCACCGGGCTGGTGTGAAGCCCATCACCTCAAACCGTGGGACCACGGCGGGCACACCAACCTCGACCAGCTCGGCCTGCTCTGCTCCCATCACCACCACCTGGTCCACGAAGGCCGCTACCGCATCCAACGCAACCCCGACCGCCAAGGCTTCGGCTGCTACCGGCCCGACGGCACCCCCATCACCATCACCCGTCTCGCCGCCTGACACCGAACCGCAGGCTCGTCCTCTCGCCGGTCACAACCGGAGAAAAGCTCCCCGCTCCCCTTTGGCCCCATGTGAGCGCGGTCACTAGATTCCTCGCCGTGTCGGACTTCCTCCGCTCGTACCTGACGGTCGGGATCTTCGCCGGCGTGGCCATCGCCCTGGTGGCGGGGATCCTGGGGCTGGGCTCGCTCATCCGGCCCACCCGGCCGCAGGCCTCGAAGTACGTCAACTACGAGTCGGGCGTCGATCCCGTGGGCGTGGGCTGGTCCCAGGCCGAGATCCGCTACTACATCTTCGCCCTGCTCTTCGTGCTGTTCGACGTGGAGGCGGTCTTCATCTTCCCCTGGGCCACGCGCCTGGAGGCCTACGGCACCTTCGGCGCGGTGGAGATGGGCATCTTCATCGGGATCCTCGCCCTGGGCCTGCTCTACGCGTGGCGCAAGGGTGTCCTCCGTTGGCTGTGAGCTGAGATGGGCCTTGTCGAGAGCGGCCGCATGCCCAAGCCGCTCACCAACCTCCTCAACCTGTCCCGCCGCTACTCGCTCTGGGTCTACCAGTGGGGCCTGGCCTGCTGCGCCATCGAGATGGGCGCGGCGTTCGGTTCACCCCGCTACGACGTGATGCGCCTCGGCGTCATCCCGCTGCCCGCCTCGCCCCGCCAGGCGGACCTGGTGGTGATCTCGGGCACGGTCACCGACAAGATGGTCCCCTCCATCCGCCGCCTCTACGAGCAGATGCCCGACCCCAAGTACGTGATCTCGATGGGTTCCTGCGCCAACTGCGGCGGGCCCTACTGGGACAGCTACTCGGTCACCAAGGGCGTCGACCAGATCGTCCCCGTCGACGTCTACGTGCCCGGCTGCCCGCCCCGCCCCGAGGCCCTCCTCGAAGGCATCGTGCTCCTCCAGGAACGGATCCGCCACGAGGACATGGCCGAGCGCTGGAAGGGTGACCCCATTGTCGTCACCTGAGCCCCCGGAGCCGGGCGAGTCCACCAGCAACGCCGACGAGAGCCTCGTCGGCGAAGCCACCGAACAGGCGGCCGAGCACCAGCGGGAGCAGGCCGCTCCGACGAGCGGCGGCGAGGTGGAAGGCCTACCCGTGACCGAAGAGGGCGGGGAGCCGGAAGCGGCCACCGCACCGATGCCGCCTGCCGACCTCACCGGAGAGCCGACCGCCGACGAGGAGGTGGCGCCCGAGCAGGTGGAGGCCACCGCCGAGGCGGCCGAGGCCGAGGGACACGCCGAGGGCACCGCCGCCGGCGCCGGCGGTGCCGGGCAGTCCGACCCCGGCCAGGCCGGCCCCGAGAGCCCGCCGGTGGCCGAGGCCATGGCCTCCGCTGCCGAGGGGGTCCAACCCGAACCGGCCGCCGACCCGGAGCCGGAACCGGAGCCCGAGCCGGTCGATCCAACCTCGCCGGCCAGCGCCGACGAGCTGCGCCTCGGCCTGCTCGACGTGCTCAAGACCGAGCTCGGCGAGGCCGTGGTCGGCGCCCACATCCGTGACGGCAACGACCTGTGGGTGCGGGTGACCCCTGAGGCGTGGCGGGAGGCGGCTCAGATCGCCAAGGGGAAGCTGGGCTGCCGGCTCTTCGTGTTCCTCAACGCCATCGACTGGATGCCGTCGCCCTACGGGCGCAGCGAGAACAGCGGCTTCGACGCCCCGGCCGCCACCGGCGAGGGCGGGATCGTCACCGGATACGCCGGTGGCGACACCCGCTTCCAGGTCTTCGGCCGGGTCCACAACCACGAGAAGGGCTACGGCCTGATCCTCAAGGTCGACGTGGCCGAGCCCGAGGTCGGCGTGCCCACCTGGATCCCGGTCTACCCCGGCGCCAACTGGCACGAGCGGGAGACCTGGGAGATGTTCGGCATCGCCTTCAGCGGGCACCCCCACCTGGTCCACCTCTACCTGCCGACCGGCTTCGAGGGGCACCCGCTGCGCAAGGACTTCCCGCTGCTGGCCCGCGAGGTGAAGCCCTGGCCCGGCATCGTCGACGTCGAGCCCATGCCCGACGAGGACGAGGCCGAGGCTGCCGCCGAGCAACCCGCCACCGAGGAGCCGGCGCAGTGACCGTGCCCCTTTTCTCGTTCGGCGAGCCTCGCTCGAGGGGCGGCCGCACGCTGGCGCTACCACGGCCGCCAACGGTCGGGGCGGCCATCGAGGCCGCCCCATGACCGTGACCGAGTCGCAGAAGCTGGCCTACGTCGCCGGCCAGGCCGCCGAGGCACGGGTCAACCTCGAGATCGAGACCGAGGGGATGACCCTCAACCTCGGCCCCCAGCACCCGGCCACCCACGGCACGCTGCGCATCGTGGCCAAGCTCGACGGCGAGCAGGTCGTGGCGTGCGAACCGATCATGGGCTACATGCACCGGGGCTACGAGAAGCTCACCGAGGTGCGGACCTACCCCCAGGTCACCACCCTCGTGAACCGCATCGACTGGCTCGGCCACTTCGCCAACGAGGTGCCGTTCATCCTCGCCGCCGAGACCCTCATGGACATCGAGGCGCCGCCCCGGGCCCAGTGGATCCGCACGATCTTCTTCGAGATGGCCCGCATCGCCAACATCACCCTCTTCCTCGGCGACATGGGCGTGCAGCTCGGCGCTCTCACCCCGGTCTTCTACGCGTTCCGCGACCGCGAGTACGTCCTCAACCAGATGGAGGCGGTCACCGGCGGGCGCTTCCACCCGAACTTCGACCGCATCGGCGGCCTGCGCGACGACCTCCCCAAGGGCTGGATCGCCGACACCAAGGCGGTCATGGACAAGGTCCGCAACTTCTGCGACGTGATGGAGGACCTGCTCGTCGGCAACGAGATCTTCGACAGCCGCACCCGGGGCATCGGCGTCATCCCTGCGGAGGTGGCCCTCGGGTTCGGGCTCACCGGGGCCAACCTCCGGGCCAGCGGCGTGGACTGGGACCTGCGCCGCGACCAGCCGGTCGGCCTGGCCTGGAACGAGGTCGACTGGAAGGTCTGGACCCACCCCGACGGCGACTCCTTCGCCCGCTACTGGGTTCGCCTCCAGGAGACCCGCGAGGCGGCGCACATCATCGACCAGCTCCTCGACAACATCCCCGCCGGCCCGGTCATGGCCAAGGTGCCCCGCATCATCAAGGTCCCCGAGGGCGAGGCATGGGTGTCCACCGAGAACCCGCTCGGCGAGATGGGCTACTACATCGTCTCCAAGGGTGACCTCGGCCCGTTCCGCTGCAAGATCAAGTCGGCGTCGTTCAACAACATCTCGGTGGTGCCCTGGGTGACCCGCGGGGTGTACGTGCCCGACGTCATCACCATCCTCGCCTCGCTCTACTTCATCCTCGGGGACATCGACCGCTGATGCTCTCGGTCGAGCTGGCCTACTGGCAGCAGACCCTGCTGCGCACCGTCGGCGTGCTGGCCGCGGTGCTGCTGCCGGCCGGCGCCCTGGTTCAGCTCTTCCTGTTCAAGGCGGTCAGCTTCATGCAGAGCCGCCTCGGCCCCATGGAGGCCGGCCCCCACGGATCGCTCCAGCTCTTTGCCGAGGTGGGCAAGTGGATCCAGAAGGAGGACATCGTCCCCGACCGGGCCGATGCCCGGCTGTTCAAGCTGGCGCCCTACCTGGTGGTGGGCACCGTGCTCCTCGTCTACCTCGCCATCCCCTTCGGCCCCGACGCCGTCTTCGCCGACCTGGAGGGCGGGATCTTCTACGCGTTGGCGGCGTCGTCGGTGTCAGTGATCGGGGTGCTCATCGCCGGGTGGGCCTCGGCCAACAAGTACTCGTTGCTCGGGGGCCTTCGGGCCGCGGGGCAGCTCATCGCCTACGAGCTGCCCCTGGTGCTGGCGGTGATGGGCGTGGTGATCCAGGCCGGCACCCTCAACCTCCAGCGCATCGTCACCGCCCAGGCCGACGGCTCCATCTTCGGCTTCGGCGCCATCGGCCTTCCGTTCGCCATCACCCAGATCGTCGGCTTCGTGGTGTTCCTCATCGCCATGCAGGCCGAGCTCACCCAGACCCCCTTCGACATGCCCGTCGCCGAGTCGGAGCTGGTCACCGGGTTCATGACCGAGTACTCCGGCATGCGGTTCCTGCTCTTCTTCATCGGTGAGTTCGCCGCCGTCGGCGCCCTCTCGGCGGTAGCGGCCACGCTGTTCCTCGGCGGGTGGTACTTCCCCGGCCTCGACCACGACGCCAACTACATGAACGTGCTCGGGCCGATCATCCTCCTGGCCAAGATCCTCCTGCTGTCGTTCGTGGTGTTCTGGGTGCGCTTCACCTATCCGCGCTTCCGTGAGGACCAGCTCCAGAAGTTCGCGTGGACCGTCCTCATCCCCATCTCGCTGCTCAACATCGTGGGCACCATGATCCTGAAGGTGGCGTTCTGATGCCTCAGCCCAAGGGGATCGGCCTGGTCAAGGGCCTCGGCGTGACCCTGAAGGAGATGGGCCGGACCATGTTCCCCCGGCAGGGGGTCATGAAGCTCGTGCCCTCTCCCACCCAGGGCGCGGTGACGGTGCAGTACCCGCACGAGAAGGAGGCCCCCGCTCCCCGGGCCCGGGGCGTGATCGCCCTCAAGGAGGAGAACTGCACCGTCTGCATGCTGTGCGCCCGCAGCTGCCCCGACTGGTGCATCTACATCGAGGGCCACAAGGAGAAGGCGCCGCCCCGCCGGGCCGGCGGCAAGCCCCGAACCGTCAGCGCCCTCGACCGCTTCGACATCGACTACGCGCTCTGCATGTACTGCGGCATCTGCGTGGAGGTGTGCCCCTTCGACGCCCTGTTCTGGAGCCCGGAGTACGAGTACTCCGAGTTGCGCATCGCCGACCTCCTCCACGACAAGGAGCGACTGGGCGAGTGGATGGAGACGGTCCCTGACTTCGAGCCCTACGAAGCCGGCTCCGAGGCCAAGCCCAGGAAAGTCCCGCGCTAGCTATGGCTGCCACACTGGCTCCGCCTCCGGCGGAGCGGCTTCGCCCATCCGGCTCTCAGGCTCGGGGCTGCTCCGCCTGGCGGACTGCGCAGCGTGGGGAGGCCTTGGTGAGGGCGCGCGCTGAACCATGACGCTTCTCGCGACGGTCAACTCTGATGTGCCGTTCAACGTGGCCCAGAACGTGGGCTTCGGAGTGATCGCCGTGCTCATGGTCACCGGGGCCTTGCGGGTGGTCACCACCAACAACGTGGTGCACGCCGCCCTCTGGCTGGTGCTCGTCCTGGCCGGTGCCGCCGCCCAGTTCATCCTCCTGGCCGCCGAGTTCGTGGCCATCACCCAGGTGCTCGTCTACATCGGCGCCATCGTGGTGCTGTTCCTGTTCGGCGTGATGCTCACGCGGGCTCCGATCCGCGGCGAGGCCGGCCTGACCCGGTCGAACTGGTTCGGCGGGGCGCTGGTGGGGGTGCTCCTGCTCGGGCTGCTCTCCTTCACCCTCCTCGACACCTTCGGCGGCGACCGGCTCCCCGCCGACACCCGATTGACCCTCCGGCCGGCCGCCGTCTCCCAGGCCGAGGGCACCGAACCCACCGCGGGCTCCAACGTCGGCGCCGTGTCGGACTCCATCTTCTCGAGGTACCTCATCCCGTTCGAGGCGGTGTCGGTGCTGCTCACCGCCGCCCTCATCGGCGCCATCGTGCTGGCTCGGAAGGAGTGACGTGCTCCTGAACCAGTTCCTCATCCTGTCGGCGGTGCTCTTCGCCATCGGCGTCTACGGGGTGATCGCCCGGCGCAACGGCGTGGCCGTGCTCATGTCGATCGAGCTGATCCTCAACGCCGTCAACATCAACCTGGTCGCCTTCTCCGCCATGACCGGGACGTTGGCGGGCCAGGTGTTCGCGCTGTTCGTGATCGCCATCGCCGCCGCCGAGGTGGGCGTCGGCCTGGCCATCGTCCTCGTCATCTACCGCAACCGCCGCAGCATCGACCTCGACGAGGTCGATCTGATGAGGGGCTGACCGGTGCTCTCCCACGTCTGGATCATCCCCGCCCTGCCCGCGCTGTCGTTCGTGCTCATCCTGGCCTTCGGCAAGCGGCTCCCCCGCGGCGGATCCGAGATCGGCATCGCCGCCGTGGCCATCGCCTTCGTCCTCGCCTGCGGCACGGGGGTCGGCTGGATCCAACGGGTGAACCACCCGCCGGCGGCCCACGAGGCGCCGGCGGCCGAGCACGAGGAGCCGGCCGCGGGCGGGCACGAGGAGCCGGCCGCGGCCGAAAAGGGCGAGGAGCCGGCCGCGGCCGGGCACGAGGAGCCGGCGGCGGCCGAGGAGGGCGAGGAGTCGACGGCCGCCGAGGAGGGCGAGGAGCACCACGTCACCCCGCCGGTGGTCCGCGGCACCACGTGGCTGCAGAGCGGGGGCACCAAGGTCGAGGTCGGCACCATGCTGGACGGCCTGTCGGCGGTGATGCTCCTCGTCGTCACCCTGGTGTCCCTGCTGGTGCACGTCTACAGCACCGAGTACGTGGCCGGCGACCGCCGCTACACCCACTTCTTCGCCTTCTTGAGCCTGTTCACCGCCTCGATGCTGTTCTTCGTGCTGTCGAAGACGACCCTGCAGATGATCGTGGGGTGGGAGCTGGTGGGGCTCTGCTCGTTCGTGCTCATCGGGCACTGGTGGGAGGAGAAGCCGAACTCCGACGCCGCCCTCAAGGCCTTCCTCACCAACCGGGTCGGCGACGTCGGCCTGCTCGTCGGGGTGAGCATCCTGTTCTTCGCCGCCGGCGGCACCTTCGACATCATCGGCATCAACGAGATGGCCAACACCGGCGAGATCCGCCACCTGCTGCTGCTGGTGGCGTCCTGCTCGCTGATGGCGGCGGTGATGTCGAAGTCGGGCCAGTTCATCCTGCACACCTGGCTGCCCGACGCCATGGCCGGCCCCACCCCGGTGTCGGCCCTCATCCATGCCGCCACCATGGTGGTGGCCGGCATCTACCTCATCGCCCGCCTCTACAGCGTGTTCTGGCACGGCTTCCAGATCGGGGAGTCGACCATCAACCTCATGGCGGTGATCGGCGCGGTCACCGTGGTGTTCGGGGCGCTCCTTGCCTTCGTGCAGAACGACATCAAGAAGGTGCTCGCCTACTCCACCATCAGCCAGCTCGGCTACATGGTGATGGCCCTCGGGGTCGGCGCCTGGACCGCCGCCATCTTCCACCTCTTCACCCACGCCTTCTTCAAGGCGTGCCTCTTCCTCGGCGCCGGGTCGCTCAGCCACGCCGTGCACAGCTTCGACATGAAGCAGGACATGGGCGGCATGCGCCGGTTCATGCCCCGCACCTACTGGACGTTCATGATCGGCACGGGCGCGCTCATGGGCATACCCCCGCTGGCCGGTTTCTGGTCGAAGGACGAGATCCTGGCCGGCGCCAGCGGCCTGGGGGGCGAGGGCGGCTACAAGCTCATGCTGGTGATGGGCACTATCGGGGCGTTCTGCACCTGCGCCTACATGAGCCGGGTGCTCTGGTACGTGTTCTGGGGCGAGCCCCGGGGCGCGGCCGCCCTCCACACCCCCCACGAGTCCGGTCCGCGCATCGTGATCCCGCTGGTGATCCTGGCCGCCCTGGGCGCGGTGGCCGGCTTCGCCAACCTGCCCTCCTTCGCCGGGGAGTCGATCGCGCTGCGCTTCGAGCACTACGTCGAGCCCACCGCCGCTTACTTCCCCGGTGGGCTCGACGCCGCCTTCCGGCACCCGGAGTTCACGCTGTGGATCGCCGTCGTCTCGACCGTGGTCGGCATCCTCGGCATCGGTCTCGCCTACCTGTGGTTCTGGCGGGGAGCCGGGCCCCACGGCATCACCGAGCGCAGCCGCCCCGCCCGGGCCGGCTACCGCCTGCTCGAGAACCGCTACTACCTCGACCACCTCTACACCGGCGTCATCGCCGGCGGCACGAAGGGCCCGGTGGCCCGGGCCGCCAACTGGGTCAACCAGAACGTGATCGACGGCCTGGTGAACCTGGTGGCCCGCGGGACCCGGGGGAGTGGCCAGTGGGTGTACACCCACATCGACCAAGGCGTGGTCGACACCCTCGTGAACGGCTCAGGCGCCACCGCCGAGGGCTCGGGCCAGCTGCTCCGGCGCCAGCAGACCGGCAAGGTGCAGAGCTACGGCGCCTATCTGTTCGCCGGCGCCACCATCCTGGCCGCCGTCTTCGTGTTCATCGCCAGCACCAGCTGAGGATCGACCGATTGAGGATTGAGAGGACGTTCCCGTGAAGGACCTGCTCAACGACTGGGGGCTGACCGCCGCCACCTTCCTGCCGGTGGTGGGTGCGGTGGTGATGATGGTCATCCCCCGGGCCGAGGAGACCCTGCACAAGCTGGTGGCCCTGCTCACCACGCTGGCCGTGCTCGCCGTCGGTGTGGCCCTGATCGCCAGCTTCGACTTCGACCGCACTCGCACGCTGCAGTACGTGGTGGACCGGTCCTGGATCGACGTGATCAACAGCCGCTACATCGTCGGGGTCGACGGCATCGCCCTGCCGCTGCTGGCCCTCACCGTGCTGATCGTGCCGCTGGTGGTCATCTACTCCTGGAACCACTTCCCGGAACCGCACAACCCGAAGGCGTTCCTGATCCTGATCCTCATCCTCGAGACGGGGATGGTGGGCACCTTCGTGGCCCAGGACCTCATCCTCTTCTTCGTGTTCTTCGAGGTCGTGCTGCTCCCCATGTACTTCATGATCGGGGTGTGGGGCGGCGAGGCCCGTCAGTACGCCGCCATCAAGTTCTTCCTCTACACCCTGTTCGGCTCGGCGCTGATGCTCGTGTCGTTCCTGGCCGTGTACTTCCTCTCCCCGGAGGTCGACGTGGGCGGCACCATGCGCCACACGTTCAGCATGATCGAGCTGTCGGACTGGGCCGGCGCCGGCCTGGCCAGCACCACCGCCCTGTTCGTGTTCGGGGGCATGTTCATGGGCTTCGGCGTCAAGGTGCCGATCTTCCCGTTCCACACCTGGCTCCCCGACGCCCACACCCAGGCGCCCACCCAGGGCTCCGTGATCCTCGCCGCCGTGCTGCTGAAGCTCGGCACGTACGGGTTCGTGCGCATCGCCATCCCGATCCTGCCCGAGGCGGCCGAACGGTGGGCTCCGTGGATCGGCCTGCTGGCGGTGATCGGCATCATCTACGGCGCCCTCGGGTGCCTGGCCCAGACCGACATGAAGCGGCTCATCGCCTTCTCCTCGGTGGCCCACATGGGCTACGTCATGCTCGGCATCTCCACCCTCACCACCTTTGGCATCAACGCCGCCATCTTCGGCATGGTCGCCCACGGGCTCATCACCGGGATGCTGTTCTTCGTGGCCGGCTCGGTGAAGGACCGCTACCACACCCTCGAGATCAAGCGGCTGGGGGGCATGCTGCTGCAGGCACCCCGGCTGGGCTGGGTGCTCGCCTTCTCGTGCATGGCATCGCTCGGACTGCCCGGCCTGGCCGGCTTCTGGGGGGAGTTCCCGGCCATCCTCTCGGCCTACAACCCCGCCGCCGGCCTCAACCCGGCCGTGTACCGGACGTACATGGTGGTGGCGGCCATCGGCACGATCCTGGCGGCCGGCTACCTGCTGTGGTTGCTCCAACGGGTTGCCTTCGGCACCCCCCGCGAGGAGTTCGTCGGTGACGACCACGACCACGGGCACGGGCACGACCAGGCCCACGCCCTCGGGCAGGGGGACCGGACCGGGAGCCACGCGCTGGGGCACGCCCGGATCCACGACATGCACCTCACGGACTACCTGGCCTGGGCGCCGATGCTGCTGCTGATCGTGGCGCTGGGCGTGTACCCGAACCTCATCTTCCGGGTCACCGACGGCGCCGTGGTCAACTCCCTCACCGCACTGGGACGGTAGGGGGAGCCGTGTCCTTTCCCGCCACCGCGTCCGCCGTGCTGGCCGTGGGCGACGCCGTGCCCTTCCGGTCGCCCGCCCTGGACTGGCACGCCCTCGCCCCGGAGGCGGTGCTGGTGGCCACGGCCGTGGTGGTGCTGCTGGTCGACCTGTTCACCGCCGAACGCAACAAGTGGCTGGCCTCCACGCTGTCGGGCCTCGGCCTGCTCGGCGCGCTGGTGCCGGTGATCACCCTGGCCGTCGACGGCAACACCCGGAGCCTCTTCGGCGGCGCCTACGTGGTCGACGACTTCGCCTTGGTGATGAAGGCGCTGTTCCTCGTGGCCGGCTACGTGACCATCCTGCTGTCGACCGACTACATCGGCGAGGGCGACTACTGGGAGGGCGAGTACTACCTGCTGGTGGTGTCCTCGGTGCTGGGCATGACCCTCATGGCCTCGGCCCGCGACCTGATCACCATCTTCGTGGCCCTCGAGCTGCTGTCGATCCCGGCCTACCTGCTGGCCGGCTGGCGCAAGCGCGAGCTCACGGGCAACGAGGCCGGCATGAAGTACTACCTGATGGGGGTGTTCGCCTCCGCGGTGATGCTCTACGGCATGTCACTCGTCTACGGCGGCACCGGCACCACCGTGCTGGCCGGCATCGGCCGGCAAGTGGCGGGCAGCTTCGGCGCCACCCCCGTGGCCGCCCTCGGCATCGTGTTCGTGCTCGTCGGCTTCGGGTTCAAGGTCTCCGCGGTGCCGTTCCACAACTGGGCGCCCGACACCTACGAAGGCGCCCCCACCCCCATCACCGCCTTCTTGTCGGTGGCGTCGAAGGCGGCCGGCTTCGTCGCCATCCTCCAGCTCATCTTTGTGGCGTTCTACGGCCGCGACGAGGTGTACGGGCCGATGATGTGGGTGCTGGCCGCCCTCACCATGACCGTGGGCAACCTCATCGCCCTCCGGCAGACCAACGTGGTCCGACTCTTCGCCTACTCCTCGGTGGCCCAGGCCGGGTTCATCCTCGCCCCGTTGGCGGTGGCGGGAGACAGCCCGGCCGTGGCCGACGACGCCATCCGGGCGGTGGTGTCCTACCTCCTCATCTACACGGCCATGAACCTCGGCGCCTTCGCGGTGATCCTCGCCGTCAGCCGCAAGACCCGCTCGGGCGAGCTCGACTCGTGGGGTGGCCTGTTCGAGTACGCCCCCGGCCTGACCGTGCTCATGACCGCCTTCCTGTTCGCCCTCGCCGGCATCCCGCCCCTCGGCGGCTGGTTCGCCAAGTTCCAGGTGTTCAAGGCCGTGCTCGGCGCCGGCGGGGCCAGCGCCTACATCCTGGCGGTGGTGGTCGCGGTCAACTCGGTGATCGCCCTCTACTACTACGCCAACCTGGCCCGGCTGATGTGGTTCCAGTCCGTGCCCGACGGTGACCGCTCACCGGTCCGGGTCCCGGCGGCCATCAACCTGGCCCTCGCCCTTTGCGTGGCCTTCACCGTCGCCACCGGGTTCTTCCCCGGCCTGGTGGGCCACTTCGGCGACGCCGCCACCGACCTTGTCGCGGTGGCGCTCCGCCGGTAGGCCGGCGGCCGGTGACGGCGGTCGACGACCTCGTCGCCCACCAGGTGCGGCGCAGGGGCCCCGTCCCCTTCGCCGAGGTGGTGGACCTGGCCCTCTACCACCCCGACGCCGGGTTCTACGCGAGCGGCGGGCGGGCCGGGCGGCGGGGCGACTTCCTGACCAGCCCCGAGGTGGGTCCCCTGTTCGGGGCGGTGCTGGCCGGGGCCCTCGACCGCTGGTGGCGCGACCTCGGCTCGCCCGACCCCTTCGTGGTGGTCGAGGCCGGCGCCGGCACCGGCGCGCTGGCCCGCTCCGTGCTGGCCGCCGACCCTGCCTGCGCGCCGGCCCTGCGCTACGTGCTGGTCGAACGCTCGACGGCGCTGCGAGCGGCGGCCGGTGACCGCCTCCAGCTCACCCCTCCCGCCTTCGCCGCCCTCGGCCCGACCGTCCCCGACGCGTCGGGCGCCGAGCACCCCGTGCAACCGGGGGTGGGCCCGTTGGTGGGGGCCCTCCCCGCGCTGCCCGCCGCCGGGGGACCGGCGGTGGTCCTGGCCAACGAGCTGCTCGACAACCTCGCCTTCGGGGTGCTCGAACGGCTCCCGGCCGGCTGGGCCGAGGTGCGGGTCGGCCTGGCCACCGACGACCATGCCCTCACCGAGGTGCTGGTGCCGGCGAGTGAGGACCTGGCCGCCCGGGCGACGCGCCTGGCCCCGGACGCCCCCTCGGGGGGGCGCATCCCCGTCCAGGACGCGGCCGCCGGCTGGCTGCGCGACGCGCTCGAGCTAGTCGCCGGGGGCGGCCGGGTGGTGGCCTTCGACTACGCCACCACCACCCCCGCTCTGGCCACCCGCCCGTGGTCGGAGTGGCTGCGCACCTACGCCGGCCACGAGCGGGGGGCGGGCCCACTGGAGCGGCTCGGCACGCAGGACATCACCGTCGAGGTGTGCGTCGACCAACTGGCGCGGGTGCATCGGCCCGACGCCGACCGCAGCCAGGCCACGTTCCTCACCGACCACGCCATCGACGACCTGGTGGCCGAGGGCCGGCGCATCTGGGCGGAACGGGCCCACCTCGGCGACCTCACGGCGGTGGCCGCCCGGAGCCGGGTGGGGGAGGCCGAGGCCCTCTGCGACCCCGACGGTCTCGGCGCCTTCCGGGTCCTCGAGTGGGAGGTGTGAACGCCGGAGGCGTGGTGAAATGGCCCGCGGCTGCCCGACCGACGCGTGGAAGGACCGACATGCCCGAGCCCACCGGCCCCGCCATCGAGGACTACCTCCTCGAAGAGCGCACGTTCCCTCCTCCGGAGGACTTCAAGGAGCAGTCGCTCGCCGCCGGCACGTTCCTCTACGACGAGGCCGCCCGAGACGATCAGGGTTTCTGGGCGCGTCAGGCCGCCGACCTGCTCGACTGGGACCAGGAGTGGCACACGATCTGCGAGTGGGAGCTGCCCTTCGCCAAGTGGTTCGTGGGCGGCACCCTCAACGTCTCCTACAACTGCCTCGACCGCCACGTCGAGGCGGGCCACGGCGAGCGGGTCGCCTTCCACTGGGAGGGCGAGCCGGGCGACACCCGCACCATCACCTACGCCGACCTGCTCGCCGAGGTGTGCCGCCTGGCCAACGTCTTGAAGGGCCTCGGTGTGCAGCGGGGCGACCGCGTCGCCGTCTACATGCCCATGATCCCCGAGCTGCCGGCTGCCCTGCTGGCCTGCGCCCGGATCGGCGCCGCCCACTCCGTCGTCTTCGGCGGGTTCTCGGCCGACGCCCTCTCCGACCGGATCAACGACGCCGAGGCGAAGGTGCTCATCACCGCCGACGGGGGATGGCGGCGGGGCCAGGCCGCCCTGCTCAAGCCCACCGTCGACGATGCCCTCACCTCCACCCCCTCGATCGAGCACGTGGTGGTGGTGGCCCGCACCAGCACATCGGGCGACGACCACGACATCGCCATGACCGAAGGCCGCGACCACTGGTACGCCGACCTCATGGCGTCGGCCGACGCCACCTGCCCGCCGGAGCCGATGGACAGCGAGCAGCTCCTCTACCTCCTCTACACCTCGGGCACCACGGCCAAGCCCAAGGGGATCATGCACACCTCGGGGGGCTACCTCACCCAGGTGGCCTTCACCCACAAGTACGTCTTCGACATCCACCCCCACACCGACGTCTACTGGTGTGCGGCCGACATCGGGTGGGTCACCGGGCACAGCTACATCGTGTACGGCCCGCTGGCCAACGGGGTGACCTCGGTGCTCTACGAGGGCACCCCCGACACCCCCGCCCGGGACCGCTGGTGGCAGATCGTGGAGCGCTACCAGGTCACCAAGCTCTACACCGCCCCCACCGCCATCCGCACGTTCATGAAGTGGGGCTCGGACCTGCCCGGCGGCCGCGACCTCTCGTCCCTGAAGCTGCTCGGCTCGGTGGGCGAGCCCATCAACCCCGAGGCCTGGATCTGGTACCGCACCCACATCGGCGGGGGCCGCTGCCCGGTGGTCGACACCTGGTGGCAGACCGAGACCGGCGCCATCATGATCTCGCCCTGCCGGGCGCCACCACCACCAGCGCCCGGGTCGGCGACCTTCCCGTTGCCGGGCATCAGCGCCGAGGTGGTCGACGAGGCCGGCCAGCCAGTGGCCAAGGGGGCGGGTACCTCACCCTGACCCGGCCCTGGCCGTCGATGCTGCGGGGCATCTACGGCGACCCGGAGCGCTACCAGCAGACCTACTGGAGCCGCTTCCCGGGCCGGTACTTCGCCGGCGACGGGGCCAAGGTGGACGCCGAGGGCTACCTCTGGCTGGTGGGCCGCGTCGACGACGTGATGAACGTGTCAGGACACCGGATCTCGACCACCGAGGTCGAGTCGGCCCTGGTCGACAACCCCAAGGTGGCCGAGGCGGCGGTGGTCGGCGCCAAGGACGACACCACCGGGCAGGCCATCATCGCCTTCGTCACCCTCAAGGGCGACCAGGCGGCGGGCGAGGAGGTGGGCGAGGAGCTGCGCCGGCACGTCACCACCAAGATCGGCCCCATCTCGCGGCCCCGTACCGTGATCTTCACCGACGACCTCCCCAAGACCCGGTCCGGGAAGATCATGCGCCGCCTGCTGCGCGACGTGGCCGAGGGCCGTGACCTGGGCGACACCACCACCCTGGCCGATCCCGGGGTGGTGGAGGAGATCCGCCGCCGGGCGGCGGCCGCCCCCCAGGAGGATTGAGCGGCGCCACGGCGTCCGTATGCTCGCCGGGTGAGCGTTTCTCCGAACTGGCGCTGGCGTGACGGCGTGGTCGACCCCGGCCCGGCGGTGATCTTCGACATGGACGGAGTGCTCTCGGACGCCTCCGGCCGCCAGCACCTGCTGGAGCGGCCGCGCCGGGACTGGGACGCCTTCTTCGAGGCCTGCGCCGAAGATCCCCTCATCGACGAGGTGGGCCGGCTGCTGGAGGTGCTCGACGCCCGCCTGACGGTCGTGCTCCTCACCGCCCGACCGGACCGGGTGCAGCGCCAGACCCTGGCCTGGCTGGAGCGCATGAAGCTCCGCTGGGACCTCTTGATCATGCGCGATGTGGGCGACTACGGCGCCTCCCGGGCCTTCAAGCAGCGCACCGTGGGCGAGCTGCGGGACTTCGGGTTCGACCTCCAGCTGGCGTTCGAGGACGACCGCCGCAACGTGGAGATGTTCCACGCCGAAGGCGTCCCCTGCGTCTACATCCATTCCGGCTACTACGACACACGGGGACGCTCCGCCCCCCCGTGAGCCCCCCGCCGGGGGCTTCGCCCCCGGACCACCGAAGACCCCCGTCTCAGTCGCGGAAGTTGGAGAACTGGAGGGGTAGCCCGAAGTCGCCGGCCTTGAGCTCGGCGATGACCGCTTGGAGGTCATCGCGCTTCTTGGCGCTGACCCGTAGCTGGTCGCCCTGGGTGGCGGACTGCACGCCTTTGCGCCCCAGGCCCTTGATGAACTTGTTGAGCTCCCGGGCCTTGTCCGAGGAGATGCCGGCGCTCAGGGTGACCACCTGGCGAGCCGAGCCCCCCGAAGCCTCCTCCACCTTGGCGTAGTCGAGGGCCTTGAGGGAGACCTTGCGCTTCACGAGCTTCTCCTCCAGCACGGTGCGCAGGGCGGCCAAGCGGTCCTCGCTGGCGGAGCGGAGGGTGATGGTGTGGCCCTCCAGCTCGACGGTGGTGGCGGTGCCCTTGAAGTCGTAGCGGGTGGAGACCTCCCGGGCCACCTGGTCCACGGCGTTGCGCACCTCCTGCATGTCCACTTCCGAGACCACGTCGAAGCTCGCCATGCCGGCAAACTACCGCCGGCGCCAACCCAAGCGGAGGGCCGTCCGCGGAGCGCTAGGGTTCTCGCTCTCAGCACGAGGGTCGGTGCCCGAGTGGCCAAAGGGAACGGGCTGTAAACCCGTCGGCTCAGCCTACGGTGGTTCGAATCCACCCCGGCCCACCGCTGAGCTCCGGGGCGTCGGTGCGTAGCGTGGCCACCACGGAGCACGTTCTGCGAACCGGCCGGCGCGGGTAGCGATTGACCAAGCCGGCCCACCGGGGCCGGGAGAGGGGAACCGTCATGGCGTTCTTGCTTTGGATCCTGGCTGTGGTCCTGGTCATCGCCGGCATAGTGGCCCTCACGCGCCGACAGATGATCTGGGGTCTGGTGCTCATAGTGCTCGGCTTCCTGGTCGGGCCCGGCGGTGTGAGCATCTTCACGTGAGCGCCCGGTTGCCGGTCGTGCCCCGCCTGCTGGCCGTCCTCTTCGCGTCCGTGCTGGTGCTGGGCGCCTGTTCCGAGGACACCCAGGACAAGGCCAGGGACGCAGCCGAGTCGGCCAGGGAAGACGCCGAGGACGCCACCGGCGACGCCGCTGCCCGGTCCGCCGCGGAGGCGTTCCGCGGTGCCCTCAAGGCCGACGACGCCGGCGACGACAAGGGCCTCCGCTCCGTCGACGTGCTCACCGAGAACGCCAAGGACCTGCCGGGCGATCCCGAGGTCAGCGGCATCGAGGACGGCGACGGCGACGGGATGGACGACGACGGCAAGGTCCAGTTCGAGGTCAGCGATGGATCGGCCTGCGTCACCGTGCCCGAATCGGGCGAGGACACCACCGTCGAGGACGGCAAGTGCTGAGGCGGCGGGCGCCCCTCAGCTGAGCAGCCGCTGCATGAGGGCCACGTCGAGCCAGCGGCCGAACTTCCGTCCCACCTCGCGCTCCACCCCGATCAGCTCGAAGCCGCAGGCCCGGTGCAGGGCGATGGAGGCCTCGTGGCCGTCGACCACCCGCGCCATCATGGCGTGGAAGCCGTGGGCGGTGGCCAGGCGGACCAGCTCGCCCAGCAGGGCCCGGCCCACGCCCCTGCCCTGGCACGTTGGGTCGACGTACACCGAGTCCTCCACGGTGGTGCTGTAGGCGGGCCGGTCGCGGTAGGGCGAGAGAGACCCGAAACCGACGACCCGCCCGTCCTCGACGGCGACCACGGCGGCATGGGCGCCGGAACGGGCCGCCAGCCACTCGTGCTGTTCGGCCAGGGTGCGGGGCACCATGTCGAAGGTGACGGTGGAGCCGGTGACCTCACGGTTGTAGATGGCCAGGATCGCCGGCGCGTCCTCCGGTCCCGCCAGGCGCACGTCGAGCGGCTCGGACACCCGCCCGAGCGTAGGAGCCCCCGGCGCGAGGGATGAAGCCGGTCAGACCCTGGCGCCGGCTGACACCGGGAGCGGCAAGGTCGGCTCAAGCAGGCTGAGCTCACCGGTGAGGACCTCGAGGCGAGCCCAGGAGGCGACGTCCTCGTCGCCGGTCAAGAGGACGGCCTGGGGGTTGCCGGCGGTCCGGCCGAGCAGCTCCAGCAACGGCGGCTTCACGGTGGCGCCCAGGCCCACGAAGGGGTCGTCGAGGAGGAGGGGGAAGCTCTCCCGGGACGCCCCGAGCGCCCGGCTGAGCACCATGCGCCCGACCAGAGTGGACACCAGGTCGCTGGTGGCCTTGGTGTCCACCGCCGGGGCGGTGGCCGACATGGTGTCGAGGCTGTGCAGGTCCTGGCACAGGCGGGCGGCGGCGGTGATGACCTCGCGGTGGGCGAGGGCCCAATCGACGCTGACCTCACCGGCGACCCCGGCCCACCGGCGTTCGGCGGCCCGGGCCCCGTCGTCTCCCCCGGTTGCTTCGGCCCGGGATCGACGGCTGCCGAACCAGCCGTACCGGCTCCGCCGCTCGGGGCGATCCTCGGCCGCGTTCGTCACCTCCGGGCCGGCCGACCCGGCCGGGCCGCTTGATGCCGCCGACCCCTCGGCCGCCACCTGGACCGCCACCTGGACTGCCGCGGCGGCCGCCCAGAGGTCGGACTGGCCGACCTCGGCCAGACGGCACACGGGGTCCTCGCCCGTGCTCGCCCGGGCCAGGTCGCCGCGGGCGAGGCGCAGGGCCTGCTGTGCCCTGGGGGCGTCGATGCCCTCCACCGCCAGCAGATCGAGATCGCCGGTGGCGCCGCGGTAGCGGTCGCTCACATCCACCCCTTCGTCGAGATCGACGACCCGATGGCGGGCACCTTCGGGCCGGAACACGCCGAGGTGGCGCCCGTGGTCGTCGACCACCTCCGCGTGCACCCCGGGGCGGCCGACCCCCAGTGCGCCGATGAGCTCGCCACACAGGCGTTCGCGCTCGGCCTCCCCCAACCCGGCGATCACCGTCAGGCGGGGGTGGAGCGCCAGCGAGAAGGGCCCCTCTTCGCCGTCCATGACCACCCGCTCCAACCGCACGCCATCCTGTCGGCACCGGGCCGGGCGGGTTGAGCGCAGGCGGCGGGCGGGGGTTTGGGGAGGGCTGGGGCGGCCCGGGTAGTATGGTCCGCCGGTCACCGGCCGCCCCCGGCGGCGGGTGCGGTGCCTCCTTAGCTCAGTCGGCAGAGCGTTTCCATGGTAAGGAAAAGGTCGTGGGTTCGATTCCCACAGGAGGCTCGCCAGCCGATCGTCCCGATCGTGGCGGCGTAGCTCAGTTGGTGAGAGCGCTCGGCTCATAATCGAGAGGTCGTCGGTTCGAACCCGACCGCCGCTACCAGTCCGACCAAATAGGAGAGAGACCCGATGGCCAAGGAGAAGTTCGAGCGGAACAAGCCGCATTTGAACATCGGGACGATGGGTCATATTGATCATGGGAAGACGACGTTGACGGCGGCGATCACGAAGGTTTGCATGAGGCGGATCCTTCGTCGGTGTTCACGCCGTTCGATATGATCGATAAGGCGCCGGAGGAGCGGCAGCGGGGGATCACGATCAACATCGCCCATGTGGAGTATGAGACCGCTAACCGTCATTACGCGCATGTGGACATGCCGGGTCATGCTGATTACATCAAGAACATGATCACGGGGGCGGCGCAGGTGGATGGGGCGATCTTGGTGGTGGCGGCCACCGATGGTCCGATGCCCCAGACCCGTGAGCATGTGTTGTTGGCCCGCCAGGTGGGGGTCCCGTCGATCGTGGTGGCACTGAACAAGGTGGACATGGTCGATGACGAGGAGTTGTTGGAGTTGGTGGAGATGGAGGTCCGGGAGCTGTTGAGCGAGTACGAGTTCCCCGGTGATGACACCCCGGTGTGTCGGGTCTCGGCGCTCAAGGCTCTCGATGGTGACGCCGACGCCGCCGCGGGGGTGTTGGAGTTGATGGCTCAGGTGGATGGGTTCGTGCCTGAGCCGCTGCGGGAGCTGGACAAGCCGTTCTTGATGCCGATCGAGGATGTGTTCACCATCACCGGTCGGGGGACGGTGGTGACCGGGAAGGTGGAACAAGGTGTGGTCCGCACCGGGGACGAGGTGGAGATCATCGGGATCCGGGCCACCCAGAAGACCACGTGCACCGGGGTGGAGATGTTCCGGAAGTTGTTGGATCAGGGCCAGGCGGGGGACAACATCGGGGCGTTGTTGCGGGGCACGAAGAAAGAGGATGTGGAGCGGGGGCAGGTGTTGGCCAAGCCGGGTTCGATCACCCCGCACACCGATTTCGAGGGTCAGGTGTATGTGTTGACCAAGGAGGAGGGGGGTCGGCACAAGCCGTTCTTCGGGAACTACCGGCCCCAGTTCTACTTCCGGACCACCGACATCACCGGCACGATCAGCTTGCCGGAGGGCACCGAGATGTGCATGCCCGGCGACAACACCGAGATGACCGTCGAGCTGATCCACCCCATCGCCATGGACGAAGGCCTCCGGTTCGCCATCCGCGAAGGTGGCCGCACCGTCGGCGCCGGCCGCGTCACCAAGATCATCAAGTAGAGACGAGGAACGATGGCCCGCAACGACAAGCGCGTGAAGGTGACCCTCGAGTGCACCACCTGCAAGCGGCGCAACTACATCACCAAGAAGAACAAGCTCAACGACCGCGAGCGCATCGAGATGAAGAAGTACTGCCGTTGGGAGCGTGCCCACACGCTCCACAAGGAGACCCGGTAGGTAACCGTGCCCACCCCTCGCCGGTCTGACCCGGCGATGCCGGCCGACCTGGCCGACCTGGTGGCCCTCGCCAAAGGGGGCGACCAGCAGGCGTTCGAGGAACTGGTGCAAGCCACTTACGTCGACTCGTACACGCTCGCGCTCCGCCTCACCAACGACGAGGAGGACGCCCGGGACGTGGTGCAGGAGTCCTACCTCCGCGCCTACAAGGGCCTCAAGCGGTTCCGGGGCGACGCCCAGTTCACCACCTGGCTCTACCGCATCACCGCCAACTGCGCCGCCAACCAGCTCAGCCGGCGGGCTCGCCACCGCCACGAGGAGCTCGACGAGGAGGGCGCCCTGCTCGACGAGCGCGCGGACCATGATCCCCAGTTGAGCGCGGCCAGCGGGGAGCTGCGGGACCGGCTCAAGGCCGCCCTCGAGGCGCTTCCGCCCCGGCTGCGGGCCGTCGTGGTGCTGCGCGACGTCTACGACCTGCCCCACGAGGCCATCGCCGCCGAGCTGGGCATCTCGGAGTCGGCGGCGAAGGTGAGGCTGCACCGGGCCCGGCGCAAGCTGCGTGAGCAGCTCTTCCCGACGACGGCCGGCGCGCCCGAGCACGAGGAGGGCCGGGCCGATGCGGTGTGACGACGTGGCCGACGTGCTGGCCGCCGCCGAGGGCGGGGCCGACGCCCTCGATCGGGCCACCCGGCGCCACGTGGGCCAGTGCCTGCGTTGCCAGGCCGAGCTGGTGCAGTACCGCCGCCTGCTGCGGGCGCTGCATGCCCTTCGCACCGAGGTGCTGGAGCCGGCGCCCGGCCTCCTGGCCGACATCCTGGCCTCCGTGGAGGAGGCCGGCGAGCGCCACGCCGTGCGCTCGCTCCTCGGCGGCCGCCGGGCCGCCTACCTGGGGGGCCTGGCCGCCGCCACCGCCGCCGGCGCGGCGGGAGCCATCGTCCTCACCACCCGCTCCCGCCGCGCCCGCCTTCCCCTCGCCGGCTGAGCCCGTCGCCACCCCGGAGACGATCATCCCCGACGGCCCGCTCCTCCTGTCGGTTCGCCCCTAGAGGTTCCCAATGCGACGGACGTGCCGAGCATGGCTCCTCAATGTCGTAGATGGAAGTGACGGCCTATCCTTCTTTTCACGTTGCCCTTCGGGCGGGCGGGGCGGTTCTCCATTCCGAGCGACGCCTGCTTGCCCGAGCGGCGCGGAGGGGGCCCTCTGCTAGCGTCGGGACGTCGTTCCCCCGAGGGCAGTAGCTCAACTGGCAGAGCAACGGTCTCCAAAACCGTAGGTTGGGGGTTCGAGTCCCTCCTGCCCTGCTCCCCGACCCGTTCCCCTCGCCCGTACCAGGTGCCGTCATGGCCATGAACCGAGAAACCAAGCGACTGCTCCAGCGCCAAGGCCAGCTGGGCGCCGACGGCGAGCCCAAGGCGGCCCGCAAGACGGCCCCGCCCGCGCCCCGGCCCAAGGAGAAGCGCACCCCGCCGACGGTCTTCGTGAAGGAGGTCCGGGCCGAGCTGCGCAAGGTCGCCTGGCCCACCAGGAGCGAGACGATCAACTACTCGATCATCGTCTTCATCACCCTGATCGTGCTCACCGCCGCCATCGCCGGGCTCGACCTGGGCATGGGCAAGGCCGTCCTGTGGATCTTCGAATGACCGACGTCGCGGCGATCCCCCAACCCGACCCCGACCAGCCCGAGGCAGCCCAGCGCGAGGTGCCCGAGCCCGAGGTCATCGACGCCGAGGACCTCCTCGACGAGCCGGCCCCGGTCGAGAGCCCTTATGACCGCCCCGGGCGCTGGTACGTCGTGCACACCCAGTCGGGCTACGAGAAGAAGGTGAAGCAGAACCTCGAGGCCCGCACCTCCTCGATGAACATGGAGGGCCGCATCCACGAGGTCGTCATCCCCATGGAGGACGTGGTCGAGTTCAAGGGCGGCAAGAAGGTCGTGGTCGCCAAGAAGATGTTCCCCGGCTACCTCCTCGTGCGCTGCGACCTCGACGACGACTCCTGGTACGTCATCCGCAACACCCCAGGCGTCACCGGGTTCGTGGGCCAGGGCACCCGGCCTTCGCCACTGCCCCGGCGCGACGTCGAGACCTTCCTCCAGGTCAAGCCCGAGGGTGAGGAGCCGCTGGCCAAGAAGGGCCGGCCCCGCATGGAGTACGAGGTGCACGAGACGGTGCGGGTCAAGGAAGGCCCCTTCGCCGACTTCTCCGGTGAGGTGGTCGAGATCAACGAGGACCAGCTGAAGGTCAAGGTGCTGGTCAACATCTTCGGCCGGGAGACCCCCGTCGAGCTCGAGTTCTCCCAGGTGGCGAAGCTGTAGGCCGCCCGCCTACGCTCGCCCGTCCCCCACCCGCCCGAGGAGCACCACCATGGCCAAGAAGAGGGTCGCGGCCGTCGTCAAGATCCAGATCCCCGCCGGCCAGGCCACCCCCGCCCCCCCGGTGGGCACCGCCCTCGGGCCCCACGGCGTTGCCATCATGGACTTCTGCAAGGCCTACAACGCCCAGACCGAGGCCCAGCGGGGCACCATCATCCCGGTCGAGATCACCGTCTTCGAGGACCGCACCTTCACCTTCGTCACCAAGACGCCGCCCACCCCGGTGCTGCTGCGGGAGGCGGCCGGCCTCGACAAGGGCAGCCCGGCGCCGGGCAAGACCAGCGCCGGCCGGGTCACCGCCGACCAGATCACCGAGATCGCCCAGACGAAGCTGCCCGACCTCAACGCCAACGACCTCGACTCCGCCCGCAAGCAGGTGGAGGGCACGGCCCGTTCCATGGGCCTCGAGGTCGGCTGACCGACCCGCAACCCAGAACCGGCGACCAGGGGAGCACCTCGCCCCGGCGCCCTAACCAACGAGGGAGCCACCATGGCGAAGGGCAAGAGGTTCACCGACGCGACCAAGCGCTACGACCGGGACCACCTCCACTCGGTGCCCGAGGCGGTCAACCTGGTCAAGGCCATGGCCTCGGCCGGCTTCGACGAGACCGTGGAGCTGGCCGTGCGACTGGGTGTGGACCCCCGCAAGGCCGACCAGATGGTGCGGGGCACCGTGGCCCTGCCCGCGGGCACGGGCAAGGACGTGCGGGTGGCGGTGTTCGCCACCGGCCCGGCCGCCGAGGCGGCCCGCCAGGCCGGCGCCGACATCGTGGGCGCCGACGACCTCGCCGCCGCGGTGGAGGGCGGCATGCTCGACTTCGACGTGGCCATCGCCACGCCCGACCTCATGCCCATGGTCGGCCGGCTCGGCCGCGTGCTGGGGCCCCGGGGCCTCATGCCCAACCCCAAGACCGGCACCGTCACCCCCGACGTGGCCAGGGCGGTGGCCGAGTTCAAGGGCGGGAAGGTCGAGTACCGCACCGACCGGTACGGCAACGTGCACGTGCCGGTGGGCAAGGCCAGCTTCCCCGCCGAGGACCTGGTGACCAACGTGCGGGCCGTGCTCGAGGAGCTGCAGCGGGCCAAGCCGGCTGCCTCCAAGGGCCGCTACCTGCGCCGCATCACCCTGGCCTCCACCATGGGTCCCGGCGTCAAGGCCGACCCCACCCGCTTGAAGCCCACCGAGGACGAGTCCGCGGCCTGAGGCCCGAAACTGGCGCGATCAAGCCCCGGATACGAGGGCAAAGCGCGCCGAGAACGGTTTCGCCGGTGGGGTGACCGGCCGCTAGGGTGACCGGCCACAACCGATCGAGCTTGCTCGCCGAAGACATCCGGTGCACCGAGTGTGCGTAAGGGCCTCCCGGCCCGCCCGACGAGGCGGACGCTTCTGCCGTCCTCTCCCGGGTGCCCGCGTGCGTGCGAGCACCCGTCGTCCGTTCCGGACCGAGAGAGGAGGAGCCATGGAGAACCCCCGACCGGAGAAGGTCGCCGTCGTCGACGAGGTGCGCGGACACCTCGATGCGGCCGGCGCCGCCCTGCTCACCGAGTACCGGGGCCTCAACGTGGCCGCCATGGCCGCGCTGCGGCGCTCGCTGCGCGAGGCCGGCGGCGAGTACAAGATCTACAAGAACACCCTCGTGCGCTTCGCCGCCCGCGACCTCGGCCTCGAGCTCGACCCGTTGCTCACCGGCCCCACCGCCATCGCCTTCGTGGCCGGCGATCCCGTCAACGTGGCCAAGGCGCTGCGCGACTTCGCCCGCACCCACCCGGCGCTGGTGGTCAAGGGCGGCCTGCTGGGCGACAAGGTGCTCGACGCCGCCGGCGCCCGGGCCCTCGCCGACGTCGAGCCCCGCGAGGTGCTCCTGGCCCGCCTGGCCGGAGCCATGGCCGCTCCCATGCAGCAGTTCGCCGGCCTCCTCGCGGCCCTGCCCCGCAACCTCGCCTACGGCCTCAAGGCCCTGATCGACCAGCAGGGCGGGGTCCCGACCGAAGCCCCGCCCGCCGAAGCACCGGCCGCGGAGGACGCCCCGCCCGCCGAAGACACCCCCAGCGAGCCCGACGCCCCGCCCGAACCGGCCGCCGACGAGAACCCAACCGAACCCCCGGCCGATTCGGCCGCCCCGACCCAGGAGAGCTGACATGGCCACCAAGGAAGAGATCCTCGACGCCATCGCCAACATGACCGTCCTCGAGCTCAGCGAGCTGCTGGGCGACTTCGAGGAGAAGTTCGGCGTCACCGCGGCCGCGCCCGTCGCCGCCGCCGCCGCTGCTCCCGCGGGCGGGGCCGACGCCCCGGTGGTCGAGGAGGAGCAGGACGAGTTCGACGTGGTGCTCACCGCTGCCGGCGAGAAGAAGATCAACGTGATCAAGGAGGTGCGCTCGCTCACCAACCTCGGCCTCAAGGAGGCCAAGGACCTGGTGGACAGCGCGCCCAAGCCGGTGCTGGAGAAGGCCTCCAAGGAGGACGCCGAGAAGGCTCGCGCCCAGCTGGAGGCGGCCGGGGCCACCGTCGAGCTGAAGTGACCTGAGGAGCGCGGCAAGGGCCGCCTGAGGCCGGACCCTTGACCACTGTGAGGTTCGGCCTTACCCTCTCGCACAACTCGGCGCTCGGCCCGTGGGCAGGGCGGCGATTCATCGACCGGATCGGGGTTGCTCTTCCCCGCGTGCGCCCCCTAGCATGCCCGATTGCCGTGCTCGCCCGCTTCGCCCCTGTCGACTTTGACGCTGGCGAGTCGCGGGTCAGCACGGCTGTCCACGCGTGATCACCGTGCTCGAGGAGTCGTCCGTGCCCTCCCGCTCCACCCTCCGGGACCGCTATTCCTTCGCGAACCTCGACGAGGTCCTCGAACCGCCTGACCTCATCGCCATCCAGCGGGCATCGTTCGCCTGGTTCCTCCAGAACGGTCTGGCCGACACCTTCCGGGACATCAGCCCGATCAAGGACTTCACCGAGACCCTCCAGCTCGAGCTCGAGTTCGACCCCGACGACGAGGACCTGCGGCCGGAGCCGAAGTTCTCCGTCGAGGAGTGCCGCGAGAAGGACATGACCTACTCGGCCCCGATCTTCGTCCGGGCCCGGTTCATGAACGCCAGCACCGGCGAGATCAAGGAGCAGACGGTCTTCATGGGGGACTTCCCGGTGATGACCGACAAGGGCACCTTCATCATCAACGGCACCGAGCGGGTGGTGGTCAGCCAGCTCGT
>JAUJNP010000018.1:18913-51166 GCA_030448105.1 Acidimicrobiales bacterium | reverse complement strand
AGTAGGCGGGGACGGTGATGACCGCCTGGGTGACGGTGTCGCCCAGGTAGGCCTCCGCGTCGCGCTTCAGCTTCTGGAGCACACGGGCCGAGATCTCCTGGGCCGTGTACGGCTTGCCGTCGATGTCGATCTTCCAGTTGGTGCCCATCTGGCGCTTGACCGACCGGATGGTGCGGTCCGGGTTGGTGATGGCCTGGCGCTTGGCCACCTCGCCCACCAGCACCTCACCCGACTTGGAGAAGGCGACCACCGAGGGCAGGGTCCGCGACCCTTCGGCGTTGGGGATGACGACCGGGTCGCCCGCCTCGAGGACGCTGACGACCGAGTTGGTGGTGCCGAGGTCGATGCCGACGGCCTTGGGCATGGGGTGCCTCCAAGAGAGGGACGGACGCTGAACTTGGAGCCAGGATAAAAGTTGAGCGCGTCATTATCAACCTGGCCGACAGGGAAAGATCGCTTGCACGACCGCGCCGGCAGCAGTAGGAGAGAGGTCGACGAGAGGAGGACCGATGGCTGCCGTCACCGCCGCCGACGCCCTGGCGCCCCTCCTGCACCGCCTGCTCGGCCCCGACCCCCCCGTGGCGCTGCGGTGCTGGGACGGCTCGTCGCTCGGGTCGGCCGACGCGGCCTGCACGATCGTGGTCCGCTCCCCCGACGCGCTGCGCCACCTGCTGTGGGCGCCCGGGGAGCTGGGCCTGGGCCGGGCCTACGTGGCCGGCCTGCTCGACCTGGAGGGCGACGTGTTCGCCCTGCTGGCGGCCCGAGACCGCCTCGGGCGCCCCGACGAGCACGTCGAGGTGGGCCTGCGCCGACGCGACCTGCCGCTCGTGGCCGCCACCGCCCGGCGCCTCGGCGCCCTCGGCCGGCCGCTACCCCCGCCGCCTGAAGAAGCCCGGTTGTCGGGCCGGCGCCACAGCCGAGCCCGGGACCGGGCCGCCGTCACCCACCACTACGACGTCGGCAACGACTTCTACCGGCTGGTCCTCGGCCCGAGCTTCACCTACTCCTGCGCCCACCGGGCGGACCCCGACGGCACCCTGGAGGCGGCCCAGGAGTCCAAGCACCGCCTGGTGGCGTCCAAGCTGGGGCTGGAGCCGGGTATGCGCCTCCTCGACGTCGGCTGCGGCTGGGGGAGCATGGCCATCTCCGCCGCCCGCCACGCCGGCGTGACCGTGGTCGGCATCACCGTCTCCTCCGAACAGCAGGCTCTCGCCGAGAAGCGGGTGACGGAGGCCGGGTTTGCCGACCGGGTCACGATCCGTCTCCAGGACTACCGCGACGTGGACGACGGGCCCTACGACGCCATCAGCAGCATCGGCATGTTCGAGCACGTCGGTGAGGCGCGGGCCCGGACCTACATGGAACGGTTGGCCGACCTGGTCCGCCCCGGCGGGCGGGTGCTGAACCACGCCATCTCCCGGCCCCCGGGTCCCTCGGCCATCGGCGACCGGTCCTTCGTGGGCCGCTACGTCTTCCCCGACGGCGAGCTGCTCGAGGTGGGCCGGGTGGTGTCGCTCATGCAGGACGCCGGCCTCGAGGTGCGCGACGTGGAGTCGCTCAGGGAGCACTACGCGCTCACGCTGCGGGCGTGGGTGGCCAACCTGGAGGGGGCCTGGGACGATGCCGTCTCGCTGGTGGGGCCGGCGCGGGCGCGGGTCTGGCGCCTGTACATGGCCGGCTCGGCCATCGGGTTCGAGGCGGGCCGCACCAGCATCCACCAGGTCCTCGCGGTGCGGCCCCGGCCCGACGGCAGCAGCGACATGCCCCTGGTGCGCTCGTTCTGAGCGCGGCCGGCGCCGCCCTACGCTGCCCGCCGATGGCCGCCACCCTCGTCCTGCTGCGCCACGGCGAGAGCGTGTGGAACGCGGAGAACCGGTTCACGGGCTGGTGGGACGTCGACCTCACCCCGCTCGGCGAGGAGCAGGCCCGGGCGGCGGGGACGCTCCTGGCCCAAGCCGGGATCGTGCCCGACGTGGTGCACACCTCGTTGCAGACGCGGGCCATCCGCACCGCCAACCTCGCCCTCGACGAGATGGGGCTGGCGTGGCTGCCGGTGCGTCGCCACTGGCGGTTGAACGAGCGCCACTACGGCGACCTCACCGGCCGGGACAAGGCGGAGACGGCCGCCCGCTACGGCGACGAGCAGGTCTTCGTGTGGCGGCGGAGCTACGACGTACCGCCCCCACCGCTCGCCCCCGACAACCAGTACGACGCCAACGCCGACCGTCGCTACGCCGCCCTCGCCCCCGAGGTCCTCCCCGCGTCGGAGTGCCTGGCCGACGTGGTGGAGCGCATGCTCCCCTACTGGTTCGACGGGATCGTGCCCGACCTGGCCGCCGGGCGCACCGTGTTGGTCGCCGCCCACGGCAACAGCCTGCGGGCCCTGGTGAAGCACCTCGACGGCATCGCGGATGCCGACATCGCCGCCCTCAACATCCCCACCGGCGTGCCCCTCGTCTACGCACTCGACGGCGCCTTCGCCCCGGTGGAGGCAAAGGCGCCGCTCGAACGTTCCCTGGGCGACCCGGCGGCGGTGGCCGAAGCCGCCGCCGCCGTGGCCGACCAGGCCAGGCCGGCCGGGGGGGGAACCGGCCCGGCCTAGACCGGCGTGCGCTCCCGCACCGACGCACCGACGGTGCCGGACCCCGAAGCCACCCCGCCGTGGCCGCCGAACTCGGGGTAGGCGAGCACGCCCATCTCGGGCAGGTCCAGCCCGACCAGCTCGTCCTCCTCACTCGAGCGGATGCCGCCGGCGGCGAAGGTAAGGAGCGCGCCTTTCCCGACTGTTTCGTCGTCGTGAACACCGACCACCACCGCTCTGACCGCCCTGTGGCGGCCCGGCCGGCGTCCCGGCAGCGCGGCGGCGGGCTCCCTTATGCTGCGCCCATGGCCAAACACGACGCGTACCTCGACCAACTCTCCAAGGTGCCGCTGTTCAAGGCATGTTCGCGGCGGGAGCTCCAGAAGATCGCCAAGGCGTCCGAGGAGGTGAGCGTCGACGAGGGCAAGGAGCTGGTGACCCAGGGGGCCACCGGCCGTGAGGCCTTCGTCATCATGTCGGGCAACGCCGCGGTGAAGCGGGGGAACCGCAAGATCGCCACCATCGGCCCGGGCACCTGCTTCGGTGAGCTGTCGCTGCTGGACCACGGGCCCCGCACGGCGACGGTGGTGGCCGAGACGCCAATGGACGTGCTGGTGCTCGAGTCGCGCAAGTTCGCAGGGGTGCTCGACGAGGTGCCCACCATGGCCCGCAAGCTGATGGGCGAGCTCGCCACCCGCGTGCGCGAGCTCGACAGCAAGGCCTACGGCTGAACCCACGGGGGGCGCAGCCCCCGTGGCCCCCGCGCTCAGCCACCAGAGCTTCAGCGACCGCCGTGTTCAAACGGCGCTACCCGGGCCTGCGGCGTGCTCAGGCCAGGCGCCAGGAGCCGGGACCGGCGCGATGGACGCGGCCGCCACCGGGGCCGCCGAGCAGGTCGGCGAGGAGCAGGCCACCCCTCTCGGCCAGTCCGGCCAGCAGAGTGGTGCGGGTGGCGGTGGCCTGCTCCGGGTCTTCGTCCAGGGCCATGCTGGGGTCGGCCACCTGCAGCGGCGAGATGAAGAGGTGGCCGGCGAAGACCGCTTCGTCGCCTCCGCGGCGCAGGCGGGCGACGAGGTGGCCCGGTTCGTGGCCGGGCCCGTCCTCCAGGGTGAGCCCCGGCACGGGTTCGACGGGAGGGTCGACCGCGTCCACCATCCCGGCGTCGCGCAGCGGGCCGAGTCGTTCGTCGTCGCGGTTCGAGGCCAGCTGGGTCACCGACCACAGGTAGCGGGCCCGGGGGAAGGATGGCTCCCACCCGCCGCGCCCGTCGGGCCGGGTGTTCCACCCGATCCCGTCGAGGTGGGTGTTGACCACCAGGTCGACCTCGTCGGGGGCGAAGCCGGCGTCGGCGAGCGCGCCCAACAGGCGGTCGGCGGTGGCGGCGGCGTCGGGGCGGCTCCGCGGGTCGTCGTTGGCGAGCCACGGGTCGATCACCACCTTGGCCCCCTCCACCTCCAGGGCCCACGCCGAGAAGGCGAGGAGCACACCGCCACCAGGCGGGGCGAAGGTGGGCACGCACCAGGTCGGGACATCGCCCTCGACCGGCAGGGTGAGCTCGAGGTCGACCACGCGGTGCACGGTGGTGTCGCCGATGACGAAGGAGGTCACCACCACAGCCTGCTCCGCCCGTCGGCCCCACGCCGCCCGGTTTCGGGGGCCCAGGAGCGCGGAGGTAGCTTCGCGGCGTCATGGCCACCGAAGCCCCGACCCGCCCTGCCCGCCGAGTCCGGCCGCATCAGCTCATCGTCGGCCTCGGGCTGGTGATCGGGGCGTTCACCGTCGTGTCCGGCGTGGTGCCCCTCCTCACCGGCTGGCACGACGACTCGCCAATCCACCGTCCGGTGTTCACCAACGTTCCGGGGCCGTTGCAGCTCGCCTTCTACACGGTGGTGCCGGTGCTCATCGTCTACGGGGCGGTGCTGTTCTCCCAGCGGGCGAAGAACTGGGAGCGGGGCGCCCCCGATCGCCGGGCCACCACCGCCAAGAACGCCGGCCGTCGCCTGAAGGACTTCCGGGCCGGTGTCTACATGCAGACCCTGCTGCGCGATCCCGCCGCCGGGATCATGCACTCGCTCATCTACTTCAGCTTCCTGATCCTGCTGGCCGTCACCACCGTGTTGGAGATCGACCACCAGATGCCCGAGTCCGCCAAGTTCCTTCACGGCCGGGTGTACCAGGGCTACTCGGCCGTCGCCGACGCCGCCGGGCTGGCGATGTTGGTGGGCGTGGTGTGGGCGATCGTGCGGCGCTACGTCCAGCGCCCCTACCGCATCCGCATCAAGACCAAGCCCGAGCACGCCCTGATCCTCGGCACGTTCCTCGTCATGGCCGTCACCGGCTTCGGCGCCGAGGCGTGGCGGATCGCCCTGGACGGCCGCCCGGCGTTCGAGCGGTGGTCGTTCGTCGGCTACCCCCTGGCGGGGCTGATCGACGGCACCGGCCACCTCCGCGGCGCTCACCAGATCTGGTGGGTGGCCCACGTGGCGTCGTTCCTCGTCTTCCTCGCGATCCTGCCCGTCACCATGCTGCGCCACATGTTCACCTCGCCGTTGAACATGTACCTGCGGGACCGGGAGCGGCCCAAGGGCGCCATGAAGCCGATGCCCAACCTGATGGAGACCGAGCTCGAGACGTTCGGCGCCTCCACGGTGGAGGACTTCACGTGGAAGCAGCTGCTCGACACCGACGCCTGCACCATGTGCGGGCGGTGCACCAGCGTGTGCCCGGCCCACGCCACCGGCAAGTCGCTCGACCCCCGGGAGATCGTGCTCAAGACGGGCGAGGTGATGGCCGCCACCGGCACGCCCCAGGTGTCGCCGCCCATCGGTGTGGTGCCCGACATCACCATCGGTGCCAACTCCCTGTTCGAGCGCATCACCCCCGAGGAGGTGTGGGCCTGCACGTCGTGCAAGGCCTGCGACGAGATCTGCCCGGTCAACATCGAGATCCTCGACAAGATCCTCGACATGCGGCGCTACCTGTCGCTCATGGAGTCGAACTTCCCCACCGAGCTGGGCACCGCCTACCGGTCGATGGAGAACAGCGCCAACCCGTGGGGCATGAGCCAGGCCGACCGGGGGGCGTGGGCCACCAAGCTCGACGGCATCGACATCGTCGACGGCTCCGAGCCCTTCACCCACGAGTACCTCTACTGGGTCGGTTGCGCCGGGTCCTTCGACGACAAGAACCAGAAGGTCACCCAGGCCATGGCCCGGCTCATGCAGCGAGCCGGCGTGGACTTCGCCATCCTGGGCCCGGCCGAGAACTGCACCGGCGACCCCGCCCGCCGGTCGGGCAACGAGTACATCTTCCAGATGCTGGCCATGCAGAACGTCGAGACGCTGAACGGCATGGGCGTGAAGAAGATCGTCACCCAGTGCCCCCACTGCTTCAACACGCTGATGAACGAGTACCCCCAGCTCGGCGGCCGCTACGAGGTCGTGCACCACAGCCAGTTCCTCGAGTGGCTCATCGACCAGGGCAAGCTCGACCTGAGCGAGGCCCGACTCGACGAGCGGGTCGTCTACCACGACTCCTGCTACCTGGGCCGCCACAACGACGTGTACCTCGCCCCCCGCAACGTGATCGGCAGCCTGGGGGGAATCGACGTGGTGGAGGCCGGCCGCAACGGCACCAAGGGCATGTGCTGCGGGGCGGGCGGGGCCCGCATGTGGATGGAGGAGACCATCGGCACCAAGGTGAACGACGCCCGCTCCGAGGAGCTGATCGAAACCGGTGCCAGCCGGGTCGCCACCGCCTGCCCCTTCTGCTACATCATGATCGACGACGGGGTGAAGGGCGCCGGCAAGGACGACGACGAGGTGAAGGTGGCCGACATCGCCATGCACCTCCTCGAGGCCATCGAGACCGGCGAACGCCGGGTGGTGGAGGACCTGGTCGCCTCCGAGACGCGCGAGCCGACGGACTAGTTCGTTTGACCTAGCCACGCTCACGCTGAGTAAGATGCAGTCCAACGACGCCACACTGCGTGGCCGGAAGGATGGCCGGAGCGGTGGCAGCAGAGCACGGTGGGACGGGAAGAGGGCCGATCGGCGGCCAGGCCCTGCTGGAAGGGGTGATGATGCGCCGCGACGGCGCCTGGGGCGCGGCGGCGCGCCGCGCCGACGGCTCCATCACCACCACGTGTCGCCGCCTGCCGGATCGGGCCCGGTGGCGGCGGATGCCCCTCGTCCGGGGCGTGCTCGCCCTCGGCGAGTCCGTCGGCCTCGGCACCAAGGCCATGGTGTGGGCCGCCGCCGAGCGGGGCGACGACGACCCCTCGGGTGCGGGTTCCGGGTCGGGCTATTCGACGGTCGGCCTGGTGGTGTCCACCGTCGTGGCCGCGGCGTTGGCGGTGGGGATGTTCGGGATCCTGCCCGCCGCCCTCACCAAGGCGTTGGGGGTGGACGGGCCGGTGGGGTTCAACCTCGTGGAGGGGGCGCTGCGACTCGGCGTGCTCCTCGGCTACCTCTGCCTGCTGTCGCTCTCGTCGGAGGTGCGCCGGGTGTTCGGCTACCACGGCGCCGAGCACATGACCATCCACGCCTACGAGCACGGGGTGGCCCTCGAACCCGCCGCCATCCGGGCCTTCGACCGCCGCCACCCCCGGTGCGGCACCAGCTTCCTGCTCCTGGTGGTGGCGGTGGCGGTCCTCGCCCACGTGGCCGTGGGCACGCCGAGCTGGCCGGTGCTGGTGACCTCCCGGGTCCTGCTCCTGCCGGTGGTGGCCGGACTGTCCTACGAGGCCATCCGCTTCGCTGGTCGCCACCAGCGCACGTGGGCGGGTCGGGTCCTCACCGCGCCCGGGTCGTGGCTGCAGACCCTCACCACCCGAGAGCCCGACGACGACCAGATCGAGGTGGCCGTGGCCGCTCTGGAGGCGACCCTGGCCTCCGAGGCGCAGGTCCGTCCACCGGTTGGCCAGCCGGCCCCGCTCGTCGAGGGGGCGCGGGCATGACCGCCGTTGCCCGCGCCCGTGCCTCGATCCTCCACCGCCGCCCGCGACCGCTCACGCCCACCCGCCAGCGGCAGTTGCTGGTGGGCGCGCTGGCCACCGCGCTGGTGGAGGCGGCCAGCCTCCTCGGCGTGCTGCCCACGGTGACCCTCGGCCGGGTGGTGCTCTCCCCGTCGCTCCTGCCGGCGCTCGCCCTCTTGGTCATGCTCGGGCGTCGGGCCTTCGGCCGTCCCCGCGCCACGGGCGCCGCCGGGCCGTTCTGGCTGGCGGCCGCCGGCGGGGTCGTCCTCGGGTCGGTGCTCATGGTGCGCTCGGGCCATGGTCCCGACGTGATCGCGGTGCTCCTGTCCGCTCTCGCCGAGGAGCTGGTGTACCGCTTCGCCGTACCCGCGGTGGCCACCGCGATCCTGCTGGCCTGGCTAGTGCCGGCACGCCCGGCCCGGGTGGCGGGCTTCGCGCTGGCCGGCCTGTGGTTCGTGCTCCTGCCCGGCCACCGCGCTCAGATGGACGATGTGGCCAGCACGCTCGCCTTCCTGGCCTTCGCCGCCCTGGCCGCGGCGGTGGTGTACCGGTCCGGCTCGCTGTTGGCCGCCGCCGCCACCCACGCCGTGCTCAACCTGCTGACGATCCTGGCCTTCGAAGGAGCGCTCGGCGGGCCGGCGCGAGGCGTGCTGGTCGGCTGCCTGCTGGTGCTGCTGGCCGCCGCCTACGGCGTCAGACGCCGGTCGGCCACGGCGCCCGCATCCGCGCACGCAGTTGGCGCCGGCGACGGAGTGGTGATCGACCTGCGTGACGGCACCGTCCCCACCGTCACCGACGCCGACGGTCAGGTCACGCCGGTCCTCGAGGAGGTCGAGGCGCCGGCGTCAGCCGGAGCCGGGCCCCCGTCCGAGCCGTGACGAGCGGCACGCGGCGGGCGCAGGGCGAGCCCGAGCGGGCACGGAGCCGTTGGCTATGCTCGCCGACCACCCTGCGGGTGTAGTTCAGAGGCAGAACATCAGCTTCCCAAGCTGAGAACGCGGGTTCGATTCCCGTCACCCGCTCTCTCGCACGAAGGTACTGGTCAGGCCGGTGCGCTGCGTCGGTCGGGCCAGGACCTTCCTCGCGCTGAGGGCGGCCGTGACCTCGGCGTGACCTATGGGAGCGCCGGCCCAGGCCCGTCGTGGTCACGGTCACGCTACGTGGCCATGAGCCGAGCCAAAGAAACCACCCACATCCACGCCGTCGCCGACAACCTCGACCAAGCCGCCGACGGCCTCACCAGAGAATGGGGCACCGAACGCCGCCAACGCTGGATCCTCGACACCGACTGAAGCGCCCCGGGTCTTGTGGCGGCATCGAAGCCACGAAAGGGTGGTGCGATGCCAGCACCGAGGAAGTATCCCCAGGAGCTGCGAGAGCGACGGTCCGGCTCGTGCTCGAAGCGCGGGAGCAGGAGCCTGAGCTGTCGTTGAACGCGGCGGTGGTTCGGATCGGCCCGAGGGTCGGGATCAACAAGGACACGTTGCGGGGCTGGTGTAAGCAGGCCGAGATCGACACCGGCCGACGCCCCGACACGACTACCGCCGAGTCGGTCACGATCCGCCAGCTGCAGCAAGAGGTGCGTGAACTCAAGCGCGCCAACGAGATCTTGTTGGCGGCGTCCTCGTTCTTCGCGCGGGAGCTCGACCCGCGACTGCCGTGGTGAGCGCGTTCATCGACGCTCACCGGGACCGCTTCGGGGTCGAGCCGATGTGCCGGGTGCTCTGCGAGCACGGCCTGCGCATCGCCCCGAGCACCTACTACGCGGCCAAGACCCGGCCCCCCTCGGCGAGGGCGACCGCCGATGCCGAGCTGCTGGTCGAGATCCGCCGGGTCTGGGTGGACCGCCGGCGAGGCCGGTGCCTCTACGGGGCCCGCAAGGTTTGGCGTCAACTGCACCGCGACGGCGTCGTGGTCGGCCGCTGCCGAGTGGAGCGGCTGATGCGAGCCCACGGGATGGTCGGCGCCCGCCGAGACGAGCGTGTGGTCACCACCCGGCCCGACGCCACGGCGGCCCGACCGGCGGATCTGGTCCAACGGCACTTCTCGGCGTCCAAGCCCAACCAGCTGTGGGTGGTCGACTTCACCTACGTGGCGACCTGGTCGGGCATGGCCTTCACCGCGTTCGTGTCCGACGTGTTTCTCCCGTCGCGTCGTCGGCTGGCGCACGGCCGCCTCCATGCCCACCGAACTGCCCCTCGACGCGCTCGAGATGGCCCTTTGGACCCGAGACCGCGACGGCCATGGAGTCGGCGGCGTCGTGCACCACAGCGACGCCGGAACCCAATACACCTCGATCCGCTACTCGACCCGCCTCGATGACGCCGGTGCCGTCGCCTCGATCGGCACCGTCGGCGACTCGGTCGACAACGCCATGGCCGAATCGGTGATCGGCCTCTACAAGCGCGAATGCGTCCGCCACGACGGACCCTTCCGCACCGTCGACGACCTCGAGCTCGCCACCTCGGCTGGGTCCACTGGTTCAACCACGACCGCCTCCACGGCGCCCTCGGCCATGTCCCCCCAGTCGAGTTCGAGCAGCGCCACTACCGTCACATCAACCCCAGCAGCCGCCGCTGCTGGGAGAACCGAGCCTCCACTGAACCCGGGGCGCTTCAAGGACCCCCGCCACCGACACCGACCACCAACGCCCCAACCTCGCCCGTCGACCGAGCCCGGAAGCCACTGGCCCCCGGCCCGAGCTGGAGCAGAGGCTCCTCGCCGCAGATGACCCGCCCGACGCCGAACAGGCCAGAATCGAACAGATCCGACGCCGCCTCAACCAACTACGGCACGGCCCGCCGGCGCCGGGACAAGGACTCGGGCTGGGGTAAGACGGACGGAGAAGACTGGTAGCTTCGAGCGGTGTCCGAGAAGCGGGCCAAGAAGACGCAGCGATATCCACGTGGTGGCCCGGCCGCAACCGTTGGAGAGACCTTCGACGACGTGCCGCAGACTGATCGGTCGCACTTCGCTCCGATCCATGCTCAGCAGCTGCAGTTCCCTGGTGCTGTCTTCCGGGCGCTCAAGGACAGGAACGTGCGCGCCTGGCGCTGGTTGGTGATGCTCATCCTCACGATCGTCGTGGGGTTCCTCCTTCTCATCGTGGTTTCGCTCATCACCGCCAGCGTCTAGTGCCCGGCCGAGTCCCACGTCAGCCGCGGTCAGGGCAGGAGGGCGTCCAGTCCCAACAGGGCCTCAGCCAGCCCGATACCGTCACTCACGCAGGGGTCATTTCGTCGTCGTAGCCTTCAAGCAGCCGCAACGATGACGGGGCCCCTGCCCCTGTGGTGGACCCCCTCCTACCTACCGCTCCCTACTCCGACGCGAAGAGCCGGAAATCGAGCACCGCCCGTCGCCGCGCTTGGTTCGGCTCGATCGCCAGCCATGGATCGAGCGAGTCCTCAAAGAGAGTCGGAACCCAGGGCACTCAGCCCCAGCGCCTCAGCCGGTCCTCCAGGCTTAATGGCTCCTGAGCTTGCGCCGTCAGGCGGTCGGTCCGCTCGATGAAGGCGGGGTCGCGGCCGAGGGCCTCGGCCACGGCCTGTGCTGGGTCGACGCCACGCTTGACGGCGATCGTGATTCGATGCCGGGTGATCTCTGATCGAAGCGCGCGCTCCGCGATCTGGGGCGCGTCTTCGCCGGACTCGTCGACGAGCACCCTGACGTGACTCTACGAGTGCGGTCGCCGACAGGCCGCTAATCATCGACACGTTCATTGTCCACCACGCGCCGGCAGCACCCCTCCGTGACCGTCGCTTACGGGAGCGCCGCCGATTTCGACCCTGACCGGCGGAGGCCCAGGGCGCCGGAAACCTCAGCTGAGCTGGTCCTTCCTGCGAGAGCGGGTGACGGGAATCGAACCCGACCTGCCGGTTTTTGCGAAAGTGCTGGTCAGCGAGGGCGATCGACCACCGATGTCGGACCACGACGTACCGCCGACCTGGCGCGGGTGAGCGACACCGACCCTCGAAGCGTGGCCCGATGGAAGGCCGAGACCGCGACCCCACGCCGTAAGGCAGAGGAGCGCCTGCTCGAGCTCCGCGGCCGTCGTCGACCTCGCACGGCGGATCATGCGCGATGACGCAGCCCGGTTCTGGATGCGCTCGCCGAACCCCGATCCTGGCTACGAGAAACCCCTCGATCTCGTTGCCGCCGGTCAGTACCAACGGGTCGTCGACCTCCTCTTGGCGTTGGCGGAGGGCGTGACCGTCTGACATGCCGTCGTTCGACCCCGGGGAGCTCGGCCAGCTCACCGGAACCGCCCTCTCCGCCGCTGGCCTGTAGAGGCGTGAGCCTCAGTCACCGAGGCGCGCAGCCCGCGGATCCCGCCCATTGGGATGACCTTCCCGCCGTTGCCGGATCGGCCGCCGCTGGTGACCCCTGCGGGGATCAGGACGTCGGAGTGGTCACCTCGACTGAGACCTGCCTCCTTTACAAGGCGACATGGGTCACCGTCGAGCCAACTTCTGCGCACGGCGGCGAATCGAGCGCGGCGCCGCCGGGGTGCGAGGACAATGCGGCGACGATCTCCTGCTTTTCACCCCCGCCGCAGGTCCATGTCGACGTGGCACGATCGCGCCGGTGAGCAGCAGACCCGCCGCCGCGCCGCACCTGGACGACCTCGCGCGTCTGCGCCGCGTCCGCGACCGGATCGACCGGGAGTACGCGCGCCGCTGGACGTCGAGGCGCTCGCCCGCGGCGCACACATGTCGGCCGGGCACCTCAGCCGCCAGTTCCGGGTCGCCTACGGCGAGCCGCCCTACGCCTACCTCATGGCGCGGCGCATCGAGCGCGATGGCACTGCTGCGGCGCGGCGACCTGAGCGTCACCGAGGTCTGCTTCGCGGTGGGCTGCTTGTCGCTGGGCACCTTCAGCACTCGCTTCACCGAGCTGGTCGGCGTGCCGCCCAGCGTCTACCGGCGCCAGGCGCCGCGCGCGACGGCGGGGATGCCGCCGTGCGTGGCGAAACAGGTAACCCGACCGATCAGGAATCGAGAAGCGCCAGCGCCCGAGCCGCACCCAGCATGACGGCCATGGACATCACCATTCACTCCAGCTTCCTCCCGCACACCGACCCGGACGCCTCCCTGGCCTTCTACCGCGACACCCTCGGCTTCGAGGTCCGCCTCGACGTCGGATACGAGGATGCGCTGGGTCACGGTCGGCCCGCCCGACCAGCCCGACACCTCCATCGTCCTGCACCCGCCGGCCGCCAACCCCGGCATCACCGACGACGAGCGCCGCACCATCCTCGAGCTGGTGGCCAAGGGCAGCTACTTCGGCGTCAACCTGGCCACCGCCGACCTCGACGGCACCTTCGCCAAGCTGGAGGCCAGCGGCGCGAGGTCGTCCAGGAGCCGACCGACCAGCCCTACGGCGTCCGCGACTGCGCCTTCCGCGACCCTGCCGGCAACCTGCTCCGCATCCAGCGGCGGTAGCCATCGCAACGGATGACGGCCGCCCCCCGCCCCCGGCTGGTTTGACGCCGCGGCGACCGGCCTCACAGATGGAGACATCGATGACCAAGACCACGGGGAAGGGCACGAGGTCGCCGTCGTTGCCCGCTGCCGACCGCCACGACCTGATCCGCGTGCACGGCGCGCGCGTGAACAACCTCAAGGACGTCAGCGTGGAGCTGCCGAAGCGCCGGCTGACGGTGTTCACCGGCGTCTCCGGCTCGGGCAAGAGCTCGCTGGTGTTCGGCACGATCGCCGCCGAGTCGCAGCGGCTGATCAACGAGACCTACAGCGCCTTCGTGCAGGGCTTCATGCCGACGCTGGCCCGGCCCGACGTCGACGTGCTCGACGGGCTGACGACCGCCATCATCGTGGGCCAGGAGCGGATGGGCGCTGACCCCCGGTCCACGGTCGGCACCGCCACCGACGCCTACGCCATGCTGCGCATCCTCTTCAGCCGGCTCGGGAAGCCGCACATCGGCTCACCGCAGGCGTTCTCGTTCAACGTCGCCTCGATCAGTGGCGCCGGCGCGGTCACCATCGAGCGCGGCGGCCGCGCCACCAAGGAGCGCCGGAGCTTCAGCATCCTCGGCGGCATGTGCCCGCGCTGCGAGGGCCGGGGCTCGGTCAACGACATCGACCTGACCCAGCTGTACGACGAGAGCCTGTCGCTCAACGAGGGTGCACTCACCATCCCCGGCTACACCATGGACGGCTGGTACGGCCGGATCTTCCGCGGCTGCGGCTTCTTCGATCCGGACAAGCCGATCAAGAAGTTCACCAAGGAGGAGCTCGACGCCCTCCTCCACAAGGAGCCGACCAGGATCAAGGTCGAGGGCATCAACCTGACCTACGAGGGCCTGATCCCGAGGATCCGGAAGTCGATGCTCTCCAAGGAGGTCGACTCGCTGCAGCCGCACATCCGCGCTTTGTGGAGCGGGCAGTCACGTTCACGACCTGCCCCGAGTGCGACGGCACCCGGCTCAGCAAGGAGGCCCGGTCCTCGAAGATCAAGGGGATCAACATCGCCGGCGCGTGCGCGATGCAGATCAGCGACCTGGCGGGGTGGGTCCGTGGGCTCGAGGAGCCGTCGGTGGCACCGCTGCTCGAGGCGTTGGGGCAGATCCTGGACTCGTTCGGGGAGATCGGGCTGGGCTACCTCAGCCTCAACCGCTCGTCGGGCACGCTCTCGGGTGGCGAGGCGCAGCGCAGCAAGATGATCCGCCACCTCGGGTCGTCGCTCACCGACGTCACCTACGTCTTCGACGAGCCCACGATCGGCCTGCATCCCCATGACGTCCAGCGGATGAACGACCTCCTGCTGCAGCTGCGCGACAAGGGGAACACCGTGCTGGTGGTGGAGCATGAGCCGGAGGCGATCGCCATCGCCGACCACGTCGTCGACCTCGGCCCGAAGGCCGGCAGCGAAGGGGGCGAGGTGGTCTTCGAGGGCACCGTCGACGGGCTGCGGGCCAGCGACACCATCACCGGGCGGCACCTCGACGACCGCGCCGCCCTCAAGGACGACGTCCGGACGCCCTGCGGCACGCTGGAGATCCGCGGTGCCACGGCGAACAACCTGCAGGACGTCGACGTGGACATCCCGCTCGGGCTGCTGGTCGTCGTCACCGGGGTGGCGGGCTCGGGCAAGAGCTCGCTGATCCAGGGCTCGCTGTCGGGCCGGGACGCAGTGGTGTCGATCGACCAGGCAGCCATCAAGGGCTCGCGGCGCAGCAACCCGGCGACCTACACCGGACTGCTCGAACCGATCCGCAAGGCGTTCGCCAAGGCCAACGGCGTGAAGCCGGCGCTGTTCAGCGCCAACTCCGAGGGCGCCTGCCCCAACTGCAACGGTGCCGGCGTCATCTACACCGATCTGGCGATGATGGCCGGGGTGGCGACGACCTGCGAGGTCTGCGAGGGGAAGCGGTTCCAGGCGGAGGTCCTCGAGTACGAGCTCGGCGGCAAGGACATCAGCGAGGTGCTGGCGATGTCGGTGACCGACGCCGAGGACTTCTTCGGCGATGGTGAGGCGCAGGTCCCGGCGGCCCACGCCATCCTGCAGCGGCTCGCCGACGTGGGCCTCGGCTACCTCAGCCTCGGCCAGCCGCTGACCACGCTGTCCGGCGGCGAGCGGCAGCGGCTCAAGCTGGCCACCCACATGGGGGACAAGGGCGGCGTCTACGTCCTCGACGAGCCGACCTCCGGCCTGCACCTCGCCGACGTCGAGCAGCTGCTCGGCCTGCTCGACCGACTCGTCGACTCCGGCAAATCGGTCGTCGTCATCGAACACCACCAGGCGGTCATGGCCCACGCCGACTGGATCATCGACCTAGGTCCCGGCGCCGGCCACGACGGCGGCCGGGTCGTCTTCGAGGGCACCCCCGCCGGCCACGACGGCGCCC
The DNA here is from genome assembly GCA_030448105.1 of Acidimicrobiales bacterium. Classification (GTDB taxonomy): domain Bacteria; phylum Actinomycetota; class Acidimicrobiia; order Acidimicrobiales; family Iamiaceae; genus JAFBAD01. Next base: position 35,746 of record JAUJNP010000018.1, on the reverse strand, counting down.
GCTCCACCCTCACCGGCGAGCACCTCGCGGCCTATGTCGCCAGCTGACCGAGCCCTCGCGGACACCGTCAAGACCCCCTCAAGATCTGGCGTCGAGGTGTAAAGAACGCGCAAAGCCGGATCGGATGGAGCCGCGCCGCAGGTGGTGGTCGCTGGTCGTGCCACACTGGTTCCAAGCACCGCCCACCGTCAGCGGGCTGGTCACGCGATCTGTCACACCCGCGTGGGACTATCGGGCCATGGGGTTCAACCAGCCATCGGGACCGCCGGCGTCAGCCCGCCAGGTCAAGGATCTCCTCGCCCTCCTGCTGGAGGCCGGCCACCGGGACTTCCGCGACGCACGGGGGCCGATGGGCTTCACCCAGCGCCAAGCCGGCGGCAAGTTCACCCGAACCGAGGCTGACGCCTTCATCGAACAGCTCACGGCGGCCGGCCCCGCCGACGGCGACGGCAACCGCGACAGCGACGACCGGCCGACGCCCCACCGGGAACCTCTGCGGGCGGCCGACCGGCACGAGGCCGAGCACCTACGCCTTCTCCGCCGGATGCCGGACGAGCTGCTGGCGGGCGAGCTCCAGCGCCGGGGCTGGGTGGTGATGGCCCCCTAGGAGGTGCGCGACAACGTCGAGCCCTCGTCCAGGCAGCGCCGTCACCGACGAGCGGTGAGCAAATCGATGAGATCCTCGGGTCGGGTGATGGTCACGTCGTGCACCGCCCCGGCGGCGGCCATGGTGCCGATGCCGGCGCCGCCGCAGGTGTCGGGCAGGGTGATGACCACGTCGCAGAGCGCTCGCTCCGGCAGCGCGTCCGAGACCACCGCCGCGTCGAAGCGCTCGTCGAGGTCACCCGCCGAGGCCAGTCCCCGCTGCACGACCTCCTCGACCCCGGCGACCACCAGCAGCCTCGCCAGCGCGCCCTGGAGGACGTATGGGCCGCGACCCCGGGTGGGCGGTGCCGGTGCTGCCGAACTGACGGTCGGCCGTCGGCAGTCGGCCGGACTCAGCGGCCGCCGAGGGCGGCGAGGCCGCGGGCCGCCCGCCGGGCCAGGTCCTCGTCGCCGCCGAGGGTGAACGCCGCCTCCACCTCGCCCGGGGGGAGCCCCCGGGACAGGACGGTCGGCGCGAGCGTCGGGTCGAGCATCAACTCCGCGTCGGCCTCCTCCGGCCGCCCGTCGTAAACGCACCAGGCCTCGCCCTCACGCTCGAGGGTCCACGCCGCCAGGCCCTCGATGCCTAGCACCAGCGTCGTGCCGGCGGGTACGTCGAGACCGCGGAGGTGAGCCCCGAACCCCCGCACCACGGTGGCCGCGGCGGGGACGAGGAGCGCCTCGTCGTCGATCGGCTCCCGATCCAGGGCGCGGAGGATCTGGTGGTGGTGCACCCACCGCTCGACGTACTCCCGGGCGGCGATCTGCCAGTAGGGCGACGGGCCCCCGGCGCCGAAGAACCCGACGGGCTCGCCGACCAGCTCGGGGTCCACCTCGGCGTACCAGTCGGCCGTCCACCGACCGGTGAGCTCCAGCAGGTCGATGAGCAGCACCGGGCTGAAGAACTGCACGGTGTCGACCCAGGTGTCGTTGAACCGGTCGAGCGCGCTGCGGAAGTCCATGCCCTCGGCGAGGAGGCGGAACAGGCCGTTGGTGGCGCGGTCGCGCTGGCGGGACAGCAGGGAGAGGTCGTCGCCGAGCACGTGGGCGGCCACGCCCTGCACGTCGTAGGCGGGGCACTCGGTGGGCCGCCTCCAGTCCTCCTCGCCGAGCGAGCGCAGGAGGACGAGGAACCGCTCCCGCTCGGAGCGCAGGGCGGCGTCGACGTCGATCGGTCCGGACGGCTCCATGTCGACAGGTTGGCGGGCGGGCGCCAACGGCCGCCAGACGGGGCGCTAGACAGCCCGGATGGCCCGTCCCCTCCGCCAGGCCCGGTTCCGCCGCCCGCCCGGCTCCACCGAGATCTTCCTCGTCCGCCACGGTGAGTCCGAGCCGGCGGTGCCGGGAGAGCCCTTCCCGCTGGTTGACGGCCACGGTGACCCGGCCCTGGCCTCCGAGGGGCGCGAGCAGGCCGAGCGCGTCGCCGACCGCCTGACCGGCCAGGGTGTCGACGCCATATACGTCACCACCCTGCGCCGAACGGTGGAGACGGCGGCGCCGCTGGCCGCCCGCCTCGGGCTCGAGCCCCGGGTGGAGGCGGACCTGCGGGAGGTGTTCCTCGGAGAGTGGGAGGGGGGTGCCTTCCGCCACCACGTCGCCGAAGGCCACCCCGCGGCCCGTCGGATGTTGGCCGAGGAGCGCTGGGACGCGGTGCCCGGCGGCGAGGACACGGCCGCCTTCCGGACCCGGGTGCGCACCGGGCTCGAGCGGGTGGTGACCGCCCACCCCGACCAGCGGGTCGTGGTGGTGAGCCACGGCGGGGTGATCGGCGAGCTCGTGCGCCACGCCGTGGACAGCTCCCGCCCCTTCGCCTTCGTGGGAGCCGACAACGGCTCGATCACCCACCTCGTCGTGGCCGGGGACCGCTGGGTGGTGCGCCGGTTCAACGACACCGCCCACCTCGCGGAGGGCTTCGACCTCGACCCGGACCCATCGCTGCCCGAGGGCGATCAGAGCCCCTCCGCCTGAAGGCACCGGCCGCCAGCGCGACACCGGCGGCGCCCCCGTGGCGGCTACCTTGACCAGCTCAGGGAGGTGTCGATGAGCTCGGGACCCACCACGGCGGAGCAGGGCCCGGCGCCCGACGCCGCCGATCCGACCGCCTCCGCCCTGCCCGCTCCGGAGGAGGGGCCCAGCGCTACGGACCGGCTGCTGCCGGCCCTGCGCTCGGTCGGGCCGGCCCTGGCGATCCTCCTCGCGCAGCAGATCTTCTTCCCGGCGCCCAGCGGGATCGTGGTGCGGGGCCTCATCGTCGGCGGCCTCACCGCCCTCATCGCCCTGGGCATGGCCCTCGTCTACCGGGCCAACCGCATCATCAACTTCGCCCAGGCCGACCTCGGCTTCGCCCCGGCCGTGCTCGCCTACCTCCTGATCGACGAGATCGGGGTGGCGTGGCCGGTGGCGGTGGTCGTCGGCCTGGCCTCGGCCGTGCTGCTCGGCGGGGCTACCGAGCGGGTCGTCATCCGCCGCTTCTTCCGGGCGCCGCGCCTGCTCGTCACCATCGCCACCATCGGCCTGAGCCAGGTGCTGACCGCGCTCGCCCTGCTGCTGCCCCGCCTCTGGGACCGCCGGCTGGTGTCTGACCGGATCCCGCCGCCGGCGTCGGGCACGTGGCGCTTCGGAGGCGTGGTGTTCGACGTGAACGACCTGCTGGCGCTCGTCGTCACCCCCCTCGTGGTGGCGGCCGTCGTCGTGCTGCTACGGCGCACCGCGGCCGGCATCGCCGTGCGGGCCAGCGCGGACGACGCCGACCGGGCCTCCCTGCTCGGCATCCCGGTGCACCGCCTGCACACCGTCGTGTGGGCGACGGCGGCCGCACTGGCCTTCGTCACCCTGTTCCTGCGGGGCGGGATCCTCGGCCTGCCCACCGGGGAGGTGCTGGGGTTCAGCGTGCTGCTCCGCTCGCTCGTGGCGCTGATGCTCGGGCGGCTGACGAACCTGGTGGCCGTCACCACCAGCGCGGTCGCCCTCGGGGTGCTCGAGCTCGGCATCGCATGGGACCACTCGGTGGCGCTGGTCGACCCGATCCTCGGCCTGATCGTGCTCGTCGCCCTCGTGCTCCAGCGGCGGGACGCTCCCGGCGACGACGCCGGGGAGGCCTCGGCCTGGCGGGCGGCGGAGGAGGTGCGGCCGATCCCGGCCGCGCTGGCCCGGCTGCCCGTGGTGCGCTGGGGCCGCTGGATCCTGCTCGCCGTGGTCGTGGCGGCCGCCGCCGTCGTGCCCCACGTGGTCACCGTGGACCGTTCGCTGCGGGCGTCCGCGCTGCTCATCTACGCCCTGCTCGGCCTCTCGCTCGTGGTGCTCTCGGGATGGGGCGGGCACGTGTCGCTCGGCCAGGTGGCGTTCTTCGCCATCGGCGCGGCCGTGGGCGCCTGGGTCACGAACACCCAGGGGGCCGATCTCTTCCCGTCTCTCGTGGTGGCGGCGGCGGCCGGGGCCCTCGCCGCGGTGGTGATCGGCGTGCCCGCCAGCCGCATCCGCGGCCTGGCCCTGGCGGTCACCACGTTCGCCTTCTCCCTGGCCACCACGTCCTACCTGCTGAACCCCGAGTTCTTCGAGTGGGTACCCGACCGGGGCGACCGGATCCAGCGCCGCCCCCTCCTCGGAGGCCTGGAGGTCTTCACCCCCACCGAGGTGTTCGTGCTCGCCCTCGCCGTGCTGGTGCTGGTCGGGTTCGGCGTGCGGGGGATCCGGGCGAGCCGAACCGGGCGGGTGCTGGTGGCCCTCCGCGACAACGACCGGGCCGCCCAGGCCTACGGCGTCGGCGCGCCGCGGCCCGGCTCACCACCTTCGCCCTCTCTGGGGCCATCGCCTCGCTGGCCGGCGCCCTCTTCGTGCACCACCAGCAGGCCATCGACCCCTCCGCGTACTCCCCGGTGCAGAACCTGGCCGTGTTCACCATGGTGGTCGTCGAAGGCCTGTCCTCGGTCACCGGCGCCGTGCTCGGCGCGCTGTTCCTCCTCGGCACGCAGTACTTCCTGCCGAGCGAGTGGCAGATCCTGGCCTCGGGCATCGGCGTGCTGACCGTCCTGTGGCTGGCGCCGGGGGGCCTGGCCACCCTGCCCTTCGGCCTGCGCGACCGGTGGCTGCGCCGCCTGGCCGCCCACCACGGCATCGACCTGGCCGCCCCCGAGGACGACGCCACCGCCGAGCCCGACCCCTCGCCGGCCACCGGCGCCGCCCCGGCCGCCGCCGCGCCCGCCAGCCCCACGATGCTCTCGGTCGACGGGGTCGACGTGTCCTACGGGTCGGTGCAGATCCTCTTCGGGGTGGACCTCGCGGTGGGCGAGGGAGAGGCGGTGGCGCTGCTGGGCACGAACGGGGCGGGCAAGTCCACCCTGCTGCGGGCGGTGTCGGGGTTGGTCCGTCCCGATGCGGGGACCGTCACCTTCGATGGCGCCGACATCACCGGCCGGCCCGCACACCGGGTGGCGGCGGCCGGTCTGGCCCAGATGCCCGGCGGCGGCGGGGTGTTCCCGTCCCTGACCGTGGCCGAGAACCTCCGCACGGCCGGCTGGTTGCACCGGCGCCAGCCCGAGGCCCTGGCCGAGGCGCAGGCTGAGGTGGACCGGCTCTTCCCGGTGCTCGCCGAACGGGCGGGCCAGCGGGCGGGCAGCCTGTCGGGGGGACAGCAGCAGATGCTGGCCCTGGCCATGGTGCTGCTCACCCGGCCCCGGCTCCTGATGATCGACGAGCTGTCCCTCGGCCTGGCCCCGGTGGTGGTCAGCCGCCTGGTGCGGGCGGTGGAGGACCTGCGCCGCGCCGGCACCACCGTCGTGCTCGTGGACCAGTCGGTGAACGTGGCCCTCGAGGTCGCCGACCGCGCCGTGTTCCTGGAGCGGGGCCAGGTGCGGTTCTCCGGCCCCACCGCCGCCCTGCTCGACCGCCCCGACCTCCTCCGCTCGGTGTTCCTCGGCGGCCCCGACGGCCCCTCGCCGACCCCCCAGGCCGCCCCCCCAGCCGAAATTGGCGCAGTCACCCCCCGGATCGAGGGGAAGATCGCGCCGAGAACCGACGGGGGGCGGGCGCCGGCCCTGCAGGCGGTCGACCTCTCGCGGTCGTTCGGGGGTGTGCAGGCCGTGGCCGACGTGTCGATCGAGGTGGCCCCGGGTGAGATCCTCGGCGTGATCGGCCCGAACGGCGCGGGCAAGACCACCCTGTTCGACCTGCTGAGCGGGTTCACCCCGCCCGAGAGCGGTCGGGTGCTCCTCGGCGGGCGCGACCTCACCCGGGCCAGCCCCTCGGCGCGGGCCCGGGCAGGGCTGGGCCGCTCCTTCCAGGACGCCCGCCTCTTCCCGTCCCTCACGGTCGAGGAGACCATCGCCACCGCCTGCGAGCGGTGGGTGAAGGTGCGCGACCCGCTGTCGGCCGCCTTCCGCCTGCCGAACGCGTACGACAGCGAACGCGCCGTGGCCCGCCGGGTGGACGAGCTGGTGGACCTGCTGGGCCTCGAGCGCTACCGCGCCTCCTTCGTGCGCGAGCTGTCCACCGGCACGCGTCGGGTGGTGGACCTCGCCTGCCTGCTCGCCCACGAGCCCGAGGTGGTCCTGCTCGACGAGCCCGCCGCCGGGATCGCCCAGCGCGAGGTGGAGGCGCTCGCTCCCCTCATCCGGCGGATCCGGGACGAGACCGGCGCCAGCCTGGCCGTGATCGAGCACGACATCCCGCTGATCGAGTCGGTCGCCGACCGCCTCGTCGCCATGGACCAGGGGCGGGTGCTCGCCACCGGCGCGCCCCGCGAGGTCCTCAGCCACCCCGACGTGGTCGCTTCCTACCTCGGCACCGAGGGCGGGGCGGCCGTGCAACGTTCGGGCCATATGATCCCGGAGCGCGCTCCCCGGTAGGAGAATGACACCCATGCAACCTCGCCACGACCGCACCCCCGAGCCGTCCAGCTCCCCGCTTCGGCGGTGGGGGCCCATCGCCGCCGTCATGGCGATCCTCGTGATCGTCACCGGCGTGGCCCTCACCCGCGGGGGCGGCGACGGCGGCGGGGAGAACGGCGGCACCACCGCCAGCACCAGGCCGATCAAGCTGCCCGCGGGCGTGGTCACATGGTCCATGGCCCAGGACCAGGACCTCGACGTCACGTTCCCGAAGACCTGCGACACCGAGAGCGGGATGGTGGCCATCCCCTTCATCTTCCGCAGCGAGTGCTTCGCCAACGCGGGCGACAACGGCGGCGCCACGGCCAACGGCGTCACCGGCGACACCATCAAGGTGGTCGCCTGGATCCCGGCCGAGGACGACCCGGTGCGGGGGCTGGTGCTGAAGCGCATCGGCTTCGACGCCACCAACGCCGAGCTCCGTGAGACCTACCAGGGCTTCGTGGACATCTTCAACCGCTACTACCAGACCTACGGGCGCAAGGTGAGCCTCGACTTCGTCGAGGCGTCCGGCTCCATCCTCGACCCGACCGCGGCCCGCTCCGACGCCATCCGGGCGGCCGAGGATCTGGGCGCCTTCGCCGTGCTCGGGGGCCCGATCATCGGCACCGCCTGGACCGAGGAGCTCAAAGCCCGCGACGTCGTCTGCATCGCCTGCCCGGGCATCTCCGACCCCGAGCCCACCGTGTTCTCCCTGCCGCCGACCTCGGGCCAGGTGCGGGCCCACCTGGCGGAGTACGTCAGCCAGAAGCTGGCCAAGGGCGACGCCGAGTTCGCCGGCGAGGGATCGAAGGGCAAGCCGCGGGTGTTCGGCCACCTCGCCCTGGGCATGAGCGAAGGCGACGAGGCCGGGGCGGGCAGGTTCAAGGACCTGCTGGCCGATGAAGGCGTCGAGCTGGCCGAGCAGATCCTCTACCCGCTCGATCCCGGGCGGGCGGCGGAGCTGGCCACCAACGCGATCACCAAGATGCAGTCCGCCGGCGTCACCACGGTGCTGGTGCAGGCCGACCCCATCCTCCTGCCGGCGTTCACCAAGGAGGCCACCAAGCAGGAGTGGTACCCCGAGTGGGTGCTCGGCGGGGCGCCGTTCTCGGACACCACCGCGTTCGCCCGCACGTTCGACCAGGCCCAGTGGGAGCACGCCTTCGGCATCAGCTACTTCCCCCCCCAGACCGAGACCGACATCAACCCGCCGGTGACCCTGTACGAGTGGTTCCACGGCGAGCGGCCACCGGTGGAGGCCACCCTCCCGCTCCTGCTGGTGTACCCCCAGGTCACCCTTTTCTTCACCGGCCTCGAGTACGCGGGTCCGAAGCTCACGCCCGAGACGTTCCGCAACGGCTTGTTCGTCATGCCCCCCACGCCACGGGCCACCACCCAACCGAGCGTGAGCTACGGCGAGCAGCGCTGGCCCGACCCCGACTACGCCGGCATCGACGACCTGGTGGAGCTCTGGTGGGACCCCGACGCCAAGGGCGTGGACGAGGCCGGCGAGGAGGGGACCGGCATGTACCGGTACTCCAACGGGGCCAAGCGCTACCTCGTCGACGAGTGGGACGGCGAGAAGACCGTGTTCGAGCCGAAGGGGTCGATCACCATCATCGACAAGCTCCCCAAGGACGAGACCCCCGCCGACTACCCATCACCTGCCAAAGGCGGGTGATGGGTAGCGCGGGGCGTTGATGGGCCCGTCCGAAACCCGCCAGCAGCCTGACACCGGAGACACCACACTGCCGGGGTGATCGCCGATGCGGAGGGGTGTTACCGGGCGGTCCGCAGCCGTGACCGCCGCTTCGACGGCTGGTTCATCGTGGGCGTCACCTCCACCCGGATCTACTGCCGGCCGAGCTGCCCGGCCCGCACTCCGAAGCGGGCCAACGTGCGGTTCTTCCCCACCGCCGCCGCCGCCCAGGGCGCCGGGTTCCGGTCCTGCAAGCGCTGCCGGCCCGACGCCACCCCGGGTTCGCCCGCGTGGGACCTGCGAGCCGACGTGGTGGCCCGGGCCATGCGCCTCATCGCCGACGGGGTGGTGGACCGCGAGGGGGTGACCGGGTTGGCCCGCCGGATCGGGTACAGCTCCCGCCAGCTGCACCGCCTGCTGTCGGCGGAGGTCGGCGCCGGGCCCCTCGCCCTGGCCCGGGCCCAGCGGGCGGCCGACGCCCGGACCCTGATCGAGACGACCGACCTGGCCTTCAGCGACGTGGCGTTCGCCGCCGGGTTCGGCAGCGTGCGCCAGTTCAACGACACCGTCCGCGCCGTGTTCGGCACGGCACCCGGCGCCCTCCGGGCGGGCCGGCCCCCCGTCGCCGCCCACGGGCCGGGCGCCATCACCCTGCGCCTGGCGTACCGCTCGCCCTTGGCGGCCACCGAGCTGTTCACGTTCCTGGGCACCCGCGCCGTCGCGGCCGTCGAGGAGGCCGGCGCCGCCGGCTACCGGCGCACCCTCGACCTGCCCCACGGCCCCGGCGTGGTCGCCCTGGCCGCCGGCGACGGTCACGTGCGCTGCTCGCTGCGGCTCGAGGACCTGCGCGACCTCGGCGCCGCGGTGCGCCGGTGCCGGCGACTCCTGGACCTCGACGCCGACCCGGTGGCGGTGGACGACCACCTCGCCGCCGACCCGGTGCTCGCCCCCTTGGTGTCCGCCCGTCCGGGGCTGCGGGTGCCCGGCGCGGTGAGCGGCGAGGAGATCGCCCTCCGGGCCGTGCTCGGACAGCAGGTGTCGGTGGCCGGCGCCCGCACGATCGCCGGCCGCTTGACGGCGGTGCTGGGCCGGCCGCTGGCCGCCGCCGACGGCGGGCTGACCCACCTGTTCCCCCGGCCCGACGCCGTGGCCGGTGCCCCGGACGCGCTGCTGCCCATGCCGGCCGCCCGTCGGCGGGCCCTCACCGGGCTGGCCGCCGCCCTGGCCGAGGGCCGCGTGGTGCTCGATCCCGGCGCCGACCGCGACGAGGCCCGAGCCCGGCTGCTCGAGCTCGGCGGCATCGGACCGTGGACCGCCTCTTACATCGCCCTCCGCGCCCTCCGCGACCCCGACGCCTTCCTGCCGAGCGACCTCGGGGTGCGCCGCTCGCTAGAACGCCTCGGCCTACCCGGGACGCCCGCCGACGCCGAGCGGCGCGCCGAAGGTTGGCGGCCGTGGCGATCCTATGCCCTCACCCACCTCTGGAACGCGCCGTGACCGGCCCGGCGAGTCGCGGCCTCGTCCCCCTCGGTGCCGTCGAGTGGCCGTCCCCGCTCGGCCCCTTGCGGCTGGTGGCGTCACCGCTGGGCCTGCGGGCGGTGTTGTGGGCGGACGACGATCCTCGGCGGGTACCCCTCGACCCGACGGGCGACGGCTCGTCCGCCGCCGTCCTCGCCGACGCCGGCGATCAGCTCGATGAGTACTTCGCCGGTCGGCGCGACTGCTTCGACCTGCCCCTCGACCCCGTGGGCACCCCGTTCCAACGGGCGGTGTGGGGCCTGTTGGCGGAGGTCGCCTACGGCACCACCACGACCTACGGCGCCCTGGCGGCGCGGCTCGGAGACCGGCGCCGGGCCCGTGCCGTGGGTGCCGCCAACGGACGCAACCCGTTGTCGGTCGTCCTGCCGTGTCACCGGGTGGTCGGCGGCGACGGAGCCCTCACCGGGTTCGCCGGGGGCTTGGCCGCCAAGCGCTTCCTGCTCGACCTCGAGGCCAGCTGAGGAGCGAGCCGACAGGCGAGGCGAGGCGACCCGTCAGCACGGCGAGGTCGGCGCCGGGTTGCTCCCGGGCGGTCACCGTCGGAGGATGGGGCATGGCCCGCTCCGCCCAGCCCGACCGCCGGGCCCTGTGGGTGGCGGCCGCCGTGCTGGCCGGCACCATCGTGGTGGGCGTGCTGGTGGTCGCCGTCATCACCCCCACCGACATCATCCCCCGGCCCGACGAGGGCCGCCCCCCTCGCTCGCCCGGCCAGCGGGGCGGATGGGAGCAGCTGGCCACCCTGGCGGCGGTGGTGGCTGGGCTGGCGGCGGTGGGAACCTTGGTGTGGCGGTCCAGCCGGCGCGCCAAGGAACACGCGTCGATGCCGCAGGTCGCCAACCCACCTGACCCCAAGGGAGACCGAGATGCCCAGAAGGACCGACGACCACAGCCCGGGTGACGCCCGCCAGCCCTACTCGGACCAGGGCGGAACCGAGACCCGCCACGCCCAGACCCACGACGTCCGGCGCGAGGAGGCGACCAGGCCCAAGTCCCGGCCGCGGGACGAGGAGGACTTCGCCGCCGATCTCGCCCCCGCACAGCCCGGCGGGGGCCACGGGGACGAGAGCCTCCTCGCGTCCGACGACAAGGAGCTACGGACCGTCCTGCCGGAACTGGACGCCGACGACCTCAAGCGCCTCTCGATCCTGACCGTCGGGACACGCCTCGACCAGGGCAGCACCTACGTGGACCTCAACCACCTGGAGCGAGGCCCGTTCAAGGCCATGGGCGACCAGGAGGCGGGGGCCGACGATCGGTTCGTGGCCAAACGGGACACCGACTACGAGATGTGGGACCGACTGGTCGGCCAGGGGCGCGCCCCCTCGGTGGAACGCCCCGGGGAGCACGACCGACACGACTGAGCACGACTGACCCCGCGCCCCCGATCGGCGCCCTCAGGTGGAGGCGATGAAGTCCACCACGACCCGGGCCAGCTCCGGGCCGCGGTCCTCCTGGAGGAAGTGGCCGGCCCCCTCGATGGTGGTGTGGGGCTGGCCGGCGCAACCGGGGATGGCGGCTTGCAGGGCGCGGTCGCCGCCGGCGGTGATGGGGTCCTGGTCGCTGAAGGCGGTGAGGAACGGTCGCTCGAAGCGCCCGAGCACCTCCCACGCCGCCCGGTTGGCGGCGCTGGCCGGGTCGTCCGGGGCGGCCGGCACGAGGACGGGGAACTGGCGGGCGCCCTCCTTGTAGGTCTCGTCGGGGAAGGGGGCGTCGTAGCCGGCGACGACCTCGGGGGCGAGGTCGGTGGTGCAGGCGCCGTTCACGATGGCACCGGCAGGGAAGGCCTCCACCTCCTGGGAGAACCGCCGCCAGGCCAGGAACGCCTCGCCGGGCGGGCGGTCGCCGGTGGGCAGGAACGTGTTGGCCGCCACCACCCGGGCGAAGCGCTCGGGGTGCTCGGCCACCAGGCGCAGGCCGATCAGCCCGCCCCAGTCCTGGCACACCAGGGTCACGTCGCGGAGGTCGAGGGCGTCGAAGAGGGTGGCCCGCATCCACTCCACGTGGCGGGCGTAGGTGTAGTCACCCCGGTCGGCCGGCTTGTCGGAGCGGCCGAACCCGACCAGATCGGGGGCGATCACCCGCAGCCCGGCACCCACCATGACGGGCACCATGTGCCGGTAGAGGTAGGACCACGAGGGTTCGCCGTGGAGGCACACCACGGCCTCACCGCCGGCGGGGCCCTCGTCGAGGTGGTGCACCCGCAGCGTGCCCCCGTCGCCGTCGGGCACCTCCACGTGGTGGGGCTCGAAGTCGTAACCGGCCAGCCCGTCGAAGCGGTCGTCGGGGGTGCGGAGGCATCGCATGGGCGCGGAGGGTAACGCCCGGTGCGGGCCCGTTCAGCGGAGAGGGCCGGGCCGGTTCAGCGCAGCAGGCTGGCCAGGGCCCAGAGCGCCGCCACCAGGCCTATGGCGGCCATGGCCAGGCTGCGGGCGACCGGCGCCCGCGCCAGGCCACCGTTGGCGTCGTCGTTGGCCTCGGCCGGTCGGGCTGGGGGACGCAGCACGGCCAGCAGGCTGCCCGCCGCCATGGCCCCACCGATGGCCAACACCAACCAGGCGAGCAGGTCCTCGCCGAGGAACACCGGGGCGGCCTCGGCGGCGAACACGCCCCCAGCCTAGGACCCGGCCGCGGGCGCCCCGGGCGGGCGGCCGGGCGGGGGGGCCGGGCGGGGCGCGGCCCGGAGATCTCGCACCAAACCTCACGGCGGCGCCGGGGCCGCCGATGGGACAGGCGGCCGGTGGTCCATCGCCCCCACCGGCCACCAACTGGGATCGGGCAGGGGCCGCTTCCTGCTTCGGCAGGCGGTACGCCCCCACGTGCCGCTGCGGCTCCTGCTCGTCCCGGTCCCCCGTCGGCCGTGGTCGTCTGATCGGCCTGTGCCACGCTGGTGGCCCGCCGCCGGAAAGGGACCGCCATGGCCTTCCACCACGTCGCGCTGGCCACCACCGACATGGCCGCCACCCACGCCTTCTACACCGAGGCCATGGGTTTCGAGCTGGCCAAGGCGGTCGCTGCTCCCACCGACGCGCCCGGCGGGTGGGCCAAGCACCTGTTCTACGACACCGGTGGCGACGGCATGATCGCCTTCTGGGACCTCCACGACCCCAGGGCCGAGGGCCTCGATCCCCGCATCTCGGAGGGACTCGGCCTTCCCACCTGGGTCAACCACCTGGCCTTCGCCGCCACCGACCTCGACGACCTCGCCGCCCGCCGCGAGCGCTGGCTCGACCTCGGCGCCGACGTGGTCGAGGTCGACCACGGCTTCTGCGTGTCCATCTACACCACCGACCCCAACGGCATCCTCGTGGAGTGGTGCACCGACACCGCGCCCTACACCGAGGCCGACAAGGCGGCCGCCCTCGACGCCCTACTGGCCGAGCAGCCCCCCCTCGAGGCGGTCCCCGTGCCGGTGTTCCACCAGGGCCGGGGGGCCCGGGTGCCGGGAGGCGAGGCCCCCCAGGAGCCGGTGCCGACCACGTGAACCGGCCGTTCCTGGGGTACTGGCCCGACCCGGCCGACGACCCCGGCGCGGCGCTCGGGCGGGAGCCGGTCACGCTGGTGACCCCCGACGGCGCCGTGGTCCGGGGCATCCTCTGGACCCCTCCGGCGGGCACGCGGTGGCGCACGGCGGTGGCCCTGACCCACCCGCGTGGCGACTTCAGCGTGCACTACGCCTGCCCCCTGCTGGCGGCGGCCGGCTACGCCGTGCTCGGCTTCGCCACCCGCTACGTCAACAACGACATCGACTGCCTCCACGAGCGTTGCGTGGTCGACGTGGAGACGGCGATGGCCGAGCTGCGCCGCCGGGGAGCCGAGGCAGTGGTCCTGCTCGGCAACAGCGGCGGTGGGTCGCTCATGGCGCTGGCGCAGGCCACCGCCGCGGGCGAAGGACGGACCCTCGGCGACGCCTTCGTGGCCCTCGCCGCCCACCCCGGCGAGGGCGTCTTCATGCTCCAGGTGATCGACCCGTCGGTCACCGACGAGGCCGACCCCTTCTCGGTCGACCCCGCCCTCGACATGTACGACCCGGACAACGGCTGGCGGCCTTGGCCCGAACCCTCGACCTACGCCCCCGCCTGGTTGGCCACCTACCGGGCGGCGCAGCGCGACCGGGTGGTCCGGATCGATGCTGTCGCCCGCCGAGCCGCGGAGGAGAGGGCGACGGCCCGCGCCGACCTCGACTCGCTCGAGCGCGGGAGCCGGGCGTGGAACCAGCGCCGCCGCCGGGCCGTCCACGCCCGCTACCTCACCGTGTACCGCACACTGGCCGACCCCGCCTACCTCGACCCGTCGATCGACCCCGACGATCGGGCCCTCGGCACCGTGTTCGCCGCCCCCGACCCCCTCGACGCCAACTACGGTTACGGCGGCCTGGCCCGGACCATGACCACCCGGGGGTGGCTCTCGACCTGGTCCGGGCTGTCCTCGCCGGCCCGCCTGGCCGACACCCTGCCCACCGTCACCGTGCCCACCATGGTCGTGCACCCCACCGCGGACACCGAGATCCGCCTGCACCAGGCGCGCGAGCTCCGGGACCGCTCGGGCGCCGAGGACGTCACCTACGTCGAGATCACCGGCGCCCCCCACTACCTCCACGGGCACCGGCGCGACGCCCTCGACCAGGTGGTGGCGTGGTTGCGGCCCCGGGTGCCGTGACCACCGACCGCCGCCAGACCCTGGTGGCCACGGCCGCCGCCGTCGCCGCCTGGGTGGCCCTGGCCGCCATCGCCGCCGCCGTGGTCATCGCCCTCGTGCCCATCCGCAACGGCGCGGTGCAGGACTGCGGCACCCCGGCGGCGTTCCTGCTCGAGGGCCGCCCCGACGTGTACCCCGACGCCAACGGCCGGGTGGCGCGACCGGACGGGACGACGGTGCGCCTCGGGAAGGCCGACCTCGACCGGGCGTTCTCGGCGCGGTGCGGCACCCGGGTGGGGCGCCGCATGGTGCCGGCCGCGGCCCTCGCCGCCGGGGGGACGGTGCTGGGCCTGGCGGCGGCGACGGTGGCCGCCACCAGCGCGTGGCGCCACCGCCCCCGCCAGCCTCGCCCGCCCCAGAGCGTCGAACCGGGCCCCGACCCCTGGCCGGCGGCGCCCACTGGGGGCTGACCCAGGGGGCGGTGGGGGATGCTGCCCATGGCCGGCCCGTCGACCCCGGGCGATGGTGGGCCCATGACCTGCACCGAGCCCCGCACCGCCCCCGTCGCCGGCGTGGACGCACTGGTGGACGCCACCCCGGCTTCACGCGACCGCTTCGTCGACTTCCTCCGCGCCTTGTCCATCGCCGTGGTGATCCTCTGGCACTGGGTGTTCTCGGTGACCCACCTGGACAGCCACGGCGCCCTCACCATGCCCAACCCCATCGGCAGCGTGCGCCTGATGTGGTTGGCCACCTGGCTGCTGCAGATCATGCCGGTGTTCTTCTTCGTGGGCGGGTTCGCCAACCTGGCCAGCCTGGAGGCGTTGGAGGCCAAGGGGGAGGCCCGCTGGGCCACCTTCGCCCGCCGGCGCCTGAGCAGACTGCTGCGCCCGGTGGGCGTGTTCGTCGGCCTCTGGGCGGTGGGCGACGCCGTCGTGCGCCTCACCACCGACAACCCCGGCGTGCTGGCGTGGGGCCGCGTCGTCTTCGTGCCGCTGTGGTTCCTCGGGATGTACACCGCGGTGGTGCTGCTGGCCCCCCTCACCGCCGCGCTGCACCGGCGGGGCGGCGAGCTCACCCTCGTCGCCCTCGGCGCCGCCATCGTCCTCGCCGACCTCGGCCGGTTCCGCTTCGACCTCGAACCCCTCGGCCTGCTCAACGCCGCCCTGGTGTGGATCTTCGCTCACCAGCTCGGCTACTTCTGGCGGGACGGCACGTTCGCGCGGTGGCCGCGCCGCGCCCTCTGGGCCATGGCCCTCGGTGGACTGGTGGCCCTGGTGGTCCTCACGAACCTGGGCGTGTACCCCCGTTCGATGGTGGCGGTGCGGGGCGAGGCGGTCAGCAACATGTTCCCCACCACCGCCTGCATCGCCGCCCTCGCCACCTTCCAGGTGGCGGGGGCCATGCTGGTGCGGCCGGCCGCCCAGCGGTGGCTGGCCCGCCGCCGGGTCTGGAAGGGGGTGGTGTCGGTCAACGCGGTGGCCATGACGTTGTTCACCTGGCACATGACCGCCCTGGTGGCCGCCATCGGCGCCTACCGGGCCGCCGGCTTCGAGCTGGCCGCCGAGCCCACCGTCGGTTGGTGGCTCCAGCGCCCGCTCTGGCTGGTGGCGCCGGGGGTGGTGCTGGCCGGCCTGGTGGCGCTCTTCGCCCGGTTCGAGCTGCCCGGCCGGGGAGCGCGGCGATGAAGGGCCGGCGCACCGCCACCGTCGCCCTCGTCGGCGGCTACCTCGCCTACCTGGCCGTGTGCGGCGGCTACCTCGGCCTCTCGGTGGCTCAGCACCAGGGCCAGAGCGACGCCAACATCGGCGCCGGCCTGGCCTTGGTGGCCCTGTCGTTCCCGTGGACGCCGCTCATGTTCGCCGCCCCAGACGGCGTTCTGGTCTACGTGGTGGTGGTGGGCGGCCCGATCCTCAACCTGGGCCTGCTCACCTGGTGGGGCCGCTGGCTGGATCGCCGGTCGGCGGCGCGCCCCGAGCCCCGCCGCCCGATGTGACCGGCGTCGGTCCCCCACGGAGGGCGCGGGCGATCTGGCGGCCGGCTCGCACGAGAGGCTCTCGATCGCCGGCCGCCCGGGCCATCACCGTTGCCCCTTCCAGGGCGGCGATGATGAGGCCCGCCATGTCCTCGGCCTCCTCCGGTCCGGTGTAACCGCCGTCGTGCAAGCGGCGGGCCAGCGTCGACTGCCACCTTTCGAAGGCGGCGGCCGCCGCCGCGCCCAGCTCCGGCGCTTCCGGATGCGACTCGGCGGCCACGCCCACCACGGGACAACCCGACTGGAACCCGGTGCCCTCGACGTACCGGATCCACCACCTCCACATCCGCTCGAACCCGTCGATGAGTTCGTCGACGTCGAACGCCCGGGCGATGCCGTTGTCGATGAACTCGGCCGCGAACGTGATCGCCTCGGTGCCGAGTTGTGCCTTGCCCGCCGGGAAGTGGTGGTAG
>JAUJNP010000018.1:9919-18813 GCA_030448105.1 Acidimicrobiales bacterium | reverse complement strand
CCAGACCGGCGGCACCTTCGCCGCCGACGGCACCTGGTCGGTGGCCACGAGCTCGGACGTGGCTCCCGTGGCCGGGCTGCGCATCACCGAGCGGTTCGTGGCCGGCGCCGCCGAGAACACCGCGGTGGGGCGCACCTCGGAGGTGGAGGGGTCGATCACCATCGCCGGCACCGAGGTCACGAAGGGGTCCTTCACCGTCGACCTGGCCAGCCTCGAGTACACGGACTCGCCGCCGGGCCTCGACGTCGCCAACCGCAAGGCCGCCATGGAGGGGGCTGGGCTGGAGACCAACCGCTTCCCCGAGGCCACCTTCACCCTGACCGAGCCGATCGACCTCGGGTCGGTGCCCGAACCCGGCCGCCAGGTTTCGGCGGAAGCCACCGGCGACCTGACCGTGCACGGCGTCACCCGGCAGGTCACCATCCCCGTCGAGGCCCAGGCCGTCGATCAGGACGAGGCTCGCATCGAGATCGCCACCGCAGAGCCGGTGCCGGTGAAGCTGGCCGACTACGAGATGACCCCGCCGGTGATCGGCCCGGTCGCCAGCGTGGCCGACACCGGCACCTTCGAGTTCAAGCTGGTGCTGAGGCGGAAGGCCTGACCGAGCCGGCCGGCGGTCGGCCCGCCAGCCAGGCCGCCTCCTGCTCGCCCATCGGCGTGCTGGCGGGGCCGTCGGTGAAGGGCCACAGCTCCTCGGCGATGCGCCGCCAGTTGGCGGTGGCTTCGAGCTGGCCGAGGATGGCGTAGAGCCCGAGGTTGATGCGCTGGATGATGGCGAAGCTCGGCGGCAGGTTCGCCGCCTTCAAGACGTCGGCGTAGGGGCCGTTGGCGTCGAAGATCCGCCGCACGCTCTCGGTGGCGTACTCCTTGGTCATGGTGCGAGGCTCGTCGTCGAACACGAACTCGTAGTAGTGCCCGAAGTAGTCCTCGATGCGCTGGTCGGAGAAGGGCTGGCCGGGGGCGAGCAGTCCCACCTCCTCCACGATGCGGCGGAACGCGGCGGTGTCGCGGTGGATCACCATGGCCTGGATCATGGCGCTGAACGTGCGGGTCTCAGCGGGGGTGAACCGCTTCACCAGCCCGAAGTCGAGGAACGTGACCTGCCCGCCCGGGGAGAACAGATAGTTCCCCGGGTGGGGGTCGCCGTTGAACGCCCGCAGGCGGTAGAGGCTGCGGAACACGAACCGGAAGATGGCCTCCCCGGCCCGGTCGCGCTCGGCCTGGCTCCAGCCCGTCACCTCTTCGAAGCGGGCCCCGACGGCCAGCTCGGTGGTGAGCACCCGCCCCGTGCAGTAGCGGTCGACGACGGCGGGGACGTGCAGGAACGGGTGGCCGTCGAGGAAGTCGCCGAACAGGCGCTGGTTGTCGGCCTCGAGGCGGTAGTCGAGCTCTTCCAGGAGGCGGGCGCGCAGCTCGGCCACGAGGGGGCCGGCGTCGAGGCCGGGGAAGAGCAGGTGCATGGCCGAGAACAGGACCCCGGCGTTGTCGAGGTCGCCGCGGATCGCTTCGTCGATCCCCGGGTACTGCACCTTGACCGCCACCGCCTCCCCCTCGGCGGTGATGGCCCGGTGCACCTGCCCGATCGACGCGGCGGCGATGGGCACCGGGTCCCACTCGGCGAACAGCTCGGCGGGCGGAGCGCCCAGCTCGGCCGTTACCGTGGACGCCACCAGCTCCGGGCTCATCGGCGGGGCGTCCTGCTGGAGCTGGGCGAAGGCGGTGCGGACCTGCTCGGGCAGGCCCTGGTCGACGTAGCTGGCCATCTGGCCCAGCTTCATCACCGCGCCCTTCATGTGGCCCAGCGTCTCGACCACCTGCTCGGCGGTGCGCAGCTGGAAGTCGGCGTCGAGGGCGTTGCGCCGCTCGGCGGCGGCGAACACCCGCCGGGCCCGGTGCACGGCGTAGCCACTCCCGGCCCGGGCCCCGACGCCGGCCAGGCGCGCCGTGCGAGCGCCCCGGGCCCCGTTCCGACCGGGCCGCGCCGTTCCGATGGCCGCGCCCACGCCCACACCGGCCGCCACCGCCGCCGTCCCCGCCAGCAGTGATCGGGGCGACGGCACCGCTGCACGGTAGGCAACCGGGCGGCGCCGGCCGAAGTCGGAGCCCCGCGCCTCACCCGGTAGAAAGGCAGGCATGGACGAAGGCATCGACACGACCGCGGTGTACCGCGACACCCGCCTGCGGATCCGTGGCCTGGTGACCGAGGCTGACGGCGCCGGGGACACGATCGTGCCGGCGTGCCCGTCGTGGAGGGTGCGCGACGTGGTGGCCCACCTGACCGGCGTGTGCGACGACATCCTGACCGGCAACCTCGACGGCGTCGCCACGGACCCGTGGACCCAGGCCCAGGTGGAACGCCGGGCGGAGCGGCCCCTCGCCGAGGTCATCGAGGAGTGGGACGACGTCGGTCCCCGGGTGGAGGCCCTGTTCGGCCCCGGGGGTGCGCTCCCCCAGCTCGTGTTCGACGAGGTCACCCACGAGCACGACTTGCGGGGAGCCCTAAGGCGTCCCGGGGCCCGCGACGACGTGGCCGTCGACGTAGGGCTGGGCTTCCTGGTGGAGGGGATGAACGCCTCGTTCGGACAGGGCGACCTCCCGGCCGTGCGGGTGTGCTGCCGCGCCGAGGAGTGGGTCCTCGGCGAGGGAGAGCCGGCGGTGACGGTGACGGCGTCGGCGTTCGACCTCCTCCGCTCCTTCTCCGGTCGGCGCACCATCGACCAGATCGCCGCCCTCGACTGGAGCGACGACCCGGCGCGGTGGTTCGCGGCGTTCACCTTCGGGCCGTTCACCGTGCCCGCCGAGCCGGTGGAGTGAGGCGGCCGCCGTGTCCGAGGTCCGCACCGCACCGTCGTCGCCCAGGCTCGACGTGGCCGAGGGCGACCACGAGCGCTTGGCCCACATCGTGTTCCCCAAGGAGAAGGTCACCGAGGCAGTCGTCACCGGGAGCCCGGTGACGGCCCTCTGCGGCAAGGTCTGGACACCCTCGGCCGACCCTGAGCGCTTCCCGGTGTGCAGCGATTGCATCGCCCAGTTCGAGCTGCTCACCGGGCGGGCCTGGGGCGGCCGCCGCTAGGAATCGTGCAGTCCTGTCACCGCGGCACCGGGCAGAGCCTCGAGCAGCTCCTCGGTGAGCACGCCTGTGCCGGCGGCCAGCTCCAGGACTCGAGTGGGACCGAGAGCGGCGACCCGCTGGGCCAGGTCGACGGCGAAGGGCCGGAACAGGACCGGTCCCAGCCACCGATCGTAGGAATCCGGCATCGATCCGCTCCATCGATCGGCAGGGCCCGCCATGGCCGGAAAACCCTATGACGAACCTGCCGTCGGCGCCCTGCTCGCCCGGGCTTCGCCCATCCGGCGCTCACCGCTCGTGCTGCTCCGCCTGGCGGCTGCGCAGCGACCCGCGTCTACAGGTCGCGGGCCATGTTCTCGAAGCGGGTGATGTGGGCGAGGAAGGACAGGTGGGCCACGCCGGTGGGACCGTTGCGGTGCTTGGCCACCAGGATCTCGGCCAGGCCGGCGTTCTCCTGCTTGGGGTCGTAGACCTCGTCGCGGTAGATGAACATCACCACGTCGGCGTCCTGCTCGAGGGCGCCCGACTCGCGCAGGTCCGACAGCATCGGCCGCTTGTCGGCCCGCTGCTCGAGCCCCCGGTTGAGCTGGGCCAAGGCCACCACCGGGCACTCCAGCTCGCGGGCCAGCAACTTGAGGCCCCGGCTGATCTCGGACACCTCCACCTGGCGGCTCTCGGCGTTGTTGCGGCCGGTCATGAGCTGGATGTAGTCGACCACCACCATGCCGAGGTCGCCCACCTCGCTGCGCAGGCGGCGGGCCTTGGAGCGGATCTCCATCACGTTGACGTTGGGGTTGTCGTCGATCCACACCGGCGCCTCGGCCAGGCGGCCGATGGCGTTGGAGATGGCCCCCCAGTCGTCCTGGCTGAGCTTGCCGGTGCGGACCTTCTTGGAGTCGACCCTGGCCTCGGCGCAGAGGATGCGCTGGCTCAACTCGACCTTGCTCATCTCGAGGGAGAACACGAGGGTGGGGCGGTTGGCCCGCATGGCGGCGTTGGTGGCCATGCCCAGGGCGAAGGAGGTCTTGCCCATGGCCGGGCGGGCGCCGACCACGATGAGGGCGCCGGGCTGCAGGCCCGAGGTCATGGCGTCGAGGTCGACGTAGCCGGTGGGCGTGCCGGTGATCTCGGTGCCCCGCTCGTAGAGCTCCTCCAGGCGCTCCAGGGTGTCGCTCAACAGGTCCTTGATCGGGGCGGTGGAGCCCTCGCCCTCGTGACGGGCGATGTCGAACACGAGCGACTCGGCCTCGTCGACGGCCTTGCGGACGTCGTCGGGCAGGCCGTAGGCCCGCTCGGCGATGTTGCCGGCGGCACCGATGAGGCGACGAAGGAGGGCGTGGTCGCGCACGATGCGGGCGTAGTGGGCGGCGTTGGCGGTGCCCGGTGCGTTGGCCTGCAGGCTGACCAGGGTGGCCGGGCCACCGACCGCCTCCAGGAGGTCGCGGCGGCGCAGCTCGTCGGCCACGGTGATGGGGTCGACGGCCTGCCCCCGGGCCGTGAGGACGGTGATGGTCTCGAAGATGTGGGCGTGGGCCGGCCGGTAGAACACATCCCCGCCGTGCAGCGCCTCGCTGGCGGCGGCGACCGCGTCTCTGGACAGGAGCATGGCCCCGAGCAGAGCCTCTTCGGCGTCGAGGTTGTGGGGCGGGACCCGGCTGCCGGTGGGGCGCGCCGGTCGCGCATCACTGAAGGCTGTCGTCTCAACCATGAGGGACCCACCATGGCCGATGCCCCCTGTGAGGAGGAAGATGGGCAAGGGTGTGGATCTGATGTGGACAACCACCTCTCCCTGTGGAGGGGCGCGAGCCCGCGGCGCGCAGGGCGGCCGCGGGGGTGAGAAAGGTTGGGGAGCCGGCGGGGGCGCCGGCTCGGCTCACCCGCCGACGACCTCGACGGTGACGGGGAACTCCACCTCGGGGTGGAGCTTCACCGGCACCAGGTGGGTGCCGGCCGACTTGATGGGCTCGGAGAGCTGCAACCGGCGACGGTCGAGCTCGATACCGGTCTGGGTGGCGATGGCGTCGGCGATCTCTGACGATCCGACCGAGCCGAACAACCGCCCCTCGGTGCCGACCCGGGCCGACACCGTGATGGTGGCCGGGACGAGGCGGGTGGCGATCTCCTCGGCCGCGCCGCGATCGGCGGCGTCCTTGATCTGCCGCGAGCGGCGCATGGCCTGAGCCTGGGCCTCGGCGCCGGCGCTGGCCCGCATGGCCCACCCCTTGGGGAGCAGGTAGTTGCGGGCGAACCCGTCGGCCACCTCGACCACGTCGCCCTTGTGGCCGACATCGTCGACGTCGGCCCGCAGGATGACCCGCATCAGACCTCGACCTCCTCGGGGGCGCCACCGTCGACATCGACGTCGAGCTCGTCGCCCGTCGCCTCGTCGCCGCGGCTGGGCGGCGGCGCTGTCGGCCGAGGCGGCGGCCCGTCGGCCCGCAGGCCGGGCCGGTCGCCACGCTCACCCCGGTCGCCGCGGCCCCCGCGCTGCTGGGTGACGCGGTTGGCATACGGCAGCAAGGCCATCTCCCGCGCGTTCTTGATGGCCATGGCGATGGTGGACTGCTGCTGGGCGTCGTTGCCGGTCACCCGCCGGGCCCGGATCTTGGCCCGATCGGACATGAACCGGCGGAGCAGGTTGACGTCCTTGTAGTCGACGTAGTCCACCCGCTCCTGGGTGAGGATGCTGATCTTCTTCTTGCTGCGGCGCGCGTTGTCCTTGTTCTTGCCCCGCTTGGGCTTCGGCGCCATCAGAAGGGCTCCTCTTCCTCGCTGTAGCCAGCGGATGCCTCGTTTGCCGCCGGCCGGTTGCCGCCGCCGCCCTGGCCCCCACCGCTCTGGCCGCCGCCTTCACGGCGCTCGTTCTTGGTGATGGCCACGGTGGCCCAGCGCAGGCTGGGGGCCACCTCGTCGGCCACGACCTCGACCTTGGAGCGCTTGTCGCCCTGCTCGGTCTCCCAGGACCGCTGCTCCAAGCGACCCGAGACGACCACGCGGGAGCCGCGGCCGAGCGACTCGCTCACGTTCTCGGCCATCTGGGCCCAGCACTTCACGTCGAAGAAGGACGTCTGCTCCTCCCACTCGTTGTTCTGGCGGTTCTGCCAGCGCCGGTTGACGGCCAGGCCGAAGCTGGCCACGGCCTGGCCGGAAGGGGTGAACCGCAGTTCGGGGTCGCGCGTGACGTTGCCGACCAGGGTGACGATGTTGTCTGCCATCGGTGCTCCTCGTACCTCTATCCGGCCTCGGCCGGGGTGGCCTGCTCGGTGGACAGCCCGCGGCGGGCGGCCTCGTGGTCGGGCAGGCGGATCAGCTTGTGGCGGACGACCTCGTCCGCGAGACGAAGGGTGCGCTCGAGGTGATCGAGGGCGCCCGGCTCGGCCAGCAGCTCGAAGACCACGTAGAAGCCCTCGTGCTTGTGGTTGATCTCGTAGGCGAACCTACGCTTGCCCCACTTGTCGGTGCTGGCGATGCCCCCACCGCCGGACTCCACCTCGGCCGTGACCCGGTTGATCACCCCGGCCACGGTGGACTCATCGAGGTCACCGTCGAAGATGACCATCAGCTCATAGGCTCGCATGGCGAGCTCACCTCCCTCTGGACCCGGCTGGGCCGGGGCCCCGCACGGTGCGGAGCAGGGTGTCGAACGACCGGGCAACCGTAGTGGACGGGCTGGCGGGGCTACGCATCCACCACATCCTGCCCAGGGGGTACGACAGTCCCGGCGGTGCGCGCCGGTCGCCTTGCCTTTCGGCTCGGCTCCTCAGCCGGTCGCCGGGCGACAGGGGCCGGTGGGCTCCACCCGGGCGCCGGGCACGATGCCAAGATCGTCGAGGCGGCCCTTTGGCACCTCCACCGCGCTGCGGAAGGGGCCGGCGGCCGGATAACCGGGACAGCTGGGGCTGTCCCGGCACGGGGCCATGTCGGCCTGGGACACGATGGCGCCCTCGCCGTCGAGGTAGGCGATCGACAGGGGCATCGGCGTGTTGCGCATCCAGAAGCCCCCGGTGCGGTCCTCGGGGAAGCGGAACAGCATGCCGTCGTAGCCGCCGAGGCTTCGGTCGGTCACCTCCATGAGGCCCCGCCGGCGCTGCTCGACGGTGTCGGCCACGAGCATGCAGAGCAGTCGGCCCTGGCCGTCGACGGCCACCACCCGCACGGCCACCTCCCCGAAGCCCCGCAGCGGGGTGCGGCCCCTGGCGAACGGCCCGCGCACCGGGGGCAGCGCCCCCTCGTCGGGAGCGGTGACCACCGACGAGGTGCCCGGGCGGCCCGTGGTCGGGGGTCCACCGTGGCCGCCGGGACCTTCTTCATCGTCGCCGGCACGGGCGACGGCCACCGCCCCGGCGGCCAGCACGAGCACCAGCCCGGCCACGACGGCGGCCACCGCCCCGCGGTGCACCCGGTCGCGGGGCTCCTCCTCCTCGCCGGCTTTCACCGGCGCACCGGACCGCCGTAGAGCCCCAGGGTCTCGGCCACGCCGGCCGCCAAGTGGTAGCTCTCGCCGTCGGCCGGGAAGTGACCGCCGCGCACGTCGTCGGCGTAGCGGGCCACCGCATCCACGGCGTCGGCCTTCAGGTCGGCGTAGCGGCGCACGAACTTGGGGGCGACCCGGTCCTCCAGCCCGAGGACGTCGTGGAACACCAGCACCTGGCCGTCGCAGTGGGGGCCGGCACCGATGCCGATGGTCGGCACGTCCACCGCGGCAGTGACCATCCGGGCCACGGCGTCGGGCACGCCCTCCAGGACGATGGCGAAGCACCCCGAGTGGGCGAGGGCCTTGGCGTCGGCCACCAGCGCCAACGCCGCCTCGGAGGTGCGCCCCTGCACCTTGAACCCGCCCATGGCGTGCATCGACTGGGGGGTCAGGCCGAGGTGGCCCATCACCGGGATCTCGGCGTCGACGATGGCCTCCACCACTCGGAGCCGCTTGCGACCACCCTCCAGCTTCACCGCCTGGGCCCCGGCCCGCACGAGGGTGGCGGCGTTGTTCACGGCCTCGTCCACCGAGGTGTGGTAGCTCATCCAGGGCAGGTCGGCGACGATCAGGGGGCGGGGCTTGGCCCGGGCCACCGCGCCCACGTGGTGGGCGATGTCGGCCACTGAGACCGACAAGGTGTCGTCGTAGCCCAGCACCACCATCGCCACCGAGTCGCCGACCAGGATGAGGTCGACCCCGGCGTCGTCGGCGATGCGGGCACCGGGGGCGTCGTAGGCGGTGAGCATCACCAGCGGTTCGGCCCCGCTCGCCACCTTCCGGGCTCGGACCGCGGGAGCGGTGACGGATGTGCGCGCATCGGTCGAGCTCATGGCATGGCCTCCATCCCGTCCAGCGCCCCTTGGCTGCCAGCGGTCGGCCTCAGGGTACCCGCCAGCACCCCCGCCGGCACGTCCACCTCGGTAGGGTGCCGGGGGTGGAGCAGGGGAGCTGTGACAGCTGCGGCGATGACCGCGACGACCTGGTGGCGGTACACCGCCACTACGTCACCCCCGAGGCATGGGACACCCCCGGCCGCCTCGACCGGGTGGACGAGGTCGAGCGCTGGTGCTTCCCCTGCCGGACCCACTACCCCCACGAAACGTCCCAGGAGCCGAGCCGATAGGCGAGGCGACCAGTCAGCACGGCGCCCAGTGCGGCGCAGCCGCACCGCTTCCCTCGACGACGACTCGACCTTTCCGCGCACGTCCTAGGGCCTGGCCCCCTTGCCGGCCCCTCCTCCACCGCCCCCCGGCAATGGTGCGGTGGTGGGAGGTGCGGTAGTGGGAGGTGCGGTGGTGGGCGGAGCGGTGGTGGGCGGAGCGGTGGTGGGCGGAGCGGTGGTGGGCG
>JAUJNP010000018.1:0-9819 GCA_030448105.1 Acidimicrobiales bacterium | reverse complement strand
GTGGTGGGCGGAGCGGTGGTGGGCGGAGCGGTGGTGGGCGGAGCGGTGGTGGGCGGAGCGGTGGTGGGCGCCCTGGTGGTCGGAGGGGCGGCGGGGGTGGGCGCGGGCGCGGTGGTCGGCGGCTGGGTCGGCGGCGGCAGCGTGGCCGGCGGGTCGGTCACCGGTGGCTCGGTGGTCGACGTGCGCCGCCGGCTCGGCCGCTCGGAACCGCCGTCACCGTCACCGTCACCGGAGCCATCGGAGCCATCGGAGCCGTCCGAGCCCGCCGACGTGTCGGGGCGGACGGGGCGGCGGATGGACAGCTCCGCGTCCAGCGGCTGGCCCTCGAGCAGGTCCGCCGGTGGGGGCTCGAACGTGCCGGTGTCGGTGCCGGCGGTGGCCGCCACCATGAAGCGTCGCCACATCTCGGCCGGCAGGTTCCCGCCGCTCACGGTGAGGCCGTGGACGCTGGACATCTCGGGCACACCTTTGCTGTCGCCGGGGTAGCCCATCCAGGCGGCGGCCGTCAGGCGGGGCGTGTAGCCGACGAACCAGGCGTCCTTGTTGTTCTGGGTGGTGCCCGTCTTGCCGGCCTGGTCACGGCCGATCTGGGCGGCCTGGCCGGTTCCCTCCTTCACCACCTGCTGGAGGCAGTAGGTGACCTTGGCCGCCTGGCCGGTGGAGAGCACCTGGGCCCGCGAGGCGGGGAAGTCCTCCACGAGGGTGCCGTCGGCCCGCTCGACCCGCAGCACCACCCGGGGGGTGATCCGGGTGCCCCGGTTGGCGAAGGTGGAGTAGCCGGCGGCCATGTCGAGCACCGACACCTCACCGGAGCCGAGCACGATCGAGGGCACCGGCGGCAGCTCGGCGCTGACCCCGAGCTCGTTGGCGGTCTTGATGACGCTCGGCGCCCCGAGCTTGACCATGAGCTGCGCGTAGACGGTGTTCACCGACTCCTGGGTGGCCTCCAGCAGGGTGGTGCGCCCGCCGCAGCAACCGCCCCGGACCTCCCAGTCCTCCCCGGCGTTGGCGTCGGGGATCACGAGGTTCTCGGGGGCCCGCAGGATCGATTCGATCGAGTAACCGGCCCGCACCGCCTCGGCCAGGGCGAAGGTCTTGAACGTGGAGCCCGGCTGGCGGCCGGTGCCCCCACCGCGGGTGCCGGTGGCCAGGTTCACCTTGCTGACGTTGAAGTCGGTGCCGCCCATCATGGCCTTGACCTGGCCCTGGTCGTCGATGGCCACGATCGAGCCGGCCGGGTCGCCGGGCTGGTTCAGGGTGGAGGTGACGGCGTTGTAGGCCGCCTTCTGCATGCCCAGGTCGAGGGTGGTGTAGATGCGGAGCCCGCCGCTGTAGAGGGCGTCGTCGCCGTAGCCCTGGCGCACCAGCTCCTTGCGGACGTACTCCACGAAGTACTGGGTGGCGGCGTAGTCGGCGGCCTTGGGGTTGCCGCCCCGGCGCACGTCGACGTTCTGGGACCCGACGAACGGCAGGAGCCCGTGGGCGAAGTCGAGGGGCCAGGCGTTCGCCATGGCGTAGGCGGCGGAGCCGATCTTGCCCTCCTCGCGCATGCCGGCCAGGACGGTGCGACGCCGGCGGCGGGCCTCGGCCGGCTCGCGGTAGGGCTCGGCGGTCTGGGGAGAGCGGATGAGCCCGGCCAGCAGGGCCGACTCGGGCAGGCTGAGCTGCTCGACGTCGTGGCCGAAGTAGGTGCGCGCCGCCGCCTGCACGCCGTAGGCCCCCCGGCCGAAGTACACCGTGTTGAGGTAGCGCTCGAGGATCTCGGTCTTGGAGTACTCCTGCTCGAACTTCATGGCCATCACCGCTTCCTTCACCTTGCGGTTCAGGGTGCGCTCCCGGGTGAGGTAAACGTGCTTCACGTACTGCTGGGTGATGGTGGAACCACCTTGGCGCGAGCCCTGGGAGCGGATATCGGCGAAGGCCGCCCGGGCGATGCCGACGGGGTCGACGCCGCCGTGCTCGAAGAAGTCCCGGTCCTCGGCCGCCAGCACCGCGTCGCGCATCACCTTGGGCACGCGGTCGAGCTTCACGTAGACGCGGTCCTGCTCGCCGTGCAGCTCGGCCATGGCGTTGGCCTCGTTGCACTGGCCGCGCGCCACCGACGCGTCGCACACGAAGCTGGTCTGGTCCTCGACGGGCGGTGGCCCTGGCAGCTCCAGGCGCGAGAGCACGAGACCGGCCCCCGCCAGCCCGGCCACGGTGAGCAGGCCGGCGAGGAACAGCCAGCGTCGCCACCGCCAGAAGACCGATCGCTTCTTGACGGCGCCCGAGCGGGTGCGCTTCAGGTTGTGGGCCGGGGTGGCTCGGCGTCGTCGCATGGCACCTTTCCCGCGCGGGCCGGGCCGGGGAGCGGGCAGGCCCGCCAGGCTACCAACCAACCTCGTCGGTCCCTTCGTCAGCTCCCTGGGGTCCCGCGGCGCTTTCGATGAGGACGCAGCGCGTGCCGGCCGCCTGGTCTTCGGTGACCTGCTGGGCACGGGCGATGGTGGCCCGCAGGCTCAGGAGGTCGGCGATGGCCGTGTCGATCTCGCTGATGCGTTGATCGAGCAAGGCCCGGGCGCGCTCGCAGCACGGGGCGCCGTCGTCCGAGATCGTGATGAGCTCGCCGATGGCGGCGAGGCTGAGGCCGAGGTTGCGGCCTCGCCTGATGAAGGTGAGGACCTCGATCTCGCTGTCGGTGAACAGCCGATAGCCGCTCCGGGTGCGGTCGGGAGAGGAGATGAGGCCCCTCGACTCGTAGAGCCTGACGGCGCGGGGTGTGACGCCGGCCGCCTTGGCTGCTTCCCCGATCGTGTGCCTCGCCATCGGCCCTCCCTTGACGTTGACGTCGGGTCAACGTTCTACCGTCGGTCCCGGCACCACTCACCCACGAAAGGCATAGGACATGGCGTTCGAGCAAGGCGAGGTCTACCGCTGCACCGACGAGTCGTGCGGCTGCGAGCTGACGGTAACCAAGCCCGCCCCCGCTGACTGCCAGGGCACCCACGACCCCACGTGCTGTTGCGGCAGGACGATGGAAAAGGTGTAGGGGCTCAGCGGGCGGCGGCGGAGGGGCGACCGGCGGGGTTCAACAGGAACGTGCGGGCCAGGTGGTTCCAGGCGCAGCTCGGGCACACCTCGACCACGTAGCACGCGAAGGTGCCCGACCGCTTGGCCAAGGCCCGGAGCTCGGCCTTGGTGGTGACGCAACGCCCGTGGGCCGGCAGGCGGGGCCCGAACACGTAGGTGACGAGCACGACCTGGTCGTCCTCGCAGATCGGGCAGCGCTGCGAGGTGGGCTCTCCCACCTGCCGGGCCGCCCGGAGCAGCTCGGGGTGGGCGTCGCAGACGTCGTGGCGGGCGAGGCGGCCCTTGCGGTGCTCGGAGATGACCGCCTGGCGGGCCAGGCGATAGTCGATCTCGCCGGGGCCGCCGGCCCCGGCCCCGCGGATGGCGTCGGGCCGGAAGGGCACGGCGACGAAGGCTAGTGGGGGGCGCCCGGCTACGCGACCGGAGCGCCCGGGGCGACCGGGGTGACCGGGGCGAGCTCGACCACGAGGGCGCGGTGGTCGCTCACCCCGGGGTCGACCACCTCCACGCCGGTGACATCGAACCCGGAGGCGGCGACGTGGTCGATGCGGTACCGGGGCCGGGTCCTCGGCGCGGTGGGCGCGTCGTCGTCGACCAGCGCCAAGCCGGCTCGTTCCACCTCGGGCCGCACCCAGGCGGTGCGGCGGTTCAGGTCTCCCAGGAGCAGGTGGGGTCCGGTCCGGCGCGCCAGGCGCTCGATCACCGCCCGCTCCTGGGGAACGTTGTCGAGCACGGACAGGGACAGATGGGCCACGGCCACGGCCAGCCGGTCGCCTTCCACCGAGGCCGTCGCCAGCAACGCCGCCCGGCGGTCGCGCCGGCCCCAGCGCCAGCGGCCTCGGAAGCCGACCTGCTCCACGTCGGCCACCTCGCCCCGCACCAGCAGGGCGTTGCCGAACTCGCCGCCGCCGAGCGGGCGAGCGGCAACGAACGCGTAAGCCATGGCGCAGGCGTCGGCTACCAGGGCGACCTGGTCGATCCTCCCCGAGCGGGCCACCCCCCGGTCGACCTCCTGGAGGGCCAGCACGTCGGCGTCGAACCCGACGCACGCCGCCACCAGGGCGTCGTGGTCGACCGCCGTGCCCCGTCCCCGGGTGCCGTGGCAGATGTTGAACGTGACCACCCGCATGGCTGTTCTCCTTGGCTCCTCCTCCGGCTTCGCCTCCTCCGGAGCGGCTTCGCCATCCGCGCGTCAGCCGGAGCGCTGCCCCGCCTGGCGGACTGCGCAGCGTCGCCAGGGTGGGGCTGCGGCAGACTACGTGCCATGTTGGAACCGGAGGGGTCCGCCCTGCCGCCGGTGGTCGCCGCCCCTTCGGGTTGGCACCGCTTCTCCACCGCTGCTCCCTCAGGAGCCGACCTGCCCGACGACGTGGCCGTCTACGGCCCCGACACGCCCTCGGAGGCGACGCTGCGCCTGCTCGGCACCCTCGAGGGCAAACGGGTCCTCGACCTGGGCTGTGGCGCCGGCCGGGCGGCGGTGGCCTTCGCCCGCCAGGGGGCCAAGGTGATCGCGGTCGACCCCTCGGCCGGCCAGCTTGACGCCGCCCGCCAGGCCGCCGAGCAGGCCGAGGTGCGCATCGAGCTGGAGCAGGCCAACCCGGCCGACCTGGCCTTCATCCGGGCCGACGCCATCGAGCTGGAGCAGGCCAACCCGGCCGACCTGGCCTTCATCCGGGCCGACGCCATCGACATGGCCTTCAGCGCCTTCGCCCTCACCGAGGTCGCCGACCTCGACCGGGTGTTCCGCCAGGTCCACCGCGTGCTGAAGCCGGAGTGCCCGCTGGTGTTCTCCCTGCCCCACCCGGCGTTCACCATGTTCGACCCCACCGCCAAGGACCCGCTACGGCTGCGGCGTCGTTACTCGGACCGCACCCCCCACACCTGGCATCGCGGCGAGCAAGAGGTGGTCGACCATCCCCGCACCATCGCCGACACCTTCACCAGCCTCACCCGGGCCAACTTCCGGGTCGACGCCATCGTGGAGCCCGCGGCCGGCTCGGACGGCCCCCGCGGCCCCCAGTGGGCCGACCTCATGGCCGCGGTCCCGGCCACCGTCGTCTTCCGGGCCCGCAAGCAGGGCATCTGACCGACCCGAGCCCGCGGTCAGCCTCCCGGCCGGCCCGCGCTCTGCTCGGCCCACCAGGCGTCGAGGCGACGACCGGCTTCCTCGGCGCCGAGCGGGCCCTCCTCCAGGCGCAGCTCCAGGAGGAAGGCGAGGGCCCGGCCCACGTCGGGGCCGGGGTCGAGCCCGAGGCGCTCCATGACGGCCCGGCCGTCGAGGTCGGGGCGGATGGCGGCCAGCTCCTCGCGCTCGTTCAGCTGCGCGATGCGTTCGACCAGCTCGTCCATGCGCCGGGCGAGGGTGCGGGCCTTCTTCTCGTTGCGGGTGGTGCAGTCGCAGCGGGTGAGCTCGTTGAGCTCGTCGAGCAGCGGGCCGGCGTCGCGGACGTAGCGGCGGACCGCGCTGTCGGTCCAGCCGAGGCGGTAGGTGTGGAACCGCAGGTGCAGGAACACCAGGCGGGTGACGGTGTCGATGTCCTCGTTCGGGTAGCGCAGCGCCTGCATCCGGTCCCGGGTCATGCGGGCGCCCACCACCTCGTGGTGGTGGAAGCTGACCCCTGACCCCCTGGTGTAGGAGCGGGTCTTGGGCTTGCCGACGTCGTGGAAGAGGGCGGCCAGGCGGACGGCCTTGTTGGGCGCACCGTCGCGGGTGGCGGCGACCTTGCCCACCACCGCGATGGTGTGGGCGAGGACGTCCTTGTGGTGGTGGATCGGGTCCTGCTCCAGGCGCATGGCCGGCAGCTCGGGCAGGAACTGCTCGGCCAGCCCGGTGTCGACGAGGAACCACAGGCCGGGGGCCGGATCCTCCACGACGATGAGCTTGTCGAGCTCGTCGCGGATCCGCTCGGCCGACACGATGCTGAGGCGGTGGGCGTGCTCGATGACCGCGCCGACCACGTCGTCGTCGGGCACCAGGCCGTAGCCGGCGAGGAAGCGGGCCGCTCGCAACATGCGCAGCGGGTCGTCGGTGAAGGACTCCTCAGGGGCGAGCGGCGTGCGTAGCCGCCCGGCGGCCAGATCGGCGGCCCCCTCGAAGGGGTCGACCAGCACCGGCTCGGGGAGGGTGAGGGCCATGGCGTTGACGGTGAAGTCGCGCCTGGACAGGTCGGCCTCGACGGCGTCGGCGAAGACGACGTCGGGCTTGCGGGAGTCGGGCCGGTAGGCCTCGGCCCGGTGGGTGGTGATCTCGAAGTCGCTCCCCCCCACCCGGGCGCCGATGGTGCCGAACCGGGCGCCCTGGGTCCACACCGACTCGGCGAGGGGCCCCACCAACGCCGCGATCTGCTCGGGACGGGCGTCGGTCGTGAGGTCGATGTCGCCGCCCGCCAGGGGCCGCCCCAGCAGTTGGTCGCGGACGATCCCCCCCACCAGGTACAGCCGATGACCGGCGGCGTCGAAGGCATCGGCCAAGGGCCGGACCTGGTCGAGCACCGGCTGCAGCCGCGGCGGGATCACCTTGTCAGTCTGGCCCGCCTCCGGCGGGCCCCGCTCCGCGGATCCGGCTCTCACCTCCCCGGCTGCTCCGCCTGGCGGCTGCGCAGCGCAACCGATCGATGTTCAGCTGGCCAGGCCTGCGTGTTGGAGGGAGATGCGGAGGTCCTCGGGGCGACAGGCGGCGGAGAGGGCGTCGCGGACCCCGATGAGGTTCTCCTTGTAGAGCCGGAACAGGGCCTGGTCGAAGCTCTGCATCCCGTGGTACTCGCCGTCCTGGATGAGCTGGGGGAGCAACGTCGCCTCCTCGCCGGAGGTGATGGCCTCGGCCACCTTGGGCGTGCCCACCAGCACCTCCACCGCCGGGACCCGGCCGCCGCCGTCGGCCCGCTCCAGCAGGCGCTGGGCCACGACGCCCCGCAGGACCGACGCCAGGGCGTGCCGGGCCTGGCGCTGCTGGTGGGGCGGGGAGAGGTCGAGCAGGCGGGTGACCGTCTCGGTGGCGCTCAGGGTGGTCATGGTCGACACGACGAGGCGCCCGGACGCGGCCTCGGCGACCACCGCCGCTGCGGTCGAGGGATCGTCGATCTGGCTGACGAAGATGACATCGGCGTCCTGGCGCCCGACCCGGCGCAGCGTGGTGAGCAGGTCGGCGGCGTCGGTCCCGATCTCGCGCTGGCTGACGAAGGACTCCTTGTCGGTGTGGAGCACCTCGATGGGGTCCTCCAGGGTGACGATGTGGCGGGCCCGGTGGGTGTTGATGTGGTCGAGGATGCCGGCGGCGGTGGTGGTGCGCCCCGACGCCGCCGGACCGCTAACCAGCACCAGCCCGTGCTCCTCGTCGGCCAGGCGCTCCACCACGGGCGGGAGCCCGAGGTCGCCGATGGAGGGTGCGCCCGGAACCACCCGGCGGATGGCCAGGCCGAGCGAACCCCGCTGGCGGTACACGTTGACCCGGAACCGGCCCACCCCGGCCACGCTGTGGGCCAGATCGACCTCGCCGTGCTGGCGCAGCTCGTCGGCCTTGGCCGGCGGTAGCAGCTCGGCCGCCACCGCCTCGATCTCGGCGGGGGCGAGGGACGCCAGGTCGGTGCGGTGGAGGTGGCCGTCGACGCGCAGGCGGGGCGGCGAGCCGGCCTTGACCAGCAGATCGGACCCGCGATGCTCCATGAGGTGGTGCAGCAGGTCGTTCAGCTGGGCCACGGCGCGCTCCGGGGTCGACGGGCGCCGGCGTCGGCGCCGCTCACCCTTCGGTCGGACCGCTCCCGTTGTTGAGGGCGGCCCGGGTGGCGAGGGCGGCGGCGACCACCTCGGCGCCGGGGCCACCCGAGGAGGGCCGCTCGGGCCGGTGCTCCAACCCCTCGACGGCGGCCAGGGCGGCGCCGCAGGACGCGGCCAGCCCCTCGAGGTCGTAGCCGCCCTCGAGGAAGAGGACGCGGCGCCCCGGGGGTGCCACCGCCAGCAGGTCGGCGGTGAGGTCGGCGAAGTCGCCGGCGGTCAGCGCCAGCCCGGTGAGGGGGTCGGCGCGGTGGGCGTCGAACCCAGCCGACACGAGCAGCCACGTGGCGCCGAACGCCTCCAGGGCGGGCAGCACCACATCGTGGGTCGCCCGGCGGTAGACGTCGCCGGTGGTGCCGGCGGGGAACGGGAGGTTGAGGGTGGTGCCCGCGCCCGCGCCGCAGCCGGTCTCCGACAGCGCCCCGGTGCCGGGGTAGAGCGGCCACTCGTGCATGGAGACGTAGAAGACGCGGGGATCGTCGAAGAAGATGTCCTGCGTGCCGTTCCCGTGGTGGGCGTCGTAGTCGACCACGGCGACGTGCTCGCCCGCGTCGGCCAGCGCGGCGGCGGTGACGGCCACGTTGTTGAACAAGCAGAAGCCCATGGCCCGGCCGGCGGTGGCGTGGTGGCCGGGTGGGCGCACCGCGCAGAACCCGGCGTCGCCCTCGCCGCGCTCCAGCCGGGCGACCAGCTCGAGCCCGGCGCCGGCGGCCAGCCGGGCGGCCTCGAAGGAGTGCGGTCCGGCGTGGGTGTCGCGGTCGACGTGGCCACCGCCGGAGCGGCAGAGGTCCTCGATGGCGTCGACCAGCGCGCCGGGGTGCACGCGGGTGATCGCATCCCGGGGCGCGGGACGAGGCTCGACCAGCACCACCGCCTCGGCCAGCCCGGCGGCCCGAATGCCGGCCTGCACGGCGGCCAGGCGAGCGGGGCGCTCGGGGTGGCCCGCCCCCGCGTCGTGGTCGAGGAAGCGAGGGTGGGTCGCGACGAGGAGGGTCACCGCCCGGGACGCTACCGGCGGACGACCCCACCGCGACCAGCTCCGGCGAGGGCCAGCCCTATCCTCGAGGCCACGTGTAGACCACCTGGGCCCCCTACGTGACCGGCGAGCGGTGACGGGCAGCACGTCGGTGCGCCTCGGCACCGACCGGTTCAGGGTGGTGCCGTGGCGCGGTCGCGGGGAGGTGGCGCTGGTCGCCCCCCAGCCCGGCGCGCCGGTGCCCGGACCCGACGCGGTGCGCCGGTGTGTCGACGCGCTGGGCCGTCAAGGGGTGCGTGAGGTGGTCACCGGGGCCCTCGCCCGGCGGGAGCAACCCGCCTTCCTCGCCGCCGGGTTCGACGTGCGCGAGCACCTCCTGCTGCTCGCCCACGACCTGTCCACGATCCCGGCTCCCAGTCGACCGGCGCGCCTGCGGCGGGGGCGCCGGGCCGACCGCCCCGGGGTGCTGGCGGTGGACAGGCTGGCCTTCGACGACGAGTTCTGGCGCCTCGACGAAGGCGGCCTCACCGACGCCCTCGAAGCCACCAGCACGAGCCGGTTCCGGGTCTTCGGGGAAGGCGGCCCGGTCGCCTACGCCGTCACCGGCCGGGCCGGGCCACGGGGCTACCTGCAACGCCTCGCCGTCCGGCCCGACCACCAGGGTCGGGGCATCGCCGCCACCTTGGTGGCCGATGGTCTGGGATGGCTGCGGCGCCACGGCTGCGATTCGGCGGTGGTCAACACCCAGGAGGGCAACGCCACCGCGCTGGCCGTCTACGAGCACCTCGGCTTCCGCCGCCAACCCCACGGCCTGGCCGTGCTGTCCCTCACGCTGCGGCCCTCGGCGTGATCGAACCGCGCCGGGCACCGGGGCGCGTGCTCGTCGCCGCGCTGGTGGCGCTGGTGGCGCCGGCCCCGGCCGCGGGGGGGCCCCCCCCGCCCCCGCGCGGGGGCGCGGCCGCGGCGGCCGCGGGGGCGGGGGGGGGGCCGGCGCCCCCCCCCCC
>JAUJNP010000031.1 GCA_030448105.1 Acidimicrobiales bacterium | reverse complement strand
TGGTGACCTGGGCGATGTTGCGGACCTGGCCGGTGAGGTTGCCGGCCAGCTGGTTCACGTTGTCGGTGAGGGCCTTCCAGGTGCCCGACACGCCGGGGACGTCGGC
The DNA here is from genome assembly GCA_030448105.1 of Acidimicrobiales bacterium. GTDB lineage: Bacteria > Actinomycetota > Acidimicrobiia > Acidimicrobiales > Iamiaceae > JAFBAD01. Next base: position 4,673 of record JAUJNP010000031.1, on the reverse strand, counting down.
CTGGCCGCCGAGCTTGCCCTCGGTGCCCACCTCGCGAGCGACGCGGGTGACCTCGTCGGCGAACGACGAGAGCTGGTCGACCATCGTGTTGATGGTGTCCTTCAGCTGAGCCACCTCGCCCCGGGCCTCGACGGTGATCTTCTGGGACAGGTCGCCCTTGGCCACCGCGGTGGTGACCTGGGCGATGTTGCGGACCTGGCCGGTGAGGTTGCCGGCCAGCTGGTTGACGTTGTCGGTGAGGGCCTTCCAGGTGCCCGAGACGCCGGGGACGTCGGCCTGTCCGCCGAGGCGTCCCTCGGTACCGACCTCGCGGGCCACCCTGGTCACCTCGGCGGCGAAGCCGGACAGCTGGTCGACCATCGTGTTGATCGTCCGCTTGAGGTCGAGCAGCTCGCCCCGCACGTCGACGCTGATCTTCTGCGAGAGGTCGCCGTTGGCCACGGCCGTGGTGACCTGGGCGATGTCGCGCACCTGGTCGGTGAGGTTGGTGGCCATGAAGTTCACCGAGTCGGTGAGGTCCTTCCAGGTGCCGGCGACGCCCTTCACGTTGGCCTGGCCGCCGAGCTTGCCCTCGGTGCCGACCTCGCGGGCCACCCGGGTCACCTCGTCGGCGAAGGCCGACAGCTGGTCGACCATCGTGTTGATGGTGTCCTTCAGCTCGGCCACCTCGCCGCTGGCCTCGACCGTGATCTTCTGGCCCAGGTCGCCCTTGGCCACCGCGGTGGTGACCTGGGCGATGTTGCGGACCTGGCCGGTGAGGTTGCCGGCCAGCTCGTTGACGTTGTCGGTGAGGTCCTTCCAGGTGCCGGAGACGCCCCGCACCTGGGCCTGGCCTCCCAGGCGGCCTTCGATGCCCACCTCGCGGGCCACCCGGGTGACCTCGTCGGCGAAGCCGCCCAGCTGGTCGACCATCGTGTTGATGGTGTCCTTGAGCTCGAGGATCTCGCCCCGGGCCTCGACCGTGATCTTCTGGGTCAGGTCGCCCTTGGCCACGGCGGTGGTGACCTGGGCGATGTTGCGGACCTGGCCGGTGAGGTTGCCGGCCAGCTCGTTGACGTTGTCCGTGAGGTCCTTCCAGGTGCCGGACACGCCGGGCACCTGGGCCTGGCCGCCGAGGCGGCCCTCGATGCCCACCTCGCGCGCCACCCGGGTGACCTCGTCGGCGAAGGCGCCGAGCGTCTCGGTCATCGAGTTGATGGTGTCGGCCAGGGCGGCCACCTCGCCCTTGGCGTCGACCGTGATGGTCTGGGAGAGGTCGCCCCGGGCCACGGCCGTGGTGACCTGGGCGATGTTGCGCACCTGGCTGGTGAGGTTCGAGGCCATGACGTTCACCGAGTCGGTGAGGTCCTTCCACGTCCCGGCCACCCCTTCGACCTGGGCCTGGCCGCCGAGGCGGCCCTCGGTGCCCACCTCGCGGGCGACCCGGGTGACCTCGTCGGCAAAGGCGCCGAGCGTCTCGGTCATCGAGTTGATGGTGTCGGCCAGGGCGGCCACCTCACCCTTGGCGTCGACCGTGATCTTCTGCGACAGGTCGCCCCGGGCCACGGCCGAGGCCACCTGGGCGATGTTGCGCACCTGGCCCGTGAGGTTCGAGGCCATGAAGTTCACGTTGTCGGTGAGGTCGCGCCACGTGCCGGAGGCGCCGGTCACCTCGGCTTGACCGCCGAGCTTGCCCTCGGTGCCCACCTCGCGGGCCACCCGGGTGACCTCGTCGGCGAACGACCGCAGCTGGTCGACCATGGTGTTGATGGTGTCCTTGAGCTCGAGGATCTCGCCCCGGGCGTCGACCGTGATCTTCTGCGACAGGTCGCCGCCGGCCACGGCGGTGGTGACCTGGGCGATGTTGCGGACCTGGCTGGTGAGGTTGCCGGCCAGCTCGTTCACGTTGTCGGTGAGGCCCCGCCACGTGCCCGACAGCCCCTTCACCTCGGCCTGGCCGCCGAGCTTGCCCTCGGTCCCGACCTCCCGGGTCACCCGCGTCACCTCGTCGGCGAAGGTCGAGAGCGAGTCGACCATGCCGTTCACCACCGTCCCGATGCGCTGGTACTCGCCCTTCACCGGACGGCCGTCGATCGTGAGAGCCATCTTCTGGGCCAGGTCGCCGTCGGCCACCGCGCCGAGGACCCGGGCCACCTCGGTAGTCGGGCGCACGAGGTCGTCGATCAGGCCGTTGACGGCGGCGGCGTCGTCCCCCCAGCCGCCCGGCGCCTCGCCGACCGGCATCCGGTCCGCCATCCGGCCGTCGACCCCAACGACCTTTGCCACCCGTCCCAGGTCCTTGCTGAAGCGGACGTTCCGCTCGGCGACCGCGTTAAAGGCGCGCGCCACGTCTCCGGCTGCCCCCCGACGCCTCGCCGGCAGGCGGGTCGAGAAGTCGCCGGCGGCGAGCGCCTCGAGGGCGGCGATCACCTCCTCGAGGACGGCGTCGTCACCCCCGTCCCGAACCCGCCGGGTGCTCGTGGCGTCGGTGGTCTTCGAGGCGGCCATCGTCGTGCTGCTCCATCCCGCTGGCCCTGGCTGTGGCCAGCGGCAGGAGTATCGCAGCCTGTGCCCGCCTTCCCCTCGCTAACCTCGACCGGCCGCGGTGTTCGGCCCTTCCGCTGATGCCCGACGACCCCGCCACCCCCTCCGACCTCGAGCCCGCCGCCGGGCCCGGTCCCACGGCCGGCTCGGACGAGATCCACGACGAGCTGCCGGCCGACCTCGACGTCACCGGCTTCGTCGGGCCCTACACCTTCCCGGACAACGGCCGGCGCCGCACCCAGGGGCTGATCCACCTGGGCGTGGCCACGGTGCTCGTGGCGCTCTGGGCGGCCTTCGCCGACGGCGGGGTCCTGGTCAACGACGGCTACCTGGTGGTGGCCGGCTTCCTGGCCGCAGCAGCTGCCTACTCCTTCGCCACCGCCCGCCGGCTGCAGGTGCGCGAGCTGGACGCCCTGGCTGCGGCGGCCCGCGAGGTGGGCTTCCCGATCGGGCACGCCTCGGCCCAGATGGCGTGGCGAGGCTTCCTGTCGGTCCCGACCTGGCGGGTGCTCGTCTACTCGGCCGACGACCCCCCGACGAAGCGGGGCCTGGTCGTGGTGGACGGCACCACGGGCGAGGTCCTCGGCTCGGCGGTCGAGGACAACCCGGAGGACTGGTCGGAGATCGAGCCGTGAGCCGCCGGCGCTAGCTCAACCGGACCCGGCCCGACAGCGGCTCGGTGCGGGTCATCAGGCTGGCATAGACGATCACGTTGTCGGGGTAGCTGCGCAGCTTCTTGTTGAACTTGCCGCCGCAGGTGATCAGCGCCAGCTGCGGCCGGTCGCCCGGCTCCCACATCCGGTCTTCGGGCAGCGCGTCCTTCGACTGGCGCGTGACCTCGTCGACCCGGAAGGACAGGACGGTGCCGCTCGACATGCGCACCCGGACGTCCTGGCCGGCCTTGAGGCGGTGCAGGTTGGCGAACACGTCGTAGCCCTTCCGGGAGTCGACGTGGCCCGCGAGGACCGCGTGGCCGTCCTGACCGGGCGTCGGCCCCAGCTTGTACCAGCCGGTCTCGCCGAAGTCCGGCAGCTCGAGGTCCTGATCGACGGTGATACCCCTCGGCTTGACCGGCGCGGCCATCTGGATGTCGGGGATCTCGAGCTGGACGGGAAGGACGGCTGGCAGGGGGACCCGGCTGGGAGCGACGGCCGCCGGCGCCGGGTCGGCCGCGACCTCCGACAGCCAGCGGGCCGAGACCACCGTGATGGCGGCCGTGGCCAGGAGGACCACGCCGAAGACCGTGAGGAGCGGGATGGCCCAGGCGGACGCGCCCTCGGCCGGCTGGAGGGCCAGCGGACGGGCGTGGCGCGCCCGCGCTGGTGCCCGCACCGACCTGCGGGTCGGCGCGGGCGGGGCGTCCGTGTCGGTCACAGGAACGCCCGGACCCGTCGTCGAAGGCCGGTGCGGGCGGAGAGCGGTGCGCTAGGCCTTGGTGCCACGCGCCCGGCGAACGCCGAACGCGGCGCCGAGAGCCAGGACCCCGCCACCCACCATGAGGATCGTGGTCTCCGAGCCGGTGCCCGCGGTGCCACCGAACCCGGTGTCGGCACGCCGCGGCTTGCGGTCGCCCTGCTCGTCGGGCCCGCACTTCTGGGGCTGGTTGTCGCTCGGGATGCACCCCGGCTCGGTGTTATTGCACTTGTTGCCGCTCGGGGTGCAGTTGGGATCGGCCTGGGCAAGGGCCGACGGCGCCGGTGCGCCCAGCGCAAAGGTGAGGCCGAGGAGGACCGCGGCGGTGGATCGTGCAGGTGTCATGAACGAAGGTCTCCCAAGTGAGGTGCGCGGAACCGCCGATGGCACGAGCCTGGTCGCGGTGGCGGCACTCTAACGTGATTGGGGCAAGCCGGCGCGGATGGTCGAGAAGGGAGCTACACCTGGCGCCGCGAGGCGCGGTGAACCCCGAACGCAGCGCCGAGGGCGAGGAGGCCTCCGCCGACGAGCAGCAGCCCGCTGCCGGCGCCGTCCCCTGCCATGCCGCCCAGCCCGGTGTCGGCCCGGATCGGGATCACCCTGCCGCCACCCGTGGCCACGGGCGTGACGGCGCCGCTGCCGGCACCCCCCACGCCGTCCCCGCCGGAGCCACCGCCGCCAGAGCCACCGCCGCCAGAGCCACCGCCGCCAGCACCGCCGCCGCCAGCACCGCCGCC
>JAUJNP010000017.1 GCA_030448105.1 Acidimicrobiales bacterium | reverse complement strand
GACATCGTGGCCGGCATCGGGCTCAAGAACACCCGCACCGGCGACACGCTCTGCGACGACAAGGCCCCGATCGTGCTCGAGGAGCTGGTGTTCCCCGAGCCCGTGATCCACGTGGCGGTGGAGCCCAAGACCAAGAACGACCAGGACAAGATGGGCAAGGCCCTGTTCTCGCTGGCCGAGGAGGACCCCACCTTCCAGGTCCGCACCGACGACGAGACCGGCCAGGTGGTCATCTCGGGCATGGGGGAGCTGCACCTCGAGGTGCTGGTGGACCGCATGCTGCGGGAGTTCAGCGTGGACGCCACCGTCGGCAAGCCCCAGGTGGCCTACCCGCGAGACCATCACCCAGGACACCGGCAAGGTCGTCTACCGGCACGTCAAGCAGACCGGCGGGTCAGGCCAGTTCGCCCACGTGGTTCTCCAGCTCGAGCCCACCGGTCCCGGCGGTGGCTACCAGTTCGAGGACAGGATCAGCGGCGGGCGCATCCCCCAGGAGTTCATCCCCTCGGTCGACGCCGGCATCCAGGCGGCCATGACCACGGGCGTTCTGGCCGGGTTCCCCACCGTCGACGTCAAGGCCACCCTGGTCGACGGCTCCTACCACGAGGTCGACTCCTCGGAGATGGCGTTCAAGATCGCCGGCACCATGGGCTTCCGCGAGGCGGCCCGCAAGGCCCGGCCCGTGCTGCTCGAGCCCATCATGGCGGTGGAGGTGGTCACCCCGAGGACTACATGGGTGACGTGATCGGCGACCTGTCGAGCCGGCAGGGCAAGGTCGGGGGCATGGAGCAGCGTGGCCACAGCCAGGTGGTCCGGGCTCAGGTGCCCCTCTCGGAGATGTTCGGTTACTCTACCGACCTTCGTTCGCGGACCCAGGGCCGCGCGCCTGCACGATGCAGTTCGAGTCGTACCAGCAGATGCCGTCGACGTCCAGGAAGAGATCGTCAAGCGCATCCGGGGCGAGTAACCGCCCCGCAGTTCCCCACCAGCAGTGAAAGGTCCCAGGAGATCGTCATGGCCAAGGAGAAGTTCGAGCGGAACAAGCCGCATTTGAACATCAGGACGATGGGTCATATTGATCATGGGAAGACGACGTTGACGGCGATCACGAAGGTTTTGCATGAGGCGGATCCTTCGTCGGTGTTCACGCCGTTCGATATGATCGATAAGGCGCCGGAGGAGCGGCAGCGGGGGATCACGATCAACATCGCCCATGTGGAGTATGGGACCGCTAACCGTCATTACGCGCATGGGACATGCCGGGTCATGCTGATTACATCAAGAACATGATCACGGGGCGGCGCAGGTGGATGGGGCGATCTTGGTGGTGGCGGCCACCGATGGTCCGATGCCCCAGACCCGTGAGCATGTGTTGTTGGCCCGCCAGGTGGGGTCCCGTCGATCGTGGTGGCACTGAACAAGGTGGACATGGTCGATGACGAGGAGTTGTTGGAGTTGGTGGAGATGGAGGTCCGGGAGCTGTTGAGCGAGTACGAGTTCCCCGGTGATGACACCCCGGTGTGTCGGGTCTCGGCGCTCAAGGCTCTCGATGGTGACGCCGACGCCGCCGCGGGGGTGTTGGAGTTGATGGCTCAGGTGGATGGGTTCGTGCCTGAGCCGCTGCGGGAGCTGGACAAGCCGTTCTTGATGCCGATCGAGGATGTGTTCACCATCACCGGTCGGGGGACAGTGGTGACCGGGAAGGTGGAACAAGGTGTGGTCCGCACCGGGGACGAGGTGGAGATCATCGGGATCCGGGCCACCCAGAAGACCACGTGCACCGGGGTGGAGATGTTCCGGAAGTTGTTGGATCAGGGCCAGGCGGGGGACAACATCGGGGCGTTGTTGCGGGGCACGAAGAGGATGTGGAGCGGGGGCAGGTGTTGGCCAAGCCGGGTTCGATCACCCCGCACCCGATTTCGAGGGTCAGGTGTATGTGTTGACCAAGGAGGAGGGGGTCGGCACAAGCCGTTCTTCGGGAACTACCGGCCCCAGTTCTACTTCCGGACCACTGACATCACCGGCACGATCAGCTTGCCGGAGGGCACCGAGATGTGCATGCCCGGCGACAACACCGAGATGACCGTCGAGCTGATCCACCCCATCGCCAGAAGCAGAAAGTGGACGAAGGCCTCCGGTTCGCCATCCGCGAAGGTGGCCGCACCGTCGGCGCCGGCCGCGTCACCAAGATCCTGAAGTAAGGAACCCGTCTCCATGGCCGAGAAGCAGAAGATCCGGATCAGGCTGAAGGCCTACGACCACGAGGTCATCGACCAGTCGACCCGCAAGATCGTGGAGACGGTGGTGCGCACCCAGGCGACCGTGCGGGGACCGGTGCCGCTGCCCACCGAGAAGCACCGCTACACGGTGATCCGCTCGCCCCACAAGGACAAGGACTCCCGGGAGCACTTCGAGATGCGCATCCACAAGCGCCTGCTCGACATCCTCGAGCCGTCGCCCAAGACGGTCGACTCCCTCCAGCGCCTGGAGCTGCCCGCCGGCGTCGACATCGAGATCAAGATCCAGCAGGCCTAGCGCCCCCTGCCTGGCCGCGGCCGGCGACCGAGGCGGATCCCGGCCTACTCGAGGGCGTCGACGAGGCGGTCGAGCACCGCCTTCCAGTGTTCGCGCTGGCGCTCCCGCTCGGCGGCGTGGGCGAGGCGATCCTGGTGGAAGCGGATGCTCGTGCCCGACTTCGTCGGCTGCAGCGTGACCTGCACCGTCGAGTCGTGCTTCCAGTCGGATGGGCGCCACGTGAGCCGGATGCGTCGGCGCTCCTGGTACCCCCGCACCTCCCCGACGGTGCCGTCCGCCGTCTCGTAGCCCTCACCGGCCCGGCGCGGGAAGGTGACGCCGTGGCCGAGCCACAGACCCACGCCGTCCGGCGCCGTCAGCCGGGACCAGACCGCCTCGAGGGGCTGGTGCACGGTGCGGGACACGCCGATCTCCCAGCCGGCGTCCTTGGTCAGACCGACCGGCACGTCAGCTCCTCGCCCGGTACAGGTCACGCAGGGTCAGCACCTCGGCCAGGTGGTGGATGGCCTCGCGGTTGATGTGGAGGACGAGGCCGGCGTAGGGATGCTCGGCGAAGGGTCCCTCGGCGGGGCCGACCGGGCGGGCCAGGCCATCCTCGCCGAGCGATCGCACGCCCCCGACCCACCGCTCGTAGCCGTCGTCGAGCTGGGCGAGGGCAGTGGAGGCGTCGGGCGCCCACCGAGCGGTGGGGTAGTCGATCGGGGGCCCCCCGAAGTGCGATGCGTTCCGGGCGCCGAAGACGCCCACGATGACGTGGCCGAGGCGCCATGCGATGGTGGTGAACGGCGGTGGCTCCGGCTCCGGTAGCTCGAAGTCGGCGACGTGGTCGCCGGCCCCGGCCGCCATGGATGTGGCCGCCTCGGCGTGTGGGCGGATGCTCCAGCACCCGGGCACCGGCTCCCAGAGGTACTCCTCGTCGGTCAGCCCATCGAGCCGGGGACGCAGGTGCCCGTCCCAGTGCCATGTCAACTGCTCCAGAAGCTGTGCGTTCCAGTCGATCGTCATGGCCAGGACCGTAGAGAGGGTTGCGGACGGGTTCGGTCCTCGTTGGCGACAGAATTCGGGGGTGCTCACCTCCTCGTCCCGACTGCTGCGCCTGCTGTCGCTGCTCCAGCAGCGGCCCGACTGGAGCGGTCCCGAGCTGGCGGAGCGGTTGGGCGTAACCCCCCGGACGGTGCGTCGCGACGTCGACCGCCTGCGCGGTCTCGGGTATCCGGTCGACGCCACGCCAGGCGCCGGCGGCGGCTACCGGCTCGGCATCGGAGCGGCCTTGCCGCCACTGCTGCTCGACGATGACGAGGCCACGGCCATCGCCATCGCTCTGGCGGCGTCAGCAGGAGGCGCCGTGCGGGGGATCGAGGAACCGGCCCTGGCGGCGCTCACCAAGCTCGACCGGCTCCTGCCGTCCCGTCTGCGGGCGCGCGTCGCCGCCGTGCAAGCGGCGACGGTGCCGCTTCCGGCCGCCGCCGGCGACGTCGACGCGCCGACACTGGTGGCCCTCGCTCAGGCCAGTACCGAGCAGGAGCAGCTGCGCGTCACCTACCGAGACCGGGACGGCCACGAGAGCGAGCGCCGGCTGGAGCCCTACCGAGTGGTGAACACCGGCCGGCGCTGGTACCTGGTGGCCCGCGACGTCGACCGGCGGGCATGGCGGACGCTGCGGGTCGACCGCATGGCCGACGTCCGGCGCACGGGCCACCGCTTCCGCCTGGAAGACACCCCGGACGCCGCCGCGCTGGTGAGTCGCTCGGTGTCGGTGGCGCCGTACCGCCACGTGGCGCGCATCGCCATCGCCGCACCGGTCGAGGAGGTGGCATCGCGGGTGCCGCCGACGGTGGGGGTGATCGAGCCCGACGGGCAGGGGGCCACGATCCTCACCACCGGGTCCGACAGCTTGGACTCGATCGCCGGTCACCTCGTCGCTCTCGCCCTCCCCTTCGAGGTGCTCGATCCGCCCGAGCTGCGGGCGCAGCTGCACATGGTGGGCGAGCGCCTCGCCGCCGCCCACGCTCCCGGTCACGCCGCGGGCGACGGCGCGGGCAACCCCATCGGGTTGGGGTAGGCGATCTCGCCGGACGCGGCGATGGGCCGCGCCACCCGTCGCAGGTCACCGAGCAGCCCACCGACGGCGTCCTCACCGAGATCCTCGTAGGGCGCGATGGCCAGCTCGTCGGTGCGCCGCTCGATGCGGGCTCGTAGCTCAAGGCCCGCCGCCGTCGCCTCTCCGCCGGTGCCGATGAGGCCGCGGCCCGAGAGCCGGTCGACGGCGGCGCCCCACTCTGGCTCGTCCCAGCCCCGGGCGGCCCGCATCACCTCGCCCGGCACCCCTTCGGTGGAGACGAAGAGGGCGAGCGCCTCGCACCCGTCGAGCCCGCTCTCGGTGAGGACGGCGACGTGGCCGTCGCCCCGGTGCTCGCGCAGGGTCGTGACCATCTGCCAGAGGGCAGCCGTGTCCCGACCGTCGGAGAGGAGGTCGCGGTTGGCGGCGAACAACGGCCGCCCGGCGGCGCTACCCCTTTCCACGGCCCCGATCAGGAGAGGCAGCACTTCGTCCAGCACCTCGCCGTGATCCGGCGCGAGCCGCTCGATGGCGGCGCTGGCCGCCGCCCCGCGAGCGGCCAGGACCGTGGCCGGGTCGGCCAACCCCCAGGCGTCGGGGATGGCCCGGCGCACCATGGCCGGGTGGAAGTTGAAGAACGTCGACTCCACCGCGGCTGGGGCCACCGGGCCGAGGGGCGCCGCCCGGTTGGCGAAGTAGCCCATCCAGAAGCCGCGCAGCCCGATGTCGGTGGTCGCCTGGCGACACTCGGGCGCGAAGTACGTCACCGCGTTGACCGGCTCCATCTCCCACCACAGGCGTCGGGCGATGCTCGGTTCCACGTCGCCCATCATGGCGCTCAGTGCAGCTCGCTCAGTGCAGCTGGCGTTCCGCGGCGGTGATGACCTCTTGGAGGCGGAGGCCGCGGTGGACGTCGAGGGGGTGACCGGTGGCGGTGCGGACGGCGTCGGCGAACTCGGCCCGCAGGGTGCCGAAGCCCTCGGTGCCGAGGGCGGCGCAGTCGAGGCTGAGCGTGCCCCGCCGGCCGTAGAGCTCGATGCCCGCCACCGAGGGGTCCATCGGCACGCTGGCCGACAACGAGGCCTCCGAGCGGGCCCCGCCGGCGTGGTCGAGCAACAGGCCGACCCAGCCCGTGCGGTCGCCGTGGGCGCGGACGTCGAGCACCGGGCCGAGGGCGGCATCGAGTAGGTCGATGACGTGGGGACCGAGGTCGAGCAGCGGTCCCCGTTCGAGCCGCCACGGGGTGGCGAAGGGTCCACCGAGGGCGGCACCGGAGATGAACTGCGCCCGCCCGCCGGTGGCGGCCAGCTCGCCCGCCTCGGCGAGGAAGCGGCGCACGGCCGCCGAGTACCGCCACGACAGCACCACCGCCGAGACCACGCCGGCCTCGTCCACCGCCGCGGCCAACCGCCGGGCCGTGTCGAGGTCACCGGCTATGGGCTTCTCGAGCAGCACCGCTCGCCCCGCTTCGGCGGCACGGGTGGCCAGCTCGCCCTGCACGTCGGGGGGCACGGCGAAGGCCACCGCCTCGCTGGCGTCGACGAGGGCGTCGAAGGAGGCGAAGGCCCGAGCGCCGTGGGTGGAGGCCAGCGCCTGGGCCGCCTGCGGGCGGCGGGCCCACACCCCCGCCAGTGACGTCTCGGGGCCGGTCGCCAGCAGCGGTGCGTGCAGGAGCTCGGCCCACGGCCCTGCCCCCACCAGGCCCACGGCGAGGGGTGGGGCCGGCGGCGGGCTCATGGCCCTTCACGCTAGGAGGGGAGGCGCTCGGTGGGTGTTCCCGTCCGAGCCCGCCGTGCTGGCCGATCAGCCGGCCGGAGCGGCGCCCGGGCGAAGGCCTGCATCCCCTCAGCGAAGGGCACCTCGGCCTCGAAGCCGAGCACCTCGGCGGCCCGGGCCGGTGAAGCCGTGACGTGGCGCACGTCGCCCACCTTCCACTCCCCGGTCACCACCGGGGCCGGCCCCCCGGCGGCGGCGGCCAGCGCCGAGGCCAGGCCCCCGACGGTCGACGGCCGCCCGGTGGCGATGTTGAACGCGCCGGTGACGTCGGGTCGCTCGAGGAGGGCGAGCACGTTGGCCCGGGCCACGTCGCTCACGCTGACGAAGTCACGGCGCTGGGCGCCGTCCTCGGTGACCCGGGGGGCTCGGCCGGCCTCCAGGGCGCTGCGGAAGATGCTGGCCACCCCGGCGTAGGGGGTGTCGCGGGGCATCCGCGGGCCGTAGACGTTGTGGTAGCGGAGGGCGGCGACCGGAAGCCCGGCCTCCCGCCCGAACACGGCGGCCAGGTGCTCGGTGTGGACCTTGGTGGCGGCGTAGGTGTTGCGGGGGTCGAGGGGGGCGTCCTCGGTGATGGCCTCCGGATGGAGCCCGTCGCCGCACACCGGGCACGGCGGATCGAAGCGACCAGCTTCCAGATCCACGGCGCGGCGGGGGGCTGGGCGCACCGCACCGTGCTCGGCGCACCGGTACGCGCCCTCGCCGTAGACCACCATGCTGCTCGCCACCACCAGGCGACCGGAGAATCCGGCCCGCCACAGCGCCTGGAGGAGGGTGGCCGTGCCGAGGTCGTTGTCGCGGACGTAGTCGACCACGTCGTCGAAGTCGACTCCGAGGCCGACCCGAGCAGCCTGGTGGGACACCGCGCCCACGTCGCCGACGGCCCGGGCCACCGCCCCGGGATCGGTGAGATCGGCCACCCGGAGGTCGACCGACGCCGGGAGGTGGTCGGGGGCGACCGCGGGGGCGGCAGGGGAGAGGTTGACGAGCACGACGACCTCTGTGCCGGCGGCGACGAGAGCGTCGACCACATGGCCGCCGATGAAGCCGGCTCCCCCCGTGACGAGCACCTTCACCACGGAGACCGCAGCGCCACCTGCAGCCCGAGGCCGGTGGCGAGGTGGGCCGCCAGCCAGGCGCGGGACGGGGGAGCGTCGTGGCCACCCGGCCGCCGGCCGAGGGCACCACAGGCCAGCAGGAGCCACGGCGCGAACGGCAGCCAGATGCGCTCCACCTCCCCCTTCGAGAGCTGGGAGGCGGTGGCCACGGCGACCATGCCCACGCTGCCCACTACAACTGGCCGGAGCGCCCGGGCGCGGAACCGCACCAACGCGGCCAGCCCGACGGGGCCCAGGAGGGCGCTGCCTGCCACCAGGTTGGCCCAGGCGAAGTAGTCGCCGGGGCGGCGGGAGGCCAGGCCCTGCCAGTACTCGGCCCGGGCCGCCGCCCATCCCTCGGGGTACCAGAACCCCCAGGCGGCCGGGGCCACGACCACCAGCGCGGCGGCCCCGCCGGTCAGGCCCAGCAGCAGCCACCGCCGCCGCGGCACGAGCACGGCCAGCACGGGCAGGGCGAAGAGGGCGATCCCGTAGGAGCAGAGCAGGCCCGCGCCGAGCACCCCGCCGGCGCCCGCCGCCCGGAGCGCGGCCCGGGCGCTCGGTCCCTCCCGGGCGGCCAGCACCACCAGCGCCAGCCCGGCGGCGGCCAGGCCGGCGTAGAGCAGGTCGGCGTTGGTGGCGAACACGGCGGCAGGGGCGAAGGCGACGAACGGGGCCGCCCGGCGGGCCCAGGCCTCACCGGCCAGGCTCCGGCCGGCGGCCAGCACCGAGATCACGGCCAGGCCCCCGCCGACCAGGACCAGGGCGAGGGCCGGCCCCGTGCCGCCCCACCCCAGCCGATCGAGGCACCACAACACGACCACGAGCCCGGGCGGGTGGCTCTTGACGTGGGTCGGGAAGGTCGGTACCCGGGCGGCGAAGGTGGCCAGGAAGCGCCCGGGCGACCCGACGTCGCCCACCGCCGCCAGGTAGTCGTAGCGCGAGCCGAGCGCGGTGGTGAGGCGGCCGGCCCCGTCCACGAAGCCGAGGGCCAGCACCCAGGCCGCCGACGCCAGCGCCGCCGCCGCCTGCACCACCGGCCACCGGGCCCGGGTGACAAAGGCCGGCCCCCAGACGACCGCAGCCGCGGCCAACGTCAGCGGCACCGACAGGCGGAAGGTGAGGAGCGGGTGCCAGCGCCCGACGAACGGGGCCGCGCCGATCCCGAGGTGGCGGCCGACCGCCGGCACCAGGCCGCGGCCGAGCAGCCAGGCCAGCCAGAGGAGGCCCAGCCACGCCACGGAGACGGCGGACAGCACCATCACCGAAGGCCGGCCCCCGCCCGCGCCGCCCGCCGTCGCGTCCGGGCCGGTCGGTAGGGTGCGCGGGTGCCGGAGCCCGCGGTCGTCGACGTGGTGCTGCCGGTCCTCGACGAGGCCCTCGCCCTCCCGTGGGTGCTCGACCGGATGCCGGCCGGCTACCGCGCCATCGTCGTCGACAACGGGTCCACCGACGGCTCCGCGGCCGTCGCGCGGGCGCGCCAGGTGCTGGTGGTCGACGAGCCTCGCCGCGGGTTCGGCGCGGCCTGCTGGGCGGGGTTGAACGCGGCCGGCGCCGACGTCGTCTGCTTCATGGACGCCGACGCCTCGCTCGACCCCGCCGACCTGCCAGCGGTGGCCGGACCCGTGCTGGCCGGTCACGCCGACCTGGTGCTGGGCGCCCGGCGCCCCGCCCGCGGGGCCTGGCCGGTCCACGCCCGCATGGCGAACCGGTACCTCGCCCGGGCCGTCGGCCGCCAGGTGGGGCTGACCGTTCGCGACCTCGGGCCCATGCGAGCGGCCCGCCGCCGGGCGCTGCTCGACCTCGGCCTCGAGGACCGGCGCTCGGGGTGGCCGCTGGAGATGGTGCTCCGCGCCGGCCGATCGGGGTGGCGGGTGGCCGAGGTGGCGGTGCCGTACCGAGCCCGCAGGGGCCGTTCGAAGGTCACGGGCACGGTGCGGGGCACGGCCCGGGCCGTCGGCGACATGGGGCGGCTCCTGCGTTGACCCGCCTCACCGTGCCGGCCCCAGCCCGGGCCACCGGATGGTGAACCGGCACCCCGCGGGGCGGTTGTCGACCGCGATCGACCCGTGGTGGGCCTCCACCAGGCCCCTGGCGATGGTCAGGCCCAGGCCTCCGCCGCGGCCGGTGAGACGGCCGCGGGCGGAGTCGCCCCGGAAGGCGGTCTCGAACACCCGGTCGAGGTCGGGCGCGGGGATGCCGCCGCATCCGTCCTCCACCGCCACCAGCGCGCTCTCCCCGTCGGCCCGGGCGTCGACGATCACCCGGCCCCCCTGGGGGGTGTGGCGGATGGCGTTGTCGAGCAGGTTGGCGAGGGCCCGGGAGAACTCGGGCACCGACACCCGCACCTCCACCGCCTCGGGCACCCGGGGCACGAGGGTGACCCCCTCGCGCTCGGCGCGGGCCCGCATGGCCGCCACCGCCTCCTCCACCAGACCGTCGAGGGGCACCGGCTCCAGCCGGAGGTCGGGCGGCCCGGCCTCCAGCCGGCTCAGCTCGAACAGGTCGTCGACGAGAGCCGAGAGCCGGTCCGTCTCGGTGCGCAGCAGTCCGTGGTAGCGGTTCACCGTGGCCGCGTCGGCCACGATGCCCTCCTCGAGCGCTTCGGCCATGGCGCGGATGCTGGCCAGCGGAGCCCGCAGGTCGTGCGACACCCAGGTGAACAGCTCTCGGCGGGAACGGTCGAGGGCGGCCTCCCGGGCACGGGACCGCTCGAGCTCCCCTGACACGAAGCGGATCTGCTCGGCGAGCTCACCGAGCTCGCGGGTGGGGGTGTCGACGGGGACCACCTCCATGTCGGCACGGCCGATCGAGCGGGCCAGCTCGCCCACGTCCCGGCTCGCCTCGCCGACCCGTCCGCCGAGGTGCACCGCGGCGGCCCCGGACGCCGAGCCGGCCGCCACGAGCACCACGGCCAGCGACTGGAGGTCGTGGACGGACAGGAACATGGCCCAGGCGGCCACCGCCACCCCCACCGCGCTGGCGGCCACGCCGACGAGGGCCACGAGCAGTACCTGGTCGCGCGCCGGCCGAGCGCCGAGCCGGCCCATGGCGACCCGCCCGATCCCGCCCACCGTCAGGGCGCTCCCGCTCGCCAGCCCCGCCAGCAGGGCGGCGTCGCTACCGCGGATACCGAGGGCGAGGCCGAGGACGAAGGCTCCGAGCCCCCCGGCCACCACGGTGGCCAGGTGGCCCCAGGGGGAGAGGACGCCGGGGGCGCCGTGGGCCGGGACGTTCACGGCACGAACCGGTAGCCGACGCCCCACACCGTCTGGAGGTGGCGGGGGTGCGAAGGGTCGGCCTCCACCTTCTCGCGCAGGCGGCGCACGTGCACGGTGACGGTGGCGGTGTCGCCGTAGGTCCACCCCCACACGTCCTCGAGCAGGCGCTCGCGCCGGTGGGCCACATCGGGGTGGGCCATGAGGTGGGCCAGCAGGTCGAACTCCTTGGCCGTCAGGGCCAGGGGGTCACCGGCCCGGCGGAGGGTCCGCGCCAGGGCGTCGAGCTCGAGCTCTCCCGCCCGCAGCACGGCCCGCCCGGGTTCGGCGACCGTGCGCCGCAGGACAGCGCGCACCCGGGCCCCCAGCTCGCGCAACGAGAAGGGCTTGGCCAGGTAGTCGTCGGCCCCCCCCTCGAGGCCGGCCACCCGGTCGGCCTCGTCGCCCTTGGCCGTCAGCATGATCACGGGCACGGGCGCGCGGCCGGGGCGGCGCAACCGGCGGCACACCTCCATCCCGTCCACCCCGGGGAGCATGAGGTCGAGCACGACCAGGTCGGGGGGGTGGTCGGTGGCGAGGGTCAGACCCTCCTCGCCGCTGGCGGCGTGCTCCACCGCGTAACCCTCGTGGAGCAGGTACCGGCCGACCACGTCGGCAAGGGTGGGATCGTCGTCGACCACCAGCACCCGAGGGCGTGGTCCCGGCATCTCGACAGGGTAGGAGCGCCACCGGCGAGGAACGGGACGGGGGCTCGGGGAGTTTCGCGTTTGGTAAGCGGATCGGGGCTTCCCCCGGGGGGGACCGCTGCCTACGGTGGCCGTGATGGCCGGCTCGACCCACGTCCTGGTCCTGGCCAAGGAACCGGTGGCCGGCAAGGCCAAGACCCGCCTGTGCCCCCCCTGCACGCCGGACGAGGCCGCCGCCATCGCCGCCGCCGCCCTGGCCGACACGCTCGCGGCGGTGGCCGCGTCCACGGCCGACCGCAAGGTGCTGGCGCTCGCCGGGCGCCCGGGGCCGTGGCTCCCGCCCGGATTCGAGGTGGTCGCGCAGCGGGGCGGCGGCCTCGACGAACGGCTGGCGGCGGCGTGGGCCGACGCCGGGGGGCCCGGCGTGCAGATCGGCATGGACACCCCGCAGCTCACGGGTGGCGACCTCGACGACGCCCTCGGCGCGCTGCTCACGCCGGGCGCCGACGCCGTGCTCGGTCCGGCCACCGACGGGGGTTGGTGGCTCCTCGGCCTCCGCCGCCCGGACGACCGGGTGTTCCTCGGGGTGCCTATGAGCCGCCCTGACACCGGCCGCCGCCAGCGGGACCGCCTGGCGGAGCTGGACCTGGCGACGCGCCTCCTCCCCGAGCGGCGCGACCTCGACACCATGGCCGACGCGTTCGCCCTCGCCGCCGCCTGCCCCGGTTCGGCCACCGCGGCCGCGGTGGCGGCGCTACTGGGCGCCCACCCGGTCGGCGTCTCGGGCGGCGGGGGATGAGCGTGCTCCCGGCCCGCCTGGCGGCCGCACGGGACGAGGTGCGGGCGCAGCCGACCCACGACGACCGCACGCTGGCCCTACTGGGGACGGCCCTCGGCGTGTGCTTCACGGTGTGCTTCCTCACCGGGCTGCTCTCCCACATCATCCAGCACCCCCCCGGCTGGTTCACGTGGCCGGCGCGGCCGGCGGGGCTCTACCGGGTGACCCAGGGCGTGCACGTGGCCACCGGTTTGGCGTCGGTGCCGTTGCTGCTCGCCAAGCTCTGGGCGGCCGGGCCCCGGTTGCTCGACGAACCCGTCGTCCGCAGCGTGGCTCACGGCCTGGAGCGCCTGTCCCTCGTGCCCCTCGTGGGCGGGTCACTGTTCCTCGTCGCCTCGGGCACGGCGAACCTAAGCGGTTGGTACCCGTGGCCGTTCTCGTTTCCCCCGGCCCACTACGCGGCCGCCTGGGTCACCGTCGGCGCCCTCGTGGTGCACGTGGCCGCCCGCGCCTCCACCACCCGCGAGGCGCTGCGCCGGCCCGATCCCGCCAGGCCAGCGAGTCCCTCACTCAGCCGGCGGGGTTTCCTCGGCGCGGTGGGAGCGGCGGCGGGGCTCGTCACCGTGGTGACGGTGGGCCAGACGGTCGGCCCGCTACGGCGGCTGGCCGCGCTCGCCCCGCGCCGGCCCGACGTGGGGCCCCAGGGGCTCCCGGTGAACAAGACCGCGCGCGCGGCGGGCATCGACCCGTCGGCCGGCGACCACCGCTACCGCCTCGAGGTGGCCGGCCGGGTAGCCACACCGCTGTCGCTGAGCCTGGTCGACCTTCGGTCCATGCCGCAGCACGCCGCCCGCCTCCCCATCGCCTGCGTGGAGGGCTGGAGCGCCTCGGCCACGTGGGAGGGGGTACCCGTGCGTGACCTCCTGGCCCTGGCCGGGGCGCCAGCCGACGCCGAGGTCACCGTCCGATCGCTGCAGCAGGGCGGCTCCTACTCCTCCTCGGAGCTGAACCACGTGCAGGCCGCCGACGCCGACACCCTGCTCGCCCTCACCATCGGGGGTGAGCCGCTCCACCGCGACCACGGCTTCCCGGTGCGCCTGATCGGCCCGAACCGCCCGGGCGTGCAGCAGACCAAGTGGGTCCACCGGCTGGAGGTGCGGTGACCACCCCCGCCGAACCCCCGGGCGGGGCCGGGCCCGGTCCGGGCCCGACGGTGCTGGGCGGGACGCCCCTCTTCTGGGCCGGCCTGGCTGTCGGCTGGGCGATCATGGCCGTGGGGATCCGCTCCGCCCTGTCGGAGCGCCTGGCCCGGGCGCCGGCGCTGGCCCGCTTCGTGCTCGGCTTCGCCGTCGTCCACGACTTCGTGGTGCTCCCGGCGGCCGTCGTCCTCGCCGTCCTCACCGCCCGCCTCGTTCCTGCCGTCGCCCGGGTGCCGGTGCGGCTGGCGCTCGCCCTGAGCTGGCTGCTCGTGCTGATCAGCTGGCCGGCGGCCCGTCGCTACGGGGCCCGCCCCGACAACCCGACCGTCCTGCCCGTGGACGTGGGGCGCAACCTCGTGATCCTCCTCGCCGCCATCTGGCTGCTGGCTGCCCTCGACGTGGCCCGCCGCGTCGTCGGGGCCCGTCGTGACCGGTCGCCGGCGGCCGGGGTGTGAACGGCACGGCCGCCTTGCGCACCGGGGCGGGCGACCTCCAACCGCTCGACACGCTGCGCTGGTGGTCGGCGGCCACCGACGCCGACCTCACCGTCCTCGCGGGAGTCGCCGCGCCGGTGCTCGACGTGGGGTGCGGGCCGGGGCGCCTGGTGGCCGCCCTGGCCGAGCGGGGGCGCGCCGCCCTCGGCATCGACGTCGCCCCCAGCGCGGTGGACGCCGCCCTGGCCCGGGGCGCGTCGGTGCTCGAACGCTCGGTGTTCGGGCCCCTCCCGGGCGAGGGGCGGTGGGCCACGGCGCTGCTCTTCGACGGCAACGTCGGCATCGGCGGCGACCCGGCCGCGCTCCTGCGCCGCGTCGCCTCCCTGCTGCGTCCGTCGGGCGTGGTGGTGGTGGAGCTCTCCCACCCCGGGATCGGCCTGCGCCGGGACCACGTGGTGCTCGAGGTGAACGGATCCGACGTCGGCCCCTTCCCCTGGGCCTGGGTCGGCGCCGACGCCGTAACAGAGGTGGCCGCCGGCGCCGGGCTCGCGGTCCGCCGCTGCCTCCCGGTCGCCAGCCGGTGGTTCGCCTGGCTGGAGCCGGTCCTGCGCCAGGATCCGGGCGGCCCCTGCGGCAGCATCGCACCTTCCGCGAGCGGGAAGCCCAGGTGGTGGAGGGGGTCTACGGTGCCCTGATGTGTCCTTCGGTCGCGACATCAGCGTCTTGAGACATGCGCGGAGAGGTCGAGCCGTCGTCGCCGAGAGCTTTGCGGCTCCGCCGCAACAGGCGCCGTGCTGGCTGGGTCGCCTCGCCTATCGGCTCGGCTCCTTGATCACCCCCGTCGCATGAGCGTCGATGAGGTCCGCTTGGGGCTCGAGACCTCGTCACGCTGTTGGGTGTGCGGGTCGGCTAGGCACCGGCCGTTCACCACCCGCACGTCCGACCACGAGCTCACCCCCGAGGACCTGCGCATCAGCGACAGCCGTTACGGTCTCACGTTGCCGTTGGTCCGCTGCGGGGACTGCGGCTTCGTCTTCAGCGTCGACGACAGGGCGAGCCGGGTCCTCGGCCTGTACCAGAAGCTGTCCGACCCGGACTACGAGCAGACCCAGCAGCCCCGGGCGCGGCAAATGGCGAGCCTGCTGGTCTCGGCGCTCGAGCTTCGGCCGCACGCCCGGTCGCTGCTCGACGTGGGGGCAGGCACCGGGCTGATGGTGCTGGAGGCCGAGCGGGCCGGCCTGCGCGGGGTCGGCCTGGAACCCAGCGGATCCCTGGTGGCCTATGGCCGGCGCGAGCATGGGATCGACCTTCGCCGCGGGACCCTGCCCGACCCGGCGCTGGACGGTGAGCGGTTCGACCTCGTGGCCCTGATCGACGTGGTCGAGCACGTGCCCGACCCGGTGGGGTTGCTGGCGGCGGCGGCCGCGCAGCTCGGCGAGGGGGGCATGGTGATGGTGGTCACCCCCGACGTGCGCAGCGTTCCCGCCCGGCTCCTGCGCGGTCGTTGGTGGCACTACCGGCGCGCCCACATCGGCTACTTCGACCGCTACTCCCTGCGGCTGGCGGCAGCCCGCGCCGGGCTCACCCCGGTGGCCCAGTCACGGCCGCGCTGGTACCTGCCGGTGGGCTACCTGGTGGAGCGGGTGGGCAGCTACGTGCCCGCGGTCCGAAAGGTGCTCGAGCGGGTGGCGGGCGACCACCGCCTGGGGCCGCTGCTCGAGCGGTCGGTGCCGTTGAACCTGCACGACTCGATCGTCCTGTTCCTCGAGGCGTGCCCTGCCGGCCGAGCCGATGTCGTTGCCGGCTGAGACCGCGGAGCGACCACCCCGGGTCGGACCGCCGCGACCGGCTCGGCCCACGCTGCGCGGCCACCTGCAGATCCTGCGGGTCGACCACTGGTTCAAGGGCGTCTTCATGCTGCCGGGCACCGTGGCGGCGCTCAGCACCCGCCCCGACGTGGGCGTGGCCGAGACCGTCGTGAACCTGGTTGTCAGCGTGGCCTCGATCTCCCTCGTCGCCTCGAGCAACTACGTCATCAACGAGCTGCAGGATGCTCCGTACGACCGGCACCATCCCACCAAGCACACACGGCCCGTTCCTTCCGGCACGGTCAACGTCGGCGTGGCCTACGGGCAGTGGATCGCCCTCATGGTGGTGGGCGTCGGGCTGGCCCTCGTGGTGAACCTGGCATTCGCCGCCACCGCCTTCGCGCTGTGGCTGATGGGCTGCGTGTACAACCTGCCGCCGGTGCGCAGCAAGGACGTTCCCTACCTCGACGTGCTGTCCGAGGCGGTCAACAACCCGTTGCGGATGATGGCCGGGTGGTTCGCCATCACCACCGCCACCGTGCCGCCCCTGTCTCTCCTGCTGAGCTACTGGATGATCGGCTGCTACTTCATGGCCATCAAGCGGTTCGCCGAGCACCGCAACATCGGGTCGGTGGAACAGGCCGCCCGGTACCGGCGCTCCCTCGCCGCCTACAACACCCACCGGCTCCTGGTGACGATCCTGTTCTACGCCTCGGCCGCGATGTTGTTCTTCGGGGCGTTCATCGTGCGGTACCGGTTGGAGTTCATCGGTTCGTTCCCCCTGGTGGCACTGATCATGGCCCTCTACCTCAGCCTGGCCTTCCGCGACCCCAGCCCCGCCGAGCACCCCGAGCAGCTGTACCGCGAGCCCTACCTCGTGGCCGCCGTCGTGGCGTGCGCCGTGGTCATGACGGTGCTGTTGTTCGTGGACCTCCCCTGGCTCCGAGACGCCTTCTCGCCCGGGGTCCGGGTCCGGTAGCAGCCGACCGCGTTCGCCGCACACGACCAGGCTTGGACGGCCTCTGCCGTCCCCGCTAGAGTCCTCCCTTCGTGTGCCCGGGGCCGTGTGCCCTGCCGGCGCCCGCCCGTCCCACCCGAAATCGACGTCTGCGCCCGCCTGCGCCCCGGCCCAGGAACCACGCAGCACCAACCGAATCGACGCTCCGCCGGGCCCGCCCGAGCGGAGCGTCCGCGTGAACGGCTCCGGTCGTTCCTCCGCGCTCCACGAGGGAACCATGGCATCGAAGGCAATCGTCGGCGAGAAGGTCGGCATGACCCAGGTCTGGGACGACCAGAACCGGGTCGTGCCCGTCACCGTCCTTCAGGTCGCCCCCTGCCGCGTCGTGTCGGTGAAGACGCCCGAGCGCGACGGCTACAGCGCGCTGCAGGTCACCTTCGGCCACAAGAAGGCGAGCAAGCTGACCAAGCCGGTCGCCGGCCAGTTCGCCAAGGCGAACGTGGAGCCCGGGCCCCGCCTGGTGGAGCTGCGCCTCGACGACACCTCGGGCTACGAGGTGGGCCAGGAGATCAAGGTCGACATCCTCGCCGAGGGCGACCAGATCGACGTCACCGCGGTGAGCAAGGGCAAGGGCTTCGCCGGGGTCATGAAGCGTCACGGGTTCTCGGGTCAGAAGGCCAGCCACGGCGCCCACCGCATCCACCGGGCCCCAGGGGCCATCGGGTCGTGCGCCACCCCCGCCCGGGTGTTCCCCGGCCAGCGCATGGCCGGTCGCATGGGCGGCGAGAAGGTGACCACCCTCAACCTCACGGTGGTCTCGGCCGATGCCGAGCGTGACCTGCTGCTCGTGCGTGGCGCCGTGCCGGGGCCCAAGGGCGGCCTGGTCCTCGTGCGCGACGCGGTCAAGGGGAGGAAGGCGAGCGATGGCTGAGGTCGACGTGCGCGACGCCACGGGCAAGAAGGCCGGCAAGGTCACCCTCGACGATGCCACCTTCGCCATGGTGCCCAACGTGGCCCTGATGCACCAGGTGGTCACCGCACAGCTCGCCGCCCGGCGGGCGGGCACCCAGAGCACCCGCACCCGGGCCGAGGTGGCCGGCGGCGGCGCCAAGCCGTGGCGCCAGAAGGGCACCGGCCGCGCCCGCCAGGGCTCCATCCGTGCCCCCCACTGGCGCGGCGGGGGGGTCACCCACGCCCCCAAGCCCCGCAGCTACGCCCAGCGCACCCCCAAGAAGATGATCCGCCTGGCCCTGCGCTCGGCACTGTCGGACCGGGCGGCGGACGGGCGGGTGCTCGTGGTCGACTGGGACTTCGACGCCCCCAGCACCCGCGCCGCGGTCGCCGCCCTGGCCGCCCTCGAGGTCGAGGGCCGGGTGCTGGTGGTCCTCACCGCCGAGGACGAGGCGGCCTGGAAGAGCTTCCGCAACCTGGGCCACGTCCACATCTGCGAAGCCCGAGAGCTCAACGCCTACGACGTGCTGGCCAGCGACTGGGTCCTCTTCACCCGCGAGACCCTCCCCACCTCCACCGTCGCCCCCCCCGGCAGCGACGCGCCGGAGACCCCAGTAGCCGTCGGCAACGCTGCGAAGTCCGCCAGGCGTAGCAGCACCGAGCGTGAAAGCCAGATCGGCGAAGCCGGCGAAGGCGAAGCCGAAGCAGGTGTGACAGCTGCGCAGTCCGCCAGGCGGAGCAGCACCGAGCGTGACGCCCAGATCGGCGAAGCCGGCGAAGGCGAAGCCGAAGCAAATGTGACGGCCAGGCGGAGCAGCACCGAGCGTGACGCCCAGATCGGCGAAGCCGGCGAAGGCGAAGCCAAAGCAAATGTGACGGCTGCCGAAGATCACGACACGCAAGGGGAGTTCTCGTGAGGGATCCACGCGATGTGATCATCCGGCCGGTGGTGAGCGAGAAGTCCTACGCGCTGATCGAGGCGAACGTCTACACCTTCGTGGTCGATCCGCGGTCGTCCAAGCCCGAGATCTCCGACGCCGTAGAGGCCATCTTCGGGGTCACCGTGGCCAAGGTGAACACCCTGAACCGCAAGGGCAAGACCACCCGCAACCGGCGCACCGGCCAGACCGGCAAGCGGCCCGACGCCAAGCGGGCCATCGTCACGCTGGCCCCGGGCGACTCCATCGAGCTCTTCGAGGCATAGGACCATGGCTCTCCGCAAGCGCAAGCCCACCAGCCCCGGCCGGCGGTTCCAGACCGTCTCGGACTTCGCCGAGCTGACCCGTGACCGGCCCGAGAAGTCGCTCCTCGCCCCGCGGTCGGGCACCGGCGGCCGCAACAACGCCGGCCGCAAGACGGCTCGCCACAAGGGCGGCGGCCACAAGCGCCAGTACCGGATGGTCGACTTCCGGCGCACCAAGGACGGCGTGCCGGCCAAGGTGGCGGCGATCGAGTACGACCCCAACCGCAACTGCCGCATCGTGCTCCTGCACTACCTCGACGGCGAGAAGCGCTACATCCTCGCCCCCCGGGGCGTGAAGGTGGGCGACCGCCTCCAGTCCGGGCAGGGCGCGGAGATCCGCCCAGGCAACGCCCTGCCGATGCGCTACATCCCGGTGGGCACCACCGTCCACAACGTCGAGCTCAAGCCCGGAGGCGGGGGCAAGATGGCCCGCTCGGCCGGCTCCAGCGTGCAGCTGGTGGCGAAGGAGGGCGACTTCGCCACCCTGCGCCTGCCCAGCACCGAGATGCGACGAGTGCCGATCGACTGCCGGGCCACCGTGGGAGAGGTCGGCAACGCCGAGGCCGAGCTGGTGAAGGTGGGCAAGGCCGGACGCAACCGCTGGAAGGGCGTGCGCCCCCAGACCCGCGGTGTGGCCATGAACCCGGTCGACCACCCCCACGGCGGCGGCGAGGGCAAGACGTCGGGCGGGCGCCATCCCGTCTCGCCCTGGGGCCAGCCCGAGGGCCGCACCCGCGACAAGACCAAGCCGTCCCAGAAGCTCATCGTGCGTCGCCGCCGGACCCGCGGCAGCAGGAGGTAGACGAGGTGCCCCGTTCGCTCAAGAAGGGCCCGTTCGTGGACGACCACCTCCTGTCCAAGGTGGACGACCTCAACACCAAGGGCGAGAAGAAGGTGGTCAAGACCTGGTCGCGGCGCTCCACGATCATCCCCGACATGGTGGGCCACACCATCGCCGTCCACGACGGCCGCAAGCACGTGCCCGTCTACATCACCGAGGCCATGGTCGGCCACAAGCTCGGCGAGTTCGCCCCCACCCGCACCTTCCGGTTCCACGCCGGCCAGGAGCGCAACACCAAGGGCCGGCGCTAGTGGCCTACGGCGTCAAGACCAACGAGCGGCCCGGCACCCGGGCCCAGGTCCGCTACTCGCGCGTCTCGGCGTACAAGGCCCGGGAGGTGCTCGATCTCATCCGGGGTCGCCACGTCAGCGAGGCCGACGAGATCCTCCGCTTCGTTGAGCGCGACGTGGCCATCGTCATCCGCAAGTGCCTGGCCTCGGCGGTGGCCAACGCCCTCACCAACGACGGCCAGGACCCCGACACCCTGTTCGTGTCGGCGTGCTTCGCCGACGAAGGCCCGACCCTCAAGCGGTGGCGTCCCCGGGCGCGCGGCCGGGCCACCCGCATCCGCAAGCGCACCTGCCACATCACCGTGATCGTGAGCCGACTGCCCGAGGCCGACCTGCGCCGCTGGCAGGACCGCCAGGCGGCATCGGCACCCGCCGGTCGCACCCGCCGCCGAGGCGGCGCCGTCGCCGACCGCCGCGCCCGCGTCGCCCGTAGCCGTCAGAAGGAGACCGCCGTGACCGAGGACGAGCCCACATCGCCGGTGCCCGGCGAGCCCACCGAGGACACCATCGCCGCCGCCGAGGAGGCGGACGAGGAGACCGCGACCGACGCCGGCGCCGGCGAGGGTACGGGCGCAGGCGCAGGCGGCGACGAGCTGGCCGAGTCGAGTGAGCTGGCCATGCCCGCCGAAGCCGAGATCGCCCTCCAAGACGCCGACGCCGAAGCCGACGAAGCCGGCGCCGACGAACAAGAGGTAGACCAAAGTGAGGAAGACCGATGACCGACCGGACGTCCAGGGGTCCTCTTCACGCTGCGCAGTCCGCTAGGCGGAGCAGCGCCCGGTGTGAGAGCCGGATGGGCGAAGCCCCGACCGAGGAGCATCGCGACGAGGGCGAAAGAGAGCACAGCTAATGGGCCAGAAGGTCAACCCCTACGGCTTCCGGCTGGGCGTCACCACCGACTGGAAGTCGCGCTGGTTCGCAGGCCGCAGCGACTACGCCGACTTCATCATCGAGGACTGGAAGATCCGGGCCCGACTCATGGGCGACCTGCCCCACGCCGCCATCAGCCGCGTGGAGGTGGAGCGCACCCGTGACCGCGTCCGGGTCGACGTCCACACCGCCCGCCCCGGCATCGTCATCGGCCGCCGCGGGAGCGAGGCCGACCGCCTGCGGTCCGAGCTGGCCAAGATCACCGGGAACCAGAAGGTCCAGCTCAACATCCAAGAGATCAAGCAGCCCGAGCTCGACGCCGCCCTCATCGCCCAGGGCGTGGCCGACCAGCTGGCCGGCCGAGTGGCGTTCCGCCGAGCGATGAAGCGCGCCGTGCAGAACGCCCAGAAGGCCGGCGCCCTCGGCATCCGGGTGCAGTGCTCGGGCCGCCTCGGCGGCGCCGAGATGAGCCGCACCGAGTGGTACCGCGAGGGCCGGGTGCCGTTGCACACCCTCCGGGCCGACATCGACTACGGCTTCCGTGAGGCCAAGACCACCGCCGGTCGCATCGGCGTCAAGGTCTGGATCTACAAGGGCGACATCCTGCCCTACAAGACCATGGGCGAGGACAAGATCACCCGCGAGGCGGCCATGGCGGTGGGGGAGACCTCGGGCGGGGCCCGGCCCAAGCAGGTGGTGTCTTCCTCGGCGGCGCGCCGCCGTCCTGCGGCCGACGCTGCTCCCGCCGACCCGGCCCTCGACCCGGCGGCCGAGGCCACCGAGGCCGCCCCGCTGGTGAAGGAGGCCGACCCCGAGCTGGAGCGCCTCCTCGCCGAGGAGGAGGAGATCGAACGCTCGGTCCGCGAGCACCACGAGACCCCCCACTTCCGCCCCGGGGACGCCGACTGATGAGGCCGCCATGTTGATGCCGCGGAAGGTCAAGCACCGCAAGCAGCACCGCGGGCGGCGCACCGGCGCGGCCAAGGGCGGATCCACCGTCAGCTTCGGCGAGTACGGCATCCAGGCGCTCGAGCCCGGGTGGGTGACCGCCCGCCAGATCGAGGCGTCCCGCATCGCCATGACCCGCCACATCAAGCGCGGCGGCAAGGTCTGGATCAACGTCTTCCCCGACAAGCCCGTCACCGAGAAGCCGGCCGAGACCCGCATGGGTTCGGGCAAGGGCAACCCCGAGCGCTGGGTGGCGGTGGTCAAGCCCGGCCGGGTGCTCTTCGAGCTGTCCTACCACGACCCGGTGGTGGCCCGGGAGGCCCTCGACCGGGCCATCCAGAAGCTGCCGATCAAGGCGCGGGTCATCACCCGCAAGGAGGGCTTCTGATGGCGCGGGACGAGCCGGTCACCAACCTGGACGACGCCAGCCTGGTCGAGCGTCTGGTGGAGGCCAAGCAGGAGCTGTTCAACCTGCGGTTCCAGCACGTCACCGGGCAGCTGGACAACTCCAGCCGCCTGCGGGCCACGCGCCGCCACATCGCCCGCATCACCACCGAGCTGCGGGCCCGCGAGATCGCCGCCGCCGAAGCCATGAGCACGGAGAGCACCTGATGGACGACACCGCAACCCGCCCCAACCCCCGCAAGGTGCGAGAGGGCGTGGTCACCTCCACCGCCATGGAGAAGACGGTGGTGGTCCACGTGGTCGACCGGGTGCGTCACTCCCTATACGGCAAGACCATGCAGCGGTCGAAGAAGCTCTACGCCCACGACGAGGTCAACGACCTCCAGGTCGGCGACCGGGTGCGGGTCCAGGAGACCCGGCCCCTGTCCAAGCTGAAGCGCTGGCGGGTCACCGACGTGCTGGAGAGGGCCAAGTGATCCAGCAGGAGACCCGCCTCCGGGTGGCCGACAACAGCGGCGCCAAAGAGGTCCTGTGCATCAAGGTGCTGGGGGGCTCCAAGCGGCGCTACGCGTCCATCGGCGACATCTTCGTGGCCACCGTGAAGGACGCCATCCCGGGCGCGGGCGTGAAGAGGGGCGACGTCGTCAAGTGCGTGGTGGTCCGGGTGAAGAAGGAGAAGCGCCGGCCCGACGGGTCCTACATCCGCTTCGACGAGAACGCCGCCGTGCTCATCAACGACCAGCAGCAGCCCCGTGGCACCCGCATCTTCGGGCCGGTGGGCCGCGAGCTGCGCGACAAGCGGTTCATGCGGATCGTCTCCCTCGCCCCCGAGGTGCTCTGAAATGGCCGGTCTCAAGATCAAGAAGGGTGACCGGGTCCGGGTCCTCACCGGCAAGGACCGCGGCAAGGAGGGCGTGGTGATGCGGGTCATGCCCAAGGAGAACAAGGTGATCGTCGACGGCGTCAACGTGGCCCGCAAGCACCAGAAGGCCCGCACCGCCACCATGCAGGGCGGCATCATCGACAAGGACATGCCGATCCCGGTGCCCAACGTGGCCGTGATCAGCCCGGCCGACGGCCGCCCCACCCGGGTGGGCTACAAGGTTCAGGCCGACGGCACCAAGATCCGGGTCTGCCGGCGCACGGGAGCCGAGCTCGGATGAGCGCCACCGACACCACTGCCGCCGGCGGCGGCGCGCCGTCCGCTCCCCGCCTCAAGGTGCGCTACGCCACCGAGGTCCGTGACCAGCTCCAGCGCGAGCTCGGCCTGGCCAACGTCATGGAGGTGCCCCGGCTGGCCAAGATCGTGGTCAACATGGGCGTGGGCGCCGCCGTGGGCCAGCCGTCGCTGCTCGAGGGCGCGGTCAACGACCTCACCGTCATCACGGGCCAGAAGCCGCTGGTGACCCGGGCCAAGAAGTCCATCGCCGGCTTCAAGCTCCGCGAGGGCAACGCCATCGGCGCCAAGGTCACCCTGCGCGGCGACCGGATGTGGGAGTTCTTCGACCGGCTCATCAGCCTGGCCATCCCTCGCATCCGTGACTTCCGGGGCCTGCCCGCCAACTCCTTCGACGGCAACGGCAACTACACGTTCGGCGTCACCGAGCAGCTCATCTTCCCCGAGATCGACTACGACCGCATCGACACCACCCGAGGCATGGACATCTCCATCGTCACCACCGCCCGCACCGACGCCGAAGGCCGGGCGCTGCTCGCCGCCTTCGGCTTCCCCTTCTCTCGTGAAGGACAACGCTGATGGCCAAGAAAGCCCTGATCCACAAAGCCAACCGCAAGCCCAAGTTCAAGGTGCGGGCCTACACCCGCTGCCAGCGCTGCGGCCGTCCCCACTCGGTGTACCGCAAGTTCAAGCTCTGCCGGGTGTGCCTGCGCGAGATGGTGCACCAGGGCGAGATCCCGGGCGTCACCAAGGCCAGCTGGTGAGGGGGGAGGACAGCCGATGACCATGACCGACCCGATCGCCGACATGCTCACGCGCATCCGCAACGCCAACGTGGCGATGCACGACGACGTCCGCATGCCGTCCTCCAAGCAGAAGGAGGCGCTGGCGGCCATCCTCAAGCGGGAGGGCTACATCACCGACTTCGCCACCGAGGACGACCCCACCCGTCCCGGCCGCGTGCTCACCATCACCATGAAGTACTCCCCGGAACGGTCCCGTACGATCTCGGGCCTGCGCCGGGTGTCCAAGCCCGGCCTGCGGGTGTACTCCAAGGCCGAGAAGGTGCCGCGGGTGCTCGGCGGCCTCGGGGTCGCCATCGTGTCGACCAGCCAGGGACTCATCACCGACCGCGAGGCCCGCTCGCGCAAGGTCGGCGGGGAGATCCTGTGCTTCGTCTGGTGAAGGCAGGTCACTGATGTCACGGATCGGCAGGTCCCCCATCCCGGTGCCGAGCGGTGTCGACGTCACCGTCGAGGGCCGCCACGTCACCGTCGTCGGCCCGAAGGGCAGCCTCGACCGGCGCATCCCGGGCAACATCTCGATCCGCCAGGAGGGGGGCGACCTCCTCGTGGAGCGTCCCGACGACGCCCGCGAGAACCGGGCGTTGCACGGCCTCGTACGCTCCCTCGTGCACAACATGGTGCTCGGCGTCAGCCAGGAGTTCACCAAGGAGCTCGAGATCCTCGGCGTCGGCTACCGCGCCACCCTGGCGGGCGACACCATCGACCTCGCCCTCGGGTACAGCCATCCGGTGCGGGTGAAGGCGCCCGAGGGAATCACCCTCGAGGTCCCGGCGCCGAACCGGATAGTGGTGCGGGGCATCGACAAGGAGAAGGTGGGCCAGGTGGCCGCCGACATCCGGGCGTTGCGCAAGCCGGAGCCCTACAAGGGCAAGGGCGTGCGCTACGCCGGCGAGCACGTGGTCCGCAAGGCCGGCAAGACGGCGAAGTAGGAAGCGACCCCCCGATGACCGACCTCTCGAAGCAGAAGCGCGAAGCCCGCATCCGGCGTCACCGCCGCGTCCGCAAGAAGGTGCAGGGCACGCCCGAGCGCCCGCGCCTGGCCGTCTTCCGGTCGAACCGCCACATCTCGGCCCAGGTGATCGACGACCGGTCCGGCACCACGCTGGCGGCGGCGTCGACCACCGAGGCCGACCTGCGCGACGCCACCGGTGTGGCCGCCGCCACCGCGGTGGGCCAACGGGTGGCCGAGCGAGCCACCGCCGCCGGTGTGCAGACCGTCGTGTTCGACCGCGGCGGCTACCTCTACCACGGTCGCGTCGCCGCGCTGGCCGAAGGCGCCCGTACGGGCGGACTGGAGCTCTGAACATGGCACGCAACCCATCGGACACGGGCGGTCCCCGAACCCGGGGCAACGACGCCCAACTGCGCGACTCCCGGGTCATCAACATCAACCGGGTGGCCAAGGTGGTCAAGGGCGGGCGCCGCTTCTCGTTCACCGCCCTGGTGGTGATCGGCGACGGCGCCGGCCGGGTCGGCCTCGGCTACGGCAAGGCCAAGGAGGTGCCCCTCGCCATCCAGAAGGGCACCGAGGAGGCCAAGAAGCAGATGTTCGCGGTGGCCCTGGCCGGGTCCACCATCACCCACCCCGTCATCGGCCGGATGGGCGCGGGCCGGGTGCTGATCAAGCCGGCGGCGCCGGGCACCGGGGTCATCGCCGGTGGCGCCGCCCGGGCCATCCTGGAAGAGGCCGGCATCCACGACGTGCTCTGCAAGTCGCTGGGCTCGTCGAACCACATCAACGTGGCCCGGGCCACCATCGCCGGCCTCCAGTCCCTGAAGCGCCCCGACGAGGTGGCCCGGCTGCGGGGCCTGTCGGCCGAGGAGTTCGTGCCCAAGGGCTTGCTCGACGCCTACCGCGAGACCCAGCGGGGCCCGCACCGCGTCGAGGAGGTGCGGTGATGGCCGCCGCCGCCCAGCTCAAGGTCACCCAGACGCGCTCCACCATCGGCGCCAAGCCGAAGCAGCGGGGCACCATCCGGGCCCTCGGCCTCGGCCGGATCGGCCGGTCGAACACCCTGCCCGACCGTCCCGAGATCCGGGGCATGCTCGCCCGGGTCCCCCACCTCGTCACCGTCGAGGAGATCGAACCGTGAAGCTCCACGACCTCAAGCCCGCCCCGGCTCCAACACCCGCAAGCGGCGGGTGGGCCGGGGCATCGCCGGGCGTCGGGGCAAGACCGCGGGCCGGGGCATGAAGGGCCAATCGGCCCGCGGCCAGGTGCCGGCCAACTTCGAGGGCGGCCAGATGCCCTTGCACATGCGGGTGCCGAAGCTCAAGGGCTTCAAGAACCCGTTCCGGGTCGAGTACCAGGCCGTCAACCTCGACACCATCGCCGCCACCGGCCTCGACCGCGTCGACCCTGGCGCCCTGCACGCGCGGGGCCTGGTGCACAAGGGTGCGCTGGTGAAGGTGCTCGGTCGGGGCGAGCTCGACCGGGCCGTCACCGTGGTGGCCCACCGCTTCTCCGCCACGGCCGAGGCAGCCATCACCGGCGCGGGCGGTACGGTGGAGACCCTTCCCCTCCCGTGGGGCGAGCGCCGGCCACCGGCCAAGGGCAACCACCTCACCAACCGCTAGCGCCGGCCCGCCGGTCCAGCCCCAGGAGCTTCGCCGTGCTGTCGAGCATGAAGAACATGTTCAAGGTGCCCGATCTGCGCAACAAGATCGCGTTCACCTTGTTCATGCTGCTGCTCTACCGGTTCGGCGCCCACATCCCGGTGCCCGGCATCGACGTGGGCGCCCTCAAGGAGCTCCAGAAGCAGGCCGAGAACGGCGGCGTGCTCGGGTTCCTGCAGCTCTTCTCCGGTGGGGCCATCACCCAGTTCGCGGTGTTCGCCCTCGGGATCATGCCGTACATCACCTCGTCGATCATCATGCAGATCCTGGCGGTGGTGATCCCCAAGCTCGAGCAGTGGCAGGAGCAGGGCGCGGTGGGGCAGCGCAAGATCACCCAGTGGACCCGCTACCTCACGGTGGCCATCGCCATCATGCAGTCCACCGGCCTCACCTTCTTGTTCCACAACGGCGGCGGCGGCTTCAGCGGCGGCAACCCCACCAACACGGACCTCTTCGCCGGGAAGTTCAACATCCCCCGCGTGCTGCTGGTGGTCGTCACCCTCACCGCCGGCACCGCCCTGCTCATGTGGATGGGCGAGCTCATCACCCAGCGGGGGATCGGCAACGGCATGTCGCTGCTCATCTTCGCCTCGGTGGTCAGCCAGCTCCCCGCCAACTTCGGCGCGGTCAACGCCTCGGAGGGCACGGTGGCCATGGTGTTGATCATCGCCATGTTCACCGCGGTCATGGTGGCCATCGTGTTCATGGAGCAGGGCCAACGCCGGATCCCCGTGCAGTTCGCCAAGCGGGTGGTCGGCCGCCGCATGTACGGCGGCCAGAGCACCTACATCCCCCTCAAGGTGAACAGCTCGGGCGTCATCCCCATCATCTTCGCCAGCTCGGTGCTCTACCTGCCGATCATCCTGTCCCAGGTGCTGCCGGTGGAGCAGCCCGCCGGCGACCAGGGCGGCAACTGGGCCTACAGCGCCCAGAAGTTCATCGACGATCACTTCGTGCGGGGCACCAGCGTCTTCTACCTGATCACCTACGGCCTGCTCATCATCGGCTTCGCCTACTTCTACACCGCCATCCAGTTCGACCCGCACCGCCAGGCCGACCAGATCCGCAAGCAGGGCGGCTTCATCCCCGGCATCCGCCCCGGCCCCCAGACCGAGCGCTACCTCGGCAGGATCCTCAACCGCATCACCCTCCCCGGCGCGCTGTTCATCGCCGCCATCGCCCTCATCCCGGCGTTCATCCTGGGACGGGCGGTGGGCGGCCAGACGGGCACCCAGCTCGGGTTCTTCGGCATCTCGATCCTCATCGCGGTGGGCGTCGCCCTCGAGACCATGAAGCAGATCGACAGCCAGCTCATGATGCGCAACTACGAGGGCTTCTTGAAGTCGTGACGAGGTCCCGGTGATCTCCGGGGTGCGCATGGTGATGCTGGGGCGACAGGGGGCGGGCAAGGGCACCCAGTGCGGCCGCCTGGCCCGTCACTACGTGGTCCCTCACATCTCCACCGGCGACATGCTGCGCCTAGCGGTGAAGGAGGGCACGGAGTTCGGCCTGCGGGCCAAGGCCTACATGGACGCCGGCGACCTGCTCCCCGACGAGGTGATGGTGGGCGTGGTCGACGAGCGCCTCAACCAGGGCGGCACCACCCGGCGGGGGTTCGTGCTCGACGGGTTCCCCCGTACGGTGCCCCAGGCCGAGGCCCTGGCCGAGATCACCCGGGCCGCGCCCCTCGACCTGGTGGCCGACCTCCAGGTGGCGCCCGAGGTGGTGATCGAGCGGATCGCCAGCCGGCGTTCCTGCCTCGACTGCGGCGCCATCTACTCGGTGGCGGACCCCCCGAAGTACCCCTGGCACTGCGACAACTGCGGAGGCGACGTGGTCCAGCGCGACGACGACACCGAGGAAGCGGTGCGCCGCCGCCTCGACCTCTACGACCGCGAGACGGCCCCCGTCATCGCCTGGTACGCCGAGCGGGGACTGCTGGTGGAGGTGGACGGGCTCGGCTCGACCGACGAGGTGGCCGCCCGGCTGGTGACCGTAGTGGACGAGCGGGTGGCGGCGGCCAGGGCCGCCAGCGGGGCGGCCGGGCCGGGGGCCACCTGATGCTGCTCGCCCGCGGGATCCCCCAGCGCCGGCCGGCGGAGCTGGCCGCCATGCGCCGGGCCGGCCAGGTGGTGGCCGAGATGCACGAGCGCATCCGGGCTGCCATCGCGCCCGGGGTCAGCACCGCCACCCTCGACGGCATCGGTCGGGAGGTGCTGGAGCGCCGGGGCGCCACGTCGAACTTCCTCGGCTACCACGGCTACCCGGCGGTGATCTGCGCGTCGCCCAACGAGGTGATCGTGCACGGGATCCCCTCGTCCGACGTCGTGCTCGACGAGGGCGACATCGTGTCGGTGGACTGCGGCGCGGTCGTCGACGGCTGGCACGGCGACGCTGCCTTCACCGCGCCGGTGGGATCGGTGGCGCCCGAGGACCAGCGCCTGATCGAGGTGGCCGAGCTCGCCCTCGACGCCGCCATCGCAACCATGGTCGACGGCGGCCGGCTCGGCGACCTCGGGGCGGCCGTCTCCGGCGTGGCCCAGGGGGCGGGGTTCACCGTGGTCCGCGAGTACACCGGCCACGGGATCGGCACCGCCATGCACGAGGAGCCGAGCGTGCCCAACCACGGCCGGGCCGGCACCGGCCTGCGCCTGCGGGCGGGCAACGTGCTGGCGGTGGAGCCCATGGTCTGCGCCGGTTCGGCCGTCACCGCCGTGCTCGACGACGGCTGGAGCGTGGTCACCGCCGACGGGTCGCGAGCGGCCCACACCGAGCACACAGTCGCCGTCACCGACGACGGTCCCGAGATCCTCACCCGGCTCTAGCCGTTGCCCGCTCAGCGAGTTGGCCGGGCGGGGTGCGCCCCGGTAGCATCACCCTTCGCCTCGGTGGCGGGTTGCGTCCGCGCGTCGCCCCCCGGTCAGCTGTCCCCCCGGTCGTCCTCAGGAGTTCTCCCCTGCCCAAGCCCAAGGAAGACGCGATCGTGCTCGAGGGCACGGTGGTCGAGCCGCTGCCCAACGCCATGTTCCGGGTGGAGCTCGAGAACGGCCACAAGGTGCTCGCCCACATCTCCGGGAAGATGCGCATGCACTACATCAGGATCCTCCCCGGAGACCGCGTCCAGGTCGAGCTCACTCCCTACGACCTCTCCCGCGGCCGCATCACCTACCGCTACAAGTGAGCCCCCGATGAAGGTCCGTCCCAGCGTCAAGCCCATCTGTGAGAAGTGCAAGATCATCCGCCGCCACGGGCGCGTGCAGGTGATCTGCCAGAACCCCCGCCACAAGCAGCGGCAGGGCTGAGAGGAACCCATGGCACGCATCGCCGGCGTCGACATCCCCCGCGAGAAGCGGCTCGAGATCGCCCTTACCTACGTGTTCGGCATCGGCCGCACCTCCGCCCAGCAGATCTGCGGGGCGACCGACATAGACCCCGACACCCGGGTGCGCGACCTCACCGACGAGGAGGTCAACCGCATCCGCGGCTGGATCGACTCCAACCTCAAGGTCGAGGGCGACCTCAAGCGCGACGTCCAGCAGGACATCAAGCGCAAGATGGAGATCGGCTGCTACCAGGGCCTGCGCCACCGCAAGGGTCTGCCCGTGCACGGTCAGCGCACCCACACCAACGCCCGCACCCGCAAGGGTCCCAAGAAGACCGTCGCCGGCAAGAAGAAGGTCCGCAAGTAATGGCCAAGCCGAAGCCGGGCGGCCGCCGCCCTCGCAAGCGCGAGCGCAAGAACGTCACCTACGGGGTGGCCCACATCAAGAGCTCGTTCAACAACACGATCGTCGCCATCTCCGACCAGGAGGGCAACGTGCTGGCCTGGGCGTCGGCCGGCAACGTCGGGTTCAAGGGCTCCCGCAAGTCCACCCCCTTCGCCGCTCAGATGGCAGCCGAGCAGTGCGCCCGGCGGGCCATGGAGCACGGCGTGCGCAAGGTCGACGTGGTGGTGAAGGGTCCCGGCTCGGGCCGGGAGACGGCGGTGCGGTCGCTGCAGAGCACCGGCATCGAGGTCACCGGCATCAAGGACGTCACCCCCGTGCCCCACAACGGGTGCCGCCCCCCGAAGCGGAGGCGTGTCTGATGGCCCGCTACACCGGTCCCGTCTGCCGGCTCTGCCGGCGTGAGCGCATGAAGCTGTACCTGAAGGGCGCCAAGTGCG
Source organism: Acidimicrobiales bacterium (assembly GCA_030448105.1). Lineage (GTDB taxonomy): Bacteria > Actinomycetota > Acidimicrobiia > Acidimicrobiales > Iamiaceae > JAFBAD01. The sequence goes on along the minus strand of JAUJNP010000017.1, from coordinate 31,748 downwards.
ACACCATGAAGTGCCCGATCGAGCGGCGGCCGTACCCGCCCGGTGAGCACGGCCGGGCCCGCCAGCGCCAGGGGTCGGAGTACCTGATGCAGCTGCGCGAGAAGCAGAAGGCTCGCCGCATCTACGGCCTGATGGAGAAGCAGTTCCGCAACCTCTACGTGGAGGCGAACCGCCAGTCGGGCGTCACCGGCGAGAACCTGCTGCGGATGCTCGAGCAGCGCCTCGACAACGTCGCCTACCGAGCCGGGTGGGGCTCCAGCCGGGCCCAGTCCCGCCAGTTCGTGCGCCACGGCCACGTGTCCGTCAACGGCCGCCGGGTCACCATCCCGAGCTACCAGGTCCGCAAGGGCGACGTGGTGGAGCTGCGGGACAAGGCCAGGGCCATGATCGTGGTGCGCCACAACCTCGACACCCTCGACCGCCAGATGCCCCCCTGGCTGGAGGGCGGCGACGGCGGCTTCGCAGCCACCGTGCGCGACCTGCCGATGCGCGAGCACATCGACGTGCCCGTGCGTGAGCAGCTCATCGTCGAGCTCTACTCCAAGTAATCGTCGTCGATCGCTCCCACGGGCGGTCTCTCAGGAAGGCATCTCATGCTGGTCATCCAACGGCCGACGGTGGAGGCGCTCGCCGAGGGCGAGGGCAACCGCCAGCGGTTCGCCATCAGCCCCCTCGAGCCGGGCTTCGGGCACACCATCGGGAACTCTCTGCGTCGCACCCTCCTGTCGTCGATCCCGGGGGCGGCGGTCACCTCGGTGCGCTTCGACGAGGCCCTCCACGAGTTCGACACCATCGCCGGCGTGGTCGAGGACGTCACCGACGTCATCCTCAACCTGAAGGACCTGGTGCTCACCTGCGAGTCCGACGAGCCCGTCACCCTGCGCCTCGACGCCCGCGGCCCCACCGAGGTCACCGCGGCCGACATCTCCACCACCGCCGATGTGGAGATCCTGAACCGGGGCCTGCACATCGCCACCCTCAACGGCAGGGGCCGGTTGGCCATCGACATCACCGTCGCCCGCGGCCGGGGCTACGTGTCGGCCGACCGCAACAAGGACTCGGCCACCATCGGCATCATCCCGGTGGACTCGATCTTCTCCCCGGTGCGCCGCGTCACCTTCGACATCGAGCCCACCCGGGTGGAGATGGACACCAACTACGACCGCCTCGTGCTCGACATCGAGACCGACGGCTCCATCTCGCCTCGTGAGGCGCTGGCATCGGCGGGTGAGACCCTCCGGGCCCTGGTGGGGCTGGTGGCCGAGATGAGCGAGGACCCTCAGGGCCTCGAGCTGGGTGAGACCGCCACCAGCGCCGCCGGCTCGCCCGACCTCGACCTCGCCATCGAGGACCTCGACCTGTCCGAGCGCCCCCGCAACTGCCTCAAGCGGGCCCAGGTGAACACCGTCGGCGAGCTGCTGCGCAAGAGCGAGGACGACCTGCTGGCCATCACCAACTTCGGCCAGAAGTCCCTCGACGAGGTGATCGTCAAGCTCGACGAGCGGGGCCTGTCGCTGCGGGGACGGGACTGAGCGGTGCCGGCCACCCCCCGCAAGTCCCGCCGCTTCGGCGGTGACGCCGCCCACCAGCGCCTGATGATGGCCAACCTGGTGGCGTCGCTCGTCGCCGCCGAGGGGATCGTCACCACCGAGGCCAAGGCCAAGGCGCTGCGACCGATAGCCGAGAAGGTGATCACCAAGGCCCGCAAGGCCCACCTCGACCCGGAGTCGCGCCTGCACCGGCACCGCCAGGTCGTGTCCTACCTGGGTGACAAGGAGATGGCGGCCAAGCTGTTCGACGAGATCGGCCCCCGCTACGCCGACCGCAACGGCGGCTACACCCGCATCCTCAAGCTCGGTCCCCGCCACGGCGACAACGCCCCCATGGCCCGGATCGAGCTGGTGTAGCCGCAGCCCCCGTGCAGATCAGAGCTTGGCGATGAGGGCCTTGGGGGCCACCACCTTGTAGGCGTCGGTGGCGATGCCCTCGATCTCGCCCCAGTCGGGTTCCCGGTCGAGGCGGACACCCAGCCAGCCCCGCCCGCCCACATACGGCGGCACGAAGAACCGGTCGGGCTCCTCCTCGGTGAGCTGGGCCTGCACGCCCGGCGGCGCCGCGCACCACAGGGCGAGGCGCCCGTCGCCGTGGTGGTCGTCGAGGTACATGACGAAGGTCTTCTTCCCCCGCACGAACCAGGTGGGGGTGCCGTGGCTCAACCGCTCGGTGACCTCGGGCAGGCCCAGGCAGATGCGCCGCACCCGGCTCAGCGGCTCCTCGTCGCCCTTCACCGGGCCAGTCTGGCCGACCCCGGCGCGGGGAGGGGGCGTAACTTCGGGCGCCGTGACGCTCTTCGAGCCGCCCGCCGACCCGGGGCCGGTGGCCCCGCAGGGGCCGACGGTGCGGGTCCGGCTCACGGTGGCCTACGACGGGGCCGGGTTCCACGGCTTCGCCGTCAACGCCGGGGTCCGCACCGTCGGCGGGACCCTCGGCGAGGCGATCGGCCGGGTGCTGGGCCACCGGGTGGAGCTCACCTGCGCCGGGCGCACCGACACCGGGGTGCACGCCCAGGGCCAGGTGGTCACCTTCGACGCCCGGGCCGAGGGCCTCGACCTCGACGGTCTGGCCCGGTCGGTGAACCACCTCTGCCGACCGGCGGTGGCCGTGCGCGACCCGGCGGTGGTGGCCCCCGACTTCGACGCCCGGTTCTCGGCCAATGCCCGCAGGTACCGCTACCTCGTGCTCAACCGGCCCGACCCCGACCCCTTCCGGGCCGGTTTCGCCTGGCACGTCGAACGGCCCCTCGACCTGTGGCCGATGGCCCTCGCCTGTGACCCGTTCGTGGGCGAGCACGACTTCTCGGCGTTCTGCCGCCGGCCCAAGGGCAGCGGGGGCGAACCGGCGTCCCTGGTGCGACGGGTGCGGGAGGCGACCTGGACCGACGACGGCGACGGGGTGCTCCGCTTCGAGATCGAGGCCTCGTCGTTCTGCCACCAGATGGTGCGCAGCGTGGTGGGGACCATGGTGGCGGTGGGGGCCGGGCGAATGCGGGCCGGGGAGGTGGCGACCATCATCCGCAGCCGCGACCGGGGCGCCGCCGGCGACCTGGCCCCGCCCCACGGGCTCACCCTGTTGACCGTGCGCTATGACGGGTGGAGCTCGTGACCGCGAAGGGGTAGGAGGGGGCCATGGCCGAACTGACCGAGGTACCCGTCGCCTCCCTCGCCCCCGACCGCTTCCAGGAGGTCCTGGCCGCCGAGGTGGGCCGCCAGTTCCTCGACCGGGGCGCCGCCGCCACCGAGCGCCTCGCCGGCCGGGCGGTGTGGAACATCAACTCCACCGCCCGCGGAGGGGGCGTGGCCGAGATGCTCCAGTCGCTGCTGGCCTACGCCCGGGGCGCGGGCGTCGACGCCCGCTGGTTGACCATCGGCGGCAACCCCGCGTTCTTCCGCATCACCAAGCGCCTCCACAACCACCTGCACGGCAGCCCCGGCGACGGCGGTGAGCTGGGGCCGGCCGAGCAGCAGGTGTACGAGGAGGCGCTGGCCGGTGCCGCCGCCGAGCTCTCCGGGCTGGTGAGTCCGGGCGACATCGTCATCGTGCACGATCCCCAACCGGCCGGCCTGTGCCAACCGCTGATCGACGCCGGCGCCCGGGTGGTGTGGCGCTGCCACGTGGGCCTCGACCAGCCCAACGACCTGATGCGAGGGGCGTGGGACTTCCTGCGACCGCACGTGGCGCCGGCCGACGCCTACGTGTTCTCCCGGGAGGCGTTCGTGTGGGAGGACCTCGACGACGCCAAGGTCGAGGTGATCGCCCCCTCCATCGATGCCTTCTCGGCCAAGAACCAGGACCTCCCGGACGACGACGTGGACGCCATCCTCGCCACCACCGGGTTGTCCGACGCCGAGCCCACCGCCCCCGCCCGCTTCACCCGGGAGGACGGCACGCCGGGACGGGTCAACCGCCGAGCGTCGATCACCGAGGTGGCGCCGGTGCCGGCCGGGGCGCCCATCGTCACCCAGGTGTCGCGATGGGACCGGTTGAAGGACCCGGTGGGCGTCATCGCCGGCTTCGCCGAGCACGTCCCCGCCAGCAGCGGCGCCCACCTGGTCTACGCCGGCCCGGAGGTGGCGGCCGTTTCGGACGACCCGGAGGGAGCAGAGGTGCTGGCCGAGGCCACCGCCGCCTGGGAGGCGCTGGGGGAGGCGGACCGGTCGCGCATCCACCTGGCCGCCCTGCCCATGGCCGACAGCGAGGAGAACGCGGCCATGGTGAACGCCCTCCAGCGGCGGGCCGCGGTGGTGGTGCAGAAGAGCCTGGCCGAGGGCTTCGGCCTCACCGTGGCCGAGGCCATGTGGAAGGGCCGTCCCGTGGTGGCCAGCCGCATCGGTGGCATCCAGGACCAGATCAGCGACGGCGAGACCGGCGTGCTGCTCGACGACGCCGCCGACCTCGACGCCTACGGCACCGCCGTGGCCGGCCTGCTGGCCGACCCGCCGAGGGCCGAGCGCCTCGGCGCCGGCGCCCGCGAGCGGGTACGTGACCGGTTCCTCGCCTCCCGGCACCTCCTGGAGTACATCGACCTCTTCGAGCGCCTCGACGGCTGAAGGCCCACCGCAAACCCGAAATTGGCGCGACCACCCCTCGTTTCCGGGGGTGAATCGCGCCAAGAACGGCTCCGGCGTCAGGCGAGGAGGTCGACGGTGTAGCCGTCGGCCCGCAGGCGGTCGACCACGGCCAGGCGGTGACGGGGGTCGCGGGTCTCGAGGGTGAGCAGCATCTCGACCTGGTCGACGCCCACGGCCACGCCGGCGCGGTGGTGCTCCACCTCGAGCACGTTGAGGCCAAGGGTGGCCACCCGCCCGGTGATGTGGGCCAGCGCGCCGGGACGGTCGGGCACCACCACCCGCAGCCGCAGGAAGCGCCCGGCGGCCGACAGGCCGTGCTCGATCAGCTTCATCAACATCAACGGGTCGACGTTGCCGCCCGACAGCACGGCCACCACCGGTCCCTTGCCGCTGACCTTGCCGGCCAGCACCGCGGCCAGGCCCACCACGCCGGCCGGCTCCACCACCGCCTTGGCCCGTTCGAGCAGCAGGATCATGGCCCGGCCGATCTCCTCGTCCGAGACGGTGACGATGTCGTCCACCAGGGCCGACACGTGGGCCAGGGTGAGATCCGACGGGCCCCTCAGGGCGATGCCGTCGGCGATGGTGTCGACGTGGTCGAGGCGCACGGGCCGGCCGGCGGTCACCGACGCAGCCATGGCCGCCGCCCCCTCGGACTGCACGCCGACCACCCGCGCCTCGGGCCGGGTGGCGGCCAGGGCGGCGGCCACGCCCGAGATGAGGCCGCCGCCGCCCACCGGGACGACCACCACCTCGGCGCCGGGCGCCTCCGCCGCCACCTCGAGGCCCACCGTTCCCTGGCCGGCGATGACGCGCCGGTCGTCGAAGGGGGGCACGTAACGGGCGTTGCCGGTACAGGCCGCCGTCCGAGCGGCGTCGAGGCAGTCGTCGACCGTCTCACCCACCAGGTGCACCTCGGCCCCGTAGTTGCGGGTGGCCTCCACCTTGGGCAAGGCGGCCGTCGTCGGCATGTAGATGGTGGCCGGGATGGCGGCCAGGGCGGCGGCCAGGGCCACCCCCTGGGCGTGGTTGCCGGCCGACGCGGCCACCACCCGGGTGTCGTCGCGGGGCAGGGCGGCGATGTGGGTGTAGGCCCCCCGGATCTTGAAGGACCCGGTGCGCTGGCGGTGCTCGGGCTTCAGCCACACCGTGCGCCCGCATTGGCGCGACAACGTGTCGGTGACCTCGGCCGGAGTGGGGCGCAGCACGCCCACCAGGCCGGCGGCGGCCGCCCGGATGTCGTCGATGCCCACCAGGCCAGTGGCGACGGAGCCCACGGACCCAGGGTAGGGCCGGCCATTTGCCGGTCGCGGACGGCGCCCGTAGGCTTGCCCGTCGGCCCGGCCGGCCTCGCGACAAGCGCGTCGGCCCTGGGCCTCCGGCAAGGATCCCAGGACGTGCGCGTGCCCACCTACACACCGAAGGCCAGCGAGATCGAGCGCGGCTGGTACGTCGTCGACGCCGACGGCCTGGTGCTCGGGCGCATGGCCACGGAGGTGGCCCGCCGGTTGCGGGGCAAGCACAAGCCCACCTTCACCCCCCACCTCGACACCGGCGACCACGTGATCGTGGTCAACGCGGCCAAGGTCGTGCTCACCTCCGACAAGGCCGACAAGAAGCTGATCTTCCGTCACTCGGGCTTCCCGGGCGGGATCAAGCAGCAGACCTACGCCGACCTGCTGGCCAAGAAGCCCGAGGAAGCGGTGCGCCGCACCATCCGGGGCATGCTTCCCAAGAACCGCCTGGGCCGCCAGATGCTGAAGAAGCTCAAGGTCTACTCCGGGCCCCAACACCCTCACGCCGCCCAGCGGCCCGTCACCCTCGACCTGGCGTCGCGCCGACCAGGCGCCTAGGAGCTTTCGTGCCCAAGCCGCTCGTTCAGTCCACCGGTCGCCGCAAGCAGGCCATCGCCCGGGTCCGCCTCCGCGACGGGGAGGGCAAGATCACCGTCAACGGCCGTGACGTGGCCGAGTACTTCCCGTCCGACACCCACCGCATGGTGCTGACCGAGCCGCTGCGGGCCACCGACACCCTCGACCGCTACGACATCGACGCCACCATGGACGGCGGTGGGGTGTCGGGCCAGGCCGGGGCCCTCCGCCTCGGCATCGCCCGGGGCCTGATGGCCCTCGACGAGGAGCTGCGCCCGGTGCTCAAGCGGGCCGGCTTCCTCACCCGCGACGCCCGGGAGAAGGAATCGAAGAAGTACGGCCTCAAGAAGGCCCGCAAGGCTCCGCAGTACTCCAAGCGCTGATCGTCGCCGTCCGCCTCATGGGCTCTGGCATGCGTACGCGTCGCCATGACGACCGCCGCGCAGGCCAGAACACGGTCCGGGCCGGGGATGGCGGGCCGTGACGTTGAGGTTCGGCACCGACGGCGTGCGGGGGGTGGCCAACACCGAGCTGACCCCCGAGTTGGCCCTGGCCCTCGGCCGGGCGGCGGCCCGGGTGGTCGGAGGCGATGTCTGGCTGGTCGGTCGTGACACCCGACGTTCGGGGCCGCTGCTCTGTGCCGCCCTGGCCGCAGGCCTCGCCTCCGAGGGTGCCACCGTGGTCGACGTGGGCGTGTTCCCCACCCCCGGGGTGGCCCACCTGTCGGCGGTCGACGAGGTGCCCGCCGCCATGATCTCGGCTTCGCACAACCCCTTCGCCGACAACGGGATAAAGCTGTTCGCGGCGGGCGGTCGAAAGCTGCGGGACGACACCGAGGAGCGGCTGGAGGCGCAGCTCGCCGCATTGGAGGCGGAGGGGATCCCCGGGTCGCCCGACCGTCGCGTCGGCGTCGACGTCGGGGTGATGGCCGCCGCTCCCGACGCCGGGCAACGCTACGCCGCCCACCTCGAGGCCGACGTGCTCGAGGGCCGGCGCCTCACCGGCCTGCGGGTGGTGGTCGACTGCGCCCACGGGGCGGCGACGGCGATCGCTCCCCGGGTGTTCAGCGCCCTCGGCGCCGAGGTGACCGTGCTCTGCGCCGAACCCGACGGCACCAACATCAACGCCGGATGCGGGTCGAACCACCCCGAGGCTCTGCAGCGGGCGGTGGTAGCCGGCGGCGCCGATGTGGGCCTGGCCCTCGATGGCGACGCCGACCGGGTCATCGCCGTCGACGCCGAAGGCGGCGTGGTCGACGGCGACCACATCCTGGCGGTGTGCGCAGTGGACCTCCACGATCAGGGTCGGCTGGCGGCCGACACCGTGGCGGTGACAGTGATGACCAACCTGGGCTTCCGCCACGCCATGGCCGACCGAGGCATCTCGGTGGTGGAGACGGCGGTGGGTGACCGGGCCGTGCTCGAGGCGCTGGAGGAGGGTGGCCTCAGCCTCGGCGGCGAGCAGTCGGGCCACATCATCTTCCGTGAGCTGGCCACCACCGGCGACGGGCTGCTCACCGGGATCCGGCTGCTCGATGCGTTGGTGCGCCGCGGGCAGCCGCTGGCCGAGCTGGCGGCGGTGATGACCCGCCTGCCCCAGGTGTTGCGCAACGTGGCGGTCGCCCGGCGGGACCCGGCGCTGGTGGAGCACCTGGCCGCGGAGATCGCGGCCGCCGAGGACGCGCTGGCCGGCGCCGGGCGGGTGCTGGTGCGACCCAGCGGCACCGAGCCCCTGGTGCGGGTGATGGTGGAGGCGCCCACCGCCGAGGGCGCCGCCACCGTGGCCGATCGCCTGGTGGCGGCGGTGGAGCGGGCGACGACCTGAACCAGCTCAATCCTTGGAGTTGATCAGGTAGTTTCCGGTGGCGGTGTCGCGGATGAGCGTGAGTTGGGACCGCTCGACCGAGGTGCCCCCGCCTCTCTTCACGTAGCGGATGGTGGCGGTGACGGTGTCGCCCGACGCCTGCACCCCGCTGACGCTCACCGACTCGATGCCGCTCCAGAAGGCCTTGTAGCCCGCCAGGCTCTGGCGGGACCGGTACGCCGGGCTCAGCCACTGGTAGCTCTCCTCGGGCGACCGGCCGGAGAAGCCGTTGTAGTACTGATCGATGGTGGCCTCCGGCGTGGGAGCGCCGGGCGCGCCGTTCACAGGGGGCACGGTCGTGGTGGTCGTGGTGGTCGTGGTGGTCGTGGAGGTCGTCGGCTCGGTGGTGGTGGTGGTCGACGTGGTCGGCTCGGTGGTGGTGGTGGTCGACTCCGAGGTGGTGGTCGCCTCGGTGGTGGTCGGCTCCTGGGTGGTGGCCGTGCTGGTGGTCTCTCCACCGGCGGTGGTGTCGCCGTCGGTCGAGAGGGCCCGGGCCACGAGGAAGGCGAGGAGCCCTAGGACCACCACACCGGCCAGCACGCCGAGGATCAGCCCGCGGCGGTCGGGTGGCTCCGGTTCCTCCTCCTCGTACTCCTCGTACCCCTCGTAGCTCTCCACCACGGGAACCGGCGCGACGGGTGGGCCGGCGTCGATCCGGGTGGTGGACAGCGGGGGAGCGGCCACCGCCGTGGCCTCGGGCACGGGCGGCAGGGCGGCCCCGCCCCGAGGCTGGCCGACCGCGGCGTCGAGGTCGTCCTTGAACGCCTCCGCCGAGGGGGTGCGGGCGGTGGGGTCCTTCACCATGGCCCGCTCGATGGCGGTGGCCACGGGGTCGGGGACGCCCGAGGGGCGCAGGTCGGGGGGCGGCTCGGTGACGACGCGCGCCACCGTGGCTGCCAGCGGCTCGCCCTCGGTGACCGAGAACGGCGGCTTGCCCCGCATGGCGGCGTGGAGCGTGGCGGCCAGCGAGTACACGTCGGACGCGGGGACGGCCTTCTGGCCCGAGAGGATCTCGGGCGGCGCGAACGTGACGGTGGCGGTGACCAGGCCGGTGGCGGTGCGGGTGGTGTCGGCCAGGCGGGCGATGCCGAAGTCACCGAGCTGGGGCTCGCCGAAGGCGGAGTAGAGGATGTTGGCCGGCTTCACGTCGCGGTGGAGCACGCCGACGCCGTGGGCGGCGCAGAGGGCCTCGGACACCTTGGCGCCGAGGCGCACGGCCTCCTCCCAGCCGAGGGGTCCCTCCCGCAGCCGGTCCGCCAGTGACCCGCCCGGCAGGTACGGCATCACCAGGTAGGGATGGCCGTCGGCGGTGACGCCGGTGGCGTACACCGGCACCACGTTGGGGTGGTGCGAGACCGACCCCATGGCCGCCACCTCGCGGCGGAAGCGCTGGTCGGCGGCGGGGTCGTCGGTGACGCCGTCGAGGACCTTGACCGCCACCGTGCGGTTGAAGTCGGTCTGGCGGCCCCGGTACACCGTGCCGAAGCCGCCCCGGCCGATCCGCTCGAGGTCGACGATGCCCGCCAGGTCCGGAGCGCGAGGGCCCGAGGGCGTCGAGGTGGCCATCGCACCCATCGTACGGCCCGACCGGGGTGAGGGGTCCCCCCACCTCCACCCGCCGACCGGCGGGGTGCCACCGGTACCATCGCCGAGTCTCGTAGCCCACCTCCGGAGGCCCCCGTGTGCGGCATCATCGCCGTGACCCGGCGCCGCAGCTCCCGCCGTCCGCCGACCGTCCCCGAGGTGCTTGCCCCGGTCGACCGTGCCCGTGACCTGGTGGACGCGGCCGCCGGTCTGCCCGCCGGTCCGGAGCTGGCGGCCCGCCTCGGTGAGGCCGCCGAGGGCATCGAGGCGGCCGACGCCCTGCTGCGGGGCACACCGGGCGTGACCGCCCTCGTGGGCGACCGGTCCCTGGCCCCGGCGCTGGACGCGCTGCTCACCGAGGTGGGCGCGACGGTCGCCGCCATCGAGACCCGCCTCGACCGGGACGGGCTCGACCAGCCCGCACGCACCGACCCTGCCCCCCTCGAGCAGGTGAACGCGGCCCTCGTCCGCCTCAAGGATGCCGGCTGGGCCGTGCAGCGGGACCGTCTCCGCACCGCCGCCGCGGTGGCCGCGCTGGCCGGCTCGGCACCGGGCGCCGCCGCGCTGGAGGCGTTCACCTCGGTGCAGCTCACGCTGTCGGCCCTCGACCGCCTGGAGGTGCGGGGGCGCGACTCGGCCGGCGTGCACCTCCTCGTGCGGGGCCACGGCCTCGACTTGTCCGCCCCCGCGGTCGCCGCCCTGCTCGCGCCCCGCCGGGCCGACCCGTTGTTCGCCTCCGGGGCGGTGCGGGTGGCGGGGGACTGCCTCAGCTTCGTGTACAAGGCGGCGGCCGAGATCGGCGAGCTGGGCGACAACACCCGCGCCCTGCGGGCGGCCATCACCGCCGACCCGTTGCTGCACGAGGCGCTGGTGGCGGACACCGCCGAGGTCGTGGTGCTCGGCCACACCCGCTGGGCCAGCGTCGGGATCATCTCCCAGCCCAACGCCCACCCCCTCAACGCCGAGGAGCTCGACCGATCGGACGGCCCCTACGTCACCGCCGCCCTCAACGGTGACGTCGACAACTTCGCCGACCTCAAGGCGGCCGAGGCGCTGCGCATCCCCAATGAGATCACCACCGACGCCAAGGTGATCCCCACCCTCGTCTCCCGCCGCCTCGCAGAGGGCGACGACCTGGTCGACGGGTTCCGGCGCACCGTCGCCGGTCTGGAGGGCTCGGTGGCCATCGCCGCCAGCGCCGCCTCCGCTCCGGGGGACCTGCTCCTCGCCCTCCGGGGCAGCGGACAGGCGCTCTACGTAGGGGTGGCCGACGATCTCTACCTGGTGGCCTCCGAGCCCTACGGCGTGGTCGAGGAGTGCGACCGCTACCTGCGGATGGATGGGGAGGCGCCCTCGGACCCGGCCAACCCGGCGGGCAGCCGGGGCCAGGTGGTGCGCCTGGCGGGCACAGCCGCCGGTGAGCTCGGCGGCATCGACCGGCGCAGCTACGACGGCGCCGTCCTGCCCGTGACCGACGGGGACCTCGTGTCGGCCGAGATCACCACCCGCGACATCGACCGCGGCGAGCATCCGCACTTCCTGCTCAAGGAGATCACCGAGGCGCCGGCGTCGTTCCGCAAGACGCTGCGGGGCAAGCTCGTGGACGGCGACGGAACCCTCGCCGTCGGCCTGGGGCGCGACACCCTCCCGGACGACCTGCGGGCCGGGCTCTCCGAAGGCCGGGTGCGGCGGGTGGTGGTGGTCGGTCAGGGCACCGCCGCCGTCGCCGGCCAGGCCCTGGTGCGAGCGCTCCAGGAGGCCACCGTCGGCGCCGCCCTCCAGGTCGAGGCGCAGCTCGCCACCGAGCTCTCCGGGTTCGGACTGCGGGCGGACATGTCCGACACGCTGGTGGTGGCGGTCAGCCAGTCGGGCACCACCACCGACACCAACCGCACCGTCGACCTGGTGCGGTCCCGGGGGGCCCGGGTGGTGGCCATCGTCAACCGCCGGGGGAGCGACCTCACCGACAAGTCCGACGGCGTGCTCTACACCTCCGACGGGCGCGACGTGGAGATGAGCGTCGCCTCCACCAAGGCCTTCTACTCCCAGGTGGCCGCCGGCTTCCTGCTGGCCTACGCCATCGCCGACCTGGTGGTCGACGACCCCGCCGCCGCCGACGAGCGGGGTCAGGTGCTGGCCTCCCTGCGCGACCTGCCCGACGCCATGGAGGCCACCCTCGCCCGCCGGCCGGCGATCGCCCGCGCCGCCCAACAGCTGGCCCCCTCCAAGCGCTACTGGGCGGTGGTGGGATCCGGGCCGGACCGGGTGGCGGCCGAGGAGCTGAGGATCAAGCTCTCCGAGCTCTGCTACAAGTCCATCGCCTGCGACGCCACCGAGGACAAGAAGCACATCGACCTGTCCTCCGAGCCGCTCATCCTGGTGTGCGCCACCGGCCTGGTCGGCTCCAACGCCGACGACGTGGCCAAGGAGGTGGCCATCTACCGGGCCCACTCGGCCACGCCCATCGTGATCGCCACCGAGGGGGAGGAGCGCTTCGGCGCCGCCCTCTCGGCCCTCACCGTCCCCGCCACTGATCCCCGCCTCGCCTTCGTGCTGTGCACGATGGTCGGCCACCTGTTCGGCTACGAGGCGGCCCTGGCCATAGACGCCCAGGCCATCCCCTTGCGCCTGGCCCGGGCCGCCATCGAGGAGCGGGTGTCGCGTCCCGGGGGGGCCGACGACGGCGACCGCCTGCTCAACGAGCTGCGAGCCGACCTGGGACCCCAGGCGGTGCGTTTCGCCGATGGGGTGCGCACCGGGAGCTACGACGGCCACCTGGAAGCGGGCACGGCGGTGCGACTGTCGTCGCTGTTCCGCTACGCCACGGGCGTCGCACCCCTCGAGGCCTACGAGGTGGAGTACGGCCGGGTCGGGGCGCCGAGCGTGCTCGTCGAGGACCTCACCGGCGCCCTGACCGCCGCCATCGAGGAGCTCACCCGCCCCGTCGACGCCATCAAGCACCAGGCCAAGACGGTCACGGTGGGGATCTCCCGCTCCGACGAGGGGCTGGTGCAGGTGCCGCTCGTGCGGGCCACCCTGGAGGCGGGCGCCACGCGCGACCGGCTCAGCTACCGGGCGCTGCGCACGCTGGCCGCCCTCGACCCGACGGTGGAGGAGGTGGTCGGCTACACCCGCTACCGCATCGACGGCGACGTGGAGGGCCACGAGGCCACCATCACCGTGGTCGACCGGGGGGGCATCTCGCGGGACCTGCCGCTGCGCACCGAGAAGAACCCGGTGCTGCGGGGCACCAAGCACCGGGTGGCCACCGAACGGGAGGTGACGGTGGCGGTGGGCCGCAGCGACGGGCGCACCGTGGTGATCGTGCCCGAGAGCAAGGGCAACCAGTGCACCGCCCTGACCCTGCTGCACGTCCGCTTCGCCGACCGGCTCCCGGCCGAGGCGGCCCGGCCGGTGCTCGAGCAGTACCGAGGTCGCTACTCGGCACTGAAGGATGCGGTCACCGAGACCGAGCCCACCTTCCGCGACGACCTGCTCGGTGAGGTGCCCCTCGTGGAGCTGCTCACCGCGCCCGTCTACGTCCTGGCCGAGCGTTGGCGGGCGTGACCGGCCCGGTGTGACCCGGCCCCAGTGTGAACGGCCCGGTGTGACCGGCCGGTGATCGGCATCGGCGTCGACACCGTCGAGGTGGCGCGCTTCCGGAAGGTGGCGGCCCGCACTCCGGGAGTGCTCGACCGGCTCTTCACCGATCGCGAGCGGGCGTACTGCGAGCGCCGACGTGACCCCACCGAGCGCTTCGCCGCCCGCTTCGCGGCCAAGGAGGCGGTGATGAAGGCCATGGGCGTGGGGGTCGGCGCGTGCAAGTGGCGCGAGATCGAGGTGATGCGGGCGCCGTCGGGACAACCGTCGGTGGCGCTGACGGGCGGGGCGGCGGCGCTCGCCCGGCGCAAGGGCGTCGCCGGCTGGCGCCTGTCGCTCACCCACACGGCGACGGTGGCCGAGGCCGTCGCCGTCGCCCTCTAGCCGGCCAGGTTCGCGAGCAGGGCCGCCACACCGGCCGGGGCGGGCACGATGGAGGGGTGATCCCGGTAGTGACGCCCGTGGAGATGGCGGCGGTCGACGAGGCCGCGGTCGAACCGGTGGAGGTGCTCATCGAGCGGGCGGGGGCGGCGGTGGCTCGTGCCGCCTTCGAGATGCTGGGTGGCGCCTACGGGCGACGGGTGGTGGTGATCGCCGGCAAGGGCAACAACGGCGCCGACGGCCGCGCCGCCGCGGCCCGGCTCCGGCGGCGGGGCGTGCGGGCGGAGGTGCTCGACGCCGGGCGCCTACCCGCCGAGCTCCCGGCCTGCGACCTGGTGGTCGACGCCGCCTACGGCACCGGGTTCCGGGGCGAGCACCACCCGCCCAGGCCGCCGCCGGGGACGCCGGTGCTGGCGGTCGACATCCCCTCGGGGGTCTCCGGGCTCACCGGCGTGGCCAGCGGGGAGCCGATGCGGGCAGACCGCACCGTCACCTTCGCCGCCCTCAAGCCCGGCCTCCTGCTCGGCGACGGCCCGGCCCTGGCCGGGGAGGTCACCGTGGCCGACATCGGCCTCGACGTCTCCGCCGCCCGTGCCCACCTGGTGGAGCCGACCGACGTGGCCCGCTGGCTGCCGGTCCGCCCGCCCGACAGCCACAAGTGGCAGACGGCCGCCACGGTGGTGGCCGGCTCACCAGGGATGACCGGCGCCGCCCACCTGGCCACCCGGGCCGCCCAGCGGGCGGGGGCGGGCTACGTGCGGCTGGCCTCGCCCGGCGTGGCCGACGACCCCCGCCGACCCACCGAGGTGGTCGGCCTGGCGTTGCCGGCGACGGGCTGGGCGGCGGTGGTGCTCGACGGGCTCGACCGCTTCGCCGCCCTGGCCGTCGGCCCCGGCCTCGGGATCGGCCAAGACACCGTCGCCGAGGTCCGGCGACTGGTGGCCTCCGCCCCCGGGGCCGTGGTGGTCGACGGCGACGGGCTCACCGCCCTGGGCGCCGATGCCGGGGCGGTGCTCGACGGTCGCCGGGGGCCGACCGTGCTCACCCCCCACGACGGCGAGCTGGCCCGCCTGGGCGGCGACGCCGACGCCCCCGACCGCATCGAGGTCACCCGCCAACTGGCGGCCCGGACGGGCGCGGTGGCGCTGCGCAAGGGCCCGACCACGGTGGTGGCCGCCCCCGACGGCCGGGTGCTGCTGACCACCGCCGGCGACGCCCGGCTGGCCACCGCCGGCACCGGCGACGTGCTCACCGGAGTGGTCGTCGCGCTGCTGGCCCAGGGCATGCCCGCCTTCGAGGCGGCCGCCGCCGCCGCCCACCTCCACGGCCGAGCCGCGGCCGTGCTACCTCGCCCGGGCGGGGCCCCAACCCCGCCCTCCTCCACGAGCGCCGCTGTCACCAGCGGCGCCGCGGCCCGAGGCTGGCGCTACGGTCTCGTCGCCGGTGACCTCATCGACCACCTGCCGGCTGCCTTCGCCGAGCTCCCGGAGACCTGAATGCCTCGCGCCACCCCTGTGCATCAGGTCATGACCACCGAGGTCCTGACCTTCGCGCCGGAGGACACCGTGGCTGCCGCGATGCAGGCCATGGTCGACCGGGACGTCGACGGCGCACCGGTGGTCGACGGCACCGGCCGGGTGGTGGGCCTCATCACCACCGGCGACCTGATCGTGCAGGAGAGCCAGCTGCACTTCCCGACGGTGATCTCGATCCTGGGCGCCAACCTCGAGCTGCCTTCGTCGAAGAAGCGCTTCGACGAGGACGTGCGCCGCGCCCTCGGCGCCAGCGTAGGCGAGGTGATGTCGAAGGATCCGGTCACCATCGGCGAGGACGAGACCCTCGAGCGGGCCGCCACCTTGATGCACGACCACGAGGTGTCCCGCCTCCCGGTGGTGCGCGACGACCGGCTGGTCGGGCTCATCTCCCGCACCGACATCGTGCGGGCCATCATCTCCGAGCCTCGCGACCCCGGGAGCGGCTAGGCGTGCGGCCCACCTGGGTGGAGGTCGACCTCGCCGCCGTCGCTCACAACGTCGAGGTGTTGCGGGCCCACGCCGCGCCGGCCGGTGTGTGCGCCGTCGTCAAGGCCGACGGCTACGGCCATGGCGCGGTGGAGGTGGGCCGTGCCGCCATGGGCGCCGGTGCCGAGTGCCTGGCCGTGGCCATGGTGGAGGAGGCCGAGCCCCTGCGCGACGCCGGCCTCAAGGGCCGGGTGATGGTGCTGTCGGAGGCGCCGGCGAGGGCGGCGTCGGCGGTGGTGGAGCTCTGCCTCGAGCCCACCGTCTACACCGAGCCCGGCGTGACGGCGCTGGCCGACGCGGTGGCCGCCGCCGAGACGCCGGGCCCTCTGCCGGTCCACCTCAAGATCGACACGGGCATGCACCGGGTCGGGGCGCAGCCGTCCGAGGCGGTCGCGGTGGCCAAGGCCCTGGCCGCCCGGCCCGAGCTGCGGCTCGAGTCGATCTGGACCCACTGCGCGGTGGCTGACGATCCCGGCGACGGCTTCACCGCCGAGCAGCTCCAGCGGTTTGACCAAGCCGTCGCCGACCTGCACGCCGCCGGCATGCCGCCCGCCCGGCTCCACGCCGCCAACTCCGCCGCCGCCCTGGCCCACCCGGCCAGCCGGCTGGACCTCGTGCGGTGCGGGATCGCGGTCTACGGGATCGACCCGTCGCCGGCGTTGGCCGGCACCGTCGACCTGCGCCCCGCGCTGCGCATGGTGTCGGAGGTCTCCCACGTGAAGGTGGTGGCGGCCGGTGAGGCCCTCAGCTACGGGCAGCGCTACCGGCTGGAGCGGGACTCGGTGGTGGCCACCGTGCCGGTGGGCTACGCCGACGGCGTGCGCCGTTCGCTCTCCGAGCTCGGCGGTGAGGTGTTGATCGGCGGGCGCCGGCACCCCATCGCCGGGGCCGTCACCATGGACCAGATCCTCGTCGACTGCGGCGACGACCAGGGCGTGCACCCCGGTGACGAGGTGGTCCTCATCGGCCGGCAGGGGACCGAGGAGGTCACCGCGGCCGAATGGGCCGAGCGTCTCGGCACCATCGGCTACGAGGTCGTGTGCGCCATCGGTCCGCGGGTGGCGCGCCGGTACGGTGACCGCTGATGCCAGCGCCTCGTAGGGCCATCCTGGGTCTCGCCGCCGCGGCCGGCGCGGCGGTGGCCGTCGAGCGGGTCGTGCTCGGGCGCATGCGTCGCCGCGTGGACGCGGTCACCGACCCGCTGCTCCGGTTGCCGGCCGACGTCGTCCACCGTCGGGTCCCGACCCACGACGGCGGCTCGCTCCACCTCGTGGAACGGGGCGAGGGCCGGCCCCTCGTGCTCCTGCACGGGATCACGCTGGCTGCTCCCATCTGGTCGCCCCAGCTCCACCAGTTGGCGGGCTCGCCGGGGGTGCCGGGCTTCCGGGTCTTCGCTGTCGACCTACGAGGCCACGGCCAGTCCGAGGCGGGTGGCGACGGTTACGGCCTCGACCTGGTGGCCCACGATCTGGCCACGCTCCTCGACGAGCTCGACCTCCGCGACGCGGTGGTCGTCGGCCACTCGATGGGTGGCATGTCGATCATGAAGTTCTGCGCCGACCACCCCGACGTGCTGTCCGAGCGGGTCACCGCCCTCGGGTTCGTGGCCACGGCCGCCGCCCCTCCGGTCCACCCGTTCCTGCTCGCCCGGGCCGAGGTCCTCGGGGCCCGGATGATCGATCGGCTCGATGCCGGCCGCCCCCTGCCCAGCTACCGGTTCAGCGGCGGCGACGTGTCCCTCGTGCTGTGCCGCCTGGCGTTCGGGAAACGGCCGTCCTCGGCGGCGGTGGAGCAGGTGCGGGCGTGCGTCGAGGCCATGGACCCGGGCGCCATGCAGCGCTCGGGCGTCGGGTTGCTCGCCCACGACGCGCGTGAGGCGCTGCCCGACGTCAAGGTCCCGGCCATCGTGGTCGTGGGCAGCCGCGACCTGTTGACGCCGGTGGCCTCCTCCCGGGCCATCGCCGACCTGCTGCCCGACGCCGAGCTGCACGTGCTGCCCGGTGCCGGTCACCAGCTCATGCAGGAGCGTCCGGCCGAGCTGGGTGCCCTCCTGCGCGACCTGGCGGCGCGGACGGCGCCGGCCCGGACGGGGTGGGGTCGGACCGCCACCGGTCCGTGATCACCGACGTGGCCGGCGTGCGGGCCGGCCACTGGACCGATGCCGAGGCCCGCACCGGCTGCACCGTGGTCCTCCTGCCCGAGGGCACGGTGGCGTCGGCCGACGTCCGGGGTGGGGCGCCCGCCTCCCGGGAGCTGGCCCTGCTCGCGCCGGAGCGCACCGTCGCACGGGTCGACGCCGTGCTTCTCACCGGCGGGTCCGCCTTCGGCCTGGCCGCCGCCGACGGGGTGGTCCGGTGGTGCGAGGAGCAAGGCCTGGGCTTCCCCACCGGAGCCGGGCCGGTGCCGATCGTGCCCACCCTCGCCCTGTTCGACCTCATGGTGGGCGACGGGTCCGTGCGGCCGGGGCCGGCCGAAGGCCACGCCGCCTGCCGCGACGCCTTGACCGGCCCCGTCGCCCTCGGCCTCGTCGGTGCCGGCACCGGCGCCACCGTGGGCAACTGGCGGGGCCCGGACCGGGCCCGGCCCGGAGGGCTGGGCTCGGCCACGCTCCGCCGCGGACCGCTGGTCGTGTCGGCGCTGGCAGCGGTGAACGCCTTCGGCTCCATCGATCCCGGCGGCTCCGCCACCGCCGCCGTCGAGGAAGCGGCGACCGGCGACGCCGGCGGCGCCGGCGGCAGCACGGTGGATGCGTTCGGCAACACCACCATCGGCGTGATCGCCACCAACGCCCGGCTCTCCAAGGTGGAGTGCATGCTCGTCGCCCAGGGCGGCCACGACGGCCTGGCCCGGTCGATCTTCCCCGCCCACACCCGGGCCGACGGCGACGCCTTCGTCGCCGCCGCCACGGGGGAGGTCGACGCTGGGGTCGACGAGGTCCGCCTGCTGGCGGTGGCCGCCGTGCAGCGGTCCGTCAGGTCGGTGGTTCGACCGGCCTGACCTACCATCCCGAGGGTGTCCACGCCCCTGGCCGACGTCAGCGTCGAGGCCTCCGGGTGCACCCGGTGCCCCCTCGCCGCCAGCCGGACCCAGGTGGTGTTCGGGATGGGCGATCCCTCCGCCGACCTGATGTTCGTCGGCGAGGGCCCGGGAGCCGAGGAGGATCGCCTCGGCCTGCCGTTCGTGGGCCGGTCCGGCCAGCTCCTCGACCGGCTGGTCCTCGAGGAGATGGGCCGGCGCCGCGACGACGGCGTCTACATCGCCAACGTGGTCAAGTGCCGGCCCCCCGCCAACCGCGACCCGAAGCCCGAGGAGGTGGCCGCCTGCCGCCCCTGGCTGGAGGCCCAGCTCGACCTCGTCGACCCGAAGGTGATCGTCACCCTCGGCAACTTCGCCAGCCGGCTGCTGCTCGACACCACCGTCGGCATCACCCGCCTCCGGGTCCGCACCTACCCGTACCGGGGGCGCGTGCTCGTGCCCACCCTGCACCCGGCGGCGGTGCTGCGGGGCGGGGGCGGGCCGATGGCCCAGGTGCGGGCCGACCTGGTGCGGGCCAAGCTGGCGCTGGCGGGCGACCCACCCCTCGCCACCCGTCCATGATCGAAGCCCGCTCCTCCTCGGTGGACGACACCCGGGCGGTGGCCGCCGCCCTCGCCCCGCTGGTGCGCCCCGGCGACGTCGTGCTCCTGGCCGGCGAGCTGGGTGCGGGCAAGACCGCGTTCGTGCAGGGGCTGGGGGCGGCCCTCGGCGTGACCGAGCGGATCACCAGCCCCACCTTCACCATCGCCCAGGAGTACGTGGGCCACCTCCACCTCCACCACCTCGACGTCTACCGGCTCGACCACCTCGAGGAGACCCTCGACATCGGCCTCCCCGAGATCATCGACGAGGGCGCGGTGGTCGTGATCGAGTGGGGCGACGTGGTGGTGCCGGTGCTTCCCCGGAACTTCCTCGAGGTCCGCCTCACCTTCGGCGCCGGCGACGATGATCGGCACCTGGCGTTGAGCCCGATCGGGACCCGGTGGATGGCCCGTTCCCGGGCGCTGGCCGACGCCCTGGCCCCGTGGGCTACCAGCGCCGGGGGAGGCTCCCGGTGCTGATCCTCGGGATCGAGACGTCCACCCAGCAGGTGGGGTGCGCCATCGGCGGGCACGAAGGTGTGCTGGCCTCCACGCACTCCTCGCGGAGCAAGCGCCACGCCGAGACGCTCATCCCCTCCATCGAGTTCCTGTGCCGCTCGGCCCGGGTGGAGCTGTCGGAGATGGGGGCGGTGGCGGTGGACCTCGGCCCCGGGCTGTTCACCGGGCTGCGGGTCGGTGTGGCCACCGCCAAGGCCATCGCCTCGGCCCTGCGGGTCCCCGTGATCGGCGTGGCCAGTCTCGACCTTCTGGCCTTCCCGGCCCGCTTCAGTCCCCGCCTCATCGCCGCCGTGATCGATGCCCGGCGGGGCGAGCTGTTCTCGGCGCTCTACCGCCAGGTGCCGGGAGGCGTGCAGAGGATCAGCGAGCCCGCCGTCGGCACCGCCGACGACCTGGTGTCCGACCTGCTGGCCACGGGCGAGGACGTGCTGCTCGTGGGGGACGGGGCGGTCCGCTACGCCGACCGCTTCCAGGAGCTCCTGCGGGTCGAGATCGTGGACAGGGGACTGGCCCACCCGTCGGCCCGTTCCCTCGTCCAGCTGGCCCACGCCCGGGCGCTGCGCGAGGACTGGGTGCCGTCGTGGGAGGTGGCGCCGGTCTACCTGCGCAAGCCCGACGCCGAGATCAACTGGGCCGTCCGGGAGGGGGGCTGATGGCCACCCGTTCCCAGGACGTGCGGCCCGAGCGCCCCGAGCCCGGCGACGCCGACATCGTCCTCACGCCCATGCGGCGCCGCCACCTGCGGGGGGTGCTGCGCATCGAGCACCAGGTCTACCCCCGGCCGTGGTCGCTGGGGCTCTACATGAGCGAGCTGGCCCTCTCCTCCACCCGGGTCTACGTGGTGGCCCGCGCCGGCCCGAACGTGGTCGGCTACGCCGGGTTGATGCTCGTGGCCGACGACGCTCACGTCACCACCATCGCCGTGGACCCGGCATGGCACCGCCGCCACGTGGGCACCCGGCTGCTGCTGTGCCTGGTGGGCCAGGCCGTGGCCCGGGGCGCCCGCCAGCTCACGTTGGAGGTGCGGGTGTCGAACACCGCCGCCCAGGGGATGTACCGCCGGTTCGGGTTCGCCCCCGCCGGCGTGCGCAAGCGCTACTACGTGGACAACGACGAGGACGCCCTGGTGATGTGGGCCCACGACGTGCACCTCGGTGACCATGCCGAGCGCATGGCCCGCATCGCCGCCGGCGTGGCCGGCACCACCATCGTGGAGGGCTTTGAGTGAGGTCAGGATCGGCCCGGGTGATCCTCGGCATAGAGACGTCGTGTGACGAGACCGCGGCCGCGGTGGTCACCGAGGGCAGCGTGGTGCGGTCCTCGGTGGTGTCGAGCCAGGTCGACCTGCACGCCCGCTTCGGCGGGGTGGTGCCCGAGATCGCCAGCCGGGCCCACGTGGAGCTGCTCACCCCGGTGATCGCCCAGGCCCTGATCGAGGCGGGGGTGGAGGACGGCGAGATCGATGCCGTCGCCGCCACCTACGGACCCGGCCTGGTGGGGGCGCTGCTGGTGGGGGTGAGCACGGCGAAGGCGCTGGCGCTGGTGTGGGACGTGCCCTTCGTGGCCGTCAACCACCTCGAGGCCCACCTCTACGCCACCCTCCTCGAGGATCCCTCCTTGGCGCTCCCGGTGGTGGTGCTGCTGGTGTCGGGTGGCCACACCATGCTCGTCGCCATGGAGGACCACGGCCGGTACCGGCTGCTCGGGTCCACCCTCGACGACGCCGCCGGCGAAGCGTTCGACAAGGTCGCCCGCTACCTGGGCCTCGGCTACCCGGGCGGCCCCGCCATCGACCGAGTCTCGGTGGACGGCGACCCGTCGGCCATCGACTTCCCCCGGGCAATGCGCGACGACGGCTACGACTTCTCGTTCTCGGGCCTCAAGACGGCGGTGGTGAACCACGTCCGCAAGCACCCCCACGTGGTCACGGCCGACGTGGCGGCGTCGTTCCAGGAAGCCGTGGTCGACGTGCTCGTGGCCAAGGCCCGGCGGGCGGCCGCCGAGGTCGGTGCCCGGGGCATGTGCCTGGGCGGAGGCGTGGCCGCCAACACGCGGTTGCGGGAGAGGTTCCTCGACGCCTGTGTGGAGGACGACCTCCACGCCTTCCTGCCGAGCCGGTCCATGTGCACCGACAACGCCGCCATGGTGGCCGCCGCCGGGTGGTGGCGCCTCCGCGCCGAAGGCCCGAGCCCCCTCGACTCCGGCGCCGAACCGGGCCTCGGGCTTCCGCTGCTCGTCGACTGAGGCCGGCCGCGCCCAACCGGCACACCACGGTTGCGGGTTCGGGAGTCCTCGTCTACCTTTAGCACTCGCACATCGAGAGTGCTAAAGCCCGAAGAAGCCCACGCCCCACGGAGGCGCGAATGAACCTGCAGCCGCTCGAGGACAGGATCGTCGTCAAGCCCGGCGATGCCGAGGAGACCACCGCCAGTGGTCTCGTGATCCCCGACACCGCCAAGGAGAAGCCCCAGCAGGGTGAGGTCCTGGCCGTCGGCCCCGGCCGGCGCTCGGACCAGACCGGGGAGCTCATCCCCGTCGACGTCACCGTCGGCGACACCGTCGTGTACAGCAAGTACGGCGGCACCGAGATCACCGTCGAGGGTGAGGACGTGCTGATCCTCAACGCCCGCGACATCCTCGCCAAGCGCGCCTAGGAGCACCCATGCCCAAGATCCTGAAGTTCGACGAAGACGCCCGACGCGGGCTGGAAGCGGGCGTCAACAAGCTCGCCGACGCCGTGCGGATCACCCTCGGCCCGAGGGGCCGCAACGTGATCCTCGACAAGAAGTTCGGCGCCCCCACCATCACCAACGACGGCGTGTCCATCGCCAAGGAGATCGAGCTCGACGACCCGTACGAGAACATGGGCGCCCAGCTCGTCAAGGAGGTGGCCACCAAGACCAACGACGTCGCCGGCGACGGCACCACCACCGCCACCGTGCTGGCCCAGGCCCTGGTCCGTGAGGGCCTGCGCAACGTGGCCGCCGGTGCCAACCCCATGGCGCTGAAGAAGGGCATCGACCAGGCCGTCGAGGCCGTGGTCAAGTCCATCGAGGACCAGGCCAAGGAGGTCGACGACCGCAGCGAGATCGCCCAGGTCGCCACCATCTCGGCCAACAACGACCCCGCCATCGGTGAGGTGCTGGCCGACGCCATCGACAAGGTCGGCAAGGACGGCGTGGTCACCGTCGAGGAGTCGAACACCTTCGGCATGGACCTCGAGTTCACCGAGGGCATGCAGTTCGACAAGGGCTATCTCTCCCCGTACTTCGTCTCCGACCAGGAGCGCCAGGAGGTCGTCCTCGACGAGCCCTACCTGCTGTTCACCAGCGGCAAGATCTCCTCGGTCCAGGAGATGCTCCCCGTGCTGGAGAAGGTCATGCAGTCGGGCAAGCCGTTGCTGCTGGTGGCCGAGGACGTCGAGGGCGAGGCCCTCGCCACCCTGGTGGTCAACAAAATCCGGGGCACGTTCAACTCCGCCGCCGTCAAGGCCCCCGGCTTCGGCGAGCGCCGCAAGGCGATGCTCGCCGACATGGCCGTGCTCACCGGCGGTCAGGTCATCTCCGAGGAGGTCGGGCTCAAGCTCGACAACACCACCCTCGACCTGCTCGGCCGAGCCCGCAAGGTGGTCATCACCAAGGACACCACCACCATCGTCGAGGGCGCCGGCTCCGAGGACGAGGTCAAGGGTCGCATCGCCCAGATCAAGCGGGAGATCGACGACACCGACTCGGACTGGGACCGCGAGAAGCTCCAGGAGCGACTGGCCAAGCTGGCCGGCGGGGTGGCCGTGGTCAAGGTCGGGGCCGCCACCGAGGTGGAGCTCAAGGAGAAGAAGCACCGCATCGAAGACGCCCTGTCGGCCACCCGTGCCGCCATCGAGGAAGGCGTCGTCGCCGGGGGCGGCACCGCCCTGCTCCGGGCCCGCGCCTCGGTCCAGAAGGTCATGAAGAAGCTCGACGGCGACGAGGCCACCGGCGCCCGCTCGGTGCACAAGGCCCTTGAGTCCCCGGCCCGGCTCATCGCCGACAACGCCGGCCTCGAGGGTGCGGTCGTGGTCCAGCAGATCGAGCGGGAGACCGGCTCCATCGGCCTCAACGCCGCCACCGGCGAGTTCGAAGACCTGCTAAAGGCGGGCGTGCTCGATCCCGCCAAGGTCACCCGGGCGGCGCTGCAGAACGCGGCGTCGATCGCGTCGCTGCTGCTCACCACCGAGGTGATCATCGCCGACAAGCCCGAGGAGGAGCCGGCCGGCGGCGGCATGCCCGGCGGCGGCGGCATGGGCGGCATGGGCGGCATGGGGATGATGTAGGACGCCCTCGCCCCTCCGACGTAGCGCATGGACCGCCCTCCGGGGCGGTCCATGTCGCGTTCAGCTAGGGCGTTCGGCCACCTTGCGGAGCAGGTCCCGGAGCTGGCGCTGCTCGGTGGCGGTGAGGGCGGCCATTGCCGCGGGCGGCTGGTGGAGGCGATCAAGGGCCCGCTCCTTGGCCTTGGCCCCGGCGTCGGTGAGCACGATGGTCTTCACCCGTCGATCGGCCGGCAGGATGCGCCGCTCGACGAAACCCCGCGCCTCCAGGGTGTCGATGAGGGAGGTCACCCACGAGGCGTCGCAGCGCCACTGCCCGGCCAGCACCCGCATCCGCTTCGCCTCAACCGGGTCGAGCGACAGGAGCGCTTTCAGGGCCGGAGGGCTGAGTTCGACGGCGTCGCCGGCGGCGTGGAAGCGGTCGTGGCCCTCGTCGCCGAAGAAGAGGTCGGCGATGGCGGCCCACGCCCGTCGCCGGGCGCAACCTCACGGCCATGCGCCGCGTGCCCCAGGTGCTCGTGTTCAGCACCATCCAGCCGGTGCTGTTCGTGCTCATGTTCCGCTACGCCTTCGGCGGCGCCATCCGGGTCCCCGGTGTGCGCTACGTCGACTTCCTCATGCCCGGCATCTTCGCCCAGACCATCGCCTTCGGGTCGATCCAGACCGGCGCGGGCCTGGCCGAGGACCTGGGCAAGGGCCTGATCGAGCGGTTCCGCTCCCTGCCCATGGCCCGCTCCGCCGTCCTGGCCGGGCGCACCGTGGCCGACCTGGTGCGCAACCTGTTCGTGGTCAGCCTGATGCTCGGCGTCGGCTTCGCTGTCGGGTTCCGGGTGCACACCAACGTGCTTGCCCTGCTGGCCGCACTCGCCCTGCTGTTGCTCTTCGCCTTCGCCCTGTCGTGGGTGTTCGCCTTCGTGGGCCTGGCCATGGGCAACGCCGAGGCCGCCCAGGCCGCCGCCTTCCCGGTGATGGCGCCGCTGGTGTTCGCCTCCTCGGCGTTCGTGCCCCTGGAGTCCCAGCCCGGGTGGCTGCAGACCTTCAGCGCCCGCCAGCCGCTCACCATCCTGGTCGAGGCGGTGCGGGCCCTCGTGATCGGCGGTCCCACCCTCACCCCCGTGCCGCAGTCGGTGGTGTGGTCGCTCGCCATCGTGGCCGTCTTCGCTCCCCTCGCCGTGCGGAGCTACCGGCGGACGGCGTGAGGTTTGACGAACGACAGTTCGGGTAGGCCGGGCGGATGACCGATCAGTCAGGAACCCCAGAGCCAGGCACCCCGGAGATCGACCCGTCCCTCGAAGGCTCCAACGTCGACAAGGACCCCGACGAGTGGGTCACCGGCGACGAGCCCATGACCGGCGCCCAGGCCAGCTACCTCAAGACGTTGTGCGACCAGGCGGACGAGCCCTTCGACCCCAAGCTCTCCAAGGCCGAAGCATCCAAGCGCATCGACGCCCTCCAGGACCGCACCGGCCGCGGGCGCTGACGGCTGAGCGGCGGCGCCTTCGGCGCCGGCCGGTACATTCCAGGCCATGGAGCGCCCGCCTGCCATCCCGTCCAAGCTGCTGGCCTGGTGGATGGAGTGGGAGCGGGGCGAGACGCCCCCGGGCCGGGTGCTGAGCAACCTCAAGACCGGCGGGCTGCGCGAGGTGCTCGAGCACCTCGCCGCCGACCAGGCGACCGCCGACCAGGCGACCGCCGACCAGGCGACCGCCGACCAGGAGGCCGGCATCGCTGACCAGGAGGCCGGCATCGCTGACCAGGAGGCGGGGGCCGCTGGCCTCTGAGGAGGCGCCTCCGCCTCGGCGGGGCGGCCCGCAGCGGATCCCCCGACCCGCCCGGTCGCGTCCCGGGGCCGGTGCACCGTGGGCCCACCTTTCGGTCGAGCGGCGGCGTCCCAGCCTCGCCGATGTCCGTCGCGCCCTGGCCGAGGCCGGTCCCGCCCGACCCTGCCCCACAGAGGCCTCGACAGCGCGCTCCTCGGCCGTGCTGGCGCCCCTCTTCGACCACGAGGGCGAGGCGTGGGTGGTCCTCACCCGCCGCTCCGGCCATCTCCGGTCCCACCAGGGCGAGGTCAGCTTCCCGGGCGGTGGCCACGACCCGGCCGACGCCGACCTGGTGGCCACCGCCCTGCGGGAGACCGAGGAGGAGATCGGCCTCGACCCGGCCTCGGTGGAGGTGATCGGCGAGCTCGACCACCTCTCCACCATCAGCAGTCGTTCCTTCATCGTCCCCTACGTCGGCGCCCTCCGCGGGCGGCCCGAGCTGCGCCCCAACCCCTCAGAGGTGGACGCGGTGCTCCTCGTCGCCCTGTCCGAGCTGCTCATGCCCGAGGTCTTCCGGGAGGAACGCTGGCCCATAGGCCCCGAGGAGCGGCCCATCGTGTTCTTCGAGTTGGTGGGCGACACGGTGTGGGGCGCGACGGCGGCCATGCTCCGCCAACTCCTGGGCCTGGTCACCGGCACCCTCGGCCGCGGCGACCTCGACCACGATTAATTGGCTCCGCCTCCGGCGGAGCGGGCTTCGCCCATCTGGGTGTCACGCTGGGCGCTGCTACGCCTGGCGGACTGCGCAGCCTTCTGAGGGGCGGTCGGGCAGGGAGCGGGGGTAGGTTCCGGGCGGATGGCCCTGCCTTGCCCCGCGTTCCGCCGTCGCCGCCTCGGCTTGGCTGCGGCGGCGGTCGCCGTGGCGCTGGCGGCGTGCTCGGGAGGGTTCGGGGAGCCGGACCCGGTGACCCAGGAGGGGAGCTCGATCCAGTCCCTGTGGCGGGGCTCGGTGGTCGCCGCGCTGGCGGTGGGGCTGTTGGTGTGGGGCCTCATCGGTTGGGCGCTGCTCCGCTACCGACGCCGCAGCGACACCGTGCCCAGCCAGAACCCGTACAACATCCCCATCGAGATCCTCTACACGGTGGTGCCGGTGGCCATCGTGGCCGCCCTGTTCTTCTTCACCCTGCGCACCGAGCGGGCCGTCACCCGAAACCCCGGGCCGCCCGACGTCACCGTCGAGGTGATCGGCTTCCAGTGGCAATGGCAGTTCCGCTATCCCGCCGAGGGCATCACCGTCACCGGTGAGAGCGTGGGTGAACCGCCCGAGATGGTGCTGCCCCTGGGGCAGCGGGTGCGCTTCGAGCTGCGGGCCACCGACGTGGCCCACTCGTTCTGGGTGCCCCGGTTTCTCGCCAAGAAGGATCTCATCCCCGGGCTGCGCAACACCATGACCGTCGACACCACCGAGGCGGGCACCTACGTCGGCCGCTGCGCCGAGTTCTGCGGGCTCGACCACTGGCGGATGAACTTCTCGGTTCGGGTGGTGCCGCCCGCCCAGTACGAGCGCTGGCTGGCCGACCAGAAGGCGAACTCATGACCCTCCTCGACGAGCGGCCCGCGGCCCACGGCGACGCCCCTCCGCCGGCGGCCACCCAGGGCACCGGGCTGCTGGCGTGGCTCACCACCACCGACCACAAGCGCATCGGTCTCAGCTACATGGCCACCGGGTTCGTGTTCTACCTGTTCGGGGGCGTGCTGGCCCTGGTGGTGCGGGCCGAGCTCTACAGCCCGGGCAGCCAGTTCGTCACCCCGGGGGCCTACAACCAGGTCTTCACCATGCACGGCAGCGTGATGATGTACCTGTTCATCGTGCCGTTCGTGTTCGGCCTGGCCAACTACCTGGTGCCCCTCCACATCGGCGCCCGGGAGATGGCCTTCCCCCGGCTCAACGCCCTCAGCTACTGGATCTACCTGTTCGGCGGGCTCACCATGGTGGCCGGGTTCCTCACCCGGGAGGGCCCGGCCAGCTTCGGTTGGACCGGCTACACCCCCCTGTCGGACTCGATCCGCACCCCCTCGGTGGGCGCCGACCTGTGGCTGATCGCCATCGTGCTCACCGGCCTGTCCAGCGTCCTGAGCGCGGTCAACATCGTGTCCACCGTGTCGGCCATGCGGGCACCCGGGATGTCGATGTTCCGCATGCCGATCTTCACCTGGAACATGCTCGTGACCAGCGTGCTGGTGCTGCTGGCCTTCCCGGTGCTCACCGCCGCCTGCCTCATGCTGCTGGCCGACCGCCACCTGGGCGCCCACGTGTTCGACGCCGCCGCCGGAGGCAAGCCGATCTTGTGGCAGCACCTGTTCTGGTTCTTCGGGCACCCCGAGGTCTACATCGCCGCACTGCCGTTCTTCGGCGTGGTCACCGAGGTGCTGGCCGTGTTCTCCTGGCGGCCCATCTTCGGGTACAAGGGGCTCGTCCTCGCCACCCTCGCCATCGCCGCCTACTCGGTGGGCGTGTGGGCCCATCACATGTTCACCACGGGGGCGGTGGAGGTGGGCTTCTTCAGCGGTCTCTCCTACCTGATCGCCGTGCCCACGGGGGTGAAGTTCTTCAACTGGATCGGCACCATGTGGAAGGGCCGGATCACCTTCCACACGCCGATGCTGTTCTGCGTCGGCTTCCTCCTCCAGTTCCTCCTCGGGGGACTGACCGGCGTGATCCTCGCCTCGCCGCCCCTCGACTTCCACCTCCACGACTCGTACTTCGTGGTGGCCCACATGCACTACATCCTCTTCGGCGGGATCTCCTTCGCCCTGTTCGGCGGCCTCTACTACTGGTTCCCGAAGTTCACCGGTCTCCGCCTGCACGAGGGATGGGGCAAGGTCCAGTTCTGGCTGATGTTCGTCGGGTTCAACCTCACGTTCCTCGTACAGCACCAGCTCGGCCTCGACGGGATGCCCCGCCGGGTGGCCGACTACCTGCCGGCGGACGGCTTCACCACCCTGAACCGCATCTCCAGCCTCGGCGCCGGGCTGCTGGGGCTCAGCACCCTGCCGTTCCTGTGGAACGTGTACCGCACCTGGCGGCGGGGCGAGCCCGCCGGCGACGACCCGTGGGGCGGCCAGACCCTGGAGTGGGCCACCTCCTCGCCGCCTCCCGCCCACAACTTCGACGAGCTGCCGCCCATCCGGTCGAACCGTCCGGTGTGGGACCTCAACCACCCGGTCGGCCCCGACGGCCGTTCGACATGAGCGTGACCAGCCCCGACGACCGCGACCGCGACGACCTGGGCCGGGAGGACGACAGCCCGGGGTTCGACATCCAGGCCCGCATCTTCGCCGGCCTCGGCGTCTTCCTCACCGGCCTCTCGATCCTCTACGGGTTCCTCACCTACGAGTGGGCGGGCACCACCATGCTGGCCCTCACCAGCGGGCTGATGTTCACCATCGGCGCCTACGTGGGCTGGAAGAAGCCGGCACCGGGCACTTCGGTGGACGACGCCGAGCCCGGCCACGGTGGCGCGGCTGCCGAGCCCTGGTTTCCCGCCGCCAGCGTCTGGCCGTTCGCCGTGGGCCTGGCCCTGGTGCTCGTCGGCAACGGCCTCCTGCTCGGCACGTGGCTGCTGCTGCCGGCGGCCGCCCTGCTCGCCTTCGCCCTCGGCGGCTTCGTGATCCAGGCCCGCCGCCGGGTGTAGGTCGGCTGCCCGGCTACGGCCCGAACTCCGGGTACATGGGCTGGCGGGTGGCGGCGTAGCCGGGGGCCGACGGGACCGGAGGGTCCCCGGGGGGCGAGCCGTAGTCGTCCTCGCCGGAGAAGTACTCGACCGCGTTCTCGCCCCAGCTGTCGTCGTTGACCTCCTTGTCGACGTAGCGGGCGAAGTTGATGCGGTCCTGCTCGCCGCGGGCCTTGGCCCACTGCGACGCGAAGGCGTTGGCCAGGGCGACCAGGCCCTCGGCGACGTTGGTGGCGGTGGTGTCCTCGTTGCGCACCTTGGTGTCGAAGCTGTCGCGCTTGGGGCCCTCCCAGTCGGGACGGGCCAGTCCCGCGGCATCGGCCCGGGCCTGCTGACCCGACGTCACCCGCCGCGAGAGGGCGTGAAGGTCGCGGGCGGCTCGCAGGGCCAGCTCGAAGTTGAACTTGACGTCGGCGCTCGCTGCGGTGGTGCTGCCGTAGCCCATGGCGGCCTCCTGGGGGATGTGCCGGGCGGGTGCTACCCGGCGAGGGTTGCGGTCACACGCGTATGGGAAGATAATCAAAGTTCTTCAAAGCACTCCAACCGACACGGAATGCCACGGAGACTCCTCTCATGCCTGGTACATCATCGGCCCGCCCCGAGAACCTGGCGAAGTTCGTCACCAACGGGAAGCAGGCCCGCCGCACCCTCGAGTCCGACATCACCTCGTTGCGGGCCAGCTACGACGACTTCCAGGCCAGCGGGTCGATCCCGGTGGCCAACCCCGGCCTCATGGACGGCGCCCTGCCCACCATGGTCCGCACCCAGCAGACCAACGAGGTGTTCGTCACCTGCGTGAAGGAGGCCTTCGAGGCCGCCGACACGGGCGACGGGAGCGGCAAGGTCACCGCTTCCAACGGAGCCATCAACACCGGCTACGCCGCCGCCGCCACCAACCGGGGCCTCGATCCCGCCGGCCTGGAGCAGGCCCAACCACCGGCTTCGGTGCCCGACCCCAGCCTGGGCGCCGTCCCCCGCACATCGGGCTTCGTCGACGACCCGGTCTGCACCGGCTCGGGCTTCCTGGTCGACGACGCGACCGACCTGGCCATGCCTCCCCGACTGTGGGCGCTCGGTTGGCGCCGGGTCTACTCCTCGGGCCTCCGCCAGGGGGCCCTGGGCCGAGGCTGGTTCACGTGGGCCGAGGTCCGCCTCAAGGGGAGCGACGGCGAAGGCGAAGGCCCCGCCTCCTACACCGGTCCCGACGGCCAGCAGGTCGACATCGCCCTCGACCCAGGGCTCGATGAGTGGCGGGCCCACGGGCTCGACGCGGTGGTGGAGGCCGACGGCGACGGCCTGGCCCTGGTGTGGGACCTGCGCTCGCCCACCTACGCCGCCCAGCGCTGGCACTTCGACGCCGACGGGCAACTCACCTCCATCGACGACCCCGCGTCGGGCACCACCGCCTTCGCCTACGACGGGTCCCACCTGGTGCAGGTCGCCCACGACGCGGGGCGCGCCCTGACCATCTCCTGGGAGCACGACCGGATCAGCCGGGTTCAGGCCAGCGACGGCCGCGGCGTCGCCTACCGCTACGACGAAGACGGCGACCTCGCCGGCGTGGCTCGGCCGGCAGGCGACGTGAGCTACGACACCGACGACCGGGGCCGCATCCTCACCATCACCGACGCCGACGGCGTGCGCCTGTGCGAGAACCGCTACGACGGTGAGGACCGGGTGGTGGCCCAGCTCAACCCCTTCGGCCGGGAGGTCACGTTCCACTACCTGGCCGGTCGGCGCACGGTGGTGCAGGACACCGAGGGTGGGCCGGGAGCGGTCTACACCCACGACGAGGACGGGCGACTGGTGGCCCTCACCACTGCGGCCGACACCCGCTACCAGCGCACCTTCGACAGCCGCG
>JAUJNP010000030.1 GCA_030448105.1 Acidimicrobiales bacterium | reverse complement strand
CAGGCCTTCCCTGCCGGGCTCAGCCTGGAGCACCAGATCGAGGAGGCGCGCCGCCGCTTCCCCGAGCAGGACCGGCTGTTCGGGGCCGAGCGCTTCGAGACCTTCGTCCCCCGCATGCTGGGCGGTGTGGCCGCGCCGGCCCGCGCGGCCGACCTGGTGCCGCTGGTCCAGCGGTGGCAGCCCGACATCGTGGTCCACGACGAGACCGAGCTGGCCGCCCCCCTGGCTGCGACCGTGGCGGACATCCCCTACGCCGACCACAGCGTGGGCATCCTTCGGCCGCTGGCCATGGCCCGGCTGGCCGGCGAGGCCCTGGCCCCTACGGCGCGAGAGCTGGGGGCCGACATGGGCCCGCACGCCGGCCTCTACCGCTACCTCTACCTGGACGTGGCCCCGCCCAGCCTGCAGTCCGCCGAGATCGACCAGGTGAACGTGGCCCATCGCATGCAGAACGTGACCCTGGCCGCCGGGTCCGAGGGGGCCGAGCTGCCGGCCTGGGTGGCCGAGCTGCCCGACCGGCCCGTCGTCTACGTCAGCCTCGGCACCGTCTTCAACAGCCGGGCCAGAGGCGTGTTCGCCGAGATCCTGGAGGGCCTGCGCAGCGAGCCCGTCACGGTCATCCTCACCATCGGCCACGGGAACGACCCAGCAGCGTTCGGGCCTCAGCCCGAGCACGTGCACGTCGAGCGGTTCATCCCCCAGTCGCAGCTGCTGCCCTTCTGCGACGTGGTGGTCAACCAGGGCGGCACGGCCATCCTCCCGATCCTGGCTGAGGGGCTGCCCGTGCTCGTGCTGCCGCAGGGGGCCAACCAGTTCCACAACGCCCAGGCGTGTGTGGCCGCCGGGGTGGGTCGGCGCCTCATGCCCGGCGAGGTAAGCGCCGAGGCCGTGCGGCGCGAGGTGCGCACCCTGCTCGACGAGCCCCGCTACCGCGACGGCGCCCGGCGGATCGCCAAGGAGCTGGCCGAGATGCCCGGCCCCGGCCCCGCGGTCGCCCTCCTCGAGCGGCTGGCCACCGACCGCCGGCCGGTCCTGCGGGCCGACGGCGCGGCCGGTGAGGGCCGGTGATCGGCGCCGAGCCCGACGTCGAGACCGACGGGTTCGACCCCCAGGGCGCGCCCCGGCTGCTGACCGAGGTGCCCGGCCCCCGCTCGCAGGAGCTGTGGGCCCGCGACGCCGCCCACCACGCCAGCAACTCGTCGCCGGCTGCGCAGTGGCTCCGCCTCGTCCTGCGTGACGGTCAGGGCGCGGTGGTGCGCGACGTGGACGGCAACCTGTTCCTCGACTTCTCGTCGGGCGCGGTGGTGGCCAACCTGGGCCACGCGCCGCCGGCCGTGGCCGCAGCGCTGGCCGAGGAGGCGGGGCGGCTGCTGCACTACTTCGACTTCGCCACCCCGGCCCGCACGGCCTTTTTCGAGGCGCTGGCCCCGACGCTCCCCGAGCCGCTGCGCACCTTCCAGATGTACTCGACCGGGTCGGAGGCGGTGGAGGCCGCCCTCCGGCTGGCGAAGTCCTACACCAAGGGCTACGAGGTCATCTCGTTCCACCAGGCCTGGCACGGCCGCACCCTCGGCTCGATGTCGCTGATGGGCGGCTTCCCGCTGAAGCGTGGCTACGGGCCGTTCGCCCCTGGGGTGCTCCACAGCGTCAACGCCAACTGCTACCGCTGCCCGGTGGGGCTGACGCCCGACGGGTGCGAGGTGGCCTGCGCCGGCCTGGTCGACCGGGTCTACGAGCAGTCCAGCGAGCAGCGGCTGGCGGCCGTCATCGTCGAGCCCGTGCAGGGGGTGGGCGGGGTCATCCCGTTCCCTCCCGAGTTCCTGGCCCACCTCCGCCGCCTGTGCGACCGCACCGGGGCGCTGCTCATCTTCGACGAGATACTGACCGGGGTGGGCCGGACCGGCCCGATGTGGGCCTTCGAGTCCTCCGGGGTGGTGCCCGACGTCCTCATCGCCGGCAAGGGCCTGGCCTGCGGCTACCCCGTCTCACTGATCGCCTCGCGCCGCGAGGTGCTGGACTCCCTGCCCTTCGGCCAGCCCGGAGCGGGCGCCTCGACCTTCGCCAGCGGCAACCTGGCCTGCGCGGCCGGAGTGGCCACGCTGGGGTTGCTGGCCGACGGTGCGATCCTCGAGAACGGCCGGCGGGTCGGCGCCGTGCTGCTCGGCGCCCTGCGGCAGCTGGCCGAGCGCCACCCCCTGATCGGCGACGTGCGGGGCCGGGGCATGCTGCTGGCCCTCGAGCTGGTCAGCGACCGGGCCACCAAGACCCCGGCCGCCCCTGAGATCGCCCGTGGCCTGCTCATGGCGCTGGCCGCCCGCGGGGTGCTCCTGGCCGGCGGCGGGCCGATCGTGCGCATCACGCCGCCCCTGGTGATGAGCGAGCGGCAAGCGCTGGCGGGGGCTGCGCTCCTCGACGACGCGCTGGCCGAGGTCGAAGCCTCGCTGGCGAGCGGGTAGCGAGCCCCATGGGTGGCCCGGGCGATCCTGGCGCCCCGACGGACGCGACCGCCCTCGGCTGGGGCGCCGCCCACCACGTCGGCATCACGGTGGCCGACCTCGACCGGGCCATCAGCTTCTGGGAGCGCCTGCTCGGCACCACGTCGCGCGACCGGCGGCTCCTGCAAGGACCGCAGCTGGCCACCATGGTCGGCTATCCGGGCATCCGCATCGACTCGTGCTGGCTCGACCTGCCCGGCGGGGTGGCGCTCGAGCTCCTCCACTACCTGGACCGGGACGAGGAGCGCTACGACCCCGGCACCGCCCACCCCGGGAACGTGCACGTGTGCCTGCAGGTCGACGACATGGACGCCTGCCACGCCCACGCGGTGGCCTGCGGTGCCACCGCGGTCAGCGAGCGGCCCATCGAGGTCGCTGCGGGTCCTCGCGCCGGCTCGCGCCTCGCCTACCTGCGGGACCCCGACGGCGTGACCCTGGAGCTGGTGCAGCCGCCGCCGCCACCCGAGGGGCGGTCCTCGACATGAGCGGGGTGATCCTGCCCGACCTGCTGCGCGAGCGGGCGGCGTCCGAGCCGCACGGCGTGGCCCTGCGGGCCGCCG
The DNA here is from genome assembly GCA_030448105.1 of Acidimicrobiales bacterium. Lineage (GTDB taxonomy): Bacteria > Actinomycetota > Acidimicrobiia > Acidimicrobiales > Iamiaceae > JAFBAD01. The sequence continues at coordinate 3,517 of JAUJNP010000030.1, read as the reverse complement.
ACGCGGCGGCGCTGACCCTCGGCCAGTGGGAGCAGCGATCGAACCGGGCTGCCCGGGGCCTGGTGCAGCGGTGCGTGCAGCCGGGCGACCGGGTGGCGCTGCTGCTCGGCAACGACCAGTGGGACGACCATGCGGTGGCGTACCTGGCCGTCCACAAGGCTGCGGCCGTCGCCGTGCCGCTCGGAGCGCGCTTCGCCGGCCGGGAGCTGGCGCGGATCCTGGACCACGCGAGCCCGGCGGCGGTGGTGGGGCGCACCGATGAAGGCGGGGAGGCGGTGCGGCCGGACGAGCTGGAGGAGGGCCAGAGCCCGGCGCCGTTCCAGGTGGCCGCCGGCCCCGACGACCTGGCCGAGATCCTGTACACCTCGGGCACCACGGGCTCCGCCAAGGGGGTGGCCTGCAGCCACCGCAACATCATGGCCCACGACCTGCCGGCCGCCGCCGCCGAGCACGGGGAGGCCACGGTCTCGTTCCTCCACTGCTTCCCGATCGGCACCCAGGCGGGCCAGGAGACGCTGCGCGTGCCGCTGCGCATCCAGGGGCGCACGGCCATCGCGCTGCCAGCTTTCGACGCCGAGCTGCTGTGCCAGCTCGTCAGCCGCCATCGGGTGGCCCGCCTCCAGCTGGTCCCCGCCATGGCCCAGGTGCTGGTGGCCTCCGGGGCCACCGGCCGCCACGACCTCTCCTCGGTCCGCCGGGTCATCCTGTCGTCGGCCCACGCGCCGCCGAGCCTGTTCGAGCGCCTGGCGGCGGCGTTGCCGAGCGCCTCGCTGTGGAACGCCTACGCCCTCACCGAAGGCGGCTCGGCGCGCACGCTCGGCCGGTGGGACCAGGCGCGGCCTTCGTCGGTCGGCCTGCCGGTGGGCGACACCGAGGTGGGGATCGTCGGGGACGGCGGCGCCACGCTCCCCCCCGGTGAGGTGGGTGAGGTGTGGCTGCGGCGGCGAGGGACGCCGACCCGGTCGTACTACCGGGACCCGGAGGCGACGGCTGCGGTCTTCGTCGACGGCTGGGTGCGCACCGGCGACCTCGGACACCTGGACGACGAGGGCCACCTCCACCTCGACGACCGGGTCAAGGACCTCATCATCTCGGGCGGAGCGAACATTTCGTCGGTCGAGGTCGAAGACGTCCTGTGCGAGCACCCGTCGGTGGTCGAGGCGGCCGCCTTTGGCGCCGAGCATCCCGTCCTGGGCGAGGAGGTCGCCGCCGCGGTGGTCGTCGACGGGCTGGCCGATCCTCGTGAGCTGCGCGACTTCGTGCGGGCTCGGCTGGCCTCCCACAAGGTGCCCCGGCGGCTGGTGCTGGTGGACACCCTGCCCCGCAACGCCTCGGGCAAGGTGGTGAAGGGCGAGCTGCGCCAGCGCTACGGCAGGGCCTCCGACGCCGCCCCGTACGTGGCCCCAGCCGGGCCGGTGGAGCCCGTCGTGGCTGCAGTCTTCGGGGAGGTGCTGGGCCGGCCGGAGGTGGGGGCCGACGACGACTTCTTCGAGCTGGGCGGCCACTCGCTGGCTGCGGCCCAGATCGCCGCCCGGCTGTCGGCAGCCCTGGGCCACCCGGTCGAGGTGGCCGCGGTGTTCGAGGCGCCCACGGTGGCCGGGCTGGCGAGGGCGGTGGCGCCGGCCACGGTGCCCCCGCCGCAGGCCCGGGGCTGAGCGCCGGCTCATCCTGCGGCGGCCGCGATGGCCGCAGCCAGCATCTCCGGGGTGCGGCTCAGGCTGATCTGCTCGTCGCTGACGACCAGGCCGGCGGCCCGAGCCTCGGCGAGCGCCTGCAGGAACGTGAAGTCCTGCCAGTAGCCGTCGTCTGGGCGCATCGGCTCGTTCCGGGCTGCCGACCACAGGGCGGTGAGCAGGGCGGCCTCCGGAGCCGCCTCCCCCACCGGTTCGAGTGGCGGGGTGGGCAGCGCGGCCACCTCGACCCCGCCGCCGGTCACCCGGGGCAGGGTGTCGACGAGCACGGCGGCCGCCGGCCACGGCGATCCGGGCCGCGCCGCCCACAGCGCGGCTCGCAGCTGCGCCAGCGTCGGTGGCGGATGGCGGTCGGCGACCACGTAGGCCACCAGCCGAGGACCGCGACCGTCCGGGTCCTCCAGGGCCACCGCCACCTCGGCGACCCCGGGGCACCGAACCAGTGCCTCCTCGAGGCGGGACCGCCGCAATCGCACGCCCCGGAGGAGGAGCTCGTCACCGGGCGGCTCGCCGGAACCGGCCTGCGCCAGCCCGGCCAGCCCTCGGTCGGGGCCGGTCACGACCTCCTCGAGCAGGGCCTCCAGGTCCTGGAGGAGCAGCTCGGCAGCCGGGCGGTGGAACACGCCCCGGGCCACCAGGGCCAAGCCCTCCTGCGCCTCGAGGAGCGAGAGCAGCAGGAACGTCCCGAGGTAGGCGCCGTCCCCCCAGATCGGCCGAGCGGAGCGCCCCTCGTCGTCGTCCCGCCGGGCGCTGAAGTGCTGCTCGCGGCGGGCCGCCCCAGGGACCTCGAAGGGCTCGGCCCTGATCCCGGGCAGGACCAGCCTGGCCTGCTGCGGCGTCTCGCCCTGGAACACCACCGGCACCTGGGCGGCCATCCCGTGAGCCGCAGCCGCCCGGCCGAGCGTCTCCTGCACCACTGCCTCGAACGGCAGGTCCTGGTGGGAGAGGGCGCCCAGCACGGCGGTGCGCGTACGGGCCACCACCTCGGCGAACGAGGGGTCACCGTCGAGCCGCAGGCGGAGCAGCACCTTCTTCGTGAGGCACCCGATCAGCGGCTCCACCTCGGTGCTGCCCCGCCCGGCGACGACCGAAGCCAGCACCAGGTCGTCGCGGGCGGTGCGGCGGACCACGAGCACCCCGAAGCCGGCGAGCACCGTCATGAAGGGCGTCGCCCGGAGCCGCCGAGCCAGCGCCCGCACCCGTTGGGCCAGGTCCGGGTCGAGGTCGTGACGCACCGGCTCGCCGGCGCCGGGGCGGTCGGGGCCGAGCTGCCCGGGAAGCCCGAGCGGCAGCTGCACCGCGAAGGGCGCTCCGTCCATCTGCTCGCGCCACCAGCTCCTGGCCGCCGCCCCTGCGGCTCCGTCGAGGCGGGCCCGCTGGCGGCGGCAGACGTCGCTGAACGGCACGAGGTCGGGCAGCCCGGGCTCCCCTCCAGCCACGAACGCGGCGTACAGGGTCGACAGCTCGCGGCGGAACACGTCGACCGACCAGTCGTCGAAGGCCGTGTGATGGAGCCGTACGACCAGCAGGTGGTCGTCGGTGCCCAGGCGCACCAGCTGGGGTGCGAACAGCGCGCTGTCGACCAGGTCGAAGGGGGAGGTGGTGGCGGCGGCGATCAGCTCGGTGACCTCGGCATCGCGCTCGGCGGGCGGTCGGGCGGCCAGGTCGACGACGCCCAGGGGGGCGCCGGTCTGGTGGACGACCAGGCGGGGGTCGGCGCCTCGCAGCTCGAACGTGGTGCGCAGGGGCTCGTGGCGGCGAGCCAGCTCCGAGAGGGCGTGGGAAAAGGCGTCGACGTCGAGGCTGCCCCGGTAGCGGCGGACCAG
>JAUJNP010000016.1:452-66300 GCA_030448105.1 Acidimicrobiales bacterium | reverse complement strand
ATGTTTCGATGACGTGCAGGTTCACGGCCGGCTCACCACGATGCGCCGGCGGTCCTCGCCCGCGTGCTCGAGGCGCACCCCCGCAGCTACCCGCTCCATCGCCGCCAACCCCACGGCCGGCCCGTGCGGTCCCTCACGCCGCGGCCCCCGGCGTGATCGAACCGCGCCGGGCCCCGGGGCGCGTGCACGTCGCCGCGCTGGTGGCGCTGGTGGCCCTGGCCGCGGCCGCGGCCGGGCCCTCCCGACCTTCGGGCGCGGCCGCGGCCGCGGCGACCGCGGCGACGGCGCGGGCGGGCCCGGCCCTCGACGTGGTCCAACAGACCCCCGCGGTGGCCTATGACGGCACGTTCCTGCTCACCCTCGACGTGGACCGTGCCCCCTCCGGCTCGCACCTCGACATCACCCTGTACTCCCGGCTGACCGACCGGGCCGAGTACATGCGCACCCTCTTCGGGGTCGGCCTCGAGCGCGAGGTGGTGCGGGTGCCGAGCGTCGAGCTCGACACGGTCAGCTCCATCGCCGGCCGGGCCCGGCGGGTGCCGGTGGTGATCGGGCTCCGCCGGGGAGGCTCTTCGGGGCCGGGCCGGATCCTGCTCAGCGCCGGTCTCAGCCGCGGGGTGTACCCCCTGCTCGTCCGTCTGGTCGACGCCGACGGCGAGCAACTGGCCGAGGTCGTGACCTACCTCGTGCGCCTACCCCGGCCCACCGACCCCGTCGAACCCCTCGCCACCGCGGTCATCGTCGGCCTCTCGGCGCCGCCGTCGGTCGGCCCCGATGGTGCCGAGCAGCTCTCGGAGGCCCGCCTCGACGCCCTGGGAGCGCAGATCGACGCCCTCACCCGCCGTCCCGACGTCCCCCTCACCCTCGTCCCCACCCCAGAGACCGTCGAGGCCCTCGCCCGCCGGGGGGGCCGGGCGGCGCTGCTGCTGACCAGGCTCCGACGCGCGCTGCGAGGCCGCCTGGTCGTCGACCGTCCCTACGTCGACGTCCCCCTCAGCGCCTGGGTGTCCGCCGGCATGGGCGAGGAGCTGAACCGCCAGCGCCAGCGGGGCAACGCCGTGCTCACCCAGCGGCTCACCGCGCCCGACGGCCAACTGTGGGTCGCCGACGCCGCCCTCTCGACACCGGCCGCCACCCGGCTCTGGGAGCTCGGGGTGCGCCAGGTGGTGGTGCCGGAGGGATCGGTCGCCCGCCTGCCCGGGGCGGGTGACGGCACCACCTCCGCTCGCCCCTTCGAGCTGGCGCTGCCGCTCGAGAGCCCCTTGCAGGCGATCCAGCTCGACGGCGGCCTGCAGGCGCGGGCGACTGCCGGCGCCGACCCCGAGCTGGGGGCCTACCGGCTCCTCGCCGAACTGGCGATGATCGCGGGCGAGGACCTCACCAGCCCCCGCGGCGTGGTGTTCGGGCTCTCCCCTTCCGAGCGACCTTCGACCGCCTTCCTCACCACGCTCCTCGACGGTCTCGTCGCCAATCCCATGCTGCGGCCCGCCACCGTGGACCGGGTCTTCGCCGCCGTCCCCCCGGCACGGGCCGGCTCCGACGGTGCCGTCGCCGAGCGTCCGCTCACCCCGGCCGCCGGCCCCGACCTCGGCACCTACCCCACCGACCTCGCCGGTCTGCGGGCCACCCTGGCCAGCTTCGAGGCCCTGGTCGGCCCGGCCGACCCGCTGCTCGCCGGCTGGCAGCAGCGCCTCCTGCTCTCGGGTTCCTCATCCCTCTCCGCGCCCCAGCAGGCCGCCTACCTCGACTCGGTGCGCCAGGGGATCGAGCAGCGCGTCGCCAGCCTCGACGCGCCGACCCGTCAGACCGTCACCCTCACGGCGCGGGAGGGCCGGATACCGCTGACCCTGCGCAACCGGTTGGCGCGCCCGGTGGACGTGATGGTGCAGCTCGAGTCCAGCTCCCGTCTGGAGTTCCCCGACGGCGACCGGGTGCCGGTGCGCCTGCGGCCCGGCACCCGCCAGCTGCGGCTCCGGGTCAGGACCCGCAGCCCGGGCGACTCGCCGCTGACGGTTCGGGTGCTCTCACCCGACGGTGGCTTGGAGGTCACCTCCACCCGGCTGGTGGTCCGCTCGACCGCGGTGTCCGGCCTGGGGGTCGGGCTCTCCATCGGCGCCGCCGGCTTCCTCGTCGTCTGGTGGGCGCGACACTGGAGGCGCGCGCGGCGCCAGCGGCGGGCGGCGACGTAACCCTCGCCCGCCCGCGGGTTCGGGCGACGTAACCCTCTCCCCGCCGGCGGGGTCTGAGGACGACCGCCCGCCGGGCGCGGCCCCGTCCCGCCCCCATGATCGAGGTTCGCAAATGCCTGGAGTCCGCGTCGTCACCGACAGCGCCTGTGACCTGCCCGAGGACCTGGTGCGGAGCCACGGCATCGGCGTGGTGCCCCTCACCATTCGCTTCGGCGACGAGGAGCTCGTGGACCGGGAGGAGCTGAGCGCCTCCCAGTTCTACGAGAAGATGGCCACCAGCGACGCGCTCCCCGAGACGGCCGCCCCCTCCCCTGGCGCGTTCGAGGCCGCCTTCACGGCCATGGCCGACGAGGGTGCTGATGCGGTGGTGTGCATCAACCTCTCGTCCAAGCTGTCGGCCACCATGGCCTCGGCGCAGAACGCCGCCACCGCCCTCGCCGGCCAGCTCGACGTGCGGGTGGTCGACTCCCTCTCCATCACCACCGGCCTCGGTTCCCAGGTGCTCGAGGCCGCCGCCGCCGCCGAGGACGGTCGCTCGGCCGACGACGTCGTCGCCCTGGTGGAGGACCAACGGGTCCGCACCCGGGTGTTCGGCGCCCTCGACACCCTCGAGAACCTGAAGAAGGGCGGGCGCATCGGGGGGGCCCAGGCCATGCTCGGCACCATGTTGTCCATCAAGCCGATCCTGGACATCAGCAGCGGGGAGGTGGCCGAGGCGGGCAAGCAGCGCACCCGCCGCCGGGCCATGCACTGGCTGCGGGACAAGCTGTTCGAGCAGCCGACGGTCGACCACCTGTGCGTCTGCCACGGCGATGCCCCCGACGTCGAGGAGTTCCTCGGCCTCCTCAGCGAACGCCACGACCGCTCCACCATCACCGTGGCCACCATCGGCGCCGTGATCGGGAGCCACGGCGGCCCCCGGATCCTCGGCCTGACCTGGACGGTCTAAGGAGCGAGCCGATAGGCGAGGCGACCCAGCCAGCACAGCGCCTGAGTGCGGCGCAGCCGCACCGCTTGACTGGACGACGGCCCGACCTTTCCGCGCACCTCCTAGGCCACCTACACGCGGCCGGCGGCGCCACCGCCCCCAGTACCGTGACCGCCGTGGCTGACGTCCCTTCCCCGGCTGGCAGTACGGTCGGGCAGGGTGGCGCGAGTGGCGCCGACGGGCGCGGCGGCCCCGGGCCCGGCGGCGCGGTCGGGCAGGGCAGAGAGCGCCGGCTGGCGGGGCGCTACCGCCTGCTGCGGCCCATCGCCTCGGGCGGCATGGCCCAGGTGTGGGAGGCCACCGACGAGGTCCTCACCCGACCGGTGGCGGTCAAGCTGCTGCACCCGCACCTGGCCGCCGACACCTCCTTCGTGGCCCGCTTCCGGGCCGAGGCCATCAACGCCGCCCGCCTGGCCCACCCCGCCATCGTGTCGATCTACGACACCTACAGCGAGGACGGCGCCGAGGCCATCATCATGGAGCTGGTCCGGGGCACGACCCTGCGCCACCTGCTCGACCACCGGGGCGCCCTCGATCCTCCCGAGGCCGTCACCGTGGCCGCCCACATCGCCGCCGCCCTCGAGGCCGCCCACCAGGCCGGCATCGTCCACCGCGACATCAAGCCGGCCAACGTCCTGCTCTCGAGCGACGGTCGGGTCCTCGTCACCGACTTCGGCATCGCCAAAGCGACCGAGGGGGCCGACCTCACCACCGAACGGACGATGCTGGGTACGGCCAAGTACCTCGCCCCCGAGCAGGTGGAGGGCGACCGGGTCGACGGACGCACCGACCTCTACGCCCTCGGGGTCGTCCTCTACGAGATGCTCTGCGGGCAGCCGCCGTTCGCCGCCGAGTCCGAGGCGGGCACCGCGCTGGCCCGGTTGCACCGCTCCCCCGACCCGCCCCGGGCCCGCCGCCCGGGCCTGGCGCCGTCGCTCGAGGCCATCGTCATGCGGTGCCTCGAGCGCGAACCCGACCGGCGCTACCGCGACGCCGGCGCGCTGCGAGCGGCGCTGGCTTCGGCCGACACCCGCCTACAGCCCGGCGCCGACCCCGGCGTCGACCCGGAGGGCTCGTCGCGGGACGCCACCGCGGCGGGCGACCGAGCGGCAGGCGCGGCCGATGCGGGCCAGACCCAGACCGGTCCGGCGTTCGAGCGCGCCGCCCGGCCCGACCCGGAGCCCGACACCGAGCTGGTCACCCCCGGAGCGAGGTCGGCGACCGGCCACCGGCGAAGGCGCCACCACCCGGGCCGCTGGCTGGTGGGCGCCCTGGTGCTGGCCGCGGTCGGCGTGGCCGCGGTGCTGGCCACCGGCATCGGCGACCGCGCCCAGGGACGGGGGACGGCTGACCCCCGGGGCGGGCCGGTGGGCATCACCGCGGCCGAGGCGTTCGACCCGCTCGGCAACCCGCCCGGCGAGGAGAACAACGCGGCGGCGGCCCTGGCCGTGGACGGCGACCCGGCCACCGCCTGGCGCACCGAGAAATACAAGGACCCCGACCGGATGGGCAAGCCCGGCGTGGGGCTCCTGGTGCGCCTGGAGCGGGTGGTCGCCCTCGACCGGGTGACGGTGACCTCCTCCAGCAAGGGGTGGGCGGCCGATCTCTACGTGGTCGAGGGCCCCACCGGCCCCGACCTCGACTCGTGGGGGCCGGCGGTGGCGTCGGCCCGGGACCTGGCACCGGGGCCGGCCCGGTTCCAGCTCGACGGGCGACAGGGCTCAGCGGTGCTCGTGTGGGTGACCCGCACGGGCGACGACGGCGTGGTCGAGATCTCCGAGGTGGCCGTCACGTCCCGCTGACCCTTGGCGGGGCGGGGCGGCGGGCCCCGGGTACGCTCCGGCCATCGACCCCGCCCTCGCCGACGCGGATCTGGTCTCGGCCGCCCAGGCGGGTGACGGCCACGCCCTCGACACGCTCCTGCGCCGGCACCAGGACCGCATCCACGCGCTGTGCCGGCGCATGACCGGCAACCAGGCCGACGCCCTCGACGCCGCCCAGGAGGCGATGATCGCGGTGGTGCGGGGGCTGCCCCGCTTCGACGGCCGGTCGGCGTTCTCCACGTGGCTATACCGGGTGACCACCAACGCCTGCCTCGACGAGCTCCGCCGGCGCCGGCGGCGTCCCACCGACCCACTGCCCAACCACGAGCACGCCGACGCCACGACCGTCGCCACCGGTTCCAACCGGCGACGGGTGGACGACGAGGTCGCCGACCGCATCGACATCGACCACGCCCTCGCCCAGCTCCCGGAGGAGTTCCGGGCACCGGTGGTGCTGCGGGACCTGTGCCGCTTGGACTACGCCGAGATCGCCGAGGTCCTCGCCATCCCCCCAGGGACGGTGCGCTCGCGGATATCCCGAGGCCGGGCCGCCCTCGCCGGCCACCTGGGCATCACCGACGCCACGCCGGCCGGAGCCGGGAACCCCGACCACCCCGACGACCGTCCAACCGCCCGCTCATGAACGATCACCCGCTGACCGACGACGAGCTCGTCTCCGCCTACCTCGACGGCGAGGCCACGCCCGCCGAGCGCGCCCGGGTGGAGGGCGACCCTCGCCTCACCGCGCGGGCCCGAGCCTTCGCAGCCGTCACCGAGGCGGTGGCCGCGCCCGCGCCGGTGCCCTCCGAGGAGGACCGGGAGCGGATCCTCGGCGCCGCCCTCGCCGCCCGACCGCCCGTGGCGAAGGGCGCCGACGGCGCCGCCCCCTCGACCGGACCGGTGCCCCCGGCGCCCCAGCTGGCCGCCCCGCGCCGGGCCCGCTCCCCGTGGTGGGGCGCCCCGCCGGCCGTCCCCGCCCCCCAGCTGCTGGTCCGCCCGGCGCCGGGCCCGCTCCCGGTGGTGGGGCGCCCCGCCGGCCGTCGCCGCCGCCGTGCTGCTGGTCCTCGCCCTCGTCGGCGCCGGCCTCATCCTCACGGACCGCTCCTCCTCGGACCAGGACACGGCGGCCAAGGCCGGCATCGACACCGCCGAGGACCCTCGCGAGGAGGCCGGCGACGCTTCGGAGGGCACCGGCGGCCCGAGCCAAGGGGCGGCTCAGACCACCACCTCCACCTCGGCCCCGCCCACCGCGTCGCCCTTGCCCGAGCTCGGCTCGTTCGCCGACCAGGCCCAGCTCACCCGGGTGCTGGCCACGGTGGACCTGACCACCCTCGAGCGGCCGGACGCGCCCACCCAACCGACGCCCGGGCCGATGCCCTCGGCGTTGGCCACCGACCGCTGTGACCGTGCCATCCGGGCGGTGCCCGGTCTCGACCTCGGCGATCGGCTGGCGGTGGCGGCCGCCACCCTGGCCGGTCGCCGGGTGCTCGTCTTCAGCCACCCGGACCGGGGGGCGCCGGCGTCGGCCCCCGTCACCTACCTCACCGTTGCCGACGTCGAGACCTGCCAGATCCGCTTCGCCGTCCGCCGCTGAGCCGAGCCGACAGGCGAGGCGACCGGTCAGCTCGGCGCCGGCTTCGGCCCACGCGGCGGGCGAGGCCGGGTTGGCCCCAGTGCTCGCCCGGCTAGGCTCGCCGCCCATGGCTGAGACCCTCGGACCGCCCAGCACGTCGCCGGTGGGTGCGGTCTCGGCTACGGCCGCGGCCACCGCGCCGGCCGCCGGCCGCCCCTCGACCACGGCCACCGACGACTGGCCCAACCAGGCGGCCGACACCATCGTGCGGGTGGTGGGCTCGGTGCGCGACCGCACCACCGGGCCCGCCGTGAGCGCCGCCCGGGCTCTGGTGTACGGCACCCTCGCCGCCATCCTCGGCACCACCGCCCTCGTGCTGCTGAGCATCCTGGTCGTGCGCGGCCTGGTCCTCGCCCTCGACGGGCTCCTCGAGGCGCTCGACATCGACGAGCCGGGGCGGGCCACCTGGATCGCCCACCTCCTCGTCGGCCTGGTGTTCACGCTCGGGGGCCTCGCCCTCTGGCGCAAGGGGCGGACCGCCACCGCCGACTGAGAGAGCGGGAACACCCCCGGGGGGTATCGGGGTTCCCCGATCCGAAGACCACCGGGAGCAGGGAGCGACCACGCCGTGAACGACGACATCCGCAAGGTCATCATCATCGGGTCCGGCCCCGCCGGGCTCACCGCCGCCATCTACACGGCCCGCGCCAACCTGGCCCCGCTCGTGCTCGAGGGCGAGCCGTCCTCCACCTCCGACCAGCCCGGCGGCCAGCTCATGCTCACCACCGAGGTGGAGAACTTCCCCGGCTTCCCCGAGGGGATCATGGGACCCGAGCTCATGGTGCGCTTCCGTGAGCAGGCGCTGCGGTTCGGCGCCGACATCCTCACCGTCAAGGTCAGCCGGGTCGACCTCTCGGCCCGGCCCTTCGGGGTGTGGGTCGGCGATCCCGACGCCGCCCAGCCCACCCACCGCGCCGAGGCCCTCATCGTCTCCACCGGCGCCCAATCCCTGATGCTCGGCCTGCCCAACGAGGTCGACCTGGTCGGCCACGGCGTGTCCACGTGCGCCACCTGCGACGGCTTCTTCTTCCGCGACCACGACATCGCCGTGGTCGGCGGCGGGGACTCCGCCCTCGAGGAGGCCCTGTTCCTCACCAAGTTCGCCCGCAGCGTCACCCTGGTGCACCGGCGCGACACGCTCCGGGCGTCGGCCATCATGCAGGACCGGGCTCGCAGCAACGACAAGATCCGCTTCCGGTGGAACACCGTGGTCGACGAGCTGGTCGGCACCTCTCGCCTCGAGGCGGTGCGGGTGCGCGACGTCACCACTGATGAGGTCTCCGACCTGGGTGTCTCGGGCCTGTTCGTGGCCATCGGCCACCGCCCCAACACCGACCTGTTCAAGGGCCAGCTGGAGATGGAGGACACCGGCTACCTGGTGACCGGCCCGGGCAGCCGCACCAACGTGGCCGGCGTGTTCGCCTGCGGGGACGTCCAGGACCACGTCTACCGCCAGGCCATCACCGCCGCCGGCTCCGGGTGCATGGCGGCCATCGACGCCGAGCGCTGGTTGGAGTCGGTGGGCGACCACGAGATGTCCACCGAGGTCAACTGGTAGCCCAGGAACGCCGTCGGGGGGGCCGGGGAAGGATCCGGGCGACCCGATGGTTGTGCACGAGGATCGACAAGAGAGGCAGACAACCATGGCCGAGGGCATCAGCACCCTGAGCGACACAACGTTCGACGAAGAGGTCGGCTCCGCCGCCGAGCCGGTGCTCGTGGACTTCTGGGCCGAGTGGTGCGGTCCGTGCAAGATGATCGCCCCCATCCTGGAGGAGATCGCCACCGAGCAGGCCGGCAAGGTCCGCATCGCCAAGGTCAACGTCGACGACAACCCGGACCTGGCCCGCCGTTTCGACGTGATGAGCATCCCCACCCTCATCGTGTTCAAGGACGGGTCCCCTCACAAGCGCATGATCGGCGCCAAGGGCAAGGGCCAGCTCCTCCAGGAACTGGCTGACTTCCTCTGACCCTGCGCCCGGCGAGCGGGTCGGCGAGCCGGCCGGCGCCGTCGACGGCACTCGCGCCCGGTGCCAAAGTGGAGCGGTGACCAGCGCGACGTTGTCGCTCAGCAGTGGCGACGAGGGCGAAGCGGTGCGCGACCTGCAGCGCCGCTTGGCGCGGCTCGGGTTCGACCGCGACCTGTCCGGGGAGCACGGCCGGTTCTCCGCCGCCACCGAGGCCGAATTGAAACGTTTCCAGGAGGCCCGGGGTCTACGAGCCGACGGCTGGTGCGGGCCCCAGACGTGGAGCGCGCTGGTCGAGGCCGGGTTCAGCCTCGGGGACCGCCTCCTGTATGAGACCGAACCCATGGTCCGGGGCGACGACGTGGGTGAGCTGCAGGCCCGACTCGGGCGCCTGGGGTTCCTCGCCACCCGGGTGGATGGGATCTTCGGGCCCCGTACCGCGGCTGCCCTGGTCGACTTCCAGCGCAACGCAGGGCTGACCGCCGACGGGATCTGCGGGCCCGAGACGGTGACCGCCCTCGACCGTCTCCGAGGCCGGGGGCCCCAGGCGGTCAAGGGTGGGCTGGTGGAGCGGGAAGAGCTGAGGGCGGCGTCGCCCCGGCTGGAGGGACGGCGCATCATCGTCGGCGACACCGGCGGCTTGGCCGCTCTGGCCGTGGCCACCGAGCGGGCGTTGGTGGCGGCGGGGGCGGTGGTGGCGGTGTGTGGCCATCCCGACCAGTCGGCCCAGGCGGCGGAGGCCAACCGTTTCGGGGCCGAGGTGTACCTGGGCCTGGCCCTGCGGGCTGAGGCCGCCTGCACCTGCGCCTACTACGCTACCCCCGACTACGAATCCACCGGAGGCCGTCGCCTGGCCGAGCGGCTGGCGGCAGAGGTGTCTGCCGGGCTCGGCCTCCCCGACGGTTCCGCGGCGGGCATGCGGCTACCGGTCCTGCGCGAGACCCGCATGCCCGCCGTGCTCTGCGAGGTGGGGCCGCCCTCGCGGGTGGTCGAGGGTACTCCCCAGCTCGTGCTCAGCCTGCGGGCGGCGGTCACCGCGTGGGCCGCCGGACCCATCGAGGCCTGAACCAACGCAGGGTTGACCACAGCTTTGTCCACAGCCTGTGGTCAACGCTGAAGGACCCGTCACCGCGGGGCCGGAGTGACCGACTTCACATCGAGGTCCGGGGCGGGGCCGGTCAACCCTGGTCGGGCTCCGTCATCACCCGGTAGATGCGCTCCAGGTCCTCCAGGGTGGCGAAGTCGATGACCACCTTGCCGCGCTTGGTGCCCATGGAGACCTTCACCCGGGTGGCCAGCCGATCCGACAGCAACTCCTCGAGCTCGAGCAGCCCCGGCGGCCTCAGGCGCCGCGGCGAACCCGGGGCGCTCGCGGCCGAGGGGGTCCCGGCCGGGCCTGAGTCAGCGGCAGACGAGTCAGGGTCCGAGGGGTCCCCGGCTCGGGCCCGTACGGCCTCCTCCACCTGGCGCACCGAGAGCTCCTCGGCGATCACCCGTCGGGCCAGGGCCTCCTGGAACGCACGATCGGGCGTGCCCAGTAGCGCTCGGGCGTGGCCGGCCGACAGCTGGCCCTCGGCGACCAGCTTCTGGATGCCGGGCGGGAGCTGGAACAGCCGGAGGGTGTTGGTGATGGCTGATCGGCTCTTGCCGACCCGGCGTGAGAGGTCCTCGTGGGTGAGCCCGAAGTCCTCGATGAGCTGGGAGTAGGCGGCGCCCTCCTCGAGCGGGTTCAGGTCCTGGCGATGGAGGTTCTCCACCAGCGCCTGCTCCAGTGAAGCGTCGTCCGAGGCCGAGCGCACCACCGCGGCGATGGTCTGCAGCCCTGCTCGCTTGGCCGCCCGCCACCGGCGTTCGCCGGCGATCAGCTCGAAGCGGCCGCCCTCCAAGGCCCGCACCAGCACCGGCTGGAGCACGCCGAGCTGGCGGACCGACGCGGTCAGGGACCCGAGTGCCTCCTCGTCGAAGTGACGCCGAGGCTGGTGGCGGTTGGGCTCGATGTCACTGACGGGCACCTCTTGCAACACCGACTCGGCGTCGGTCCCCGCCTCGTTGGGCAAGAGCGCCCCCAACCCCCTACCCAGCCCGCTGCGGCGCGCCACCGCTCACCTCCTTGGCCAGCTCCCGGTAGGCGATGGCGCCCCGGGAGGACGGATCGAACGCGATGATGGGCTGGCCGAACGACGGGGCCTCCGAGAGGCGCACGGTGCGGGGGATCACCTGGCGACACACCCGGTCACCGAAGTGGGCACGCACCTCCCGCACGACCTGGTCCGACAGCTTGGTGCGGGCGTCGTACATCACCAGCACGATGGTGCTCAGTTCCAGCGTGGGGTTCAACCCCTTCTGCACGAGGGCCACGTTCTTGCTCAGCTGGCCCAGGCCCTCGAGGGCGTAGTACTCGCACTGGATGGGGACGAGCACCTCGTTGGCCGCGGCCAGGCCGTTGACGGTGAGCAGGCCCAACGACGGAGGGCAATCGACGAACACGAAGTCGTAGTCCTCGATGACCTCGGCCAGGGCCTGCTTGACCCGGAGCTCCCGGCTGAACGCGGGCACCAGCTCGATCTCGGCACCGGCCAGGTCGAGGCTGGCCGGTCCCACGAACAGGTTGCGCACCGAGGTCGCCTCAATGCAGTCGTCCAGCGGCACGTCGTTGAGGATCACGTCGTACATGGACGCTTCGAGGTCCCGGATGTTGATCCCCAACCCGGTGCTGGCGTTGCCCTGCGGGTCGAGGTCCAGCACCAGGACCCGGTAACCCAGGTCGGCCAGTCCCGCCCCCAGGTTGATGGCGGTGGTCGTCTTGCCCACGCCGCCCTTCTGGTTGGCCACCGCGATGACCCGTGGCAGTGGGCGAGCGGGAGCCGGGTCGGGCTCGCCCGTCTCCTCGGAGGCGGCGCGGGTCGGGGCGGGATCCTCCGGCGACCCGTCACCGTCGGTCGGCCCCCGTTTCGGCGTGGTGTCCCGGTCGAGGGGGTCGCTGCGCGACGGCGGGGTGATGACGTCAGCCGCCGCTGCCGGCGGCGGGAGCACGAGCGCCGCTTCGTCGGGACCAGAGGGTGGCTCCTCGGAGTCCCCGGGCTCGGCGACGGGGTCAGCGTCGACGCCCACCGGGTCGCTCGGGGGCGGCGACCCCGGTCCCGGGGCCTTCGCCTCTGACTCCTCCCCCGCGTCCGGCCGCTCCCCGCCGCCTCCCGTGGGCGCCGCGGTGGGCGTCGCCTGAGCGCCCCGAGGAGCGGGGTCGTGCTCGGCAGGACCGCCTGCCGCCAAGGGGCCTTCCGGACCCGCCGGAGCGCTCGCCGGATCATGGTGGGGCTCGGGGCGACTAACTTCCCCGCTCGCGGGAACGACTGTCGGCGGTTCCTGCACCGGGCCCGGGCTCTCTTCGGGCGGGGTCGGGTTGAGGTTCGCTTCGTCGCGCAGCCGCTCGAAGATGGCCCGGCCGCGCGCCGCCAACTCGTCGGGAGGAGGGGCCGCCGCCATGGCGGCCATCCTCGCCGGAGGCGCACCCGAGGTCAAGCTTCCCGCGGTTCCACGTGAAACGTCCGGCGTGCGGCACAACGGGGACCCTCCCCAGCGTCCTCTGTTCCACGTGAAACGTCAGAACAGCGGACGTTTGGCGGGGACGCCGGTGCGGCGGGGAAATCGGTCCGGGCAGGGCGTGGCCTGGCGAAGGCGGACGAAGTGTGCGCCCGACGACCGCGTGGGCTGCACCGGGTCCATGACCAAGCCGAGGACCGCCAGCCCGGCCGGGAACCAACGATCGCCGGCCCCGCTGGGGGGGTCCGAAACCACCAGCGCGCCTTCGGGGCGAAGGAAGGGTGCCGCGCACTCGGCGGTCACCCCCGGCCGGGCGAACCCGCGTGCCACCACCAGGTCGAACTTCCCGCGGTGTTCCGGTGCTCGCGCCGCCTCCTCGGCTCGACCCCGCACCACCGCCACCCGGTCGGCCAGGCCGAGGACGTCGACGCCGTGCTGTAGGAACTGGGCGCGGCGTGCACCGGCCTCGAGCAGCACCCAGGTCGCGTCGGGCCAGCACTCGACGGCCAGCACGAAACCCGGTATCCCACCGCCGCTGCCCAGGTCCAGCACCCGGCCGGGACGGGAGGCGTGATCAGCGAAGCCTCTCGCATGGGTGATGTGGTCCTCCACCGGGCCGGGACCGAGGTACCCCCGCGAGCGCCCCTCGCTGAGCACCTCGACGAGGGCGGTCGAGGTTGGTGGGGCCGCCTCCACCGCTCGAGTCAGCCCTCGGCGGGGACGATCACCACCCGGCGGCGGGGCTCCTCGCCCTCGGAGGCGGTACCCACGCCCTCGATGGTGTTGGCGGTGTCGTGCACGACCGTGCGGTCGGCCGCGCTCATCGGTTACAGCGCCTTGCGGGCTCCCGAGCGGTGGACCTCCTCGGCCACCTGGCGGGTGACGCGCTCCAGCGCTTCACGGCGGTGCTGGCGGTAGCCGCTCACGTCGATGCGCACCCGGCCTTCATGGGTCCCGGCCGCCCGGCGCTGCACGACCGTGCGGGCCAACTCCTGGACGGCGCCCAGGGTCTGGCCCTTGGGCCCGATGAGCAGGCCGAGGTCGTCGCCCTCCACCGCCAGCTCGAGCGTTTCCTCGTCGACCGCCCGCCGGTTCACGGAGGCAGAGGCACCGAAGGCGTCGAGCAGGCCTTCGAGAAACGACTCCATGATGTCGGCCTGGGCCTCCACGCTGACGATCTCGTCCACGGTCCTCCCTCCCGGGGCCGGTCCTGCGGTGTCGGGTGCCGGCGCCGCGGCGGCCACGGTGGCGGACCCGGCCGCGCCGGGCCGCCGGCCGGTCCGGGGACGTGAGGTCGACGCCATTGCCTCGGTGCCGCCCCCGCCGGTGAACGCCTTGGGCGCTGCGCTCCCCTTGTTCCGGCTGGAGCGATCCTGGCGTGGACGTTGCTGGCGCGGCGCCACCCGGGCCCGGACCCGCGCCTCGCCTCGCACCCGGCCGAACAGGCCGGTGCGGGGCTCCTCCAGCACCTCGAACTCGGCGTCCTGGGTGTCCACCCCCAGCTGGTCCAGGGCGAGGTCCTTGGCCTCCTCGACGGTCTTGCCGGTCGTCTCAACCCATTCCACGGTGGCTACTTCCTTCGCTTCTTCGTGCGGGACCGGTTGGGGTCCGCCGGTGGTGGTCTGCGGGAAGGGGCGGCCCGCGACGGCCGTTTGGTCTCGTCGGCCCCGTTGGTCCTCGTAGGGCCGCCCGCACCATCCGGCGCCGACGCCAAGGCGTCGCCTCCCTTCCCGTTGCCGGCGGGCGGGATGGTGGCGCCGGTGGCGGGTGGCCGCGGCCGCTGGGGCCGACCACGCTGCGCGCCGTTGCCCGGGGCAGCGGAGTCGGCCTTGGCAGCCCCTGCACCGCGCTTGTGGGAGCCGGCGGCGTGGGCCCCCCGGGCGGTGGCACCGCCGGCGGTCGCAGCCCCCGCGGCACCACCGGCCTTGGCCTCGCCCGTCTCAGCGCCGGTGGCCTTGGCGCGAGCTGCCTTCGAGCCGCGCGCGTTGGCGCCGGCGCCCTTCGCCCCGCTGCCCTTCGCCCCGCTGTACTTCGACCCGCCCCCCTTGGCACGGCCGGCCTTCTCGCCCCCCGCCTTCGCGCCCCTCTCTGGGGACCGCCCCTGGGCCGCGCCCGTCCTACCCTTGCCCCGTCCTTCTTCGGAAACGTTTCCGGGGCGGCTCTGGCCGGCGGTGGCGATCTCCTTGAGCTGCCCGAAGAAGCCGGGGCGGGGCTCGGCGGCTTCCCGGGCGGTGGTGTCGATCGCCGCCCCGCCCTGGCCGTCGCCGTACATGGTGCGGGTGATGAACGCCTGCTGGCCGATGCGATAGAGGTTGGAGACGAGGAAGTACAAGACCACGCCCGCCGGAAGCGTGAAAGAGATGATCGGCAGGAAGAACGGCATGATCTTCATGATCATCTGCTGCTGAGGGTTCACCTGCTGGGCCAGCTGCGGGTTGCGGCCCTGGATCTGCTTCTGCTGGTACCAGGCGGTGACTCCAATGATGGCTATGAGGGCGAGGTAGGGGAGCGCGCTCACCACGCCCTGGCTGATCACGTTGGAGGCAGTGTCGGCCAGGTCCAGCCCGAACGACTTCATCTGGCTCACGTTCGAGAGATCCCGGAACAACTGCGAGGATCGGTCGAGGTAGGCGGGCTCGAAGTGACCGAACCCGCCATATGCGGCCTGAGGATCGCGGGCGGCCAAGGCGACCGCCCGGCCCATGTCCGAACCGTAGGGAGCATGGTCGGTCAACCCGATCAGCACCCGGTAGAGCACGAAGAACACCGGCATCTGGAGCAGCAGTGGCAGGCACCCGCCCACCGGATTGATGCTGTGCTCCTTGTAGAACTTCATCATCTCTTCGTTGAGCTTCTGGCGGTCGTCCTTGTAGCGGTTCTGCAGCTTCTTCATCTCCGGCTGCAGCCGCTGCATGGCGATCATGGAGCGGGTGCCCTTGAGGGTGAGCGGGGTGAGCAGCACCATGATCGCCAGGGTGAGCAGCATGATCGCCCCGCCGAAGGAGTGGGTGAGCTCGTAGAACCACGAGAGCGCGGTGGCGAGGGCGTCGAACATCAGGGGGCCTTCCGGTCAGCGAGGGGCGGGAGGGGAGCGCCCCGACGAGCGTGCCGAGGGGAGGGCTCGGGGACCGGATCCCACCCCTGGCCACCCCACGGCTGACAGCGTGCGAGGCGGGCGATGGCCAACCCGGTGCCCCGGAGGGCACCGTGGCCACCGAGTGCCCCCACCGCGTACTCCGAGCAGGAGGGCGAGAAGCGACACGGGCTGGGCCGGCCGTGGCGGAGGGCCTGGTAGGCCCGCACCACCCCCAGGAGGGCGCGCGTCACCGGCCCGGCAGTGTTACCGACCGCGGGTGTGACGTCGCTCACCGTGGTCCCCGGCGGGCATCGGCGGTCACGGCCGCCCACGCGGCGGCGGCGATGGCAGCCTTCAAGTCCGGGTACGCGAGGCCTGGAGCGTCCGGCCCGGCCCCGACTAGGTAGGTGCCGGGCCGCAGCGGACCCTGCTCCTCGGCGGCGAGCTCCCGAACCGCCGCCCGCAGGCGGCGGCGAAGCTGGTTGCGCTCCACCGCGCCGCCCAGCGACCGGCCCACGGCGTAGGCCACCCGCGGCGGTCCGTCGGGGGCACCTCGGCCGGGCGCGGCCGCCAGGTAGGTCACCGACAGGGGGCCGTGGCGCGCCCGGCGCCCACGGCGGGCCAGATCGACGAAGGAGCCACGGTCGCGAACCCGCCAGATCAAGCCGACAGGCGCGCCCGGCCCTTTTGGCGCCGAGCCCGCACCACGGCCCGCCCCGCCCGGGTCGCCATCCGCTTGCGGAACCCGTGACGCTTGGCCCGTTTGCGGACGTTGGGCTGGTAGGTGCGCTTCACTGGTTGCCTCCTCGGGCACGCAGGCCTCCTCGGGCACCGCGCCGGCCCGGGCCCTCGGGTGGGCGTCGGGGTGGTCCTCGGGGCCGACGACAAGAGCCGGGGCACACCGGGCGCGATGGACACGCCGACGTCCGACGCTAGAGGTCGCGCCTGCACCCCGGCAAGGCGGCGCCGCCTCCAGGGTCGCCCCCTCGTGGCGATGGCACCGGGCGGCGCCAGCCGGGCCGACCGACCCCCGGCCCACCGCCGGGCCCGCCGCCGACCACCCGTGCTCGAAGGCCCTCGGCGGCGCCGTCGCGGGCCACCGAGGGCCTTGCGCAGGTTCGAAGGACGGGTGCTACGGTGCCCAACGCTCGCCGGGGAGCGGGTCGGTCGGACCGCTTCCGACGGGCACCAATCACAGGCACATCAGGGGGGTCCGCACCGGCGACGGTGGGGTCCACCTCGTCGGTCCACAGGGTGTGGACCCAGTTGTGGGTTACGTCGGATACAGAGGGGCGACCTGCTCATGGGAGATGCGGAGCGCCTGTGGGCAGACTGCTCCAGCCTGCTCCGCGAGCAGGTGGCCGAGGGGGTGTGGATGTCCACCTTCTCGGGCACCGAGCCCCTGTCGCTGGAGGGATCGCACCTCGTGCTCGGGGTGGCCAGCCCCTTCGCCCGGGAGCGGGTGGACGGACGCTTCCGCCCCCTCGTGGCCGACGCCCTACGTACCGTGAACGGCGGCGACATCGACTTCAGCGTGGAGGTGCGGGCGCTGGCCGCGCCGCCGCCACCCCCTGCCATCGACCCCCTCGATGAGTTGATCGGCGCCGACAACGGCCGGGCCCACCAGCCCGAACCCGCCCCGGCCGCCGCCCGCCCGGGCGCCGTCACCGGAGCCAGCTACACCTTCGACGCCTTTGTCACCGGCCCGTCGAACCGCTTCGCCCAGGCGGCCGCCCTCTCGGTGGCCGAGACCCCTGGCCGCTTCTACAACCCGCTGTTCATCTACGGCGACGCCGGCCTCGGCAAGACCCACCTGTTGCAAGCCATAGCCCACTACGTGGCCGAGAACTACCCGGACAAGCTCGTCCGCTACGTCTCCAGCGAGAGCTTCCTCAACGAGTTCGTGGAATCCATCAGGCTCGAGGGCGGCGCCGAGTTCAAGAAGCGCTGGCGCGAGGTCGACGTGCTGCTCGTCGACGACATCCAGTTCATCGAGAAGGCGGAGCGCTTCCAGGAGGAGTTCTTCCACACCTTCAACGAGCTGCACGACCGGGGCAGCCAGATCGTCCTCACCTCCGACCGGGCCCCCGACGCCATCAGCACCCTCGAGCGCCGCCTCCGCACCCGCTTCATGATGGGCCTGATCACCGACATCCAGCCGCCCGACGTCGAGACCCGCACCGCCATCCTGCGCAAGAAGGCCCAGCGCACCCCGGGGGTCGTGCCCGACGAGGTGCTCGACTTCATCGCCGAGAACATCACCGACAACATCCGGGCCCTCGAGGGCGCCCTCACCCGGGTCACCGCCTACGCCAACCTCTACGAACAGCCCCTCGACGTGACGTTGGCCGAAGGCATCCTCTCCGACATCCTCGGTGAGCGCCACCCTCGGCCCATCACGCCCCGGGTGATCCTGGACAAGACCTCCGAGATGTTCGGCTTCTCGGTCGAGGAGCTCCAGGGCAAGAGCCGCCGGCGTCCCCTCGTGATCGCCCGCCAGGTGGCCATGTACGTGGTGCGCGAGCTCACCGACTTGAGCTACCCGGCCATCGCCCGGGAGTTCGGTGGTCGCGACCACACCACCGTGATCCACGCCGTGGAGAAGATCGCGGCGCTGATGCAGGAGCGCAAGCAGGTCTTCCACCAGGTGCAGGCCCTGATCCAGGACATCCGGAAGGGCTGAGGGGCGTGGCACGCGGGCCTGTGCGCCGAGCTGTGGGCAAGGCCGGGAGAGCAGTGGACCGGGCGGCCGGGAAGGCGACGGGTAGCCCCGCCCGGCGGCCCCGCTGTGAGACGCTGTGGACGACCCACCGCGAACCGCGGACGGCCTGACCGGCCCGGACGCCTGGTAATCCACAATCCACAGGCCCTACTACTTCCACCACGATCTTCTACGACAACCAGCAGGGAAAGCAGAAGGAGACCGACGAGCGTGAAGTTCCGATGTGAGCGTGATGTGCTCGTCGACGCCCTCGGCGCCGCAGGGCGGGCGGTGGCGAACCGGGGTGGCTCCCTGCCGGTGCTGTCGGGGGTGCGCCTCGAGGTGGCGGGCGACACCCTGTCACTGACCGGCAGCGACCTCGACCTCACCATCGGCGTGGAGGCCACCGTGGCGGGCGACGGGGACGGCGTCACCGTGTTGCCGTCACGGATCGCCTCGGACGTGGCCCGCTCCCTCGATGCCGGCAGCGTCAGCGTGGCCACCGAAGGAGACGAGGCCCACATCAGCTCGGGGCGCTTCGAGTCGTCGATCCGGGTGCTGCCGGCCGACGAGTTCCCCCGCCTCGGGGCACCGGCGGGCGAGGCCGTCACCCTGGCGTCGGGCGACTTCGCCGCTGCCCTCCGCCAGGTGGTTCCCGCGGCCAGCGCGGACGACGCCCGTCCCATCCTCACCGGGGTGCTCATGACGCCGGAGTCGGGTGGCTTGCGCCTGGTGGCCACCGACTCCTACCGGTTGGCGGTGCGGGACCTGCCGGGCACCAGCGTCCTCCGGGAGGGCCAGAGCGTGCTGGTCCCGTCCCGGGCCCTGCGCGAGCTCGAACGCCTCCTCGCCGGGGCCGAGGAGGTCACGCTGCGCCTCGGAGAGCGCGACGCCACCTTCGAGATCGCCTCCGTGCGTCTCACCACCCGCCTCATCGAGGGGGAGTTCCCCAACTACCGGGGCCTCATCCCGAGCAGCTACCCCAACCGGCTCACGGTGGGGCGCGAACCCCTCATCGACGCGGTGCGACGGGTGAAGCTGATGGCCCGGGAGGCCACACCGGTGCGGTTGTCGATGAACGGTGACGGGTTGGAGCTGGTGGCCATCACCCAGGACGTCGGCCAGGCCCACGAGCAGCTGGACGCCAAGTACGAGGGCGCCGAGCTCACCGTGGCGTTCAACCCCGAGTACCTGCTCGACGGCATCGAGGTGACCCCCGGCGACGAGATCACCCTGGAGACCGTCGACCATCAGAAGCCGGCGGTGGTCCGCTCCGTGGAGGGCTCGGAGTTCCTGTACCTCCTGATGCCCGTTCGCGTTTGAGCGAGCCGAAGGCGAGCGGGCGATCAGCGGGCCTGAGGCTCCGTCGCCTCTGGTTGACCGACTTTCGGGGCTACGCGGAGGCCGATGTCACCTTCGCCCCCGGGCTCACCGCGGTGCTGGGTGCCAACGGACAGGGCAAGACCAACCTGCTCGAGGCGGTGGCCTACCTGGCCACGCTGGGGTCGTTCCGGGGGGCGCCGCCCGACGCGCTGATCCGCGACGGTGCCGATCGGGCGGTGGTCCGGGGCGAGGTCGAGCGCGACGGTCGGGAGCTGCTGCTGGAGGCCGAGCTGGTGGCGGGGGGGCGCAACCGGGCCCAGGTGAACCGCCAGCCGCTGCGCCGGGCGCGGGACCTGCTCGGGGCGCTCCGGGTCACGGTGTTCTCCCCCGACGACCTGGCTCTGGTGAAGGCCGGGCCGGGGGAGCGGCGCCGCTTCCTGGACGACACCCTGGTGGCCCTGCACCCCCGCAACGACGGGGTGCGGGGCGAGGTCGACCGGGTGCTGCGCCAGCGAAACGCCCTCCTGAAGCAGGCCGGCGGACGCCTGAGCCCTGAGGTCGAGCTCACCCTCGACGTCTGGGACGCCAAGCTGGCCACCGCCGGCGAGGCGCTGGCCCGGGCCCGGACCGACCTGCTGGCCGAGCTGGCGCCGGCGGTGGGCGTGGCCTACGCCGAGGTGGCCCAACGGGAAGTGGCCGTGGAGGCGATCTACGCGCCGGCCTGGTCGAGGGTCGACGGCGGCCTCGCGGGAGCGCTGGCCGCCGGCCGGCCCGAGGACCTGCGGCGGGGGTTGAGCCTCGTCGGCCCCCACCGCGACGAGCTCGAGTTGCGCCTCCGTGGCCTCCCGGCCCGCACCCACGCCTCCCAGGGGGAGCAGCGGTCGCTGGCCCTGGCCCTGCGCCTGGCCGCCCACCGGGTGGTGGCGGTGGCCACGGGTACGCCGCCGGTGCTGCTGCTCGACGACGTCTTCTCCGAGCTCGACCCCGGCCGCAGCGACGCGCTCCTGGCCCACCTGCCGGCCGGCCAGACGATCCTCACCACCGCCGGCGCCCTGCCCCCCGGCGCCCGCCCGGACCAAACCCTGACGATCCACGACGGCACCATCGTCCCCCCGGCGCCCGCCCGGACCAAACCCTGACGATCCACGACGGCACCATCGTCCCGGGAGGGGGTGTCGACGGTGCCCGCGAGGCCGCCCGCCTCCACCTCGGAGGCGTCCCGGACCCCGCGCCATGAGCGAGACTGCGGGGGTGCCGTGGTCGCCGCTGCCCACCTCCGATGGGTCGGGGCCGCCCGTGCGACCCCTCCGCGAGGGCCTCGACCGGGTGCTGGCCGGCCTGGGCTCGCCTCCCACCGACGCCCTCATCGCGCTGCGGGAGCGCTGGGCCGACCTGGTCGGTCCCGAGGCGGCCGCGGCGCTCGTGCCGGTGGCGGTGGAGCGGGGCCGGGTGGTGGCGGTGACGGCCTCGGCGGCGTGGGCCAGCCAGGCCCGCTGGCTGGAGGCCGACCTGGTGCGCCGGGCGGCCGCGCTGGTCGGCCCAGGGGTGGTCGAGGGCCTCGTGGTGAGGGTCCGGCGCCCGCCGGGGTGATCGGAGCCGCCCTCGTCGGCTGGTAGGCTGACGGCATCGTGATCGGGGGCGCTGACCAGCAGTTTTCGAGCTGCGGCCGCCCGCCGAGCACCGTTCGAGAGCAGCTCTGAGAGGCCGCGCCGTTGCCGCAGGACACCAAGAAGCCGAGGTCCTATTCGGCCAGCTCCATGACCATCCTCGAGGGGCTGGCCCACGTCCGCAAGCGCCCCGGGATGTACATCGGCGGCACCGGCATCACCGGCCTCCACCACCTGGTCTGGGAGGTCGTCGACAACTCCGTGGACGAGGCCATGGCCGGCTACTGCGACCGTATCGACATCACCCTCCTCGCCGACGGCGGGTGCCGGGTGGTCGACAACGGCCGGGGCATTCCCACCGACGTCCACCCCGAGTTCAAGATGACCGGCGTGGAGATCGCCCTCACGAAGCTGGGCGGCGGCGGCAAGTTCGGCGGCGACGGCTACAAGGTGTCGGGCGGGCTCCACGGCGTGGGCGTCTCGGTGGTCAACGCCCTCTCCGAGCGGGTCGTGGTCGAGGTCGACCGCGACGGCAAACGCCACCAGATCGAGTTCGCCGAGGGCGGGTCCAAGTCCACCCGCCTCGAGGTCGTGGGCCCCAGCCCCCGGGGCCGCACCGGCACCACCGTCACGTTCTGGCCCGACCCGGCGGTGTTCGAGGTCATCGAGTTCTCGGCCCGCACCATGCTCGAGCGCTTCCAGATGATGGCGTTCCTCAACAAGGGCCTCGAGATCCGCTTCCGCGACGAGCGGCCCGACCACGACACCGAGCCGGTCACCTACCGCTACGCCGGCGGCATCGTCGACTTCGTCAAGCACGTCAACGGGTCGAAGGAACCGCTGTTCAACAAGGTCGGCTACTTCGAGCAGGCCGAGGAGGCCCAGGAGGTGGAGCTGGCCTTCCAGTGGAACACCGGCTACCAGACCGACGGCCTCCACTCCTTCGCCAACGGCATCGCCACCATCGAGGGCGGCACCCACGAGGAGGGCTTCCGGGCGGCCCTCACCAACGTGGTCAACCGCTATGCCCGCACCAAGGGCCACCTGCGGGAGAAGGACCCCAACCTGGCCGGGGAGGATATCCGCGAAGGGCTCACCGCCATCATCTCGGTGCGCCTGCGTGAGCCGCAGTTCGAAGGCCAGACCAAGGCCAAATTGGGCAACCCGCCGGTGAAGACGCTCGTGCAGCGGGCCACCAACGAGCGCCTGGGCGACTGGCTGGAGGAGCAGCCCACCGAGGCCAACAAGATCGTGAAGAAGGCCCTCGCCGCCCAACGGGCCCGGGCCGCCGCCCGCCAGGCCCGCGACGCCACCCGCCGCAAGTCCTCCCTCGACGGCGCCGGCATGCCCGACAAGCTGAAGGACTGCTCCAGCCGCAACCGCCACGAGTGCGAGCTGTTCATCGTGGAGGGCGACTCCGCCGGCGGCTCGGCCATCAAGGGTCGCGACCCGCGCACCCAGGCGATCCTGCCCATCCGGGGCAAGATCCTCAACGTCGAGCGGGCCCGCATCGACAAGATGCTGAAGAACAACGAGGTCGAGGCACTCGTGAAGGCGGTCGGCGCCGGCTTCGGCGAGGAGTTCGACCTCGAGAAGATCCGCTACCACAAGATCATCCTCATGGCCGACGCCGACGTCGACGGCAGCCACATCCGCACCCTGCTGCTCACCTTCTTCTTCCGGCACATGAAGGCCATGGTGGAGCACGAGCACGTCTACATCGCCCAGCCTCCGCTCTACTCCACCGTGGTGGGCAAGGAGAAGGTGTACCTGAAGGACGACGCCGCCCGGGCCGCCTGGGCGGCCGAGCACCCGGCCCACAAGAAGGAGTACCAGCGCCTGAAGGGCCTGGGCGAGATGGACTGGGAGGAGCTGAAGGACACCACCATGGATGCCGGCCGGCGCACCCTCCTGCAGGTCACGGTGGAGCAGGCGGCCAACGCCGACGCCGTGGTCTCCCGCCTCATGGGCGACGACGTCGACGCCCGCAAGACCTTCATCCAGCAGAACGCCAAAGACGTGCGGTTCCTCGACATATGACCGATCATCGATGACCGGCCTCCCACCCGGCGGCGACGGCGACCGTCCCGACGACCCGGCCGAGCAGGGGCACCTGCGGTTCGGGAACATCGAGCCGATCGAGATCGAAGAGGAGATGGAGCGGTCGTTCCTCGACTACTCCATGTCCGTCATCGTGCAGCGCGCCCTGCCGGATGTGCGCGACGGGCTCAAGCCGGTGCACCGCCGGATCCTCTGGGGCATGTACGACGTCGGCGCCCGCCCCGACCGGCCGTTCATGAAGTGCGCCCGGGTCACCGGCGAGGTGATGGGCAAGTACCACCCCCACGGCGACGGCGCCATCTACGACGCCCTGGTGCGCATGGCCCAGGACTTCTCCCTGCGCCATCCCCTGGTGGCCGGCCACGGCAACTTCGGGTCCCCCGACTTCGGGCCCGCCGCCGCCCGCTACACCGAGTGCCGCCTGGCCCCCCTGGCCATGGCCATGCTGGCCGACATCGACGAGGACACCGTCGACTTCGTCGACAACTACTCGGGCGAGTTCCAGCAGCCGGCGGTGCTGCCCAGCCGGTTCCCCAACCTGCTGGTCAACGGCAGCCAGGGCATCGCCGTGGGCATGGCCACCAACATCCCGCCCCACAACCTGGGCGAGGTCATCGACGCCACCGTCCACCTCATCGACCACCCCGAGGCCACCCCCGACGACCTCATGGCGTTCGTGAAGGGCCCCGACTTCCCCACCGGCGGGCTGATCATGGGGCGCTCGGGGATCATCGACGCCTACCGCACCGGGCGGGGCTCCATCCGCATGCGGGCGGTGGCCGACATCGAGGAGAGCGCCCGGGGCGGCGACCGGATCGTCATCTCCAAGCTGCCCTACCAGGTGGGGCCCAACGCGGTGCTCACCAAGATCAAGGAGCTGGTCGACGGGCGCGAGATCGAGGGCATCGCCGATGCCAACGAGGAGTCGGCCGGCGACGAGACCCGCATCGTCATCACCCTCAAGCGCGACGCCCCCGGGCTCATCATCCTCAACAACCTGTACAAGCGCACCCCGCTGCAGACCTCGTTCCCGGTCAACACGGTGGCCCTGGTCGACGGCGTGCCCCGCACCCTCAACCTGCGCGACCTGCTCTTCCACTACATCGAGCACCAGGCCGAGGTCGTCACCCGCCGCTCGGAGTTCCGCCTCGACCGGGCCCGCAAGCGGGCCCACATCGTGGAGGGCCTGCTCAAGGCACTCGACCTCATCGACCAGATCATCGCCGCCATCCGGGCTTCGGCCGACAAGCCCGCCGCCCGCGAGACGCTCATGGCCACCCCCTTCGAGTTCTCCGCCGAGCAGGCCGAGCACATCCTCGACATGCAGCTCTCGCGCCTCACCCGCCTGGGCCGCTCCCAGCTCGAAGAGGAGATGGAGCAGCTCCGGCGCACCATCGCCGAGCTGGAGGCCATCCTCGCCGACCGCGGCGTGCTGATGGGGGTGATCAAGACCGAGATCGGCGACATCCGCGACAAGCACGCCACCGAGCGCATGTCGCAGATCACCTACGAGCTGGGTGACATCGACATCGAGGACCTCATCGACGACGAGGACCTGGTGGTCACCATGTCGGCCAAGGGCTACGTGAAGACGGTCCCGGCCGACACCTTCCGCACCCAGGGCCGCGGCGGTCGGGGGGTGGCCGGCGCCAAGCTGCGCGACGAGGACTACGTCGTCCACATCGTCACCACCACGGCCCACGCCTACCTGCTGTTCTTCTCCAACCAGGGCCGGGTGTACCGGCTCAAGGCCCACGAGATCCCCATGAAGGACCGCACCGCCCGCGGCACCGCCATCGTCAACCTCCTGCCCCTCCAGCCCGACGAGCACATCCAGGCCATCATCGACACCCGCGACTACGAGACGAACCAGTACCTCTTCTTCGCCACCCGCAAGGGTCAGGTCAAGAAGACCAAGTTCACCGAGTACGACTCGTCGCTGCGGGCCGGCCTCATCGCCATCAACCTCCGCGACGGCGACGAGCTGGTGCGGGTGATCCCCTGCAACGAGGGCGACGACATCTTCATGGTCAGCCGCTCGGGGATGACGGTGCGCTTCGCCCAGTCCGACGTCCGGTTCATGGGGCGGTCGGCCGCCGGGGTGAGGGGCATGAAGATGCGGGCCGACGACGAAGTGGTCAGCTGCGACGTCGCCCGCGACGACGCCACCATCCTCATGGTCACCGACGCCGGCTACGGCAAGCGGACCAAGCTCGAGCACTTCGCCCGCAAGAACCGCGGCATCCAGGGGGTGAAGGGCATCAAGCTCACCGCCCGGCGAGGCCACGTGGTGGCGGCCTTCATGGTGTCACTCGACGACGAGATCTTCGTGATCGCCTCCGGCGGGCTGATGATCCGCATGCCGGTGCGCAACATCTCCTCCCAGGGC
The DNA here is from genome assembly GCA_030448105.1 of Acidimicrobiales bacterium. Classification (GTDB taxonomy): domain Bacteria; phylum Actinomycetota; class Acidimicrobiia; order Acidimicrobiales; family Iamiaceae; genus JAFBAD01. The sequence goes on along the minus strand of JAUJNP010000016.1, from coordinate 41,003 downwards.
CGCGATGCCACCGGCGTGCGGATCATGGCCATCCCGGCCCAGCAGACCGTGGCCGCCGTGGCTCCCGTGCTGCAGGCTGACTAGGACATTGGCTCCGCCTTCGGCGGAGCGGGCTTCGCCCATCTGGGTCTCAACTTGTGGTTGCTGCTCCGCCTGGCGGACTGTCCTACTTTGGAGCTCGGGCGGCCGCCCTGCGGGCGGCCTACTCGCTCGGGCTTCGCCCATCCGGCTCTCGACTCGTTTGCTGCTCCGCCTGGCGGACTGCGCAGCGTCACTCTCGCTTCCCCCGGTGGCTTCGTCGATGGAGGTCTGGTCATGGGTCGTGCGCGCGAGCGGGGGCAGGTGACGCCGTTGATGGCGGTGGTGGTGGTGCTGGCGGGGTTGGTGGCGCTGGCGGTGCTGCGCCTGGGGGATGGGGCGGTCGACGCCGCCCGGGCCCGCACCGCCGCCGACGGGGCTGCTCTGGCCGGGGCGGCCGAGGGCCGGGCCGCGGCCGGCGAGGTGGCGGCTGACAACGGTGGGGTGCTGCTCGCCTACCGGGAGGTGGGCACGGACGTGGTGGTTGTCGTGCGCGTGGGCGACGCCGAATACACCGCCCGAGCCAGGGTGTCCTGGCCGTGACCGCCTGACCACCGTTCGCAAGGGCGACCTCCTAGACTTCGCGCCGTGGCTCTCGATCCCGGTGCGACCACCGACATGGGGGCCACCACCACCCCCGGCCTCGGGCCCCCGCCGCCCCCGCCCACCGCCAAGGGCCCGGTGGGCCGCCCCGGCCAGCACCGTCGCCAGGACGGGTCCCCCGCCGAGGCCGACGCTGACGCTGACGCCGACGCCAGGGGCAAGGCCAAGGCGAAGGCCAAGACGAACGCCGGGGTCGACCCCGAGGCCGAGCCCAAGAGCAAGGCGAAGGCGAAGATCCCCTCTCGGCGCGCCGCCCGCCGGGCGGCTCGGCGAGCGCCCCGTCGTGGCCGGCGGGTCAAGCGCATCGTGCGCCGCATCGAGCTGTGGTCGGTGCTCAAGGTGGCATTGCTGTTCTACACCTGCATGTACGGCGTGGCCCTGGCTGCCGTCGCCGCCCTCTGGGGCATCGCCAACTCGGCCGGCCTGGTCGACAACTTCGAAGGCTTCATGGACGACGTCGGCTTCGAGAACTGGCAGTTCTACGGGCAGGACATGTTCCGGCGGGCTGCCGTCATCGGCGCCATCGCCGTGCTCACCACCACCATCCTCACGGTGGTGGCCGTCGCCCTGGTCAACGTCATCAGCGAGCTCACGGGCGGCATCCGTTTCGTCGTGCTCGAAGAGGAGCCCGAGGGCGGCTCTCGCCGCGCCCCGCGCCCGCGCGCCGAGGCCAGCTCCGCCCGCCCCGATGCCCTCGGCTCCGCCGCCGCCGCGGCCCCTGCGGCCGGCGCCACCGCGCCTGCGGCCCGGGTGGGCGGCGCCGTCGTCGACGGCTAGCCTCGGCGCTCCCGCGGGGCTATAGCTCAGTCGGTTAGAGCGCACCCCTGATAAGGGTGAGGTCGCTGGTTCGATTCCAGCTAGCCCCACGCCGGCCCTTCGCCGAAGGGGCCGTCCCAACCTTCGGAGGCAAGCGGTGACCATGCTGCGTCGTGCGCTGGTGGCTCTCGGCGTGGCCGGTGCCCTGGCCGCCGCCCTGCGGCTGCGGGGCTCGGGCGGCGTGCCGCCCCAGGGCGGGGGCTGGCGGGAGCTCTCGGGTCCCGACCTGCGCTGATGCGCATCGCCGTCCTGGGCCTCGGCGCGGTCGGCGCCCGGGCCGCCCGCCAGCTCGCCTCCTCCGACGGGGTGGACGCGGTGGTGCTGCGCGACCCCCGCCCCGACCTGGTGGCCGAGGTGAGCGCGTCGCTGGGGGCGATCGCCGTGGCCGAGGGATCGGCGGCCGATGCCCCGCCCGACGCCGACGCCGTCGTGCTCGCCAGCCCGGCGGGCCACCACGCCGAGGCAGCCCTCGAGCTGTTGGAGCGCGACATCCCGGTGGTGTCGGTGTCGGACGCCACCGACGACGTCGACCGGCTGCTCGACCTGGGGCCTCTGGCCGACGCCCGGGGGCTCACGCTGGTGGTCGGGGCCGCCTTCTCGCCCGGCCTCACCTGCGTGCTGGCCCGCCATGCCGCCGGCGAGTTCGACCGGGTCGACGAGATCCACGTGGCGAAGGCCGGGACGGGGGGGCCGGCGTGCGCCCGTCAACACCACCGGGCCCTGGCCCAGCCCGCGGTCGACTGGCGCGACGGCGGATGGCAGCGGCGGCCCTCGGGCTCAGGTCGGGAGCTGTGCTGGTTCCCCGACCCCGTCGGTGGGGCCGACTGCTACCGGGCGGCGGTGGCTGACTCCCTGCTGCTCGTCAACGCCTTCCCCGGCGTGCAGCGGGTCACGGCGCGGGTCGCCGCCAACCGTCGCGACCGTCTGAGCGCCCGCCTCCCCATGCTGCGCCCGCCTCATCCCGAAGGCGGGGTGGGGGCGGTGCGGGTGGAGGTCCGCGGCCGACGGGGCGACCTCCGCGGCGTCCGGGTGCTGGGCGCCATGGACCGACCGGCGGTGGCGGCCGGGGCGGTGGCGGCGGCCGCCGCCGTGCTCGCTGCCCGGGGTGAGCTGGCCCGCACCGGTGCCGCCGGCCTGGCCGAGTTGGTCGAGCCCGTGCCCTTCCTCGCCGAGCTCGCCCACCGGGGGGTCAAAGCCGCGGTGTTCGAAGGGGCGGCCGCCCAGGCGTGACGCCGGGGGCCCACCGCTCGCCGCCCGCCGCTCGACTCTTTACAGCGTTCGCAACAACGCGTACAGTAGCGGTTCCCGGCAAATGGTCCGGATCGGCCGGGTGGGTCGGTCGGCCCATTTGCCGCCGATCTCCTCAACAAGAGGCGTTCCCTCCCGACCGAGGGCGGGTGGGGGCGATGGAGGGAGAGGCCATGTCCAACCGGGACGACAAGGATCTGCACCAGCTGATCGAGCAGCATCTGCCCCTCGTGCGCCACGTCGTGTTCCAGGTGGCGGTGCACTTCCCCCGCCACGTGGACCGTGAGGAGCTGGCCACCGCTGGGGCGCTCGGTCTGGTGGAGGCGGCCCGTCGCTACGACGACTCCCGGGGCGTGCCCTTCGACCGCTTCGCCGCTCAGCGCATCCGAGGGGCGATCCTGGATGCGGTCCGCGCCGCCGACTGGGCCCCCCGCTCGGTGCGCACCCTCGCCCGCAAGCTCGAGGCCGTCGAGCAGCGCCTGGCCACCGAGCTGGGCCGGGTGCCCTCGGTCGACGAAACGGCTGAAGCCCTGGGCATGAAACGCGATGAGCTCAGCCGCCTCCAGGACCGCATGTTCCGCTCGGTCGTGTTGGCCCTCGAGTACGAGGTGAGCGACGCCGACGAGGACCTCACGCTGGTCGATGTCCTGGCCGACACGGCCAACCGGGAGCCCTCTGACGAGCTCGAGACCCGTGAGCTTCACGCCTACCTCCGCGACGCGGTGAAGCTCCTGCCCGAGCGCCACCGCCTGGTCGTGGTCGGCTACTTCCTCGAAGGCTGCAAGTCCCAGGAGCTGGCCAACCTCCTCGGCGTAACCGAGTCCCGGATCTCCCAGCTGCGCTCGGAGGCGCTGGTGATGCTCAAGGACGGCATCGAGGCCCAGTACGAAGCCGGCGCCGAGAGCGAGCCCGCCGGACGGGTTGCCCGCCGCAAGGCCGGCTACGCCACCGCCATCGGGGGCGCCCGCCCTTGGCACGACCGCCTCGAAGGCGTCCAGCTCGTCCCCTCGACCTGACCGGAGGTCGGCGGCGCCCGAGGTCCTCAGCGCCAGGCCCGATGTCTCAGCGCAGGAAGGCGAGCAGGGCGGGCATCCGGAGCCGACCGGCAGTGCCGATCACCTCCTGGAAGGCCGCCTCGGTGGCCAGGTCTCCCGCCTCGCCGGCCTCGCTCGGTGGGCGGCCGAGCGAGCTGAGGGCCACACCGTGGGCCAGAGCGGTGATGCCGGCGCGGGCCAGCTCGGCGTTGCGGTGCCCGATCACCTCGATCTCCGAGACCACCGTGCAGAGGCCCTCGTGGTGGTCGCGCAGCATCCCGGCCCACGGCTCGTCGGCGCCGGCGGCCACCGCCCGCAAGGTGGGTGTCGCCCCTCTCGACTCCAGACGGTGGAGGGCGGCAGCCCGCAGGAGATCGGCTTCTCGTGCCCGCCGCCGGGCCTCGGCGACCTCGGTGGTGGCCCATCCCAGGTAGCGCACCTCCGCCGCCGCCAGGAGCAGGCGCACCTCGAGGAAGCGGAACCGCAGCTGGTCGAGCAGACCGTGCTCCCGCCGCAACACCGCCAGCACCTCCTCGAGCGGTTCGGCGGTGCGCATGCCGGGTCCATCGGTCGCCGCCGCGGGCCCGTGAGGGCTACGCGGTCAGCTGAGCAGTCCGGCTGATGTAAGTGTGTAAGCTCGTAACTATGCAACAACTGAGTAGTGCCCAACTGCAGGCCTGGTTCGCCGGCCGCGTCCCCGACGACTGGTTCACCGCACCGGTGGAGGTGCAGACGGACCGGGACGAGATCCTCGTCACCGGAGTCCTGGCCGAGCCCGAACTGGGCGACACCGGCGACGAAGCCGACGCCGCCCGCCAGGTGGCGTGCGCCTCCCGGGTGGCCGGTTTCCGGGAGGACACCCGGGAGAAGCGCATGCGGATCGCCGGCGAGGCCGAACGCCGCTTCGGGCGCAAGGTCTCCTGGGCCGCCCGCTGCGGCGACACCGAGGTCGCCTTCACCACCGCCAGCGTGCCGGTGATGACCCGGCTGCGGATGCCGGAGCGGGCGGTGCTCGACACGTTGCTCGACGCCGGCGTGGCCCGCAGCCGCAGCGAGGCCCTGGCGTGGTGCGTGCGCCTCGTCGGCCAGCACCAGGGGGAGTGGATCGACCAGCTCCGCGATGCCCTCGGCGCGGTACGCGCAGCCCGCGCCGCCGGGCCCCACCTGGCCTGAGGCGAGCCCGCCGTGCATCGCTTCCACCGGCCAGACTGGTCGGGTGATAGTCGATTGCGCGCAGTATCGGGACGGCGCCCGTGAGAAGGGGAACCTCCCCCTCGAGGACGCGTGCGAGGCGGGGCGCGAAGACGGATCGTTCGTCTGGATAGGCCTGCACGAGCCCACCACCGAGGAGTTCGCCGCCGTCCGGGTCGAGTTCGGCCTCCACGACCTCGCCGTGGAGGATGCCGTCAACGCCCATCAGCGGCCCAAGGTGGAGGTCTACGACGACACCGTCCTCGTGGTGCTGAAGACCGCCCGCTACGACGACGAATCCGAGAGCATCGAGTTCGCCGAGCTCCTGGTGTTCGTGGGGCCGGGTTTCGTGATCACCGTGCGCCACGGGCGGGCCAGCGCGCTCGGCGACGTGCGCCGTCACCTCGAACGCCAGCCCGAGCTGCTGCGCTGCGGTCCGATGGCGGTGCTCCACGCCGTGTGCGACCGGGTGGTGGACGACTACACCCCGGCGGCCGACGGCATCGACCTCGACATCCAGCAGGTGGAGGCCGACGTCTTCTCCGACGACCGCTCCAACCCCGCCGAGCGCATCTACAAGCTCAAGCGGGAGGTGCTGGACCTCTACCGCTACACCATGCCCTTGTCCGAGGCGCTCGACGTCATGATGCGGGGCCTGATCCCCCACGCCCACCCCGAGCTGGCCGAGTACTTCCGCGACGTGGCCGACCACCTGACCCGGGTGGTGGGCCGCATCGAGATCTTCCGGGACCTGCTGACCGACGCCCTCGACGCCAACCTGGCCCAGATCAGCGTGCGCCAGAACGAGGACATGCGCACGATCTCCTCCTGGGCGGCCATCATCGCCGTGCCCACCATGCTGGCCGGGGTGTGGGGCATGAACTTCGCGCACATGCCCGAGCTGCACTGGGTGCTCGGCTACCCCCTTGCCCTGCTGGGCATGCTGGGCGCGGCGATGGCCGTGTACCGGCGCCTGAAGCGGGCGGGCTGGCTCGGCGACTAGGCCAGGGCAGCCGCGATCCGCTGGGCGTTGGCGACGACCATGCCCAGGTAGGTGGCCCCCGCCGAGCCCTCAGGGCCGAGCGACTCGCTGAACAGGCCGACCACCCTCACCGACACGCCGGCGGTGGCGGCCAATCGCCTCGCCAGCCTGGCCGGCGCGCTGGTGGAAGCGAAGATGGCCGGCACCCGCTCGGCCCGGATGGCCTCGGCCAGGTCGGCCAGGCCCCGGGCGCTGGGTTCGGAGGAGGTACTGAGGTTGGGGATCACCGTGCCCACCACCCGGAAGTCGTAGCGCTCGGCGAAGTAGCCGAACACCTCGTGGTCGGTGACGAGGACCCGCCGGCGGGCCGGTACCACCGCCAGGATGCGCTCGACCTCGGCGTCGGCCCCCTCGAGGCGCCGTTGGTAGGACCGAGCGGCGGCACCGAAGGCGGCGGTGCGCAGCGCCGGCACGGTCGAGCGGAGGTGGGCGGCGATGGCCGTGACCGCCTGGACCATGCGGGCGGGGTCGGTGAAGAAGTGGGGATCGTGGGGCGCTCCCCCCTGGGGCCGGACCGCGGAGACCGCCTCGAACACGTTCACGCCCGCACGGCGAGCGGCGTCGACCGTGTCGTCCAGGCCCGCCTCGAACCCCCACCCGTTGACGATGAGGGCGTCGGCCTCCCGCATGGCCACGGCTTGGCGGGCCGAGGGCGAGAACTCGTGCGGGCTGGCCCCCCGGGGCATCACCACCTCCACTTCGGCCCGGTCACCCACCATGGCCGCCACCACATCGCCCAGGATGTCGGTGCTGACCACGATCCGGGCCTCCCGGTCCGGGCCCGACCCCGCCCCACAGGCGGCGGTGGCGGTGAGGACGAGCAGGCCGACGGCCAGGGCGCGCAAGATCGGGCTGGGTCGCCGGCGGCCGGCCTGGCAGACTGAGGCACGCACGGAAGTGAGAATTGATCCCAAGGTGAGCCACGGTAGCAAGTGGGAATGATTCGCAACATGGCAACGCAGGAGCCGACAGGGGACGCGGGTGTCCCGGCGGCGGCGATCACGCTGCGGGGCGTGCGCCTCGGCTTCGAGTCCGTCGTCGCGTTGGACGACGTTCACCTCGACCTGGCCGCGGGCGCGGTCACCGCCCTGATCGGGCCGAACGGAGCGGGCAAGTCCACCCTCCTCTCCGCCGTGGCCGGCCTGCGGGCTCCCACCGCTGGCCGGATCCAGGTGCTGGGCCAGGATCCCCGCCGTTCCCGCCGCGGCATCGCCTACGTGTTGCAGTCCACCCAGATCTCGGCCACCCTGCCCATCACCGTCCGCCAGGTGGTGGCCATGGGCCGGTACCCGGCCCGGGGTGTGTTCTCGCGCCTGCGGGCCGACGACCGTGCCGCCATCGACCTCGCCATGGAGCGCATGGCGGTGGCCGACCTGGCGACCCGCCAGCTCTCGAGCCTGTCGGGCGGTCAGCGCCAGCGGGTGTACGTGGCCCAGGGCCTGGCCCAGCAGGCCGAGGTGCTCCTCCTCGACGAGCCCATGAGCGGCCTCGACGCTGTCTCACAACAGCGCATCGTCGATGCCATGGCCGCCGAGCGGGCCGCCGGGCGCACCGTGGTGGTGTCCACCCACGACCTCGCCGAGGCGGCCGCCGCCGACCAGCTCGTGCTGCTGGCCGGCCACGTGGTGGCGGCCGGCCCCCCGGCCGAGGTCCTCACCGAGGAGCACCTGGCCCGGGCCTACGGCGGCCGGCTGGTGCGCCTGCCCCGGGGCGGCCTGCTGGTCGACGACGGTTCCCACCACCACGAGCACTGAGGTGGACGGCCTGCAGGTGACCCGGAGGTTCGCCATCCCCGCCGAGGAGCTGCGCTGGCGGTTCAGCGCCAGCGGGGGCCCCGGAGGCCAGCACGCCAACACCGCCAACACCCGGGCCGAGGTGCGCTTCGACATCGCCGGGTCACGAGCGCTGGCGCCGGCGGACCGGCGGCGCCTGTTGGCCGCCTTCGGGCCCGAGGTGCGGGTGAGCGTGGCCGACGAGCGGTCCCAGGCTCGGAACCGCGCGCTGGCCCTGCAGCGGCTCCGGGAGCGCCTGGCCGAGGCGTTGGCGGTGGAGCGCACCCGCACGCCGACCACACCGGGGGTCGCGGCCCGCCGCCGTCGCCTGGAGCACAAGCGCCGCCGCGCCCAGTTGAAGCAGCAGCGCGGCCGGCGCTACTCGCCCGAGGACTAGCGCGGAGGCGAAAGCGGCGGCGACCACACGCCGGCGGCAGGGGGCCTCAGGCCGACGCGGCCTCGCCGCCGAGGCAGGCCAACAGCTCGGCGTGGACCCGGCCGTTGCTGGCCACGCCGCTGCCCCTGCCGGGGCCGGCGTGCCCGCCGAGGGACGAGAACGAACCGCCCGCCTCGGCCATGATCACCGGCATCGGCGCCAGGTCGTAGAGCGCCGCCCTGGGGTCCACCATGGCCTCCACCCGCCCGGTGGCGACGAGCGCGTAGCCGTAGCCGTCGCCCCACGTGCGCAGCCCCACCCGGGCCGCCCGGATGGCGGCCAGCGCCGGCTCGGACCAGGCGGCCAGGCTGCTCGTGGTCACGTAGGCGCCGGCGAGGCGATCGTGGCCGCTCACCCGGGCCGGTACGCCGTTGCAGAAGCAGCCGTGTCCACGCGCCGCCCACACCGTCTCACCGAGAGCGGGCATGTTGATCACCCCGAGGGCGATGCCCTCCGGGTCCTCCAGCGCCAGGAGGTTGGTGTAGAGCGGGACCCCGTGGGTGAAGGCCTTGGTGCCGTCGATGGGATCCAGGATCCAGCGGCGACCACTCGTTCCGCTGCGCTCCGCCTCCTCCTCACCGAGGATCCCGTCGCCAGGGTGGCGAGCGGCGAGCTCCCGGCGCAGCAGGCGCTCGGCCCCCCGGTCGGCCTCGGTGACGGGGGTGCCGTCGCGCTTGCGCTCCACCGCCAGCTCCGGCGACCGGAAGTGCTCCAGGGTGAGCTCGCCGGCGGCTCGGGCGAGGGCCACCGCCTCGGCCACCAGCTCGTCGGGCACCAGCGCCGTCACCGCCGGCACCGTACCGGTAAGGTCCGCTCCCGTTCACCCCTGGCCGCATGGAGGCGATGCAGTGTCGCAGTACACCCTTCCCGATCTGCCCTACGACTTCGGCGCCCTCGAGCCGCACCTGTCGGGCCAGATCCTCGAGCTCCACCACGACAAGCACCACGCCGCCTACGTCGCCGGCGCCAACACCGCCGTGGAGAAGCTGGCCGAGGCCCGCGCCAGCGACGAGCTCGGCCCGCCGCTGACCGGCCTCGAGAGGAACCTGGCCTTCCACGTCTCGGGCCACCTGCTGCACTCGCTGTACTGGCTCAACATGAGCCCCGACGGCGGGGAACGGCCCGACGGCGAGCTGGCGGCCGCCATCGACGAGGACCTCGGCGGGATCGGCCAGCTCCAGGCCCAGATGAACGCGGTGGTGGCCACCGTGCAGGGCTCGGGATGGGCGGCGCTCTCCTGGGAGCCGCTGGGCCAGCGCCTCGTCGTGCACCAGATCCTCGACCACCAGGACAACGTGGCCGGAGGTTCCCTGCCGATCCTCGTGCTCGACGCGTGGGAGCACGCCTTCTACCTCCAGTACCGCAACGTCAAGGCGGACTACGCCAAGGCGTTCTGGAACGTCGTCAACTGGCCCGACGTGGCCGAGCGCTTCACCCGGGTGCGGGGCGTCACCCTCCCCTGAGCCCGGGCCCTGACGCCGTGCCGGCCCGGGTCAGGTCAGAGCTGCGCAGCCGCCAGGCGGAGCAGCGATACCGCTGAGAGCCGGATGGGCGAAGCCCGCTCCGGGGGAGCGAAGCGGAGGAGGAGCCAATCAGATCGCGTCAGAAGAAGCGCTGCTTGTAGGCCGCGCTCCCCCGGAGGAAGCCGCTCAGCCACTCGTTCGAGGTCCCGCCGTCGAGGCGCCCGACCCAGTCGTCCATCTCGGCGGTGGTCGGCATGCGCCGCACCATCAGCGCGAAGAGCAGCGTCACCTGGACCCGGGTGCGGAGCTTGGCCCGGTTGATGGGCGCCTCGGAGAAGTTGAGCATGAGGCCGCCCCGGGAGACCAGACCCCGGTTGAGGCGGTCGGTCCAGTACATCAGCTCCTCGGGCGAGGGGGCCCGCCCGAGCACGTTGCGGAACACCCGGTCGACGTAGGGGGCGTTGGAGAGATCCCCGTAGAGCCTCCGGAACTCGGCCGATCCGGCGAAGGCGTCGGCCACCGACACCGCCGTGACCCCGTAGCGGATCCGGTCGACCCACGTCAGGAAGTTGCCGATGTCGCCGGTGCGCCGGAAGAAGCCGAGGTAGAGGCGGGCCACGAGCCCGGCCTGGGCCTGGCAGATCCCGCCGTCGAGCAGTGCCCCGATCAGCCAGCCGGGGCTGCGCTCGCCGGTCTCGAGCTGCTGACGGCGCACGGCGAGGAGGTCGGCGTCGGGGTATCGACCTTCGAAGTCGGAGTACTGCTGGCGGATGAGAGCGGTGGCGTTGTCCCAGGGGGCGAACGTCGACGGGGGCACTGTCGCCGGCGGGGGCTTGGCCGCGTCGAGGCTGTACTTGGGGTTCACCGCCTGGGCGTCCCACACGCTCGGCGCCGGCTTGCGGATCTCGAAGTGGAGGTGGGGCACGGTGGCCTCGGCGTTCCCGCTGTCGCCCAGGTAGGCGATGTGTTGTCCCCGCCTCACGCGCACGCCCTGCGCGATCCCCGAGGCGAAGGCCCAGCCGTAGGGGTTGGCGCCGTCGTCGGTGCCGGGGGAGTCGTTGTTGATGTGCAGGTAGGCGTAGTACCAGCCGTCGCTGTCGCTCCTGAGGTAGAGGGCGTTGCCGGTGCTGCCGTACTTCAACGACACGATGGTGCCGTCCACGCAGGCCACCAGCTTCTGGAGCTTGGAGCCGATCAGGTCCTGGCCCTCGTGGCGGCGGGTGCAGCCGTCGCGGCAGGCCCCGTAGGTGTCGGTCCAGCTCACCGAGCCGGCCACCGGGAAGGTGATGTCCTTGGTGTAGCGGCCGGTCATGTCCGGCTCCGGGAAGCCGAACGCGTTGATGGAGCCCTCGTCGTCGGTTCCGGCGAAGGCGCCCGGCACCCGCAGCAGCAGGGGCGCGGTGGCGGCCACCGCCCCGCCGACCAGGAAGGATCTCCGGCTGAGCACGGAGGCGACGGGTGGCTGCATGGGGGAGCTCCTGGTCGGTGAGGGCGGGGCCGTGGCCCGTCTTCCCGGCGAGTTCGTGACCGTCGTCCTGTCGGCACCGGCGCCCGCGAATCCAGGCTTCGGGCCGGCAAGGTTGCGATCACGTTACGACGAAACCAGGCGCCGGGGCGATTCTCACTCGTTCTCAGTGGCGGGGCCGTCCGGTAGGGTCCCAGCCCATGATCGAGGACCTCCACTCCGGCGTGGCCGGACGGCTCCGGGCCGACGCCCAGCGCTACACCCCGAACCGTCGCGCCATCGTCGAGATCCTCGAAGCCACCGAGCGTCCCCTCACCATCGTCGAGATGCTCGGCAGCCGGCGCCTGGCCCAGAGCTCGCTGTACCGCAACCTGGCGGTGCTGGAGGCGGCCAAGGTGGTGCACCGGGTCACCAGCACCGACGGGTTCGCCCGTTTCGAGCTGGCCGAGGACCTCACCGACGACCACCACCACCATCTGATCTGCGCCCGGTGCGGGGCGGTGGCCGACTTCACGGTGTCTCCCGCGCTGGAGCGCACCCTCGAAGAGGCCATGGGCCGGGTGGAGGCCGTCACCGGCTTTCGTCCCGAGCACCACCGGCTCGACCTCGTCGGCGTCTGCGCGACCTGTGGCTGACCCCGCCCGGGGCGACGCGGTGGCCCAGGCGGCGCGGCGTCGCACCTTCGCCATCATCTCCCATCCCGATGCGGGCAAGACCACCCTCACCGAGAAGTTCCTCCTCTACGGCGGCGCCCTCTCCTCCGGCGCCGGTTCGGTCAAGGCCCGGGAGGGGCGCCGCTCGGCCACCTCGGACTGGATGGAGCTCGAGCAGCAGCGCGGGATCTCGGTCACCTCGACGGTCCTGCAGTTCCCCTACCGCGACCACGTGGTGAACCTGCTCGACACGCCCGGTCACCGCGACTTCTCCGAAGACACCTACCGGGTGCTGACCGCGGCCGACGCCGCCGTCATGGTGCTCGACGCGGCCAAGGGCATCGAGCCCCAGACCCTCAAGCTGTTCGAGGTGTGCCGGGCCCAAGGTCTGCCGCTGCTGACGTTCCTCAACAAGTGGGACCGGCCCGGTCGTGACCCCCTGGCGCTGCTCGACGAGATCCACGACCAGATCGGGGTGAGCCCCGTGCCGGTGACCTGGCCGGTGGGCCTGGCCGGCGACTTCCGGGGGGTGGTGGACCGCCGCGACGGCCGGTTCACCCGCTTCACCCGGGTGGCTCGGGGGGCCACCGAGGCGCCCGAGGAGCTGGTCGACCCCGCCCGGGCGGCAGATGAGGAGGGGGCGGCGTGGGACGACGCGGTCGAGGAGCTCGCTCTGCTCGACGGTGTGGGCGCCGACTTCGACACCGAGCTGTTCCTCGGTGGCGAGGTGTCGCCGACGTTCTTCGGGTCGGCCCTCACCAACTTCGGAGTGCGGCTGCTCCTCGACGCGCTGGTCGACCTGGCCCCCGCGCCCTCGCCCCGCGCCGACGAGGCCGGCAAGCCCCGTCCGCTCGACGCCCCATTCTCGGGGTTCGTGTTCAAGGTGCAGGCCAACATGGACCGCTCCCACCGTGACCGTATCGCCTTCCTGCGGGTGTGCTCGGGGCACTTCGAGCGGGGGATGGTCGTCACCCACGCCCAGACCCAGCGGCCCTTCGCCACCAAGTACGCCCACACCGTGTTCGGCCAGGAGCGCGAGACGGTGGAGGAGGCCTGGCCCGGCGACGTGGTCGGCCTGGTGAACGCCACCGACGTGCGGGTGGGGGACACCCTCTACCTCGACGAGCACGTCGCCTTCGCCGGCATCCCCAGCTTCGCGCCCGAGCACTTCTCGGTGGCCCGGCCCCGCGACACCGGCCGGTTCAAGCAGTTCCGGCGTGGCATCGCCCAGCTCGACGAGGAAGGGGTGGTGCAGGTGCTGCGCGACCCCGACCTCGGCGACCAGGCGCCCGTGCTGGGGGCGGTCGGGCCCATGCAGTTCGACGTGGCCGTGCACCGTCTCGAGCACGAGTTCGGGGCGCCGGTGGAGCTGAGCCCCACGTCGTACTCGGTGGCCCGGCGCACCGACGCCGCCAGCGCCCCCGCCCTGCGCGCCATGCGGGGGGTCGCCGTGTTCGGCCGGGCCGACGGCACGTTGCTGGCCCTGTTCGAGAGCCCCTACTGGCTCGACCGCCTACTCGCCGACCACCCCGAGCTGAAGCTGTACTGATTGGCTCCTCCTCACTGGTTGGCTCCTCCTCCGCTTCGCTCCCCCGGAGCGGGCTTCGCCCATCCGGGTCTCACGTTGGGGGCTGCTCCGCCTGGCGGACTGCGCAGCGTGGCCGCCCCGAGCGGGCTTCGCCCATCTGGATCAGCAGCGGGTGTTGGGTTCGGGGACCTCGAGGTCGACCAGGTAGGGCACGACGGCGTCGTCGATGCAGGCCTTCCCCTCGACCACCACGGTGTGGCCCTCGCCCTCGTTGGTGAGCAGCACCCCCCTCGGGAGCTGCTTGGCCACGGCCACGCCTGACTCGTAGGGGGTGGCCGGGTCGCCGGTGGTGCTGACCACCAGGATGGCCGGCGACCCTTGCGCCTCCGGGGGGCGCAGCGGCTGGGGCCGCGTCGGCCAGAGGCTGCAGCGCACGTAGTCGGTGACGATGGCCTCCCCGAAGTGCGGGGCGGACCGGGCAGCGGCCTCGGCTGCGGCCAGCAGAGCGTCGGGTTCGGGCCATGCGCTGTCGAGGCAGCTCACCGCGAAGTAGATCTCGAACGACGCCACCCCGAGGTAGGAGTCGGCCAGGCGCACCAGGACCGACGCGTCGCCGTCGAGGGCGGCGGCCACCCCCTCGGCGAGCGGCGCCCACAGCGACTCGGAGTACATGGCCTGGACGAGGGCGAGGGTTACCAGCCCGGGCCCGGCCGGCTCACCGGCGTGACGGGCGGGGATGGGCGATCGCTCGGCGGCCGCCATCACCCGTTCGACCGCGCCCTCGGGGTCGGCGGCGATGGGGCAGGAGGAGCGGCGGCGACAGTCGGCGGCGAAGTTGTCGAGGGCCCGCTCGAAGCCGGTGGCTTGGACCTCGGCGCCGGCGACGCCGGGCGTGGCCAGGTCGACCACGCCGTCGAGCACCATGGCCCGCACCCGGGTGGGGAACAGGTCGGCGTAGACCTGGCCGATCGAGGTGCCGTAGGACAGGCCCACGTAGGTGAGCTTCTCCTCGCCCAGGGCCTGGCGCAGGAGGTCCATGTCCCGGGCCACGTCGCGGGTGCCGAGGTGGGGCAGGAGATCGCGGTATCGCCGCTCGCAGTCCCGCACGAAGGCGGTGCTGGTGCGCAAGAGGGCGGCGCGGTCGGCGGGGTCTTCGATGGTGGGGTCAGCGACGTACATGGCCCGGACCCGGGCGTGGCAATCCAGGGCGTCGCTGCGCCCGACCCCCCGGGGATCGAACCCGACGATGTCGAAGCGGTCGCGTAGCGGGGCGGGCAGGCCCGGGGCCACGCCCTCCACGAACTCGACGGCCGAGCCGCCGGGCCCGCCTGGGTTCATCAACAGCGACCCGATGCGCCGATCGGCGTCGCCCGCCGGTTGGCGGACCACCCCCAGGTCGAGGGTGGGCCCGTCGGGGCGCTCGTGGTCCACGGGCACGGCGAGGGTGGCGCACTCGAACCCACCGTCGCACGGCTCCCACCTCAGAGCGGCCGGGCTCGCCTGGCCCCCGGTGGTGGGGCCGGGGACGGGTTCGGTGATCGAGGTCCCCGAGGACGCCGACGACGCCGGCGTAGTGGACCCCTGGGTGACCGATTCGTCGGCGGAGACGCAGCCGGCGGCCACGACCGCCACCACCACCAGACCCGCGACCGCCAGCCGGGCACCGCATCGACGGTTCGCCCGCCCTCCGGGCTCGCTCATGCCGGCTCCGAGGCGGCGTGGCCGGGGTCGATCCGGTCGAGGCGGTCGGTGACCCGCTCGAGGGCCGAGGTGACCCGCTCCACCGCCCGGTCGAGGTCCTCGGCGCTGACCACGTCGGCCAGGGCCAGGCGCACCGACGCCAGCTCCCGGGCGAGGTACTCGGTGTCGGCCTGGGTGCGGGCGTTGGTCTCCCGGTCGTGTTCGCCCTGGGCCCGGTCGCGGTCGTCCTGGCGGTTCTGGGCCAGCAGGATCAGCGGGGCGGCGTAGGAGGCCTGCAGCGACAGGGCCAGCGTGAGGAGGATGAACGGGTACTCGTCGAACCGCAGCTCGGGCAGGGCGACGTTGACGGTGATCCAGACGATGACCACGATGGTCTGGAACACGAGGAACCGGGCGGTGCCGAGGAGCCGGGCGATCGTCTCCGAGAAGCGGCCGAAGGCGTCGGGGTCGTAGTGCACGCCGATGCTCAGGCCCCGGCGAGGGCGCGACAGGTCCTCTCGACGGCGGACCATCAGCGTCGCACCCTGCGCCGCCAGTTGACCGGGAGGACGTGGTCGAGCACGTCGTCGACGGTGACGGCACCGATGAGGCGGCCGGCCGGGTCGCACACGGCGACGGCCAGGGCGTCGTAGGCCGCCAGCCGCTCGGCGACGTCACGCAGCGGGAGCTCGGGGTCCACCGGCTCGGGCTCGGTGAAGACGCAGTGCTCGAGGGGCGTGGCCGGCGGCTCGCGCAGGAGGCGTTGGAAGGGCACCGTGCCGAGGAACGGACCGGTGGGCGTGGACACGGGGGGCCGGACCACGAACACCTGGGCGGCCAGCTCGGTCGGCAGGTCGGCGGCCCGCACCACCGCCAGTGCCTCGGCCACCGTGGCCGACCCTGGCAGGATCACCGGCTCGGGGGTCATGAGGCCACCGGCGGTGTTCTCCCCGTAGGCCAGCAGGCGCTTCAGGCCGGTGGACTCCTCGGGCTCCATGGCGGCCAGCAACTTGAGCCGCTCCTCCTCCGGCAGCTCGCCGAGCAGGTCGGCGGCGTCGTCGGGCTCCATCTCCTCGAGCACGTGGGCGGCCCGGTCCAGGTCGAGGCCGGCGATGATGCGGATCTGCTCGTCCTCGGGTAGCTCCTCGAGCAGGTCGGCCAGCCGCTCGTCCTCCATCAGCTCGGCCAGCCGGCGCCGCCGGGCGGGCGGCAGGGCCCGGATGCGGGTGGCCACGTCGGCGGCGTGCATCTCCCGCAGCTCGGCCACCTCGGCGAACTCGGGACCGGCGTCGAACAGCGGGGCCACCTCGGACCACTCGACGATGCGAGGGGTGCGCCGGCGGCGGAGGGGTCCCCGCCGGCCCAGGGCGGCGCTGACCGCGAACCACGAGCCGGTGGCGGTGTCGGCCTCGATGGCCAGGTCGGTGATGAAGTCGTCGCCCACCCGCCGCCCGAGCAGGTCTCCCACCGCCAGTTGCTCGCCGGGTCGTTGCCGGAACGGGCGTACGTCGATGGTGCCGGTGCGGAGGCGGACGCCGGCGGCGTCGATCGAGCCCACCCGGGCGGCGTTGACGAAGATGTGACGCCGCTGCACGGTGGCCACGAAGCCGAGCACCCGCGCGGGATCCCGGCCGGCGGGCACCAGCACCACGTTGTCGACGCGCCCGATGGCCGACCCGTCGGCGTCGAGCAGCGCCAGCCGCGTCAGGCGCGACACGTACACGGGTGACGATGGCACCCGCCGAAGCTACCGGCCGGCGCCGGAGGCGCGTCCCTCAGGGCGGGGGGTGGGGTCGGCGGACGTGCTACCGGCGCCTGCCGGCGCCGGGCGGCTACCCCAGGCCTGGCCCCCCGCCCTGCTGGAAGAGGAAGCGGCGGCCGTCGATGAGGCTGGCGGCGAGCAGGTCGGCGAGGGCGTCGGCCTCCACCGGACCGGAGAAGAAGTAGCCCTGGCCCAGGTCGCAACCGAGGGATTGGAGCACCTCAAGCTGCTCGCGGCGCTCGATGCCCTCGGCCACGATGTGCACCCCCAGGCGCTGGGCCAGCTCGACGATCGACTGCACCACAGGGGTGGCCTGGCCACCGCCGAGGCCGTCGATGAAGGTGCGGTCGATCTTGAGCACGTCGACCGGGAACTGCTCCATGTAGCGCAGCGAGGAGTAGCCGGTGCCGAAGTCGTCCACCGCCAGCTGCACGCCGATGGCCCGGAGGGCGGCCAGTCGCCGGCTGGTCAGCTCGGTGTCGTCCATCACCATCGACTCGGTGATCTCCAGGGTGACGGTGGAGGGGTCGAGCCCGAAGCGGTCGATGACGGCGCTCACCTCGTTCACCACCCGCTCCCGTTCGAGTTGGCGCACCGAGAGGTTCACGCTCATGGACACGGTGGCGCTGGTGGGCAGGCTCAGCTGCCAGGCCCGGAGCTGCTGGCAGGCCTCCTCCAGCACCCACTGGCCCAGCGGCACGATCAGCCCGGTGTCCTCGGCGAGGGCGATGAAGGCGTCGGGCGACAGCCGGCCCCGCTCGGGGTGGTCCCAGCGCACCAGGGCCTCCACCCCGGTGATCCGCCCAGTCTGCAGCGAAACGATGGGCTGGTAGACGAGCCGGAGCTGGCCGGCCTCGATGCCGCGGGCCAGATCGGCCTTGAGCTCGAGGCGCTCGAAGGCGCTGGCGTGCATCTGCTCCTCGAACAGCTCCACCCGGTCCTTGCCCCGCTCCTTGGCGAGGTACATGGCCATGTCGGCGTTGCGGAGCACCACCTCGGCAGAGGGGGCCCGCTCGTTCACTGCCGCGATGCCGATGCTGGCGGTGACCATGATCTCCCGGCCGTTGATGCGGAACGGCCGCCGCAGGTCGTTGAGGAGCCGCAGCGCCAGGCCCACCGGGCCGACGTCATCGGTGGAGTCCTCCACCAGCACGGCGAACTCGTCGCCGCCCAGGCGGGCGGGGATGGCGTGCTCGGGCAGGCTCCGCGCGAGCCGCTCGGCCACCCCGATGAGAAGCTCGTCGCCCACGGCGTGGCCCAGGCTGTCGTTGACGGTCTTGAAGTCGTCGAGGTCGATGAAGAGCACGCCGGAGCCCGACTCCCCCGTGCCGCGGACCGTCCCATCGACCAGCTCGGCGAACATGGTGCGGTTGGCCAGCCCGGTGAGGGCGTCGTGGAGGGCCTGGTGGCGGAGGTTGTGCTCGAGCTCCTTGCGCAGGGTGACGTCACGGGCGTTGAGCACGATGCCGGCCACCGCCGGCTCCAGGCGCAGGTCGGTGACGGTGACGTCGATGGTGCGCCACTCGCCGAAGACGGTGCGCAGGCGCACCTCGAGGCTCTGGGGCGGGATGAGCGTGGGGGCCTCGCTGCGGGCGATCAGGCCGGGGTGCTGGGCCCGCGCCGCCGCCAGCTCCTCGGCGGTGATGAGGTCGGTGCTGCGGGTGCCGATCAGCTCCTCGGGGCGGAAGCCCAGCATGGGGGTGATGGCGGGGCTGACGTAGGTGAAACGGCCGTGGTCGTCGATGATGGCCACGACGTCGCTCACGTTCTGCACCAGGGCGCGGAAGCGGGCCTCGCTGCGGAACAACTGCAGCTCGGCGTCCTTGCGATCGCTGATCTCGCGGCAGTTCACGACCACGCCGCCGATCTCGGCCACGTCGCGCAGGTCGCGGGCCAGCACCTCGAACCAGCGGTAGCTGCCGTCGAGGTGGCGGATGCGCAGCTCCAACGGATCGAGGAAGTCGAACGACGCGCCCCGCCGTTCGAGGAGCGAGCTGGCCAGGCCCTGGTCGTCGGGGTGGAGGTGCTCGATGGGGTCGGTACCGATCAGGGTGTCCTCGGTTCGGCCCAGCAGGCGTTCGCTGGCCGGGCTGACGAAGGAGATGTGGCGCTGGTCGTCCAGCACGATCACGATGTCGGAGGAGTTCTCGATGAGGGTGCGGAAGCGGCGCTCGCTGCGGGTGCGGTGGAGGTCCTCGCTCAAGGCCGCGCTCTCCAGGGCCAGCGACACCGTCGAAACCAGCGCCTCGACCGCCCGGCGGACCGAGCGGGACAGGGGAGCGACGCTGGAGACGACCATCGCCCCGCGGAGCTCGTTCTGGCTTACGAGGGGCGCGACCAGCAGCGCACACTCGGCACCTGCCGAGCTCAGGTCGATGGGCTCGACGGGGCCGAGCGACCTGGGTGAGCGCTCGTCGAGGGCGGCGATCACGGAGGCGGGGACCTCGGCCAGGTCGAGTGCCGTGCCCACCGCCCGCTCGGCCAGGTGCCCGGCGGCGTCGACCACGACGTAGCGGCCGTCGTCCTGGAGGCTCACCACGCTGGCCCGCAGCCCGCTGGCGCTGCCCGCGATCCGTTGCACCGAGTCGAGCGCGATGCGGTTCATCTCCTCCCGGTTGGTGGCCGCCACCAGCTCTGAGCTGGCCCGCCGCAGCTCCTGTTCGAGGACGGCCTGGCGGGAGTTGGCCCGCACCAGGAGGCTCAGGCGGGCCAGGACGAGGAGCGAGAGGACGACCGAGCCGGTGATGACCACGGGCAGGTCGACCGTGGTCTCCCGGTTGAGCTGCCAGACCAGGATGGCCGGCGCCATGAGCAGCGCGGCCGCCAGCAGCAGGACCCGGCGCCCGCTGAGGGCCAGGTTGGGCTCCTCGGGGTGGCGGGTGAGCAGCGGCATGCTCGGGTGCAGCGCCGCCGTCCCGAAGCAGATGTAGATGAACGGGGTGATGAACAACGTGACCGCCGGGAACTTGCCGACGGTGTCGAGGGTGGAGGTCACGTCGGAGACGAAGAAGAGGGCGATGCCGCCCGACAGGAGGTAGTAGCTGGCGTTGCGGGAGCCCGGACCCACGGCCAGGCGGGTGAACGCCACCAGCAGCAGGAGGGCCATCACCGAGTAGCCCACGTTGAAGCCGCGCTCGTAGAGCGGCACCGAGGTGTCCCGAACGTAGGGGGCCAGGGCCGCGGCCCACGCCACCGTGGCCAGCCCGGCGGAGACGATGAGGGCGTCGACCAGGTCGTCCACCTGGCTCTCGGTGGTGCGGGCGCGGCGGAGCCGGTCGGCCCCGAGGATCAGGGCCAGGTAGCCGGGCACGAACAGCGCGTCGGCGGGCGACGGGAACGGGTTCTCCACGCCGGCGATCGACCCGTGCACGAAGCGCACGATCCCGGCCAGGAGGCACAGCGCCCCGCCGGCGGCGAACCAGCGCCACACCCGAGCGGTGCCCCCCCGGTTGTGACGGTCCACCGGCACGAGCACCACCACCGCCGCCCACCCGATCACCTGCACGGCGATGGGCATCACGTCGGGGCCACCGACCAGGCCGACGGTGACGACCATCAGGGTCCCGGCCAGGAACCTGATCCATCCGCGGCGGAGCATCAGCCTTCTATCGGCAACGCGCCTGGCGATTCGAGCGATTCGCGAACTTCGCCTCCGCCGCTGCCGCACGAGGCCGCCCTCAACGCAGGTCGATGGTGGTGGCGGCCGGCCACGGCTCGCTCCCGAAGACGGCCACCACCAGCGCGCACACCGGCTCGTCGACGCAGGTGGCCCCCGTGACCAGGCGCTGAACGGGGGTGAACGCCATCCCCGGGCGGCCCGCCGTCAGGTCGACCAAGGAGCTGGTGATGTCGGCGTCGACCCGGTGGCGCGAGTTGCCGTGGTGCTCCACGAACAATCCCCGCCCGGTGGCGCGCTCCTGGGTCCAGCCGATGCCGGCCCACGCCTCCTCGTTGTGGGTCTCCACCCGCTCCTCGGCCAGGACGACGTAGAGGCGGTCCCCCCAGGTGCCCTCCGGTGTGGCCCCGCCCGGGAGCGCGTCGACCACGCTCCCCGGGGGGGCGATGGAGCTGAGCCGGATCAGGTTGAAGTTGGCCACCCCGGCGACCCGCAGCGCGCCGTCGAAGGCGGCGAGGGTGGTGGGACCGGCGGCGGTGCCCGCCGCCACCTGGATCCCGAGTGGCTGCACCTTGTCGCCGGCGGCCGCCCCCGCCTCGCCGGCGCGGGTCGGGCCCGCCTCACCGGCTTCGCCCGCCCGGAAGGACGGCGCGCTCACTCCGACGCCCTCTGGGGCTGGACCGCTCGGCGCTGGTCGGTGAGGTCGATGTCGATGCCGTGGTCGGTGCGGTCCCGGAGGTCGAGCTCCTTGATGCCGGTGAGCTCGTAGCCGTAGTAGCGCTGGGCGTCGATCTCCTCGCACACCCCGTCCACGTGCCGCCTGCCCAGCCGCTCGATGAACTCGGGCACGGCGAACACGTCGATGTTGTACTGGCAGGTGTCGAAGGCGATCACGCCTCGGTCCATGGCGATGTAGAGGCCGATCGCCTCGACCATGGCCTGGATCAGGGGGCCGTCCTGGTGATCGGGGGCGATGACCAGCGTGACGAAGTAGTAGATGGCGTCCCGGGCGTAGTGGTCGGGGTAGCGCCGCTCGTAGAACGGGAGGCTGATCCAGGGCACCAGACCCAGGTTGGTGGTGACGATGGAAAGGCCGATGGGGCGCCCGGCAGCGTCCCAGCCCACGAACTTGATGACGTCCTCGCGGCGGGCCAGGTCGCGGAACTCGGGGTCGGAGACCGTCTGCTCCACTGCCGTCTCCGCCCGCAAGGGCGCGAAGGCGTCTCGGTAGAACCCGAGGAAGTCGTCGCACGCCGACTCGTCGATCCGGCGCTCCACGGTGACCCGGGCCGGTGGATGGGGTGTGGTCACGGTCGCGCCGTCCGAGGATGGCGCACGGTTCGCGAGGATCGCCTTGGCACGTCGCCTGCCCCCTGGGGGTCGCGGCCGTCGCCCCAGGTGGCGACAACCGTCACCGAGCGTAGGGAGCGTCCGTCTGCGGTTGGGGGATGGTGGTGGCGGCCGCCGGTGCGGTAGGCGCTGACCGGTGGGGTCAGAACAGCAGGCCGAAGATCCCGGTGTAGAGGCCCACGAAGGTGACCGCGTTGACCGCCGAGGAGGCGAGGGCGATGCCGGTGATGCTTTCACGGCGGCCGCTGTAGCGGATCAGCCAGGTGGTCACCGTGCCGCCCAGGAGCACGCTGCTGAGCAGGAAGCTGACCACGCCGGTGGTGCGCATCACCCGGTCGGCAAGGCGCCCACGGCGCCCGGACGTCTGGTGCTCCAGCCACCGCTCGAGGCGGCTGGGCCGGCCCTGCGAGCTGGCCTCGTAGGCCCGCACGGCGGCCAGCGCCAGCAGCGAGCTGCCCAGGAAGAAGATGGGCGTGCACAGCACGAAGGCGTAGCCACCGCCCAGCCAGCTCGCCGCCGCTGCGATCGGCGCCGCCAGCACCACGTCGTCCCACACGTAGAGGGCGACCACGCCGAGGACTGCGGCCAGCGACGCCGCCCGCCGCAGCCGTCGAGATCCGCTGCGCCGGTCGGCCCCGGTGGCGTCGCCGGCCAGGGAGGCGTCGACGCTCATGACCACCGCCGGGGGCTTCGGCGGTCCCGGCGGGGGCTCACCCGCGACCGGCGGGAACCCGCGCCGAGGGTGGGGCGGCGGTGGCGGCCGGGTGCTCGAGGGCGCTCGGGCGGTCCCTGAGGTCGATCACGTCCGGGCTGAGCAGCTCACGGATGAGGCCCAGATGCCACCGGGTGTAGGAGCGGGCCTGGTTGACGACACGGTCGCCCAGCAGCTCGCTGAGGCGCCCGACCCGCAGGTAGGGAACGCTCGGGATGAGGTGGTGCTCGGCATGGAAGTTGTTGTTCCAGTACAGGTAACGGACGAGAGCGTTGGAGCGCGTGCTGCGGGTGGAGCGCAGCGGGTCGAGGACCCGGGCGCAGCCGTAGTGCTCGGGGAGCACGGTCACGCTGAACACCGCCGACGACACGAGCATGGGGAAGCCCCAGGCGATCAAGAACGAGCGGAGGTCGACCACCCCCCACGCCACCGCGCCGGCGCTGGCGGCCAGGACGAGCCCGGCGTCGAGGCGGATGTTCCGCCGCTGACGGCCGGTGCGGACATAGGCCGGGAACCAACCCACGAGGGAGGCGGCCGAGGTCAACCACAGCTGGAGCAGCGAGTAGAGGCCGGTGATGGGGAACACCACCAGGTAGCCCAGCACGTTGGCGAACGACGTCTGCGGCTCCGGGTCGCCCTCGAGCCGGGTGCGGCGATGGTGCTCGAGGTGGTACGCCCGATACAGCGAGAAATTGAGGAGGACGGCAACGCTCCAGTACTCGGCCAGCGCCCGGTTGGCCCAGTTCGCCCTGATCAGGTTGCCGTGCACCCCTTCGTGGGAGGCCGAGATGGCTCCGTTGAGGATCATGGCCATCACCAGCCAGGCGGGGATCCACACCGCCGGGTGGGGCCAGCGCAGGCAGGCCACGACGGCGCCGAGGTAGATGGCGGAGATGACCACGGTGCGCACCAGCGATGGCGTGCCCGCGGGCGCGGCGAGGCGTTCGGTCTCGACGGCGCGCCGAACGTCTGCGGGAACCTGGTAGCCCATCGCCGCTACCCCCTTTGCCCGGAGCAGCGTACCGGGCCGCAGCCCCGCTGACGAGGGGCGGCCTATGGCCAGGCGCCGGCGGGGCCGCCGCCGGGGACGTGGCCGGCGTTTAGGGCCATGGCGTCGATCGGGCCCGGGATGGCGAAGAGGTGACCCTGAGCGTGCCCGCAACCGATGGCGGCCAGGGCCTCGACCTGGCCCCGGGACTCCACGCCCTCGGCGATCACCTGCAGGTCGAGGGAACGTCCCAGGCTCACGATGGCCTCCACCAGGGCGGCCCCTCCGGGCTCGGTGAGGCGGCGGGTGAAGGTGTGGTCGATCTTGAGGAAGCTCACGGGCAGTTCGCGCAGGTAGGCGAGCGAGGAGTAGCCGGTGCCGAAGTCGTCGATCCCGACGGCGACCCCCAGCCCCGTGAGGAGCCGGAGCTGGCTGATGGTGGCGGGCGACGCCTCGAGGAGGGCGTTCTCGGTGAGCTCGAGCCGCAGGCGGGCCGGGTCGACGCGGTGCTGGGCGACCGCCCGCTGGACCAGGCCGTTGAACCTCGGCGACGCCAGCTCCAGGCCCGACACGTTCACCCACGCCGATAGGTGGCCGAACCCGGCCTCGGTCCACCGGGCCAGCTGGGCGCACACCTCGCGCAGCACCCACGCTCCCACGTCGATGATGAGGCGGCTGTCCTCGGCCACGGCGAGGAACTGGGCCGGCAGGAGCAGGCCCTGTGCCGGGTCGTCGATCCGCAACAGGGCCTCCGCCCCGATGGCCCGCCCGGTGTGGAGATCGATCACCGGCTGGTAGTGCAAGCGCAGCCCGCCCTCGGCCAGCGCGGTCCGCAGGGTGCGCTCGGTCTCCAGGCGCTCGATCTCCGACAGGCGGATCTCGTCGTCGAAGAGCTCGTAGCGGTCGCGCCCGGCGTCCTTGGCTCGGTACATGGCGATGTCGGCGTCGCGCAGGAGCTGATCGCCGGTGGCGTACTCGGGGGACCCCACCACCACCCCCACGCTGGCGGTGGCCACCAACTCGAGGTCGCCGACGCGAAACGGCGCCCGCAACGCGGCCCGCACCTTCTCGGCCAGGGCCTCGGCCGAGTGCCGGTCGGCGACGCCCTGGGCGATGATGGCGAACTCGTCGCCACCGAGGCGGGCCACGGTGTCGGTGCCCCGCACTATGCGACGGAGCCGCTCGCCCACCCCGATCAGAAGGGCGTCGCCGGCGTCGTGGCCGTGGGTGTCGTTCACCGACTTGAACCGGTCGAGGTCGAGGAACATCACTGCGAAGGGCACCTCGGCAGCGATGCCCAGGGCCGCCTGCAGGCGCTCCTTGAGCAGTAGCCGGTTGCCGAGCCCCGTGAGGGGATCGTGCAGCGTCTGGTGGACGAGGTCGTGCTCGGCCACCCGTCGCTCGCTGACGTCCTCGGCCTGGGCCACCAGGTAGCTGGGCAGCCCGTCGTCGCCGGTGACGGCGGCCGCCGAGAGCAGGGTCCACACCGTCCGCCCGTCGGAGGCGACGATGCGGACCTCGGCCCGCAACGTGGTGGTGTGGCCCTCGCGCAGCTCGGCCAGGCGCCGGTCGAGGTCCTCGACGTCGTCGGGGTGGATGAGCTGGCCCAGGGTCATCGAACCGACCAGGTCGGGGTCGAGGGCCAACATCCTGCGCAACCCGGGGTTGGCCTCCCGGAGGGTGCCGTCGAGCTCCACGATGGCCATGCCGATGGGGGCGTGGGTGAAGGCCGCCTCGAAGCGGGCCACCGCCTCTCGGCTGACCGCCTCGGCCGCCTTGCGGTCGGTGACGTCGTCGAGCTCGAGCAGCAGGTGCAGGGGATGGCCGTCGTCGTCGCGGACCAGCGACACGTTGACCTTGGCCCAGACCACGCCACCGGCCGGGCGCACGAACCGTTTCTCGAGCGAGAAGCTGTCGAGCTGCCCGGCGATGGCCCGCCGCGTGAGCTCGTCCTCGGCGGCGAGGTCGCCGGGGTGGGTGACGTCGGAGAGGCGGAGCCCGACCAGACCGTCCGCTTCGATCCCTAGGACCCGTCCGACCGCCCGGTTCACCTCTAGGACCCGGCCGTCGAAGCCGACCAGTGCCTTGGCCACGGGGGCGTCTTCGAACGAAAGCCGGAAGCGGCGCTCGGCGTCCCGCAGGGCTAGCTCACGGTGGTGGCGCTCGGTGACGTCGGTTACGAGCACGACGGTGCCCTCGGCCCCGCCCGGCGCGCCGTCGGCTCCCGGCTCCCCGGGGAAGGGGCTGGTGGACAGGACCGCCCACAGCTCGGCACCGTCGCGGCGGCGGAGGCGGATGTCGCCGATCTCGGCGCCACCCCGACGACGCCGGTCGAACAGGCCGAGCACCCGCCACCGGTCGGAGGCGTCCATCAGGTCGAGCATCGATCGCCGGCGCAGCTCCTCGGCTTCGAAGCCGAGCATGTCCGCCAGTCGCCGGTTGGCGAAGGCGGTGCGACCGTCGCCCGACACGACGCACACGCCGTGGCTGGTCAGCTCCAGCAGGCGGGTGCCGGCCCCGGCGCCCTGGGCCTCAGCGGCGGCGGGAGGCTCGGCGGGCGGGTCGTCGGCCCCGCTGACCACCACCATGGGCTCGCCGTCGTCGCCCTCGGTGATGCGCACCTGGCAATCCCGGCCCCGTCCGTCGGTGACCCGCACCGTGGCCTCGAAACCGGGGCTGGAGACGGCAGCGAGCAGGGCGGCGACGGTGTCCCTTGCGCCCGGGGGGAGCTGTTCGACGTCGAGGGCCATGGGCTGGGAGCGGCCGGGGCGTGCCGGTACAGGGTCACGACGGACCCTCCAACTGCCGTTCCAGATCGCACCGGCGGAAGCCACCCACCGCCCCTTCCTCGATCGCCGGCGCAGGACCGGCTCCGACGGAGCGTACCGGCGGGCGTCGTGGTGCCCGGGGGATGGTGGAGCGGCCCGGGCCGCCCCCGCTGGCCACGACCGACTGGCATGCCCCGGCGTCGTCCTGGCACCAGCCGTGCATGCCAGAGCGATGGGTGGTCAGGACGGATCGGCGGCTGGCGTGCCCACCAGCCGGCCCACCCACGTCTCCAGCTCGGCGAAGTCCGGCTTCTCGATGAAGACGGCGGCGCCAGCCGCGATGGCCCGCTCGCGCCACTCGGTGCGGCCGGAGTAGACGACCATCGCCGTCGCGGGCGAGATGTCCAGCAGCTCGGGCAGGGCGCTGAGGCCGGTCGTGCCCTCCAACCACAGGTCGAGGACCACCACGTCGGGTCGCGCCGACGCCACCGCGGCCAGGAGGTTGGCGACCACGTCGGTCTCGGCCACCACCTCCACACCGACTCCCGCCAGCACCCGTCCCACCAGGCGGCGGGTCATGGCGTCGACGTCGCAGACCACCGCCCGGTGGGCCCGGCCTCCGGCGTCGGTCGGCTCAGGAGGGAGCGGAGGGGGCGGCGGCGCGGTCATGAGGAAGGGGCGGCCCACCACCTCGCACAGGCGCTCGACCAGGTCCCACTCGGGCAGGCCCTTGGGGAGGATGGCGTGGGCCCCCGCCTCGGCCGGGTCGGCCGTCACCCGCGGGGGACGGCTCGAGAGGATGACCACCGCGGCGTGGGGCGCGACCTCGTGGAGCGGCCCCGCGACGACGGCGTCGGGGGAACCGCCGGGCAGGGAATCGTCCAGGAGGATGATCTCCGGGTCGAGGGCAGCGGCCGCCTCGACCGCCCCGGCGACGTCGGCCGCCTCGCCCACCACCACGAACAGGCGGCTGTTCTCCAGCGCACTGCGCAGGAAGTGCCGGGTCGACGCCGCGTCGTCCACCACCAGCACGCGGGTCGCCGCCGCCGGCCCACCGGTCATCGCTCGTCCTCGTGCAGGATCCACGAATCGTACCCGCCGTAACGTCACCGATCTGCGGCCGTGTCGCCCCCGCCCGTCGGGCCGCCGTGGCCGAACCGCCGCTACGGTGAGATCCACGGGGACGTAGCTCAGCTGGCTAGAGCACCTGCTTTGCACGCAGGGGGTCGTGGGTTCGAGTCCCATCGTCTCCACCGACGAACCGCAGGACACGGGGTCCCTGGAACTCGATGCCCGCAGGTTCGAGGCATCGGCACCCGCCTTGTCTGCAGGCGAGCCCCGGCAGCCGGGGATCCGCTCGCGTACCGTAGGCAGCCATGGGGATCGCCGACGACCTGCTGCAGCATCCCGGGCTGTACCTGGGGATCGATCGGGACACTGAAGACCGCGGTGAGGCGGCTGCCAGGATCGTCGTCACTCCGCTCCCGGGGCGAGCAGGGGTGGCCCTCGACTACGAGACGTTCAACCCCTCCAACCCCGACCGCGTCCGCGGTCACCATGAGCACGCGCTCCTTGCCCGCGCTCATGTCGGCCCGGCGATCTTGGTCACCGCTCACAGTCACGCTGACTCGGTCGCCGTTCTACGAGAGACCAATCCGGGGGTGTTCGAGCTCGGTGACGAGGGTTCGCCGTTCCCGATGAAGATCACGATCGCGATGCCAGAGCCTGGCCACCTGGTCCACTCCTGGTGGTACGGCCCGCCCGGCGGGGTGGCCGAGGAACGCGACCGGGCCGAGCTTCGCCTGCAGCCCTCCTGAAGTCCGAGAACGTTGGGCTCAAACGCCCCGCCCAGGAACTGCGCGCACGACCTGCGAGGGATGGCCGTTCCCGGCGATCCGCTGGGCGCGGTCCGCTGAGCGGTACTCATAGATCCTCCTGGCGGGCAGGTAGGCCGCCGACGTGATCAACGAGAGCGAGCTTCCATGATCGGTTTCATCGTGTTCGGCCTGGTGGTCGGAGCCCTGGCCAGGCTTGTGCTCCCCGGCAAGCAGCATCTCAGTCTCGTGGCCACGCTCCTCATCGGCCTGGTCGGCTCCGTGGTGGGTGGCGTGGTGGCCAACGCCCTGGGCACCGGCGACATCTTCGAGCTGAACTTCCTGGGGGCGGTGGTCGCCATCATCGCCGCTGCGGTGCTGATCCTGGTGATCGACCGGGCCAGCGCCGGCCGGCGCGGGGTAGGCACGAGGCGAGGCACGAGGCGGCGCATTTGACGTGAAGTCGGCTTGAGCATCCACACTCGCTCCATGACCGGCCCTGAGATCCCGATCGCCTGCACCCTCACTCCGGAGCAGATGGGCGACCGCCGGGCCCTCTGGGCGCGCATCGACCCCGCCGTCCGATCTCGCGACGGGGTGGACGACGGCTTTCGGATCACCTACCAGGCCACCGAGGACGTGGCCCGCCTGTTGCCCTCCCTGGCGGCCGCCGAGGCGGACTGCTGCGGGTTCGCCACCTGGACGGTGACCCGGGAGGACGACACCCTCGTGCTGGCGGTGCGTGGCCCCGAAGACGGTGTAGAAGCGCTCCGCCACGAGTTCGGGATCGACACCGGCGACGGCTGAGGCCGCGCCGCCCTACCGTGGCCCGCATGGACGAGTCACTCGGCATCGGTGAGTTGGCCGCCCGGAGCGGGCTGGCGCCCTCGGCCCTGCGCCACTACGAGTCGCTCCGCCTGCTTTCGCCGGCGCGAGACGCGGCCGGCCGGCGGCGCTATGACCCGTCGGCCACCGATGTCCTGAGCTTCGTGGCGACGTGTCGCTCCGCCGGGTTCGCCCTGGCCGAGATCGCCGGGTTCATCGCCGACCAGGACCGGCAGGGTTTCAAGCGGCGGGTCCAGGACCGGCGGGCCGAGCTGGCACGCGAGGCGGCCGAAATCGAGCGGACACGGGCGCTGCTGGCCCGGGCCGCCGACTGCCGGTGCGAGGCCCTGGCCGAATGCGTGCTGGTGCCCGCCGGCTCGGACGGTTGAGAGCCGGCCGTGCCCGTGCTGCGCACCGAGCGGCTCACGATGCGGCCCTTCGTGGAGGCCGATCTCGATGAGTACGCGGCCATGATGGCCGAACCCGAGGTCGTCCGCTTCTTCAGCCACGGCCCCCTCAGCCGACCCGACGCATGGCGTTCCATGGCCAGCTTCCTCGGCCACGAGCAGCTCAGAGGCTGGACCAACCACGCCGTGGTCGACAAGGCCAGCGGCCGCCTCCTCGGACGCTGCGGCCTGTGGCGCCCCGAGGGCTGGCCCGGCACCGAGGTCGGGTGGATGCTGGCCCGCTCCGCATGGGGCCACGGCTACGCCACCGAGGCCGCTGCGGCCTGGCGGGACTGGGCCTTCGCCCACCTCGAGCTCGACCAACTGGTCTCGATCATCCACCGCGACAACACGGCCTCGATCCGGGTGGCCCAGCGCATCGGGCACCGGTACCTGCACGACCTGGAGATGGCCGGGATGCCCTGTCAGCTCTGGGGCCAGGAGCCGTGCGGCAGCGACGTGCCCGCCAACCGGTGGGAGTCGGGCGAGGTCGACACCACCCAGTGCCCGTGAGTCGAGCTGGTGTTGCGGTTCGGAGCCGCCTCCCGCCAGACTCTTGACCGCACGGTCAGTTCGCATCGCCGCCGGCTCCGCCAGCGGCAGAAGAGGAGCCCGCCCCATGGCCACCGCAGTCATCGTCGACGCCCTGCGCAGCCCCGGCGGCAAGCGCTTCGGGAAGCTCTCGGGCTGGCACCCCGCCGACCTCGCCGGTGAGGTGCTGCGGGGCCTGGCCGAGCGCAACGACCTCGATCCCGCCCTCATCGAGGACGTGATCATGGGCTGCGTCATGCAGGTGGGCAGCCAGGGGCTCAACATCGGCCGTAACGCCGTGCTCGCCGCCGGCTGGCCCGAGTCCGTGCCCGCCACCACCGTCGACCGCCAGTGCGGCTCCTCCCAGCAGTCGGCCCACTTCGCCGCCCAGGGCGTCATCGCCGGGGCCTACGACGTGGCGGTGGCGGCTGGCGTCGAGGTGATGTCGACCACGCCCATGGGGGCGTCGATCACCCCCGGCAGCTTCCCGTTCGGCCCCAAGGTCATCGAGCGCTACGCGGGGGTGGGTGGGCTCGTGCCCCAGGGAATCTCGGCCGAGATGATCGCCGACAAGTGGGACATCTCCCGCGAGGACCTCGACGCCTTCGGCGCCCGCAGCCAGCAGCGGGCCCAGCAGGCCACCGAGGAGGGGCGCTTCGAGCGGGAGATCCTGCCGGTGGCGGCCAAGCCCCTCGACAAGGAGACCGGCAAGCTCATCGAGACCGACGAGGTGGTCGACCGCGACGAGGGCATCCGCCCCGGTACCACCGCCGAGACCCTGGCCAAGCTGAAGCCGGCGTTCAAGCCCGACGGCAAGGTCACCGCCGGCAACAGCTCCCAGATCACCGACGGCGCCTCGGCCGTGCTGATCATGAGCGAGGAGAAGGCCAACCAGCTCGGGCTCACGCCCCGGGCCCGGTTCCACACCTTCGCCCTGGCCGGCGTCGATCCCGTCACCATGCTCACCGGGCCCATCCCCTCGAGCGCCAAGGCGCTGGAGAAGTCGGGTCTCAGCGTCGACGACATCGACCTGTTCGAGGTCAACGAGGCGTTCGCATCGGTGGTGCTCGCTTGGGAAAAGGAGCTGCGCCCCGACATGGACCGGGTCAACGTCAACGGCGGCGCCATCGCCCTCGGCCACCCCCTCGGGTGCTCGGGCACCAAGCTGATGGCCACCCTCCTCTCCGAGCTCGAGCGCACCGGTGGCCGCTACGGGCTGCAGACCATGTGTGAAGGTGGGGGGCTGGCCAACGCCACCATCATCGAGCGCCTCGGCTGACCGGCGCTACCGCCGTACCCTGAGCGGCGGTGTCGATCTGGTTCGCGTTCAAGGTGGTCGTCGCCCTCGGCGCCGCGCTGCTCCTGGTGCGGGTGGGCTTCGCCTTCCTCGGCAGCCTCGCCCGCCCCGTGCCCGAACCACCGCCGCCCGGTGAGCTGCGCCGGGTCCGGCTCACCTACCGGTGCAGCCTCTGCTCCACCGAGGTCCGCATGACCGCCGCCAACGACCAGGTGCCCGAGCCGCCGCGCCACTGCCAGGAGGACATGGACCTGGTCACCCCGGTCGACGACCTCTGACGGGGACGCCGCCGCGGCCGTCCCCAGCCTGTGGACAATCCTGGGGAGCGTCACACGGATGTAACTTCACGGCCACCGAGGGGGAGGCTGCCGGCAGCCTCAGTGGTACTGGGTGGCGGTGACGATCCCGGCGAGGATGAGCCCGAGGCCGGCCAGCAGGCGCCAATTGCTGGCGTCGCCGAAGGGCCAGCCGATGTAGTTGAGGAAGATGACGACCATACCCAGGCCGAGCAGGGCGAACATCGCCGCCGGCACGTACCACGGGCTCACCTTGGCGTAGTTGGGTACCGGTGGGGTGTAGCGGCTCGACTCGGCGGCCGCGGCCGCCGCCTTGCGGGGGTTGCCGCTGCGGGCGGCGGCCTTCGGGTCGACCTTGCGGTCGGCGGCCTTGGCCCGGCCTCGCTTGGCGCCCGCGGCGGTCTTCGGCGCGCTGGCGGCCTTGGTGCCCCCGGCATTCTTCGCTGCGTCGGCCGACTTGGCCGTGCCCTTGACCTTGGCGGCGCCGGTGACCTTGGCGCCGCCCGCCGGGCTGGGATCCGCCTTGGCGGCCGGGGCCTCGGGCGGGCGCCGCTTGGCGCCGGAGGTCGCCCTC
Source organism: Acidimicrobiales bacterium (assembly GCA_030448105.1). Lineage (GTDB taxonomy): Bacteria > Actinomycetota > Acidimicrobiia > Acidimicrobiales > Iamiaceae > JAFBAD01. The sequence continues at coordinate 9,015 of JAUJNP010000016.1, read as the reverse complement.
GCGGGCCGGGCGGACCCGGAAGTGGCCTCGGCCTGGCGGGCGGCGGCCGCCTTGCGGGCCGCGGCCTTGGTGGCGGCGGGTGGCTCAGCCGGGGTCACCGGGACCTTGGGAGGCTTGTCGGCCATGGCCCCGAGGCTACGACACGAACAGGAGCGCTCCCGCCCCGGGTCGGGCGGTCGACTGCCGACGGCGCGGCCGGCTGGGGCCGGTACCCTGCGCGGGCCATGGGCCCCCGCGTGTTGGTGATCGACAACTACGACTCCTTCGTCTACAACCTCGTGCAGTACCTCGGGGAGTTGGGCGCCGACCCCCTCGTGCACCGAAACGACGCCCTCACCCTGGCCGACATCGACGCCCTCGACCCTGACGCCGTGCTGGTCTCCCCCGGCCCGGGGCGACCCGAAGACGCCGGCCTCTCCAACGAGGTGATCCGCCACTTTGCCGGGCGCCGGCCCGTGCTGGGGGTGTGCCTCGGGCACCAGTGCATCGGCCAGGTGTTCGGTGGTGAAGTGGTGCGCGCCCCCCAGGTGATGCACGGCAAGACGTCGCTGGTGCGCCACTCGGGCGATGGCGTGTTCGCCGGGTTGCCCGACCCGCTGGAGGCCACCCGCTACCACTCCCTCGTGGTCGACCGGGCCTCGGTGCCCTCCGACCTGGAGGTCACCGCGGTGACCGACGACGGCCTGGTAATGGGCCTGCGCCACCGCCGCTTCGCGGTGGAGGGCGTCCAGTTCCACCCCGAGTCTGTGCTCACCGTGGCCGGCCACGACCTCCTGCGCACTTTCCTCGACCAGGTCGGCGCGCCCGCCTGACCCCCCCGCCTGACCCCCCGCCCGACCCGGCCGGGCGCCTCAGGGGGTGCTGGTGGGCGCCGACTGGGTCGTGGACGGCTCGGTGGCGGGCGGATCGGTCGGCGGCGGGTCGGTGACGGGCGGATCGGTGACGGGCGGGTCGGTGGTGGCCGGCTCGTCGGTGGTGGGCGCCGACGTGGCCGTCGGTGGCCCCGACGACACGACCAGCTCGATCGGGGTGTCCACCGGGTGGGGCCCGGGCTGCGGGTTCTGGCGGACCACCGAGCCCTCGGGCACGAACGGGTCCTCCTGCTGGCGGATGTTGACCAGCTGGAACCCGGCCTGGCCCAGCTGGTCCCGGGCCACCTGCTCGGGCAGCCCCTTCACGTCGGGCAGGGGCTTGGTCTCGGGAGCGAGCGGGCCGCTGCTCAACACGATGTTGACCTTGGTGCCCTCCTCCACCTCGACGCCCGGGGCCGGGTCCTGGCGGATAACGGTGCCCTTCTCCACCGTGGAGCTGGCCTCCCTGGCCGGGTCGTAGTCGAGCTCTGCCTTGGTCAGGGTGTCGACGGCGAGGTAGATGTTGTCGCCCACCACCGAGGGGACCACCACCTTGTCGGTGCCGCCGATGATGCCGAGCGTGCGGGCGAAGGCGAACAGCAGGCCCGCCAGCACGAGCAGGAGCACGAGCAGCACGGCGATGAACCAGCCGGTGCGGCGGGGGCCGGCCGGGGTGTCGGTGTAGGTGGTCGCGCCGGCCGGGGCGAGCACGGCGGTGTCCCCGGGGGCGGGGGCTGTGGTGGGGCCGGCCGCCGGGACCCGGGTCGTGACCCGGGCAGGAGCCGTGGCGCTGACCCGCTGGCCGCGCATGAACCGGCGCAGGTCGGCCCGCAGGTCCTCGGCGGAGGCGTAGCGGTCGTCGGGCTGCTTGGCCAGCAGCTTCAAGGTGATGGCCTCGTAGGGCTCGGGCACCGCCGGGTTCACCAGGCGGGGCGGGACCGGCCGCTCCTGCACGTGCTTGTAGGCGATGGCCACCGGGCTGTCACCGCTGAACGGGGCTTGGCCGGTGGCCATCTCGTACATCACCACGCCCAGCGAGTAGAGGTCGCTGCGGGGGTCGACGGGGTGGCCCTGGGCCTGCTCGGGGGAGAAGTAGGTGGCCGTGCCCATCACCGAGCCCGTGCGGGTGAGGTTCTCCTCGGTGCCGCCGGCGATGGCGCGGGCGATGCCGAAGTCGGCCACCTTCACGTGCCCGGTGCCGGTGATCATGATGTTGCCGGGCTTGATGTCGCGGTGGACCACGCCGTTGCGGTGGGCGAACCCCAGAGCGGCGGCCACGTCGGCGGCGATCCCGGCGGCGGCGTCGGGCGGCGGGGTCCCCTCCGAGCGCAGGATGTCGGACAGGCTCTTGCCGTCCACGTACTCCATGACGATGTAGTAGGTGGCGCCCTCCTGGCCCCAGTCGTAGACGCCGACGACGTTCGGGTGGGCCAGGTTGGCGGCGGCCTGGGCCTCCCGGCGGAACCGGGCCACGAAGTTGGGGTCGCCGGCGAACTCGGGGAACAGCACCTTGACCGCCACCGGGCGAGCCAGGAGGAGGTCGCGGGCGAGGAACACCTCGGCCATGCCCCCCCGGGCGATGAGGTGCTGGAGCTCGTAGCGGTCGTTGTAGGTGAGGGGCTCGGACTGGGTCACGTGCGCCTCCACTACCCGCCGGGTCGGGTGGTGAGGATCTTGGCCATGACCGCCTGGGCGATGGGGGCCGCCACCCGGCCGCCGGTCTGCTCGCTGGCGCCGGGCTGGCCCTCGACGATCACCGCCACCGCCACCTTGGCGTCACCGGGGGGTCCGGCGAAGCCGATGATCCAGGCGTGGGACCTGGGGGGCGTCGTGCCGAGCTGCGCGGTGCCGGTCTTGCCGCCGACCTCGAAGCCGGGGATGGCGAGGCGGGTCGCCGTCCCTTCCGCCACCACACCGATCATCGCTCCCCGCATGACTGCCGCGTTCTGCGGGTTGAGCGGGGTGCGCCACGCCCGCGGCGCGTAGGAGGTGACGACCCGGCCCCGTTCGTCGGTGATCTGGTCGAGCAGGTGGGGAGCCATGATGGTGCCGTTGTTGGCCACCCCGGCGGCCACCAGCGCCATCTGCAGCGGGGTGGCGGACACGTCGCCCTGGCCGATCCCGGCCCGGGCGATGGGTCCGTTGCCCTGGTTCTGGGGGAACTCGGTGGGGAACCGAGAGATCGCCGCCGCCGGGAGGTCGATCGGGGGCCGGGAGTTGAACCCGAACTTCTCGGCACCGGCCACCATGGCCGGCGCTCCGACGGTGTCGGCGCTCATGGCGGCGAAGCCGCTGTTGCAGGACACCTGCAGGATCTCCGGTAGCGGGCCGCCGCAGCTGTCGCCGCCGAAGTTGTCGAGCTCGTTGTCGGTGAAGTCGATGTCGTAGTTGGTGGCGGCGGGGTAGGCGGGCTGGTCGGGGCCGACCTTTCCGCTCTCCAGGCCGACCGAAGCGGTGACGACCTTGAAGGTGGAGCCGGGGAAGAACGTCTCGCGGTAGGCCTTGGGCAGGAGGGGCTTGCCCGGCGAGGCCTCGAGCATGGTCTTGGCCGCCCCCGCGCTCTTGTCGTGGGCGGCGAGGGCGTTGGGGTCATACGAGGGGGTGCTCCAGAAGGCGAGGATCGCCCCCGTCTTGGGGTCGAGGGCGACGACCGAGCCGGCCCGGTTGCCGAGGGCGGTGCGGGCCACCTCCTGCACGTCCTTGCGGATGGTGATGGCCACGTTGCCGACCCGTTCCCGGTCCACGAAGAGGTCCGACATGGTGGCCAGGTCGATCTCGGCGGCTCGACCGGCCAGCTCGTCGCCGTAGGTGGCCTCCAGACCGGTGGCCCCGAAGTTGAAGTTGAGGTAGCCGGTCACGTGGGCGAAGAGGTCGCGCTCGGGGTACTCCCGCTGGTACTTGAACTGGTCCCGCGAGGCGGTCGAGCGGGCCAGCACGGCGCCGTCGGCACTGACGATGGTGCCGCGCGGCCGGCTGAAGGTGGCGACCACCTTGCGGGAGTTGCGGGGGTCGTCGTTCAGCTTCTCGGACCGCACCACCTGGATGTAGTTGAGCTGGGCGAACAGCGCGGTGAAGCACAGCAGCAGCGCTACGCCGAGGCGCCGGATCTGGCGGTTCACGCCGGCACCGCCACTCGGTCCCGCTCGACCTCGCGCGCCCGTTCCCGGCGGGAGGTCTCGTGCGAGATGCGCATCAGCAGCGCCAGCAGCACGTAGTTCGCCACCAGGGAGGAGCCGCCGTAGGACACGAACGGCAGGGTCACGCCGGTGAGCGGCAGGAGGCGGGTGACCCCCGCGATGATGATGAAGGTCTGGATGCCGAGCAGGGCGGTGAGGCCGGTGGCCAGCAGCTTGTCGAAGTTGGAGTCGGCCCGGGTGGCGATGCGCAGGCCGGCGCCCACCATCAAGAGGAAGGCGATCAGAACGGCGGTGCCGCCGAAGAGGCCGAGCTCCTCGCCGATGGCGGCGAAGATGAAATCGTTCTTCACCTCGGGGATCCGGGTGGGCGTGCCCAGGCCCAAGCCGGTTCCGCCGATGCCCCCCCAGGAGAGCGCGTACCAGCCCTGGATGGGCTGGAACCCCTTGTCGGCGGCGTCGGACCAGGGGTCGAGCCAGAAGGTGACCCGGTCCTGGACGTGGGAGAACGTGGACCAGGCGAAGTAGGAGCCGGCTCCGAAGAGGCCCGCTCCCACGACCAGGTAGGCGGCCTTCTCGGTGGCCACCCAGAGCAGCACCATGAACAGCGCGAAGAAGAGGAGTGAGGAGCCCAGGTCCTTCTCGGCGGTCATCACCACCAGGGACAGCCCCCAGGCCAGCAGCACCGGGCCCAGGTGCTTCGGGTCGGGTAGCACCGGGCGGAAGCGGGGCCAGGTGGCCATGGCCAGCAGCTCGCGCTTCTCCACCAGGTAGGCGGCGAAGAAGACGGCGAGGGCGATCTTGGCGAACTCCCCGGGCTGGAAGTTGATGGGGCCGAAGCTGACCCAGATGCGGGCGCCGTTGATCACCCGGCCCACGCCGGGCACGAGGGGCAGCATGAGCAAGACGATGCCGACCACGAGGAACGTGTAGCGGTAGCGCTCGAGGTCACGCGGCCGGCGCACCATCGCCAGGGTGAGGATGAACGCGCCGATGCCCACCGCCGTCCACAGCGCCTGGAGGCCGGCCAGGTCCTTGTCGAGGCGGGCGATGAACACGTAGCCGACGCCGTTCAGCAGACCGGCCAGTGGCAGCAGCATGCCGTCGGCCCCGGCTGCGAGGCGGCGCACGGCCAGGTGGGCGGCCAGGAACAGGGCCACGATGATCCCGAGGAACGGGCCGATGTTGGCGGGGATGGACGCGGTGGTGCCGAGCGAGGCCAGCGTGTAGGCGCCACCGGTGATGACCGCGCCGAGCAGGATCAGGCTGAGCTCGGAGTTGCGGCGGAGCCGCTCGATCATGGCGTGGAGGTGGGGGTCGCGGGCGGGACGGTCGTGCGAGGCCGGGTGGTGGTGGTGGCCCTCGGCCGGGTGGTGGTCGTGGTGCGGGCGGCCCGGCGGTCCTCGACGTCGGCGCGGATCCGGTTGGCGAAGCTGCGGGCGTCGGTGAGGGAGGCGAAGCTCTGCTCCTTGCGGACGGCCTGCGCCTCGGCGTCGGTGAGGTCGGTGCGGTCGAGGCCGGTGCGGGCCTTCACCTCGGGGTCGAAGAAGAGCAGGCCCCCGGGTTGGCCCTGGTAGATGGCCACCTCGGTGCCGGCGTAGCCCACGTAGTAGGTGCGCTTGGCGTACCAGCCGACGGCGCCGAAGGCCACGCCGAGCACCACGATCACCGCCAGCACGAACGCCAGCACCCGCCAGGTGACGTGGCGCGTGCGGGCCCGGTTCAGGTCGCCGTAGACGTCTTCGCTGGGGCGACCGAAGGGCAGGTCGCCGTCCCTCGGGGCGGGGGCGCTGAACCCGGCCAGGTCGGGGTCGGAGCCGGCCACGGCGGGCACCGCCCGGGTGGGGGCGTCGGCGTCGATGCCAGCGGCGGTGCCGGCGAGGGCGGCGGAAGCCACCTCGGCCCGGTCGTCGTCGACGATGTCGACGACCACGCAGGTGATGTTGTCCCGGCCGCCGTGCTCGTTGGCCTGGCGGACGAGGTCGTCGGCCGCCTCCTTGGGGTCGGCCAGGCGCCGGAGGGTGGCCGTCATCTGGTCGAGGGTGAGCTCGTTGAAGAGGCCGTCGCTGCACAGGAGGAAGCGGTCCCCCTCGTAGGGGACGACGGTGCCCGAGTCCACCTGCACATCGGCGTCGATCCCCAGCGCCCGGGTGATGATGTTGCGCTGGGGGTGCACGGCCGCCTCGGCGTCGGTGAGCTGACCGTCGCGGCGCAGGTCCTCGACCAGGTTGTGGTCGGTGCTGAGCTGGAGCAGCTCGCCGTCGCGGTAGAGGTAGACCCGGGAGTCGCCCACGTTCACCCAGGCGATCTCGGTGGTGTCGGGGTCGGCCTCGGAGTCCACGACAGCGATGGCGCACAGGGTGGTGCCCATGCCCCGCAACGCCGGTTCCTGGCCGGCTCTGGCGAACACGGCGGCGTTGGCCCGCTTCACCGCTTCCACCAGCGCGTCGGAGGTGGGTTCGGTGGGGGGCGCCGCCTCGAGGGTCTCCACCGCCAGCGCGGAGGCGACCTCGCCCCCCTGGTGTCCGCCCATGCCGTCGGCCACCGCGTAGAGCTGGAGGCGGTCGGCGATGAGGTTGGAGTCCTGGTTGTTCGAGCGCACCCGGCCGGTGTGGGTGGCCGACCCCACCCGGAACCCCGTCACGGCGTGGGCTCGCTCATGCCAGCTCCATCACGGTGTTGCCCACCTGGAGGCGGTCGCCCCGGCCCATCACGGTGGGGGCGGTGACCTTCTGGCGGTTCAACCACGTGCCGTTGGTGGACCCCAGGTCCTCCACGAAGAGCCGGCCATCGCGGGCGTAGACGCGGGCATGGAGCTGGGAGGCGTAGGTGTCGTCCACGATCACCTGGCAGCCCGGCGCCCGTCCCACTGTCAGCTCCTGGCCAAGGGGATAGGTGCGACCCCGCTGCTCGGCCGGTTCCACGACGGTGAGGGCGCGGGCTGCCTCACGCCGGGCCCGGCGCCCCTTCGGCGGGGCGGCCGGGGCAGGGGGGGCGATCGCCGGCCCCGGTGCGGCCGCCGCCGGTGCTGGCGCGGCCTTGTGCGCCGTGGTCTTGGGGCCCTTGATCTCGACCCACACGGCCCGCAGCACGCGCAGGAAGAAGAGGTACAGGAGCACCAGCAGGCACAGCTTGAGGATGGTGAGCAGTTGCTCGGACATCGCCGCGGGAGCCTACCGGCCGGCCGCGACCGGCCCGGGTCCCCGGGGGTGGTGGGGGTGGGGTCCCCGCGCTCAGCTCGCCTCGAAGCGGATCGACGTGCTGCCGAAGGTGACCTCGTCGCCGTCCTGGAGCACCTGGTTGGCGACCCGCGCCCCGTTGACCCGGCTGCCGTTCGTGCTGTTCAGGTCCACCATCACGTAGCCCCGGCCGTGCGGGCGGATCTCGGCGTGGTCCCTGCTCACGTTGGGGTCGCCCAGCACGATGGTGGAGGTGGGGCGGCGGCCGATGGTGACGGTGCCCTCGCCGAGGGGGATCCGGTCGCCGGTGGGCAGGAGGAGTGACCCCGCCCCCGCTCCACCCTGGCCCTCCTTCAGGCGGCCGGTGATGGAGAAGGCCCCGGTGCGCATCCCCTCCGCGGCGGTGATGACCACCTCCACCGGGCCCAGGAAGTGGTAGCCCTCGTCGCGGGCGTGCTCCCGGGCGGCCTCGGCCAGCTCACGGCCCAACGAGTCGGAGATGTCGCTGAACTGGTCGTGGTCCTGGGGGCTGAGCTCCACGGTGAAGTGGTTGGGCACCACGGTGCGGCCCCGCACGTCGACCGAGCGGTTGTCGTCCATCTCCCGCACCAGCCGCCGACCGAGCTCCACCGGCCGCAACCCGGAGCGAAAGGCCCGCGCGAAGGTGCCCTCGATCATGCGCTCCAGGCGCCGTTCGAACCCCTTCAGACCCACGGCCGGCCACCCTACCCAGGGTCGGTGTTCGAACCCGCTGGGCTACAGTGCCCCGGCTACTCGGGCGAGTGGCGGAATTGGCAGACGCGCAGGATTCAGGTTCCTGTGTCCGAAAGGATGTGGGGGTTCAAGTCCCCCCTCGCCCACTCCTCCTCCGTTCCTTGGTCGCTTGGGCCCAGGGCCATCGCTGCGCCCGGCGAAGTGCGGGACAACTTGGCTGGCTCAAGGATCCTTGACCTACGGGGTCGTCAGCGGGCTGTTCTTCGGGCCGGTGATGTACCTGGTCTTCCTTCGAGCCGCCGCGGCCAACCCGCACTTGGCCGAGCTGACCTCTCGCCAGCGGCGGGTGTGGGTCCTCCTTGCCGTGAGTGTGGGCTGGCGGTGGCCGTGGGGAGTGCCGCTGGTGCCATCGGCGCCGGGTTCTCCCTGGCGGTGTGGGTCGTCATCCTCTTGGTCGGGCCGCCCCTCGAGCGCCGGACGATGGCCAACGCACGAGCGGCGGAGCAGGCGGCACAGCGCTTGGTGCCGCCGTCGTAGCCCGGCGCGCCACGAGACCCGGTTGTCCGATTCCGGCCCCTTGCCTCGGGCGTGCTAGGCAATGGCCATCTCAACTCACGGCGTGATCTTCGACGTCGACGGCACGCTCGTCGACACCAACTACCTGCACACGGTGGCGTGGGCCCGA
>JAUJNP010000016.1:0-442 GCA_030448105.1 Acidimicrobiales bacterium | reverse complement strand
GGAGATCCAGGCCTTCCCGAGCTCCAAGGACCTGCTCGAGGAGGTCCACCGCCGCGGCGCCAAGGTGGTGCTGGCCACCTCGGCCAGCGATGACCAGCTGAACGCCATGCTCGAGGAGCTGGCGGTGCCCGAGGGGGTCATCGGCCACATGACGAACAAGGAAGACGTCGAGGAGAGCAAGCCGGCGCCGGACATCTTCCGCACGGCCCTGGAGGGCTCCGGATTGGAGCCCGAGCAGGCCATCGTCGTGGGTGACACGGTATGGGACGTGGAGGCGGCGGCGCAGTGCGGGCTGCGGGTGGTCGGCGTGCTCACCGGCGGGAACACCCGGCACGAGCTCGAGGAGGCGGGGGCGGTGGCGGTCTACGACGACCCGGGCGACCTGCTGGCCCACCTCGACGACAGCCCCATCGGCCAGCTGCTCTCCGGCTAGGCGCCAGGG
>JAUJNP010000029.1 GCA_030448105.1 Acidimicrobiales bacterium | reverse complement strand
TGTCGCCACGCTGGCTGAGTCGGAGCAAAGCGCGTTCGCGCTCGCCATAATGGCAAAATTCGCCAGGCAATTGAAAACCTACTTTCCGCATGAACCGCCCGAGTACATCGCACGTTTTAACGAGCTTTACCTGACGGGTAAACTCTCCGTGGACGAAAAGGGGAAGCGAAAGCACTCGTTCCACTTGGCCCTCGCCTCCGGCAACGGTCAAGAACCGCACGGTCTTGCCGGAATAATTAACATGGAATATCCCTAGCAGTAGGTCCACATCCGCTTTCACAAAGGTGGCCGTAAGCCGTTCAACCTGAAGGCTTTCATGTGGCCATTGCAGGTCGAACTGCTGTGCGATGGGGGCGGAGGAGCGTCCATAGAGGGACAGGGCTATGGCGGTCGAGCGTGGCCAATAGATACTCCGAAGAATAGCGTTTCTTCGTCTGATGTGGTAGGAAAAGAGCATGACCCTGAAACAGCTTGAGATCTGCCCGCCCGACAAAGTCCGCGCCCTGACCGGACTACCCCGGCGGCGCTGGCAGAACTCTTCGCCGCCGCTCTGCCCGCGCTCGTGGCCCGGCGACGCGAAGCGCATGCCGCACGTAACGACCCAAAGCGCGCCGTCGGCGGCGGGCACGCTCGGCGGCTTTGCCCGGGCAGGGAGTGCTGCTGACCCTGGTCTACCTGCGCCACAGCGTGGCCCATGCCGTGGCCGGGCAGACGTTCGGTGTCTCGCAGACACCAACGAGAACACCTCCCACGCCGAACCGCGGGAACCCTCAGGCTGCCCTGCAACGTCGAGCATTGTCTCCGTGGATAACGGGTGCGCGCCGCTTTCACACTCATTGAGATTCTCGTCGTCATCGCCATCTTGGCTGCCATCTTGTTTCCTGTTGCTGGAAAGGCAGCCGTCGCCCGGCAAGATCCGGGTATCGCCAGGACTGCTTCAAGTGGGGATGTAGGAGGAGGTTGTCCGCCCGTGAGCGAACCTTGCGGGGTGATGCATACGGCGAATCCCGGGAGGAACCCATGATGGCAGACAGCTTCCTGCCGCCGCCCGAGGGGGCGGTGACGCTTTTCGACGGTACGAACCTCGACCACTGGGTGCAGCGGCGCGGCGGGGGGGCGGCGGCTTGGCCGATCGAGGGCGGCGCGATGACCACGCGCGGCGGCGACATCCTGAGCCGCGACAAGTTCGAGAACTTCCACCTCCACATCGAGTTCTACTGCCCCGACTCGCCCCCGGAGGTGAAGGGACAGGGGCGCAGCAACAGCGGCGTCTTCCTGCAGGGAAGGTACGAGGTCCAGGTACTGGACTCGTGGGGCGTCGAGAATCCGGGCCGGGGCGACTGCGGCGCGCTGTACAACCAGGCCGCGCCCCTGGTGAACGCCTGCAAGCGGCCCGACGAGTGGCAGAGCTACGACGTGATCTTCCGCGCGCCCCGTTTCGACGCGGGCGGCAACAAGGTCGAGAGCGCACGCGCCACCGTGCTGCAGAACGGCCGGGTGGTACAAAACAACCAGGAGCTGAGGGGGCAGACGGGCGGCGCCATGGACGAGGACTATGCCGCGCCCGGACCGATCCTTTTGCAAGACCACGGGAACCAGGTGCGCTTCCGCAACGTCTGGGTGGCGCCGCTGCCGGCGGCCGGGGCCGACCACTACTAAAATGTGAAACGGGCCGGTGGCCCTCGGCCCCGTGCCCGTTGTGTCTCCTCCGCTTAGAGTTCGTTTCCGGTGTGCCTGGCTCGCGGCATGCTGCGCCGCTTTGCTGAGCCGGGCCTAGCCCTCTGCTATTTCGGGTGCGATCCTTCCAGCCTCGCCTTCCGGATCGGCTCGTTGACAGTCTGGTGTCACCTCTACGGCGAGATGTACAGCGTCCTCAGGCGAAACGGTCTTCTGCTCACCGGCTAAGACCGGGGCCCGGACACTGCCACCTTTATTCTACCCTATTTGCACAAAAAATAAAACACTTTATTTTCGCCCCGCGTTTTAACGGCAGGCGCGGCGGGAAAAAAATAGTCTATCAAACAAGCCGTTTCGCCCCGCTTTCTTGCTCCGCCGCCGGGCGGCGGGGTGCGCAGGACGCCGGCACAACAGACCATGGCATACAAGGCCCGGGCCGGCGTCGGCCCGTTCTCGATGACCGACGAGGAGCGGGACATCGGGCAGTTCGCGGCGTACGTGGCGGCGCTGGCCCCGGAATCGCTCTGGGACGTCCTGTCCCACCTGGACGCGGAGCGTTATCCGCGCCGCCGCGAAACCGTGCTCCGCGAGATGGCCCGGCGGCGCCTGTTCTTCGTCGTCCCGTACACCCGGTGGGAGCTACGCCTGCGCGCTTTCGTGGGGGGCGGGGTGTTCCTCGCGGCCCTCGCCGCCCTCCTGCGGCTGGTCGGCAGCTTCCGCCTGGATCTGTCGCCGCACGAGAAGCTGCCGTTCTTCACCGACCTGGCCGTCGGCAGCCCGCGGGCGGCGCGCCTGCTGCTCCCCCTGGTGCTGCCGCTCGCCCGCGCGGTCGCTCGCCGACGTCGGCATGCCCCACCCGTTGCTCGTGGAGGCGGCCCGCCGGGCGGTGGCCGCCGGTGCCCCCGACCGGGCGCGGGCCGAGGCCTTGGCCCTGGTCCGCACCCTGCTCCAGCCGGTGGTCAACGCCACCGGCGTGCTGCTGCACACCAACCTGGGCCGGGCCCCGCTGGCCCACACCCAGGCCGGGAGCTACACCAACCTCGAGCTCGACCTGGCCACGGGGGACCGCGGCTCCCGGTCTTCGCACGCCGCTGCCCTGATGGCCCGGGCCGCCGGCGCCGAGGCGGGGCTGGTGGTCAACAACGGCGCCGCCGCGGTGCTGCTGGTGCTGGCCGCCCTGGCCCGCGACCGGAGCGTGGTGGTGAGCCGGGGCGAGCTGGTCGAGATCGGTGGTGGGTTCCGGGTGCCGGAGGTGATGGTCGAGTCCGGTGCCCGGCTGGTGGAGGTGGGCACCACCAACCGCACCCGCCTCGACGACTACGCCCGGGCCGTCGCCGACGCCGCCGCCGACCCCGCCGCCGACATCGCCCTGGTGATGAAGGTGCACCAGTCGAACTACCGGATCGAGGGGTTCACCGAAGCGGTCGGGGTGGCGGGGCTGGCCGGCCTGGGCCCGCCGGTGGTGGTCGACCTCGGCTCGGGCCTGCTGGACGCCGCCTGCCCCTGGCTGGCGGGGGGGCCGCCCCCGTGGCTGCGCGACGAGCCCGCCGCCCGCCAGACCATCGCCGCCGGCGCATCGCTGGTGATCTTCTCGGGCGACAAGCTGCTCGGCGGACCGCAGGCCGGGATCATCGCCGGCCGGGCCGACCTGGTGGCGGCTTGCGCGCGCCACCCGTTGGCCCGAGCGCTGCGCCCGGGCGCGCTCGTGCTCGGCGCGCTGCAAGAGGTGGCCCTCGCCTACCTCGACCGGCGCGCCGGCGACCTCCCGTTCTGGCGGATGGCCACCGCCCCGGTCAACGAGCTGCGGGCCCGGGCCGAGCGCGTGGCCGGTGCCGACGCCCGGCTCACCGTGGTCGAGGTGGACTCGGTGACCGGTGGCGGCACGCTCCCCGGCGTGGAGATCCCCTCGGCCGGCGTGGCCGTGCCCGGCGACCACACCACCGCCCTGCGGGCCCACGATCCCCCGGTGATCGCCCGGGTGGTCGACGGCCGAACCGTGTGCGACCTGCGCACCGTCGACCCCGCTGACGACGCCCGCGTGGCCAACGCGCTGGAGCGGCTGCCGGGGTGATGGTGCACGTCGTCGCCACCGCCGGGCACGTCGACCACGGCAAGTCCACCCTGGTCACCGCCCTCACCGGCACCGACCCCGACCGGTGGGCGGAGGAGAAGGCCCGGGGCCTCACCGTCGACCTCGGCTTCGCCGGCACCACCCTGGCTTCGGGACGAGCCGTGCACCTCGTCGACGTGCCCGGTCACGTCCGCTTCCTCAAGAACATGATGGCCGGCGTGGGGGCGGTGGACGCCTGCCTGTTCGTGGTGGCCGCCACCGAGGGCTGGAAGCCGCAGTCCGAGGAGCACCTCCGCATCCTCGAGCTGCTCGGGGTGGCCCATGGCCTGGTCGCGCTGACCAAGGTGGGACTGGTCGACGACGACACCGTCGAGCTGGCGACCCTCGATGTGGCCGACCGCACCGCCGGCACCTTCCTGGCCGGGGCCGACGTGGTGCCCGTCGATGCCCCCTCGGGGCGGGGCGTCGACGAGCTGCGGGCGGGGCTCGACCACCTCCTGGCCACCACCCCCACCTCGGTCGACCGCAGCCGGCCCCGGCTGTGGATCGACCGGGCCTTCGCCGCCCGGGGGTCGGGCACGGTAGTCACCGGCACCCTGGCGGGAGGGTCGCTGTCGGTGGGCGACGAGCTCGTGGTCGTGGGCCCCGGTGGGGCGCGGGCCCGACCCGTGAGGGTGCGGGGCCTGGAGACCCTCGGCGCTCGCCGTGAACAGGTGGGCCCGGGGCATCGCGTGGCGGCCAACCTCGCCGGGCTGGGCCATCAGGACACCCGGCGGGGCGACGCCCTCGTGGAGCCGGGCCGCTGGCAAGCGGTCACCACCCTGGACGCCTCCCTCCGGGTGCTCGCCTCCCTCGACCATCCCGTGTCCCGCCGGGGAGCGCACCTGGCCTACGTGGGCTCGGGCGAGCATCCGGTGCGGCTGCGGGTCCTGGGGCCCGAGGTCATCGCGCCGGGCGGCGAGGGCCACGTGCGCCTGCACCTGCCGACCGCCTTGCCGCTGCTGCCGGGCGACCGGTTCGTGCTGCGCGAGAGCGGGCGGGGCGAGACGGTCGGCGGCGGCGAGGTGCTCGACGTGGCCCCGTTGCGCCGGGCCTCGCGGGCCCGGCCCGACCGGTCCGTGGACCGGGTCATCGAGGAGCGGGGGTGGGTGGAGGCCGAGGAGCTGGAGCGCCTCACCGGCGTGGATCGAGCCGCCAACGTCGGCCGGTGGGTGGTGGCGCCGTCGGCCCGGGCCCGGGCCGAGAACGACGTGCGCGCCGCGGTGGTCGCCGCCGGCCCACTCGGCTTGGACGTGGCCACCCTCCACGAACGCCAGCGGGCCCTCCTCGACACGCTCGAGGACATCGTCGTGGCCGGCGGGCGGGCTCGCCCGGCGCAGCGGGCTGACCCCCTCGCCGACCATCCCTTCGTGACCGCGCTGGAGGCCCAGCCCTTCCAGCCCCCGCCCCCCGACGGCGTCGACCGGGGCGAGCTGCGGGCTCTGGCGCAGCGGGGGTTGGTGGTGGAGCACGACGGCGTGTGGTTCGCCTCCTCGGCGGTGGTGGCGGCGGCCGAGCGGGTGGCCGCCCTGCTGGCCGAGCACCCCGACGGCATCACCGTGGCCCAGGTGCGCGAAGCGCTGGCCACCACCCGCAAGTGGGCCGTGCCGCTACTGGCCCACCTCGACGCCGTGGGCGTCACCCGCCGCCGGGGCGACCTGCGCATCGCCGGTCCCCGACTTCCGGGCGCCGGCTGACCGGTGTCACGGCCCGCTCGCATGGGCCGGCACGCCCGACTGGAACGACGTCACCCGAGCCGCCCCCCGAGCTGGCCGCCGCCGTGCAGCCGCCTGAGATCAGTTGGCCTGGGCCACCGCCAGGTTCTTGCGTTCGGCCTCGTTGAGTCCGCCCCAGATGCCGTGGGGCTCGCGGATGCGGACGGCGTACTCGAGGCAGGGCGCCTTCACGGGACACGTACGGCAGATCTCCTTGGCCCGGCTCTCGCGCTCGACCTTCTCGTCCTTGCGCTCGAAGGTGGACGGCGGGAAGAAGACGGCCGATTGCGGGCCCCGGCAGGCGGCTTTGAGCTGCCAGGACTCCTCGACTCGCTGTGCGCTCACAGGCAATGCCCCCTTTCGGCGATGGCGACCATAGGCCGATGGACCCACGGCGACAAGGGGCAACTTTCGCGAGCGCACCGGGTCGATAGAGCTAGTGGCGGTAGTCCCGCGCGCCCCCTTCGAGGGGCTCGACCTCCAGCAACAGGCCGTCCACCTCCACCACCCGGACGGGGGATCCCGCGGGCACCGGGGTGACCCGGTTGGTCCGAGCCCGCCACAGCGCGCCGCGCACCTTCACCACCCCGTCGGGGGCGACGTCGGCCACCGCCTCGCCCTCCTCACCCACCATCCACTCCCGCCCGATGGTCGGCGTCGAGAACCGGGTGCGCACCATGGCCGGCATCCCCGCCAGGACGAACACGAGGATCCCGGCCAGGCCGACCAGCAGCGGGATCCACGAGAGCGACACGCCGTCGTAGAGCAGAAGCGACCCGGCCACCAGGGCGGCGCAGCCGATGCCGGTCCACAACCGGGGCACGCCGGTCTGCACGTCCACCGCGAAGGCGACCATGGCCACCACCAGCAGGGCGACCGCGCCAGGGCGGGACGGCAGCACGGCCAGCCCGTAGGACCCGAGCACCACGGCGCCCGCCCCGACCAGGCCGGCCACGCCCACGCCCGCCGTGAACAGCTCGAACACGAGCAGCGCCATGCCGATCACGAACAGGAGGTAGGCCACCGGGGGGCTGGCCACGGTGTGCATCAGCTGGTCACCCACGCTGAGCTTGGCGAAGACCGGGGTGTTAGCCACCGTGCGGCGGGGCCCCTCCGCGGTGCGGGCCACCCGGGTGGCCACGCCGTCGAGGCCGACGAGGAACTCGCCGAGGATGGGAGCCGGCCGCTCGGTGAGCCCCAGCCGTTGCCCCTCGGTGGCGGTGACGGTGCCGTCGCGGAGGCGGCCCAGCGCCCGCCGGAACGGCGCGCGGAACCGCTCGGCGGCCACCGCCGGCTCCCCGAGGCGTCCCAGCCGGCTGCCCGGGGCGATGCCGACGGCGTCGGCCACGGCCGCCAGCTGGGCCATGCCGGCGTGAGCACGCGAGCCGCTCGGCCCCACCCACACCCCCACCGGCACCGAGGCGGTGCGTACCCGCTCCACCAGCTCGGCCACCCGCTCCTCGCCCACCACCGTGCCCGTGCTGTTGACCTGGAGCACGAGCCAGACGGCGCCTCGGCGCTCAGCGTCGGCGATGGCACCCTCCACGAAGTCGGCCAGCACCGGGTCGAGCAGGCCGCTGACCTGGATCACGCTCAGGTCCGCCTCCGCCCCGCCCTGGGCGGCGCCGGGCGGCGCCGAGGGGGTCGCGGTCGCCGGGGGAGCAGCCGGGCCGAGCACCAGGGCGAGGGCCAGGGCGATCAGGG
>JAUJNP010000028.1:1429-7236 GCA_030448105.1 Acidimicrobiales bacterium | reverse complement strand
TACGAGTTCGGCGACCCGTTCAACCTCGACATCCACCGCACCGTGCGCAACGCCGTGGCCCGCTCGGGCTCGGGAACCCCGGTGCGCCTCCGCGCCGACGACTTCGAGGTCGAGCAGACCGAGCTGGCCACTCGGGCCGCCACCGTGGTCATGCTCGACGTGTCGCTGTCGATGGCCATGCGCGACAACTTCCTCGCCGCCAAGAAGGTGGCCATGGCGCTGCACGCGCTGATCTCCAGCCAGTTCCCCCGGGACTTCCTCGGGATGGTGAGCTTCGGACGGGTGGCCCGGGAGCTGCGCCCCGAACAGCTGCCCGAGGTGTCGTGGGACTTCGAGTACGGCACCAACATCCAGCACGGCCTGGCCCTGGCCCGGCGCATGCTGGCGCGGGAGCGGGGCACCAAGCAGGTGGTGATGATCACCGACGGCGAGCCCACCGCTCACCTCGAGCCGGGCATGGGCGAGGCGTTCTTCCACTACCCCCCGGTGCGGGCCACCGTCGACGCCACCCTGGCCGAGGTCAACCGCTGCACCCGCGACCGCATCCGCATCAACACCTTCATGCTCGACGCCACCGACCACCTCCAGCAGTTCGTGGAGCAGCTGACGCGGCTCAACCGGGGGCGGGCGTTCTTCACGACTCCCGACACCCTGGGCGACTACGTGCTGGTCGACTTCCTCGACCAGCGCCGCTCCGCCAGCCGGAGGAGCCGCCGCAGCGCCTGAGCGGCGCGACCGCTGTGGCCGAGGAAGGACAGTGCGAGCCAGCGAGGTGAGAGACCGGCGCCGCCGCTGGCGACTCCGAACGCATGTTCGCTACCCTGGCCGGGATGGAGGTGACCCGGCCGAGGCACGTCGAGGCGCTCCGCGAGGTGGGGGAGCGGGCTCGACCGGTCACGCTGGCCGGCCAGCAGCTGCTGCCCGTGCTGACGCCCCTCGAGCCGCTCCTGGCCGACGGTGGCCTGCGCCGGGGCACCACCGTCACCGTGGAGGGGGCACCCGGGGCCACCTCGTTGGCGCTGACGCTCGGAGCCGCGGCTTCGGTGGCGGGAGCGTGGGTGGCGGCGGTGGGGTTGCCGTCGCTCGGGCTGTCGGCGGCGGCCGAGCTGGGGGTCGCCCTCGAGCGGGTGGTGGTGGTCACCTCTCCGCCGGCCCAGGCGTGGGCCACGGTGGTGGCCGCCCTGGTCGACGCCGTCGAGCTGGTGTGGGTCGGCCTGCCCCGTCGGGTGGCGGCCGGTGACGCCGGTCGCCTGGCCGCCCGGGCCCGCGAGCGCGGCTGCGTGCTGGTGCCCCTCGCCGCTCGGGGGGCCACCGCCGGCGCTGGCTGGCCGCTGGCCGTCGATGTTCGCCTGGTGGTGGCCTCGCCCACCTGGGCCGGTCCGGTCGGCGACGGAGCGGGGCGTCTGGAGGCTCGACGGGTGGAGGTGGTGGCCACCGGGCGGGGCGCTGCCTCCCGGGAGCGCCGGGTGCCGCTGTGGCTGCCCGGCCCCGACGGCCGGGTCGAGCCGGTGGACCCCCCCGTTCTTTGTCGGTTCGACCCCGTGGGGCGAGGTCCTGTCGACAAAGAACGGGAAGGAGGCGGGGAGGCGACCGGGTGAGCCGGGTGAGCCGGGGGAGCGGGGGGAGCCGGGGGAGCCGGGGGAACGGGGGGAGCGCCGGGAGCGCCGGGAGCGCGGTGCGGACCCTGGTGGTGTGGTGCCCCGACTGGCCGGTGGTGGCCGCCGGGCTGTCGCCCGACCACCCGGTGGCGGTGGTGGGAGGCGTGGGCGGGCGGGTGCTGGCGTGCTCGCCCGCCGCTCGGGCCCAGGGGGTGCGTCGGGGCCTGCGCCGCCGGGAGGCCGAGGGCCGCTGCCCGGGCCTGCGGACGCTGGCCGCCGACCCCGATGGCGAGGCTCGGGCCTTCGAGGTGGTGGCGTCGGCGCTCGAGGCGCTCAGCCCCCGCCTGGAGGTGCTGCGCCCCGGCATCCTGGCCCTGCCCAGCCGGGGCCCGTCGCGCTACTTCGGAGGCGACCACGCCCTCACCGCCCGGGCCGTCGCCCTCGGCGAGGGCGCCCTCACCGGTCGGGGTCGCTGCCGGGTGGGGGTGGCCGACGGCCTCTTCGCCGCTGTCCTCGCCGCCCGCCGGGGCGTGGTGGTCGAACCCGGGGGCAGCGTCGCCTTCCTGGCCCCGTTCCCCGTGGAAGCCCTTGCCCACGCCGCCGCACTCGGCACCGTCGCTCCCGGCGAGCTGGCCGCGCTGGCCGAGCTGTTCGCTCGCCTCGGCCTGCGCACCCTCGGCGACGTCGCCGCCGTGCCCGCCTCCCAGCTGGCCGGGCGCTTCGGTCCCGCCGGCACCCGGGTGGCCACCTGGTGCCGGGGCCTCGACGACCGTCCGGCCCGCCCCCGGGTCCCCCCGCCGGATCTCACCGTGGTGGCCGAGCTCGACCCTCCGGCCGAGCGGGTCGAGGCCGCCGCCTTCGTGGCCCGTGCGCTGGCTGCCGAGCTGGGCGAGCGCCTCGTCACCTCGGGCCGGACCTGCACCCGGGTGCGCATCGAGGCCGAGACCGAGCACGGCGAGACGCTGTCGCGGCGCTGGCGGACCGAGGGGCTCCTGTTGGCCGCCGCCCTCGTGGAGCGGACCCGCTGGCAGCTCGACGGGTGGTGCAACGGCACGGGGGCGGTGCGACCGACCGGCGGCATCACCGTCCTGCGGCTGGTGCCCGAGGAGGTCCGGGCCGACCGGGGCCGCCAGCTCGGCTTCTGGGGTGGGGCCACCGCCGCCGACGAGCGGGTCACCCGGGGCGTCGCCCGCCTCCAGGGACTGCTCGGGCCCGAGGCGGTGACCGTCCCCCGGCCACGGGGCGGCCGGAGCCCGGCGGAGCAGGTGGCGTTGGTGCCCGCCCACGCGGTGGCGATGGCGACGGGGCCGGGCCCCCGCTCGCCGGGCGGGGTCGCCCCGTGGCCCGGTCGCATCCCACCGCCGTCGCCGGTGTTGCTGTGCCTCGTCGACGGCGATGCCCCACCGGTCGAGGTGCTCGACGCCACCGGTGGGGCCGTGGCGGTCACCGGGCGGGGGGTCACCAGCACCGCCCCCGAGCGGGTGTCGGTGGCCGGCGGGCCCTGGTCGGAGGTGGTGGCCTGGGCCGGGCCATGGCCGGTCGACGAGCGCTGGTGGGAACCCGCCGCTCGCCGCCGGCGAGCTCGCATCCAGGTGGTCACCGCCACCGGCCAGGCCCACCTCCTCACCCTCCACGCCGGTCGTTGGACGCTGGAGGCAACCTACGACTGACTACCCTGGCGCCGGTGCCCACGCCGGCCCCGCCGCCCGAGCCGGACGCTCCGCCACCTCCCAGCGAAGCGATGGAGCGGGTCGAGCGCCTGGCCGATCTGCTGAGAGACCTGCGTCGTCGCCTGGAGGGCTACCAGGGCATCATCGAGCCCTCCCCCGACGACCTGGCCACCTGGGACACCCTGCTCTACACCTACGACGACGCCCTGGTCGCCATCGCCGACCTCCTCGACCTGGAGGTCCCCGCCGAGGCGCGCGACGAGATGGACCCCGAACAGCGCGGCGACCTCGAAGCCGCCGTCGCCGCTGCCGGCATCGACCTCACCGCCCACGGCCACGACGTCGACGACGGATAGCCGAGACCCGATGCGGTTCGCCCTTCGGGCGATGGGGCAGGTTCGCCGCCTCGCACCAGCAGCGGCGCGGCGGCGCCGCATGGCAGAAGGGAACCCCATGGCACAACTCACGTTCGACGACGTCCGGCCTCTGATCGACGGCGATCTCCTCGACGCCAACGGAAAGAAGGTCGGAAAGATCGAGGACATCTACCTCGACAACGACACCCAGGAGCCGGAGTGGGCCCTGGTCCACACCGGGCTGCTCGGCCGCAAGCTCCACTACGTCCCTCTGACGGGCGCCACCGTCGCCGACGGCTCCTTGCAGACCGCCTACGCCGAGGATCAGATCAAGGACGCCCCCAACATCGAGCCCGACAAGGAGCTCTCGCCCGAGGAGGAAGCCGAGCTGTACCAGCACTACGGCGTGGACGCCGAGCCCCGGGTGCTGCAGGCCTCGGACGCCCCCACGGCGGCGCCGACCGACACCGGCCACGACACCAGTGGTCCGACCACCGACAGTGCCATGACCCGTTCCGAGGAGGAGCTGCAGGTGGGCACCGTGCGCCGGCCCTCGTCGCTGGTGCGCCTGCGCAAGTACATCGTCACCGAAAACGTGCAGATGACCGTCCCGGTGCAGCGCGAGGAGGTCCGGATCGAGCGCGAGCCCGTCACCGAGGCGAACCTCGACGCGGCGACGACCGGCCCTGAGCTGTCCGAGGAGGAGCACGAGCTGACCCTGATGGAGGAGCAGATCGTGGTCGACAAGCAGGTGGTGCCCAAGGAGCGGGTCCGTCTCGACAAGACCACGATGACCGACGAGGAGCTCGTCTCCGAGCAGGTCCGCAAGGAGCAGATCGACCTGGACCAGGAGTAGCGCCGTCAGGGCCATGGCGGGCGGCCCGGGGGGGTAGCGTGCGCCGGTGACCGGAGGCGAGGGGGCGGCCAGCGACCAGCCGGTCGTCCTCGTCTCCCACCGGGGGCCGGTGCAGTTCGACCGCAGCGACGGTGAGCGCACCGTCGACCGCGGCGGCGGCGGCCTGGTGACCGCCTTGTCGGGGTTGATCCCCGACCTCCACCATGCCGTGTGGGTATGCGCCGCCCTCACCGAGGAGGATCGAGCCGTGGTCGCCGAGCACGACGGCGAGGCGTTCGAGGTGGGGGAGGAGCAGGACGGAGCCGGCGACCAGGTGCGCCTGCGCATGGTGGTGGTCGACGACGAGGTCCACAACCAGTTCTACGCCATCGTGGCCAACCCGCTGCTGTGGTTCATCCAGCACCAGCTGTGGGACACCAAGGTGGCGCCCGAGCTGACCCGGCGAGAGCACGACGCCTTCACCGACGGCTACGCCGAGGTCAACCGCAGCTTCGCCGACGCGGTGGTCGAGGAGGTCGAGGCCTGCGGTGGTGGCGCCACCGTCATGGTCCAGGACTACCACTTCTACCTCCTCCCCGAGCTGGTCCGCTCGCGGTGCCCCGAGGTGTTCCTCCACCACTTCGTGCACATCCCCTGGCCTTCCTCCGACGCCTGGCGGGTGCTGCCTCCGTCGATGCGAGAGGCGATCTTCACCGGCATGCTCGGCAACGACGTGGTGGCGTTCCACACCAAGCGCTCCGCCCGCAACTTCGTGCTGGGCTGCCAGGAGCTGCTGGGGCTGCCCGTCGACCTCGGGACCACCAGCGTCACCGTGGGCGATCGCACCGTGGTGGCCCGGGCGTACCCCATCTCGATCGACACCGAGGACTTCGAGGCCCGAGCGGCGTCGGCCCCCGTGGCCGAGCACCGGGACGCGCTCGAGAGCACCCGCCGCGACCACCTGCTGCTGCGGGTCGACCGCACCGACCCGTCGAAGAACATCGTGCGGGGGTTCCGGGCCTTCGACCTGTTGTTGCGCGACCATCCCGAGCTTGCCGGGCAGGTGAGCTTCCTCGCCCTGTTGCAGCCCAGCCGCCAGGACGTCGAGGAGTACGCCGACTACACCGCCCTGATCCGGCGGGTGGTGGCCGACATCAACCTCGAGCACGGCACTGCCGACTGGCAACCCATCGACCTGCGCCTGGAGGAGGACCTCGACCTGGCCGTGGCCGCCTACACCCTCTTCGACGTGCTCGTGGTCAACGCCGTGGTCGACGGCATGAACCTGGTGGCCAAGGAGGCCGTGCTGGTCAACCGGCGCGACGGCGTGCTGGCGCTGTCGGAGAAC
>JAUJNP010000028.1:0-1329 GCA_030448105.1 Acidimicrobiales bacterium | reverse complement strand
GCCTACGCCGAGCTGCACTGCCACTCCAACTTCAGCTTCCTCGACGGGGCATCGCACCCCGAGGAGCTGGTGGAGGAGGCAGCCCGCCTCGGGCTCTCCGCCCTGGCGCTCACCGACCACGACGGGCTCTACGGGGTGGTGCGCTTCGCCGAGGCCGCCAAGGAGGTGGGTCTGCCCGCGGTGTTCGGGGCCGAGCTCACCCTCGGGGGTCCGAGCGGTGGCCGCAGTGGCATGCCCGACCCGCACGGCCGCCACCTGGTGGTGCTGGCTCGGAGCCCCGAGGGCTACGCCCGCTTGAGCCGGGCGCTCAGCGACGCCCAGCTGGCGGGGGGCGAGAAGGGCCGGCCCCGCACCGACCTGGCGGCGCTGGCGCAGACCGGAGGCAGGGGGCACTGGCAGGTCCTCACCGGCTGTCGCAAAGGGGCGGTGCCCGCCGCCCTGGTCGACGCCGGTCCGAGCGCCGCCGCCCGGGAGCTGGCCCGCCTGGTGGAGGCCTTCGGCCGCGACTCCGTGGCGGTGGAGGTCTGGGACCACGGCGATCCCCTCGACTCCGCCCGCAACGACGCCCTGGTGGCGCTGGCGGCGGGGGCCGGGGTGGAGGTGGTGGCCTCCAACAACGTCCACTACGCCACCCCCGCCCGCCGGCCGCTGGCCACCGCCCTGGCCGCGGTGCGCTCCCGGCGCAGCCTCGACGAGCTCGACGGGTGGCTGCCCGCCGCCGCCACCGCCTGCCTGCGCTCGGGCGCCGAGCAGGCCCGGCGCCTGGCCCGCTACCCCGGTGCGGTCGAGCACGCCGCCACGCTGGGCGCGGCCTGCGCCTTCGACCTGGCCCTGGTCGCTCCCCGCCTGCCCGACTTCCCCGTGCCGGCCGGCCACACCGAGATGACGTGGCTGCGGGCGCTGGCCGAGCGTGGGGCCGAGGCCCGCTACGGCCCCCGGGAGGCCGAGCGAGTGACGGGGGCGTGGGCCCAGATCGACCACGAGCTGGCGGTGATCGACGAGCTCGGCTTCCCCGGCTACTTCCTGGTGGTCCACGGCATCGTCGAGTTCTGCCGGCGCTGCGACATCTACTGCCAGGGCCGGGGCTCGGCGGCCAACTCGGCGGTGTGCTACGCGCTCGGCATCACCAACGCCGACGCCGTTGGCCTGGGCCTGCTGTTCGAGCGCTTCTTGTCGCCCGAGCGCGACGGGCCCCCCGACATCGACGTCGACATCGAGAGCGAGCGCCGGGAGGAGGTCATCCAGGAGGTCTACCGCCGCTACGGGCGCGACCGCGCCGCCCAGGTGGCCAACGTCATCACCTACCGGCCCCGCTCGGCGGTGCGGGAG
>JAUJNP010000027.1 GCA_030448105.1 Acidimicrobiales bacterium | reverse complement strand
GCCACATAGCCCGGTGGCTTCTCGAGGATCGTCGGCATCCCACCCCCCAGGCGTTCCCGAGGCCACGCTAGACGGCTCCTGCAAAGCCCCAGGGGACGTTCCGGATTGTGCATCGGTCCGTGTTGCAGGCTCAGCGGTGAGGGTCGGGGTCTTGCTGTTCTGTTTGCCGCGGGTCGGTAGGCTCGGCGGGTGTCGACGTCGGGCCTCGATGACGCGCTTCGGCTGAAGCGGTCGGGGGATCTCGATGGTGCGGTGATCGCCCTTGAAGGCGTGCTGAGCCGGTCGCCGTCCCACGCGATGGCGCTCACCCATCTCGCCGAGGTTCAGCTGAAGCGGGGCAGGTTGGAGGAGGCGGGGGGTGCGTTGGAGCGGGCCGAGGCGGTGTCGGGCACGACGCGGTTCACTGCCAGGGTGCGGGGTGACCTGTGCTACAAGGCGGGCGGCTTCAAGGACGCGGCTCGTCATTACCAGGACGCGGTGGCACTGGGGGACGAGACCGGCTGGCTTTTGGTGCAGCTGGCCCGGTGCAGGCTCCGGGCCGGTGACCTGGAAGGCGCCCGGGGGGCGGCGGCGCAGGCGGCTGAGCGGGAGCCGGAGTCGCCGCAGCCGTGGGTTGTGCTCGGCGACGTTGCTCTGCGCGAGCAGCGACTGGATGATGCCGAGGCGATGTACGCCCGGGCCCATGAGCGGGCACCAGATGACCAGTGGGCCTACGCCAAGTTGGTGGAGGCCCGACTGGGGCGCCTCCCGCCGGAGCGTCAGGAGCGGGAGATCCAGGTGCTGCTGCGGACCACCGGGCGGGACAACAAGCATCTTGTCGGCGTGCTGGCCAGGCTGCGCGGCGCACAGGGCGACCCGGAGGAGGCTGCCCAGGCCTGGGGGCAGCGGGCCGACGCCGGCGACCTGTACGCCCGTAAGCAACAGGGCTTCGCGTTGCGGAAGGCGGGGAAGCTCGACGAGGCGGCCGCCGTCCTGCGCGGCTGTTTGGCGGCCGATCCCGAGGACCGCTTCGTGTTCAGCTCGTATGTCAGCCTGCAGCGTCAGCGGGAGGCGTGGGAGGAGCTGCGGGTCGCCCTGGAGGAGGCGTTGCCACGGGCCGGTAGCCGGCGGGGGGCCTTTTACGGGGCGTTACGCAAGCTCCCACCGGTCGACGGCGCGCCGTGACCTCTGACGGCGGTGCCGGACCGACGCTGGCCGAGCTGATCGAGGTCGCCGATGTCGACACCGTCGTCCGGCTCGACGGCACCGGCGGCCGCCTCGCCCAGCTCGTGCTCACCGGCGACGTGGCGGTCAGCCTCACGGCGGTGCTGCAGGCCGCGGCCGGTGCCACCGGCGGCGGCTACTTCGTCGTGGGCCCGTTCGGGTCTGGCAAGTCCCATTTCCTGGCTGCGGTCGGTGAGTTGCTGGCCCGGCCGGCGGCGCCGGTCGGCGGGCCGGGGTGGGACGGGAGGCTGGGCGAGCTGGTCCGGGCGGCGCGGCCGTCGTTGGCCGTGGCCGTGCCGCTGGTCGAGTACCGGGCCCAGGCGGCGTTGGAGGACGTGCTGGCGGAGCGGGCGTGGCGGGCCCTCGGCCGCACCGGTCCTGCCGGGGTCGGCGCCGGTGGCCAGGACCGCCTGGCCGCGTGGGAGGCCGTCCTGGGGGCGGCGTTGGACGCTGGCCATGCCGGCATGGTGGTGCTGCTGGATGAGCTGAGCGAGTTCCTGCGGGCCAAGCAGGGCCCCCCGCTCACCGAGGACCTGCGGTTCCTGCAGTTCCTCGGCGAGTGGGCCCGGACCCGACCGGTGGTCGTGGTCGGCGCGCTCCAGGAGAACATCGAGGAGGTCGCCAACGTCAGCCAGCGCGAGCTGGCCCGGATCCGTGACCGGTACGGCCCGAGCCTGGCGCTGTCGATGCGTCACGTCGAGGACCTCGTCCGGGGCCGGCTGGTGCGCCTGCACCCCGGAGCCGAACGGTGGATGGACCAGGCGTGGAGCGAACTCGCCGCAGCTTTCCCCGAGAGTCGCGTCGACCGCGACCGTTTCGCCCGGGCCTACCCGCTGCACCCCGACACCCTCACGGTGCTCGAGGGGTTGCGGTTCTTGCTGTCTCAGCAGCGGGGTGTCGTCGACTTCGTCTGCGGGCGCCTGCGGGGCAGCCTCGACCGCGGTTACGACCGGCTGGTCACGCCCGACGAGGTGTTTGACCACTTCCGGGGCCGGCTGGCCGAGCGCAGTGAGAGCGCCCGCCTGGCCGACCGGGTCGTGCCCTACTACGAGCGGGCGGCCGAGGAGCTGGTCGACGCCGCCGACCGGGACCTGGCCGTGCGGGCCGTGAAGCTGCTGTGCCTGCTGGCCGCGTCACCGCTGGAGCGGCCGCGGACCGCAGCCGAGTTGGCGTTCATGCTGCTGGTCCGGGTGAGCGACCTGGACCTGACGGTCAACACCGCCTATTTGGAACAGGCGATCCTCGGCCCGCTCGTTGACCGGGGGGCGTACGTGGTGGCCAAGCCGGGTCCGCCGGCGACCTACGCCGTCGAGCCGGAGGCGGACGCAGCCCTGGTGGCTGCCACCAGGCTGGCCCAGGCCCGGGCCGAGGTGGCGCCCGGTGACCGGCGCCTGGTGGCCACACTGGTCGAGCTCGGCTCGTCGGCCGTGCTGCCCCTGCAGCTGCTGGGCGAGGTCGGCACCTCCCGCCGCGAGATCCTGTGGCAGAACACGCTGCGAACCGTCGTCGTGGCCACCGCCCGGATCCTCGAACTGGACGCCCAGGAGGCCTCCCGGTCGGTGGAGCAGGCCCGGACTGTCCGGGCGGCGGGGTGCGTGCTGATCGGCGAGATCGAGCTGGACGAGGCTCAGGCCGCGGCCGAGCGGGCCGGGTCGCTGGTCGGGGCCACCGACCGACTGGCCATCTGGGTTCCCGACGGGCTGCGGCCCGAGGAAGCCGATGCGCTGCTCACCGTCCACGCCCGCCGGCTGGTCCTCACCTCGGCCCGCGCCGAGGGCCGGGGCGACCTGGTCGAGGTGCTCGAGCGGGCCGCCGACGCCGACGTGGCGGTGGCCCGGGAGATCCTGCGACGGGCCTACTTCGACGGCCAGGTCCACTACCCGACGGGGGCTGCGGGCGTCGACCTTCCGTCGCTGGCTGGCCTGCCGTTCGAGCGTCAGCTGGCCCGGCTGGCCGATCCTCTCCTATCCGGCCTCCACCCCCGCCACGGCGCGATGGCACCGCGAGGTGAGCTGGTCGGCGAACGGATCGTCCGCCAGCTCATCCAGGACGTCGTGGCCGAGGGACGCCTGGGCGCGGCGGCGGTGACCCGGGGCCGACTCCGCCCGCTCATCGAGGGTTACCTGGTCCCGTTGGGCCTGGCCCGGCTCCGGGCCGACGGCGTCACCGTTTCCCCCGACCCGGGCCGCAGCCCGGCGGTGGCGGAGACGTTGCGGCTGGTCGGTGACGGCCAGCGCGTCCCGGCGGTCGACGTCGCCGCCGCGCTGGCCGAAGGACCCGTCGGGCTCACCGAACCCGAGGTCGTCCTCGTCCTCGACGCCGGTGTCCAGGCCGGCCTGTGTCCAGGCCGGCCTGATCGAAGCCTGGAGGGGCCGGAAGCGGCTCGACGTCCCGTTCCTGGCCGTCGCCCCCACCGACCGCCTCGGCGCCGGCGAACTGGTGGACCCGGCCACGCGGGCCGCGGCGGCCGACCTGGTCCCCATCGTCGGGGCCGGACCGTTCGACCCGTGGACGGCGGGCACCCAGCGCAACGCATGGGAGCAGGCCAAGGCGTGGCTCGACGCCCGCCGCGAGGAACTGGCCCAGGTCCGAGACGGCCTGGCCCGCTTCGGTGATGTCCCCGCCCTGGGCGGCGCCGACCCCGGCCCCGCACTCGATGACGTGTCCCTCCTCGGTGACCTCCTCGAGTCCTGCCCGCCGACGGCCCCCGCACCCGCCGGACTCCGCCGCCTGGTGGCCTCGATCCCCGACGGGCCGGCCCTGTTCGCCGCGGCCCGGCGCCTCGGCGCAGTGGCCCGGTTCGTGCGCGACGACCTGCGCCGGGTTGAGGAGGCGGCCGCCTACCTCACCCACCCCGACCTCACGATCCCGGCCGACGATGAGACGCTCGCCGCACGCCACCAGGCCGCCCTCCGGCTCACCCAGGCCGCGCTCTGCTTGGCCGCCGAGGACCGCATCGGCGACCTTTTCGCCGCCAACCGGGAACTTCGCAGCACCTACGTCGCCGCCTACCAGGACGCCCACGACCGCTACTACGCAGCGGTCAGCCCCAAGGAGGTGGACCAGATCAGAACCGACCCCGCCTACCGGTCCCTGGCCCGCCTCTCGACCATCGGGGCCATAGCCGTTCCCGACGACCGGGTGAAGGTCGACCGGATCCTGGCCGGGGCGGTGCCCACCCCCTGCCGGCGACGAGTCGACATCGAACTGGCGTGGAAGCCCCGCTGCGCGTGCGGCCTCGCCCTCGGCGACCGGCTACCCGAGCTGGACCGGGACTCGATCCTGTCGGTGACCCAACGAGGCGTGGCCCAGTACCTCGAGGAGTTGGCCCGCCCCGACGTGAGCGAACGCCTGGAGGAGGCCACCGGCGACCTGGCCACCCTCGGCCGCCGCGAGCTGGCCGACGACCTCGCCCACCTGGTGACGATGGCCACGTCGGCGTCGGGAACGGCCCCGGCCGATCCCGATCTTGCCGTGCTGGCCCGGCTGCTCGACGGAGAGCTTCCGACCGTGGTCGGGTCGGTCCTGACCGGTGCCCAGCTCATCGTCACCCGGGACCTGGCGACCCTGCGCGAGGACCTCATCGGGCGCCGCTACACCAAGCGGCGCATCCTCGAGCTGCTGGCCCACTGGGTGGACCCTGCCGGCGACGTGCCCCACGGCGGGTTCGTCGAGGTCCTCGACAGCTCCGACGCCGCGGGCCGCCACGCGGCACCATCGGACACACGACAGACCGCGGCGGGCGCCACCGTCGCCCTGCTGCACGAGCGGTTCCCGGGGGTGGCCGCCCTCCTCCCGGCGCACGAGGCGGCCGACGCCTTCTGGTTGGCCGCATGGTGGGGTGACCGGCCGGCGCCGCCGCCGTGGTTGCCCGCCGACCTGGTGGCCGACCACGGGCGGGTGGCGGCCGCCGCCAAGGCTCTGCTGGCCGAGCCGGCCGCCGTCGCCGAGCTGGCCGCCCTGGACGGGCGGATCACCGAGTCCAGCGTCCTCGGCGACCGGGTAGCCACCGCCCTCGGCCTTCCGTCACGAACCGGGACCCAGGTGGCGGCGGTGCTGATGGGCGAGCGGCTCTTCGGTCACCCCGTGCGCCTCGCCGCCACCCACCTCGTCCGCCAGCTGGCCGGCGACTGGCAACTCACATCCGAGCTGAAGGACATCCGCGAGGTAGCCAGGCACCATCCGCTCCTCACCGACGCGGAGATGGAACCGCTCGTGCACCTGGCCGACGCCGCCGGGCACCTGGCCGCCATCGAACACCGCCTCGCCGGACTGGCCGTCCCTTCCCTGGTCAGTGACCTCTACCCGTCCCACCAGGCGCCGGTCCCCGAACTGATCAGCCGGGCCGAGCTGGCCTGCGCCGCCGGGGGCCTCGTGGCGGCGGAAGCAGCCGAGCAGTTCCGCGCCGGAGCAGCCCGCCTCCTCCAACGGGTCAACGACGTGTTCGGTGAGGCCGCCGCCGACGACTTCGCCGGGTGCCTCCGGATCTGGGAAGTCGGCCAGGCGATCGTGGCACCCCTGCTGGCCGCCAACGGGCGCGTCGCCGTCCTGCTCATCGACGCCATGCGAGCCGACCTGGCCGGCCATGTCATCCCGCTACTCGGTGACGCCCTCCCCGGACGATCGGTCCACCGCCACTGGGCCGTCGTGCCCCAGCCCACCCGCACAGCCGAAGCCATGGCCGCCCTGGCCCTGGGCCGGCCCATCCCCGCCGGCTCGACCCCGCCCTCACCCGGCCCCGAACAGGCGCCCTTCGCCCACCTCGGCTACGAAGCGACGATCCTCCGCAGCGCCGACCGCGACGACCGCACCGCCGAGCTGCGAGCCCTCTGGGCCTCCGGACCACCGATCTCGGTGGCCGTCGCCGCCGGCGCCGACGAACGCCTCCACCACACCTCCGTCGAATTGGCGGCGCTGCTCGACGAAGCCACCACCAGCCTGCAACGCCGCGTCATCCCGTCGCTCACCGCGCTGCCCCACAGCATCCCCCTCGTCCTGCTCGCCGACCACGGCTTCCGCGAGAACCCGCACTGGGGTCGCGGCCCGGAGGGCCGCTACGTCCACGGAGGCACCACGCTCGAGGAGTGCGTCGTGCCCGTCGTCGTATTCGCCCCGCCAACACAACGCCCCGACCGACCCTAAGCACCCCCCTGAGCCGGACCGCCGCCCCCGGCCCGATGCCACGGAGTGGTCGCCGCCCCCTCAGAGGCCCCCGAACAGGCTCTGATCGACCGGCTCGACCAAAACAGCCCCGCTCAGGCCCCCGCTGTGCCCCTGAAAGCACCCCGGGAGGGGTAGAAGTGCGGGTGATCAAGCCGACCCAGCCCGCGGACGGTGACGGCACCCTGAGAGAACCTCGTCGCCCACCTCGTCGACGGCGTCGAGGTCCGCCAAGTCCTTCCGACGCCGCGGTGGCCACCCTCCCAGCGGAGAAGCTCGACACCTCCGGCTACGTCCTCGGCACCTGCAGGTGGCCGTGTGGGCCATCTGCCAGCCCGGCACCCTGGAGGACGTCCTGATCGAGATCGTCAACCTCGGCGGCGACGCCGACACCACCGGGCGGTGGCCGGCGGGCTCCTCGGCGTCCGTCACGGGGAGTCAGGCGATCCCAGCCCGGTGGGTCGACCGGCTCGAGTACCGGGACCGGATCCGTGCAGATCCTGAGGGGGTAGCCGACCTGCTCGGCCGCGGGTCGAGCCCGACACCCCTCGACCCCAAGCCGCTTGCAGCACGGCTCGGAGATGTTTGGCGTCGGCCGGGTTGGACCTACAACGGGGGAACGCGATGGCATGCCCGGCACGCCTCGAGAGTCGACGAGTCGGGGAGTGGCCGGGTCGCACAAGGGATGTTCGGCCGTCGACCATGTTCGGGGTGGCGGAGGCTCGACCGTGGCCGTTCAGGATTTGTGCGTTGATCCGCGTTGCAGGCTCAGCGGCCGGCGCCATGGGGCCTACTGCTTCTGTTTGGCGCAGGTCGGTAGGCTCGGCGGGTGTCGACGTCGGGCCTTGATGACGCGCTTGGGCTGAAGCGGTCGGGGGATCTCGATGGTGCGGTGATCGCCCTTGAAGGGGTGCTGAGCCGCTCGCCGAGGCACGCGATGGCGCTCACCCACCTCGCTGAGGTTCAGCTGAAGCGGGGCCGGCTGGAGGAGGCGGGGGGTGCGTTGGGGCGGTCCGAGGCGGTGTCGGGCACGACGCGGTTCACTGCCAGGGTGCGGGGTGACCTGTGCTACAAGGCGGGCGGTTTCAAGGACGCGGCTCGCCATTAAGTCACGGCTGGGCCGCCTATGCCGGCACGGCGCCGGGGCGGCCGTCTTCGA
>JAUJNP010000026.1 GCA_030448105.1 Acidimicrobiales bacterium | reverse complement strand
CCCACCGGAGTCCATGGACGCCGCCGGGTTGCCGCCGGCCCACGCTGCCACTCCCGATCCAGGCACGGAGGACCCACCGTCGTCGACGTACATCTCGACGGAGGCCTCCCGCTCGACCCCATCGTCGCCGCGGACCGTCCGGCCCCTCACCCGGAGGACGCCGGTGCCGTACTCGGTTTGGGCCACGACGCGCTCGAAGCCGTCCTCCTCGGTGACCACCAGGCGCCGGGTCCGCACCTCCTCCCGCATGGCTGCGAGCTGCAGCTCGAGCCACGCCACCCGCTCGGCGAGGGTGGGCTCGTCGCGGTTGTTGTTTGTCGGTCATTGTCGTCTCCCTCTTCCCGTTCCTGGCCGGTAGTGACTGTCAAGCCCCGGTACCCGCCTGACACTTTGACCCCGGTATCTGCCTGACACTTCGAACCCTCGGTGCGTGGCTTAGGCGGCGTTGATGCGGTGGGGTCGGCCGCCGGGGTTGGCGAGGGCGCCGTGCTCGCGAGTGCGGTCGTGGCGCAGCGGGTGGGAGCGGATGAGCTCGTTGCCGACGCTGATCTCGACGGTGTCACCGACGACTGCCACTTGGACTTGGCGGCGCCGGTACGTCGAGCCGACCCGATAGCTGGTGCCGGCGAAGGACACGTTGCCGGAAGAGTCGACCTTGCGGGTCACCGACGCGGCGGTCACCGACGTCGATGCCGGCGGCAGTCGACGGCCCCGGGCCAGGCCGGCGTCTTGCTTGTGGGGTGCGTGGCGTCGGGCGTGGGTGGCGACGAGCACGCCCCGGTGATGCAGCTGCACGAGCCCGCCCTCACAGACGACCTCGACGGTCTGGCCAGCCAGCCACACGCCGGCCTTGTAGCTGGCAGCGGCGAAGCTGATCGTTCCCTTGGTGCTGACCCGCCGCGTCGTGGCCGCCTCGGTGAAACCCAGCTCCTCGGGCTCGACGGTGTCGCTGGGACCAGGTCGGGGCGTGGCGAGCCGGAACCGGTCGGCGGGTGGGACTCCTCCGATCGACTGGTGGGGCCGCTCGCAGTTGTAGTGGGCCACCCAGGCATCGAGCTCGCCCTGGGCGTGGTTGATCGAGGAGAAGACCTTGCCGTTGAGGAACTCGGCGCGCAGCGTCTTGTGCCAGCGTTCGATCTTGCCGGTCGTGGTCGGCGAGCGGGGCGCAGTCAGAATGTGGGTGACGCCGTTCTCTCTGCAGATCCGGTCGAAGAGCACCGGCCCCGGTCCGGGCCCGAACCGGGCGGTGAACACCTTGCCGTTGTCAGTGAGGACCTGATCGGGCACACCGTGGCGGCCCATCGCCAGCGCCAACGCGTCGCACACCGGACGCGCCGTCGCCCGGGCCACGACGTGCGCCGAGACGACGAAGCGGCTGTGGTCGTCGATGCCCGAGACGATCTTCGCCTCGGCCCCGTCAACGAGACGCACGCCCCCGACGATGTCCATCTGCCACAGCTCCATCGCCCGGGAGCGCTCCCAGCGCTTGTAGTCGCTGCGCCTGCGGCGTCGAGCCTGGGGCGTCACGAGACCGTGGCGGATGAGACAGCGTTCCACCGAGGTGCGTCCCGGCAACGGCGTCACACCATCACGCTCGAGCCAGAACAGGATCGTGCGCGGCCCCCACCCCGGATGCGCCCGGCGCAGCTCCACGATCGCCGCCTCAACCACCGGGTCCATCTGATGCGGGCACGACCCCGGCCTCGAGCTGCGATCAGCCAACCCGCGCAGCCCCTCACCCGCGTACCGGCCCAGCCACTCGTGCACCGTCTGGCGCGCCACCCCATAACGCCGGGCCACGTCGACCACCGTCGCAGCGTCGTTGAGCACCTCCAGCACCGCCTGATACCGCTGCTCCACCAGTCCCAGCTCCACCAGCATCGACGGCCTCCTCCGAATCTGCGGGCGACAACAACCCACAGCGAAAGAGGTGGCCACCGACCAAAGGTGGATACGGGAGTGTCAGACAGGTACCGGGGCCACTGTCGCCCAGGTACCGGGGCCGCGTCCCGAAACTGTCAGCCAACTACCGGGGCCACGGTGTCCACCATGAACCGGGTTCGCACATGGCCGGTAGTGACCCGGTAGTGACCATCGGCCCTGGAAGCAGAAGAGCCGGCCCCATCGGACCGGCTCTGACCTGCTCTTTTGCGGTCGGGCTGAGAGGATTCGAACCTCCGACCTCTTGACCCCCAGTCAAGCGCGCTAACCAAACTGCGCCACAGCCCGTACGGGTCGAGGATAGCCGCGGCCCGCAACGGCCCAAGGCGGGATCCGGCGGCCGAGGGTTGCCGTCGGAGGGGGCATGCGACGAGCCCTGCGAGCCCTCCTCCTGCTGGTCCTCCTCTCCACCGCGGTGTCGGCCTGCAGCCGCGGTGGGCCGGAGACGACGCCCAAGCGCCCGCGAACCGATGTGGACCCCCGGCGCTACTACGACGAGTACCAGGAGGCCGTGGAGGACGGGCCCAACGTCAACTCCAGCGGCGGCGTAGAGCCATCGACGGGCGGACGCCGCGTCGCGACCGAGGAGGGGTCCCAGGGACCCGACCCCGAGCTGCCGGGCTTCGGCGACGACAACACCTTCGTGGACCCGGGTGAGCACCCGTTCATCGCCACAAGCGATGACCCGCGCTCGACCTTCGGGCTCGACGTCGACACTGGTTCCTTCGCCGTCGGCCGCACCTTCCTCACCGAGGGGTACCGGCCCGACCCCGAATCGTCGCCTCCGACGGCGTGGCCAACGTCGGCACCCCCGACGCCGGCGGGCTCAGCCAGCTCATCGCCTCGGCCAGCGGCAACGGTATCCACCTGGTGACCGTCGGCTACGGCATGGGCAACTACAACGACGCCCTCATGGAGCAGCTGGCCGATCGCGGTGACGGCTTCTACAGCTACGTCGACACCTACGCGGAGGCGGAACGGCTCTTCACCACCGGGCTCACCTCCACCCTCACGGTCGTCGCCGAGGACGCCAAGGCCCAGGTCACGTTCGATCGGAAGACGGTGGCCTCGTACCGGTTGCTGGGCTACGAGAACCGTGCCATCGACGACGACCGCTTCGAGGACGGCACCGTCGACGCCGGCGAGCTCGGAGCGGGCCACACCGTCACCGCGCTCTACGAGGTCCGCCTGGTGGAGGGGGCCGACGGTGCCCTTGGAACCGTCACCCTCCGTCACACGTCCCCGGGCAGCGGTGAGGCGGTGCGCCAGGACGTGGTCATCGAGCGCCGCGACCTCGCCTCCCGCTTCGACGCCGCTGCCCCCGGCCTGCGCCTCGCCGCCACCGTCGCCGCCTTCGCCGAGCTGATGGCGGGCCATCCCCTCGCCGAGCAGCGCGGCGTCACCCTGGCCGCGCTGGCGGCCCTCACCGAGCCACTCGTCGCCGATGGCGCGGGTAGAGGGGGTGACGACGCCGGCCGGGCCGACGCCGCCGAGCTGGCCCGCCTCATCGCCCTGGCGGCGAGGGCCGGACCTCCCCCCGACCCCGCGGGCGAATGACCACGCCGCCGACGCGTCGCCCGCCGGATGGCCGACCACGGCCTAGAACCGGGCGGCCAGCCAGGCGATCCCCTGGAGCAGCCGCCAGCCGAGGTAGACGGCCAGGGCGGCCACCAGCAGCCAGAAGTGCCACGGCACCCGGGCCGCCGCCTCCTCCTCCCCCGGCGCCGGCGGCTCGGCGATGAGGGTGCCGCACTGCACGCACGTGCCGTCGGGCGCCGTCGAGCTGGGGTTGTAGAAGCGGCTGCACTCCTCACACCACGGCACGGCGCGGGCCCCTCATCGGTCCGGCGCGGCCCGCCGGGTGAGGGGGCCGGCGGTGGCCACCCGGCCGGGCACGGGGTGGTCGACCATCTCGGCCACGAGGGCAGCCACCTCCACCAGCGCCTCCACGTCGATGCCGGTGGCCACGCCCAGGTCGTCGAGCAGGGCCACCAGGTCCTCGGTGGCCAGGTTGCCGGCGGCGCCGGCCGCGAACG
Organism: Acidimicrobiales bacterium; assembly: GCA_030448105.1. Taxonomy (GTDB): domain Bacteria; phylum Actinomycetota; class Acidimicrobiia; order Acidimicrobiales; family Iamiaceae; genus JAFBAD01. The sequence continues at coordinate 3,596 of JAUJNP010000026.1, read as the reverse complement.
GCGACCCGCCGAGGCCGCCCACCGCGGTGTCGAAACGACGGACGCCGCGCTCCAAGCCGGCGTAGGCGTTGACCAGGGCCGTACCCCGGGTGTCATGGAGGTGCAGCCCGATGTCGGGGCCGGTGGCGTCGACCAGCTCGTCGACGCGGCGGGGGGTGGCCATGCCCGTGGTATCGGCACAGGTGATCCGCGCGCAGCCGGAGGCGAGCAGCCGGGCCGCCAGCGCCGCCACCCGGGTGGGCGCGATGTCGCCCTCGTAGGGCGACCCGAACGCGCAGGACACCACCGCGTCGACGGGGACGGCGCCGGCCCGCGCGCACACGGCGGCGACCACCGCCTCGGACTCGGCGGTGCTCATCTTCACGTTGCTCTGGTTGTAGGCCTCGGACACCGAGATGGTGACGGTGAGCTCGTCGACACCGGCGGCCAGCGCCAGCTCCGCGCCCTTCAGGTTCGGCACGAGGGCGGCGTAGGCGACCCCGGGGCGCCGCCGCAGCCCGGTCAGCACGTCGGCCGCTCCGGCCATGGCCGGCACGGCGCGGGGCGACACGAAGGCAGCGACCTCGATCCGTTTGACACCGGCATCCTGGAGGGCGTCGATCAGGTGGATGCGGTCGGCGACGGAGACGGGCGCTTCCGGCTGGAGGCCGTCGCGGGGCCCGACGTCGCGGATCTCGACCCGTTCGGGCAGCGGGTGCCGGCTCACACCGGGGGCACGCCGTGGCGGCGCTCGGAGAAGTGCCGGTCCTTGCGGGCGGCCAGCTCGAACCGGCGGATCAACTCGTCCCGCAGGTGCTCGGGCGCCACGACGGCGTCGATCACGAGCTCGGAGGCCAGCCGGAGGAGGTCGACGTCGGCCTCGTAGATCGCCCGCTGCTCGGCCACGAACGCCTCCCGCTCGACCGGGTCCTCGATGGCGGCGATCCGGTTGGCGAACACGGCGTTGACCGCCGCCTCGGGGCCCATGACCGCGATCTTGGCCGTGGGCAGGGCGAGGGTGGCCTCGGGCTCGAAGGCCGGCCCGGCCATGGCGTAGAGCCCGGCACCGTAGGCCTTGCGCACGACCACGCAGATCTTCGGCACGGTGGCCTCGGAGATGGCGGTGACCATCTTGGCGCCGTGACGGATGATCCCCTCCGCCTCCACCTGGGTGCCCACCATGAACCCGGGCACGTCGGCCAGGAAGACGAGGGGCAGGTTGAAGGCGTCGCAACACCACACGAACCGGGCCGCCTTGTCGGCTGAGTCGACGAACAGCACCCCGCCCCTGACCGCCGGGTTGTTGGCCACGATTCCCACCGGGCGGCCGTCGAGGCGGGCCAGTCCGACGATCAGCTCCGGGGCGAACAGCGGCTTCACCTCGAAGAAGCTCTCGGCGTCGACCAACCCGTCGATCAGGTCGTGCATGTCGTACGCGGCGCGCTCCTCGGCCGGCACGAGGTCGGCGTCGAGGGGCCGGCCCGGGGGGTCGGAGCGGTAGCGGGGCGGGTCCTCCCGCCAGGTCTGGGGCATGTAGCTGAAGTAGGCCCGGGCCTGGTCGATGGCGTCGGCGTCGTCGACCGCCAGGTTGTCGCCGCAACCCGAGACGGTGGCGTGCATCCGGGCCCCACCCATCTCCTCCAGGGTGGTCCGCTCACCGATCACCATCTCGGCCATGCGGGGCGACCCGAGGTACATCGACGCGTTGGCCTCCACCATGATCACGATGTCGCAGAAGCTCGGGATGTAGGCCCCACCCGCCGCCGACGGTCCGAACAGGCAGCAGATCTGGGGGACCCGCCCCGACAACCGCACCTGGTTGTAGAAGATGCGGCCCGCGCCGCGGCGGCCGGGGAAGAGCTGCACCTGGTCGGTGATGCGGGCACCGGCCGAGTCGACCAGCCAGAACACCGGCCGCTCGTGGCGCAGCGCGTCCTCGGTGAGGCGCACGATCTTCTCGACGGTGCGGGCTCCCCACGAGCCGGCCTTGACCGTGGGGTCGTTGGCCACCACGCTCACCGGGCGGCCGTCCACCCGGCCCACCCCGGTCACCACGCCGTCGGCGGGAAGATCGGGGGCGGCGGCGTTGGCCAGCAGGGCGAACTCGCTGAACGACCCGGGGTCGAGCAGCAGGTCGAGGCGGTGGCGGACGAAGAGCTTGCCGGCGGCGGCCAGCTTGGCGCCGCCGGCGGCCAGGTTGCCGGCCAGGGCCCGTTCCGCCGCTCGAGCCAGCCGGGCGGCGTCGTCGTCGGCGGCCTCCCCCGGGAGGCCGGGCGCGGGCGGGACCGCACCGTCGGTGGTTCCCGTCACCGCCTCATGCCCGGCGCAGCGCGAGGATGGCCACGTCGTCGAGCAGCGTCCCGCTGGCGAAGTCCTTGGCCCCCTCGAGCAACGACTTGCAGAGCACCTCGGCGGCCACACCGGGGTCTCGCCGCAGGCTGTTGGCCACCCGCTCCTCGCCGTAGAACTGGTCTCCGTTGCGGGCCTCGGTGAGACCGTCGGTGTACATCAGCAGGAGGTCACCGGGTTCGAGGGGGATCTCCCGGCTGATGTAGGTGCCCTTGGGGTCGAGCATGAGCAACGGCCCCGTGGCCCGCAGCGGGCGCACCTCGCGCTCGTGCCAGAGCCAGGCGGTCGGGTGCCCGGCCGAGGCCCAGCGCAGGGTGCCGGCCTCGGTGTCGAACATCACCACGCAGAGGGAGATGAACTCCTCGCCCGGCTCCAGCGCCGACATGCGGTCGTTCAGCTCCTCCAGCGCCTGGGCCGGGTCGCGGTACTGGCGGAGGAAGACCCGGAGCAGGTACTTGGCCTGGAGGGCGGTGATGGAAGGCTCTATGCCGTGGCCGGTCACGTCGCCGATGACCGCCGCCACCCGGTTCGGGGCCACCCGGAAGACGTCGTAGAAGTCCCCGGCCAGCAGCCCGGTGCCGGCCTTGTAGACCTTGCCCACCTCGAAGCCGGTGATGTCGGGCAGCTCGGCGGGCGCCAACCGCGCGGCCCATCGTTGGGGGGCCAGCTGGTCCTGGTTGAGCACCTCTTCCGCCCGGCGCTCGAGGTTGTAGCGCTCCTCGGCGAGGCGCGATTCCCGCACGAAGTCCCGCCCGGACACCAGCGACAGGATCACCGGCACGAGGACGGCGGCGAACACCACCACCGTGGCCGGCCTCGGCGAGGCCGCGGTCACCGCGGAGGCGACCGTCAGCACCGCGTAGAGGACGGTGGTGTGCACCTCCTTGCGGAACGACGAGCGGGCCAGCACCACCGCGTCGGAGCCGTCGCCCAGCTCGGACTCGATGCGCCCCAGCACCCGTTGGAGGCGCCGAGCCGACCGCGCCCACACCACGGTGGCGAGGCCACACGCCACGGCGACGAGCGCCAGGATCGGCTGGTCCATGCGCCCGCGATGGTACCGGGCGGCCCGGCCCGCCGGCCCGGAGCCCTCCCGGCCACACGTCCGCTCCTAGCGCGGGCGCACCCTGAGCTTGACCGGCGTGGCGCCGAGGTCGAAGGCCTCCCGGATCCGGCGCTCGACGTAACGCAGGTACGTGGCGGGGATCTCCTTGTTGGTGAAGAGGGTGAAGGTGGGCGGCTCGGTGGCCCCCTGGGTGGCGTAGAGG
>JAUJNP010000025.1 GCA_030448105.1 Acidimicrobiales bacterium | reverse complement strand
CCGTCGACTTCTTCGCCGTCGACTTCTTCGCCGTCGACTTCTTCGCCGTCGACTTGGCCGTCGCTGTCTTATCGGCCGCCGTCTTCTTCGCCGCCGTCTTCCTCGCGGTGCTCGCATCCGCCGCCGACGTCCGGGAGCCCAATGAGTCGAGCTTGCTCTCGATCCGGGAGATGTCGTTCTGGGTGGCAAGGCCCAGATTGGTCACCTGGTCGCGCACCTCGTCGCGCACCTGCTCCAGCAGCCGCTCAGTGTTCTGACGGCTGCGGTCCACCAGCTCCCGCACCACCGACTGCGCCTGCTCGGTCTGGACTTCCCCCTGCTGCATCAGGTCCTTGACGATCGCCTCTGCGCGCGACTGGGTCATGGCCGTGAACGCCAGCCCCGCGTCCAGGTAGCGCCTCAGGATGTCGTTCTGTGCCATGCCCACACACTACGTGGTGCTGGCAAACGGCTAGCGATCTTGCGGCATCGATGGCGAGGGCGGCCAGCCCAACTGGTCGGCCAGGGCGGCCAGTGAAGGCGCCACCAGGTCCGGCCTCGGCGCCAGCCCAGTGGCGTCAGCCGTCACCCCGCTCAGGACCAGCGCGAACCGCCAGGCCAGCGCCCGTGCCAGCGCGCCGTCGGTGTCGGGGCGGTCCCCCACCACCGTCCCCGACGGGCCGAAGCGACGGCGCAGGTGCTCGGCCATCGGGGGGTTGGGCTTGCCCGCCACCACCGCCCGGACACCCGCGGCCCGCTCGATCCCGGCCAGGATGGCGCCGGCGCCGGGGATGGGACCGGTGGGCGTCGGGAAGGTGGCGTCGTCGTTGCTGGCCAGGAGCCGGGCACCAGCGGCGACCGCCGCCACCGCGCGGCGCAGGCCCTCGTAGCCGAAGGCCCGGGTGAAGCCGACGACCACGGCGTCGAACTTGCCAGCGCCGTCGAGCTCTCCAGCGGCGTCCACGTCACCCGCGCCAGCGGCGCCAGTGGCGCCCGCGCCGCCGTCCACCACCACCTCGACACCCCGGCCGGCCAGGGCGCCGGCCAGTCCCGGGCCGCCGACGCACAGCACCCGTTCGCCCGGTGCCACCAGGTCGGCCGTGACCTCCGCCGAGGTGACCACCGCGCCGCGGGCCTCGATGCCCATCGCCGCCAACTTCGCCTCCTGGTCGGCGGCGGGTACCGAGGAGTTGTTGGTCACGAAGCACACCTGCTGGCCCGACGCCCGCAGGCGGGCCACCGCGGTCGCCGCTCCGGGTATCTCCCGATCCCCCAGCCACACCACCCCGTCGAGGTCGAGGGCCCAGGTCACCGGCCCGTGTCTAGCGGGCGCAGGGCTGTGCCCAGGGGCGGCGAGAGACCGTTCTGCTAGGACAGGCAGGGTGCCCCGCTTCGAGCCCTTCCCCGGCATCCGCTACGACCTGAGCCGGTTCCGGGCGGCGGAGGTCACCGCCCCGCCCTACGACGTCATCGACCCGGTCGAGCGCGAGGCGCTGGTGGCTCGCAGCCCGGTCAACGCCGTGGTCATCGACCTGCCCACCGAGGCCGACGGCCCCCGCCGCTACGAAGCGGCGGCGGAGACCTTCGCCCGGTGGCGGTCCGACGGCACCCTGGTCACCGACGAGCGACCGTCGTTCACGGTCTACCGGATGGGCTCCACCGACGACCTCGGGCGTCCCGCCACGACCCTGGGGGTGATGGGCGCGCTGACGCTGTCCCGGCCCAGCGAGCCCGGCGACGGGGGCATCCTCCCCCACGAGCACACCACCCCGAAGGCCCGCAGTGACCGCCTCGACCTGCTGCGGGCCACCGCGGCCAACCTCTCGCCCATCTGGGGCCTGTCGCTCACCGACGGCCTCTCGGACCTGCTCGAGGTGGGCGGGGCGCCGTTGGCGGCCTGGACCGACGACGACGGCGTTGACCACGGGGTCTGGCGGGTCGACGAGCCCGAGCGGGTGGCGTCCATCGCCCAGGCGGTGGGTGGGTCGCCGGTGGTGATCGCCGACGGCCACCACCGCTACGAGACGGCCCTGGCCTACCGTGACGAGCGCCGGGCCGCCGGCGACTCCGGCGATGCCGAGGCCACCCTGGCCTTCGTGGTGGAGCTGGTCGAGGACCAGCTCACGGTGCGGCCCATCCACCGGCTCCTCCACGGCGTCCCCGGCGGGACCGACGTCATCGACGCCCTGGCCCGCTGGTTCGAGCCCGGTGCCACCGTCACCGCCGCCGAGGAGGCGGTGGCGCGCATGGCCGACGAGGGCGCCCTTGCCCTGGTCGGCCGCACCGGGCTGGCCACCCTTCTGCACCCCCGGGCCGGCGCCTTCGACGACGTGGCCGACCTCGACAGTGCCCGCCTGGCCGCCGCCCTCGCCGACCTGCCGGGCGTGACGGTCACCTACCAGCACGGGGTCGACGCCGTGGCCCGGGCGGTGGCCGGCGGCCAGGCTGACGCCGGCGTGCTGTTGCGACCGGCCACCGTGGCCCAGATCGCCGCCAACGCCGTCGACGGGCAGCGCATGCCCGCCAAGACCACGTTCTTCGCCCCCAAACCCAAGACCGGCGTGGTGTTCCGCGCCCTCGGCTAGAAGAACGAGGACGGCCCGGCCTCACACCTCCCAGGTGGGTCGGGAGTGCAGGAGCCCGGCCAGGTCGGCGCTGGAGTTGGCTTGGGCCGCCACCAGCTGACGGGTGGTCTCGGAGCCGTAGTCCGGTCGTTGCACCGCCCGGAACACCCCGATGGGGGTGGGTTCGGTGGGACCGGCGGTGAGGCGGGAGAGCATGAACGCCAACCCCGGCTCCTCCCGGGCCTCGTCGTGGACGAGGATGTTGCCGATCCCCACGTCGGCCACCTCCACGATGCGGGCCCGCCCCTGCCCGTCGAGGACCACGCCCCTCTCGCCGTCGGGCCCGAAGCAGATGGGCTGGCCGTGGACCAGCGGGATGAGCATCGACTCGCGGTTGGCCTTGGCGGTGACGGCCTCGAAGGCGCCGTCGTTGAAGACGTTGCAGTTCTGGTACACCTCGACGAAGGCCGCCCCCCGGTGGTCATGGGCCCGGCGGAACACCTCCATCATGTGGTTCCGGTCCATGTCGTGGGTGCGGGCCACGAAGGTGGCCTCGGCCCCGAGGGCCAGGCTGACCGGGTTGAACGGCTGGTCGAGCGAGCCGAACGGGGTGGACTTGGTGACCTTGCCCAGCTCGCTGGTGGGCGAGTACTGGCCCTTGGTCAGGCCGTAGATCTGGTTGTTGAACAACAAGATGGTGAGGTCGACGTTGCGGCGCAGCGCGTGGATCAGGTGGTTGCCGCCGATGGAGAGGGCGTCGCCGTCGCCGGTGACGATCCACACGTCGAGGTCCTCGCGGGCCATGGCCAGACCGGTGGCGATGGCGGGCGCCCGGCCGTGGATGGAGTGCATCCCGTAGGTGCTCATGTAGTACGGGAAGCGGGCGGCGCAGCCGATGCCCGACACGAACACCGTGCGCTCCCGGGGGACGCCCAGGTCCGGCATCAGCATCTGCACCGCGGAGAGGATCGAGTAGTCCCCGCACCCCGGGCACCAGCGCACCTCCTGGTCGCTGGTCCAGTCCTTGCGGGTGGTGGGCGGGGCCACCGCCACCTCGGCCACATCAGCCACATCGGTCACGTCCGCCGACCCCACCCCCCGCCCCAGGGGCCGATGCTTCGCATCGTCGTCTTTGATCATCCGATCTCCTTGAGGATGGCGGCTTCGAGCTCTCCGGCGGTGAAGGGCACGCCTCGCACCTTGGTGACCGAGCGGGCGTCGACCAGGTACTCCGCCCGCACCAGCTTGACCAGCTGGCCCAGGTTCATCTCGGGCACAACCACCCGCGGGTAGCGGCGCAGCACCTCACCGAGGTTGCGGGGGAACGGGTTGAGGTGCACGAGGTGCGCCCGGGCCACCTTGTGGCCCCTGGCCCGGCAGCGGTCGACCGCGCCCCCGATGGCCCCCCAGGTGGAGCCCCACCCCAGCACCAGGATCTCGGCGTCGGCAACGTCGCCCTCGACGACCACCGGAGAGATGTCGGCGGCGATGCCGGCCACCTTCTCGGCCCGGAGGTGGACCATGCGCTCGTGGTTGGCCGGGTCGTAGGAGATGTTGCCGGACTCGTCCTCCTTCTCGATGCCTCCGATGCGGTGCATCAGCCCCGGGGTGCCCGGCACCGCCCACGGCCGGGCCAGGGTGTCGGGGTCGCGGAGGTAGGGCCAGAACTCGGCGTTGCCGTCGGCGTCGGTGTGGTTGGCCTCGGTGGCGAAGGCGGTGGAGATGTCGGGCAGCTCGCTCACGTCGGGCAGCCGCCACGGCTCGCTGCCGTTGGCCAGGTACCCGTCGGAGAGCAGCATCACCGGCGTCCGGTACTTCAAGGCGATGCGGGCGGCCTCGATGGCGGCGTCGAAGCAGTGCGAGGGGCAGTACGCGGCCACGATCGGGATGGGGGATTCGCCGTGGCGGCCGTACATCGCCTGCAGGAGGTCGGCCGCCTCGGTCTTGGTGGGCAGCCCGGTGGACGGCCCGCCCCGCTGCACGTCGATGACCAGCAGCGGCAGCTCGAGGCTGACCGCCAACCCCATGGTCTCGCTCTTGAGGGCGATGCCGGGCCCGCTCGTGGTGGTGATGCCCAGGTGCCCACCGAAGGCGGCACCGAGGGCCGCCCCGATGCCGGCTATCTCGTCCTCGGCCTGCAGGGTTCTTACCCCGAAGCCCTTGTGGCGCGACAGCTCGTGGAGGATGTCGGAGGCGGGGGTGATCGGGTAGCTGCCGAGGAAGATCGGCAGGCCGGCCAGCTGGCCGGCGGCGATCAGGCCCCAAGCCAGGGCGGTGTTGCCGTTGACGTTGGTGTAGGTGCCCGCCGCCAGGTGTGCGGGCTTGATCTCATAGGGGTGGTCGAACAGCTCGGCGGTCTCGCCGAAGGCGTGGCCGGCCTTGAAGGCGGCCACGTTGGCGTCGCGCACCAGGGGTCGGCTGGCGAAGCGGTTTTCGATCCACGACAGGGTGGGGTCAACCGGCCGGGTGTACATCCAGGTGACCAGCCCGAGGGCGAAGAAGTTCTTGGAGCGCTCCGCGTCTCGGGGCTTGACGCCGAGATCGGCCACCGCCTCCTTGGTGACGGTGGTCATGGGCACCTCATAGACGGTGTAGCGGTCAAGGCTGCCGTCGGTGAGGGGGCTCGATCGGTACCCGGCCTTGGTGAGGTTGCGGTCGTCGAAGGCGTCGGTGTTGACGATCAGGGTGCCGCCCACCTCGAGGTGGTGGAGCTCGGCCCGAAGCGCCGCCGGGTTCATGGCGATCAGCACGTTGGGGGCGTCGCCCGGGGTGGTGATCTCGTGGTCGGAGATGTGGACTTGGAACGCCGAGACCCCGGCCAGGGTGCCGGCGGGGGCGCGGATCTCGGCCGGGAAGTCGGGAAGGGTGACGAGGTCGTTGCCCAACACGGCGCTGGCGCTGGTGAAGCGGTCGCCGGTGAGCTGCATGCCGTCACCGGAGTCCCCGGCGAAGCGGATGATGATCCGGTCGAGCTCGACCGGATCGTGATCGCCGGTGCGTTGCGCGGTGTCGGCCATGGGTGTCCCTTTGCTGACGGGAACCTTCAGGTTACCGCCAGCGGTCAGGTGATAGAGGCCTCGTAGATGCTCTTGATCGATCGGTCGAGGGCGGCGTCGAACTCGTCGTCGCCCTGCTGGAAGCTGAGACCCTCGGTGAGGGCCCGTGAGAAGCTGGCGATCAGGCCCGGGTTGCGGGCCAGGCGGTCGTTGGCGTCGTCGCGGCTGTAGCCGCCGGAGAGGGCCACCACCCGCAGCACCCTCGGGTGGGCCATGAGGTCGGTGTAGAAGCCGTCCTCGTCCGGGAGGGTGAGCTTCAGCATCACGTGCTGGCCGTCGGCGACGCCCTCCAGGTGGGCGACGATGGCGGCCTTCAGCAGCTCCTCGGCCTCGGCCTTCTGGGGGCAGTGGATGTCGACCTCGGGCTCGATGATGGGTACGAGGCCACTGGCCAGGATCTGCTGGGCGATCTCGAACTGCTGGTCGACCACGGCCCGGACCCCGGCCGGGTCGGCCTCGGCGATCACCGACCGCATCTTGGTGCCGAACATGGCCTTGGCCACGGCCCGCTCGAGCAGGGCGTCGAGGCCGTCGATGGGCTTCATCATCTGAGCACCATCGGCCGCTTCGGCCAGGCCCTTGTCGACCTTCAGGAAGGGCACCACCCCCTTCACCGACCACAGGTAGTCGCCCGTGTCGAGCCCCTCGACCTGGCGATCGATGGTGTCCTCGAAAAGGATCGCCCCCAGCACCCGGTCGCCGGTGAAGCTCGGGCTGGCGATGATGCGCGCCCGCATCTCGTGGACGCGGTCGAACATCTCTTCGTCGCCGTCGTACTGGTCCTCGCCGACCCCGTAGAGCTTGAGGGCCTTGGGCGTGCTCCCGCCGCTCTGGTCCAGCGCGGCGATGAAGCCCTTCCCGTCCCTGACCTTGTCGAACTGCTCTTGGTGCATGGTCGGCAACCGTCCCTGTTGGCAAGCGATGGAGAAGGCACCATCTTGGCCGACCCGTCGCCCGCCCACTAACGCTGGGGCGCGGCGTCCTCGAGGGCGGCCACGACCCGTCCCACCGCCTTGCGCACGGCGGCCTTGCGGCTGACCGGCACCACCAGCTCGGCCACCACCTCGGTGCGGCTCTGGGTGGCGCCCCCCGTCCGGAAGAACCGCCGCCGGATCCGCCCCACCGCCACCACCTCGGCGCCGGCGTCGATCGCTTCCGCCCCCTGGGGCGGGTCGACCCACACCACCGGCACGGATTCCGCCCGCTCCCCCGGGCGGGGCACGGTGACCTCGTAGTTGACCAACCGGGACCCTGACGGCAGTTCGCGTCCCTCCGGCACGCGGGACAGCGTCCCGCTCAACACCACCACGTTCATCGCTCGCGCTCCTGCGCTCGTCGAGGTTCGGGGGGGAAGGTGGACCCACCATAGCGAGGGCCTGTGACACTCCTGGCCGGCGCCGTGCGGCGAGCACGCCGCCAGGAGGGCGGGCCGGTCCGGCGGCGGTTCAGCTCAGGGCGGCGCGGCGCTCGGTGACGTCGGCGAAGGAGGGGTCCTGCGCCCCCACCCAGGCGAAGAGCTCCCGGGCGCCGGGCAGGTCACCGGCCCGTTCCCGCAGGTCGGCCAGGGCGTAGGCCAGGCGCAGGTGGTGCGCCTGTACCCGCTTGGTCGATCGGTGGCCCCGTTCGAGGAGGGCCACCGCCTCGGGCAGGCGTCCCCGGTCGGCCAGAGCGCCGGCGGCGACGATGCGACCCTCGGCCACGAGCGCGGCCGACGGAGAGGCCTCCCGCAGCTCCTCCCAGAGCGCCTCCACCAACGGCCATCGCCCAAGGGCCCGGTAGCAGTCGGCCAGGACGGGGTGCTGCTCGGTCGAGCCGGTCAGGCCGCGGAACGCCTCCAGCTCAGCCGCCGCCTGCTTCCACTGGCCGAGGCGGTAGTACGTGAGCCCGAGCAGCTCCCGGCCGGTGGCGGCCGAGGGGGCCTCCCGGACCAGCGGGCGCAGCAGCCGGCGCGCCTCGGCGAACTGCTCGCGGTCGAACGCCTTCGCCGCCTCCTTCAGGCGGGCGCGGGCCCGAGCCGCCCGGGCCGGGGGCAGGGCACGAGCCAGCTCGGCGGCGGCGGGATCGGCCGGACGTGCCCTGGTCGCCTCCTGAGCGACGGGCGGAGGTCGGTGACCAGCCCGGCGGGTGTCGCCCCGGGCGACGGCGACCTTCGCCTCGTCGCGGACCTCGGCCTCACGCACCCACACGTCGTCGTCGCGGGGTGCCGGCGGGCCTTGCACGGGCGGCGGCGCCGAGCCACCGCGCCCATCGACCGCCCGCACCGTGCGCCCGCCCCGCCGGGCCAGCGCCCCCCAACCGGCGGGACCGGGCTCGCCGCCCGGGGTCGGCCGGCCCGGGTTCCGCCCCCGGGAGGGCCGTTGGCCTTCCGTGGACCGGCCGCCACCCGCGGCTCGGCCAGCCTGAGCTCGGCTATCCGGCGGAGGGCCCGCACCTCGACGGGCGCGCTCCTCGCTTCGCGGGGCGCCGCCGCGGTCGCGTGCGGCCGGTGGAGACGGGGGCTTCCCCCCTCGGCGGCCGCCTCCCCCGGGGCGGGGGGCACCGCGACCCTCCGACGCCATGGCGCGAGCGTACCGCCGCGGCCGGCGATCCCGGAACGGCGCCAAAGCCGAAGACGGGCCCCGCCGGAGCGGGGCCCGTCTCCCTAGGAGGAATCCGGCGGCGTCCTACTCTCCCAGGGGGTCTCCCCCCAAGTACCATCGGCGCTGGTGGGCTTAACTGCCGTGTTCGGGATGGGAACGGGTGTGACCCCACCGCCATGGCCACCGAAACTGTTGTCGAGCGGAAGCGCCGGCGATCGGCGCTCGACCCCTCGAGGACTCCATAGCGAGCACGAACATCGTTCGTCGATCCAAGCCCTCGGCCGATTAGTACCGGTCGGCTGAACGTGTCGCCACGATTACACCTCCGGCCTATCAACGTGATGGTCTCTCACGGGCCTTACCTGGTTGACCCAGTGGGGAACCTCATCTAGGAACGAGCTTCGCGCTTAGATGCTTTCAGCGCTTATCCCTTCCGCAGGTCGCT
>JAUJNP010000015.1:73097-93141 GCA_030448105.1 Acidimicrobiales bacterium | reverse complement strand
CGCCCCGCCCGCGGCCGTGGCCGGCGGGCGGCGGGCGGTGGCCGCCTGGGCCGGCGCCTCGGTGGTCCTGGCCGAGGTGGGCCGGCGCCGGGGCGGCGGACGGCGGGTCTTCCCCGCCACCGCCGCGCTGTGGGCGCCGTTGTGGGTGGCCGAGCGGGCCGTCACCAGCTGGGTGGCGGTGGCCAGCCGCGCCCGCCGGGGCGGGGTGCGCTACCGCGACACCGTGCTGCGCCGGGCCGCCACCTCGAACCGGGAGCTGCGCCGCCGCCACGCCGGGCGCCCCGGCGAGGGCGGGCGGCGGCCCAGGCTCACGACCGCTCGTCGGCGGCTCTCACCTCACCGGTGACGGTGGCGCCCGCCGCCACCCGGGCCCGGGCGGCGACGACGGTGATGTCGCCGTCGGAGGCGCCGACCACGGCGTCACGGCCGACCCGGGCGCCGTCCCCCATGATGCTCCGGTGCACCACCGCTCCCGCTTCGACGTGCACGTCGTCCATGAGCACCGAGTCCTCGATGGTCGCGCCGGCCTCGACCTCCACGCCGGGGCCGACCACCGAGCGCACGATCGACCCCCGCACCACGGAGCCGGGAGCGACGATGGCGTCGTCCACCGTGGCCCCGGTGAGCAGATGGGTGGCCGGCCGGTACTGGAGGCGGCCGAGGATCGGCCAGGAAGGGTCGTGCAGGTCGAGGACCGGGTCGTCGCCGAGCAGGTCGGCGTGGCCCTGCCAGTACGCGTCGATGGTTCCGACGTCGCGCCAGTAGCCCGGCAGCTCGAAGGCACCGACCTGGCCGGCGTCGACCAGGCTCGGCAGGAGGTGCTCGCCGAAGTCGCCCATGTCCTCCTCGCCGTGCTCGGCCGCGACCGCGTCGAGGGCGTCGAGCAACGTGGTCGTGTCGTACAGGAACACCTCGGTGGTCACCGTCGAACCGCTGGGCTCGTCGGGCTTGTACGCGAAGCCGGTCACGCGGTCACCCTCGACCTGCACCACGCCGTAGCGGGAGGCGTCGCCGTCCACCTCGGTGGTGACGACGGTGAGCGCGGCACCCGAGCCGTCGTGGGCGTCGAGCAGATCGCGGTAGTCGAGGGTGTAGACGTGGTCGGAGCTGAGCACCAGGACGTGGGTGGGGTCGCACTCGCGGATGAAGTCGCGGTGCACGTGGATGGCGTGGGCGTTGCCCTCGTGCCACTGCTCGGATGCGCCGTCGGTGTAGGGGTGCAGGATCCGGAAGCCGCCCAGGGTCCGGTCGAGGTCCCACGGCCGGCCGTTGGCCAGGTGGGCGATGAGGGAGTGGGGGTTGTGCTGCTCGATGACCCATACGTCGCCGATGCCGCTCATCCGGCAGTTGGTCAGAGGGAAGTCGATGAGGCGGTGCGTGGCGCCGAAGGGCAGGGTCGGCTTCGCCCGATCGTCGGTGAGGACCCCCATGCGGGAACCGGCGCCCCCCGCCAGGACCAGGGCGAGCAGCCGGGGACGGGTCATCGCCGGCCTCTACCCTGCACCGCCATGGCTGAGGACCACAGGGAGCGCATCAACCGTGAGCTGGTCCTCACGGCGGGGTTCGACGCGGAAAGTTGAGCTCGCCGACAGGGATCGGCCGTCACCACATCGAAACATGATCGTCATGGTCGAGATCCGTTCCGGTTGTCCGACGCGAGGGTGCGGAGCGGTGCTCGTCCTACGCTCCGACGGCCGGCGGACGCCGGACGAGCGAGCCGTCCGCTGCTCGGCCTGCGGCATGAGCTGGGCGCTGCGCGGCGGCGAGTGGCAGCAGGCTGACGGGGTCAGCGCGCCGGGCCCGGCGCCCCGCCTGCGCTGAGGGGCGGGCTCCGTCCGGGCGCCGAATCGTCTGGGCTGAGACGGTTGCTTTCCGGCTCCCTCTGCCCGAACGTTCTCGAGCGTCGTGCCGGTGGCGCCGAAGTCCTCAAACCCCCTGCGATGACTGTCGTGCCGGCGGCGTCGAGTAATCGTTGATCACCGACCGACAGGGGCCCTTGGGTGGCTGCCGAGCTCAAGATCGTCGATGCGACCCGCCCGCCCGGGCCGGTCGTCCGCGCATACGCGGCGTTGAGCGCGACCCGCCTGGCCCGGTTCATATCGCACCATGTCAGCTGGAAGCTCGACCCGCTGCTCCTGCGGCTGACCCGTGGCCGCTTCGCCACCACGCTCGTGTTCCCCACCGCCGTGCTCGAGACCCGCGGGGCGAGGAGCGGCGCCCGCCGGCGCAACGCCATCATCTACTTCCACGACGGGGACCGCGTCACCATCGCCGCGTCCAACGCCGGTAGCGCCCGGCACCCCGCGTGGTACCACAACATCCGCGCTCACCCGGACGTCACGTTCGCGGGCATCCCGATGCGGGCGACAGTGGTGGAAGACGAGGCTGAGCGGGCGAGGTTGTGGGTGCTCGCCGACCGTGTGTTCCCCGCCTTCGCGAGCTATAGACGCGATGCGACCAAGTTGGGTCGAACCATCCCCCTCGTCCAGCTCACCGCCCGCCCACCGGAGGCCGTGTAGCAGGCTGGAAACGTGCCGCCCCCCAACCTCGACCGGCTCACGCGCGTCTACGGCCCGGAGACGTGGGACGTGTATCAACGCCTCGACGTGAGCCTGGACCCGAAGGGGCCGGACTGGCTGCACGACCTCGCGGGCCGGTACCTCCAGCCCGGCGACGTCGTCCTCGACGCCGGGTGTCGCGACGCGGAGCACCTCATCCGGCTGGTCGAGGCGAACCAGGTAACAGGCGTCGGCGTCGACCCGGTCGGGATCCACATGGAGCGGGCGCGCGCCGCGGTCGACGCCGCCGGCCTCGCCGGCCGGATCACGGTGCACCAGGGCATCGTGCACGACCTGCCCTACGAGGACGGTTCGTTCGACCTCGTCTGGTGCCGGGACGTGCTCGAGCAGGTGGACGACCTCGACGGGGCCCTCGGTGAACTCGCCCGGGTGGTGAAGCCGAACGCGCGCCTCCTCGTCTACACGACGTTGCCACCGAGCTCCTCGACGGCCGCGACGCCGAGATGATGCGGCGCCACCTCGGCAACATCGAGGCGAACCTGGACGCCGGGTACGTCGAGGCGGCGTTCCAGCGGACGGGCCTCGAGATCGAGGACAAGAGCGTGGTGGGCACGGAGTGGCGCGAGCATGCCGAGGAGCGCACTCAGCCCGCGTCACGGGCGCTGCTGCGCCTCGCTCGGCTGCGCCGCCAGCGCGACGAGATCATCACCGGGCACGGGCGGGACATCTACGACCACGTCGAGGCCAACCTCCACTGGGAGGTCTTCCAGTTCCTCGGCAAGCTCCAGCCCGTCGTCTACGTCCTCGCCCGCAGGTAGTCGTTGGCTGGCGTCGGGCAGGCTAAAGGCGTGGAGGTTCGACGGCTCGTCGCCGGCGACGAGGGTGTCGCGGAGCGGGCCTGCCGGGTCTTCGGATCCACCGGCGACCTGGACCCGACGGCGTTCCTCGGCCGCTCGGGCACAGCGCTGTTCGTCGCCGAGGACGAGTCGGGCGTGCTGGGCTGGGTCTACGGCCACGAGCTCGTTCA
This sequence comes from Acidimicrobiales bacterium, assembly GCA_030448105.1. GTDB lineage: Bacteria > Actinomycetota > Acidimicrobiia > Acidimicrobiales > Iamiaceae > JAFBAD01. The sequence goes on along the minus strand of JAUJNP010000015.1, from coordinate 89,595 downwards.
TCCCGACGGGGAACGGACGATGCTGCTCTACGCCCTCGATGTGGTGGAACCAGCCCGAGGCCGCGGGTACGGCAGGTCGTTGGTCAGCGCCTTTGTCGACCACGCCCGACGCACCGGCTGCACCGAGGTCTGGGTGCTGACCGACGACGCCAACCCCGCCGGCGTCGCCACGTACCGCTCCGCCGGCGGCCGCCGAGAGCCTGTCGATCAGGTCATGTTCACCTGGCGCCTCAGCGAAGGACGGCACTCAACGCCTGACCCTCCCCCGTCGTAGGGAGTGGTGCTCACGGACACGACCCGGATGAGGGTGTCCCACTAGGACGCCTCGCACGAGGTGCCCGGGGTGGGAGTCGAACCCACACGGAGCTTGCGCTCCAGAGGGGTTTAAGCCCTCAGCGTCTGCCTGTTCCGCCACCCGGGCGGTGGGCCTCCACGGTAGGGGCCAGCGGGCTGGACGGCTCGACGACCCTGCTCAGGCGGCGCGCACCTCGTCGCCTCCTGCCGCGGCGACTGCCGCCCACAGGGCGGTGCGGACGCGGGTGGCCTCGGTGCCGTCGAGCCGGTTGGCCACCACCACGCCCTCCACCATGTCGGCCACCACGGCCGCGAACGGCCGGCCCCGCAGGCGAACGGCCACCGTGGCCGCGCCGCCCGGCGTGCGCCGCAGCGTGCGCTCGGCCCCCTTCACCCGGGGCGGGCTGCGGAAGCCGGGCACGGTGAGGCCCCGCTGGCGGGCGGCGGCACCGAGGGCTCGGGCGGCGGCGGCGAACTGCACTGACGTGGCTTCCATCGCCACCCATCATCCCCGGGGGGTGTGACAACCCTCGATGGGGCCGGTTACTCGCCGACAACGAGGGTTGGTAGCTCCCCGGCGAGGTGTCGCGGTCCCCATATTCGGCGCGACGTGGAACAGAACCACATGTCTTCTCTCCGTCCACGACATCGGCGATCCGGTCCCGGAGCGCCTCAGCGCAGGGGAAGGAGCCCCCCGAAGCGCACGGGACGGTCGGCGGACCACTCGGCGCCCGCCGGGCACTCCTCGGCGCGGCCGCAGCGGTTGCACCACGGGCCGGGGCTGGTGGGGGCCGGCGGCCCGAATCGGGCGGCCACCGCCGCCTGGGCGGCGGCGCCGAGGCGCTCGAGCGCGTCGAGCAGGAGGTGGTCGTCCACCGCGAAGGCGGTCCTCCCCTCGGCGGGGGCCAGCACGGTGACCCGCTGGGGCCGGCTGGCGGTGGTGAGGGTGTAGGCGAGGGCGGCGTGACCAGCCACCATCTCTGCCCGCTCGAGCGCGCCCACCACCACGAGCAGCCGCCGGTCGGCGGGACGGGCACCGCGGCGCGGGGTCATGGCGTCGCACCGGCCCCGCACGCGCAGCGCCCTCCCCGGCACCGCCCACTCGAGCCAGTCGCCGGGCCGGCTGATGCGCACGTCGCCCATGCGCGCCGGCGGCACCCACCCGGCGACGGCCACCGCGTACCCGCACGCTTCGGCGGCCAGGGCCCCGCGGCCCCCCGGGCCGAGGCCGTCGAGCCAATCCACGAGGCGGTCGCCGAACCAGCGCGCACGGTCGGCCATCACCTCGTCGAAGGCGGTGACGGGGTCGAGGCCGGGCCGGTCGCGCAGGCCGGCCAGCACGGCCAGCCCGACCCGGCGGCGGGCGTTGGCGGCCGACTCGACGTAGTCCTCCCCGGCGTCGGCGTCCGAGAAGGCGAGGCACTCTCCCGCCCGGCGCACGGCGTGGTCGTCGAGGCGGACCAGGTCGCCGTACGGGACCTTGCGCCCGGCGGGCACCGCCAACCTGTCGGTGATGGGCCCGAGCAGGGCGGTGGCCCGCGCCCGCCACTCGGCCCCGGCGGCGAGGTCGCCGGTCACGACTCCCCGAGCCCGGCGGCGTCGCCTGGCCAGGGCCCGTCCACGAGGCCGGCGACCCGGGCCAGGCCGGGCTCACAGCGGTCGAGCTCGGGGCACCAGCCGCAGCCGGCGTGGGGCGTCACCCCCGCCGCCCGGCCGGCGGCCAGGCCCACCAACCGGTCCAGGGCAGCCAGACCGCGGTGGGCGGCGGCCTCGATGGTGCCGAGGGTGACGGGCAGGGGCACGAGCCCGTCGTCGGCCGCGGTCCAGGTGGCCACCCAGGCGGGGGCGCGCCCGTGGCGGAGGGCGGCGACCAGCGCGTACCAGAGCAGGTCGGTGCGGTGCCGGTCCGACACCTGGCCCGACTTCACCTCCACCACCACCCACGGCCGATCGGTGGGCGGGCCCCCAACGACGAGGTCGAAGGTGGCCGAGAGCACCAGGGCGCCCCCGGCCAGCACGACGGTGGCCCGCTCCTGGCAGCGCGGCCACCAGGCCCGGTCGAGCGCGCCCCAGCCCTCGGCCAGGCAGGCGGCCACCACCTCGGCGTGGCGCCACAGCTCGGCCGCCTCCTCCTCGGAGGCGCCGGCCAGCCAGCCCAGCACCGGCGCCCCGTCGGGCCCGAGGGCGCCGAGGGCGTCGAGCACGTCGGCCCGCACGTCGGGGGTTAGGCCGATGGTGGCGTGCTGGGCCACCAGCAGGTCGGTGATGCGGCCCCGGGCCCGGGCCGCACCCATGGCGTCGTCGCCCAGGCGGGCCAGGGCGCCCCGCTCGCAGGCCAGCAGGTCGGTGACCCGGCCCTTCGGCAGCCGCAAGGGCCGGGTGTCGGCCGGGCTGCGGGCCACCGCCGCCTCGCACTCCGCCCGGAACCAGGCGAGCAGCTCGGCCAGCTCCCCGGGATCGACCGGGCAAGGGCGGGCCGAACCGTCGAGGGCCTCGCCGAGCAGGGCGGGCACGGTGAAACGGGCCGCGGTCGTGGTCACCACCGCATTGTCCCGCGCCGCCGTGACCGTCCCGCGGAGGCTTGGAAGGGGCTCCGCGGCGGCGCGTATCATGCCGCCGTGCCCGCACGCCCCGAGCAGCAGGTGAAGACCAAGGGCGCGCTGGTGCCGGTGTCGCTGCCTCCGCCCGCCGAGGAGCCCGAGCCGCTGCCCGACCCCCGCCGCAGCGACGTCGACGAGTGGGGCCGCAGCCAGCACATGCGCGAGCTGGCCCACCGCGTCTACCAGCCCATCTACGACAACTGGTTCCGGGTGGAGTGGGAGGGTCTGGAGCGGGTCCCCACCGAGGGCGGCGCCCTCCTCGTCGCCAACCACGCCGGTGCCGTGCCCTCCGACGCCCCCGCCATCATGCACGGCATCGAGACCGAGCTGGGCCGGCCGGTGTACGGCCTGGCCGACCACTTCTTCAAGGGCGCCCCCGTGGTCGGCACCCTCTGGGCCCGCAACGGCGGCGTGGTGGCCCACCCCGACAACGCCTACCGGCTGCTGCGCGAGCAGGACCAGCTCGTGCTGGTGTTCCCCGAGGGCTCGAAGGGCACGGCCAAGACCTACAGCGAGCGCTACCGGCTCCGCCGCTTCGGCCGGGGTGGGTTCGTGGAGATCGCCATGCGGGCCGGCGTGCCCATCGTGCCCATCGCCGTGGTCGGCGCCGAGGAGTCCATGCCGATCCTGTTCAAGCTCCCATCCATGGCCCGGGCGCTGGGTGTGCCGTACTTCCCGGTCACGGCCAACATGCTCGCCCTCGGCCCGCTCGGCGTGCTCGCCTACTTCCCGGCCAAGTTCAAGCTCAAGGTGCTCGACCCGGTCACCTTCGACGTGCCGCCCGATCAGCCCCGCTACTCGCGGAGCCGGATAATGGACGCCTCCGAAGCCATCCGCCAGCAGATCCAGGAGGCGCTGCACGAGATGCTGAAGAAGCGCCGCTCGATCTGGTTCGGCTGAACGGGGAGACATGGGACGACGGGTCCTCGTCACCGGCCTCGGCACCTTCTGGGGAGGCCGCGTCGCCCAAGCCCTCGAGGCCGACCCCGACGTCGACGTGATCATCGGCCTCGACCGCGAAGAGCCGTCGGTGAAGCTGGAGCGCACCGAGTACGTGCGCAGCGACGAGAACTACTCGATCCTCGCCCGCATCGTGAAGGCCACCCGGGTCGACACGATCATCCACACCTTCCTCATCGTCGACTCCACCCAGATGTCGGGGCGCACGCTGCACGAGATCAACGTGATCGGCACCATGAACCTGTTCGCCGCTGCCTCGACGCCCGAGAGCACCGTGCGGTCGGTGGTGGTCAAGTCCTCGGCCCTCGTCTACGGCGCCGCCCCCGAGGACCCGGTGTGGTGCCGGGAGGACCACCGCCGCAAGGCGCCCGCCCGCAGCCGGGTGGAGCGCAGCCTGATGGAGGTGGAGGGCTACGTGCGCGACTTCGCGGTCGACAACCCGCACGTGTCGGTCTCCCTGCTGCGCTTCTCGAACGTGGTCGGCAGGGACATCACCACGCCTCTCACCAAGGCCCTGCAGCTTCCGTTGGTGCCCTCGGTGTTCGGGTTCGACCCCAGGATCCAGTTCGTGCACGAGGACGACGTGGTGCGGGCCATGCTGTTCGTGCTGGGCGAGGACGTGCCCGGGATCTTCAACGTCGCCGGCGACGGGCTGCTCCCGTGGAGCGAGGTGGCCCGGATCTGCGGCAAGCGCACCTTCGCCATGCCCTTCGTGGGCACCAACCTGGCCGCCGCGCCGCTGCGGCGCATCGGGGTCGACCTGCCCTCCGAGCTGATCGAGGTGTTGAAGTACGGCCGGGGCATCGACAACCGGCGGCTGAAGCAGGCCGGGTTCACCTACGACTACACGTCGGCGGGAGCGGTGGAGGCGTTCGCAGAGACGGTCCGCTTGCGCCGCACGGTCGGCGCCGAGCCCGCGTACCGCTACGAGGAAGACGTGGAGACCTTCTTCCGCCACTCCCCCGCAGTGGTCCGCCAACAGGGCGACGGCGGCTGATCCGCTGATCCGCTCGGAGAGGAGCGGCGGGGTCGGGCTGGTCACCCTCGACGACCCCGAGCGCCGCAACGCCCTCACCCTGGCGATGGTGGAGGAGCTGGAGGCGACCTTCGACGCCTTCGAGGCCGACGGCGACGTCGGCGCGGTAGTGGTCACCGGCGCCGGCTCGGCCTTCTGCGCCGGCGCCGACCTCTCGCACCTCGGCTCGTCCCAGCGGGAGGGGTTGCGGCGGATCTACGAGGGCTTCCTGCGGGTGGCCCGCTGCCCGCTGCCGACCCTGGCGGCGGTGAACGGCGCGGCCGTCGGCGCGGGGATGAACCTGGCCCTGGCGTGCGATGTGCGCCTGGCCGCCCGCCGGGCCCGGTTCGACACCCGCTTCCTGGCGCTGGGCCTTCACCCCGGCGGGGGCCACACCTGGATGTTCCGCCGCATCGCCGGTCCGCAGTCGACGGCGGCGGCGGTGCTGTTCGGCGAGGTGCTCGACGGGGCCGAGGCCGAGCGGTGCGGCCTGGTGTGGCGATGCGTGGACGACGACGCCCTGCTCGCCACCGCCCACGAGCTGGCCGGCCGGGCCGCCGCCGCGCCACGCGACCTCGTGGTGCGCACCAAGGCCACCATCGGGGCCATGGCCGGCGTGGCCACCCACGCGGAAGCGGTGGACGCCGAGCTCGAACCGCAGCTGTGGTCGCTCGCCCAGCCGGCCTTCGCCGAGCGCCTAGCCGCCCTCCAGGCCCGCATCCGCTCCCGCTGAGCCCGAGGCTGTCGCACCAATGCGAGGGCCTACTCGGTGCGGGTGGCCAGCCAGTCGAGCTCGAGCTGGCCTCGGCGGTCGGCCCACTCCTCGGTGGTGAGGGCGAAGCGCAGGTGGTCCTCCCACACGCCGTTGATCTCAAGATAGCGCACGGCCAGGCCCTCCTCGCGGATCCCCAGCTTCTCCACCACGCGCCGGCTGGGGCCGTTGCGCGGGATGATGGCGATCTGGATGCGGTGCAGGTGCAGGTCGTCGAAGGCGAACCGCGCCAGCACCACCACCGCTTCGGGCACGTAGCCGCGACCGGCGCGGGCCTCGTCCACCCAGTAGCCCACGTAGGCGCTCTGGAACGGGCCCCGCTGCACGGCCGAGAGGTTGATCTCGCCGCACAGCTCGCCGTCGGCGAAGATGCCGAACCCGTAGCCCGTGCCGAGCTGACGTTCGCGTTGGCGGGCGCTGCAGCGCACGGCGAACGCGTCGCGGTCCACGCTGGGGTCGGGCTGGTTGGCGAGGCGCTGGGGCTCCCACCGGGTGAGCCACTCGGCGTTGCGGGTGCGCACCTCGCGCCACGCCGGGAAGTCCGACACCACCAGAGGCCGCAGCATGATGCGCCCGCCGAACAGGGTTGAAACCTCCATCAGCGGGCGTCCCGGATGGCGTCGACGGCGGCCGGGTCCTCCAGGGAGGACAGGTCGCCGGGGTCGGTGCCGAGGGCGGTGGCCCGGATGGCCCGGCGCAGCACCTTGGCGCTCCGGGTCTTGGGGAGGGCGGCGACGAAGCGCACGGCCGAGGGCCGGAACGACCGGCCGAGGTGCTCGCTCACCACGTCGACCAACTCGGCCCGCAGCGCCTCGCCGGGCTCGGTCCCGGCGGCCAGCACCACGTAGGCCCACAGCGCCTCGCCCTTCACCTCGTCGGGCACGCCGATGGCGGCCGCCTCCCGCACCGCCGGATGCGACACCAGCGCCGACTCCACCTCCGCCGGCCCGAGGCGCTTGCCGGCCACCTTGATGGTGTCGTCGCTGCGGCCGTGGAGGTACCACTGCCCGCCCTCGATCGACGCCCAGTCGCCATGGACCCACACGTCGCGCCACCGGCTCCAGTACGTGGCCAGGTAGCGCTCGGGCGCCTTCCAGAGGCCTCGCGTCATTCCTGGCCAGGGCTTGGTGCAGACCAGCTCGCCGACCTGCTCGCGCACCGGGCGACCATCCTCGTCGAAGACGTCGACGGCCATGCCCAGGGCGGGGCCGCCGAGCGTCATCGGCGTGAGGGGCTGCACCGGATGGGGGGACAGGAAGCACGCGCCCACCTCGGTGCCGCCGGAGATGTTGATCACGGGGCAGCGACTGCCCCCCACCACCTCGAAGAACCAGCGCCACGGCTCCAGGTTCCAGGGCTCGCCGGTGGAGCCGAGGATCCGCAGGGTGGACAGGTCGTGGCTCCTGACCGGCTCCTCGCCCGCCGCCATCAACGCCCGGATCAAGGTGGGGCTGATGCCGAGCACGGTGACCCGGTGGCGCTCGACGTAGTCCCACACCCGGCCCGGTCCGGGCCAGTCGGGTGCCCCCTCGTAGAGGCAGACGGTGGCGCCGTTGGCCAGCGCGCCGACGATCTCCCACGGCCCCATGATCCAACCGAAGTCGGCGAACCAGAACAGGCGGTCGCCGGCCGACACGTCGAGCTGGAAGGCGGCCTCCTCGGCGATCTTGGCCAGGAAGCCACCGTGCACGTGCACCGACCCCTTGGGCGGGCCGGTGGTGCCCGACGTGTAGGCCAGGAAGAGGGCGTGCTCACTGTCGACCGGCCGGGTGGGCACCTCCTCACCGGTGTGGTCCGGGTAGAGCAGGGCCTCGTAGGGGTTGGGGTCGTCGACCAACACGGTGGCGCCCTCGTCGAGGCGGCCCAGCCGGGGGACCACCACCACCGTCTCCACGGTGGCCACGGCGGCGGCCGCCGCCCGAGCGGTGTCCTGCATCGGCACCCGGGCGCCCCGGCGGAGGAACCCGTCGGCCGTCACCAACGCCTTGGCCCCGGCGTCGGCCAGGCGCACGGCCACGGCGTCGGCCCCGTAGCCCGAGAAGATCGGAAGGAAGATGGCGCCGAGCTTGGCCACCGCCATGGCCGCCACCACCACCTCGGGGACCATGGGCAGGAAGATGCCGACCGCGTCGCCCTCGCCCACACCGCGCCGGGCGAGGAGGTCGGCCACCGCATCGACCTGGCCGGCCAAGGCGGCGTAGGTGACCTCGCGGCTCTCGCCATCTTCGCCCTCCCACACCACGGCGATGGCCGACGGCGTGGCGGCGGCCCAGCGGTCGACGCAGGCCGCCGCCAGGTTGGTGGTGCCCCCCGTGAACCAGCGGCTCCAGGCGATGCCGGCTCTGGTGTCGAGCACGGCGGTGTAGGGGGTGGCGAAGGGAAGGCCCAGGAACCTCACCACCGCATCCCAGAACCACTCCGGCTCGGCGACGGACCGGGCCGACAGCTCGTCGAAGGAAGCGATGCCCTCGGCGGCCATGAACCGCTCCACGTTGGTGGTGCCGTCGAGCGGCGGGCGCCACACCACCGGGTGATCCTCGACCGGTCGCTCCATCGGGCGGCACACTACCGACGGCCCCGGCCGTCGCTCAGGAGAGGAGGCTGAGGGCCAGACCGTCGAGGATGTCGGCCTCGGACACCACGATCTCCTCGAGCGAGAAGTACCGCAGGATGGCCACGAGGATGCAGCAGCCGCCCACGATCACGTCGGCGCGGGCCTCCTCCAGGCCGGGGTTGTGCACCCGGTCGGCGCGGGCCTCGGTGGCCAGGGTGCGGAAGACGTCCTCGGCCGCCGCCCGGGTCAGGCGGAAGTGGTGCAACGGCGACCGGTCGTCGCCGGTGAGGCCGAGCTCCACCGCCGCCACCGTGCTCACCGTTCCGGCCAGCCCGATGGTGGTGCCGGCCTCGGCCGCCGACGGCAGGGCCCGGGCCACGTCGTCGAGCCAGGTGGAGGTGATCGAGATGGCCGCGGTCAGCTCCTCGGGCCAGGGCGGGTCGTGCTCGAGGTAGGCCTCGGTGAGGCGCACGCAGCCCACGTCGATGGAGATGGCCGCCTCGGCCTCGCCGCCGGTGGGGCCGAAGGCGAACTCGGTGGACCCGCCCCCCAGGTCGAACACGAGGAAGGGCCCGTCGCTGGCCGGTAGACCGCTGGTGGCACCCCGGAAGGAGAGGCGGGCCTCGTCCTCGCCGCTGAGCAGCTCGGGGCGGGCGCCGACCGCCTCCTCGGCGGCGGCGAAGAAGAGATCGCGGTCGCCGGCGTCGCGTGCGGCGGACGTGGCGGTCATGCGCACCGCGCCGGGGGCGACCTCGGCTCGGTCCATCTCCCTGCGGAACTCCTCGAGCACGGTCACCGTGCGCTCCATGGCCTCGGGGGCGAGGACGCCTGTGCGACCCACCCCCTGGCCGAGGCGGGTGATGCGCATGAGCCGCTGGACGGTCCGCAGGCCACCGGCACCGTCGGCCTCGGCGATGAGGAGGCGGGTGGAGTTGGTGCCGACGTCGATGGCCGCCACCCGAGGCTCGGTCATGCCCGTTCGTACTCGCCGGTCGCCGGCGCCGGCAGGCGCTCGGCCACCCACCGGCCGACGGGGTCATCGCCGCCGGCGAGGTGCCAGGCGTAGTGGGCGTGCAGGCACTTGACCCCCCGCCGGGTGCCGGCCACGCCGCCGCTGGGCCGGTGGCCGTGGTGCGCGGCGGGCAGGGCGGCGTCGCGCTCGGCGGCGTAGCGGGCGAGGGCGTCGGCCACGGCGTCGGGGCCCACCGCGGCCTCGGCGGCGGCCACCCCGCCGGCGCTCTCCATCCGGCTGACGGCGGTGCGCTCCGGCTCACCCACCAGCCAGTACCGGGTGGGCATGGGGGTGCCGTCTTCGAGGAGCGGCGCGTTGCGGATCACCACCGGTCGGCCTCCGGCCGCCCGCACGACCACCTCGAAGCCGGCCGCCGGGGGGCGGCCCAGGAGGGCCTCGACCGCCTCGGTGTCGGCATCGGTGGGCACGGCCGCACCGTACCGGGAGGGGGGACTTGTAGGGTCGGCCGGCGATGCGCGTCGACCCGCCGTCCGTGGCCGTGACCGGCGACGAGGTGGCCCTCTCCGCCCGCTTCGTGAGCGAGGCCGGCGCCTTCCCGGACACCACCGTGGAGCTGGCGGCGCCCCGGGCGCTGGTGGGCCGGGTGGACAGCTCCGCCACGCCGTTCGTGCCGGTGGCGGCGGTGGTCGGCGCGGTGGTGGGCGAGGACGTCACCTTCGGCGGCGCCGTCGTCCCCTCCGTGCTGGCGGGAGCGACGGCCGCCATCGAGGCCATGGCCGGCTGGTGGGGCTGGTCGGTGCCCGCGCTGGAGGCGCCGGCCACGGGCGCCCGCCCCGACGACCCGGACCGGGGTCACGGCCTGTTCTTCACCCGCGGCCTCGACAGCTGGGCCAGCCTGCTCGCCCTCGCCGACCAGCCCGAGGCGCCCACCCACCTGCTCACGGTGTCCGGCATCGACCGGCCTCGCTCGGACGCTGAGCACGCCGTCATCCTGGCCGCCACCCGCCGGGTGGCCGCCGAGCGCGGCCTGCCCCTGCTCGAGCTGTCCACCGACGTCCGCCGACTGCTCGATCCCCTGGACGACTGGACGCGCACCCACGGCGCCGTCCTCGCCGGGCTGGCCCTGCTGCTCGCCCCCCGGCTCTCGCGGGTGTCCATCGCCGCGTCCTACGTGGCCGGCATCGGCCCACCGTGGGGCAGCCACCCCGAGCTCGACCACCTATGGGGCGGCGACGCGGTGAGGATCGTGCACCACCTCGACGGCCTCGACCGGGTGGCCAAGGCGGCGCTGGTGGGCGCGGACGACGGGGCGCGGGCGTCGCTGCTCGTGTGCTGGGAGGGCGGCCGGGCCCGCAACTGCGGCACCTGCGCCAAGTGCCTGCGGACGATGACCGCCCTCCACCTGGTCGGGGCGCTCGACGCCTGCCCCACCTTCGACGCCCCCCTCACCGCCGAGGCCGTGCGGCGGGCATCGCCGCCCGACATGCCGGTGTTCGTGGCCGAGCTGCTCGACCGCGTCGACCCCGAGGACGACCTGGCCCAGGCCTGGCGCACCCACCTTCCCGGCCGGGCGGCCTCGCCGGGCCCGGTCGCCCCCGACACCAGGGCGGTGGCCGGTCCCAGCCTGCGGGCCCGGGTCGACGCGGCCGTCGCCGCCGGCCCGCCCCCGCCCGACACTGAGGCCGCGGACCGAAGTCCGCTGGTGATGGGCTGGGAGGCGGGCCAGGTGCCGCTGCGCCCCGCCCGCCGCCGTCAGCATGAGGCGGGCCGCGCCGTCGCCGGCAACGCCGGGCGGCCCTACCCGTGGGTGCTGGCCGAGCTGGCCGACCCGCTCGGCACGGGGGAGGCCGGTCCCTCCGCCGTGGCCGAGCGGGCCGAGGCGCTCTGGGGCCCGGGGCTCTGCTACCTCGCCGGCGTGGCGTGGGCGGTGGAGGCGGGGCCGGTGCTGAGCACCGCCGCGGTGGCCCGGTTGCTGCGATCGGCGCGGTTGCGCTGCTGGTGGCAGTCCGACGGGACGCTCGACCCCCTCCGGGTGGTGGAGAGCATCGAGCACGGCTGCCTGCCGGTGCAGGTGATGCCGGTCGACCGGGCCGCCGCCCTGCGCCCCCGGCTCCCGCGCTCGCTCGCTCCACTGGTGGTCGACCTCGACTCGCTCGCAGGCGTCGGCGGCAATGCGGTGGGACCGCTGCTGGCCGAGGCGGCCGCCCTGGTGCTGGCCGGGTGGTCCGAGCGCGACCTGGCCCGGGCTGCTGGTGCCTGACCGGGTCCGGGGGTTCGCGGGGCGGGTCAAGGCCACGCCCTCGCGGGTGGAGTCGCTGTACACCAACCAGGAGGCGCTCGCCGCCGCCGTCCGAACGGCCCTCGCCGAGCTGGCCACCCTGGCCGACCGGATGGCCGAGCTCGAGGGACGGCTGCGCCAGGTGGGCGACGACGGCCGGGCCGGGGCCACCGCCATCGGCGCCGAGATCCACCGGGTGCGGGCGGCGGTCGACGGCCACGCCCGGGTGCTCGAGCGGGTGATGGCCACCCCTGCCCGCGACGCCGAGGCCGCCCGGCTGGCGGCCGAGCTCGGCCCGCCGCCGGCGCCGCGGCCCGGCCTCAGCGTGCTCACCATCTGCTGGAACCACGGCGGCCTGCTGGCCGAGGCGGTGCGGTCGGGCCTGGCCGTGCTCGACGGTCTCGCCCCTGACGCCCGGGGCGAGGTGCTGGTGCTGGACGACGCGTCCAGCGACGAGACGGCGGCGGTGGCCTCCGCCCTGGCCGCCGCCGACCACCGGGTGCGGACCATCTCGGCCCGCACGAACCTCGGCCTTGCCCGCGCCCGCAACACCCTCCTGCACACGGTGGCCACCTCCCACGCCTTCTCACTCGACGCCGACAACCGGGCCGCTCCCGCCGGGGTGGCGGCCCTCTACCAGGTGGCCCGCCGCTACGACGCCGCCTTCGCCTACGGCACGGTGCTGCGCCAGGACGCCACCGGGCGAACCCTCGGAGCCCTCTCCAACGAACCGGTCGCCGCGCCCTGGTCCGAGCTCAACTACGTCGACACCATGGCGGTGGTCGACGTGGCCCGCTGCCGGCGCCTGGGCGGCTGGCCCACCGACCCCGTGGTCGAGCACGTCGACGACTGGGCGCTGGTGCACCGTTTGGCCCGCGCCGGGGAGCTGATCGGCTTCGTGCCGGTGGTCGCCGGCCGGTACCGGGTCCTGGCCGGCGCCTTCCACCTGTCTGTGCCCGACCTCGGCATCGGCGCGGCGCGGGTGCGGCGCACGTGGAACCCCGACGGCCGGGTCCGGGCCGAGACCATCGGCGCCTTCGCCGCCCACCCGGCCGTCGGTCCCCTCTGGGCCACGGCCGCCGCCGCCGCCGTCCATCCCGACCTCGCCGTGCCGACGACCACGACGGGGACGACGACGGGGATGGCCGTCCCGGCGCCGGCGTCAGAGCGACGGCGGCTGCTGGTGATGGCGCCGGGGGGTGTGTCCAACCTCGGCGACGACGCCATCACCGTGGCCGCCCTCGGCCACCTCCGCCGCCTGGCGCCCGACGTCGACCTCGACGTGCTCACCGACGGACCGGAGCCCACCCTGCTGGGGCCGGGCGCGGCGTGGGCCGGCACCTTGACCGAGGCGGTGCGGGCGGGACCCACCGACCCCGACCTCGACCTGGCCGGCTACGGCGGCGCGCTGTTCCTGGGTGGGGGCAGCCTCACGTCGCTCTGGAGCGAGGGCCTGGTCGCGCCCCGGGCGGCGATGGCGGCCGCTCTCACCGCCGCCGGGGTGCCGTTCGTGGTGTCCGGCCAGGGCCTCGGCCCGCTCGACGACCGCGACCGCGCCCGAGTGGAGGCACTGGTCGCCGCCGCCCGACGGGCGTCGGTGCGCGACGAACTGTCGGCCGAGCTGGCCCCGGGTGCGGCGGTCACAGGGGACGACGCCTTGCTGCTCGACCCCTGCGACCCCGGCTCGGTGCGGGCCGCGCTCGATGCCGCCGGCCTTGCCGACGGAGCCCGCTACCTCGCCGTCACCGTGCGCCATGCCGACTACGCGGGCACCGACCCGGCCGGCCTGGAGCGGTGGGCGGCGGCGGCCGACTCGGTGGCCGCCGAGCGAGGCCTCGCCGTTCTCGGCGTCGCCCTCAACCACCAGGCCGGGAGCCCCGAGGTGGTCACCCTGGCCGCCCTTGCCTCCGGGGACAAGGGCCGGCGGGCCCGGTGGCGGGTGCTCGAGTGCGGCCGCGACCCTCGCCTCCTGGCCGGGGTGATGGCCGGCGCCGACGCGGTGGCGGCCCACTCGTACCACGCCGCCCTGTTCGCCCTCGCGGCCGGCGTGCCGGCGGTGCTGGCCGCCGCCAGCCCGTACTACCGGGCCAAGGCCGAGGGCCTCCGCCGGCGGGCCGGTCTACCGGAGGCGTTCGTGGCCGACGACGGCCCCGGTGAGCACCTCGACCTCGCCCCCCGCCTAGACCTGGTGGCCGCCGCCCTCCGGGACGGTGCCGGCCTGGCCCCCGCCACCGCCGCCGTGCGGGCGTGGTGGACCGATGCCGTCGCCACCCTCACCACCCCCACCACCGCCTTCTGGCCTGCGCAACGGTCGCCATAGCGACGGGTGTGCAAGCCAGAACGCCGATAGCGGCGCCGCCCGGCGAAGCGCGGTCAGGGGATCATGCGCTTCAGGCCCCGCCACGCGAACCAGAACGAGAGGGAGATGAACACGGCCAGGGCGAGGACGCCGCCCCAGCAGTTCTCCCAGCGCACGTCCTCCACCCAACCGGCCCTTCCCAGCCGGAACACGTTGGTCATGGGGTTGACCCGGGCCACGCTGTGGAGCCACCCCGTCATCAGGTGCAGCGGCACCTGGGCGGTGGCCAGGAAGTTGGTGACGAACACGCCGATCTGCATGACCGGCGCCGCCCGCTGGCTCTTGAAGCGGTAGGCCAGGCCGAGGCACCAGAAGGCGTGGATGAGGGCGGTGCCCATGGCCGCCAGGGTGAGGGTGGCGAAGCCGAGCGCACCCCCGGGCACCGCCGCCCCCCCGAGGAGGGCGACCACCATCACCGTCACCAACGGCACGAGGGCCCGCAGCACGGTGGCCAGGGCCGGCCCGAGCAACAGCGACACCGTGGGTGCGGGCGCCAGCAGTAGGCGGTCGTAAAAGCCCGATTCGATCTCCCGGTTGGCCGAGAAGCCGGCGCCGACGCCGACGAAGGCGGCGCCCTGGATCACCGCCAGGGGCGCGTACCACGACATGGCGTTGTCGAAGGCGTTGGCGCCCCTCAGCCCGTTGAACGAGCCGCTGAAGGCCAGGATCAAGAAGACGGGGAACACCACCGAGGGGATGAAGGCCGAGGGCAGCCGGGTGATGAGCACCACGCTGCGCCGGGCCAACTGCACGACCACCGGCCAGGTGCGGGTCTCGCCGAGGAGGCTGTCGTGGTCGGCGCGACCCCGCTCCAGCCCGACCGCGGTCATCGGCTCGCCAGCCGGGAGCGCAGGGTGACCAGGCACAGCCCGATGGCCAGCGCCGCCAGCGCACCGGGCACGAGGACGGCCCGTGCCGCCTGGCCGGCGTCGAAGCCGTAGAGCACCTGGTGACGCATGCCGTCGATCATGTAGGTGAGCGGGTTGTGGGTGGCCACCGCCCGGTACCAGCCCTTCATCAGCACGGTGGGGAAGAACGCGGAGCTGACGAACAGGGTGATGAACAGCAACGGGAACGCGCCCTGCACGGCTTCGACCGAGCCGGTCCGGATGGCCATGGCGCAGGCCAGCCCCCCGATAGCCAGGGCGAGGAGGGCGGCCGCCACCGGTAGCACCAGCGCCCCGGCCGCTCCGCCGGCCACCCGGGCGCCGAAGGCGAAGAAGATCCCTATGAACACCAGAGCCTGCACGGCGCCGAGGGCGGCGCTGCCGGCCAGCCGGCCGACGAGGATCGACGCCCGGGCCACGGGGGTGGTGACGAGGCGGTCGAAGAAGCCGCTCTCGATGTCCTGGGCCAGCTCGGAGCCGCCGCTGAGCGACCCGAACAGCACGCCCTGGGTGAGGGTGGCGACGAACAGGAAGTCGACGAAGCGGTCGTTGGGGCCGAACGGGTGGATGCCGAAGCGGTCCGCCAGCTGCCCGGGGACCTTGCCGAGCGCAGCCGAGTTCAACGCCGCGAACAGCAGCGGGAACAGCAGCGAGGGGACCCACACCTGGGGTTGGCGCCAGATGTTGACCACCGACCGCCGGGACAGCGCGACCGTCTGGGCCAGCGTCGACGCCGCCATCAGCCCGCCCCGTCGTCTCCGTCGCCGTCGCCGGCGGCGCCCTCGAGGCGGCGGCCGGTGGCGTCGGCGAACACGTCGTCGAGGGTGGGCGTGTGCAGCTCCATGCTGGCCACGGTGATGCCCACGTCGTCGAGGGCTCGGACCACGTCGGCCATGCTGGCGGCACCGCCGTCGAGGCCTACCGCCAGCACGCCGTCGGCGGCGGGGCGGGCCTCGCCGAAGCCGGCCAGCACGGCGGCGGCCTTGTCCTGCTCGCCGTTGGCCTCGACCTCGACCCGCAGGGTGGGCGACCCCACCTGGGCCTTGAGCTCGGCGGGCCGGCCCTCGCGCACGATGCGCCCCCCGTCGATGATGGCGATGCGCCCGGCGAGCTGATCGGCCTCCTCGAGGTACTGGGTGGTGAGCAGCACGGTGGTGCCGAGCCCCCGGTTGAGGTAGCGGACCTCCTCCCACAGGGCGATCCGCGAGGTCGGGTCGAGCCCGGTGGTGGGCTCGTCGAGGAACAGCACCCGGGGCTGGTGGATGAGGGCAAGGGCGAGGTCGAGGCGGCGGCGCATGCCCCCCGAGTACGCCTTCACCCGCTTGTCGGCGGCGGCGGTGAGCCCCACCCGCTCTAGCAGCTCGGCCCCGCGCGATGCGGCCGCGGCCCGGGGGATGCCCTGCAGGGTGGCCTGGAGGCGCAGCAGCTCGTTGCCGGTCATGAGCGGGTCGATGGCGGCGTCCTGGAGGGCGACGCCGATGGCCCGGCGGACCTTGGCGGCGTCACGGACCACGTCGAAGCCGGCCACCCGGGCCGAGCCCTCCGAGGGGGTCAGCAGGGTGGTGAGCATGCGCACGGTGGTGGACTTGCCGGCGCCGTTGGGGCCGAGGAACCCGAACACCTCACCGGGCTCGACCGCCAGGTCGACGTGGTCGACGGCGACGAAGGTGCCGAAGCGGCGCACCAGCCCGGACGCCTCGATGGGCAGGTTCGACATAGGAGGGCGAAACTAGCGAGGGCGGGGCGGAGTTCCGAAGCTGGTTGCCCGGACCGGGGTGACGCGGCGCAGTCCGCCAGGCGGAGCCG
>JAUJNP010000015.1:4607-72997 GCA_030448105.1 Acidimicrobiales bacterium | reverse complement strand
CCGAAGCTGGTTGCCCGGACCGGGGTGACGCGGCGCAGTCCGCCAGGCGGAGCCGTTGGGCCGATGACACCCGGATGGGCGAAGCCCGACCTGCACAGTCAGATGTCAGCGGTTGAGGTGGTCGGCCACTCCGACGAAGGGCCACACGTCGGGCAGCTCCACCGCCGGCGGAGGCGGCGGCAGGATGGCGTAGGCCTCCTCGCCCGGGCGCACCAGGCCGTACTGCTCGCGGGCCAGGCGCTCGATCTCCTCGGGCGTCTGGAGGCGGTCCATGCGGCGCTCCAACGCCTGGTTGCGGCGGTCGAGGTCGTCGAGCTCGGTTCGGGCCGAGGAGGTCGCCGCCCGCTGGGCGAGGAAGGTGCGGGTGGGGAACACCGCCAGCAGCAGGAACCCCACCAGCAGGATCGACGCCAGCAGCGCGCCCAGCATCCGCTTCCTCACGGCGCGCCCCGGGCCAGTGCGTCACCCCCACCGAAGGCGGCGGACTCGCCCAGGTCCTCCTCGATGCGCAGGAGCTGGTTGTACTTGGCCACGCGGTCGCTGCGGGCGGGAGCCCCGGTTTTGATCTGGCCGCAGTTCGTGGCCACCGCCAGGTCGGCGATGGTGACGTCCTCGGTCTCCCCGGACCGGTGCGACATCACCACGGTGTACCGGCTCCGGGTGGCGAGGGCGACGGTCTCGAGGGTCTCGGTGAGGGTGCCGATCTGGTTGACCTTCACGAGGACGGAGTTGGCCACGCCGGCGTCGACGCCGCGCTGCAACCGCTCGCGGTTGGTGACGAACAGGTCGTCGCCCACGAGCTGGACCCGGTGGCCGAGGCGTTCGGTGAGCAGCCCCCACCCCTCCCAGTCCTCCTCGGCCATGCCGTCCTCGACCGACACGATCGGGTAGCGGTCGCACAGGTCGGCGAACAGGTCGGCCAGCTCCCCCGAGGTCAACGTGCGCCCCTCGCCGGCCAGCACGTAAGCGCCGTCGGCGTAGATCTCCGACACGGCGGGGTCCATGGCGATGGCGATGTCGGTGCCGGGGGCGAAGCCGGCCGCCTCGATCGCCTCCACCAGCAGGGCCACGGCCGCCTCGTTGGAGGCCAGGTCGGGGGCGAAGCCGCCCTCGTCGCCCACCGCCGTGGAGAGCCCGCGGCCGGTGAGCAGCGCCTTGAGCACGTGGTAGGTCTCGGTGCCCCACTGCAGTGCTTCGGAGAAGCTGGCCGCGCCCACCGGCATGACCATGAACTCCTGGAAGTCCACGTTGTTGTCCGCGTGGGCGCCGCCGTTGATGACGTTGAGCATCGGCACCGGCAGCACATGGGCGTTGACCCCGCCGACGTGACGGTAGAGCGGCAAATCGAGCTCGGCGGCGGCCGCCTTGGCGGCGGCGAGGGACACCCCGAGGATGGCGTTGGCCCCGAGGCGGCTCTTGGCGTCGGTCCCGTCGAGGTCGACGAGGGCCTGGTCGAGGCCGCGCTGGTCGAGGGCATCGAGGCCGACGACGGCCTCGGCGATCTCGCCTCCCACGTGCCCGACGGCGGTGGCCACCCCCTTGCCGCCGTAGCGCTCGCCGCCGTCGCGGAGCTCGACCGCCTCGAACTGCCCGGTGGAGGCCCCCGACGGCACCGCCGCCCGGCCCATGGCCCCCGTGTCGAGCACCACCTCCACCTCCACGGTGGGGTTGCCGCGCGAGTCCAGGACCTCCCGGCCGACGACGTGCTCGATGGTGCTCATGGGGGTGATGTTGCTCCTGTGAAAGTCGGTCGACGTTACCGCGCCGCACCGACCGGCGCGCCGCACCCGGGCTCGCGGTCAGGCGGGGGCGGGCGGAGCGGCGGCGGCCTCGGCCGCCCGGACGGCGTCGGCCACCCGGTTGGCCGCGATGCGCAGGGCGGCCTCGAGGTCGACGTCGCGGCCACGGGCCTCGGCCACCAGCGCGAGCAGCCGGTCCCCCAGATCGGCACCGTCCCCGTCGGCGACGGCGGCTGTCGCCGCCCACGGGTGCCCGGCCGACTCCGCCCGGCGCAGGACCTTGGCGGCATGGAGGAGGGCGGGGAGGGCGGCGGGGATGCCGTCCATGGCACTGGCCCGCCCCTTCTCCTCCCGCTTGATCGACTCCCAGCGGGAGGTGATGTCGCCGAGCTCGGCGCTGGCGTCGCCGAACACGTGGGGGTGGCGGCGCACCAGCTTCTCCCTGATCCCCCGGGCCACGTCGGCCAGGGTGAAGGCGCCGACCTCGGCGGCCATCACGCTGTGGAACACCACCTGGAACAGCACGTCGCCCAGCTCCTCCTCGACGTGGCCGTAGGCGGGGTCGAGGCCGTCGGCGCCCGGTGGCAGGCCGTCGATGGCCTCGACCAGCTCGTAGGCCTCCTCCACCAGGTGGCGGGTGAGGCTGGCGTGGGTCTGCTCGGCATCCCACGGGCACTCCCGGCGCAGGCGGGCCACCAGCTCGGCGAAGGCCTGCACCTCCCCCGCCAGCGGCGCCGCCAGCACCGGCACCCACAGCGAGGTGAGGTGGTCGGGCTCGACGGCGCGGTCGAGCTCGGACCATGCCACCTCGAAGATGGCCTCGTCGCCGCCGCCGAGGCGCTGGAGGACGGTGACGGGCTCGGCGGGCGGCTCCTCCACCGCCAGCTTGATGTCCGAGAGCACCCGCCGGTTGTGGCAGTGGGCCACCAGCAGCGGGCCCCGCTCCCCCGCCGCCCCCACCGCGAACCGGTGGCCGTCGACCAGGCGGACGCCGTCCTCGAGCGGGTCGACGCCGAGGCGCACCCAGGCCAGGTCGAGGAAGGAGAGGGCAGGGTGAACCTCGACCTCGACGTCGGCGCCGGACCCCTGGGCGGCGGCGAGGAGGTGGTCGACCGAGCGCTCCAGCACCCGGGGCGAGCCGGGGACGGCGTAGAGGACCTCGCCCGACGCCGCGGCGGCGGCGAGGAGCTCCCCGGCGATGCGCCGGTACACGGCTTCGAAGGTGGGCTCGGCTTCATAGACGTGGTCGAACGAACCCGACGCTCCCACCACCGCGGCCGACGGGTGGCGCCGGGTGCGCACGAAGCGGTGACCCACCCGCTCGATGGCGGCCAGCGTCTCGGCCGTGACCAGCTCGGGCCCGGCCGGGCCCAGCCCGACCACGGTGACCCGGGGCGTCACCTCAGGGTGAGCCGGCCGCCGGGGTGGCCCCCGCCGGCGCGGTGGTGGTGATGCCGCGGGGGCCCGCCGGTGGCACCACCACGCCCGCCTTGGCGTCCCAGCGGCCAAAGCGCGGGTCGACGTGGATGTCGGCCTTCTTCTTCAGGCGGGCCATCTCTGCGGCCAGCTCCTCCTGGCCGGCCGGGGGGAGCTGGGCGATGATCTGGTCCTTCACGTCCTCGAAGGCCTGCTGGCCGTGCTCTCGCACCTGCACCAGCACGATCTGGCCGGGCTGGCCGAACGGTCCGACCAGGCTGCCGTCCTTGGCCTGGGCGATGAGCTGGGCCACCTGGGGGTCGTTGATCTGCTGGAGCGAGATGCAGCCGATGTCGCCGCCCGCCGCCGCCTGGTCGTCGATGGAGACGTCCTTGGCCACCGCCGCGAAGTCGTCGCCGCCCTCGATCCGCTGGCGGGCGGCGTCGGCCGCCGCCTCGTCCTCGACGGTGAGGGCGCTGAGGCAGGCGGTGCTGAACTGGGCCCGGTTGGCGTCGTAGGCCGCCCGGGCCCGTCCCTCGGCGTCACCGCCGCGGCCGAGGTCGCCCTGGAGGGCGATCTGGGCCGCCTCCCGCTCCACCAGGTGGTCGCGGGTGGAGCGGTCGAGCTGGTCGAACACCCGCCGCGCCTGCTTCTCGTCCTGGCCGAGCTGGGCCAGCAGGTTGGTCTTGCCGGTCTTGCGGTCCTCGGCGCTGATCTTCACCTTCCGCTGGCGGACCTCGGCGAAGGCCAGCTCACGGTCCACGAGGTAGGTGAGGACGGTGGTGACCCCCTGCGAGCCGTAGGTGCCCTCCCCCTGGCCCCGGAACCGGGGCTCGACAGAGGTGAGGGCGTCCATCATGTCCTCCACCACGGCGGCGGGGACGTCGTGGCCCTGCACCGCGGCGGCCGCCGGCCGGCCGGCGGCGGCGCAGCCGGAGGCGACGATGAGCACGGCGACCACGGCTGCGAGCAGCAGCAGGTGGCGGCGGGCAGTGGTCGGCGTCACGGGGACAGGATGCTACGCGCCCCCCGGCGCCGGCGAGGTCAGGCGGTGGAGCGGGACCGGCGGGTGAGGAGCAGGGCCCCTGCGGCCAGGAGGGCGGCCGTCACCCCGGTGGCGGTGCGCAGCGGCCGGTCATCGCCGGTGCGGGGCAGCGGCGTGCCCGGCGCAGGCGGGCTGCCGGGCGCCGGGGGGGCGCCCGGCCCGGCGCGGCGGCCGTGGTCGGGTCGGGGCGCCGGGGCCGGCGGTGGTGGGCGTGGTCGGGGTCACGGTGACGCAGCCGGCGGGCACGGCGTCGGCGGTGGTGCGCCCGCCCACCAGGCCGACCAGCTCGGTGCCGGCGACGAGGAGGCTGAGGTCGATCACGCCGGACTGGGCCGAGGCCGGCACCACGCCGCCGGCGGTGGCCGAGCCCGAGGCGATGCCGAGGCGCAGGCGGAGCACGCCCGGAATGATCTCCTGGTCGATGGTCTCACCCGCCTGCACCTGGTCGGGCAGGGCGGCCAGGGCGCCGTTGATGGTGTTGAAGGTCGCGGTGAGAGCCGGGCGCAGCGCGGCGTCCACGATGGGACGGGCGAGGGCCTGGAGGGCCGGGGGCAAGCCGGCCACCACCGCGGTGACGATCTGGTCGATGATGGTGGCCAGCAGCGGGTTGGTGTCGATGGTGACGACCGGGTTGGTGAAGTCAGCGGTGGCGGTGGAGCCGTCGGCGGCGATGGTGACCCCGGCGGTCGGCGCCGCCAGCCGCAGGGTGACCAGCGGCCCGAGGATGCCGTTGAGCAGGTTGATCTCGCCGGCCGCAGCGGTGGAGTTGGCGGCGGCCCCGCTGGCATCGCTGGTGACCACCGAGGTGGCCTCGCCCAGTTGGATCTGGGCGGCCGAGCCGGCGCCGAGGCCCAGCACCTGGGCGAGCAGCTGGAACTGGTCGAGGTTCAGGGTGGGCCCGCCGGGGATGACGATGGGCGGGAGGGTGCCGGTGGGCAGGGCGGCGATCACATCGGCCGGGGACACGATGATGTTGCTGACCTCGCCGCTGGACGAGGCAGACGGGAGGCCCTGGGCGTCGACCGCGGCCACGGCGTCACCGGTGGCGGTGACGACACCGGCGACGGGCACGCTGGGCGGAAGGGCTATGGGCCCGGTCACGGCGGGCGGGTCGTCGACGTCGGGAGCGGTGCCGTTCTCGCCGGCGGCGGCGGTGGCGGTGGAGGTCGAGAGCGTGGCGCCCGTGCCGGTGGCGGTGGCGCGGGGGCCGGTGGCCGGCTCGGGAGCGGTGGTGCCGGCGGCCGAGGTGATCCCGGCGGTGAGGGTCTGATCGGCGAGGGTGAGGGCCAGGCCCTCGCCCGCGGTCTCGACCGCGTAGGCGGTGCAGACCACCTCGGAGGACTGGGCGCCGGCGGTGCCGGGCACGGCCAGCGCGGCGACGCCGGCGGCGGCGCCGATCACGGCGACGGCCACAGCGGCCCGCAGGCCTCCGGCGATTCGGGATGTAGCCACGGTGCTCTCCCCTTCAACGTGACCGGTCACGGGACGGCGGCACGGTAGCACCCTACTCTTCGGGAGGAAAGGACTACTTTCCGTGACCCTCAGCTGGCTACCGTCACCGGCGGCAGGAGGGTTCGGAGCAGGTCCACCAGGGTGCCGGCCAGGTCCGGGGACGGGGGCACCGGGAGTAGCACCTGGGCCAGGTCCTCCTTGTACACCGCCCCCTTGAACAGCCGGTGGAGGCGGATCACCTGGCTGACCCGCAGCTCCAGGGGCGCGATGCGGGCGGTGTGGCCCCGCCCTCCGAACGCCGGCCCCCCGGCGGATCGCGCGGTGACGTTCAGCTCGCGCACGCCCAGTCGGTGGCACTCGGCCCGCAGGCGGGCCACGTCGAGCAGCCGCCGGGCCGGGTCCGGCACGGAGCCGAAGCGGTCCTCCCACTCGGCCCGGATGTCGTCCACCTCGGCGTCGGAGGTGACCGCCGCCAACCGACGGTAGGCCTCCAGGCGCAGCTCCTCCTTGGCCACGTAGGCGGGCGGAAGATGGGCGTCGACGGGCAGGTCGAGCTTCACCTCGGCCGGCTCGTGGCGCTCCTCGCCCTTGAGGTCGGCCAGCGCCTCGTTCACCATCTGGCAGTACAGGTCGTAGCCGACCGCGGCGATGTGGCCCGACTGGCCGGTGCCCAGCAGCGTGCCCGCCCCCCGGATCTCGAGGTCGCGCATGGCGATCTTGAAGCCCGAGCCGAGCTCGGTGGCCTCGCCGATCGTCTTGAGCCGCTCGTAGGCCTCCTCGGTGAGGGTCCGGTCGCGCGGGTGGAAGAGGTAGGCGTAGGCCCGCTGGCCGGCCCGGCCCACCCGCCCCCTCAGCTGGTGGAGCTGGCCCAGGCCGAGCAGGTCGGCGCGGTCCACCACCAGGGTGTTCACCGTGGGCATGTCGATGCCCGACTCGATGATGGTGGTGCAGACGAGCACGTCGAAGCGGCCCTCCCAGAAGTCGAGCACCACCTGTTCGAGGGTGCCCTCGTCCATCTGGCCATGGGCCACCGCGATGCGGGCCTCGGGCACGAGGTCGCGGAGGCGGGCGGCCACCTCCTCGATGTCGCGCACCCGGTTGTGCACGAAGAACACCTGCCCTTCACGCAGCAGCTCACGGCGCAGGGCCTCGCCCACCGCCCGCTCGTCCTCCTCGCCCACGTAGGTGAGGATGGGTTGGCGCTCGGCGGGCGGCGTGTTCAGCAGGGTCAGGTCCCGGATGCCGGTGAGGCTCATCTCGAGGGTGCGGGGGATGGGCGTGGCCGTGAGGGTCAGCACGTCGACGTTGGCCTTGAGCTGCTTGATCTGCTCCTTGTGGGTCACCCCGAAGCGCTGCTCCTCGTCCACCACCAGCAGGCCCAGGTCCTTGAACTGGAGGTCCTCGGAGAGCAGACGGTGGGTGCCGATCACGCAGTCGACGTCGCCCATGCGCACCCCCTCCACCACCCGGCGGGCCTGGGTGGGGGACAGGAACCGGGAGAGCACTTCCACCCGCACCGGGTAGCCGGCGAACCGGTCGCTGAAGGTGGCGTGGTGCTGGGACGCCAGCAGCGTGGTGGGCACGAGTACGGCGACCTGCTTGCCGTCCTGGATGGCCTTGAACGCCGCCCGGATGGCCACCTCCGTCTTGCCGAACCCCACGTCGCCGCACACCAGGCGGTCCATCGGCACGGGCGCCTCCATGTCGGCGGTGACGTCGGCGATGGCCTTGAGCTGGTCGGGCGTCTCCCGGTACGGGAACGACGCTTCGAGCTCGCGCTGCCACGGCGTGTCGGGCGGGTAGGCGTGGCCGAGGGTGTGGAGCCGCTTCTGGTAGAGCACCACCAGCTCCTGGGCGACCAGCTCCACCTCCGAGCGCACCCGCGCCTTCGTGCGCTGCCAGTCGCCCCCGCCCAGCTTGGAGAGGCTGGGGGCCTCGCCGCCGGTGTAGTGGCGCACGGCGTCGATCTGGTCGGAGGGGACGTAGAGCTTGTCGGCGCCCTTGTACTCGAGGAGGAGGTAGTCGCGCTCCACCCCGCCGATGGCCCGCTTCACCATCCCCCCGTAGCGCGCCACGCCGTGCTGGTGGTGCACCACGAAGTCCCCGGGCTTGAGGTCCTCGAAGAACCCCGCGCTGTCGGTGCGGCGGGGACGGGGGGCCCGGTGGCTGCGGCGGCGGCCGGTGAGGTCGGCCTCGGCCAGCACCGCCAGCTTCACCGCCGGCAGGATGCAGCCGCGGTCGAGGGGCCGAACGACGATGTCGACGTCCACGCCGTGGCCCCGAAGCAGGTCGCCGATCCGGGCGGCCGAGCCCTCCCCGTCGGCTGTCGCCACCACGCGGTAGCCCTCGGCCAGCAGGCCGGTGAGCTGGCCCAGCAGGTTGGCACCGTCGCCCGCCGGGGGGTTCCAGCCCATGGCCCGGACGGTGGCCACCTCCGGGCCCTCGGGCGTGACGGTGACGGCCCACACCGGTGCCTCGGTGTGGGTCAACAGTCGGTCGAAGGGCAGGTGGAGCTGCGGGATGGCGGTGTGGGCGGGAACGTCCCACGTGGTGCGGGCGAGGGAGGTGGCCAGGTCGGCCTCCTCGGCGAGGATGTCGGCCGCCCGGTCCCGCATTCGGCGGGGCTCAACGAGGAGCACCTGGCCCTCGGGCCCGATGAGGTCGAGCAGCACGTGCTCGCCGTCGGTCAGCCACGGCAGCCACGACTCCATGCCGTCGAACACCAGGCCCTCGGCCAGGCGCTCCCACTGCTCGCGGCCCCACGGCTGGGTGGCGACCAGCGCCGCCGCCCGTGCCCGCACCTCTCCGGTGGGCCTCAGCTCGCGGCACGGGAACAGCTCGACCGAGGCCACGTCGTCGGTGGCGCGCTGGTCGCTGACCGAGAACTCGGTGAGGCGGTCCACCTCGTCGCCCCAGAGGTCGATCCGCACCGGCCGGTCGGCGGTGGAGGGGAAGACGTCGACGATCGAGCCCCGCACCGCCACCTCCCCCCGATGCTCCACCTGCGGCTCGCGCCGGTAGCCCGCCCCGGTGAGCCAGGCCACGATCTCGTCGCGGTCGCGGCGTTCGCCGTGGGCAAGGACGAGGGGCTCGGTCTCCTCCACGTGTGGGCCGAGGCGCTGCTGGAGGGCCCGCACCGAGGCCACCACCACGCGGGGGGCGCGGTCGGGGTCGCGCAGGCGCCACATGGTGCGCAGGCGGCGTCCCATCGTCTCCACGCTCGGGCTGACCCGCTCGAACGGCAGGGTCTCCCACGCCGGGAAGTCGGCCACCTCGTCGTCGCCCAGGTAGGCGGCCAGGTCGCCGGCCAGGCGCTCGGCGTCGGCGGTGGTGGGCGCGGCGACCACGATCGGGTGCCGGGTGCTCAGCCGGGCCAGGCCGGCGATGGTGACGGCCCGGGCCGGCTCCGGTACGGCCAGGACCGCGCGGGACCGGCCCAGCACCTGGGCCAGGGCGGGGTCGTCGCGGAGCAGCGGAGGCAGGTCGGTCAGCGCGGCCATGGTCGAGCCGTTCGAGGCTACCGGCGGCCTTCGCCCCCGGTGGTCGGTGGCTCCCCCGCCGTCCGGCCCGCGATGCTCAGCTCACGCTCGGTCGGGGTTGAAGCGGTTCATGGCGGCGTCGGGACCCTCGGCGAGGATCGTCTCGACGGCGTCGGCCGCCTCCTGCACGGCCACGTCGAGCTCTGCCCGCTCGGCCTTGCCGGGCCGGCGCAACACGTGGTCGGCCCCCTCCTGGCGGCCGGGAGGCTTGCCCACGCCGATGCGGATGCGCACGAAGCCCTCGCCGTGGAGGTGGGCCTTCAGCGACTTGAGGCCGTTGTTGCCGGCCAGGCCGCCACCCACCTTCACCCGGATCCGCCCCGGCGGCAGGTCGAGCTCGTCGTGCACGACCACCAGGTGCGCCAGGTCGTCGATGCCGTGGCGCCGCACCAGGGCGGCCACCGCCAGCCCCGAGTCGTTGTAGAAGGTCTGGGGGAAGGCCAACGCCAGACGCCGGCCCCCTACCCGCACCTCGGTGGCCAGGGCCCGCTCCTTGGCGGCGCGGAGGCGCCCGCCGTGGCGCTCGGCCAGCAGGGCGATGGTGTCGGCGCCGACGTTGTGGCGCGTGCCGGCGTAGTCGGCCCCGGGGTTGCCGAGGCCTACCGCCAGCAGGTCAGCCGGGGTGCCGCGGCGTTCGCCGCCCTTGCCTCGGCGGAGCAGGGCTCAGCCCTCGTCGCCACCCTCGGCCCCGGCGTCGGCACCGCCGCCGCCAGCCGCCTCCGCGCCATCGCCGTCGGCGCCCGCTTCGGGTTCGGCGCCCTCGCCAGCCGCGTCGGTCTCGGCGGCCTGCTCGGCGGCGACCTCGGCGTCGGCCGCCTCGATCTCTGCGGCCTCGAGGCTGGTGGAGGAGATGGAGGCCATCACCACCGCCTCCTCGGGATCCAGGTCGGTGGTCACGCCCGCCGGCAGGCTGAGGTCACCGACCCGCACGGCGTCACCGATGGCCATCTCGGAGATGTCGACGGTGATCTCGTTGGGGATGTCGGCCGGCATGGCGTGCACGGCGATGGCGGTGAGGACGTGGTCGATCATGCCGTCCTCACGGGTGACCGCCTCGGCGTCGCCCTCGAGCACGATGGGCACGTCGACCACGATGGCCTGGTCCCGGCGGATCAGCAGGAAGTCGACGTGCTCCACGGAGTGGTGGACCGGGTCGCGCTGAAGCTCCTTGACGATGCTGAGCTTGGTGTCCCCGCCCAGCTCGAGGTCGATCAGGGCGTTGAGCCCGGCCTCGGTGGTGAGGGCCTGGCGCAGCTCACGCCAATCGACGGTGACCGGCGTGGGATCGCTGCCGAGGCCGTAGACCACGGCGGGCACCTTGCCGGCGGCCCGGAGACGCTTGGCCGGGCGCGAGCCCTTGGGGCGGCCGGTCTCGGCCTTCAGGTTGATCTCAGCCATCGGGCAACGCTACGGGCCGAGCGCCCCGCCCCGCCAACCGCACTCGCCGCCGCCGGCCTTCAGCTCTGGTTGTGGCCGCCGAAGATGTCGCTGACCGATGTGTCCTCGAAGACGGCGTCGATGGCATCGGCGATGACGGCGGCCACCGAGAGGACCTCGACCTTGTCGATCTCCTTGTCGGGCGGCAGCGGCACCGTGTCGGTGAGCACGATCCGGGAGATCACCGAGTCCTTCAGCCGGTCGGTGGCGGGTTCGGCGAGCACGCCGTGGGTGGCCATGGCCCACACGTCGGTGGCGCCGTGCTCGACCAGGATGTCGGCGGCGGCGACGATGGTGCCGGCGGTGTCGATGCGATCGTCGATCACGACGCAGCGCCGCCCGTGGACCTCGCCGATGACGTCGCGGGCCAGCACGGTGCTGGTCTCGCCCTTCGGCCGGTACTTGTTGACGAAGGCCAGGTCGGCGCCGAGCTGCTGGGCGAAGCGCTCGGCCACCTTGACCCGGCCGGCGTCGGGGGCCACCACGACGATGTCGTGGCCGGCGTGCTCGTGGAGGTAGTCGAGCAGCACCGGCATGGCCGTGAGGTGGTCGACGGGACCGTCGAAGAACCCCTGGATCTGGCCGGAGTGCAGGTCGACCGACACGATCCGGTCGGCACCGGCCACCGTGAGCAGGTCGGCCACCAGCTTGGCGGCGATGGGCTCGCGGCCCTCGGCCTTGCGGTCCTGGCGGGCATAGCCGTAGAGCGGGCAGACGGCGGTGATGCGCTTGGCCGACGCCCGCTTGGCCGCGTCGATCATGATCAGCTGCTCCATGATCGACTCGTTCACCGGGCCGCAGTGGGTCTGGATGATGAAGACGTCGGCGCCCCGCACGGACTCGTTGAACCGGCAGTGCAGCTCGCCGTTGGGGAAGGAGCGAAGGTTGGGCTGGCCCAGCTCGACGCCGAGGTGGCGGGCGATCTCCTGGGCGAGGACGGGGTGGGAGCTGCCCGAGTACATGAGCAGCTTCTTCTTGGTGACCAGCTCCACGCGCTACCCCCGGGTCCCGTCGGCTCCGTCGTCGGCGCCGACCGCAGTGTAGAACGGCCCCGTCACCGCCCCGGGGGGGACCGACGCCCCCGGCTGGAGCACGGCGAAGGGCCCGACCCGGGCGCCGGCGCCCACCTCGGCGTCGCGCCCCACGGTCTTGTCGAGGATGGCGTCGGCCCCGACCACGCAGTCGACCAGGGCGGTGTCCGAGCCGATCTCGGCCCGCTCGGCCACCACCGTGCGCCCCTGGAGGATCGTGCCCGGGAACAGGGTGACGTCCGGTGCGAGCTCGACGGTGGCGTCGATGTAGGTGCGAGTGGGGTCGACCATGGTGACGCCCTGCCGCAGCCAGGCGTCGTTGGTGCGCCGCCGGAGCTCGGCCTCGGCCCCCGCCAGCTGCACCCGGTCGTTCACGCCGGAGGTCTCGGACGGGTCGTCGGCGATCACCGAGGCCACGCCGTAGCCGGCGTCATGGAGGACCTCGACCACGTCGGTGAGGTAGTACTCGCCCTGGGCGTTCTCTGGGCTCAACCGGCGCAGCGCGGGGGCCAGCACGCTGCGGCGGAAGCAGTAGATCGAGGTGTTGACCTCGGTGATGGCGGCCTCCTCCTCGGTGGCGTCGGCCTGCTCGACGATGCGCGCCACCCGGCCGTCGCGGCCCCGCACGACCCGTCCGTAGCCGGTGGGATCCTCGAGCACGGCGGTGAGGACGGTGCAGGCGGCGTCGGAGGCGCGGTGGGCGTCGACCAGGCGGGCCACGGTGGCGGGGCGCAGCAGCGGCGTGTCGCCCGGCAGGACGAGCACGGCGTCGAGGTCGTCTTCGCCCACGTCGTCGGGGAAGGCGGTGAGGGCCACGCTGGCGGCGTCGCCGGTGCCGCGCTGCACGTGCTGCTCCACGAAGTGGAGGAGGAGGTCGGGCTCCTCGTCCTGGAGCTTTTTGGTGACCCGCTCGGCGCCGTGGCCGACCACGACCACGACCCGGCCCACCGTGCAGTCGGCCAGGGCGTCGAGCACGTAGAGCAACATGGCCCGGCCACAGAGCAGGTGCAGGGGCTTGGGCCGCGACGAACGCATCCGCGTGCCCTCCCCCGCGGCCAGCACCACGGCGGAGAGCGGACGGGGGGCCACGGCCGCGGAGTCTCGCGCGTGGCGCCGGCTCGGGGGGAAGGAATCGAACCCTCATTCGCAGTACCAAAGACTGCTGTCCTGCCATTGGACGACCCCCGATCGGGTCGCCATCCACGATACGGCGGCGCCCGCCCACCGTTGGCGACGGGTTGGTGCCGGTACGGCGCGCCCCGCTAGGTTGACCGACCGTCATGGGCTCCCTGATCAAGAAGCGCCGCAAGCGCATGCGCAAGAAGAAGCACAAGAAGATGCTCAAGCGCACCCGCTGGCAGCGCCGCGCCGGCAAGTAGCGCCGGCGCCGCCCGCCAATTCCGGTCAGCAGTCCGCAGGAGACACCGTGCGGGCCACCAACCGGCCGTTGCCGGGATGGGCCCCCTCCACGAACCAGGTGCTCCCGCTCCCGGCCAGCACCGGGGTGCGCCCGGTGGCATCTCCGAGGCGGTCCCGCCACTCGGCCAGCCGGGGCTCGACCGCCAGGGCGGCCGGCTCCAGGTCGTTGGCGCCGGCGGCGGTCGGGCCGCCAAGGCGGTCCCACGCCCGGTAGACGGCCACCGTCGAACAGCCGAACGGCGGGATCAGCAGCGTGAAGGCGGTCTCGACCGGCGCCAACGGTTCCACGTCCTCGCCCACGCCCCGCACCCGGGCCCGCCCGCCCCGGAGGCAGAAGGGCACGTCGGCGCCCAGGGCGACCGCCACCGAGGGGTCGTGCACCCCCGCCCAGCGCAGCACGGCGGCGGCGTCGGCTGATCCCCCGCCGAGGCCGGCGCCGGCGGGGATGGCCTTGGTGAGGCGCACGTGGGCGGTGCGTCCGGCGGCGGCCAACGCCCGGCGCACGAGGTTGTCCTCGCCGGTGGGGATGGGATCGCCCGCGGGGCCGGCGCGGACCTCGAGCCCGTCGCCGGGTGAGAACGTCAGCTCGTCGGCGAGGTCGATGGTGACCATCTCGGCGTCGAGCAGGTGGTAGCCGTCGTCTCGGACACCGGTGATCCGCAGCGACACGGTCAGCTTGGCCGGCGCGATGCAGCTCCGCGGCTGCTCGGCGTCGCTCCCCTCGGAGCGGGATCCACCCATACCCGGGCACGGTAGAGGCTGGTCATCTGGGGTGGCCCCCAGTCGGCGGTGGGGGATCGTCCCCGTGGGCGCGGGGGAACCGGCGGGGGATGGTGGGCGTCGCACCACCAACCTCGGACAAGGACCGCTCATGCCCTCCGCCCTCCCCGACAGCCGAGCCCTGGCCGCGGCCACGCCGGACGATCGCGACCGGGTCGTGGACCTGGTGCGGGTCGCCGCCATCGCCGTCGTCGTCATCGGCCACTGGCTCCTCGCCGTGGTCACTTGGGACGGTGACGGCCTTGCGGGCCACAACCTGCTGCAGGTGGCCCCGTGGACCCGCTGGGCGACCTGGCTGCTCCAGGTCATGCCCCTCTTCTTCGTCGTCGGCGGGGTGGCCAACTCGGCATCGTGGGCGTCGGCCCGGCGGCGCGCCGCCGGGTACCCCGCGTGGCTGCACGGTCGGATCGACCGGCTCGTGCGGCCGGTGGCGGCACTGGTCGTGCCGTGGTCGCTGGGCCTGTTGGCCGCGGCCGCGCTGGGCGCCGACCCGGCGCCGCTGCGGACGGCGGCCCGGCTGGTGGCGATGCCCCTGTGGTTTCTCGCCGTCTATCTCGCCGTGGTGGCCAGCACCCCGGCGATGGTGGCCCTGCACGAGCGCTTCGGCGTGCGGGCCACGGTCGGCCTGGTGGCGGCGGCCGGTGCCTGCGACCTGCTGGCCGGGCCAGGTGGGATCCGGGCGGCGGGGTGGGCCAACTTCGCCTTCGTGTGGCTCTTCGCCCACCAGCTCGGCTTCTGGTGGCGTGACGGCCGCCTGGCCGCCGCCCGGACGGGCGCGGCGCTGGCGGCCGCCGGGTTCGGGGCCATGATCGTGCTGACCGGGCCGCTGGGCTACCCGCTGAGCATGGTCGGTGGCCCGGGGGAACGCTCGAACACCACACCGCCCACGCTCGCCCTGGCCGCTCTGGCCTTGGCCCAGACCGGCCTGATGGTGTTGGCCCGCCGCCGGTTGGCCGCCTGGGCGGCTCGTCCCCGGCTCTGGCGTTCGGTGGTCGCCGCCAGCGGGATGGCCATGACGGTGTATCTGTGGCACCTCACCGCCCTCTGCCTGGCCACCCTCGCCTTCCTCGCCACCGGCCTGCTGCCCCAGCCGGACCCGGCCAGCGCGGCGTGGTGGTTGCTGCGGCCGGCGTGGCTCCTCGCGCTGGTCGCCCTGCTGGTCCCGCTGGTGGCGGTGGGGAGCCGGGTGGAGGCGGCCGTGCGCCCGGCCAGGGTGAGCCGCACCGGTCGGGCCGCGACCGCCCAAGCCGCCTTCGGCGCCCTCATGGTGGCCGCCGGTCTCACCGCCCTGGCCGTCGGCGGCTTCCCGGTGCCAGGGCGCCCGTTGCTGGTCCCGGTGCTCGGTCTGTTGCTTCCCGCCGCCGGCGTGCTGCTGGTTCGCGAGACGCTCCTGCGTGAGCTCCGCCCGCGCCACCCGGTGGGCGGCGGCCTGCGAGTGAGCTCCGTTCAGGGGGCGGCGTCGGCCAGGCGGCCCCAGTCCTCCACCGCCAGCTCCTCGGCGCGGGCCTCGGGGCGGATGCCGGCCCGCTCGAAGGCTCCGGCCGGGACCTGACCGGAGAGGGCCCGGCGGAGCATCTTGCGGCGTTGACCGAAGCCGGTGCGCACGAGCGTGAACAGGCGCTCGGCGTCGGCCGGGGTGGCGGGCGCGGGCCGGCGGACGATCTCGACCAGCACCGACTCGACCTTCGGCCGCGGCAGGAAGACGTCGGGCCCCACCCGTCCCACCACGCGGGCGGTGGCCCAGTACGCCACCTTGACCGACGGGATGCCGTAGGCCGGGTCGCCGACGGGTGCGGCCAGGCGCTCACCCGCCTCGCGCTGCACCATCACCAGCATCCGCTCGATGGCCGGTACCTGGTCGAGCAGGTCGAGCACGAGCGGGGTGGCGACGTTGTAGGGGAGGTTGGCCACCAGCACCCACCGCCGAGCCGGCGCCAGCAGCTCCTCCCAGTCGAGGGCGCGAGCGTCGCCCTCGACCACCCTCACCTCGTGTGGCTCGACCACCTCGCGGAGCACGGGAAGCAGGTGGCGGTCGAGCTCCACCGCCGTGATCTGGGCGCCGGTGGCGGCCAGGGCGAGGGTGAGCGCGCCCGCTCCCGCGCCGATCTCGACGACGTGGTCGCCGGGGCCGACCGCCGACAACCGGGCGATGCGGCGGACCGTGTTGGGGTCCACCACGAAGTTCTGGCCGAGGGCACGGCTGGGGGTGACGCCGTGGCGGTCGAGCAGCTCGGTGAGCCGGCGGCGGGTGAGGGTCACGGCGCAGCGGCGGCCTCGTCGGCCAGCCGGTAGAACGCCTCCGCGTTGTCCCACGTGGCGGCGGCCACGGCGGCCACCTCCGCGCCCCGTACGGCGGCCACCGCGGAGCCGACGAGGGGTACGAGCGCCGGGCGGTTCGGCTGGCCCCGGTGCGGCACCGGCGCGAGGTAGGGGCTGTCGGTCTCGACCAGCAGCCGGTCGAGGGGGCACAGGGCGGCGGCCGCCCGCACGTCGGAGGCGCTCTTGAAGGTGACGAT
The DNA here is from genome assembly GCA_030448105.1 of Acidimicrobiales bacterium. Taxonomy (GTDB): domain Bacteria; phylum Actinomycetota; class Acidimicrobiia; order Acidimicrobiales; family Iamiaceae; genus JAFBAD01. The sequence continues at coordinate 56,623 of JAUJNP010000015.1, read as the reverse complement.
CCCGCTGAACGACAGGTGCGCTCCCAGGTCGAGGGCGCGGCGGGCCTCGTGGGCGCCGCCGGTGAAGCAGTGGAAGACGGTGCGGGCGGGCACCCCCTCGGCGCCGAGCACGGCGAAGGTGTCGTCCCACGCCTCCCGGCTGTGGACCACGAGAGGGAGGTCGTGAGCGTGGGCCATGGCGATCTGGACGGCGAACACCTCCCGTTGGGCCGACCGGGCCGAGTGGTCGTAGTGGTAGTCGAGCCCGCACTCGCCCACCGCCACCACCTCGGCCTCCCCGAGCAGCTCCTGGAGGCCGTCGACGCCGCCATCGGCCTCGTGGGGATGGACTCCGGCGGTGGCCCACACACCCGGGTGGCGCCGGGCCACCGCGATGGCGGCGTGCGAGTCGGCCACGTCGCAGCCGACGGTGACCATGCGCTCCACGCCGGCGTCCCGGGCGGCCACAACGGCGGCGGCGACGTCGCCCGCCTCGGCCGCCCGGAAGTGGAGGTGGCAGTGGTCGTCGGTCCAGCGCAGTCCCCCGGGCACGCCCCCAGTGTGGCCGTCAGCTCCATCGGACTCACCCGGCCCTGGCCCGCACCGCCCACGGTGGGTGGGGGTCGTCGGTGACCTCGACGCCGTCGTCGGCGAGCGGGTCCCCGGTAGGAAGGCCCCGCTCATCGTGGAGCTGGCGGGCGGCGTCGACCTGGCGCTGGAGCCGGCGCCGCCGGGGGCCGGCCAGCGACTCGAGCTGGCGAGCCAGTGGACGTGACCGTCCTGTCGCAGAACCGCTCGACCGAAGGTGGCCAGGCAGCGGAGGATGTCGTCCGTCGCCCGCTCGAGGTGCATGGCGTCGACCGCCTGGCGGATCACGGCGAGCACGGCGAACAGGCTGAACGGCGAGCACAGCACCACCTTCTGGGCGAGGGCGGCGTCGACCAGGGTGGAGTCGCGATCTGGAGGAAGCCGTAGATGCTCTCGTTGGGGACGAACAGCAGCACGTAGTCGACGGTTGTGCCGGCCTCGATGTAGCCCCGGTCGGTGACCTCACGGATCCGGGCCCGCACGTCGGCCAGGAAGGCCGAGCTCGGCGGCCGCCCGCTCCACCGGTGAGGCGGCCTCCAGGGCACGGAGGTAGTTGGCGACGGGGAACTTGACGTCCATGTGCAGCAGGAGGTCGCCCGGCAGGAGGAACGTGACGTCGGATGGTGCCCGCCGCCGTGGCCCGCTGGCGGAGGTAGCTGACCCCCTCGACCAGGCCGGCCAGGCGCAGCACGTCGTCGGCGGTGCGCTCGCCCCACTGGCCCCGCGCCTGCTGGCCAGCGCCTCCCGCAGGGCGGCCGCGGTGTCGTGGAGCGCACCGGTGGCCTGGGCGGCGTCGTCGAGGCGGGCGAGGAACTCCCGTGCTGGCGGTTGCGCTCGGCGCGCAGTCGGCCACCACCGTGCCGACCCGGTGGAGCTCGCCGTGGACGGCGTCGAACTGGCGGTCGAGGGCTTGGCTGCGCAGGTCCGCCTCGCGGGCGTCGGCGGTGGACCGCTCGGCGCCGGCCGCCGCTGACCACCGCCTCAGTTGGGCGGCCACCACCGCAGCCACGGCACCCACGGTGAGGAGCACGGCGAGGGCGCCGACGGCGACGACGGTGATGACCATGGAGCCATTCTCCGCCGGGGGTATGACAGGGACCTGGCCGAGCAATGCTGCGCAGCCGCCAGGCGAAGCAGCCCCCAGCACGAGACCCGGATGGGCGAAGCCCCGCTCCGGGGGAGCGCAGCGGAGGAGGAGCAAATGTGATACGGCGCATCGACCACGTCAGGTGGCCATGCCGGCGGGCAGCGAGGCCAGGTGGTCGCCTTCTACGACGGGCTGCTCGGCATACCGCACGTACCCAAGCCGCCGCACCCTAGCCGCCCGAGCGGGTGCTGGTTCGAGGACGGCGACCTGAAGGTGCACGGGCGTGGAGGACGACTTCCGCCCGGCCCGCAAGGCCCGTCGCGCTGGTGGTGGAGGGTCTCGATGCCCTGGCTGCCCGCTTGGCCGCAGCCGGCACGAGGTACGGGCCGAGGCCGGCCTCGACGGCTTCGACCAGCGCTACGTCGACGACCCCTTCGGCAACCGCATCGAGCTGCTGGAGCCGAGGGCGTGAGCACTAGTGCGACCGCGGCACCGGCACCGGCACCGGCACCGGCACCGGCACCGCTCAGCCGCCGGGCCTCGGCCTGGCCGGCGGTGACGGCCACGTGGCAACGGTGACAGAGCGTTTCCAACCCGTCGAGGTGGTGGTGACAGCCCGACTGATAGCCCCGGCCGTGGCGGGCGGCACGGTGGTTGACCTCCACCGAGCACGCCAGCTCGAAGGCCCACCACTCCTCGCTGTGCCAGAGGCGAGCCGCCTCCACCGCCCATCGGGATCAGGGCCCGCAGCAGGAGCTTGGCGGTGGTGAGCTGTTCCGGGCCGGTGCCGCACTCGACGCAGCGGTGGCCGTCACGGGCCAGGGCGGCGTGGCGGGCGAGGTCCCACCAGTGGTTGGCCCGGTAGCCGTCCTCGCAGACAGCACCGCACCAGGCCGAGTCCGGCCTCGCGGGAGCGTCGCACCACCGGCATCGGGCGGGGTCGCCCGCCCAGCGCGACAGGCTGCACGCCCCGGCCTGGGCGGGGTAGCGCTCGTCGGCGACGTCTCGGGCCATGCCTCCATTCTCCGCGGGGGGTGTGACAAGACCGCGGATGCTCGGCGGGGCCCGCAGACCCCCAGCTAGTCAGTGCCGAGGCCGGGTCGGTCTTCGAAGTCGCCGATCACTTGGGCGATGACGCCGGGAGCGTCCCAACGCCAGATCAGCGGGTGGGCGGGGGGAACGCTTCCCGGCGCACCAGGCAGAGACTGCCCGAAGGCGAGTCGGGGTCGAGGAACAGCTGGACGGGCAGGTGGTGGGGTTCGCCGTCGTCGTCCACCTCGATCACGATGGGGCGGTCGTCGGCGGGGTCGAGCACCTCCTGGATGCCGAGGGCGAAGCCGGTGAGGACCATGCCCATGGCGGTGCTGCGGCTCCAGCGCGACACCTTGGAGGGCAACGGCTCCGTTCCAGCCTGGCCCTCGTCGGTCGAGGGCGGGTCGAAGGCGGCGAGAGCGGCGAGGGTGAGCGCGTCGTAGAGCGGCTCCCCGTCGTCGCCGTCGCTTCGGCCCGATCCCATCGCCCGCCAGCCTACGGCGGCGGAATCGGCCCGAGCCGGTAGCGCACCTCCTCCATGGCCACCTCAGGCGTCACCTCGAAGCGCTTCCCGGCGCCGTCGGCCCGCCATCCCGCCGCCTCGTAGAAGGCTCGAGCCCCGACGTTCGCCTCCGCCACCCACAGCACCACTTCGGCGGCGCCAGTGGTTCGAGCGTGGTCGACGGCGGCGGCGAGGAGGGCTCCTCCGATCCCCCGGCGCTGGGCGGCGGGGTCGACGTAGAGCACCAGTACCTCGGTGACCGCCTCGCGGTCGAGGTCTTCGTCGCGCGTCGGGGCCACATCGGCGATGCCGAGCACCGTGCCCCGAGGACCGGCCACGAAGCAGCCGTGGCGGTGCGACGGCGGCACCGCCGCCCGCCCGATCCAGTAGCCGGGAGTCGGCACCACCGCCAGGTCGTCGAGGAAGGCGTCGGGCAGGATCGTCCGGTAGGCCCGGCGCCACGACCGCCACTTGACGGCGGCGATGGCGGCGCCGTCGGTTGCCTCGGCCGCTCGCACCGACACGGGAGCCGGCGGCGACGCCGCGAACGGGGGCGGGAGGGACAACCCGAACCGGCGACGCACCAGGTCCACGGCTCGCCGGTCGGGCCCGCTCGGCTCGCCGTCGCCCGTTCGGCGGACGGCGGCGAGCAGCTCGTCGACCGGGTCCTGGATCAGCTCCCGGACCCCTCGTCGTCGCCCGCGGCGATCGCGGTGGCGGCAGCGTACGCCTGGCGGCGGGGAACGCCGAGCTCCGCCGCCACCGCGCCGGCGGCGTCGCGCCCGCTCAGCCCGCGCGCCCGGGCCGCCGCCACCGCGGCACGCACGGCGTCGTCGCCCGCCGGTACCGGCTCGGGCGCGCCGTCGAGGACCAGCACGAACTCACCGCGGGGCGGGGCGGCGGCCACCCACTCCTGCGCCTCGGCCAGCGTGCCCCGCCACACCTCCTCGTGGAGCTTGGTGAGCTCGCGGGCCAGGGCCACCCGCCGGTCGTCGCCGCAGGCGCCCGCCAGGTCAGCCAGGGTGCGGGCCAGGCGGTGGGGGGCCTCGTAGAGCACGGTCGTCCGGCGGTCGGCGGCCAGCTCGGCCAGGCGCCGGGTGCGGCCCGAGCCCTTGCGGGGCAGGAAGCCCTCGAAGGCGAAGCGCCCGGCGGGCAGGCCGCTCACCGCCAGCGCGCTCACCACGGCCGACGGGCCGGGCACCACCTCGACGGTGTGGCCGCCGTCGACCGCCGCCCGCACCAGCCGCTCCCCAGGGTCGGAGATGCCCGGCATCCCGGCGTCGGTGACCACCGCCACCCGGTCGCCGGCCCCGAGGTGGCGCACCACCTCGCCCGTGGCGGCCGCCTCGGTGTGGTCGTTCACCACGAGCAGCCGCGGCGCTCGCACGCCAGCGGCGGCCAGCAACCGTCCGGTGCGGCGGGTGTCCTCGCAGCACACCACGTCGGCGATGGTCAGAGCCTCGACGGCGCGGGGCGACAGGTCGCCGAGGTTCCCGATGGGCGTGCCCACGAGTACCAGCACGCCGGTTCGGGCACGAGGCGGTTCACCCTTCGTCGTCACCGCGCACCTCGAGCTGCTGACCGGGCCGGAGGTCCCAGTGGGCGAAGCGGCCGGCCTCGGCCTCCAGCACCGCCCGGGCCCGCAGGCGAGGCCGGCCGATGCGGCCGCGGGCCATGGTGACGGTCTCGAGGACCACCAGGTCGCGATCGCAGTAGGCGACGTCGATGGGGAAGCGCATGCCCAGGGTGTGGACCGAGAGGGCGGGGCGCAGGAGGATGGCCCCTTCGAGCTGGTCGCGGCCGAGGAGGCCGCGGGTACGCCCGCCGGCGGAGGTGGGGAGCTCGAGGCTGGCCAGGACGTCGCCGTCGCGCAGGAGCCAGGCCATCTACACGTTGAACCGGATCTCCAGCACGTCGCCGTCGACCACCTCGTAGTCCTTGCCCTCGACCCGGAGCTTGCCCACCTCCCGGGCCTTGGACCAGGAGCCGATCTCGAGCAGCTCGTCCCAGTGGATGACCTCGGCCCGGATGAAGCCGCGCTCGAAGTCGGTGTGGATGCGGCCGGCGACCTGCGGCGCCTTCGACCCCGCCCGGAAGGTCCACGCCCGGCTCTCCTTGTCGCCGGTGGTGAAGAAGGTGCGCAGCCCGAGGAGGTGGTAGGCGGTGTGCACGAAGCGGGGCAGCGCGCCCTCCCCGAGCCCGAGGGCCTCGAGCACCTCGGTGCGTTCCTCGCCGTCGAACTGGGCCGCTTCGGCCTCCAGCTGCACGCACATGGCGAGCGCCTCGCCGTGCTCGCCCAGCTCGGCCTGCACCGGGCCGACGATCTCGTCGACCGCGGCGAGCTGCTCCTCGTCCACGTTGACCACCGCCATCACCGGCTTGTTGGTGAGGAGGAACCAGTTGCGCAGGAGGCCTCGCTGGCCGGCGTCGAGCCCACCTCGGTACACGGGCACGCCCTCGGCGAGGACGGCCAGGGCGGCGTCGAGGGCGGCCACCTCCTCGGCGATGCCTCTGTCCTGCTTGGCCGCCTTGCGGCGCTTCTCGATCTGGGACTCGACGGTCTCGAGGTCGGCCAAGGCCAACTCCAACTCGACGATGCGCAGGCACTCGAGCGGGTCGGACGGACCGGGCACGTCCGGGTCCTGGAACGCCCGCAGCAGGTACACCACGGCGTCGACCTCGCGGATGTGGGCGAGGAACTTGTTGCCCAGCCCCTCGCCCGAGCTGGCCCCCTCGACCAGGCCACCGATGTCGACGAACTGCACGCTGGCCGGCACGACCTTGCGCGACGCGCTCATCACGGCCAAGCGCTCGAGGCGCTCGTCGGGCACCTTGGCCACCCCCACGTTGGGGTCGGTGGTGGCGAAGGCGTAGGGCGGCGAGGGCACCGCCGCCGGCGAGGGCGTTGTAGAGCGACGACTTGCCGGCGTTGGGCAGACCGACGAAGCCGAACCGTTCCATCGGCCGCAGGCTACGCGGCGCTCGCTAGGTTGCCGTCTGTGGACCCTGTCGACGCCCTCGAACGGGTGGCGTACCTCCTCGATCGGCAACTGGCCCCGCCCCAGAAGGCCAAGGCGTTCCTGCGGGCGGCCGAGGTGGTGCGCGACCTGCCCGACGGCGAGCTGGAACGCCTCCACCGCGCCGGCAAGCTGGGCGAGCTGGCCGGGGTGGGCGACAGCACCGGACGGGTGATCGGCCAGGCCCTCGACGGCCGCGCCCGACCGCGTGGCCGAGCTGGAGGCCACCACCGAGGTGCCCGTCGGTGAAGGCGGCGCCGTGCGGGCCGCCCTGCGGGGTGACTGCCACAGCCACTCGGTGTGGAGCGACGGCGGGGCGACGGTGGAGACGATGGCGAGGGCGGCGATGGCCCTCGGCCACGAGTACCTGGTGATGACCGACCACTCCCCCCGCCTCACCGTCGCCCACGGCCTCAGCGCCGAGCGACTCCGCCCAGCTCGACGAGATCCGGGCTCTCAACGAGGAGCTGGCGCCGTTCCGGATCCTCACCGGCATCGAGGTCGACATCCTGGCCGACGGCACCCTCGACCAGGACCCCGACCTCCTCGCTGAGCTCGACGTGGTGGTGGCCAGCGTCCAAAGCTCTCCATGGAGCGCAAGGCCATGACCGAGCGCATGGTGATGGCGGTGGCCAGCCCCCACGTCGACATCCTCGGCCACTGCACCGGCCGAAAGCTGCGCCACCCCGACGGCACGGTCGTGCGCCCCCAGGCCACCTTCGACCCCGAGGTCGTGTTCGCCGCCTGCGCCCGATTCGACACCGCGGTTGAGATCAACTGCCGCCCCGAGCGCCAGGACCCGCCCGACGACCTGCTCGACGTGGCCCTGGGGTGGGACACCTGATCAGCATCGACACCGACGCCCACGCCCCCGGACAGCTCGAGTGGCAGCCCTACGGGTGCGACAAGGCGGCCCGGCACGGGATCGACCCCGCCACCATCGTCAACACCTGGCCGGCCGACGACCTGCTGGCCTGGGCCGCCGGCCACCCCGCCGGGTAGCCTGCCGCCCTCATGTCCAAGAAGACGAACAAGCGCAAGATCAACGCCCGCCGCAAGAAGGCCAACCACGGCACCAAGCCCAACGCCGGCCGCGGCTAGCCGTCGGACAGCCGGGGTTTTGGCATGCACATCTGTCGTCCTGGCGACACGTATGCATGCCAGAAGGACGGGGCGGCGATCACCTGACCGAGTCGAGCCACCCCAGCAGCGGGTCGAGCTGCGGGCCGGGCACGCCCATGGCGCTGAGCTCGGCCGGTTGGGCCCGCAGCCGGGCCGCCAGGCGGGCGGCGACGTCCGGCCGGGTCGCCAGCGCGCCCATCGCCACCTGCTGCACCCGGATGGTGAAGAGCACGGCGCCGCTGGCCGGTAGGCGACGGAGGGTCTGGCGCTCGCTGCGCAGCCACAGACCGTCGGCGACGGCACCGACCGGCAGCGGAGCGAAGGACCTCGGCGGCTCGGGGGCGAACAGCTCGGGGGACTCGTGCACCGACCAGTTGCGGCGCACGCCGATCACGTCGGGGCGGAGGCGGGCGAGGTAGCGATCGACCCGGGCCGAGAGCTCCTTGGCGTAGCGCGGGACAGGCCCGTGCACCTCGGCCGCCGGGCGGCCGATCTTGTCGGCCAGCCGCCAGTGCGAGGGGAAGCACAGGCAGGCGGCGTCGAGGTGGGCGCGGTCGGGGTGGTCGGCGCCGTCACGCTCCACCATGAGGCAGAGGTCCTCCTGCACCAACCGTCCGGCCGCCTCCAACGGGTGCACTGCCGGCGGGTCCGGAGGCAGGGCCAGATCCGGCTGATGGGTCTCGAGCCAGGCCCGCACCAGGGCGAGCACCTCGGCGCTGGCCGCGTCGGTGCCCGGCAGGGCGGCGAAGACCTCGTCGTGGCGCTCGGCGAGGAGCCGGCGGCGCTCGGCCAGCTCGGCGTGGCGGGCGTCGTCGACCACCAACCAGCGGTCGGCGCCCACCCGGGCCAGGCCCATCGACAGCCAGGGTGGACCAGCGGCGTCGAGGCTCAGGTCGTCCAGCCAGCTCGGGCCGGCGATGGGGGCCACGACCCGCGACCGTAGGGTGCGCCGATGCCCGCCGTGCCCCCTCCCCCGCCCACCCGTCGCGACGACGTGGTGGAGGTGCTCCACGGGGTGGAGGTGGCCAACCCCTACCGCTGGCTCGAGGACGGGGAGGACCCGGCGGTCCGGGCATGGACCGCCGCGCAGAACGACCGCACCCGCGCCCTGCTCGACGCCCGTCCCGAGCGGGCCGCCCTCCATCGGCGCCTCACCGAGCTGCTCGACGCCCGGATGGTGCTGGGCGCCCGGGTGGCCGGCGACCGCCTCTTCACCGTCGAACGGGGCGGCGGCCTCGACCAGTCCGCCCTCTTCGTGCGCCCGGCCGGTGACCCCACGGCCGAGCCCCGGCTGCTGGTCCAACCCCAGGAACTGGTCGGCGACGAAACCGCCGCCCTCGACTGGTACCGCCCCTCCCCCGACGGGCGGCTCGTGGCCCTTGGCCTCTCCACCGGCGGCGACGAGCGCAGCACGCTGCGGGTGCAGGACACGGTCACCGCCGAGCTGCTCGACGACGTCATCCCCCACACCCGCGCCGCGTCGGTGGCCTGGCTCCCCGGCGGCGAAGCCTTCGCCTACACCCGGTACCCCGACCCCGCCTCGGTGCCCGCCGCCGAGCGCGGCTACCACCGGACCGTCTGGTGGCACGAGCTCGGCGACCATCCCGGACACGACGAGCTCGTCTACGGCGACCTCCCCGACGACACCGCCTGGCCCGACGTCTCGCTGTCGCGCGACGGCCGCTGGCTGCTGCTGCACGTGGCCCTCGGGTGGGACCGGATCGACGTGCACCTCGTGGACCGCCGCACCGGGCACCGGGCGACCGCCATCGAGGGGGTGACCGCCCGCACCGGCTTCGAGGTGGTCGACGGTCGCCTGATCGGCACCACGACCCTCGACGCCCCCCGGGGCCGGGTGGTCGCCGCCCCGCTCGATGCACCCACGTCCGACCGCTGGGAGACCCTGGTCCCCGAGAGCGAGTCGGTGATCGAGGCGGTGGTCGCCACCAGCCGCTCGCTGCTGGTGCTGTCGACGCGCACGGCGGTGTCGCGCCTCCACCGCCACGACCTCCACGGTTCCGCCCCCGCCGAGGTGGCGCTGCCCGACGCCGGAACAGTCGTGGCTCTCGACGCCAGCGACGACCGGGACGAGGCCTGGCTGGCGCTCACGTCGTTCGCCCGACCACCGCAGCTCTTCCGCTGGACGCCCGAGGGCCTCGGTGGGTGGGGCGGAGGGGCAGGACCGGTCGACCCCGCCGACTTCGTGGTCGACCAGGTCCGCTACCCGTCCACCGACGCCACCCCGGTGTCGCTGTTCCTGGTCCGCCACCGCCACACCACCCCCGGGCCCGCCACCCCCACCGTCCTCACCGGCTACGGCGGCTTCGCCGCCACCATGGCGCCCGAGTACAGCGCCACCGTGGTCGCCCACTGCGAGGCCGGCGGCGTGTGGGCGCTGGCCGGGCTCCGGGGCGGGTCAGAGGAGGGCGAGGACTGGCACCGGGCGGGGATGCGCCAGCACAAGCAGCAGGTGTTCGACGACTTCGCCGCCGCCGCCGACTGGCTGGTGGCCGAGGGGCGCACGTCGCGGGAGCACCTGGCCATCCGGGGGGGCAGCAACGGTGGGCTGCTGGTGGCGGCCGCCCTCACCCAGCGGCCCGACCTGTGCCGGGCGGTGCACTGCGCCGTGCCCCTCACCGACATGGTGCGCTTCCCCCGGTTCCTGATCGCCCGCCTCTGGGTGCCCGAGTACGGCGACCCCGATGTGGCCGAGGAGTTCGCCTGGCTGCACGCCTACTCGCCGTACCACCACGTGGTCGACGGCACCTGCTACCCGGCGGTCATGGTGACCACCGGCGAGGAGGACTCACGGGTCGACCCCTGCCACGCCCGCAAGTTCGCCGCCCGCCTCCAGGCGGCGACGAGCTGCGGTGACGAGCACCCGGTGCTGGTGCGGGTGGAGCCCCGGGCCGGCCACGGCCAGGGCAAGCCGGTGTCGCGCCAGGCCGCGGAGGCCGCCGACGTGCTCACCTTCCTGGGCATCAGCCTGGGAGGGGCCACACCTCCGGGTTGAACGACAGCCCCAGCGCGACCAGGCCCAGGCACACCACCCACAGCACCCATCCGGCCTGGCTGAGCCGGGCCCCGGGAGGCGCCACCCGGGCGTGCAGGTGGTCGACGGCCGTGCCCGAAGCGAAGCGGTCACTGCCCCGCAGGGCGGGCACGACCAGCACGAGGGCCACGGCCACGCCCGAGAGACGCAGGAACCAGTCGGCCGCGGTGACGAGCCGCTCGGCGTCGTGCACCGGGTACCAGCACCCGATCAGCACGGCTAGCAACGCCAGGGCAGGCAGCGCCCGCAGCAGGCTGACGACCACGTTGCCCACCAGGCGGGGCGCGATGGCGGCTCCTGGGCTGAGCCGGTCGAGTCCGCCGCCGGCCATCCCCGCGCTCCAGCGCCGGCGGTGGCGGGCCAGGTCTCCGGCGGTGGCGAGCATGGGCAGCCCGACCAGCACGAGCAGGGCGGTGAGCAGCACCGGCGCGGCCGACGTCAACGCCACCGCCGCCGCCGTCAGTGGCAGCGTCACCCGCCATCGACCCTTCGGCGGCGGCCCGATCACCGGCCCGATCACCGGACCGGGCAGGTAGGCGGCCGGGTCGGGGATGACCGGTGGCCGGCTCACCGGAGGCCGGGCGACCGGAGGACGGGGGACGATCGGCGCGGGCACGACCGCCCGCGGGCCGGGCACCCGCACCGGGCGGGGGGCGCGCCCGGGTTCGAGCACGGTGTGGTCGCTGGCACCCGGCGGGACGGCAGCGGGCACGGTCGTCGCCGGGCTGGCGGGAGCGGAGCGGGCCACGATGCCCGTGGCCGGGCCCTCGGCCTCGACGCCGAGACGGGCGAGGAAGGCGTCGATCGACTGGGGCCGGTGGTCGGGGTTGAGCTCGAGCCCGTCGAGCACGGCGTCGCTGACGCGCTTGGACACGCCGGTGCTGAGCCGGAAGGGCGCCACGACGGTGGTGCCGTGCTGGCGCTCGACCGCGGAGGGCGGGGTCCGGGTCGTGAGCAGCCGGTAGAGGGTGGCGGCCAGTCCGTAGACGTCGGTGGCGGGGCCGAAGCGGGCGGACCCGACGTACTGCTCCGGCGGGGCGTACCCGGGAGTCACGACGCGGGTCATGGCCGCGGTGCGCCCGGCGTCGAAGGAGCGGGCCAGGCCGAAGTCGATGAGCACGATGCGGCCGTGGTCGGTGACCACCAGGTTCGACGGGCTGACGTCGCGGTGCAGCAGGCCCGCCCGGTGGATGGCACCGAGGGCGGCGCCCACCCGCTCGGCCACGTCGAGGACCTCGGCCTCGCTGAAGGGGCCGCCTCGGGCGCGGAGCAGCTCGCTCAACGTCGAACCCTCCAGCAGCTCGAGCACCAGGTAAGCGGTGTTGTGCTCCTCGAAGACCTCGTAGACCCGCACGATGCCGGGGTGGGAGAACCGGGCCAGCACGCGGGCCTCCCGCAGGAACCGCTCCCGGGCCGAGGCGAAGGCCTCGCGCCCCTCGGGGGGAGTGAGGACGATCAAGCCATGGCGAACGGCGACGTCGGGGAAGAGCTCCTTCACCGCCACCCGGCGCTGCAGGCGGGTGTCGTCGACCGCGTAGGTGATGCCGAACCCACCGCGCCCGAGCACGCTGCGGACGACGAAGCGCCCGCCGCCGAGCGGGCTGCCCGCGGGCAGCTCGGCCGCCACCGCCAGTCGCGCCCCGCACTCGGAGCAGGCCAGCCACGAGGCGGTGACCGGGGCGCGACACTGCGGGCAGCGGTCGCCGGTGGAGACGGTGGCGACCGCCTCGGTCCCGGTCTCGGTGGGGAGGGTCACGGCCTTCCCAGGCTACGGCCCGTCGGTGGGCCGGTCATGGCCACCGGGGGGTGACGGGTCCCCGCGTCCGTCCGCCGGGAACCGCGCCGCGAACCTCGGCGTCGGATCCTGCGTCGTACTACTGACGACGGGGAGCAGACCGTGGACGAGCTGGAACGCTGGCTACAAGAGGACTACGCCCGGGCCTACCGCACCGCCTGCCTGATGATGCGCAACCCGGCCGACGCCGAGGACGCGGTGCAGGAGGCCTTCCTGCGGGCGTGGCGGTTCCGGGCCTCGCTCCCCGACGGTCCCGCGGCCCGCCCCTGGCTCTACCGGGTGCTGGTGAACGCCTGCCACTCCCGCTTGCGGGCGGAGATCCCCCGCCGTGACCGCACCGCGCCCGCCACCGGCGTCGACCGCCGCCCAGCCGACGGGCCCGGGCCGGCCGAGGCGGTGGAGGCCGATCACCGGGCCTCCGCCGTGCGCGGCGCGCTCGACGACCTTCCCGACCACTTGCGGGCGGTGGTGGTGCTGCGCTACTGGAGCGGCCTGTCCGAGGCCGAGATCGCCACCGCCATCCGTCGCCGCCCCGGCACCGTGAAGTCCCGACTGCACGAGGCGCGCCGCCGCCTCGCCGCCCACCCGGCGCTCGACGCCGCTCTGGCCGAGGAGGCCTGAATGCCCACCGATGTCCGTGAGCCGACCGATGCCGAGCTGGAGGCCCTGCTGGCCGAAGCGGCCGGCGCCCAGCCCGTCCCCGCCGATGGAGCGGCCAAGGTGCTGGCCGCCGCCCGGGCCGGCGCCCGGCCCCCGGGCGTCGCTCGGCGAGCGTCGACGGGGGCGCCGTGGCTGCGGTGGGCGGCCGCCATCGTGGTGGTCGTGGCCCTGGCGGCGGCCGCCGTCAACCTGGTTCCCAGCTCGGCTCGGCGGAGCGCGGACGACTCCGACACCAGTGCCGCAAGTGGCGATTCCAACGCCTCCGGGGTGGGTGAGAAGGCACAGCCGGGCGTGGCGTCCACCACCGTGCCGGCTGGTGGTGCTCCGCCCTCCGAAGAAGCCACCGGTTTGGCGGGTGGTGACGCGCCCTCCGAGGTCGCGCCCCCTCCCGCCCAGGTTCCGGGGGCCCGCCCCCGCGTCGTGAAGACCGGCAGCCTCGAGGTAGAGGTGCGCAGGGGGCGCTTCGACGTGACCGTCAACCGCCTCACCACCCTGGCCGCCGGCGCCGGCGGCTTCGTGGCCGACAGCCGCTCCAGCGAGGTGGGCCGCTCGCCCTCGGGCACCTTCACCCTGCGGGTGCCGAGCGCCCGCTTCGAGCAGGTGCTCACCGAGGTGCGCCGCCTGGGCACGGTCAAGGTGTCGTCGTCCTCGGGCGAGGACGTGACCGCGCAGTTCACCGACCTCGAGGCCCGCATCACCAGCCTCACCGCCACCCGCGACCAGCTGCGGACCCTGCAGACCGAGGCCCGCACCATCCCTGACATCCTCGCCGTGCAGGACCGCCTCAACGGCGTGCAGGTCGAGCTCGAGCAGCTCCAGGGGCAGCGCAAGCTGCTCGAGGACAAGGCCAGCTTCGGCACCCTCACCGTGCTCGTGCGGGAGCCCTTGCCGGCGGGGGTCGACGAGCCCCGTGACCCGCCGAGGAGCGGTTTCGCCAAGGCGTGGCACGACGCCGTCGACGGCTTCACCGGTGGCATCCAACGGCTGATCTCGGGATCGGGGTCCTTCCTGGTGGTGCTGCTGTGCCTGGTGGCGATCCTCCTGGCGGCCCGGGCGGCATGGCGGGTGGCAGGGCGGCGATTCATTTGAGCGTTCATCCGCCCCTGTGGGTGGGGTAGACCGGACCGATGCTGCGTCGCACCGCCACCCTCGCCCTCGCCTTCCTCGCCGCCCTGACCCTGGGGGCGTGCGGCACCACCGGAGCCGACGAGGACGCCTCCGACACCACGAGCACGACGACCACCGAGTCGACCACCACCACCACCACCGAGCCCACCACCACCACCGAGGACACCGAGGAGGTGTGTGATTCCCTCCAGGAGATCGCCGACGTCATCGAGGAGGTGGGCACGGCCGAGGACCGGTACGGCCCGGACTGGGCCGACCTGCAACCCGAGCTGATCGACATCTACGAGCGGGGCCTGGAGGCCTACACCACCGCCGCTGACGTGGCCCCCGACGAGATCCAGGACGACCTGGCCACGATCCGCGACAACGTCGAGGAGAACATCCTGATCCTCCAGGACAGCACCAGCGTCGCCGACTTCAGCTCCAAGGTGTCGGTCAACGCGCGGGCCATCCAGGACGAGGCCACCCGGGTCAACGACTACGCCAAGGACACCTGCGGGTTCCCCACCGTCCCGGGCGGCTGAGCGGGTCAGCGCCCCCGGTCGCCCTCGCCCTTGCTGTCTCCCTTGCCTTCGCCGGTGACCGCCTCCCGTGCCTCCACTATCTCGGCCAGCTCGAGCGGCGTGGCCGCCAGGTCGATGGCCGACCAAATGGTGCGGGAGTAAGGGTAGAAGGCGAGCGGCGCAGCCACCGCCAGCACCGCCCCGATGACGAGCGGCACCACGATCCCCGCCCGTGAGTCGTTGGCCAGGACGACCACGAACGCCATCACCAGCACGAACAGCAGGCCCTCGACGATGGCGAAGTTGATGAGGTAGGCGCCGACGAAGAAGCCCGGCTCACGCTCGAACTTGAACCCGCAGGCCGGGCAGCGCTCCAACATGTGGAACCAGCCGCGGTAGAGCCCCCGCGCCCCACAGCGGGGGCAGCGTTTGCGCAGGCCTCTCCCCATGAGGACGGTCCAGCTCGGGCTGGGCTCGAGCACGTCGTCGGCGCTGAGGTCCTCGGCCACGGCCGTTCCCCCGGCCGAGGTCAGGGCTCGACGATGACGAGCGGGATGTCGCGGTCGGTGCGCTTCTGGTAGGCGGCGTAGCCCCGGTAGGCCTTGGTGACCCGCGGCCAGAGCTCGGCCTTCTCCTCCGCCGACGCGACGCGGGCCTGCATCTTGCGGGTGCGACCGCTCATGGTGACCTCCACCTCGGGGTGGTCGCGGAGGTTCAGGAACCAGGCCGGGTGGCGGGGGTCGCCCCCGTAGGAGGCCACGAGGACGACGGTGTCGCCGTCGTGCACCGGCGAGGTCAGCATGGTGGACCGGGGCTTGCCGCTCTTGCGGCCGGTGGTGGTGAGCCGCACCACAGGCATGCCGAAAGCACGACCGCCCACCCGCCCCTCGGTCGCCTTGAACGCCCACTCGTGCACGGCGGTGACGATGCGGGCGACGACGTCCTTGGGTCGGATCATGGGATGCGACGGTAGCGCCGCCGCGGTTGGTGCTCCCGCCCGGCCTAGTGGCCGAAGGCGGCGTCGGGGTCGACGTAGGACTTGAGCTCGATAACGTTGCCGCTCGGGTCGGCCAGCTTGGCCTTGGTCTGCTCCCGGGGCGTGCCGGCGAAGTCGGTGGCCACCGGGCTCAGCCACTCCACGGGGTGGCGCTCGATGCGCTCCAGCAGCGCGGCCAGGTCCTCGGCGCCGAGGGTCGCGCCGAAGTGGCGGACGCCCTGCTGGTTGGCCGGTCGCACCTCGTCCGGACGCTCCTGCAACGTGAGCTGCATCCCGTGGAACCACACGTCGCTCCAGCCGTCCCGCACCCGCCCCGCCGAGCAACCGAGCACCTCGACATAGAAGGCCCGGGCCACCTCGACGTCGCTCACCGGGAGCGACAGGTGCAGGATCGGGTCCACCGCCTCAGCGTAGGTAGCGCCAAGGACGTCGTCCCCATGGTGATATCCGTCGAACCAAGTGCGGCCGGACGGGCGACCTCCCAACGACCAAGCTTCACTCGTGGGTGGCCTCTGATCCGCCGTTCGGGGCAGGGTTCAGAGCCGGTTGATCCGCTCTTGCAGCGCGGGTACCCAGTGACCGCGGTAGCGCTCGTGGAGCTCCACTCGCCTCCAGTCGGCGCTCGTCACCTCGCCCCGGCACGTTGCGGCTCCACACCGGCACGCCATCCTGAACCCTTCGGCGCCAGAGGCGGTGCCGTAGTCGAGGGTCGCCTCCTCGCCGGCGATCACGTCTCGGCGCGTCGCAAGCTCGTACGGTCCGACGTGCCACAGGGTCGGGTCGCAGCTGTGATTCCCGAAGTGGATCGGCGTGTTCGGCGGAAGCACGAGGTGCGCATCGTCGTACACCGTGATCGTGTCGACGTACGGAGCCGCCGGATCGGCTTCCGCTTGCCGCAGGAGCGCGCCGAGCTCGGCCGACGAGACGAGGCGTCCACCGAGTCGAAGCACAACAGTTCCAGCAGGGGAGCCCGTGGGCGAAGAACAGGCCGCGTCCTTCGATCGCGGAGTCACGGACGACGAGTCGCGCATCCATCCAAACGTCCGCCGGCGACGGCAGCCGGCTGCGCACACCCCAAGTCTGCTATCCCAACCGGCGGAAGGGGGCACCAATCGCTTCGCACCAGTCGACAAGATCACGACCGTGCCCCTCTCGAGCTCGGCGAGCGCCTCCGTCGGCTCAGTGACGAGGAGATGCTTCGCCTGGGCAGACCAATCCTCGTCTTCTTGGGACTCGCGGACTGACTTGCAGAAGATGCCATGGGCGTTGCCAACGGCGGATAGGTGTGGGCGTGCCGACGAGGGCGAGCGTGGGGGACGATCGTTTCTCGTGGAAGTGGTGTAGGTCGGCGTCGGCTTGAGCGACTCGACGTCGACAGTGTGGCTTATGCGGTGACGGCTAGGGCGCCTCTCGGTGGGGTCTGCGCGGCGGGTTCCAGGCTCAGCTTGGCCATGGATTCTTCGGAGAGGTAGCGGCGTTCGGCGACGGCCCATTCGTCGTGGGCTTCGACGACGACGGCGGTGACGAGCCGGGCGATGGCGGCGTCGTTGGGGAAGATGCCCACGACGTTGGTGCGCCGCTTGATCTCGCCGTTGAGCCGCTCGAGAGGGTTGGTGGACAGCCACGCCAGTGGGCCTGGGGAAGCCGGTGAAGGCCAGCAGGTCCTCAGCGGCGTCGGTAAGACACATCGACACCTCCGGGAACTGGCCGTGGAGCATCGAGGTGACCTCGGCCAGCTGGGAGCGGACGTGGGCGGCGTCGGGCTGGGCGAAGATGGTGCGCACGGCGGCGGCGACCATCTCGGCGGAGGCCTTGGGGACCCGGGCCAAGATGTTTCTCATGAAGTGGACCCGGCGCGCTGCCACCCAGCACCGATGAACACGCCGGCGATGGCGGCCTTGAGTCCGAGGTGATGGTCGCTGATGACCAGTTGCACCCCGAGAGGCCCCGGGCTCGAGGCCTTGCAGGAAGGCGGTCCAAAAGGCCCCGTCCTCACCGTCGCCGACGGCCACACCCAGCACTTCACGGTCGCCGGTGGCGGTGACCCCGGTGGCCACGACCACGGCCCGGGACACGACCCGGCCGTTGATGCGGCCTTTGATGTAGGTGGCGTCGGCGAACAAGGGAACTCCACGTGGCCGAGGGGCCGGTTCCGGAACGCCTCCAGGTCCCGGTCCAGCTCGGCACAGATGCGTGAGACCTCGCTCTTGGAGATCCCCGAGCCCACCCCGAGGGCCTGGACGAGATCGTCGACCTTGCGGGTGGAAACGCCGTGCACGTAGGCCTCCATCACCACCGCGAACAAGGCCCGGTCGATGCGCCGGCGCCGCTCCAACAGCGACGGGAAGAAGCCGCCGGTCCGCAGCTTGGGGATCTTGAGCCCCACATCGCCTGCGGCGGTGGACAGCAGCCGTGGACGGTGCCCGTTGCGCTGGGTGGTGCGGCTATCGGTGCGCTCATAGGGGCGGGCGCCGATCACCGAGGAGGCTTCGGCCTCGATGAGCTCCTGGAGGATCCACTCCAAGCTGGTGCGGACAGTGTCGGTCACCTCCCCCGCCTTCAGCGCGGCGAGCAGGTCGGACAGGTCAGAATCAGTGAGGGCCACCGGTGAGATCTCCTTACGTGAACCCGGCTAGGAACACGCCGAGGCTCTCGCCGGTGGCCCACCCAGTGGTGGACCCTCTACTCCGACCTACACCACCTCACGGGACATCCCCTGGGGGACCGACTGAGCTAGACGAGAGCAAGTGAACCGGCGGCCTTGTCAGCCGTCACCCTCATCCCTTGCGTTCGGCTACGAAGACGTACTCCTTGCGAGGACGATCGGGGGCGTTGCGGACGTCTCGAACCCTGAAGCCCGCCCGCGCGAGCGAGCGGTCCACCTCCTCGCGGGTCCGGAAGCGGAGCGTGGAGGTGGACGTCAGGACGGTGTCGTCGGCGTGGAAGACGATGGTGCTGCGGAAGGTGACGAGCGGGAGAGCGACGTCGATGACCTCGTTCCAAGTTTCGACCAGTCCAACGTCCTGGATCTCGACGCGCTGAAAGGATTGCTCCCGGTTCCACTCCTCCCATGCCCGCCGTTCGGGTCGCCGCGTCTCGAAGACCAAGTAGCCGCCGGGACCAAGAGCCAGGCGAATGGCATCAAGCGTTCGCTGCCACTCCTCGTCCTCCAAGAAGACCTGAGACACGTTGCCGGTCATCGTTGCCAGGTCTACCTGCAGTGGCGGGAGGTCGGTCGGAACCCCATGGATCCACCGCACCCGGTCAGCGCCTGGCTTCGCTCGGGCGACCTCGAGCATGGCGGCAGCAGGGTCGACGCCGGTGACCTCCAAGCCCGCATCGCTGAGAAGGCAGGCGAACACGCCGGTACCGCATCCGATGTCCAGGACCGAGCGGGCGCCGAGCTCGCCGGCAATCGCGACGTAGGCCGCAAGGTCGCTTCGGTCAGAGTCCAGCGCGTCATAGATCGCGGCCAGCCTTGGCTCCTCGAAGACGTTGTCAGCCATGCAGCAGCCTCCCCCACCGTCGCGAAGAAGCTCCGTCATTCGGGCAGAGAGCGCCACCCGGCAATAGAGGACGGTGTCCGGCTACCACCCAGCCGCGGCCAGTACTCCGCTGGCGGTGTCATTGGGGTGACCGACGTTCGCAACGTCGAGCATCGGGAGCCCGGAGGCGTCGAGGATCTTGGTGAGTGTCGGGGCACGGTCGAGGTGCCAGCGAAGACCACTGGGGTCGATCTCGCCGTGTCGCCGACGAAGGCGCACTTTGAGTTCGGGCTCGGGCACGATGAGGCGGACAAGGCTGACCGGTGCGCGGATCGCCTGCTCGAAGAGCTCGAGCTCGGTGTGTGCCTTGATCACGCCGGCGACGATGAGACTTCGTGCGCCCGCAGTCGAGAAGTTCGCAGCGACGGCCGCCAGGTTCTTCGCCACGACCCCTGTGTTGAACGGGTCATCCGGTGGTCGCGGCCAGAGGGCGCCCAGTGCGTCGGTGGCGACGAAGGCGACTGCTTCGCCGCCGTTCGCCAATCGCTCTGCGACTGCCGCGCCGACGGTGTTCTTCCCGCTGCCGACGGTGCCGTTCAACCAGAGGGCGCGAATGACCACAACTGCATCCTGACCGCGAGAGACGTCCGCGCCGCGCACTTGAAGTACAGATCGGGGAAGTATCCGTGGGCTCCGACCCGGCCGCAGGTGACATCGTGCCGCGCCGGCAGCGCCGCCGTTTGCGACAGATCCATGCGCTCAAGGTGCCGGTGGCGAGGCCGCAGGCCGATAACTACGCTCGCCGGGCATGGGCGACCCTTCCTCGCCTGTTGACGAGCAGCTCGCCTATTACCGGGCTCTCGCCGATGAATACGAAGACCACGCGATCGACGCGCCGGGCCAAGACGAGCTGTTGTCGGCCATCAACGCCTTTCAGCCGACTGGCGATGTCCTCGAACTCGCCTGCGGTCCGGGTGTCTGGACCGAAAGACTGCAACGATCAGCCGCAAGTGTGACAGCGGTCGATGGTGCCCCCGAGATGCTGGCGCGAGCACGAGCTCGAGTGGGTTCAAGTGCACCGGTCCGATTCGTTCACGCGGACCTCTTCGCGTGGCATCCGACCCGCCGATACGACGCCGTCTTCTTCGGATTCTGGATCTCACACCTTCCCGAAGACAGGTTCGAGCAGTTCTGGAACCTCGTCGATGAGGCGCTCGAGCCCGACGGAAGCGTGTTCTTCTTCGACGACAACCATCGCACCGACGCCGAGCTGTTGAGGGCATCCACTCGTCCATCGTGCAGCGGGAGCTAATTGATGGAACCCCGTTTCGAGTGATCAAGGTCCCCTACGAGCCAGCGTCACTCGAACGCCGGCTCCGGGCGCTGAACTGGGACATCAGCGTGACCGGAACCTCAGGCCCTTCTACTGGGGCACCGGGGGTCGGTAAGACAGCCGAACCGCCCAGCCGGGCGTTGTCCCAAGTCCGGCCAACGATGCGAGCGAGCTGGTCGTCGGTACGCGCCGAAGCCCACCTTGCCGACCTTGAACGATCATTCTCGATCGAGAGAGTGGAGCATGGTTCCGGCCTCGGACTGGTGTCAGACCACCTAACCGTCCTCGTCGTCGCCGTCTTCATCCTCGAGCCCGCGGACCAGAAACTCGGCCACCTTGGCGGTGACCACGGCGAACGCACTGATGCCGACGCCCATCGTGACGACGCCTACCGCGCCCGGCCGTGGTCACCGGAAACACGTCTCCGTAGCCCACGGTGGTGATCGTGGTGGACGACCACCACAGCCCATCGAAGAACGAGTGCAGCCGCCCGTCGGCGCCGACATCCTCGACGAGGGTGAAGGCCACGGCCGACGTCAGCCACGTCATACCGGCGATACCCAACGCGAAGGCGGCCGCATGGCGGCGCAGGATGGTTCGGCCCTCGCCGCTGCGCCACCGATGGCGACAACTCGAGCTAGCACCGCGACCAAACGCCATGCTCGGCCAGCCCGCAGGATGCGCAGCACACCGAAGCTGGCCAGGGACGGCACCAGGGCCAGGGCTTGCGCCACCACGATCAGCAGACTCGTCCACTCCCGCCGCACGTACTTGCCCTTGCGCTCGGCCAGAGCGAGCTCCACCACGTAGTCGACGGCGAAGGCCACGAGGACAACCACGTTCACCACGTCAAGAAAGACCCGGTCTGCCCTCGGTAGATCGTTGCGGGCGAACTCCAACAGCAGGAGCGGGAGACTTCCCACGGCCAGGATCAGAAGCGGTACGTCGGTGACCCTCCGCCATCGGACCAAGCCGGGCGTCATGTAGTCACTCACCCGTCAAAGCCTCGCAGGGCGATGAGCGGCCCTACGGGATGCCACCCTTTTCGTTGGCCTACGGAAAGATCACCCTGCGCGTCGACGGCCGCAGCGCACCACGTCGCGCCGGCGCCACCCACCGCGGCACCCGAGTTGTCGTCCTCACCCACGACCTCGAGGTGCGGGTCGTCCACGCGATCACCGGCGAGCTCCTCTGAAAGCTCACCATCGACCCCACCAAGGACTACCAGCCCCTCGGCATCCCACCCGGGCCCAAACCCCGCCGACCACCCAGATAGGGGTTCAAGGTGTTTCCGATGTCTCGCGACATCACAGAGTCTGGCCGGTGGGATTCGAACCCACGACCCCCTGCTCCCAAAGCAGGTGCGCTACCAAGCTGCGCTACGGCCAGCGGAGCGCCCACCGTACCCGGGCCTACGATCCGCACCCGTGGGACATCCGGGACCGACCGTCGACGAGCTGGTGGTCGGCGACGACCCGGGCCTGTGGCGCGACGCCGGCTTCGCCGTCGATGCCGACGCCATCTGCCGTATCGGCGCCGTGCGGGTCCGCTTGGCCGGTCGGGGCGTGGGCAAGGGGCTACGGACCTGGTCGCTGCGCGACCTCCCCGGTCCACCGGGAGTCATCGACGGTGTCACCACCCTGGCCGGCGACCAACCTCCCGCCATCCCCGCCGACCATCCGAACGGCGCCCTCGCCATCGACCACGTGGTGCTCATGAGCCCCGATGGGGAGCGCACCGCCGCCGAGGTGTCGGCCGTCACCGGCGTCGCCGTGCGCCGCACGCGTGACACCGACACCGACGGCGCGCCGATGCGCCAGTGGTTCTTCCGCCTCGGCGAGGTGGTGCTCGAGCTGGTCGGGCCCCAGGAGCCGGCGGGCAACGGTCCGGCGCGGTTCTTCGGCCTCGCCCTGACGGTGGCCGACATCGACGCGCTGCCCGACCGCTACCGCGAGCACCTCGGCCGAGTGAAGGAGGCCGTGCAGCCCGGCCGCCGCATCACCACGCTGCGCCACTGGGATCTCGGCCTCTCGGTGCCCATCGCGTTCATGTCGCCCGAGCCGGAGCCGGCCCGTCCCACATGACGGCCTAGGGTCGCCGCCGCATGCTCGACCACGTCTTCACCGACGCCATCGGCGCCCTCCGCGACGCCATGGAAAGCGCCTTCCTCGAGCGCCAGGCCTTCGAGGAGCGGTTCCAGGCCGACGTGCTGCTGGGCGACCTCACGTGGGAGACGTCCTACAGCCTCCCCGGCGAAGGCCTCCCGCCCCGCACCCGGGCCGACATCAGCCTCGACTGGCCCACCTGGGCCCAGAGCTCCTACCGGTCGTGGTACATCGGCGAGCCCTTCGAGGAGCCACCCCGCATCGAGATCGAGATCGTCATGCGGGTCCAGCGCCTGGCCTCCGCCCCCGACCCCAACCGGGTGCTGGCCGTGCTCCCCCAGGCCAGCTCCCCCATCGGCGACGAGCGCCTCCAGCGGTCGGGCCCCACCCTCGAGACCGTCTTCGACAACGAGATGGAGGCGGGCGAGTACGCCATCGAGGTGAGCTACGAGGGCTCCTACGAGCTGGCCGAGGCGGTCCTGGCCGACGGGTCCGTGCTCGACGACCACTTCGGCGCCATGGGCGGGTGGATCGCCTCCACCCTGGTTCGCCTGGGCGACCTGACCTTCGACTACCTGCCGGCCGAGGAGGACGACGATGCCTGAACCCGAGGTGCTCGCATCCGGATATCAGCTCACCGAGGCGCCCAGGGTCGACGAGGCAGGTGGGATCTGGTTCAGCGACGCCCTCGGCGGCGGGGTGCACCGCTGGGCCGACGGCGACGTGGCGACGGTCGTGCCCAAGCGCCGCGGCGTGGGCGGCCTCGCCCTCCACGCCGACGGCGGGGCGCTCGTCGGGGGCAAGAACCTGGTCCACGTGCACCCCGACCGTGAGGACCGGGTGGTGTTCGAGCCGCCCGAAGGCGTGGTCGGCTTCAACGACATGTGCGCCACCACCCACGGGTCGGTGCTGGTGGGCGCCCTGCGCTACCACCCCTTCCTGGGCGGCGAGCCCGTGCCGGGCGACTTCTGGTTCATCGAGCCCGGGGGCGAGCCCGAGCAGGTGCTCACCGGGATCTCGCTGCCCAACGGCTGCGGCCCTTCGCCCGACGGCAGCACCCTCTACGCGTGTGACTTCGGGACGGGAGAGGTGCACGCCCTGACCGGCGGCGGCTCGACGATCTTCGCTCGGACGCCCAACGGGGAGGCCGACGGCCTGGCCGTCGACGGCGAGGGTGGCGTGTGGGTCGCCCTCGGCAACGGGGAGGCGGTGGTCGGCTACTCACCCGACGGCGAGCTCCGCCACACCGTCGACCTGCCCGGCCGGTTCGTGGCCAGCCTGGCCTTCGACGGCGCCGACGCCATGATCGTCGCCACCGCCACCACCGACCAGCACCCCGGTGCCCTGTTGCGCCTGTCCGCTCCGGTGCCCGGCCCCATCCACCACCGGGCGCGGATCTGAGCGAGCCGTAGGCTCGCCGCTATGACCGACGTCGTCCTGCTGGAGGTGGTCGACCGCGTCGCCACCGTCACCCTCAACCGGCCCGAAGCCCGCAACGCCCTGTCGATCGACCTGCTGCGGGCGTTGCCTCAGATGGTGGGCGAGGCCGACGGGCGCGACGACGTCGACGTGATCATCCTCACCGGGGCTGACCCCGCCTTCTGCGCCGGCCTCGACCTCAAGCAGCTCGGCTCCGACGGCGGCCCGCTGCGGGCCAGCGGCGCCACCGACGGGGCGGCGCGAGAACAGCGGGGGCCGCTCCCGCCGACCACCAAGCCGGTGATCGGGGCCGTCAACGGGGCCGCTGTCACCGGCGGGTTCGAGATCGCCCTCAACTGCCACCTGCTGGTTGCCTCCGAGCGGGCCCGCTTCGCCGACACCCACACCCGGGTCGGCCTCCAGCCCGGCTGGGGCCTGTCGGTGCTGCTGCCCCAGGCCGTCGGCGTACGACGGGCCCGGGAGATGAGCGCCACCGGCAACTTCATCGACGCCGGCACCGCCCTTGCCTGGGGCCTGGTGAACCACGTGGTCGCCCACGCCGAGCTGCTTCCGTTCTGTCGCCGGTTGGCCGCCGACATCGTCTCCAACGACCAGGCCGCCGTGCGCCGCCTGATGCGCACCTACCGCGAGGGCGCCGAGGGCACCGTCGCCGAAGCGTGGGACCTCGAGGGCCGGGTGGCGGCCGAGTGGCAGGGCGGGTCCGGGCCCGACCCGGCCGAGATCGAACGCCGCCGCCAGGGCATCCTCGAGCGGGGCCGCGCCCAGGTCTGAGGCGACCCGGTCGCGTCCTCCGGGTCAGGAGTGGCGGAAAACGACCGTCTCAGCCCGAACGTTTCCCGGCGCCGAGCTGAGCGCTACGCGGTGGCGGCGGCTCCGCGGTCCTTGGACACCTCGTCGAGGTCGGCGTACTCCTCGCCGGTGTCGACCCAGTCCTCGAACTGGGTGACACCGAGGGTGTCGAAGCGCTTGCGCAGCCAGCCGTCGTTGGCGTCGAGCAGGCCCAGCTTCTTGGTGTTGGGCACGATCTTGGAGAACAGCAGCTGCTGGAACGGGTCCTGATTCTTCACCTCGGCGGGCACGTCGAAGAGGCGGATGGCCTCCTTGACGTCCACGCCCATGCGGTCCCATACCTCCTGCTGGAGGAAGCGGTCGCGCATGCGCACCGCCGCCTCGAAGGCGAACTCCTGGCGCTCGAGCATCTCGGCGTCGGTGAGGCCGTCGTAGAACTCCTTCAGCGACAGCACGCCGAAGGCGACGTGACGGGCCTCGTCGCTCATCACGTAGCGCAGGAGCTGCTTGAGCAGCGGATCCGGGGTGGTCTGGTGGGCCATGCCGAAGGCGGCCAGGGCCAGGCCCTCCACCATGATCTGCATGCCCAGGTAGGTCATGTCCCAGCGGCTGTCGGCGATGATGTCGTCGAGGAGCATCTTCAGGTGGGCGTTGACCGGATAGTGGCCCGACAGCTTGGTGTCGAGGTACTTGGCGAACACCTCGACGTGGCGGGCCTCGTCCATCACCTGGGTGGCGGCGTAGTACTTGGCGTCGATCCACGGCACCGTCTCGACGATCTTGGCCGTGCACAGCAGGGCCCCCTGCTCGCCGTGCATGAACTGCGACAGTGACCAGTTCTGGTTCTCCATGGCCATCTGGAGCCATTCCTTGTCGCCCCACCGCTCGAACACCGTCCCGGTGAGGTCGATGCCGGCGTCGGCCATGCCCTGGCGGCGCATGTCCATGATGGCCTTGGCGAACTGCTCCTGGTCCACGGTGATCGACCAATCGAGGTCGGTCTCGCCGTTCCACTGCGAGTGCTTGGCCTTCTCGTAGAGCTTGTTGAGGGCGGGCCGCTTCCCTTTCTCGTAGTCCCACGTGAAGATGGCGTCGGCGTTGTCGGCGACGGTGTGGATCGCTTCGTCGACGTCGGTGTTGGTGATGGAGAGGATGGCGGAGAGGTCGTTGACCTCTCCCCGGCCGAGGATCTCTGCGTCGGTGGCCATGGGTCAACCTTCCTTGTGCATGGGGGGAACGGCGTCGCCGCCGTGGAGGGCGGTGACGAGGTGGGCGATGAGCTGCTCCCACGGACCACCGGCGGGCAGGTCCACGCCGAGGGCGTCGAAGAGCAGGAAGCCGAAGCCGACGGCGTGGCAGAACGTGACCAGGGCCGCGGTGTCGAGCTCGCCCGAGATGCCGCCGCTGGCCTTGGCTGCCTCGATGATGGCGGTGAGGCGGTCCTGGCGCTCGCCGACCCGCTCGCGCAGCAGGTCGGCCACCGCCGGGTCGCGGCGGGCGGCCACGAACGCCTCCAGCAGCAGGGCGTCACCCGAGCTCGACGGGCGGTCGACCAGGTGGCTGCCGGCGATGGTGAGGATGTCCTCGGCGTGGCCCTCGAAGCGGTGGTCGGCGAACAAGGCGTCGAGATGGTCGGAGGTGCACACGTCGAGGGCGGACACGAGCAGGTCGGCCTTGCCGGAGTACCGGCTGTAGATGGCGCCGGTGGTGACCCCGGCCCGGCGGGCGATCTCGGCCACGCCCGCTCCCTGGTAGCCCCGCTCGGCGAAGACGTCGGCGGCCGCTTCGAGCAACCGGCGGCCGATGGCATCGGTGGGGACGGGAGCGACCGCGAGCGATGACATCGAGGGCACAATAACGGTCGTTATCGAGCCATGTCCAGGGGGAGCGACCGATGTCACAGTGGGGCGACCCTCGGCGGTGCGGTCCGCAGTCACGTGCCTCCGTCCCGCGGCGGCGCGGGACACGAACGACGAGGAGTGCTGGTGGCGCGACGACGGTGGTTCGGGGCCCTGGTCCTGCTGTTGGCCTTCGGGCTGCTCAGCGCGGCCTGCAGCAGCGACGACGGCGGTGGCGGTGGCGGCGGGGGTGACGAGGCCGCCACCTGCAAGGGCAAGACCGGCGACGCCGCCACCACCGAAGCGCCCGGCGGCACCGACGACCCCGACGGCAAGGGCAAGAAGGTGGGCCTGGTCTTCGACATCGGCGGAGAGGGCGACAAGTCGTTCAACGACTCCGCCGCGGCCGGCATCGACGCCGCCGAGGAGAACATGGGGATCACGGCCAAGAAGCTGGAGCCCAACGCCGACGGCTCCAACCGGGGCGAGCTGATGCGCTCCCTGGCCGAGGACGACTACGAGATGATCATCGGCGTCGGTTTCGCCTTCGCCGAGGACATGGCCACCATCGCCAAGGACTTCCCCGACATCAAGTTCGCCATCATCGACGGCGTGGTCGAGGCCGAGAACGTCACCTCCCTCCTCTTCGCCGAGGAGCAGGGCTCCTACCTGGTGGGAGCCGAGGCCGCCCTTAAGTCCGAGACAGGCAAGATCGGCTTCGTCGGCGGCGTGGAGGGCGACCTCATCAAGAAGTTCCAGGCCGGATACGAGGCAGGGGCCAAGGCGGCCAGGGACGACATCGAGATCGAGTCGAAGTACATCGCCCCCGACGGCGACTTCACGGGCTTCGACGACGCCGCCAAGGGCAAGACCATCGCCGCAGGACTCTACGAGAACGGGGCCGACGTGGTGTACCACGCTGCCGGCAAGTCCGGCCTCGGCGTGTTCGAGGCGGCCGTGGAGGCCGACCGCCTGGCCATCGGCGTGGACTCCGACCAGTACCTCACCGCCGACGACGACCAGCAGAAGTGCATCCTCACCTCGATGCTCAAGCGGGTCGACATCGCCGTCTACGACGCCATCCGGGACTTCGTCGACGGCTCGATGAAGGGCGGGATCGTCACCAACGACCTCGAGACCGGCGGCATCGACTACTCCACCTCCGGTGGCCAGCTGGCCGACCAGGACAAGCTCGACGAGTACAAGCAGGACATCATCGACGGCAAGATCGAGGTGCCGACCGAGCCGTGACCACCCGGCCCCGTGGCTGACGTCCCCGCCGTCGAGCTCACCGGCATCGTCAAGCGCTTCCCGGGGGTGGTGGCCAACCGCGACGTGGACCTGGCGGTGGCGCCGGGGACGATCCACGCGCTGGTCGGGGAGAACGGGGCGGGCAAGTCCACCCTGATGAACATCCTGTACGGGATGCAGCGCCCCGACGGGGGCGAGATCCGGGTGGACGGCGAGGTGGTGTCGTTCCGCAACCCCACCGACGCCATCCGGGCCGGCATCGGCATGGTGCACCAGCACTTCATGCTGGCCGCCAACCTCACCGTCGCCGAGAACGTCATCCTCGGCGCCGAGCCCTCGCGGTGGGGTCGCATCGACTTCGGCGCCGCCCGGGCCCGCATCGCCGAACTGGGTCGGCGCTACGGCCTAGTGGTCGACCCCGATGCGCTGGTGGAACAGCTCGGGGTGGGCGAGCGCCAGCGGGTGGAGATCCTCAAGGTCCTCTACCGGGGGGCCCGCACCCTGATCCTCGACGAGCCCACCGCCGTGCTGGTGCCCCAGGAGGTGGAGGACCTGTTCCGCAACCTCGGGGAGCTGCGGGCCGAGGGCATCACCATCCTCTTCATCTCCCACAAGCTCGACGAGGTCCTGTCCGTCGCCGACACCATCACCGTGATCCGGGCCGGCACCACCGTGGCCACCGTCGCCCCGGCCGACGTCACCGCCGGCCAGCTGGCCGAGCTCATGGTCGGCAGCGAGCTGCCCACGCCCGAGACCCGCGAGCCCACCGTCACCGACGACGTGGCCCTCGCGCTGGAGGGCGTGACCATGTGCGCCCCCGGGGGCCGCCCGGAGCTCGACGACATCACCCTCTCGGTGCGGCGCGGGGAGATCGTCGGGATCGCCGGCGTCGAGGGCAACGGCCAGGCCGAGCTGATCGACGCGGTGATGGGGCTCCGCCCGGTCGACGGCGGGCGGATCAGCCTGGGCGACGAGGACGCCACCGGGTGGTCGACCCGCCGCCGACGCGAGGCGGGGCTGGGCTACGTGCCCGAGGACCGGCACCGCCACGGTCTGCTGCTCGACGCCCCCTCTGGGAGAACGAGGTGCTCGGCCACCAGACCACTGCTCCCAACGCCAAGGGCCCCTGGATCGACCGGGCCGGCGCCCGCCGCCAGTGCCGCGAGGTGGTGGAGGAGTTCGACGTGCGCACGCCCTCGATCGACGTGGCCGCCCACGCCCTCTCGGGCGGCAACCAGCAGAAGCTGATCACCGGCCGCGAGCTGACCGCCGCGCCCCGGGTGCTCGTCGCCGCCCACCCCACCCGAGGCGTCGACGTCGGCGCCCAGGCCGCCATCTGGGACCAGCTCCGCGACGCCCGCGGCGCCGGGCTGGCCACCCTGCTGGTATCGGCCGACCTCGAGGAGCTGATCGGGCTCTCCGACGCCCTCCTCGTGATCTCCCGGGGCCGCATCGTGGCCCGCCTCGATCCCGCCACCGCCACCCCCGAGCAGCTGGGCGCCCACATGATGGGCGCCGCGGCCGATCCGCTTCGCCCCGCCTCCGGCGGAGCCGGCTTCGCCGATCCGGCTGACACGCTGGGAGCTGCTCCGCCTGGCGGACGACATTGGCTCCGCCTCCGGCGGAGCCGGCTTCGCCGATCCGGGTGACACGCTGGGGGCTGCTCCGCCTGGCGGACTGCGCAGCGAGGGGGAGCACGGGCAGTGACCGCAGCGCTCCCCGGAGGGTCGTGCGGGCGCTGGCGGCGCCGGTGCTGGCGTTGGGGCTCGCCCTCGTGGTGTCGGCTGTGGTCCTCGAGCTGTCGGGCAACGCGCCCGGCGACATCCTCGAGGTGCTCCGCCGGGAGGGGTTCACCGTTCGGTCCTTCATCGCCACGTTGAACCGTGGGGCGCCGTACTACCTGGCCGGGGTGGCCGTGGCCATCGGCTTCAAGATGAACCTGTTCAACATCGGCGTCGAGGGCCAGTACCGGGTGGCGGCGCTGCTGGCCGCCGGGGTGGGGGCCGCCGTGCGCCTGCCGGCGCCGCTGCACGTGGCCCTGGTGCTGGCCGCCGGCATGGCGGTGGGGATGGCGTGGGCCAGCATCGCCGGCATCCTGCGCGCCCGCCGGGGCGTGAGCGAGGTGATCTCCACGATCATGCTCAACGCCATCGCCTTCGGCGTCACGCCCTACCTGCTCGAGCGCTTCTTCCGGGCCCCCAAGGCCAACGCCGCCGACTACGCCAAGGTGACCCGCACCATCGCCCCCCGGCCGCCTGCCCAGCCTCGACCCGGTGCTGCGGGCGGTGGGGTCGACCCTCCGCAGGGATCGAGCCTCGGCTCGTTCCTGTTCGTGGCGCTGGCGGTGGGCGTCGCGTACTACGTCGTCGTGTGGCGCACCCGGTTCGGGTTCGACCTCCGGGCCACCGGCAGCAACCTCTCCGCCGCCCGGGCCAGCGGGGTCGACTCGCGGCGCATGATCGTCGTGGCCATGGCCCTCTCCGGGGCGGTGGCCGGCCTGGTCGGCCTCAGCCGCATCCTCGACACGACCGGCTACTACTCGGCCGATGTGGTGGTGCGGGGCCTGGGCTTCACCGGCATCGCCGTCGCCCTCCTCGGCCGCAACCATCCGGTCGGCATCGCCTTCGGCGCCCTGCTGTGGGCGTTCATGGACGTGCTCCAGACCCCGCTGGCCCGGGCCGACCTCCCGAAGGAGATCATCGCCATCATGCAGGGCACCATCGTGCTGTCGGTGGTGGTGGCCTACGAGGTGGTTCGCCGGGTGGCCCGGCGCCAGGAGGCGGCCGCCATCGCCCGCCAGGGCGGCGCCGGTCCCTCCGTCGGCGACGGCACCCCCAGGAGCCGGCGGTGGCGCCGGCGTGACCGCGACCGCGGTCGAGGCGCCCGCCCCGCCGCCCGCGCGGGAGCGGCGCCTGGGCGCCCTCCCCGGTCCGTGCGCTGGACCCTGATCGCCCTCGGCGGCGTCCTGCTGCTGTCAGCCGTGCGGGAGGTGACCGGCGCGGGGCCCCTCACCGGGGTCAGCACCTTCCGCTCCGCCCTCCAGCTCTCGATCCCGATCGCCCTGGCCGGGCTCGGCGGGCTCTGGGCCGAACGGGCCGGCGTGGTCAACATCGGGCTCGAGGGGATGATGGTCCTCGGCACGTGGTTCGGGGCGTGGGGTGGTATCCAGTACGGGCCCTGGGAGGGCGTGCTGCTGGGCATCGTCGGCGGCGCCCTCGGCGGCCTGCTCCATGCAGTGGCCACGGTGTCGTTCGGTGTCGACCACATCGTGTCAGGGGTGGCCATCAACCTGCTCGGCGACGGGACCACCCGCTTCCTCACCAACGTGGCCTTCGAGGGCTCGAACAAGGCGTCGCCCTCGGTGCCCCGGGTGGTGCCCAGCTTCGACGTGCCGGTGGTGTCGAACGTGGCCGAGGAACTGGGCGGGCAGGGGCGGTTCTTCCTCTCGGACCTGGCCCGCATCGTGGAAGGGCTCACCAGCGACGTGTCGCTGCTGGTGGTGCTCGGGCTGGCCCTGTTCCCGCTCACGTTCTGGGTGCTGTGGCGCACTCCTCTCGGCCTGCGGCTGCGGGCCGTCGGCGAAGACCCCGTGGCCGCCGAATCCCTGGGCGTGGGGGTGTACTCGATGAAGTACCTGGCCGTCACCATGTCCGGGGCGCTGGCCGGTCTCGGCGGGGTCACCCTCGTCTACGTGTTCGGCCGGCAGTTCCAGGTGGGCCAGACCAACGGGCGGGGGTTCATCGGCCTGGCCGCCATGATCTTCGGCAACTGGCGCCCGGGGGCCTCGCCCTCGGGGCCGGCCTGTTCGGCTTCACCGACTCCCTCCAGAGCCAGACCGACGAGACCGCCCACGCCCTCCTCTTGTTCGTGGCGGTGGTGTTCGCACTGCTGGCGCTACGGGCCCTGGTGCAGGGGCGGCGGCGGCCGGCGGGACTGATCGCCGCGGCTGCCGCCGGCGTGTTCGCCTGGTACCAGCTGAGCGACGAGGTGCCCACCGAGTTCATCCCGTTCTTCCCGCACCTGGCCACGCTGCTGGTGCTGGTGTTCGCCACCCAGCGGCTGCGTCCCCCGCCGCCGACGGGCGCATCTACCGGCGGGGCGGTGGCGGGTGAGGGCGGAGGCCGGCGCGGTCGACTGGGCGGCGCTGCGGGCGGCCGCCCGCGAGGCCGCCGGGCACGCCTACGCGCGTACTCGTCGGTGCGGGTGGGGGCCGCCGGCCTGGCCGACGACGGCCGGGTGGTGCGCGGCTGCAACGTGGAGAACGCGTCGTACGGGCTGACCCTGTGCGCCGAGTGCGGCCTGGTGGGCGATCTCGCCGTCACCGGTGGCGGGCGGCTGGTGGCGGTCTCGGTGGTGGCCGGCGACGGCGCCTACCTGGCCCCCTGCGGCCGGTGCCGCCAGCTGCTCCATGAGGCGGGCGGCGCCGGCCTGCTGGTCGATACCGGCGGCACCGAGCCGACCACCCTCGGCCAGCTCTGCCGGGCGCATTCGGTCCCGACGACCTCGACGCCCGAGCGCAGCGGTAGGTGGCCACCGACGTCCTCGACGTGCTGCGCACCAAGCGCGACGGTGGGACCCTCACCGACGAGCAGATCCGCTTCTTCCTCGACGGCTACACCGCTGGCACCATCGCTGACGAGCAGGCCGCCGCCCTGCTGATGGCCATCGTGTGGCGCGGCCTCGACCGTCGCGAGCTGAGCACCTGGACCGCCGCCATGATCGCCTCCGGCGAGCGCCTCGACCTGTCGTCGGTGGGGCGGCCCACCGTCGACAAGCACTCCACCGGCGGCGTGGGCGACAAGGTCTCACTCGTGCTCGTGCCGCTGGTGGCGGCGTGCGGGGCGGCCGTGCCCCAGCTCTCGGGTCGGGGCCTCGGCCACACCGGCGGCACCCTCGACAAGCTGGAGTCGATCCCCGGGTGGCGGGCGGCGCTATCCAACGCCGAGGTGCTCGCCCTGCTCGGTGAGGTGGGCGCCGTGATCTGCGCCGCCGGCGACGGGTTGGCGCCGGCCGACCGCAGGCTCTACGCCCTGCGCGACGTCACCGCCACCGTCGAGGCCGTCCCCCTGATCGCCAGCTCGATCATGGCCAAGAAGATCGCCGAGGGCACCGACGCCCTGGTGCTCGACGTGAAGGTGGGCGCCGGCGCCTTCCTGCCGTCGCTGGAACAGGCCCGCATCCTGGCCGAGACCATGGTGGGCCTCGGCGCCGACCACGGCGTGCGCACCGTCGCCCTCCTCACCGACATGGAGGCGCCCCTCGGACGGGCCTGTGGCAACGCGCTCGAGGTGGTCGAGGCCATCGAGGTGCTGCAGGGAGGCGGGCCGCCCGACGTGCGGGCGCTCACCCTGTCGCTCGCCGCAGAGATGCTCGGCCTGGCCGGCCTCGGCTCGGCCGACCCGGCGGCCGCGCTGGACGACGGCTCGGCCCTCGACACCTTGGACCGGATGGTGCGCGCCCAGGGGGGCGATCCCGACGGTCCGCTCGAGCAGGCCGAGCACGTGCGCACTGTGCCGAGCCCGGCCGCCGGGTTCGTGCGCCGCCTCGACGCCCGGGCCGTGGGCGTGGCCGCCTGGCGCCTCGGCGCCGGCCGCGCCCGCAAGGAGGACCCCGTCAGCGCGGCCGCCGGCGTGGTGTGCCTGGCGAAGCCGGGCGACCCGGTCGAGGCGGGTCAGCCTCTCCTCGAGCTGCACGCCGAGGACGAAGCCCGCTTCGACGCCGCCGTGGCGGCGCTCGCGGGCGCCGTCGAGATCGGCCCCGAGCCGGCTGAACCCCGCCCCCTCATCATCGACCGCATCGCCTGACGCCGGACGATCCGCAGCTCGACGGCTCTGGAGGGCGGCGGCCGGGACGCTCGTGGTGCTCCACGGCCTTCTCCCCCACTGGTCGGGCCCCAACCGCTCGGACCGGTCCCGCCACGCCTACTCGATCCACCTGATCGAAGCTGAAGCCCACTACGCCGCCAGCGAAGCCCAGGCAGGGCGGGCGCCGGAGCCAGTTGTCGGCCGTGCGGAACCCGGGCAGCTATTGCCTCGGCGGCGACTGAGGCAATGACACGCTTCCCGTGCCGCTATTGCCTCCAGTCCGGCTGGGAGACAACCACCCCCACGGGGCGCGGGCATCGCCTCGACTCTTCGGCGAGGGCAATACCCGCGTCGGCCGGGCACCGTACGATGCGGCCATGCAGGGCGGGCCGCTGCCGTGAAGACTCTCGACGACGCCCCCTTCCTCGACTTCTTCTCCGAGGAGTTCCAGGCCGACCCGCCGGCCGCCATCGACGCCGTCCGGTCCCAGTCGTGGCTGGCCCGCACGCCGATCGGGGGCCTGGTGCTGGGCCGGGCCGAGGTGCAGGCCCTGCTGGCCGACCGGCGTCTGCGCAGCTCGATCCCCGACATCGTGCACCTCCAGGGCGTCACCGACGGCGAGCTGCACGACCGAGTGACGAGCTCGATCATCGCCGTGGAGGGCGAGGACCACACCCGGCTGCGCAAGTTGGTGAGTCGCGCGTTCACCCCCCGGGCCATCGAGCGCCACCGCCCCGACATGGGCGCCACCCTCGGCGCCCTGCTGGCGCCCGTCGCTGACACCGGCGCCTGCGACTTCATGGCCGCCGTCGCCGAGCACTACCCGATCGAGGTGATGTGCCACCTGCTCGGCGTGCCCGACGAGGACCACGAGGACTTCGCCCGCTGGAACCGGGCCATCACCTGGGCCCTGTCGTTCGACCTCGCCTCCCACCGCGACGAGGTCGAGTGGGGTATGCGCCAGATGACCGCCTACGTCGATGGGCTGATGGCCGAGCGCCGCCGCCGGCCCCAGGACGACCTCGTCACGTCCCTGCTCGCGGCCCGCGAGGCAGACGACCGTCTGTCCGAGGACGAGATCCAGTCGATGATCGCGTCGCTCCTCTTCGCCGGCTACGACACCACCCGCAACCAGCTCGGCCTGGCCATGTGGCTCTTCGCCACCGAGCCCGACCAGTGGGAGATCCTGCGGGCCGACCCGTCGCTGGCGCCGCGGGCGGTGGAGGAGGTCATGCGCTTCCGGGGGGCGGTGGGCGTCGCTCCCCGCACCGTCGCCGAGGACTTCGACTACCAGGGCTACCACCTCGCCGCCGGCACCCTCCTCTCGCTCTCCACCTCCGCCGCCAACCACGCCCCCGAGGCCTACATGGAACCCATGCGCTTCGACATCACCGTCGAGCGCGAGCCGCACCTCACCTTCGGCGGCGGCCCCCACTTCTGCCTCGGAGCCAGCCTGGCCCGGGCCGAGATGCAGGAGGCCCTGCCCGTGCTGGCCGAGGCCATGCCCGGCCTGCGCCTCGACGGCGAGCCGACCTGGCGGCCGCCCCTCGGCATCTTCGGGCCCGAGACGCTGCCCAT
This sequence comes from Acidimicrobiales bacterium, assembly GCA_030448105.1. Classification (GTDB taxonomy): domain Bacteria; phylum Actinomycetota; class Acidimicrobiia; order Acidimicrobiales; family Iamiaceae; genus JAFBAD01. The sequence continues at coordinate 21,538 of JAUJNP010000015.1, read as the reverse complement.
CGCCTGGGACCCCGCTACCTGAGGGCCACGCCCATACCCGCCCGAGGGGCGCCGGTACCATGCGCCGATGAGCGACCGCCCGACGCTGGAGGCCATCCGCCGGGCGCCCAAGGTGCTCCTCCACGACCACCTCGACGGTGGGCTGCGGCCGGCCACGGTGGTGGAGTTGGCCGCCGAGCACGGCTATGCGGCACTGCCCACCACCGACCCGGGCGAGCTGGGGGCATGGTTCCGGGCCGGCGCCAACCGCCGCCACCTCGATCTCTACCTGGAGACGTTCAGCCACACCACCGGCGTGATGCAGCACCGGGACGCCATCGAGCGGGTGGCGGCCGAGTGCGCCGAGGACCTGGCCGCCGACGGGGTCGTCTACGCCGAGGTGCGCATGGCGCCAGAGCTGTGCCTGGAGGCCGGGCTCACCCTCGACGAGGCCATCGAAGCGATGCTGGCCGGCTTCCGCCGGGGCTCGGACGGGCGCGACATCGTCATCGGGCTGATCGTCACCGCCATGCGCCACGCCGCCAACTCCAAGGAGGTGGCCGAGGCCGCCCTCCGCCACCGCGACGCGGGCGTGGTCGGCTTCGACATCGCCGGCAGCGAGGCCGGCCACCCCCCCACTCGCCACCTCGACGCCTTCCGCGCCGTCGCCGAGGACAACTTCCACATCACCATCCACGCCGGCGAGGCGTTCGGTCTGCCGTCGATATGGGAAGCGGTGCAGCTCTGCGGAGCCGAGCGCCTCGGCCACGGCGTGCGCATCGTCGACGACATCACCGTGGGCGACAGCGGGTCGGTGCACCTCGGGCGCCTGGCCAGCTTCGTGCGGGACCGGCGGGTGCCGCTGGAGATGTGCCCCACCTCCAACGTCCACACCGGCATCTGCGACACCATCGCCGAGCACCCCATCGGCCTGCTGAAGCGCCTGCGCTTCCGGGTGACGGTGAACACCGACAACCGGCTCATGAGCGACGTCACGCTCTCCGGCGAGCTGGCCCACCTGGTCGACGCCTTCGGCTACGGCTGGGACGACCTCGAGTGGCTGACCCTCAACGCCATGAAGAGCGCGTTCTGGTCCTTCGACCAGCGACTGCGCCTCATCAACCAGCGCATCAAGCCCGGGTTCGCCGCCCTCAAGGCGTCGGCCCTCGGCGTGAGCCTCGCCGGCTGACCGACGGTGGACACCACCGAGCTCACCATCACCAACCGCGACGGGGTCGTCACCGACCTCACCGCGGAGGTCCGCCGCTTCTGCGCGGAGCGGGGCGACGGCCTGGTGCACGTCTTCGTCCCCCACGCCACCGCCGGCCTCGCCCTCATGGAGGTCGGTGCCCACAGCGACCGTGACCTCGTCGACGCCCTCGGGTGGCTGCTTCCGCGCGACGACCGCTACCGCCACCGCCACGGCTCACCCGGCCACGGAGCCGACCACCTGCTGCCGGCCCTCGTCGCCCCCTCGCTGTCGGTGCCCGTGCTCGGCGGCCAACCCCAGCTCGGCACCTGGCAGAGCGTCGTGCTGGTCGACACCAACGTCGACAACCCCCGGCGCACCGTCCGCCTCAGCTTCCTGGCCGGCTGAGTGAGCCCCGCGGCGCCGGCGTCCCGGGTGCAACCGGTGGGGGCCGACCTCCGCGCGCTGGTGCCCCTGACGCCACAGGGACCGGTGGAGCTGGTGGACACCGCCACCCACCTGCTGCGCACCCGCTTCGCCGACCTGATGGCGGTGAGCCTGGCGGTGCAGGTGCCCATCTGGTTGGTGTTGGCCGTCCTGCTCCGCGACCAGTGGGCCAGCGGCCTCGCCGACAACGACGGCTGGCTCTGGGCGGCCGTGCTGCCCGACCCCTTCGCCATCCTCATCGCCCTCGGCAACAACTTCGAGGGCGGAATCCTCGCCGTCACCCTCAGCCGAGTGCTGCCCTCCAGCGGGTTGGCGACCATCGGCGCCACCTGCGGCGTGCTCGTGCGCGACTGGTCGGCCGGCCGCCCCACCCGGGGCATGGAGGCCCTCGGCCGGGTGGCCCGCCGCGGACACCACCTGCTCGCCCTGTGGGCCCTCGTGCACGCCGTCGAGTTGGTCACCGTGGTGGGCATCGGGCTGGGACCACTCGTCTTCGGCGCCGCCGCCCCGCTGCTGGGGATGGAGCGGTCCTCGGCCATCAGTGCCTTCCGGCGCTCGTGGTCGTTGTCCTTGCGCAACCTCGGTCGGGCCGTGGCCACCGTGGTCTGCGCTTCGTTCGTGGCCAGCCTGGTCGGCGGGCTGCTGGCCGGCGTGCCGCTCATCTTGATCGGCGGGTTCTTCGGCCGCTGGGTCGACCTCGGCGGCACGGCGGCGACGGCGCTGGGATCGGCCGCCCCCCACCTCTTCATCGACCCACTCCTGGCCATGGCCATGGCCGCCCTCGCCCTCGACCTCCGGGTGCGCTCGGAGGCCCTGGACCTCGAGACCATGCTGGCCGAATCGACGCCGGCCGGATCAGCGACTGGTGCCTGAACGACGGGGACGTCGGCGGCTGGCGGCGGCAGTGGCCGCGGTGCTCCTCGCCCTGGCCGCGCCGGAGGTCCCGGCGGCGACACCGTCGCGCGCTTCTGCCCCCACCGCCGAGGGGGACGGGCCCCAGATCCCGAAGCCTGACCCGCCGGCCGACGACGCCGGGGAGCAGGCCCGTCGGATCCTCGACGGCGACGAGTACGAGGGCCCCGGCGCCGGCCGCAGCCTGGGTGAGCGGATCCGGGACTGGATCCGGCGCCAGCTACCCGACGTCGACCTCGGTGGCCGCCGGCCCCGGCTCGGGAACTGGTGGGCGTGGGCGGTCATGGCCCTCGTGCTGGCGGGGGCGGGGCTGGCCGCCGGTTTCGCTCTCCGCCGGGTGCGCTCCGGTCGGCGGGCGGGCGCCGACGGCGACGTCGCCGGCACCGTGGAGGTGACGCCGCTGCGGTCGCCCGAGGAGTGGGCGGCCGAGGCCGAGCGTTGCGAAGCCCAGGGCGAGTGGCGCCAGGCCATCCGGGCTCGGTACCGCGCCCTCACCGGTGAGCTGGCCGAGCGACGACTGGTGAGCGACCTGCCCGGCCGCACCGCCGGCGAGCACCGGGCCGAGCTCACCGCCGCCTCGCCCGGCGCCACCGCCACCTTCTCGACGGTGGTCGACGCCTTCGAGCGGGTCTGGTACGGGCGAGCCCCGGCGGGACCCGACGACGCCCGCCGGGCCAAGGAGCTGGCCGCCGCCGTCCTCGCATCCGTGCCCGACCGCCCCCGCCCGACCGAGGGCGACGGCGCGGTGCCGGAGCCGGTCCACCCCATCAGCGACGGCGGCCAGCGGTGAACCGGCGCACCACCCTCGCGGTGGTGGCGGTGGTGCTGGCCTTCGTCGCCATCCTGGCGCTGTCCCGGCCCCGGCAGGATCCCTTCACGCGGCCGCCGCTCGACCCCCGAGGCACCGGCCCGTCGGGGCTGGCCGCCCTCAGCGAGCTGTTGCGGGAGCAGGGCGTGGTCCTCCGCATCGGCGGCCAGGCTTCACCCCAGGACGACGTGGTCCTCCAGGTCCGAGACACCCTGGGCACGGAGGCGTCGGACCGGCTCCGGCGCTGGGTGCGCGACGGCGGCACCCTGGTGGTCACCGACCCGCGCGCCGAGCTGGCCCCTGACACCGTCGACGGCTTCCCCCCGCCGGGCGCGCTCCGCACGGTCGGCGACTGCGACCTCACCGCCCTCGCTGATCTCGCACCGCTGGGCGTGCCCGTGCAGCCGGTGTACGAACGCTCCCCCACCCACCGCGCCTGCATCGCCACCGGTACCGAAGCCTGGCTCGACGTGGCGGGCGAAGGCGACGGCATCGTGGTGGCCACCGGCGATACCCAACCGTTCCTCAACGACAACCTCGGTGCGGGCAGCAACGCCGAGTTGGCCGTCACCCTGCTGCGGCCCCGCAGGGGGGTGACGGTGCGGGTCCTCGATCCCCACCGCTTCATCGGCGATGAGGACGTGGGCGACGGCAGCATCCTCGGCGCCTTCCCCGCCCAGGGACGTGAAGCGGTGCTCGAGATCGTGGTGGCGTTTCTGGTGTGGGGCCTGGCCCGGGGCCGGCGCCTCGGCCGCCCGGTAGCCGAGGACCTGCCCGTGGCCCTGCCGGCCTCGGACCTGGTGCTCTCGGTGGGTGAGCTGCTGGCCGCGGCCGCGACCCGGCCGACGCCGCCACCCGGTTGCGGCGCCGGACCCGCCGCCGCATCGGCACCCGCCTCGGGCTCGGCCCCGACCCCGCCGACGACCTGCTCGTGCCCACCCTCGTCGACCTGGGCGCCGACCCTGGCTGGTGCACCGGGCGCTCCAGGCACCCGTGGCCACCGAACCCGACCTCATCGCCCTCGCCCACGACCTCGACCAGCTGACGGAGACGCTCCATGGAACCCATGTCACCCCCTGAACCCCGCGCCCGTGGCCCCCGCCGCCCCCGCCGGTCCCGCGACGCCGGCCCCCGGATCCCAAGCCCCCGACTCCCGGGCCACCGTCTTCGCCATCAGGGAGGAAGTGGCCAAGGTCGTGGTCGGCCAGGAACCGGTGCTGGCCACCCTGCTGGCGGGCCTCCTGGTCGGCGGCCACGTGCTCCTGGAAGGCGTGCCCGGGGTGGCCAAGACGCTTCTCGTCAAGGCGCTGGCCGCCACCCTCGATCTCGAGATGCGTCGCATCCAGTTCACCCCGACCTCATGCCCTCCGACGTCACCGGCCAGCTCGTGCTGGACGGCTCCGGTGCAGGGTTCACGTTCCGGCGGGGCCGATCTTCACCAACCTGTGCCTGGCCGACGAGATCAACCGCACGCCCCCCAAGACGCAGTCGGCGCTGCTCGAGGCCATGGAGGAGCGGCAGGTGTCGGTGGCGGGCGAGACCCGGCCCCTGCCCGACCCTTTCATGGTGGTCGCCACCCAGAACCCGGTGGAGTACGAGGGCACCTACCCCTCCCCGAGGCCCAGCTCGACCGCTTCCTGTTCAAGGTCGTGGTTCCGTACCCGTCGGAGGACTCCGAGCTGACGGTGCTGAGCCGCCACGACCAGGCCCTTCCGGTGCACGACCCGGCCGGCGCCGGGGTGCGGGCGGTGGCGGGCACCCGCGAGATCGCCGCCGGGCACCGGGCCGTCGACGACGTGGCCGTCGACCCCGTCGTCCTGCGCTACATCCTCGCCCTGGTGCGGGCCAGCCGGACGGCGCCGTCGGTGTCGCTCGGCGTCTCCCCCGCGGCGGGGCCGCCCTGCTCCACGCGGCCAAGGCGTGGGCGTGGCTGTCGGGCCGGGCCTTCGCCACGCCCGACGACGTCAAGGCGGTGGCCAAGCCGCCCTCCGCCACCGCATCGCGGTGCGGGCCGAATCGGCCCTCGAAGGCGTCACGTCCGACCGGGTGATCGACGGCCTGCTGGCCACCGTGCCCGCCCCCGCTGACGTGCTCCCGCCCCCACCCGACGCCTGGCGGCGGTGCTGGTCGCGCTGGCCGGCATCCGCCTGCTCCTGCCCGAGGACCTGCCGGGCGGCGTGTGGGGCCTCAACCTCGTGGTGGGCGTGGTAGCCGTGCTCGACGGCTTGCTCGCCACCAGCCCCCGGCGCCTGGAGGTGGGCCGGGACCTCCCCGCCCAGATCGCCCTCGGCGCCCCGGTGGTGGGGGGGTGGGGGTTGCGCACCCCCCCGGGCGGCGCGGGGCCCGTGGGGTGGGCCTCCGCGGGGGCCCCCCCGTGGGGGCCACCCCCCCGCCCGGGGCGGGTGGGGGTCCTCACCCGCCGCGAGGCCCGGTTGGCCACGCCCGTGCGGCCCGGCCGGCGGGGCCGCTTCGAGCCCGGCCGGGTGACGCTGCGGGTGGCCGGTCCCCTCGGGCTGCTGGCCCGCCAGCGCACCGTCGACGTGCCCGGCCAGCTCAAGGTGGTGCCCGCCTTCCCGAGCCGGGCCGACGCCGAGCTGCGCCTGGCCCGAGCCCGCCGCCTCGAGCTCGGGCTGCGCACCGTCCGCCTCACCGGTACCGGCACCGACTTCGACCAGCTCCGGGAGTACACGCCCGACGACGACTTCCGCCGAATCGACTGGGCCGCCACCGCGCGGTCCACCACGCCGGTGGTCCGCACCTACCGCGCCGAGCGCAACCAGACCGTGCTCGTGCTGGTCGACGTGGGCCGCACCACCGCCGGGCGGGTGGCCGACGTGCCCCGTCTCGAGCACCTCCTCGACGCCACCTTCGCCCTGGTCACCGTGGCCACGGGGGTCGGCGAGAGGGTGGGGGTGATCGCGTTCGACGACCGGGTGCGGGCGACGGTGCCACCGTCGCATCGGGGCGACCAGCTGGCCCGGGTGGTGGACGCCACCTACCAGCTCGAACCGGCCCTCATCGAGACGGACTTCCGGGAGGCGTTCAGCCACGCCCTCGGCGCCCACCGGCGCCGCACCACGTTCGTGATCGCCACCGACCTCAACGAGGCCACCGTGTCGGCCACCCTCGTGCCCGCCCTCCCGCTCGTGCTGCGCGACCACCGGGTGGTGGTGGCGGCGGTGGCCGACCCCGAGGTGGCGGCGTGGGCAGGAGCTCCGGCCGGCGACGAGGCGTCCGCCTATCGCCGGGCGGCGGCGACCTCGGCCCTCGAACGCCGGGAGGGCCTGTCCGCCCGGCTGACGGGCCTGGGCGCGACCGTCGTCGACGCCGCGCCCGGGGTGCTGGCCGGGCGCCTGGTCGACACGTTCCTCCAAGCCCGCGGGGGCCGCCCCCTCTGATCCCCGGCGTTTTGGCCGCCGGCCGCCGGATGAGCGCGGCCGCCTCAGGCGGCGCCTTCGCCCTGGCGGGCGGCGTCGGCCGCCACCACCAGAGGGTCGGCGGCGAAGCCCTGGGGCCCGGGCGCGGGCGGGAGCGAGACGAGCGGGTCGAGGGGCCGGTAGGTGGGGCGCAGCTCGTCGAGCGAGCCGGTCCAGCCGGCGGCCGCCGCCGTGCGCCCCCTGACGAACGCCCACAGCACGAAACCGAGCCAGGCGGCGGCTCCCACCGCCAGCTTCGCCCCGGCGGGCACCGCCGGCGACCCGGTGACGAAGCCCTCCACCAGGCCGGCGGCCACGAAGGCGATGGACACCCCCACCACCACCACCACGCTGCGCTGGCCCTCGGCCGCCAAGGCCTGGGTGCGGGATCGGTCCCCCGGCGCGAACAGCGCCCAGCCCACCCGCATGCCGGCCCCGCCGGCCACCGCGATGGCGGTCAGCTCGAGCAGCCCGTGAGGCAGCACGTAGACGAGGAACGTGTTGAAGAACTGGCCCCGCTGCGCGAAGAGTCCGGCGACGAGGCCGAGGTAGGCGCCGTTCTCGAAGAGGATGAGGATCCCGGGCACCACCGCCAGCGCGCCGAGCCCGTAGGCCAGCACGCCCACCAGGATGTTGTTGGTGGTGACGTCGCTGAAGAAGACCGCCGAGGGGTTCTCCGAGTAGTACTCGACGAAGTCCTTCTCCACGTAGGCCTCCTGCACGGACTGGGGCATCACCAGGTCGACCCGCTCGGGGGCCCACCAGAAGAGGAGCCCCACCACGATGGCGGTGCCGAAGAACACGGCCGCCGCCGCCAGGACCTGTCGGCGGCACGCCCACGCCGCCGCCGGGAACGTCCAGGCGAAGAAGCGGCGCACCACCGCCAGGCGTGGCACCCGGGCTCCGTGGATGGCGGCGTGGCCGGAGGCCACCACCGCGGAGAGCCGCCGCACCAGGTCCGGGTCGCGGTACTCGCTGCGGGCCTGGGACAGGTGGAGCGACACGAGCTGGTAGAGGCGCACCATCTCGTCGACCTCGCCGGGCCCGAGTGAACGACCGGTGCGACCGGTCCGCCGGGCGAGGTCACCGAGCGCGTCCCACTCCGCCTGGTGGGAGGCGATGAAGCGGTCCACGTCCATGCTCCGATTACCGTACGGGCGCGTGGCCGACCGCACCACCAACCTCGTCACCCCCGAGGCGGTGGTGCTCGAGGTGGCGGCCGCCGGGCTGGCCAGCCGGGTGCTGGCCGCCCTCATCGACGTGGTGGCGCTGTGGGCCGTGTTCAGCGCCCTGACCACCGCCGCCGCCGGCGCGTCGGCCGTCCTCGGCCCGGACAACGTGGTGGTCCAGGTGGCGCTGATCGTCGGGGCCTTCGCCCTCCTCGTGGCCTGGCCCATCGCATGGGAGGTCGCCACCCGGGGACGCTCGCCGGGGAAGCTGGCTCTCGGCCTGCGGGTGATGACCATCGAGGGCGCGCCGATCCGCTTCCGCCACGCCCTGATCCGGGGGCTGGTCGGCCTGCTCGAGCTCAACGCCACCCTCGGCACGGTGGCGCTCCTCAGCGCCCTCGCCAGCCGCCGCTTCCGGCGCCTCGGCGACCACCTGGCCGGCACGGTCGTGGTGCGGGACCGCCACGGGGGCACGCCGGCCACGGCCACCCGCTTCATCCCGCACCCGGTGTGGGCGCAGTGGTCGGCTCAGCTCGACGCCAGCCGGCTCACCACCGACGACTACCGCCTGGTGCGGTCCTACCTGCTGCGGGCCGGCCAACTCGCTCCCGAGCAGCGCCAAGGCCTCGGCCTGCGAGTGCTCGACCGCGTGGGAGACCGGCTCGGGCTGGCCCCGGGGTCCGCGGTGCGGGCGGTGGACGGCTGGGGCCCGGTGCCCGCGCTGGTGGCGGTGGCGGCCGCCTACCAAGCCCGCTTCGACGGAGCCGCCGCCCGGGTGGGCTGACGTAGGGTGGCCTGGGCTGGCCCTGGGTGGCTGCCCTCAGGTGCCCACCGGGTGCCACACCGTCTTGGTCTCGCACCACGTGAGGATGCGGTGGGGTCCGTCGGGTGCCGCCGTCCAGTCCGGCTCGGCGCCCGGAGCCCGATGCAGGCGCTTGGTGTTCTCCGCGGCCCGGGCTTCGAGGTCGGCGGCCAGAGCGGCGTCGCCGGCCACCCCGGTGAGGTCGAGCCCGTTCACGTCGAGGTGATCAGCCAGCACCGGGGCCAGCTCGGCGGTGCGACCGGTCAGCACGTTGACGGTGCCGCCGGGCACGTCGGAGGTGGCCAGCACCTCAGCGAGGGTGACCGCCGGCAGTGGCCGGGCTTCGGAGGCGACCACCACGCAGCTGTTGCCCCCCACCATCACCGGGGCCAGCACGGAGCAGAGCCCGAGCAGGCTCGACCCCTGGGGCGCGAGCACGGCGACCACCCCGGTGGGCTCGGGCACCGAGAAGTTGAAGTACGGGCCCGCCACCGGGTTGGCCGATCCCCCGACCTGGGCGAACTTGTCGGCCCAGCCCGCGTACCAGACCCACCGGTCGACGGTGGCCTCCACCGCCCGGCGGGCCCGGGCCGCGGTGAGCCCTTCGGCGGTGGCCACCTCGGCGGCGAACTGGTCGGCCCGCCCCTCGAGAACCTCGGCCACCCGGTAGAGGACCTGGCCGCGGTTGTAGGCGGTGGCGCCCGACCAGGCGGGACCGGCCTTGCGGGCCGCCACCACCGCGTCGCGGGCGTCCTTGCGGGAGGCGCGGGCGGCGTTGGCGAGCAAGCGGCCACGGCCGTCGAGCACCTCGTAGGAACGGCCCGACTCCGAGCGGGGGAAGGCGCCGCCCACATAGAGCTTGTAGGTCTTGCGCACCTCGAGCCGCTCGCCACCGCGCACGGGGCGGGCGGCCGGACGCCGAACCATCAGCCCACCGCCCCGGCGTCGAGGTAGGACGCCAGCCCCTGGCGGCCGCCTTCACGCCCGAAGCCCGACTCCTTGTACCCGCCGAAGGGGGACGCCGGGTCGAAGCGGTTGAACGTGTTGGCCCACACCACCCCGGCCCGCAGGCGCTCGGCCATCCAGAGGATGCGCGACCCCTTCTCGGTCCACACGCCGGCCGACAGCCCGTAGGTGGTGTTGTTGGCCTTGGCCACCGCTTCGTCAGGCGTGCGGAAGGTAAGCACCGAGAGGACCGGGCCGAAGATCTCCTCGCGGGCCACCCGGTGGCTTTGGGCCACGCCGGTGAAGATGGTGGGGGCGTGCCACCAGCCTCGCTCCGGCAGCCGGCAATCGGGCTGCCACGGCACCGCCCCCTCGGCCTCGCCCGCGGCCACCAGCTCGGTGATGCGCTCGAGCTGCTCGGCCGAGTTGACCGCGCCGATGTCGGTGTTCTTGTCGAGGGGGTCGCCGAGGCGCAGCGTGCCCAGCCGCCGCTGGAGGCGGGCCACCACCGGGTCGTGCACGGACTCCTGCACGAGCAGGCGGGAGCCGGCGCAGCACACGTGGCCCTGGTTGAAGAAGATCCCGTTGACGATGCCCTCCACCGCTTCGTCGACGGGGGCGTCGTCGAACACCACGTTGGCGGCCTTGCCGCCGAGCTCGAGGGTCAGCTTCTTCGCCGTGCCCGCCACCGCCCGGGCGATGGCCTTGCCCACCTCGGTGGAGCCGGTGAAGGCGATCTTGTCCACGCCAGGGTGTTCTACGAGGGCGCGGCCGGTGTCGCCCGCCCCGGTGACGATGTTGACCACCCCCGCCGGCAGGTCGGCCTGCTGGCAGATCTCGGCGAAGGCGAGGGCGGTGAGCGGGGTCGTCTCGGCCGGTTTCAGCACCACGGTGTTACCGCACGCCAGGGCGGGGGCGATCTTCCACGACAGCATCAGCAGCGGGAAGTTCCACGGGATGATCTGGCCGGCCACGCCGAGGGGGCGGGGGTTCGGGCCCAGCCCCGCCCAGGCCAGCTTGTCGGCCCAACCGGCGTGGTGGAAGAAGTGGGCGGCCACGAGCGGGAGGTCGACGTCGCGGGTCTCGCGGATGGGCTTGCCGTTGTCGATGCTCTCGAGCACGGCCAGCTCCCGCGACCGCTCCTGGATGATGCGGGCGATGCGGAAGAGGTAGCGGCCCCGCTCGGCGGCCGGGCGGGACGACCAGCGCCGGAAGGCCCGGCGGGCGGCCTTCACGGCGCGGTCGACGTCGGGCGTGGTGGCCAGGGCGACCTCGGCCAGCCTCTCGCCGGTGGCCGGCTCCACCGTGGTGAACGAGCCGCCGTCGGCCGGGTCGACGAACTCGCCGCCGATGAACAGCCCGTTGGTGGGGTGGGTGGGGGCGAGGTCGCGTGGCTTGGGGGAGGGCGCTTTGGCCCAGGTGGGGGTGCCCTGGTCGGGGACGGCGGTCATCACTCGTCCTCGCTCAGTCGATCGTCACGCGGTCGGGGCTGTGGTAGCGGCCGGTGCGCTGCTTGGCCCGCTGCATGAGCACGTCGTTGAGCAGCGACGAGGCGCCGAACCGGAACCGCTCGGGGCGGAGCCACTCCGCCCCCGCCGTCTCGTGCACCACCACCAGGTAGCGCAGTGCGTCCTTGGCCGAGCGGATGCCGCCGGCCACCTTCACCCCGACCTCGGTGCCGGTGAGATCGGCGAAGTCGCGCACCGCCTCGAGCATCACCAATGCCACCGGGAGGGTGGCGGCCGGGGTCACCTTGCCGGTGGAGGTCTTGATGAAGTCGGCGCCGCCGGCCATGGCCAGCCACGACGCCCGGCGCACGTTGTCGAGGGTGGCCAGCTCGCCGGTCTCGAGGATGACCTTCAGGTGGGCGGGACCGCACGCCCCCTTCACCTGACGGATCTCGTCGAGCACCTCTCCGTACCGGCCGGCCAGGAACGCGCCCCGGTCGACCACCATGTCGATCTCGTCGGCGCCGGCCTCCACCGCCCCGGCCACGTCGGTCAGCTTGACGTCGAGGCGGGCCCGACCGGAGGGGAATGCGGTGGCCACCGAGGCCACCGCCACGCCGCTGCCGGCCAACGCCTGGGAGGCCACGGCGACCAGGTCGGGGTACACGCACACCGCCGCCACCGACTGGCAGGTGCGATCGTCGGGATCGGGCTGGATCGCCTTGGCGCACAGCGATCGCACCTTGCCGGGCGTGTCCGCCCCCTCCAGGGTCGTGAGATCGATCGTGCGCACGGCCAGGTCGAGGGCCCACCGCTTGGCCTCGGCCTTGATCGAGCGGGTGGCCAGGTTGCCTACGCGGGCCTCGGCGCCCACCTGGTCCACGCCCGGCAGCCCGTGCAGGAACCGGCGCAGGGCCGAGTCCGAAGCGGTGGCGGAGACGAGGTCGCCGGGCGTGCCGATCGAAGTGGCAGCGACGGTCACCGGCTCATGGTACGACCGGCCCGTCCCGGCTCCGGCGGCGGCCCGATCCGGCCTGGCACAGTGGGCCGATGGACCTGCACGTCGACGTCGTGACCCTGGCCGTGCCCGATCTGGCCGAGGCCCACCGCTACTACGCCAACGCCCTTGGCTGGGAACCGGCGCTGGCCATCCCCGGGGAGGTCACCTTCTTGCGGGCCGGGCACAGCCGCATGGTGGCGCTGTTCGCCCGGTCCGACCTCGCCTCCGACATCGGCATCGGTGCCGGCGACGCCCCTCCGTTCGACCTCGGCCACCTGGCGGACAGCGAGGCCGAGGTCGAGTCGGTGGTGGCCGCCATGGTCGACGTCGGCGCTACCTTGCTGAAGCGGCCGCAGCGCGCCGCTTGGGGCGGGTTCCACGCCTATGTCGCCGCACCCGACGGCACCGTCTGGGAGATCGCCCACAACCCCGGATGGTCGGTGGCCGCCGACGGCACCGCCACCATCGGTGCCGTTGCCTGAACCGGCCCGCGCCAAATCGTTCGGGCTGAGGATGCCGGAAAAGGCCCTTCTCCGCCCGAACGATGTGGCCAGCGCCACGGCAGAGTCGCCGTGCCACCATGGCCCGCCGTGAAGACCACCGTGGTGGATCACCCCCTGGCGCAGCAGCTCCTCACCCGCCTGCGCGACGAAGGCACTGACATGGCGTCGTTCCGACAGACGGCCGACACGCTGGCCCAGTTGCTCGTGTACGAGGCCACCCGGTCGGTGCGCACCGAAGCGGTGGAGGTCACCACCCCGCTCGGGCCCACCACCGGAGTCCGCATCGCCGAGCCCCCCTTGGTGGTGCCGGTCCTGCGGGCCGGGCTGGGCATGCTCGGCGCCGTGCTGCGGCTGCTGCCGGAGACGGCCACCGGCTTCATCGGCGTGGCCCGCAACGAGTCGACGTTCCAGCCCGAGCCGTACATGAGCTCGGTGCCGGCCGACCTCGGGGGCCGCGACGTGCTCGTGCTCGACCCGATGCTGGCCACCGGCGGCTCGCTGGAGCACACGTGCCGCATCCTCGCCGACCGCCACGCCGGCCGGCTCACCTGCGTGTGCGTGCTGGCCGCCCCCGAGGGGGTGGCCCGCCTCGGAGCGACCGGCCTGGTCGACGAGGTGGTGGTGGCCTCGGTCGATGAGCGCCTCGACGCGCAGGCCTACATCGTCCCCGGGCTGGGCGACGCCGGCGACCGCCTCTTCGGCCGAGGCTGACCCAGCCGGCGAGGCGGTCGCGCTGGTGCCGATCGGCGCAGAACCAGCGCGACGACCTCGGGTCAGGGCAGGCCGAGACAGCCGGTCAGCGCTGCTTCCAGGTCGTCCAGGTCGCCTTCCGCCGCGGCGCGGGCGCGGGCCAGACCCGCGTCACCGCCGGGCACCGATCGCACCCCCTCGAGGTAGCACTTCAGCTTGGGCTCGGTGCCGCTCGGGCGGACCACCGCGCGGGCCCCGTCCATGCCCAATAGCACCACGTCCGCGGGCGGCAACCCGAGCCGGTTGGCCGGGTCGAGGAGGTCGTCGACGGAGGTGACGGTGCGGGCGGCCAGCTCGCTGGGCGGGGCCGCCCGGAGGCCGTCCATGGCCGCGCCGATGCGGGCCAGCCCGGCCTCGCCCTCCAGGCGGAACGACCGCTGGCGGGTGGCGTGCACGCCGTGGAGCCGGGCCAGGGCGTCGAGGCGGTCGGCCACGCCGAGGCCCCGGGCCCGGAGGGCGACCACCCGCTGTAGGACGGCCAGCAGCGCGCTGATGCCGTCCTTGTCGGCCACCAGGTCCCCCACGCAGTACCCGAGCGCCTCCTCGTAGCCGAACAGCAGGCGCCGGTCGGGGCCCGGCACGCGGGCGATCCACTTGAACCCGGTGAGGGTGTCGGCGTAGGCCACCCCCGCCGCCGTCGCCATCGCCGCCAGGAGCCGCGACGACACGATGCTGGTGGCCAACACCGGAGGCCGGTCGGCACCGACCAGCGGGACGACGGCCAGATCGTCGAGCACGGCGTCGGCCAGGAGGGCTCCCACCTCGTCGCCCCGCAGGGCGCGCCACCCACCTGGGGTCCCGGGGTCGGGCACGGCCACCGCCAGGCGATCGGCGTCGGGGTCGTTGGCGACGACCACGTCGGCACCGACCCTCCGGGCCTCGGCCAGGGCCAGGTCGAGGGCGCCGGGCTCCTCGGGGTTGGGGAACGCTGCGGTGGGGAAGTCGGGGTCGGGGGCGAGCTGCTCGGCCACGGCGTGGGGCGGGGCGAAGCCGGCCCGGTCCAACATGGCCAGCACCACCTCGCCCCCGACCCCGTGCAGCGGCGTGTAGACGACCGAGAGGTCGCCACCGCCGCCGGGGAGCATCGCCCTCACCGCCGCGAGGTAGCCGTCGACCAGCTCGGGTCCCAAGCTGTGGATGCAAGGGTGGTCGAGCGGGGCGAGGGCCACATCGGCCAGGGGGCCGACGGCGTCGATGGCGGCGGAGATCTCGGAGTCGGCGGGCGCCACGATCTGCGCGCCGGTGTGGTCGTAGACCTTGTAACCGTTGTCGGCGGCCGGGTTGTGGCTGGCCGTCACCATCACCCCGGCCGCCGCACCCAGGTGGCGCACGGCGAAGGCCAGCACCGGCGTCGGCAACGGCTCGGGCAGGAGGTGCACGTCGATGCCGGCCGCCGCCATCACGCCGGCGGTGTCTTCGGCGAACACGTCGGACTTGTGGCGGGCGTCGAAGCCGACGGCGACCCCGGTCGCCAGCCGGTCGGGGTGGGCGGCGCCGAGCCACGCCGCCAGGCCGGCCGCCGCCCGCCGGACCAGCGCTCGGTTCATGCGGTTCGGGCCGGCCCCGAGCGGCCCGCGCAGCCCGGCCGTGCCGAACTGGAGGCGGGCGCCGAACCGGGCTCGCAGGCCGGCGTCGTCCCCGGCTTCGAGCGCGGCGGCCAGCTCCGCCCGGGTGTCGGGGTCGGGGTCCTCGGCCAGCCACACCTCCGCCGCCTCCCAGAGCGGGTCGGTCACAGCCGGGCCACCACCTGGGCGATCAAGGCCCCCACGCGCTCGGCCGCCGCCGCGCCGGCGGCCAGCACCTCGGCGTGGTCGAGCACCTCACCGCTGAGCCCGGCGGCCAGGTTGGTGACGAGCGAGAACCCGAGCACCTCGGCCCCCAGGTGGCGGGCGGCGATGCACTCGAGCACGGTGGACATGCCCACCAGGTCCGCCCCCATGGCGCGGGCCATGCGCACCTCGGCCGGCGTCTCGTACTGGGGGCCGGCGAAGCAGGCGTAGACCCCCTCTTCCAGGCTGGGGTCGACGGCGCGGGCCAGCGCCCGCAGCCGGGGGCTCCACGCCTGGGTGAGGTCGACGAACCGCGGGCCGAGGTCGTCACGGTTGGCCCCGGTGAGGGGGGATCGACCGGTGAGGTTGAGGTGGTCGGCGATGAGCACGGCCTGGCCGACGGCCAACCCCGGGCGGATGCCCCCGGCGGCGTTGGTGAGCACGACGGTGCGACAGCCGGCGAGGACGGCGGTGCGCACACCGTGCACGACCGCGTGGGGCTCGTGGCCCTCGTACAGGTGGGTGCGACCCAGGAACGCCAGCACCCGGCGATCGCCGGCGGCGATCGAGCGCACCGTGGAGCCGTGGCCGGCGACGGTGGCCGCCGGGAACCCGCCCAGCTCGACGAGAGGCACCTCGGCCACCACTTCGCCGATCTGTTCGGCCGCCGGCCCCCAGCCGCTGCCCAGCACCACCGCCACGTCGTGGCGTTCGCACCCCGTGGCTTCACCGAGCCGGTCCGCCGAGGCGAGCGCCGCCTCGTACGGGGTCATGTCTCCAGGGTGTTGAGCAGCTGGGCGAGGGACAGGCCCGGGCGGGCACCGGTGTGGCCGAGCACGGCCGACGCCGCGATCGATCCCAGCCGCCCGCAACGCTCGAGGGGCAGGCCGGACGTGTAGCCGTAGAGGAAGCCGGCGGCGTAGAGGTCCCCGGCGCCGGTGGTGTCGACCACGCGCTCGATGGGGTGGGCGGCGATCTCCCACCGCTCCTCGCCGGCGAGGATCACCGAGCCCTTGGCCCCGCGGGTGAGGCAGGCGATCTCGCAGTGGCCGCGCACCCGCTCGGCGGCCTCGTCGAAGGACTCCACCTGGTAGAGCGAGGTGATCTCGTCGGTGTTGGCGAAGAGGATGTCGATGCCGCCGGCCACGAGGGCGGCGAAGTCGTCACGGTGGCGGTCCACGCAGAACCCGTCGGACAGGCTGAGCGCCACCTTGCGACCGGCGGCGTGGGCGGTGTCGGCCGCCACCCGGTAGGCGGCCTTGGCCTCGGGCCGGTCGAACAGGAACCCCTCCAGGTAAGTGACGGTGGCCGACCCCACCAGGTCCACGTCGACGTGCTCGGGGCCGAGCAGCGATGAAGCCCCCAGGTAGGTGCTCATGGTGCGCTGGGCGTCGGGAGTGACCACGATCAGGCAGCGTCCGGTGGGCGGGCCGTCGGTGGCGCGGGGTGAGTCGAACCGGACGCCCAGGGAGCTGAGGTCGTGGGCGAACACGGTGCCGAGGGCGTCGTCGTGGACCCGCCCGATGTACCCGGCCCGGCCGCCGAACGACGCCACCCCGGCCAGAGTGTTGGCCGCCGAGCCACCCGACATCTCGGTGCGCTGCGTCATGGCGGCATAGAGGTCGGCCGCCCGCTCGCTCTCGACGAGGGTCATCGCCCCCTTCACCAGCGTGAGCCGCTCCAGGAAGTCGTCACCCTCGTGGCTCAGCACGTCGACCAGCGCGTTGCCGATGCCGACCACGTCGTAGCGGGCGTCCATAAGGCGACGACCCTACCGGCAGCCGTCGGCCGGTA
>JAUJNP010000015.1:0-4507 GCA_030448105.1 Acidimicrobiales bacterium | reverse complement strand
GAGCCCGATCTCGGCGCCGCCGCCTTCGCCGGCGAGGTGGCGGTGGCGGTCGACGTGGTCGAGGCAGTCGACGAGGTCGTGCTCAACGCCATCGAGCTCGACATCGACGAAGCCTGGGTGGAGGCCGCCGACGGCGGGCGGGTGGACGCCACCGTCACCCTGGACGAGGTCACCGAGCGGGCCATGTTGGCTCTGGCCCGCCCGCTCGAGGTCGGCCCCGCCACCGTCCACGCCCGCTTCCGGGGCACCCTCAACGACAAGCTGCACGGGTTCTACCGCTCCACGTTCCGCGACGACGACGGCGTCGAGCACGTCATCGCCACCACCCAGTTCGAGGCCACCGACGCCCGCCGGGCCTTCCCGTGCTGGGACGAGCCCGACTTCAAGGCCACCTTCGCCGTCACCCTGGTGGTGGACGAAGGCCTCACTGCTGTCTCCAACGCCGCCCACGTGGCCGACGACCCGACCGGCGACGGCCGGCGCCGGGTCCGCTTCGCCGACACCATGGTGATGTCCACCTACCTCGTGGCCTTCGTGGTCGGCCCCTTGGAGGTCACCGAGCCGGTCGACGTCGACGGCACCCCGTTGCGGGTGGTCCACCCCCCGGGCCAGGGCCACCTCACCGCCTTCGCCCTCGAGTCGGGAGCGTTCGCCCTGCGCACGTTCTCGGACTACTTCGGCCTGCCCTACCCGGGCGACAAGCTCGACCTGGTGGCCATCCCCGACTTCGCCTTCGGGGCCATGGAGAACCTCGGCTGCGTCACCTTCCGCGAGGCGCTGCTGCTGATCGACCCCGAGCGCTCCACCCGCGCCGAGCTGCAACGGGTGGCCGACGTGGTCCACCACGAGATCGCCCACATGTGGTTCGGCGACCTGGTGACGATGCGCTGGTGGAACGGCATCTGGCTCAACGAGGCCTTCGCCACGTTCATGGAGATGCGCTGCACCGACGCCTTCCGGCCCGAGTGGGACCGCTGGACCGACTTCGGGATCTCCCGCACGGCCGCCTTCGACACCGACGCCCTGGCCACCACCCGGCCCATCGAGTTCGAGGTCACCTCCCCCACCGACGCCGAGGGGATGTTCGACATCCTCACCTACGAGAAGGGGGCGGCGGTCGTCCGCATGCTCGAGCAGTACCTCGGGGAGGACCGGTTCCGGGACGGCATCCGCAAGTACATGGTCGACCACCAGTACGCCAACACCGAGACCACCGACCTATGGGACGCCATCGAGGCGGCCACCGGCGAGCCCGTGCGGCGGATCATGGACAGCTGGATCTTCCAGGGGGGCCACCCCGTGGTCGGCGTCGAGCTGGCCGACGGGGGCGCCACCCTCGGCCTCACCCAGGAGCCCCAGCGCTACGCCGGGGCCGACGAGGCCGCCGCCGACCGGCGCTGGTCGGTGCCGGTGCTCGTGCGCGCCGGCGCAGCGTCCATCAGCGACGGCCACCTCGACGGCCAGGACACGGCCGTCTCGGCGGCGGCGTTGACCAAGGTGCTCCTGGAGGGCGACCACACCGAGGTGGCCCTCGACGCACCGGCCGAGTGGGTGGTGGTCAACAGCGGGGGGAGCGGGTTCTTCCGGGTCCGCTACGCTCCTGACGCGCTCCGCGCGCTGACCGGGCGGGCGGCCCAGGAGCTGACGCCGCTCGAGCGCTACGGCCTGGTCGACGACGCCTGGGCCTCGGTGTTGGCCGGCACCACCCGGGTGGGCACCTACCTCGAGCTGCTGCGAGCGGCCACCGCCGAGGAGAACGACCTCTCGGTGTGGCAGCGCATCAGCGCCAGCCTGGCCGCCCTCGACCGCATCGTGGCCGACGGCGACCGGCCCCGCTTCGCCGCCTTCGTCCGCGCCCTGGTGACTCCGGCCCTGCACCGCCTGGGCGACCCGGTCGCCGGCGAGCCCGACCGCACCGCGGCCCTCCGGGGCACCCTCTTCGAGGCGCTGGGGGTCCTCGGCGCCGACCAGTCCGTCCGGGAGCGGGCTCGCGAGCTGCACCAGCGAGGCGCCGATCAACCGGGTTCGGTCGACCCCGACCTGTTCGACGCCGCGCTGCGGGTGGTGGCCGCCGCCGGTGACGCCTCCACCTACGACGACTTCCTGGCCCGCTCGAAGCGGGCGGGCACCCCCCAGGAGACGCTGCGCTACCTCGGTGCCCTGGCCGACCTGCCCGCGGCCGAGCTGGTGGACCGGTTCCTGGGGCTCACCCTCACCGACGAGGTCCGCACCCAGGACGCGCCCTACCTGCTGCGGCGGGCCATCGCCAGCCGGGAGCACGGCCCCCGCGCCTGGGCCTTCGTGCACCGGAACTGGGACACGGTCACGGCCCGGTTCCCGAACAACAGCATCCCCCGCCTGCTCGAGGGGGTTCGCACCCTCACCGACCCTGCCGTCGCCGCCGACGTCGACGCCTTCCTCGCCGAGCACCCCGTGCCCCAGGGGGCCAAGACGGTGGCCCAGCACCTCGAGCGCATGAAGGTCAACGTGGCCCTGCGCCAACGGGAGGGCGCCACCCTCGCCGATGCGCTGGGATAGGAGCAGCGCGCGGCGGGCCCGGCTGGAGGTCTTCGCGGTCGAGGACACCACCGTGCAGCTCACCTGGGCGGCCCTCCCCGCCGGATCGCTGGAGGCGACGGTCGGCGGCCGGACGGTCCGGGCCGACGTCGACGGGGGGCCCGGATCGCTGGTGCTCGACGACCTGGCCCCGGCCTCCGACCATCGCATCGTGGTCAGGGCCGGAGACCTCACCGCCGAGGTGAATGCGGCCACCCTCGCCCCACCCCCGGGGCCGCCACGGTGCCGGGTGGCGACGGTCGGGGACCTGCACCTGGCCGGGCGATCGTTCGGGGCACGGGGCTCGGTGGTGGAACGGCCCCGGGCGGCGGAGGCGCCGTCGGTGCGCTGCGCCCGGGCCGCCCTGGCCGAAGCCGTCGCCTGGGGAGCCGAGCTGGTGGTGGTGAAGGGCGACGTCACCCACCGGGGCCGCTCCTACCAGTGGCGGGTGGCGGCCGAGCTGCTGGCCGAGGTGCCGGTGCCGGTGGTGGTGCTGGCCGGCAACCACGACCGGGGCCTCTACCGCAGCACCGAACCGTGGCTGGCGGGAGTGGAGCTGGGCCTGCGGGTGGTGCGGGGGGTGGAGGCGGTCGACCTGCCCGGCGTGCGGGTGGTGCTGGCCGACACGAGCGTGCCCGGCCGCAGCCGGGGGCGGATCTCGCATCGGGACGAGGCGGTGGTGGCCCTCGCCGCCGCCGCCCCGTCCGCCCTCGTGGTCCTGCACCACCAGCTCGAGCTGCGCCCGGAGCTGCCGCTGTGGCCACCGGGCGTCCCCCGGGGCGAGGCCGACCGCTTCCTCGACGCCCTCGCCGACGCCCAGCCGGCGGCCCTGGTGACCTCGGGCCACACCCACCGCCACCGTCGGCGGTCGCATGGCCGGGTCGCCGTCACCACCGTGGGGTCCACCAAGGACTACCCCGGGGTCTGGGGCGGCTACGCCGTCCACGACGGCGGCATCCGCCAGGTCGTGCGGCGGGTGGCCGACCCGGACTGCCTGCGATGGACCGAGCTGACCCGGCGCGGCGTGGCCCACCAGTGGGGGCGCTTGTCGCCGGGGACGCTGGGAGACCGCTGCTTCACCCAGCCGTGGCCGGTCAGCGTATGAGGCCTACCCGCTCGGGTCCTCAGCGGATCGTGTAGGTGAGGCTCCCGCTGGCGTCTCGGACCCGCACCGTGACGGTCTTGGCGCTGGCCCGGTCGGTGACCCGGCAGTCGAACTCTCCCCCGGGCGCCACCACCTTGACCTTGGCCGCTCCGCAGTCCACCTTCACGCCGTCCTTGGCCAGCTGGTCGGCCAGGGTGGTCGACAGGTCGGCCCGCACCCGGTCCATGCGCAGCACCGCCGCCGCCGGCTCCACCCGGAGGTCGCCGTCGGTGTCCAGTTGGACGACCCGGACCCGCAGGGGCTGGCCACCGATGTCCAGCCGGCACCGGAACGACCCGCCCTCGCGAACTTCCACGTCGTCGGGGCAGCGCAGGTGGGTGACCGCCAGCTCGTACTCATCGCGCAACGAGGAGGCGATCGCCTTGCGGGCCCGGGCCATGTCGAGCTCGGTGGGTCCCCCGCACGCCGGGAGGCTCACGAGCACGGCCGCCACCGCGCCCACCATCGCCACCACCGCGGCTCGGGGGCAGGAGCTGTCCATCAGCCCGGCGCCGCCGCCAGGAGCGGAGCGACCAGGGCGAGGCTGTCGGGGCAGACGGCCCGGCCCCCGGCCCAGCGGTCGAGGTCGGCCAGGGCCACCCAGGCCGTCTCCACCACCTCGCCGTCGGCGAAGGTGAACGGTCCCTCGCTGCGGGCCAGGAACACCTCGGCCAGCTCGGCCACCTCGGCATCGTCGTAGCCACCGGCGCCCAACCGCTCGAGCGCCACGTCGACGCCCGCCTCCTCGGCCAGCTCGCGCCGGGCGGCGTCCTCCGCCGCCTCGCCCACCCCGGCCAGCCCGCCGAA
>JAUJNP010000014.1:26298-88904 GCA_030448105.1 Acidimicrobiales bacterium | reverse complement strand
CCCGCCCACCCCCCGCTCCCCCGCACCCCCATCGACCCCGCCCGCCTCACGGTCACCGCCAACGCCCACCTCAGCCTCCCCTATCACCAGGAGGTCGACCGGCTCACCGAGCGCCGGCTGGGCAAGGCCAAGCTCGGCACCACCAAGCGGGGCATCGGCCCCGCCTACGCCGACAAGGCATCCCGGGTGGGGATCCGGGTGCAGGACCTGCTCGACCCGAAGATCTTCCGGGCCAAGCTCGACGTGGTGCTGAAGGAGAAGAACCAGATCTTGGCCAAGGTCTTCAACCAGCTCCCCCTCGACGCCGACGAGATCGCCCACCAGTACCTCGGGGTGTGCCGGCCCCGGCTCGAGCCCCACATCGCCGACACCGTCAACCTCGTCCACGACGCTCTCGCCGCCGGCCAGCACGTCCTGTTCGAGGGCGCGCAGGCCACCTTCCTCGACCTCGACCACGGCACCTATCCCTTCGTCACCTCCTCCAACCCGGTGGCCGGCGGGGCCTGCACCGGAGCGGGGATCGGTCCCCGCCACGTCGACCGGGTGATCGGCGTGGCCAAGGCCTACGTCACCCGGGTGGGCACCGGACCCTTCCCCACCGAGCTGGCCATCAGCGGCGACGCCGTGGGCGGCA
Organism: Acidimicrobiales bacterium; assembly: GCA_030448105.1. Classification (GTDB taxonomy): domain Bacteria; phylum Actinomycetota; class Acidimicrobiia; order Acidimicrobiales; family Iamiaceae; genus JAFBAD01. The sequence goes on along the minus strand of JAUJNP010000014.1, from coordinate 88,270 downwards.
AGGACCGAGCCGGCGCCGATCCTGAGGAGGTCCGCATGGGCGACCACTTCGTCGACGTGGGCCACGAGTACGGCACCAACAGCGGCCGCCGGCGCCGGCCCGGGTGGTTCGACGCGGTGATGCTGCGCCACGCCGTACGCCTCAACTCGCTGTCGGAGCTGGCCATCACCAAGCTCGACGTGCTCGACGCCCTGGACTCGGTGAAGGTGTGCGTGGCCTACGAGGTCGACGGCCGCCGGGTAGAGCACCTGCCGTACCACCAGAGCGACCTGCACAAGGCGGTGCCGGTCTACGAGGAGCTGGCGGGCTGGGCCACCGACCTCACCTCGGCCACCGAGCCCCACCACCTGCCGGCCGCCGCCCACGCCTACCTCGACTTCCTCGAAGCCCAGGTGGGCGTGCCCATCGGCCTGGTCGGCACCGGACCCGGCCGAGACCAGTTCGTGCACCGGCGGGACTGAGGTGGCCGACCGGGTCTGCGTGGTGGGGGGCGGCGGGCGAGAGCACGCCCTCGCGTCGGTGCTCGGGCGCACCGCCGAGGTGGTGGTCACGCCGGGCAACCCCGGCATCCCCGGCTCGGTCAGCACGCCCCCCGAGGAGGTGGAGGCCGATCTGTTCGTGGTCGGGCCCGAGGCGCCCCTCGTGGAGGGGCTGGCCGACCGGTTGCGGGCCACCGGCCGCCTGGTGTTCGGGCCGGGAGCCGACGGCGCCGAGCTCGAGGGCTCCAAGGCCTTCATGAAGCAGGTGCTGGCGGAGGCGGGCGTGCCCACCGCCCGCTTCCGCGCCTTCGACGCCATCGAGCCGGCACTGTCGTTCCTGCGGTCGCTGCCGGGCCCGTTCGTGGTGAAGACCTCGGGCCTCGCCGCCGGCAAGGGCGTGCTCGTCACCACCTCGCTCATCGAGGCCGAGGACGACGTGCGGGCCAAGCTGTCGGGCACCGCCTTCGGCGAGGCCGGTCGCACGGTGGTGATCGAGGAGGGTCTCAGCGGCCCCGAGGTCTCGGTGTTTGCGGTGTGCGACGGGGCCCGGGCGGTGGCCCTGGCGCCGGCCCAGGACCACAAGCGGGTGGGCGACGGCGACACCGGGCCCAACACCGGCGGCATGGGCGCGTGCACGCCCGTGCCCGGGCTGGCCCCCGGCCTGGTCGACGACGTGCTCGCCACCATGGTGGAGCCCACCCTGGCCGCCCTGCGGGCCCGGGGGATCGACTACCGGGGCGTGCTCTACGCCGGGCTGATGCTCACCGCCGACGGCCCCAAGATGCTCGAGTACAACGTCCGCTTCGGCGACCCCGAGGCCCAGGTGGTGCTGTCCCGCATCACCAGCGACCTCACCGCTCTGCTGGCCGAGGCCGCCGCCGGCGAGCTGGGCTCGGAGCCGACGTTCTCGGCCGACGCCCTCGTCACCGTGGTGTGCGCCGCCGAGGGGTACCCCGGCCCACCCCGCACCGGCGACATGATCGACGGCCTCGACGACGCCCGCGCCCTGCCGGGCGTGGAGGTGTTCTGCGCCGGGGTCGACCGTGGGCCCGGTGGGGGTCTGGTCACCGCCGGAGGCCGGGTGCTGGCCGTCACCGGCCGGGGTGACACTCTGGCGGCTGCCCGCCAACGGGCCTACGCCGGGGTGGGCGCCATCGCCTGGCCCGGTCTCCACCACCGCACCGACATCGCCGCCATCGCTGCGGCCGAGGAGGGAACCGAATGAAGGTCGCCGTGCTGATGGGCTCGCCCAACGACATGGAGAAGATGCAACCGGCGGCCGACACCCTCGCCGCCTTCGACATCGAGGCCGATGTGCGGGTGATGTCGGCCCACCGCAACCCGGCGGCGGTGACCGAGATGGCCGCCGGCGCCCGGGAGGCCGGCTACGTGGCCCTCATCTGCGGGGCGGGTCGGGCCGCCCACCTGGCCGGCGTGGTGGCCGCCCACACCACCCTGCCGGTGGTGGGCGTGCCCATCTCGGGGGGTGCGCTCAACGGGGTCGACGCCCTGTACTCCACGGTGCAGATGCCCCCGGGTGTGCCGGTGGCCACCGTCGCCGTCGACGGGGCCGTCAACGCCGCCCTGCTGGTGGTGGAGATGCTGGCCATCTCCGACACCGGCCTGCAGGCCAAGCTGGACGACGACCGCCGCCGGCGCGCCGGCCCCTGAGCGACGAGTGAGCGACCAAGGGCGAACGGTGACGAGGGTCAGCGACCGCCCCAGCGGCGGGTGCGGGCCGGGGTGGGCGGCCCCGGCGGGCCCGGCGGCGGCCAAGCGCCGGCCGCCGAGGCGTCGGTGGCCGCCTGCTGCGCCTCGGCCCGCCGGCGGGCCTTTTCGAGGGCCCGGATCTCCCGTGCGGTGCGCACCGGGGTGATCGCCGCGGTGGAACGGATGCCGGCGGCGGCCATGGCGCAGGCCTTGCACAGCGGCGGCTTGCGGGGCGAGGGCACGATGAGGCAGTCGTCGCAGTAGCTGTAGCCGCACCGGCCGCACATGCGGTCGGTGCGCTCGAACGGGTGGATGGCGCAGCACGGCACGTCGTTCACCCCGGTCCCGTCGGCCGCAGGGGGCGGCATGTGAGCCCGGGGGGTGGGGCCGGCCAGCGGGTACCTTCAGGGGGTGAAGCCGGTGGTGCCCAACGTCCTCGCCGCCCGGTATGCGAGCACGGCGATGGTCGAGCTGTGGTCGGCCGAGCACAAGGTGGTGCTCGAGCGCCGGCTCTGGGTGGCGGTGCTGCGGGCCCAGCGCGATCTGGGCCTGCCGGTGCCCGACGGCGTGGTGGAGGCCTACGAGGCGGTCATCGACCAGGTCGACCTGGGCTCCATCGCCGCCCGGGAGAGGGTCACCCGCCACGACGTCAAGGCCCGCATCGAGGAGTTCTCCGCCCTCGCCGGCCACCAGGCCATCCACGCCGGCATGACGTCGCGCGACGTCACCGAGAACGTCGAACAGCTCCAGGTGCGCGCCGCCCTGGAGCTCGTGCGGTCCCGGATGATCACCGCGCTGGGGCGCCTGGCCGAGCGGGCCGCCGAGTTCGCCACCCTGGTGATGGCCGCCCGCACCCACAACGTGGCCGCCCAGGCCACCACCCTCGGCAAGCGCTTCGGCAACGCCGGTGAGGAGCTGCTGGCGGCCCTCGGCCGGGTCGACGACCTCCTGGCCCGCTACGCGCTGCGGGGCATCAAGGGCCCGGTGGGCACCCAGCAGGACCAGCTCGACCTGCTCGGCTCGCCCGAGGCGGTCGACGCCCTGGAGGCGGCGGTGGCCGCCCACCTGGGATTCGCCACCACCCTCACCAGCGTCGGCCAGGTGTACCCCCGCTCGCTCGACCTCGACGTGGTGGCCGCCCTGGGCCAGTCCGCCGCCGGGCCGGCCAGCCTGGCCACGACCATCCGGCTCATGGCCGGCCAGGAGCTGGCCACCGAGGGCTTCCAGCCGGGCCAGGTCGGCTCCTCGGCCATGCCCCACAAGATGAACACGCGATCCTGCGAGCGGGTCGGCGGCCTGGCCCGCGTGCTCGGCGGGCACCTGGCCATGGTCGCCGCCCTAACCGGCGACCAGTGGAACGAGGGCGACGAGCGACTCGGTGGTGCGCCGTCGCGCTGTTCGACGCCTTCTTCGCCCTCGACGGCCTGTTCGAGACGTTCCTCACCGTGCTCGACGAGCTGGGCGCCCACCCGGCGGTCATCGACCGGGAGCTGCGCCGCTACCTCCCCTTCCTCGCCACCACCAAGGTGCTGACCGCGGCGGTCAAGGCCGGGGTGGGCCGGGAGACGGCCCACGAGGCCATCAGGGAGCACGCGGTGGCGGTGGCCCTGGCCATGAGGGAGAAGGGGGCCGAGGGCAACGACCTGCTCGAGCGGCTGGCCGCCGACGAGCGCCTCGGCCTCGACGAGGCGGCCCTCGCCGCCCTGGTGTCAGACCCGATCGACTTCGTCGGCACCGCCCCCCGCCAGGTCGCCGCCTTCGTGGCTCGGGTGGAGCCGCTCCTGGCCGCCGATCCCGGCGCCGCCACCTACCACCCCGAGCCGATCCTGTGACGGACCAAGTGACTCTCCTAAGCGAGCTGGACCTGCCCGTCCTCGACATCTTCAGCGACGCCTTCACCGCCGACCCGCACCGGGCTTCGCCGCCGCCCGCCGGCAGCACTGGTTGGCCCGCAGCGATGTGGGCTTCCACGCCCTCACCTACGACGCCAGCCAGGCCCTCCTGCGCGACAAGCGCTTCCGCTTCGGCGCCGAGCTCGGCCTGCCCCCGAGGGCGAGGCCCGGAGACCCTGCTGGCCCGCTCCCGGCGCAACCTGCTCAACCCTCCGCGGCGCCGACCACACCCGCCTGCGCCGTTTGGTGAGCAAGGCCTTCACGCCGCGGGCGGTCGAGCGCCAGCGGCCCCACGTCCGTCGGGTGATCGACGGCCTGCTCGACCCGGTGTGCGAGCAGGGTCGGTGCGAGTTCGTGGCCGACGTGACCGAGCCCTACCCGGTGATGGTGATCTGCGAGGTGCTCGGCACCCCGGCCGACGACTGGAAGCGCTTCTCGGTGTGGGTGGAGATCCTCTTCAGCCGCCTCGGCCTGGCCCTCGACGAGGAGTCCGCCGCCCTGGTGCTGCGCACCCAGCTCGAGCTCGACGCCTACCTCACCGAATTGGTGGAGCGCCGCCGCCGGGAAGCGGCCGACGGCACACCCGGCGGCGACCTGCTCGGCGAGCTGATCGCGGAGGAGGACGGTGACCGGCTGGCCACCGCCGACCTGGTGACCCTGATGGACAACATCCTCTCGGCCGGCACCGACACCACCCGCAACGAGCTGGCCAGCGCGGTGGCCCTGTTCTGCGCCCACCCCGAGCAGTTCGAGCTGCTCCGGGCCGACCCCTCGTTGGTGGAGGGGGCGGTGGAGGAGGTGCTGCGCTTCGCCCCGGTGGTGGCCGGCACCCTGCGGGTGGCCATGGAGGACCTGGAGATGGACGGCGTGGCGATCCCCGAGGGCACCATGGTGAGCCCCACCATGGCCGCCGCCAACCGCGACCCGGCCGTCTACGAAGACCCCGACCGCTTCGACATCACCCGCACCCAGCCCCAGCCTCACCAGTCCTTCGGCGGCGGCCCCCACTTCTGCCTGGGGCGGCGCTGGCCCGCCTGGAGCTGCTGGAGTCCTTCGCCGCCGTCGCCGAGCGGATGCCGGGCCTCCGGGCCGACGGCGAGGTCCGCTGGAAGTCCCCGGTGGGGATCGGCGGGCCCGAGGTGCTACCGATCGCCTTCGAGCCCGGGTACTAGGTCGCGCCTGCCTCCCCGTCGGCGCCGGGCGCCTCAGCAGCAGGATGCCGACGAGGATCGCCCAGAGGGCGATGATGATGCTGAGCACCCAGGAGATCGGCGGGATCAACCCGACGAGGGCCAGCAGGAGGCTGACCCAGCCGAGCCACGCCGGGAGGAACCCTCGGCCGCGGAGGGCGTAGACGGCGGCGCCGGAGAGCAGCACGGCGAAGCCCACCGGCGCCGCCGCTCCTAGGAGGATGTTGAAGAGGTCGTAGTAGACGAACGAGGCCGCCGCTGCCTCCGCGCCCTGCTCGTCGGCCCGGAGGGCGCCGACGGCCAGGGCCCCACCGCCGATGGCGTAGGAGGTGGCGGCGATGGCCGAGCCCAACACGACGGTGCCGATGACCGGGCCTGCGGCCCCCACCGCCCTGTCGTCATCGCCGGTCATGGCGTCCCGAAGGCCGTTGGCGAACCACGCCAGCACGAATGCCGACAGCAGGGCGAGCGTGGCGGTCAGGAGGATCTTGCCGGTGTCGTCGACGAAGTACTCGCTGATGGACTCGGCGTCGTCGACGAAGTCGGGTGAGTCGCCGCTGGCCAGGAACGCGGCGGCAACCAGGACTCCGAACAGGATGCCGGCCACCCCACCGATCTTCTGCAACACCGAATCGTTCATGTCGCCCCCTTGCCTTTCCGCCGTGGGCGGATGGTACGCCTGATGGGCGCCGGCTGCAGGAGTTGATCGCGGTACCGTCAGAGGCCATGGCCGACACCCTCGCTCCGATGTACTCCGGCAAGGTCCGTGACATCTACGACGCCGGCGACGACCGGCTGCTCATGGTCACGTCCGACCGCATCTCCGCCTTCGACGTGGTGATGGCCGAGCCGGTGCCCGACAAGGGCCGGGTGCTCACGGCCATGTCGGCGTTCTGGTTCGACCACCTCGCCGGGGTGGTGCCCAGCCACCTCATCTCGACCGACCTGGCCGACTGCCCGCCGGAGGCGCGCCGCCCGAGTGGGAAGGCCGGGTGATGCTGTGCCGGCGGGCCGAGATGTTGCCGGTGGAGTGCATCGTGCGGGGCCACCTCACCGGATCGGCGTGGAAGGAGTACCGCGTCTCGGGCACCATGCACGGCACCCCGCTGCCGGCCGGCCTCCAGGAGTCGGCGCAGCTCCCCGAGCCGGTGTTCACCCCTCCACCAAGGCCGAGGTGGGCGACCACGACGAGAACATCTCCTTCGAGCGGGCCGTCGACCTCCTTGGCGCGGAGATGGCCGAGCGGGTGCGCGACGTCTCCCGAGCTCTACCGGCGGGGAGCGGCGTGGGCGGCCGATCGGGGGATCATCATCGCCGACACCAAGTTCGAGCTGGGCCTGGTCGAAGGCGAGCTGGTGGTCGCCGACGAGGTCCTCACCCCCGACTCCAGCCGCTTCTGGCCGGCCGACGAGCGGCGGCCCGGGGCCACGCCCCCGTCGTTCGACAAGCAGCCCGTGCGCGACGAGCTCGACGCCATGGACTGGGACAAGACCCGCCGCCGCCGGCCCTCTCCGGGGCGACGGTGGAGGCCACCCGGGCCCGCTACGTGGAGGCCTACGAGCGCATCACGGGGCGGTCGTTCTCGGACTGGCCGGGGGTCCGCCGCTGAGCGTCCCGGCCGCCGGCGCCGATCCCGTCGACCAGCACGGCTTCGACGCCCGGTTCGACTGGGGCCCCGAGGGCCTGGCCCGGCTGGCCCCGGCCAGCGACGTGGTGGTCGTGGTGGACGTGCTGCGCTTCACCACCTGCGTCGACGTGGCCGTGGCCCGCGGGGCGGTGGTGCTGCCCTACCCGTGGGCCGGTCCGGGCGACGAGGGGGCGGCCGCCTTCGCCGCCGCCCAGCGCGCCGAGCTGGCCGGCCGCCGGGAGGACCCGGCCACGCGGTGGTCGTGGTCGCCCCCCGACCTCGCCGCCAGCCCGCCCGCCACCCGCCTGGTGCTGCCCTCCCCCAACGGCTCGGCCCTGGCTTTCGCCGCCGCTGCGGAGGCCGGGGCCGCCACGGTGCTGGCCGGTTGCCTCCGCAACGCCACCGCGGTGGCCGGCGCCGCCCGCCGGTCGGGGGGCACGGTGACGGTGATCGCCGCCGGTGAGCGGTGGCCCGGCGGGGGCAAGCTCCGCCCGGCGGTGGAGGACCTCCTCGGCGCCGGAGCGGTGCTGGCCGCCCTCGGCGCGTCCGCGCCGTCGCCCGAGGCGCGGGCGGCGATGGCGGCCTTCGAGGCGGCCCGGCCCGAGCTGCCCGGATGGCTGGCCGGGTCGGCGTCGGGCCGGGAGCTGGCCGAGCGGGGGTGGGATGACGACGTGGCCGTGGCCGCCGCCCTCGACGTCAGCGGTACGGCCCCGGTGTTGCGCGACGGCGCCTTCGTGGCGGCCCGGTGAGCCTGGCCGCCATCGAGCCCGAACGTCCGGTCACCGGTTCGCGTCCTTCTGTTGCTTGACGGGTCGACGGCGCGCCGGTGATGCCGGCGGCGGCGGGTCCCAGGCGGAGAGAAGGAGCTCGAGGAAGGGTTCGTACAGGTCGTCGTCGGTGTCGTCGAGGTAGCTGGCGATCTCGAGGCCGCCGCCGGTGGCCAGCACGATGCGGGCCAGCGTGAGCGACGGGATGCGGAGGGTCGCGCCGAGGCGGGCAGCCTGTTCGTCCATGAAGCCGGCGATCATCTGGGCGATGGCGCGCCGCTGCTCGCCCACCCGCTCGCGGACCTCGGGGTTGCGCAGGACGTAGAGGCTGAACTCGGCACCGAGGGCGTAGACCCGAGGGTCGCCGGTCTGCATCTCGTGCCAGCGCTTGGCGATCAGGGCGAGGTCGAGGTCCTCGGGTGCGGTGGCCGGATCGAGCAGGTCGAGGAAGCCGGTGAGGAACCGTTGGTTGAAGCGCTGGTTGACGGCCAGGAAGAGCTCTTCCTTGTTGCCGAAGTGCTTGTAGATCGCGCCGCGCGTGTACCCGGCGGTGTCAGCGATCTCGTCGAGGGACGCACCCTCGAATCCCCGGGCCGCGAACACCTGCTCACCCGCGTCGAGCAGCAGATCGCGCGTGCGCTGCTTGCGGCGCTCCTGAGTCCACCGCTCGGCCATGCTCCATTGTGCGCGCGGTGCACGCCCTTGACAGATAGGTACCAACTCGTATCTTAGTGACGTGGCCGAGACTGGACCGGCGATCTCCGTCGAAGGGCTGCACAAGTCCTACGGCGAGCGCCGTGTCCTGGCCGGGGTGGAGCTCCACGTGGGGCGGGGCGAGGTGCTCGCCCTGCTCGGGCCGAACGGGGCGGGGAAGACGACCACCATCGAGATCCTCGAGGGTTTCCGCCCGCTTACGGCCGGCTCGGTGCGCGTGCTCGGCTTCGACCCGTGGACCCACCCCCGGGAGCTGCGCGAGCGCACAGGCGTCGTGCTCCAGGCGTGCGGGTTCCCCCAACACCTCCGTGTCGGCGAGCTCGTCGATGCCTGGCGGGCCTACTTCTCCCGCCCCCGACCCACGGCCGAGCTGCTCGAGGTGGTCGAGCTCCACGACGAGCAGCGGACCCTGGTGCGACGGCTGTCGGGCGGGCAGCGTCGCCGCCTCGACTTCGCCCTCGGCCTGGCGGGCGATCCCGACGTCATGTTCCTCGACGAGCCAACCACCGGCTTCGATCCCGAGGCACGGCGGCGGTGCTGGTCCGCGATCGAGAACCTCTCGGCGCTGGGAAAGACGGTCCTGCTCACCACCCACTACCTCGACGAGGCCGAACGGCTCGCCGATCGGGTGGCCATCCTCGCCGCCGGCCGGATCCAGGCCATCGGTACCCCCCAGGACCTGGCCCGCCTCGCCGACACGCCCACCTCGATCTCGTTCGGAGCCTCCGCCACTCGGAGCCGCGCCTCGGCGCTGCTCGAAACCCTCGACGCCCGGGTTGACGATCGACGCGTCACCATCCGCACCCGGGCCCCGTCCGCCGCCCTCGAGGAGCTCCTGCACTCCGTGGGCGACCTGCCCGACCTCGTCGTCGCTCCGCCGACGCTCGAGGACAGCTACCTGGCGCTCATCGCGGACGCCGGGGCCCTCGTGCCATGAGGTCGGGGCACCTCGTGCTCCGCCAGGCGAAGCTCGAGCAGCTCGCGTTCTGGCGGAACCCCGAGTCGGCCTTCTTCACCTTCGCCCTGCCCGTGGGTCTGTTGCTCATCTTCGGTGCCACCTCGGGTGAGGATCAGGTTCCGGGTCGGCCCGAACTGGCCGCCCTCACCCTGTTCGTTCCCGGCATCCTCGCCTTCGGCATCGTCGTCGCCGCCTACGGGACCCTCGCCGCCACCATCGCCGTCCTTCGCAGCGACGGGGTGCTCAAGCGCATCCGGGCCACACCCCTTCCCCCCGGCGCCTACCTCGCCGGCCACCTCGTCAGCGTCCTCGCCACGTCGTTCCTCATCGCCGTCGCCACCATCGTCCTGGGTCGCATCGCCTTCGACGTGTTTCCCCGCGGTGAGGCACTGGCCGGGCTCGCCGTCACCCTCACCCTCGGCATCACCTGCTTCGCGGCGCTGGGCCTCGCCATCAGCGCCTTCATCCCCAACGGGGCCGCCGCCGGCGCGATCACCAACGGCACCTACATCCCCCTCGCCCTCGTCTCCGGCACCTTCAACAGCGGCCTTCGCCTCCCGGCGTGGCTCGACACGACGGTCAGCATGCTGCCCATCAAGGCCCTCACCGAAGGGCTGCGCGCCGGCTACGACCCGGCCGCCGCCATCTGGCCGACTGCTGAGCTCGCCGTGCTAGCGGCCTGGGCAGCCATCGGCACCGCGCTGGCCCTCCGCTTCTTCCGTTGGGAGCCGACCTGACCACACGCCGGTTCAGCGGTGGCCGGGTGGGCGTGTGTCAGAGTGAGCCAATGCGCTTCGAGGTGCGGGTGGAGGTGCGCCTCCGGGAGGGGGTGGCCGACCCCCAGGGCCAGACCATCGAGCGGTCGCTTCCCCACCTCGGCTTCGCCGGCGTGAGCGGCGTGCGGGTGGGCAAGTCCATCCGCTTCGTGGTCGAGGCGGCCGACGAGGCCGCCGCTCGGGCCGAGGTGGAGGACATGTGCGCCCGGTTCCTCACCAACCCGGTGATCGAGGACAGCGAGGTCACCCTCACCGAGGCGGCCCCGGTCGGGTGACCCGGGGGCCCAAGGTCGGTGTGGTCCTGTTCCCCGGCTCCAACTGCGAGCAGGACGCGATCGAGGCGGTGCGCCTCCTTGGGGGGGACACGGAGGTGCTCTGGCACGGCGACGCCACCGTGGGCGGCGTCGATGCCGTCATCGTGCCCGGCGGGTTCGCCCACGGCGACTACCTGCGCCCCGGCGCCATCGCCCGCTTCTCCCCGGTAATGGGCGCGGTCGGCGACTTCGCCCGCGACGGCGGCCCGGTGGTGGGGATCTGCAACGGCTTCCAGGTGTTGACCGAGGCCGGCCTCCTCCCCGGTGCGCTGCAGAAGAACCGGGGCCTCAAGTTCCTGTGCACCACCGTGGAGCTCCGGGTGGAGTCAACCCATTCGGCGCTCACGTCGGCCACATCAGTGGGCGATGTGCTGCGGGTGCCGATCAACCACTTCGAGGGCAACTACACCTGTGCCCCGGCCACGTTGGCCGAGCTGCAACATGAAGATCGGGTGGTGTTGCGCTACCTCGACAACCCGAATGGCTCGGTCGACGACATCGCCGCCATCTGCAACGGGGGGCGCAACGTGGTGGGCCTCATGCCCCACCCCGAACGGGCTTCGCACGAGCTCTTGGGATCGGCCGACGGCGTGCCGTTGCTGCGGTCCCTCCTCGACGCCGCGAGCCAGAAAGCGGCCTAGGACCCGCCCCGGGTGATGCCGGCCCGCTTGAGCACGTCGGCGGGCACGCCCATCTCCCGCCACACCGAGTACGAGATGCCCTTGCGCTGGCTGTAACCCTTGGCGGCGCGGATGAAATCGCCCTCCAGGCTCTTCACGTCGACGGTGGTGTTCGCCTTGAGGAGGGCCTGCTGCAGGTCGATGCGCTGCTGGCGCAGGTTCAGGGCCTGCAACGGATCGGCGTTTTGGAGCTGTTCGTCCACCTTGGCGAGCTGCTTGCGGATGGATTCGGGAGTTCGCTTGCGGCCCCGCTTCGGACGGTTGGCCTCGATGGCCTTCAGGTAGGCGCTGACGTAGCGGCTTTCGTTGCGGCCTTCGGCGAGAGCCGCCTTGTGCGCATCGCTCATGGTTCGCTTCTTGGGAGGCATGACGTCGATTCAACCACACATCACCCACATTGCGAAGCATCCCGATATCCCGAAACCGGCCCTCGTGCCGCGTGCCCGCCGAGGAACCCGTCCACCGCGCCCTCGGCCTCACCGACGACGGGGCCGCCGACATCGCGCGCTGGTGACCCGGCCACAAGGGTGCGAAGCTGCCCGTCGAGGTGGCGGTTCAATCTCCGAAGGGGCTCTCGATGAACCAGCGGGGGAGAAAAGAGCTCCAAGCTGAGGCGGATGCGCTGACGTGGTTCCACACCATGGAGCTCGCCGATGGGGTCCGGACCCGCGGGATCGTGGAGGTCGCTGCGGGCCTGGACCGGTACGGGTTTCCCGATCGGCTGGATGGCAAGACGGTGCTCGATGTCGGTGCCTGGGACGGGTTCTACTCGTTCGAGGCGGAGCGCCGAGGGGCGGCCCGAGTGGTCGCGTCTGACTCCTTCAGCTGGAACGGGAGCAACGACGGTACCAAGGCAGCCTTCGAGCTTGCCCGACGTGCCTTGGGATCGTCGGTCGAGGACGCCGATGTCGACGTCCTTGATCTGGATCCTGCAACCTTGGGCGGACCGTTCGACGTGGTGCTATTCCTCGGCGTCCTCTACCACATGCGACATCCAATGCTGGCGCTCGACCGGGTCGCAGCAATGACCCGAGACATGATGATCCTGGAGACGGCCGTGGATCTCTGCACCTTCCGGAGGCCCGCGGCCGTCTTTTACCCACGGGGCGAGCTCGAGGGCGATCCGACGAACTGGTGGGGGCCGAACCCTCGAGCAGTCGTCGAGATGGTGGGAGCCGCCGGGTTCCGCCGGGTCGAGGTGATCTACCGCCCCAAGTCGGCGTACCGGGCGGCCCGAGCGGTGTACCGGCGGGTGGCAAAGGGTGACCGCACCCCCTTGCTCGACATTGCCCAGCGCGGCCGAATGACGCTGCACGCTTGGAAATAGGCGTGATCTAGGACCGCCTCGGCCGACGCGGACCTTTTTCACCACGCCGTCCGACACGTCGGCTCGCCGTGGACGATGGTCTCCAGGGTCGCGGAGCGCTTGGGTACCGTGGCCCGGTGCCCACCGAGGACCCCGTCCACCGCGCCCTCGGGCTCACCGACGACGAGGTCGCCGACATCGAGCGCCTCCTCGGCCGGGAGCCGAACCACCTCGAGCTGGCCATGTACGCGGTGATGTGGTCCGAGCACTGCTCCTACAAGTCGTCGCGCGTCCACCTCAAGCGGCTGCCCACCGAGGGCGAGGGAGTGCTGGTCGGGCCGGGGGAGAACGCCGGCGTGATGGACGTGGGCGACGGCATCGCCGCGGCCATCCGCATCGAGAGCCACAACCACCCCAGCTCCATCGAGCCCTACCAGGGCGCGGCCACCGGCGTCGGCGGCATCCTGCGCGACATCTTCACCATGGGCGCCCGCCCCATCGCCCTGATGGACCCGTTGCGCTTCGGCCCCCTCGACGCCGCCCGCAGCCGCTGGGTGGCCGAGGGGGTGGTGTCGGGCATCTCCGGCTACGGCAACTCGGTGGGCGTGCCCAACGTGGGCGGCGAGGTGGTGTTCGACGCCTGCTACGCCGGCAACCCGCTGGTGAACGTGCTGTGCCTGGGGGTGCTGCCCGTCGAGCGGCTGGTGCTGGGCCAGGCGTCGGGGGTGGGGAACCTGGCCGTGCTGCTGGGCTCGACCACCGGGCGCGACGGCATCGGCGGGGCGTCGGTGCTGGCCTCGGCCGGCTTCGACGAGGCCGGGGCGGACAAGCGGCCGTCGGTGCAGGTGGGCGACCCCTTCGAGGAGAAGCGCCTGATCGAGGCGTGCCTGGCCCTGCTCGACGGCGGCCTGGTGGTGGGCATCCAGGACTTGGGCGCGGCCGGGCTTACAGGCGCCACCAGCGAGACGGCATCGCGGGGCGGGGTGGGCATGGACGTCGACGTGGCGGCCGTGCCCCGCCGGGAGCCGGCCATGGAGCCCTTCGAGGTGATGACCAGCGAGTCCCAGGAGCGGATGCTGGCCATCGTCACGCCGGAGTCGCTCCCCGAGGTGCTGCGCCTGTGCGAGCGCTGGGAGGTGGCGGCCAGCGTGGTGGGCCGCGTGACCGAGGGGTCGGTCACGGGCGGCGGCCGGCTGCGGATCCTGGAGGGCTTCGACGGCAAGGTCCTTGCCGACGTCCCCGCCGCCAGCCTCCACGAGGACGCCCCCCTCTACGAGCGGCCCATGGAGGAGCCCCTCGGCCGGTCGGTGCGCTTGGGACGCGATCCCGGCGCCCCCGCTCCGGAGGAGTGCGGCCCGATCCTGCTCGACATGCTGTGCGACACCTCGTGGGTGTGGTCGCAGTACGACCACCAGCTGTTCCTGAACACGGTGGAGGCCCCGGGCGGCGACGCCGCCGTGCTGCGCCTCAAGCACCCCACCACCGGGGCCGACACCGGCCGCGGCCTGGCCCTCACCACCGACGGCAACCACCGCTGGTGCGCCGTCGACCCCCGCCAGGGCACGGCCATGGCCGTGGCCGAGGGCGTGCTGAACCTGGCCTGCGTGGGGGCCCGCCCCATCGCGGTGGTCAACTGCCTGAACTTCGGGAACCCCGAGCACCCGGAGGTGATGTGGCAGCTCTCCGAGGCGATCGACGGCATGGCCGACGCCTGCCGGGCCCTCGGCCTACCGGTGATCGGCGGCAACGTGAGCCTCTACAACGAGACCGCGGGGGTGGACATCGACCCCACCCCGGTGGTCGGCCAGCTGGGCATGGTCGATCGCCTGTCACAGCGACCCCCGGGCGTGGGCCTGGTGGATGGCCACCGCCTGCTGCTTATCGGCCACCCCGACCCCACCACCCTGGCCGGCTCGGCCTGGGTCTGGTCGCAGGGCGAGCGCGGCGGCCGCCTGCCCGCCCTCGACCTCCAACACCACACCCGCGTGGCGGGCGCGGTGCGCACCCTGGTCGCTGCGGGTGTGCCGTCAGGCGTGCACGACGTGTCCAGCGGCGGCCTCGGCCTGGCTCTGGCCGAGATGGCGGTCCGCTCCGGCGCCGGCTTCCGGGTGGACGGGATCGACGGTCCGGCGGCGCTGTTCAGCGAAGCGCCGTCCCGAGTGGTCGTGTGCGTAGCCCCCGAGGGGGTGGGCGAGGTGGAGGCGGCGGCGGCGGAGGCGGCGGTTCCGTGCATCGAGCTGGGGGAAGCTGGCGACGACCGCTTGGTGGTCGAGGACCTGGTCGACCTCAGCCTGGCCGAGGCGGTCGACGCCTGGCGGTTGAAGCTCCCCGAGGCGCTGGGGGCCGGTGTCGCGAAGGAGTGAACAAGGATCAGGGGTGAGGGGCTGCCCTCAGTGGTGGTAGCTCTTGCGGACGATGGCGGCGAGGGTGCGTGCGGCGATGAGAGCGTCCTGCCACAGGGACCAGCCGTCGATGTAGCGGTTGTCGAGGCGGGTGCGGTCCTCGATCGACGTGTCACCTACGTAGCCCATCGTCTGGGCCAGGCCCGTCATCCCCCCTCGGACCCGGTGGCGGTCGTCGTAGTCGGGGTGGTCCACAGTCAGGGACTCCACGAACTTGGGCCGCTCGGGCCGGGGCCCGATGAGCGACATGTCGCCCAGCACCACGTTCAACAACTGGGGTAGCTCGTCGAGGCTCGTCCGACGGAGAAACCGGCCGAACCGCAACGGGCAATCGTCGGGACGGAGTGACTGGACGACGTCCTGGTGGTCGACCGGGAAGGTGCGGAACTTGAACATGACGAACGGCTCACCGCCCCGCCCGATGCGCAGCTGGCGGAACAGGACCGGTCCCGGGCTCGACCGTTTGACGCCGACGGCCACCACCACCATGAGCGGTGCGGTCAGGACCAGGAGAGCCGAGGCGACCACCACGTCGATCAAGCGCTTCATCGCCTGTTGCACGCCGACAGGAAGCGGCCGGGGGAGCTCCACCAGTGGGTGTCCGAGGACCAGCTCGCCCGAGGGAGGTTCGAAGGCGGGCATCACCTCGGGCAGGCGGGGCACCACGTGGACCCGAGCTCCGGCCGCCAGTGTCCTGCGGAGCGCCACGGCTCGCTCGGGACCGCCTGCGACCTCCGGGCCAACGATCACCCGCCGCACGCCCAGTGCCTCGACCAGGGCCGGCAGATCGGCCAAGCGACCGATCTGGTGGTCCTCGGCAGTTGTCTCCGCGGTCTCGGGTTCGGCGCTGATCACGCCCACGAAGCGCACCCCGAAGTGAAGGTCCGTTCCCATCTGGTGCATCAGGCGGCGGGACTCCTCGCCGTCTCCGACGAGCAAGGCGGGCTCGAGCCCTCGCCCTTGCAGCCGTCGGCGGAGGAGAAGGATGTGGCTGAGCGCCCGGCCCCCGATGACGAAGACGGCCACGATGGCCGCTTGGCCGAGCGGCGGTCCGGCGTCGGTGAGCAGCAGCAGTGGAATGCCGAGCAGGTACGCGGTGGCCACCCGCCGGAAGAGCCAGGGGATCTGCTCGAGGGTGCTGAGGCTGAGGGTGGTCCGCTGGGGAAGCCCGGACAGGGCGATCACGGCAAGCCCCGCGATGATGAGGACGGTGGCCGGGGCCGCTGGTCGCAGCAGGTAGGCCAGGGCCGAGCCGCTGGCGACGCTCAGGAGGTCGGCGGCGATAAGCGCGGCTGAGAGGTGGCTGTTCCCCCATCGCTCCCGCAGCGTGGTAGGGCCGAGAGGGGGGCGACGGTGCGCGAGGGAACTGGCCGGCGCGGTGCCCGGTGCCGCCTCAGACGTCGACATCTTCTCCACACCTGTCCCTTGCACCGTTGGTCCGCTGGTCCGCGCTCTTGCGCCCTGCTGCCGGGGCGAGGTTAGCCCTGGAGCCTCAATCGGCGGCGCCCGGCCAACTCTGAGTACAGGCCTCGCAGTTGGTCACCCATGACCTCGATCGTGAAACGCTCATGGATTGCCTCGCGACCGGCCCGCGCCAGGCGCCGGGCGCGGGACGGCTGGTTGAGCAGAGCCACTATCTGCTCAGCCAGGGCGGCGTGGTCGCCGGCTGGCACCAGGAGCCCGGTGATCCCGTGCTCGACAGCATCACGGCTGCCGGTCACGTCGGTGAGCACGACCGGCACCCCGGCTCTCATGGCTTCGAGCGGCACATACGGGCCGCCCTCGAACCGTGAGGCGAGCGCGAAGACGTCCAGGCTCGGTAGGTAGGCGGCCGCCCCGGCGAGGAACGGGATGCGGTGGAAGCGGGCACCGAGACCGAGCTCGACGGCCAAGGTGTCGACCGTGCCCGCCAGCGGGCCGTCCCCCACGAGCACGAAGTGGGCAGTCGGGATCCGCTGGGCCACGAGCGCCCACCCCCGGAGCAGGACCTCGGGGGCCTTCTGGTGGACCAGGCGGCCCACCGAGCCCACGACCGGTACGGCGGGATCGAGGCCCAGCAGGCCCCTGAGGTCGAGCGGCTCGGGAGCGACTGGATCGATCCCGTTGGGCACGAGCACGAGGCGGTCTTCAGGTACCAACCGGCGGCGAAGCACCTCGGCCCGTTCGCTCGGAGATACCGCCACGAACCGGTCGGTCACCCGGCCGAGAGCCCGTTCCACGGCCGTCGCCGCGGCGCCGCGCGCGACCCCATTGGGCGTGTAGACGACGGCGGCGCCGGTGCCCACCGCTGCTGCCCGGGCGACGATGCCGCCGATCGTGCTGTGGCCGTGAACCCCGTCGAGCTCGTGCCGCCGGATGAGGCGACGCACGGCGACCATCGCGACGGGATTTCGCGGCGAGGCGGGGTTGCGTCGCATGTCGACGACGTGGACGCTCGCGCCGGCGGCAGCGAAGGCGGCGAACGCCGCGAGGTCGGTGTGGCCGCCGATCCGCTCGGGTGGGACCACCACGTGGTGACGGACTCCGCGGCCCGAGCGGACGACATCGGAGAGGTGACGGGCGCAGCCGGTCTCGATGGCCTCGAGCACGTGGAGGACCTTCGGCTCGTCACCCACGGCGCGGGAGCGTAGGCGCCGCTTCAGTCGACTCGTTGGGCCACGTACTGCGCCGTTCGCCACGGCCCGGCGGGATTCTCCTGAACGGCGCAGACCCGCAGGCCGGCTCCGGCGAGGGTCTTCTCGACGACGGCCCGGCTCATCACGTGCATCTCCATCCCCGGTCGGCCGGTGATCGCCATGCGGGCACGGAGCAGGCCCGTGCGGAGGAGCGGCGGCAGCGTCTCCTGGTCGAAGCGGCGGCGCCGCGCGTGGCCGCTCGGTATCTGCACCACGGCAACCCCACCGGGGACAAGAGTCCGGCCGAACTCTCTGAGGTACCCCTTGGCCGCCGCCACGGGCATGTGCTGGAGGACGAGGTGGGAGATGACGAAGGCGAAGCGGCCGTCCTCGAAACGGCCCAGGTCAGGCGACTGGTTGAGGTGATAGTGCACCCGGTGGGGAAAACGGTTGATGCGCTCGGCCTCGGCCAGCATCGATTCGGAGATGTCCACGCCGTGGACCTCCGTGAAGTGGGCGGCCAGCGCCTGGGCCAGGCGTCCGGCGCCGGTGCCGAAGTCGAGAGCGGTGTCACCGACGGCACGGGGGTCGAGGTCGAGGTCGCGCAGGAGCGCCATGACACCATCGACCGCTTCCCGTCCGGTGGCGAGGAAGTCGTCGACCGCCCAGCGGCCGCCCCGCTTCTCGGGAGCGGACAACACCGCCCAGAGCGGGTCCTCCCGCGCCATGGCCTCCCAGGAGCGGTGCAGCCGTATCAGCGATCCGGCTCGACGGCGCCTCCGGCCCTCGGCGAGCGACGCGTAGACCTCGAGCAGCGCGCTCGGCCCTCCTCCGAACCTCGACCGGATGTCGCCCCGGCCGGCGGCAGCCAGGGCGTCGGCTTCCCGGGGGTGGCACAACATGCGCTCGATGGCCAGGGCGAGGGCTTTCTCATCGTCCGGAGGGACCACCAGCCCCGTGTGCCCGTCGGTGACGAGCTCGGCCAATCCCCCCACCCCGGTGACGATCGTCGGTAGGCCTGCGGCCATAGCTTCCGCCGCCGCCAGCCCGAAGGTCTCGTGCCGGGAAGGCTGGACGTACACGGCGGCGTCCCCCCAGCGCTCGAAAGGGCGATCGGCGAAGCCGGGCAGCTCCACGACGTCGGACAAGCCCAGCTGCGCCACCAGCGCCGTGAGCTCTCGGGCGTGGGCCTCGTGCCCGGCCTGAACGTCGCCCGCGATCACCGCCCGGAAGCGGACCTGGCGGTGGTGGAGCAGGGCGAGGGCTCGCAGCAGGAGGTCGTAACCCTTGACCGGATGGAGCCGGCCGCAGCTGAGCACGACCGGTCCGTCAGGCTGGGAGTGACGAGCTGCATCGGTGAGCGGCTCCACATCGACCGGGTTCGGCACGACCACCACGCGGCGGGGGAGCCATCCCACGGCGCTTGCGGCCGAAGCCGAAGGGACGACCACCACCCGAGCGAGGGCGGCGCTCACCACCCTGAGGGTCCGGGACGCCTCGATGGAGTGCACCTGCCACACCATCGGCACCCCGGCGAGCCGGGCGGCAGGACCGGCCAACAGGGCACCGCGGTGCTCGCCGGCGTGGACGATCGACGCCGATCGGAGGATCGGTCGGAGCCGCCACCAGTACCTGGGCAGTGCCGCCAGCGCCAGCGCCGCCTGGCCGCGGCGAGGTCCGCCGCCGTAGTGCCCGAGGGCGCGAGGGGCGGCAACCACCTCGACCGGAACACCCCGTAGCCGGAGCCGGTCGACGAAGGCGCCCTCGCCTGGGGCAACCACCGTCACGGCCCACCCGGCACGGGGAAGAGCGGCCGAGACCGTCTCGGTGACCCGCTCCATCCCGCCGATGAGGTGCGGGTAGGGGGCGAACAGGACGACCCGGGGCATCGGAGCGGCACGCTACCGCCGCGACCGTCCCGCCCTTTATGGTGCCCATGGATGGGCGATGCCGACCGGGTGGTGGCGCTGTTCGGCCATCGTCTGGCGGGTGCCGAACCGACCGGCGTAGGCCGGCACGCCGCCGAGCTGGTGCGGGCGCTGACCCTGTGCCGCCACGACGGCCTTCGCTACCGCACCACCACCCTGCGAGAGCCGCCGCCGAAGTGGTCGCCTCGCGGTGTCGAGCACATGGCGGTCAGAGGTCCTCGGCGCCCGCTCGCCCTGGCCTGGGCGTTCGGCGGCGGCCCACGGCTCGAACGCCTGGTTCCACGGGTGGATCTGGTCCACACCCTGCTGACCTGGCTGCCCGTCCGTACCCGCCGCCCGACGGTGGCCACCGTCCACGACCTGATGTTCCTGCACCACCCCGAGTGGTACCCCCGGCGCGATCGCTTGTCGTACCGACAGGCCGTCCGGCAGGTGGCGGCCGAGGCGGCGCTCGTCGTGACCGGCTCGCAGTTCGTGGCCGGCGAGATCGTCGCGCTCCTCGGGATCGAACCCGAGCGGGTCCGGGTCGTCCATCACGGCGTGCCTGCCGCTTTCGCGGCTCCGCCCCCAGCCGAGGTGGTGACGGACACCTGTGCCCGCTGGGGTGTGGAGCCGGGGCGCTTCCTCCTGGCGGTGGGAGCGGTGTCCCATCGCAAGAACCTCGGCATCGTCGCCCGCGCCCTGTCCCGCCTGCCGGCCACCGGCGGGATCGAGCTCGTGTTGGTCGGCCCGGCGGGCGCCGGGTCGGACCAGCTGCGGGCCAAGATGGAACGCCTGGGGTTGGGGGCGCGGGTTGCCATCTTGGGCTTCCTCGCCGACAACGACCTGGTGGCGCTCATGGCCGCCGCTTCCAGCCTGGTGCACCCGTCGCGAGACGAGGGCTTCGGCTACCCGCCCCTCGAGGCCATGGCCCTAGGCACCCCGGTCCTTGCCGCGGCCGCCGCCTCCCTGCCCGAGATCGTCGGCGACGGAGGGGTGCTGCTCGATCCGGACGCCCCCGACGCCTGGGCAGGAGCCATCTCACGGCTTCGGACCGACCCGGAGCACCGCGCGCACCTGGCCGCCGCAGGCAGAGCCCGGGCGGCGGAGTTCACCCCGGAGGCCGAGGCGGAGGCGATCGTGAAGCTGCACCGGGAGGTGCTCGGCGAGCGGTGACGCTCAGGACAAGGCCCGCTCGTAGGCGTCCCGGGTTGCCCGGGCGCAGGCCTCCCAGGTGAATAGGCCGGCCTGGCGGCGCCCGCTCCCCTCGAACCGGGCCCGGGCCGCCGGCGTGAGCCCGACGACGGCGTCGATGGCGGCGACCAGGGCATCGACGTCCGACACCCCCACATAGGCCACGGCCGCCTCGCCGGCGACCTCCCGCAGGACCGCCAGCTCGCTGCACACCACCGGGGTACCAGCGGCCATGGCTTCCACGACCGGAAGCCCGAAGCCCTCGTCGAAGCTCGGGTAACAGAGAGCGAGGGCGTCCCGGTAGAGCCCCGCCAGGCGAGGCTCGGTCACATGGCCGAGGAAGCGGACCCGAGGCTCGAGCCCCAGCTCCGCCACCCGGCGGCGGAGGCGGACGTCGTCGTTGCCCGGCGGTCCAGCGACGACCAGCCCGAGGTCTCGGTGGGCGGAGCGTCCCAACGCCTCCAGGACGAGCCTGATGTTCTTTCGTCGGTTGGTCTCCCCCACGCAGAGAAGCCAGGCGGTGAGGTCCACGCCTGGATCGGCCGGCGACGGCATGGGCGGAAGTCCGTTGAGGGCCACTGTGATCCTCTCCGACGGCACGCCCCGTTCCGCCAGCTCGTCAGCGACCGTGCGCGACACGGCTATCACGCCCGCCAGTTTCGGCAGGGCGGCGACGAGGTGGCGGATGGCCTTCACCGTTCGGGGCTCGTGCAGCTCGGGGTGGCGGACGGCGGCCAGATCGTGCACCGTCACCAGGCGGGGCAGCCGGGAGGGAGGTGGCGGCAGCGAGGTGCCGTGGACCAGCTGCAACCGGTCCAGGAGGTCTTCGGCTCGCGGACGGCCGGCTCGCCGCATCGACGGCTCGAGGATGCGCAGAGGGACGCCCAGGTGGCGGACCCCGTCAGGGACCGGCACCGATGCCCGACCGAGGGCGAATGGGCGCACGTCCACGCCCTCACCGGGCAGGTGGCGAACCAGCGCCGAGGCGTACCGGGCGATGCCGGTGCGGCCCTGGATCACCGGGGTGATGTCCAGGCCCACCGTGGGCCGGCTCACCGACTGGCAGCCTCGTGCAGGACGTCCACGTGGGCCTCCACGGTTCGGGACCAGTCGAAGGCCTTGGCCCGTGCAAGGGCGCGGCCCGACGCCTCCTCCCGGGCGCCAACCGAACCGAGGAGGCCGCTCACCGCGCAGGCCATGGCTGCCACATCACCGTCGGCGACGAGCGTCCCCCCGTCGGCGATGACCTCCGGCAGGGCCGAGTTGTCGAAGGCCACCACCGGCGTACCGCAGGCCATGGCCTCCACCGCCGGCAGGCAGAAGCCCTCCACCCGGCTGGTGACCACGAGAGCGTCGGCCCCGTGGTACTCGCGCAAGAGGTCGGCGGCGAAGCCGACCTGGTCGATCAGGTCGGGCCGAGGCGAGCGCGACACGACGTCGGCGACCTGCCGGCGCATCATGTCGTCACCGGGACCGACGAGGCGGAGCCGGTGACCGAACCCCCTGTCGGCCAGTTCGGCCACGAGTGCGCACGCCTCGGCGAAGCCCTTGTGCGGGCCCCACGCCCCCACGTAGAGCAGGTACGGCTGCGGCGGGGGATCAGGCGGCGTGGTGGGCGGGTGGAAGTCGTCGGCGGCGGCGAGGTGCACCACGCGGATCCTCGACGGATCCAAGCCCAGGTGGCGGGCACCGGCGTCGGCGGTGTGGCGGGAGATGGCGATGACCCGGTCGGCTCGGCGGAAGCGGGGCGCGAAGAAGCGCCACCGCCACTCGTCCCTTCGCAGCAGGGGGTGCCGGAACTCCAGGGGGATCACGTCGAGCAGGCTCTGCACGACCGGCATCGGCGACTGGCGGGGGGGGTGTTGACCCGGGCTGAACCAGACGTCGGCCGAGACTGAGCCGACCGCGCCGGGCAGGGCCAGGTCGCGGGCGGCGCCCTGCAGGCGTCTCGGAAGCCGTGGGATCGACAGGGGGTGGACATCAGCTCCGTCGGGCACCATGGCGGCTCGCTCGACCACCACCACCGGTGTGGTGTCGGGGGCCGAGGCCAGACCGGCCAGGAGCTGACGGAGGTACGTGCCGGCGCCCCTCGACGCTGAACCGTCGGTGAAGCCGCGGCCGTCGACCGCCACCCGCAACGGCGGGCGAACC
Organism: Acidimicrobiales bacterium; assembly: GCA_030448105.1. GTDB lineage: Bacteria > Actinomycetota > Acidimicrobiia > Acidimicrobiales > Iamiaceae > JAFBAD01. Next base: position 65,588 of record JAUJNP010000014.1, on the reverse strand, counting down.
GGACCCCGGAGGGTCAACGCGGTTTTGGCTGGCGGGTGGGCGGGCCGCCCCTCGCGTTCGCCGCGCCGTCATTCTCGGGCCTGGCGTTCTCCGGGCTGTCGCCTTCGGCGAGCATGCCGCCGACGGCGTCGCCGAGGGCGGCGTCGGCCGGGGTCTCCGAGCCGTACGCGTATCCGTGCCCGTAGGCGTGTCCGCCCTTGCTGGCCTGCACCTTGTTGAGCACGATCCCGAAGAGCCGGGTCTGGTTGCGGATGAGGGCGTTCTTCGCCTGCTGGACCGTGTCGGTCGCCGTGCGGTGCGCCTCGACGACAAGGATGGCTCCTGATACCGCCGGCCCCACCACCAGGGTGTCGGCTACGGGCAACACGGGCGCGGTGTCGATCAGCACGATGTCGGCCTGCTGTCGCATGGCCTCGATGAGGACGCCCGTGCGGCGCGAGCCGAGCAGCTCGGTCGGGTTGGACACCCTCGAGCCGGTGGCCAGCAGGTAGAGGCCGTGCTTGCCCCCGGACCGGTCCACCTCGATGTACTGGACGCACTCGGCGAGTGGGCGCTTGTCGAGGAGCACGTCGGTGGCCCCGAAGTCGTTGTGCCCGCCGAGCGCCAGATGGACGGCGGGGTGGCGCAGGTCGAGGTCGATCACCACCACCCGGTGGCCGGCATAGGCGAGGGACCAGGCCAGCTGGCCGCACGTGGCGGTCTTCCCCTCGCCGGCGACGGCACTCGTGATGAGCACGCTCGGGTGCTGCACGTCGCCCAGGCTGACCAGGAGGTTCGAGCGCAACAGGCGGACAGCCTCTCGCTGACCGGCGGCGGCTCGATTCACCGATGGGGTACGCGGACGCGATCGGCCCGACTGCCGGTCAAGCACGAGTCCGAGCCGCCGCCGTCGCTCCGTTGAGGCGAGCGGCGCTCATCCCAGGCTGTCGTCCGGGGTGCAACGGGAGCGCCCCGAGCACCGGGAGCTCGAGCCGCCGCTCGGCCTCTGCCGGCGTCTTGATGGTGACGTCGAGGTACTCGAGGAGGCCGACGATGGCGATGGCGATCGCGAGCCCGAACAGCGCCCCGAGGAAGAGGTTCCGGGTGAGGCCGTTGCTCTCCGGAACGGTCGGCAGCTTGGCGGGATTGGTCACGCTGACGGGGATGCCGCCGATATCGGTACCGCCGGCGGAGGCGGGATCGTCCCCTCCGGCCGTCGTGTCGGTGGCACCATCGGGAGACAGTGGCCTCGTACTGGCCCGCTCGAGCTCGGCCTGTCGGCTCACGAAGGAGGTGGCCAGGGCGTTGGCGAGGGTCTGGGCGGTGCCCGGGTCGGGGTGGGTCACGCTCACCTCGAACAGCGTGGTGTTGGCGACAGGCGTGGCCTCTGTCGCCGCCACCAGCGCCGCGGGTGAGACGACCACACGTGTGCGGCTGATGGCATCGGCGGCACTGGCCTCGGTGCGGATGATCTCGGCGTAGGTCTGGACGAACTGGTTGGCGAGGGTGCGGTCGTTGGAGAGCTCCCCGGCCCGCTGGTCGGGGTTCACGACACGCGACCCGACGTAGAGGGTGGCGGTGGCGGTGTACCGGACGGTGCGAGGGGTGGCCAGATACGCGGCCAGGATTCCGACCGCCACGCACGCGAGCACGAGGGGCAGCTTGCGCCGGAGGATCTGGAGGTAGCGGCGAAGTTCCATGGGCAGGTGGCATCGGGCCGGACCCGGCGCGAGGCGGATCCTATCGGCTCACCTGCTTGATCTCCTGAGCGGCGGCCGCGCGCGGGAGCCTTGGGCGGCGGCCGACGTGGCAGGCTCCTGCTGGCACAATGGTTCGAGCGATTCCCTCCCTGTCCGAGCGTCGACCGGCGCGACCTCGCCTCGACGAATGGTCGCGTCCCGAGCGCGTGGCGTGGATGGTGCCGGTAGGCATCTTTGTCCTGATCCGGTTCTCACCGGTCCCCTTGGAGCTGCTGGTGGCCGGCGTGCTCGGCGCCGGCGTCGTGATGCTGATGGCGCGCCGTCCCCGCGTGCCCCTCGTGGCAGTGGTCGTCGGCTTGCCCCTGAGCCAACTAGCGCTCGCCGCCCTCTACAGGCTCGGCACACCACGGGATTTCGTCCGGCCTCTCGGTCAGTGGAAGGAGGCGGCCGTCGCCGCGGTGGTGCTTGCCGCGCTGGTCCGCTTCCGCCGAGAGCGACCTCGGCTGGACATGGTCGACAAGCTGGCGCTCGGCTACGTGGCCATCGGGGTGCTCTACCTCGCACTCCCCGCCCTGCTGGTGCTCGGCGACACCGAGCGAACGCTGGCGCAGCGTGGCTTGGGCTTCCGCTCCGATGTCCTCTACGTGGTCCTCTTCCTGGCCGCCCGCCACCTTCGTCTTTCCGGCCGCCAGCTCGCCACGGTGCTCAAGGCATTGCTCCTGGCCGTCGCCGTGGTGGCTGGGATCGGCATCTTCGAGTGGCTCGAGTCCGACACGTGGAACCGGGTCGTCACCAAGGGTTTCGAGCTCCCCCGCTATCGGGTCGAGGTGTTGGGGGTCGATCCCCTCGCCGAGGGGCGCCGCCTGTACGACGTGCGGGTCTACGGCGCCGTCGGAGGGCGCCAGTTCGTGCGCGTCGGCTCGGTGCTGTTCGACCACCTGGCCACCGCCTTCGTCCTCGCCTTCGGCCTCGGTGTGGTGGTCGAGCTCCTTGTCCGGGGACGGGGCCGGCCATGGATCCTGCTCGGCGCCGGCCTCGCCACCGCCGCGCTGTTCTTCACCCAGACCCGCGCCGGATTGCTCGCCGCCGCCGTTGCCGTGGTGCTCGCCGTCCGCCCCATGCGGGGTCGCAGTCGAGCGAACCGGCTTCGTTTCATCCTGGCGCTCGCGGGAGTAGCCGTCTTCGCCGTCCCGGCCATCATCGGTGCGGGGCTGTCGGATCGCTTCGCGGGCGATGAGGTGTCCGACTCGTTGCACCTCGAGTCCTTTACCAACGGCCTCGCCACCTTGGCGCGAAACCCCCTCGGTCTCGGTCTCGCTACGTCGGCGGGTGCCGGTCAGCGGGTGAACGCCGGAGCGGCGGTCATCGCCGAGAACCAGTACCTCCAGATCGGCATCCAGCTCGGCGTGCCGGCCATGGTTCTCTACGTGGGCCTGGTGGTAGGGGTTCCCCGCCTGCTTCGGCGCCGACTCGGGGCTCGGGGCGATGACGACGATGACCATGGTGACGACCGTCAGGGAGCGCAAGACCAAGCGGATTCGGCGGCGGCGGGGGTCAGGGTGGCATTCATCGGTCTATGCGTCAGTGGCATGTTCCTCCAGCCCTTCGTGGACTTCTCGGTGAGCTGGGTGGTGTGGGCGGTGCTGGGCGCCTGCCTGGGCCGCTTGGACGCGGCCGCCGGCGATCGGGACGGCGGTGAACCTGCAGGGCGGGCCGCCAGCAGGACGCCATCGTCGGACGCTCGCCTTCCTGGCGGGTGGTGAGAGCGGGCACATGATCGGGGGTTCGACGGAACGCCCCCGAGTGCTGTGGATCACCGACGAGCCACCCGACCACTCGCTCGGCGGCGGCAACATCCGCCAAGCCCACCTCGTGGCCGGGCTCGGCCGCGTGGCCGAGGTGTGCCTGCTGGTCATGGGCGAAGTGGCCGACGCGCAGGTGCGTGAGTCGGTGGCCAGGGTGATCGAGGTTCCGACGAGGCCTTTGCCGGGACCTCGGAACAAGACGGCCCGCCGATTGCTCGACCTCTGGCTGGCGCTGGCGGCGAGGGGGCCGTGGGAGGTGGCGCTCACAGCTCGCCGGCGGCGACGGCTCCGCCGGATCGTCGCCCACATGGCCCCTGGGTACGACGTCGTGGTCGTGAGCCACCTCACGATGGCTGGCCTCCTGCCCCGCCACCGCGCGAACCAGTGGGTAATCCAGCTCCATCACGTCAGCTCGGCCAAAGCCGCCCAGGAGCGCGTCCTCGCCCCCGGTCGGCGTCAGGCCTGGATCCTCACCCGTGAGGTGGCCAAGGCCCGCAGGTTCGAGCGGTGGGTGGTCGGCGCTTTCGACATGGTCATCGCGGTGTCCGATGAGGATGCGGACCTGCTGACGGCCGGCACCGCCCCCGGAATGCCGAGCCGTCTTGTCACCGTGCCGAACGGCGTGGACACCGACCGGTACCGTCCGAGCAGCCTGCCCGAGGAGGCTCGCATCGTGATGACGGGGTCGCTCGGTTACGGGCCGAACCTCGATGGCGCCGTCTGGTTCTGCGAGAACGTGTTCCCGCTCGTGCGCCGCCACACCCCCGAGGCGACGCTGGCCATGGTCGGGCGATCGCCCGCGCCGCAGGTGAGGGCGCTCGGCGAGCGTGAGGGCATCGACATCCATGCCGATGTGCCCTCGGTGGTGCCGTGGCTGATGCAGGCCCGGGTCACCGTGGTTCCGCTGCGAGTGGGAACCGGCACCCGGCTGAAGGCGCTCGAGGCCATGGCCTCCGGCCGGCCAGTGGTGGGTACAGCCATCGGCCTGGCTGGTCTGGGCCTCATCGAGGGAGAGCACGCCCTGGTGGCCGACGATGCAGCGACCATGGCCGACGCGGTGACGGCGGTGTTGACCGATAGGTCGCTCGCCGAGCGGCTCGCCAAGTCCGGACGTGCTCTGGTGGAGGAGCGGTTCGAGTGGTCGGTCATCGCCGACGAGTTCGCCGAGGCCGTTCTGGCTGGAGCAGGCGGGAAGCAGCATGGACCGCGAGCGATTCAGCGCTGAGATCCGCGACCCGTCCAAAGACCGTCCGGGACGACGGGACGCTCGCGTCGATCATCTCCGCGGCGTTGGCCTGACCCTGGTCGTCACTCCCCTGCGCCGGCGTTCGCCCGCTCGCGGAGGAGGCGATAGACACGGTCGCACTCCTTCATCAGCGGCTCCAGCCCGGGCGACGCGAGGAGTGGCCGGATGCGTGCCTTCTCCGCCTCCTTCTCGGTGCTGGGCCTGGCTGTCTGACGCTTGGTGGAGTCCCCGAACTGGGTCCGGTCGTACGCATCGATGTCCTCGAAGACGCGAGCGGTGGCGGCCTCGTCCTCGTGGGCGAAGCGTTCGAACGAGGTGGCGAAGCGCTGGTTGAGACGCTCGACGACATCACCGAAGCGCGTCGTCACCTCGGCAAAGTCGGCGACCACCACGTCATCCATGAACGGAAGCGTGCGGCGGTACAGGGTGGCGTAGGCCTCGAGCTCCTGGCGGGGATCTCGTTCACTGAACCGGACGAGCACCGACAAGACGGCAGCTCGGGGCTCGCGCACGAGCACCAACGTCGGGAGGCCGTGCCGTGTTGCCTCCGCCACCTGGGTCCAGCTGTGGGCGTGACTGGCGAGGCTCAGTCCGGGATTGGCGTGGAGGAGGGCCACCCGAGCGAAGGTGTTCGCACAGGCCGGGTAGCCAACGATGACGAGGTCGCTCTCGGCGGTGACGATCGGGGTTAGCGGCTGCCGCCTTCGTCGGTAGGCGGTGTAGGCCCGCGGCGACCGCTCCAGAAGCCGATACCAGGCGGGACGCAGGCGGTTCCGCAGCCCCCGCCGCTCCCGGTCCATCGTCGGTGGACTGTATCGAGCGAGGTCCACGAACGGGCCGGCAGCCGGCGCGCAAGGAGCGCGCTTTGCCGACCGCCAGCCTGCGACACTGATCGAGTGAGAAGAGACGACGCGCCGGCGCGCCGATGACCGCACCGGTCGGAGTCCAACGTCCATCGGTGTCCGTGGTGGGCGCCACCAAGGAACGCTCGGAGTTCCTCCCCGACTGTCTGGCGGTGGTCGGCGCCTGCCTCGGGCGTGTGGATGGCTCAGACGATGGCGGCCCGCACCGCGGCAGGTCGCTCGTCGGGCGGGAGATCGGGCGTACTTGAAGACGGTGATCCTGTGTGGTGGTAAGGGGACCAGGGCGTACCCACACACCTTGGAGCTGCCCAAGCCCCTTCTCGCGGTCGGACGCCAACCGGTGCTCGCCCACCTCATGCAGCTGTACGTCGAGCAGGGCTTCGTCGAGTTCATACTCGCGGGTGGATACAAGATCCGGTTGCTCGAGGAGTTCGCTGCCACCCTCCCGTCCGAGTGGGCGGTGGAGGTGGTGGACACGGGGGAGGACACCAACACCGGTGGGCGGGTGGCGCGGTGCGCAGACCTGGTCGGCGAGACCTTCTTCGTCACCTACGGCGACGGCCTCGGCAACGTCGACCTCCAGACCCTGCTCCGCTTCCACCAGCGGCACGGCCGGCTGGCCACGTTGACCACCGTTCCCCTGCCATCGCAGTACGGGACCATCGACGTGGCCGGCGACGGTCGCGTGGTCGAGTTCAAGGAGAAACCGAAGCTTCTCGACCATCTCATCAATGCCGGGTTCTTCGTGTTCAGCCGGGAGGTCTTCGAAGGTTGGCCCGGGGAGGACCTGGAGCGCGACGTCCTTCCTGCGCTCGGCCACAAGGGGCAGCTCTTCGCCTACCGGCACGGTGGGTTCTGGAAGTCGATGGATACCTACAAGGACGCCCTCGACCTCAGCGCCCTGTGCGCCGACGGGCCCGGTCCCTGGCTCGACCTCCCGGCTTCTCGAGGTCTGCCCCGCTGAGGGGTGAGTAGTGAGCTCGGACGTCGCAGGACGTGGGTGAGGCGGCCAGGGAACGCCTGGTGGTCGTGCCGAACGGCGTCGACACCGGCCGCTACTCGTGGGCGCCGCTTCCCGAGCGGCCGCGGTGGTGCTCACCGGGTCGCTCCACTACGGGCCGGTCGACCGCGCCGCTGGACATCGACCTCTCGCCGTGCTCGGCGCGGTGCTGCCAACGTCTGGGCCGTCGGCGACCGATGCCTCACCCGCGGCCAGTCGTCGAAGGCCGGAGGCGTGTCGAGTTACCCTTCTGCGGATGTTGCGGCACCGCTCCTCGCCGGTGCCCTTCGTCATCCTGACCGGCTGCTGGTCCGGTGAGCGCGTCCTGGTCCGGTTGCTCTCGGCCAGTGGGGCGGTTCGGTGCTCGGGCCGGGTGCTCGATGCTCCGTATCGCCGCCCGGCGGCGCACCTTCGCCGAGTACTAGGTCGGGCAGTTCACGGCGATCGCGCCCATGGCGCGGTGGTGCACCCCACGGACCTCTGGCTGACGAACGACCTCGATCCGGCCGCGTTCGTACGCGACCTGTGTGCTGACGGAGTCAAGGTCGTGGTGCTTTCACGTCGTCGTCAGGAGGACAGTGGCTTGTCTCGCGCCCTGTGCGGACGGCACGGGGAGCTTCTCCCGTGCCGCGCCGGTTACGTCCACGCCGACGAGGTCGCCGTGTATGCGGACCACGGCCGCCGCGCCAAGGAATGGCTCGACGGGGTGGTGCCGGGCGCTCTCCAAGCCGTGTTCGAAGACCATCTGACCGACAACGAGGCCCGCTCGGCGACCGCAGACCGCCTTGCGAGGTTCCTCGATCTTCCGGGCTGGGAGGCGCCGGCTGAGCCCGAGCCACCGACAACGGAAGCACTCTGGCGCCGGGTCGCCAACCCCGACCAGTTGAGATCCGGCCTGCAAGCCCTGGGCGTTCGCGTTCCGGACCTCGCCCCACGGTGATCCTCCGCCGTGCCGTCCCTCGGCGCGCCACGGTGCCCCTGAGATTCATCATCCTCACGCCTGGGCGAGCGGGCAGCATCCTGTTGTTGAACCTGCTCGATTCCCACCCTCGAGTGACGTGTGATCACGAGTTGTTCGGGCAGCACGCGACCGGCGCCCGGACCCTTCGCCGGTTCGCCGACCCCGACCGGAGGCTGGCTCGGGCGACCAAACGAGCTGCCGCTACGGGGGCGGCGGCCTGGGGTTGGTCGCTCCACCCGGCCCAGCTCATCACGCAGGGGGTTCCCGATCGTGAAGGCTGGTGCGGGCGCTTTCACGACCGTGGCGGCCGGATCGTCACCCTCGTCCGTGAGAACCCGGTCCACCAGGCATTGTCCGCGCTCATCGCGGGCGAGACCGGCCGTTGGCACCACCGCGAGGCCGGGGGGGGAATCACCCCGGTTCATCTCGACCCGCTACGCGTGCTTGAAGCCATCCAACAGGCGGAGCACACCGCGCAGGAGGTGGAGCGCCTCATCGGCGACCGATCGCATCTCGCGCTGCGCTACGAGGATGCCCTCCATGACCCCGAGCGCCACCAAGCCACCGCCGATCGGGTGTTTCGCTTCCTCCAGCTGGACCCTGTCCCGGTGTCGGCGGATGTGCTTCGGCGCACGGTTCCGCTGCGAGCGCAGATCCTGAACTATGAGGAGTTGGTCGAGGTCCTCTCCAGTACGCCGCACCGCGGCCGGCTCGGGGAGGGCTCTTATGAGGGACGCTAGAGGAGCAGCGTTCGGTACCGGATCGAGCCCTTCACCATCGCCCACACCTCGGCCAGGTCGCCGACGAACGTCATAGGCACGACCACAGGAAGCCAGACGGTTCGCGCCGGCCGGGGGTCGACGACCCCGCGCCGCCAGACGTAAGGGGCGGACATCGCGGCGGCTGCGGCCCAGTGCCGTCTCGAGCTGGGCGACGCGGCGAGGGCAGTGAGGCCGGCCAAGGCGAGCAAGGTGCTGGGATGGCTGGGCGTGTAGAACAAGCGCCGGTGCATCGCGGCGCGCAACCCGGGATGGCTCTTCACCATGAGTGGCGCGTAACGGCGGCGCCGGGTGTCCCTCACCCACACCACCCAATCGGCGATCCGGTCACCGGTGGTCTCGACGTCGTGCATCACCATGGCATCCGGTGCCCACGCCGTCGTCGCGCCCGACTCGACGGCCCGCCACCCGAGGTCGACGTCTTCGCCGAAGGGGCGGCGGTAACGCTCGTCGAACCCCCCGAGCCGTTCCAGCACGTGGCGGCGGTACCCCATGTTGCACCCGTCGAACAGCCCGCTCCACTCGACCACGACCTGGACGCGGGCAAAGGGCCCTCTGCCCCCCTCCCAGTTCGGATCGACATCGGTGAGACCTTGGACCACGTCGGCCTCCTCGAGGGCCTTGGCCATGGACGCGAGCCAGCTCGGATGCGGGACACAGTCGTCGTCGGTGAACGCGACGAACGGCGCACAGGTGGACCGCCAGCCGATGTTGCGCCCGGTGGCCGGGCCCGAATTCTCGGGCGTGCGCCCGATCGTCAACGGAAACGGTGCGTCAGACACCAGGCCTTGGAGGGTCACCCACGTGTCGTCGGCGGAACAATCGTCGACGATGATGGCCTCGAACGGGGGAGCGTCGCGCTGCGCCGCGAGTGCGGCGACGAGCCGCGGCAGCAGGGCGCTGCGGTTGTACGTCGACACCACCACGGCGATCGAAGGCGGCGTCGGCATCTGCCGTAGTGTGCCTCAATCCGGGTGCTTGCCCTGTCCAGCCTCTACCCGCCGCACGCCATAGGCGGCTACGAGAACGCCTGCCACGACGTGCTGTCGAGATGGGCGGCCGGAGGCCATCACGTCGCCGTGCTCACCAGCGCGGCGCGGGTGCCCGGTGTCGTTGCCCCCGATCCTCCGGGGACGTGCCTACGGCGGGAGCTGACGCTCCTCTACGGCGGCCCCCCGGGCTCGTCGCTTCCTCGCCGGCAGAGGGTTCCGCCGATCGTGGTCCGGGACCTCTGGTCACTGCGGCGCGCGCTCCGCGAGGTGCGGCCCGACGTCGTGTCCCTCTGGCATCCGGGAGGATTCTCGCTCGCCCTCGTGTACCTGCTCGCCCACCAGCGGGTGCCGGTCGTGAGCGTGGTGTGCGATCACTGGCCTGTGTACGCGCCCGCTGCCGACCCCACGCCGTTCGTCGGCCGTCGCGCCGCGCCCGTGCCGGGCAGAGTGGTCTTCTGCAGCGCTGCACTGCGCCACGTAGTGGAGGCGGGAACCGGCCTGACGTTCCCGGACAGCAGCGTCGTGTGGCTCGGCGTCGACCACATTGCGTTCCCAGTGGACGTTGCTCCCGACGAGCGTCCCTGGCGGTGGCGCCTCCTCTACGCTGGCCGCCTGTCGCCCGAGAAGGGCGTGCAGACGGCAGTGCGTGCGCTGGCGCTGCTCCCACCGGAGACGACCCTCGACCTCGTCGGCTGGGGTGAATCGGGCGCTCGGGCCGACCTCGAGGATCTGGCCGCCTCGCTCGGCGTCGCTGACCGATTGACGATCACGGCGCGGTCGCGATCCGAGCTGGCGAGCTGTTACCAGCAGGCCGACGCCCTGCTGTTCCCCAGCGAATGGCAGGAACCGTTCGGGATCGTCCCGCTCGAGGCGATGGCAGTCGGCACGCCGGTTGTCGCCACCGGCGCCGGCGGGTCCGGTGAGTACCTACGCGACCGGGAGAACTGCCTGGTCTACCCGCCAGGGGACGCGGTGGCGCTGGCGGAGGCGGTGAGCGCGCTGGCGAACGACGCGCCCCTCCGCTCGGCCATCCTCTCGGGAGGCTCCGAGACAGCGGCGGCCCTCAGCACCGACCGCCTTGCTGCTGAGCTGCTCGACGTTCACGCTGAGGCGGCGGGTGTGCCGAGCTCCATGGTGTAGAGCTCCTCGAGGAGCGGTGCGATCGCCGCATCCCAGTCGTACTTCGACGCCTGCGCACGACAGGCGGCCACGGTGCCGGGACGGCGGGCGAGGCCGAGCGTGCGCAGGATCGCCTCGGCCAGCGAAATTGCATCCCCAGGCGCGCACAGGGATCCCGTCGCGGCGGTGACCTGTTCGGGCGGCGCCGAGTGGTCGGCGACGACGAGGGGTGTGCCGCACGCCAGCGACTCGATCAGCACCATGCCGAACGACTCGTTCACCGATGGCAGCACTGTCGCCCACGCCTCGCCATAGCGGCGGGCTTGCTCGCCGGGCTGGCCGAGCGGCAGCACCGTCGTACGAGAACGGGCGGCGGTGGGCGCGCTGAGCAGCAGGGATCTCGCGTCTCCGGGCCCGCTGAGCCAGAGCTGCGCCTCGGGCTCCTTTTCGATGACCAGGGAGAGCGCATCGAGAAGGACCGCCACGCCCTTCCGCGGCTCGTCGAGGGCCCCGGAGAACAGCAGCGTGGGCCGCGGGTCGCGCGCTGGCGCCGGCTGGAACTCGGTGAGGCGGACGCCACCCGGCAAGAGCGCCCCTCGTCGTCCGCAGGTGCGCTCGAGCGCCTCGACCGCGAACCGGGACATGCAGGCGTAGACGTCCACGTCCCTGGCGACCTTGAGCCGGTCGCGGTGGTGGGGCTGGCCCCGCCACCAGTCCCGGACAGGGATGCCCATCTCGTCATAGAGCGTGCGGTGGCCGCCGAAGCGCCGGGTGCGTATGGCCGCCGCCGCGTCCGGAGGCATGAACGCGTGGACAACGTCGTAGCGGCCCGTGACCAGGAGCGGCACGATCCGTTTTCCGAACCACCGCTCGTGACGGACACCGTCCTCGAAGCGGCGCTGGACCCGATGCACCCGGATCCCGCCCTCCACGGACCTCCCGGCCGACCGTCCCGCGGAGAGGATGGTGACGTCATGACCCCGGTGCACGAGAGAGCGGGCCGTCTCCACGATGATGCGTTCGGCCCCTCGCCGCACCTCCGGCCACGAGTAGGGATGGGTGATGGCCACCTTCACAGCGGCCAACGGTACGGCAGCGATCAGCGCGAGAATCCGGCCCTGATGAGCGAGACGCCGCCGCACGCGCCCGATGTCGTCGTTTGCGTCTCGACCTACCGACGCCCGCAACTGCTGCCCCGTTTGGTTGCCGCGCTGGAGAAGCAGACCTATCCCGCTGACCGGTTCGAGATCGTGGTCGTCGACAACGGCTCGGGAGACACGACCCCGAGCGTGCTCAGGTCGCTCGCCGACGCCTCGCCCCTCCGGTTGCGCTCCCTCGTCCTCGAGCAGAATCGAGGGCCGGCCGGGGCTCGCAACCGCGCGTGGCGGACCTCGAGGGCGCCGCTGGTGGCGTTCACCGATGACGATTGCGAACCCGAGCCCGAGTGGCTCGAATCGGGGGTCGCTCTTCTCGGCTGGGACAAGTCCATCGGAGTGGTGCAGGGCCGCACGCTCGTGCCGGTGGACGCCGGCTCCTACCCGTGGACCGATTGGACGGTGTTCCGCGACATCCGGTGGCCGTCGCCTTGGTTCGAGGGCTGCAACCTCTTCTTCCGACGCGAGGCGCTGGAGGCGGTTGGCGGCTTCGACGAGGACATCGGGTGGTACGGCGAGGAGACGTCGCTCGGGTGGGCGTTGCTCGCGGCCGGTTGGGAACGCGCCTTCGCCGACGACGCCGTGGTGCGCCACGACCTCAGCGAGCGGGGGTGGCGGTACCACATGAGACAGCGCTACCTCGAGGGCAACATGGTCCGCATCGCCGCCCGGTACCCGGCGCTGCGCCAGGAGGGGTTCTGGCGGCCGTGGGCGATGCACCGCCGCGATGCACTGTTCGCCCTCGCAGTCCTCGGCGCGGTCGGCGTCGTAGCCGGTCCGTGGCGGAAGGTGGCGCTGGCGTTGGCCGTGCCGTACCTGTGGGAGCAGCGGCCGCCGGCGCGGCGGCATCGCAAAGCGGCACTGCTCGCCGAGCGTGTCGCGGTCGACGCCGGTGCGTTCGCTGGGACCGTGGCGGAGTCGGTACGGGCACGCATCTTCGTCCTGTGACCCGCATCCTCTGCATCACCGCCACCTACCCACCCCACCACACCGGAGGCTACGAAGTGAGCTGCCGTGACGTGATGGTTCGGCTCGCCGATCGGGGCCACGACGTCACCGTGCTCACGTCGGAGGAACGGCGACCAGGCGTGCCGACGCCGATCCGGGAACGACAGAGCTCCCCCGCGGTGCGGAGAGAGATCCGACGGTACTTTCGCGACGACCAGTTGTGGGCGCCGTCGCCGAGGCAGAGGTGGAAGGTCGAGCGCGACAACCAGAGAGCGATCGCGGCTGCGCTGCAGGCGGCCCGGCCCGACGTGGTGGCGATCTGGCACGTCGGCGCCTTCTCCCTCGGGATCGTCACCGCCGTCCTCGAAGCGGAGGTGCCGGTGGTGTACGCGGTCTGCGACGACTGGCTCACCTACTGCACGTCCCTCGACCAGTGGTCCGCCCTTCTCAGCCGACTCGGCCCGAGGGCTCGCTGGCTCCGTTCCGTGCTGCGTGTCCCGACGGTGCCGCCCGATGTCGGCACCTCGGGCCCCGTCTGCTTCATCAGCGAGACGACTCGACAGAGAGCGATGCGCTTCGGCCCGTGGGAGGTACCGGACTCGACGGTGGTGTACAGCGGCATCGACCGCATGCTCTTCACACCCCGGACTTCGACCCCTCCGTGGCGGTGGCGGGTGCTGTACGTGGGCCGGTTCGATCCTCGCAAGGGCGTGGAAACGCTCATCCGGTCGCTTCCGATGCTGCCGGGCGGAACGGTGATCGAGCTCGATGGATTGGGCGACGAAGCCGAACAGGCGAGATTGCGATCGTTGGCCGAGGGCCTCGGCGTCGGTTCCGCGGTACGCCTCCACCGTTCGAGCCGATCTGCCCTGCCGGCGCGCTACCGGGATGCCGACGTGTTCGTGTTTCCGAGCGAGTGGGAGGAACCGTTCGGGCTGACTCCGCTGGAGGCGATGGCCTGCGGAGTGCCCGTCGTGGGCACCGGAGTCGGCGGCTCTGGAGACTTCCTGATCGACGAGGTGAACTGCCTGCGCTTCTCGCCAGGAGACGCCGCCGGGCTGGCCGGTGCCATCCATCGTCTCGCGCAGGACGACTCATTGCGGCGCCGCCTGATCCGGGAAGGCGAGATAACTGCCACCTTCTTCGACGTCGACCAGCTCGCCGACACGTTCGAATCCTGGTATGTGGCGGCCGCCGACGGCTTCCGCCGCGGGCGGCCAGCCGACCGACACTTCACCACGTCGGAGATGTCCGCCGATGGGTGACATGCCAGCACGTTCACGGCCTTCGGGGAGATCCCAGGGCCGCCGCCCGATCGGGGGCACCGCGGCCTCGATTACGCTCCGGCATCGTGAACGCCTTGCCCCCGTTCGCCATCCGAGGTTGCCGGGAAGAGACCGAGACTTGATGCCGACGCAGACCGACCGGTCTCCGGATCGCATGCCTTCGGTTGATCCTCTCGAGCGTCACCGGATGGCAGCCGAACGAGCGGTGGCCAGCGGCTCGCCCCACGACATCAAGCAGCTCTATGTCGACCTCGGCCAAGACTGGTGGGCGGCCCACGCCGAGGACCCCGACAGCATCCCGGTCCTGTCGCTGCCCGAAACCCAGCCGGTGGTGCTCGCCGAGCTCGCTGCGGTGCGCGGCCGGCTGCTCGACGCCGGTTGCGGTCCGAACCCGGCGGTGTCGGTGGGCCTGGCCCGGGTACCGGACCGCACCGTCGTCTGTCTCGACATCGGGTGGGGTGCCGTTCTCACCGCCCGTGACATCGGCCGGCGCGAGGGCGTATCGCTGCTCGGTGTCGTCGGCGATGTCGAGGCGTTGCCCTTCAGAGGCGGCGCCTTCGACGGCATCGCGTGCGATGACACCATCGAGCACCTTCCCGACGACGCCGCCGGCGTCGCCGAGCTGGCCCGGGTTGCTGGCGCCGGAGCGCCCGTCGTGTTGGCTACGCCCAACCGACACTGCCTCACGACCATCCGGGCCAAGGTCGGGGATCGAGCCCGCGGCCGGCGTCGCGCCGCGAGCGCGTACTTCCTGTCGAACAGCCACCTCCGCGAATACACCTGGCGCGAGTTCGAGCGCCTGATCAAGCCTCGATTCGCTGTCCAGGCCCGTGCGACCGTGGGCTGGGAGCCCCGGAGCTGGCGCCGACGGTTCGTGAACCGCGCCATCGATGTCGGGCCCGTCCGGCGCGTGAGCCAGATGATCGTCGTCCGCGCCATCCGGCGGTGACGGGACGGCCACAGCCCCTCAAGGTCCGAGTCGGGATCGTCTCCTGGAACACCGAGTTGCTGCTGACGCGATGCCTCGCGGCCCTTCCCGCCGCCCTCGCGGGTACCGATGCCGAGGTCGTCGTCGTCGACAATGCGTCGACCGACGCCAGCGCAGCCGCCGCGGCACGCAGTGCGGGGGTGAGGGTCCTGCGCAATGCCACCAACGTCGGCTACGCCGCGGCCATGAACCAGGCTCTCGCCGGCTCCGAGGTGGACGTTCTCATCGCCCTCAACCCCGATACGGAGCCGGCTCCGGGTTCGCTAGGAACGCTCGCCCGTCGCCTCTTCGAAGACGAACGGCTCGGCCTCGTCGCCCCGCGACTGCGCAATGTGGACGGCACGCTGCAGCATTCGGTGTACGTGTTCCCATCACCGCGCCAAGCGGCAATGGTCTGCTTCACCCCCCCGCCCCTGCTCCGGCGGGGCCTCGGCGAGCGTTGGTGGCTCGAGGGGTACAGCCGGCACGATCGACCGGCCGACATCGACTGGGCGATCGGCGCGGTCCACGTGATTCGGGCGGAGGCGCTCGACGGGCGCCCGCCGTACGACGAACGCTCCTTCATGTATGCCGAGGATCTCGACCTCTGCTGGCAACTGGCTCAGCGGGGCTGGCGGCGCCGGTTCGAGGCCGACGTCGAGGTCTTGCACGTGGGCAACGCCTCAGGGGCTCAGGCTTGGGGCGACGGGCGCACGAGCAGGTGGCTGGCGGCCTCCTACGACTGGTACCAGTCGGTTCACGGCCGACGGGCAGTGAGCTGGTGGGCGGCGGTGAACACCGCCGGGGCGACCACCCGTTTGGCCCTGCTCGCCGCGGCCCGGCTTGCCGGCCGCCCCGAGGCCGGCCCGCCGGCCAGAGCTCTGGCGCGGGTCATGCCTCTCCACCTTCGCACCGCACTCCGGGGAGCCCGCCCGCAGCCCCGAGTCGACTCCGGCGCCGGGCGCGGGCGTTGAGCTGGCATGCATGGTGCTGATCGAGCCTGAGGCCAGACCGGCCCGTCGTGCTCTGAGGTGGAGCCTTGGCTGACGTCCTTGCTCGCATCCTCGCCGACCCACCGTTGGTCCATCACATGGGCGACGAGGGTCACCTCGGCGTGTGGAGCACCGAGGACGCGTGCTACGAGCTGATCGCGGGGCGGCTCGGCAGTGGTACCCGCACGCTCGAGACGGGAGCGGGTCTCTCGACCGTGCTGTTCGCGGCCTCGGGTGGCGATCATTGGTGCATCACGCCGTTCGGTGACGAGATGCAGCGGTTGCGGAAGTACTGCCGGGACCGTGCCGTCGACCTGACCCGCGTGCGATTCGAGGTCGGCCGGTCCGAGACCGTGCTACCTGGCCTCGATGTGGGCGACCTCGATCTGGTGTTGCTCGACGGCAACCACGGGTTCCCGATGCCCATGATCGACTTCTTCTACGGCGCCGGCCGCCTACGTGCCGGCGGCACTCTCGTGCTCGACGACCTGCAGCTGCCAGCCGTCCGGCTCCTGGCCGACTTCTGCGATCTCGACCCCGGCTGGCGGCGGGTGACCCGAAGCCAGAAGTGGGGTGCGTGGGAACGCAAGTCCTCGAGCCCCTTCGTCGCCGACCATGTCGATCAGCCGTGGCTCACCGACTCCTGGGTGCCTGGCGGCGGGCCGTTCAAGACCCAGCTCGGGCGCCTCGCCGCCCATGCCGGGCGGGGTCTACGCCGTCGCGTGGCGGCTCGCCGGTCCCGGTGAGCGGCAGGCGGCCCTCGAAGGCGATGCGCTGGAGGCAAGCGTTCCGGCCCGTCGAGCGCGGGACCCGACGAGCCGCGCAGGCGCTGGCCCGGCGGGCTGGGTACCAGATCGTGAAGAGTCCGGGCCCGCAGGTTCACCGCACCTTCCCCCCTGACTTCGATGAAGAGACGATCCGTCTCTGCCACCGGGTAGCCCCGTTCACCCTCACCGGCCCCGAGCGGATCGCGGCCCTGCGCGACTCCGTTCGCCATCTGGTGCGCACGGGAGTGCCTGGTGCGATCGCCGAGTGTGGGGTGTGGCGCGGCGGCAGCATGCAAGTGGTGGCGCTGACCCTCTTGGAAGAGGGGGTGAGCGATCGCGAGCTCTACCTCTTCGACACGTTTGGTTGGGTACCCGAACCCGAAGGTCGCGACGTCGACCTCTGGGGTACTTCCGCCCTCGACGACTGGCGTCGGTACGAACGGGACGGGGACGCCGCCCTGGATCCCGCCTTCCGTTACCTACCGTTCGACGAGGTCCGAAAGGCCCTGGAGGCTACCGGCTACCCACCCGAGCGGCTTCACTTCGTCCGGGGCGACGTCCGCCACACGATCCCTGAACAGGCTCCCGAGGAGCTTGCCCTCGTGCGGCTCGACACCGACTACTACGACTCGACCTTGCACGAGCTGCGCCACCTCGAGCCTCGTATCGTCGACGGCGGCTTCCTCCTGGTCGATGACTATGGCCACTTCAAGGGCGCGAAGGATGCCGTCGACGAGTACTACGCCGCCAAGGGCGAGACGGTGTTCCTGCAGCGCGTCGACTACACGGCCCGGCTCGTGTCGGTGCGGCGGAACCCGAGTGCGGACATCTGATGGGCGAAAACGAGAGCGCGCCGTGACACGAGGCCCCCACGAGAACGAGACGCCCTACGACCCCGCCAGTCACTACGACCGGGTCACGTCTGCCTGGAGCCTGCTGCTCGGTGAGGAGCTGCACTACGGCCTCTTCCGCACGGGTGACGAGAACCTGGCTTCGGCGACAAGGGCGCTCACCGACCGGATGGCCGAGGCCGCCCGCATCGGGTCCGGCTGCTCCGTTCTCGACGTCGGCTGCGGCACCGGAGCACCGGCGCGCCACCTCGCCTCGCGGTTCGGAGCGCAGGTAACTGGGATCACGACCAGTCGAGTCGGTGTTGCCGAGGCCACGGCTCGAGCGCTCGCCGCGGGGCTGGCCGATCGGCTCCGGTTCGAGTGTCGCGACGGGGCCGACAACGGGTTTCCGGCGAGCTCCTTCGATGTGGTCTGGGTGCTCGAGTCGTCGCACCTCGTGCGAGAACGCGACCGGCTCATGAGCGAGTGCGCCCGTGTCCTGCATCCGGAGGGCAGGCTCGCGCTCTGCGACATCATGCTTCGCCGGCCGATGCCCTTCGAAGAGGTGCTGCGCCTTCGGGAGCCCTTGCGGCTGCTCCGTGAGGTCTTCGGTGACGCCCGGATGGAGCCGCTCGATCGGTACAGGGAGATGGCCGAGCGCCACGGCCTCGTGGTGGAGGTCGGCGCGGACCTCACCCGTGACACTCGGCCGACCTTTCGCCGCTGGCGGGAGAACGCGCAGCGGTACCGGCGGGAGGTCGTCGGCTCGCTCGGCGTGAGCGACTGGGAACGTTTCGTCGACGCTTGCGACATCCTCGAGGGATTCTGGGACGACGGAACGTTGGGTTACGGCTTGCTCGTGGCGAGCCGGCGGTCGTGAGCGGTGCGAGCCACACGCCTGGTTTGTCTGCGCCGAGCCTGCCGTTCATGCCGTCAAACCACCGTCGACAACGAGGACGTGGCCGTTGATGAAGGAGGCACCGGGCGAGGTCAGGAACTGCACCGCCGCTACGACGTCGGCCGGTTCGCCCAGTCGACCCACCGGCGTGCGCCGAGCGATCTGATCCAGTTGGGCCGCCTCCAGTCCGTGGGTCATCGACGTGCGGAGGTAGCCGGGAGCGACCGAGTTGACGGTGATGCCGCGGGAACCGAGCTCTCTCGCCAGTGAGCGGGTGAAGCCGTCGAGCGCCGCCTTCGTGGCCCCGTAGACGGAGAGGCCCCTGTAGCCGGATAGCCCGACGATCGACGAGATGTTGACGATCCGCCCCGACCCGTGGGCGAGCATCCTGCGCACGACCAGCTTGGTGGTGTGCACCGTGGCCTTCAGGTTGAGGTCGATCACGGCATCGATGTCGTCGTCGTCGACCAGCCCCAGCACACCTTCGACGGCGAGACCAGCGTTGTTGACCAGGACGTCGACGCCGCCGAACCGCTGGAACGTGCGATGGACGAGCTCCGTAGACGCCTGGCGGTCGACGAGGTCGGCCTGGTCATAGTGGAACCGTCCGATCAGTGACCGATCGGCTCTCCAGCGCTCTATCTCGGCGCTGGGGGTCCGACTGCAGGTAGTCACGTTGTCGCCACCGTCGAGGAACGACTGGACGATGGCGGCGCCCAGGCCCCGGCTCCCGCCGGTGACCAGCACATTGCGCCCACCCATGCGGGTCGCCTGGGGATCAGCGCTGGTCATTGGTCTGGGCACGGCGCGACACTTTGTGGTCGCGGATCGCCAGCTCGGCCACGACTCGGATCAGGCGCGGCTGGGACGCCGGGGGGAGCTGGGCGCAGGCGGCCCGGATCTCGGACCTGAGGCCGACCTCGTCGACTCCGTCATCGGCCACGACGTCGACGGCCACGATCTGGCCGGTCACCGGGTTCGGCCGGCTGTAGACGTGAGCAAGCTTCACCCCCGCCACGGCCCCGACGATCTCCTCGACCGGCAGCGGAGGCACCTTCACCCCGCCGACGTTGACCATCTCGTTCACTCGACCGACGAAGTGGATGCGGTCGCCCCGGACCTCGACCAGGTCACCGGTCGGGTGCCACTCGCCCTCAGCGGCGGCTTGTTCGGCCCGGTAGTACCCGATCATGCCCACCGTTGACCGGGTGTGGAGCTCTCCATCGACCAACTTGAACTGCACTGGCGCATCCTCCGTGCGCTCAAGGACCGAGACCGGGAGCCCAGCCCGCCCGTCGCTCACCGACACCGCCGAGCCGAACTCGGTCGCGGCGTAGACGTGGGAGACGCGGGCGGCGGGAAAGAGGCGTCGCAGGTCGGCGAGCACACGATCGGACACGGCCTCGCCCCCGAGGGTGATCTGGCTCAGGGGCAGCTGGGCGGCGGACTGCTCGTCGAGCTGGGCGGAGAGGTAGCGCCAGAACGTGGGAGTTGCGCTGGCATGGGTAACGCCGAAGCGTTTCATGGCCTCTGCCGCCGCCGACGGTTGGCTGGACGATGGCACCACGACAGCCGCGCGGGTGACCAGGGCGTGGAGGAGCATCTGGATGCCGGCGAACTGGTTGAGGTTGTAGGCGAGCAACCAGCGGGCGCCTGGATCGGCCACGCGCTTACGCACCCCGGATGCGAGACGGGACCAGTCGTGGCGAACGCCCTTCGGTCGACCGCTGGTTCCGCTGGTGAGGATGAGGACGGGAGACGTGGCCGGCGGTTCCGGCAGCTCGCCGGAGGTCTCTGCCAACGAATCGAGGTCCATGACATCGGCGCCCGGCAGGACCCCATGACGATCGGTCACGACCACAGGATGATCGAAGGCGCCGGCGAGCTCCCCGACGCCGGCGGCGTCGAGGTACCCGGGGTAGACGCACGCTTCAGAGCCTGCAGCAGCGGCGGCGCACAGCAGGACGAGCACGTCCGCTGGTCGCGAAAGTTGGCAGCCGAGCCGCTGCATCCCTAACCGCCACAACCCCCGTGCGACCTGCTCACTCCGCACGACGGCGTCGCCATAGGTGAGCGTCGCCGCTGCGTCGAGGATGAGCGGTCTTGTCGGATCTTCGGCGGCCGCTTCTCTGAGCAGGCGAATCAGCACGGCTTCTCCGCCGGTGACGGCTGGTGGTCGGTCATGGATGCAGGTCAGCTGTCGTAGAAGGCGATCACCTCGGCCACGGTCCGCGGCGCGAGGCCTTCGTTGTACGGGTCACAGCCCATGTCCTCCTCGAGGATGGCTGACAGCTCCGCGATCTCCAGCGAGTCGAGCCGCAGGTCCTCGTAGAGGCGCGACCCGGCGTGCAACTCGACGTTTCCTTCGTTCCGGCGCTCCAAGAGTCTCTGGATGGTGGCTACGACGACGGTGGCCGGCTCCGGCACATTCTCTCCTTGTCGAGGTCAGAACTGAAAGTAGATGAACGGCGTGGGTGTGCCGCCACTGAAGGTCGCGATGGCGACCAGAAAGGCACCCACGACCGCACCGGCGAGCAGCGGGCCCCTCGGGGCTATCAGCGATTCGGCCACCGCCTCCTCGGGCGAGGGCACACCCCCGAGCGCGGTACGGACACCGCGCAACTCGACGGCCTTGACCCTGCGCCGCCGTTCGGTGATGTCGATGGCGAACAAGAGGACCACCATCAGGCCCACCAGGGCGGCGTCGGCGCCGAGCCCGGTGCCGGAGCGCAGCAGCACGATCCGTTCGATCACGGCACGAGCGACCTCGAGCGAACCGGCGCGGAACAAGATGGCCCCGATGCAGAACAGCGCGAAGGTGAACATGATGCGAGGCACCTCGACCAGCCGGACGCGGTCGGGATCCTGGTGCTCGGGGATTGGCCGCCGCCTCCACGCCACCACCAGTACGCCGTTGAGGAGACCCCAGAGGACGAACGTCCACGCCGCGCCGTGCCAGAGCCCGATCAAGGTGAAGATGGCGAGCATCGTGAACGCGTTCCACCTCGGGCTGCGCCGCACGGCGCCGAGGGGCCGGCCGACGAACTCGAGGAACCACCAGCCGAGCGATGTGTGCCAACGCTGCCAGAACTCCTGGATGTTGCGACTCAGGAAGGGCTGCTCGAAGTTGCGGCGCAACTCCACCCCGAGCAGCCGCGACGTGCCTCTGGCGATGTCGGTGTAGCCGGAGAAGTCGCCGTAGACCTGGATGGCGAAGCCGATTGTGGCGATGGCGAGGGCGCTCCAGCCGTAGCTCTCGGGCTCGGAGTAGACACTGTTGACGACCGGGGCAGTCGTGTCGGCGATCACTACCTTCTTGACCAGCCCCTGCAGGATCAGGCCAACGGCCGATTCGACCACGCCGGAGTCGGGAGGGTCTCTCCGCCTCTGGATCTGCGGCAGGAGGCTGTTGGGTCGTTCGATGGGTCCGGCGACCATCTGCGGGAACCAGGCGACGAAAGCGGCGAACGTGACCAGGTTCCGTTCGGCCGGAAGGCGGCCCCGATAGACGTAGAACACGTAGGCCAGGGTCTGGAACGTGTAGAAGCTGATCCCGACCGGCAGAAGGACCTGCAGGGTGGGCAGGTCGGCACTGAGACCGAACCACCCGAGGAGCCGTGTCGCCCCCTCCGAGAAGAAGTCGAAGTACTTGAAGAGGCCGAGGATGCCGAGCTGGGCGACCAGGCTGACCCCCAGGAGCAGCTTCCGGAGACCGGGGCTGCGTCTGCTGTCCAGGCTCCGGCCGACCGTGTAGTCGACGGCCGTCGAGAGCCACAGGAGGCCGAGGAAACGCCAGTCGAAGGCCCCGTAGAAGATGGACCCGGCGAGGACGATGAGCCCGTTCTGCCCCGGGCGGCCGAGCCGGTAGTAGATGATGAGGACGAGTCCGAAGAAGGCGAAGAACTGGAGCGAGTTGAACGTCATCGGTTTGGATCGCGAGCCGCCGGACCATCGCTCGGGCTGCGCCGCCTAGCGTCGGGCGCTCGAGACAAGGAGGGGGTGCGATCGTGTCCGTCTCGAGGAGGCGCGGGAGTCGCTACCTGCGGCTGGTGGCGACCGCCGTCGTCGTGGGCCTTCTCGTCGAGCTGAGCGTTCGTGTGATCGCCGGCCGGCTGCCGGACCCGCTCGTGTGGCACAGCTACGAGGCGCAGTTGAAGGTCGAGCAGATGGATGGGTTGGCGGCCACGGGCGGGGCGAGGATCGTGTTCCTCGGCAGCTCCATGATGAACTCGGCCGTGGATCCGGAGCGGTTCCTTGCGCAAGCCGGCGGCGACGTTGTGGCCTACAACGCCTCTCTGGGTGCCGGGCTGCCTCAGATCACCGTTCCGTGGGCCGAGAACGTCGTCTACCCACGACTCGACCCACAGGTCGTGGTCATCGGGTTGAGCTCGCTCGATCTGGCCGCCCGGAACGACGACCTGAGCCAGTTCTTCGCCAACAGTGAAGCCGCCCGGCTCACGCTCGGCACGGCCTCGGTGCTCGATCTGGTCGAGCACCGCTTGGGGAACTGGTCGGCCCTTTTCCGCCACCGGGCGAGCCTCCGAAACCCGAAAGTGCTTGGACGCGCCCTCATTGGACAGCCAGCCGCGCCGCTCCCGCCGGATGTGAGGAGCATCAGCCCCCTCGGGTTCCAGTCCCTTCTCGCCCCCGAGCGGTACGACACCCGCGACGGGCGAGCCAGGCGGGCGCTCGAGCGGGCGTTGCCTCGTTTCGAGGTCGGCGGCCTCGATGTCCGCCTGCTCGCCCGCTTCGTCGAGAGGAGCGAGGCCGACGGTCGGCAGGTCGTGATGGTGATCATGCCCGTGACCCAGGATTACGTAGCCCTCCACCCCCAGGGCGCGGCGAGTTACAGCGCCTTCGAGGTCGAGCTGAGGCGCATCGCCAATGAGGCCGATGCCGACGTCGTCGACCTGGACGGGCTGCGCGACCCCGCCTTCTTTGCCGACGAGAACCACCTCAACGGTCGGGGCACCCGGCGGGTCAGCGCGAACTTGGCCAGCGCGGTCTGTGACCTGGCCCGATGCTGACCCCTTCGCCGGCACTCGGGGAAGATCGGTCGGTAAGGGGTTCATTCGAGGCCGATTATGCTCGCCGATCGTGCCGGGCAGCAGGGCGTTGACATCCTCCGAGATAGAGGGTCGAGTCGCCTCTCATCCGTTCTGGTATCACACCATCGATGTCGCCCCCGGGGTGACGACGCCCGGATGGTTCGACCTGCGGCCGGTGGTGGAGGCGATGCCGTGGCCGGAGGTGCGCGGCAAGCGCTGTCTCGACATCGGCACCTTCGACGGCTTCCTCGCCTTCGAGTTGGAGCGTCGGGGCGCGGCCGAGGTCGTCGCCGTGGACCTCGAGGACCATCTCGAGTGGGACTGGCCGCCGGACTACCGATCCCGCCACCTGGAGCGCGACGCCGCGTTCTCCGGTCCGCCCAAGGGCACCGGTTTCCGCTTGGCGGCCGAGCTCATGGGCTCCGCGGCGAAGCTTCACCAGGTCAGCATCTACGATCTCGATCCGTCCGACATCGGCGTCTTCGACGTCGTCGTGTGCGGCAGCCTGCTCCTGCACCTCCGCGACCCCCTCCGGGCCTTGGAGGCGGTTCGATCGGTGACCAGAGGCCTGTTCATGTCATCCGAGCAGATCGAGCTCTGGCTCAGCATCGTCGGGCGTGGGCGTCCGCTGTTCAAGCTCAACGGCAGTGGTGGAGCGTGTCAGTGGTGGCTGGCGAACGGCGCCGGGCACCAGCGGATGCTGTTCGCTTCCGGCTTCGAGATCGAGCGCCGGTCCCGTCCCTATGTCGTGCGGTTCAACCGACACCCCGTCGAGGAGAACACCGCCAGAGAGCGGGCCCGAGGGCTCGCCATGCGGGCGGTCACCGGGACGTCGGAGCCTGGGGTGCTGCACCGCGCGCTCCTCGCTCGGCCGCGCGTTTAGGCGGCGGCACCGTGCCGCGAGGAGGAATGGACAGCGCCGAGCTGGCCGCCCAGGTGGAGCGGTATCCCTGGTACCACACGCTCGATCTCGGGAACGGCATCGTCACCAGAGGCATGTTCGACCACCGCGGCGCGGTCGACCGCTACCTGATGCCCGATGATCTTTCCGGTATGCGCTGTCTCGATGTGGGCACGATGGATGGGTTCTGGGCCTTCGAGATGGAACGTCGCGGGGCGGCCGAGGTCGTCGCTGCCGATGTCGGACGGCCAGAGGATCTCGACTGGCCCCGCGCCCATCTCGAGCGGGTCACGCCCACCATGGACGAGACCAAGCAGGCGCGGTTCGAACTCGCACACACGGCGCTCGGCTCCAGGGTCGAGCGCGTGCTCCGGAGCGTCTACGACCTGGACAGCGACCTTGGTCAGTTCGACCTCGTGTTCTGCGGGGACATGCTCGCCCACCTCAAGGACCCGGTTTCGGCGCTCGAGCGCATTCATGGCGTCTGCCGCGGCAGTGCGATCATCTGCAACCCGATCACGAGGTTCCGCTTCGCGCGACGCCGGCCCGTGGCGGAGTTCGACGGGTTGGACGAGTTCCAGTGGTGGGCGCTCAGCGAGGCCGCCGTCGAACGGATGATGCGAGCCGTGGGCTTCGACCCCGTCGAGGTCGGCCCGAACTTCAAGCTCCCGGCGACCGGCGGCGGATCGTGGACCGGACTGCGTGGCGTGATGCGAGGGTTCGTGTGACCGGGGCGACCCTGGAGCGGATCGTGAGCCGTCTCTGGGACGAGGGCCCGACCCCACGGATCGCGGTTCTGGTGTGCACGTTCCGACGTCCTGAGTACCTCGGTGACCTGGTGGCCGCGCTCGAATCGCAGGCCCTCGAACCAGCGGAGTTCGAGGTCATCATCGTCGACGACGCGTCTGGTGACGGTTCGTGGGAGCGGTTGGAGGCTCTAACCAACGACACATCGTTGCGCATGCTGGCGTTGCGTCACGACGTCAACATGGGCCCGGCGGCGGGCCGCAACCATGCCGCCGCTCACGCCCGCGCTCCCTTGCTGGCCTTCACTGACGACGACTGCCTTCCAACCGAGGCGTGGTTGCCGTCGCTCCTCCGGGTGTTCGCCGACGAGACCGTCGACGTGGTGCAGGGCCAGGTGGTGCCTCACCCGGACGAGATGGCAACCGCGGGGCCGTGGGACCACACGGTCTGGGTGACCGAACCGAGCCCCTTCTTCGAAACCTGCAACGTCGCGTACCGACGTGTCGTCTACGAGCGGGCGGGGGGCTTCGACGCCCACGACCTCTTCCTGCGGGCCGGCCGGGGCGACCGCCACTTCGGCGAGGACGCCGACCTCGCCTGGCGCGTTCTCGCGACCGGCGCCGGTTCGGCCTTCGCCCACGATGCCCTGGTTCACCACCGGTGCGTTCCTCGGACGTACCGCGAATGGTTGTGCCTACTGCGCCATGCCAGGCGCTTCCCCGGCCTCGTTCGGCGGAGCCCGCTGGTCCGGCGCTGGTTGCGCGGAGGCTTGTTCCTCACGTCCCGATCGGCCGCGTTCGACGCCGCCATCGCCGGGGGCGTGGCGGCGGTCCTCTGCCGACGTCCATGGCCCTTGCTGGCGACCGTGCCATGGATGCGGACGCGGTGGGGCGACGCCCTCAGCCGAACCCGTGGTGACCGGTCGGCCGCGGTCGTCACGCTGGGGCAGCTCGCCCTCTCCGACCTGGTGCAGCTGACCGCTCTCGCTGAGGGAAGCATCCGGTACCGGAGACTCGTGTTGTAGTGGCCGCCGACGTCCCCGAGCACGCCGCAGGGATGCGTGATTACTGGGACGCCCGCGCCCGGGAGAACGCCGTCTGGTACGTCGACACCAGCACCGCCTATGACCACCCCGACATGGGGCGCTTCCTGAGCGACGGCCGGCAGATCGTGGCCACCGCCCTCGGCGAACCGCAGGCCCAGCCCGCCGGGCACGAGCTGGCGGTCGAGATCGGTTCGGGCCTCGGCCGGATCTGCCTGGCCCTGCGCAAGCACTTCCACCACGTCATAGGCGTCGACATCTCGAGTGAGATGGTGGAGCGCGCCCGCCGTCTCGTCGACGACGAACACATCGACTTCGTCGTGGGGGATGGCACCACCTTGAGCCCGCTCGAGGATGGCTGTGCCGACTTCGTCATCTCCTTCACTGTGCTTCAGCACCTCCCCCGACGGGATCTCATCGGCCTGTACCTCGGCGAAGCGGCCCGTGTCCTCCGACCCGGCGGCGTGCTCGCCGTGCAGTGGAACAGTGACGCCCATCCCGTGCGGTACCGGATCCGGACGTTCCAGCGGCGCGTGCTCGCTCGGCTCGGGCTCGCCCACCGTGACGACCGCAGACTTGCCCCGCAGTTCGTGGGCACCCCGGCACCCGTTTCGTACGTCCGCGGGGAACTGGAAGCCTCCGGTCTGCGCGTGGTGAGCGTCCGCGGCGAGGGGACGCTGTTCACGTGGATCTGGGCTCGCCGACCGTGAGGAACCGGCCCTGGCGCTCCCGGCTAGCTCCGGGCGAGGCGCGGCGGCAGCTTCGCCAGTCCTTCCCGCACGTCGCTCAGCGCACGTCCCCGGACCTGGTGGGCCGCCGACCGGAGGGGGCCAGGTCGAGGGCCGTCGCTGCGGTAGGCCACCAGGTGGACCCGCTCGTGGTAGCGCCGGTAGTGGATCAGGCCCCGCCGTCGGGCGTGAGCCAGCAACCCCGGGATGTCGAGCGGCTTGTGGAGATGGGTGTCGTGAGGAGTCGGGCCGACCAAGTTGACGATCACGGTGGACGCCAACTCCTCCAGCCGGGCGAGGAAGGCCAGCGGGTCGTCCACATGCTCGATGACGTCGAAGCAGTAGACCGCGTCGAACCGGTCGGGTATGTCGGCGTCGACGTCATGGATGGTCGCGCTCAGACCCCGACGGTCGAGGCGCCAGCGCAGGTAGCGCGTGCTGGGGTTGTCGAAGTCGGCGAACGCGACGTCGTAACCCACGTCGATGAGGCGAAGGCCGTCGGAACCTATGCCGCAGCCGTAGTCGAGCAGCCGCGCCCCCGGCGGAACCAGGCGACGCAGGTCGGCGAAGTAGGGCGCCTTCGTGGGTGACATGGCGAAGACGGTGAGGTCGTACAGGTACATCTCGCTCGTCCTGTAGAAGGCGGCCTCGCTGGGAGCTTCGGCCTCCTCCGCCTCGACCGCGGCCTCGTGGTTCCGCAACGTCTCGAGGTCGAAGCGGTCGCTGAGGCACTCCTTCAGCTCCTCCAGCTCGGCGGCGCCCCGATAGCCGCTCAGGTAGCGGGGCGCGAGGTGGCGGTACCAGTAGCGGTTGGCGCGCTCCTCCGCCATCCGTCGCATCGCCGCGAGCCGCGCAGGAACGGCATCGACGACGAGCGGCCACAGCGGGGACACGTGGCGGGCGGCCAAGGCCTGCTCGCACCGAGCCTTGTAGAACGGCGAGAAGTCCGGGTGCTTGTCGGCCATGAGCCGTTCACCCAGGGCAATGCCGTCGAAGCGACGGATGAGTCGATCCCAGTCATAGGAGTGCAGATGCTGGGTCGTGGCGGCCGGTCGGTACCTGAGACGGAACCCCTTCTCTCCCAATCGCCAGCCGCAGTCGAGGTCTTCGTAGTAGAAGACGAAGTCCTCGTCGAAGCCGCCGACGTCGACCAAGAACTCGCGCTTCAGCGAGACGTTGCAGGAGTAGAAGCGGGTCCAGTGCGCATCCGCCCCCGACGCCAGACCCACGTAGTTGAACTGGGTGCCCGACCAGTCCATCCATCGCAGCAGCCGGTTCTGGGCCACCTCGGGATGCCACTCGACGTGACCGAGCACCCCCGCCTCTGGCGCCGTGTCTTCGTTGTGCCCGGCGAGGTGTACGGCCACCAGCTGGGGCACCGGGATCATGTCGTCGCCGAGGAACAGCACGAGCGGCGTCGCGGTCTCTCGGACGGCGGCATTGCGCGCCGCTGCCGGGCCCGCGCGCGGCCGTTGCACCACTCGGACGCCGTCGCCGAGGTGCGGTGGGTCCTGGTCCTCGCCGTCGACGACTACGAGCACACGGAAGCCTTGCGCCGACTGGGCGCGCAGCGCGGTCAACGTCCGCTGCACGATCGGCCAGCGGTCGCGGGTCGGGATCACGACCGTGAGATCAGCCGGGCTGAAGTTCACGGCTGGGCTAGACCGGGCGGGCGAGGACGGCGCAGTGGGGGTCGCCCTTCCAGGATCGGAAGATGGCATTGCGGGCAAAGCGGCTGCGCAACTTGGCCACGGTGATCCGCTCCCGCGTCTGGCCCGGACCGGCGGGCATGAGAAAGCGGGTCGGTGAGCCGACCATCTCGAAGCCGCCGGAACGCACCATGCGGATGTGGGCGGCCACGTTGGGCTTCCACCACCACGGGTGTCCGAGGCCGTCGAGCTGAGCCAGGGGCCGCCGCGGGTGGAGCAGCGTGAGGCCGACGTCGACGGCGTCGACCGAGAGCATCTGGCCCCGGCACACGCTGCGCACCGCTTCGAGGGCCTTGACCGGGTTCTGGAGGTGCAGCAGGAGGCTGCCGAAGTAGACGAAGTCGAACCGGCCGACATCGGCGGGATCGAGGTCGTAGACGCTCATCTCGCGGCGCTTCACGCTTGATCCGAGAGCCTCGCTGGCGATGTCGAAGCCGACGCCCTCCCCCTTGCGTTCGGCGAAGGCCTGGACCACCGCGGGAGGGCTGTTGACGGGCCAATCCCAAGCGTGGCGGTCGAGCAGGTCGATAGCGACCACCTCCGAGGCCCCACGGCGCTCCAGCTCGTAGGCCCAGAACCCGTCGAACGTGCCGATGTCGAGACACCGCTGCCCGGAGAGGTCGGAAGGGATCGGCAACCGAGCCGGCAACTCCCGCAGGTCGAACCAACCGGGCGTGACGACCCCGGGCGCCAGGTCGAGCGTGTGGTACCACTGCCGTTGCGCCGCGACCCGCTGACGAAGGTCAGTCTCGTCGGTCACCGGCATCTCGGTTCTCATCCCGCGGAGCTTGCCAGCCCGGCGCCCGCACAGTGGACGGCCCGGTGGGACCAGCGTCTCGAACATAGACGAAGGCGTGGTTCTCGAAGCCCACGAGGTCCTTCCACGGTCCGGCGTTCTCGTAGTGGCACAGCTCGAACCCCTCGGCTGTGCACACCCGGTCGAGGTCAGCATCGACGATGCCCCATTGCCAGATCTCGTGGATGTCACGCCAGGGCTTGCCGTACTTCGGGTGGATCTCGTCGAGGCGCTCCCACGCCTCGTCGTGCACCGTTGTGTGAGGCACGAGCTCCTCGTACCTCGACTTGCCCAGGTCGACCAGGCGAACAGTGTCGGGCCCTGCGACGTACTGCGGCTGAACGATCACGAACGCCTTGGTGTGGACGGCGTAGCCATGGATGATCTCGTCCCAGTCCGGGCGGGCCTGATGTAGGAGTACATCGAACAGGAAAACGGCGTCGACCGCCCCCACCGCGGCTGGCGTGCCCGGATCCCCGAAGTCGGCCTCGACCAGCCGAAGCCGCGGCTCGGTGATCGCCCGTCGGCGTACGCTATTGGTGACGCCGGTATCGACGAGGACCGCCCGCTCCACCGTGGGCCGAGCCAGGCCGTAGAACGTGTAGCCGGCGTCCACCGCCCAGACGCCCCCCAAGTCGGCGCAGGACCGGGCGCCGATGCGATCAAACGCCGAATCGATGGCGCGGCGCTTGATGGCCTGGAGACGTTCGAACTCTGGGAGCGTCGCGCTCGACATCCGATCACCGTGGCGAAGGCCGATGGCCTCGAACCTGGCGGCGCCCAGCAATCTCCTCAGCGATCGGGCGCTTTGTCTTGTCACGCCACTACCCGTTCCAGGTCGCTAGGCGTGTCATGGCCCAATGAGCTCATGTCCGCTTCCGCTCGAGCGGAAAGGCGTAGTAGGTCAGTCGAGTGATCTTTGCTCGCTCGATCGTGATGAACCAGGACCGGTCGACGCTACTGCCGTCCGGCAGCTCGAAGGTCTTCACAACGCCGAACGTCGGAAGACCGGGATGCACGTCGCCCCTTCGCTGGCGGCATCCGGCCGTCTCGTCCGCGGCCAGATAGTCGGCCAGTCGAGAGACGGCGGCCGGCCCTCGGTCGGACCATGGCTCACCTCCCCCGACAACCATGACGAGAACGAGAGGGTGGAGGAGTGGACCAACTTCCGCTAGCCGTCCCGACTCAACCGCTTCGAGCCAGCGATCGCAGGCCTCCTGGGAGGCGACGAGCTGCGCATGGGTGGAAGGCACATCCGATGCGCTGACCCCACGCGAGATGCGCCGGGCGGCGCATGCTCGAGCGCGGCCGAGCGTCCGCCGGGCTGCGGCCGAGGCATTAGTCCGTCGTGTCGGTGGTTGAGGGGCCTCGACCGCCGCCGGCTCGGCGAGGCTACGGCCGACTGCCCGTTCGTACCCGAGCAGGTCCAGGGCGTCACCACCGATGGCTTCGAACTGCCTGACCTCCTCCGGGGAGAAGGAGCTACGCCACTTCCCGATCCGGATCCCCGGCATGGCTGGATCGACATTGAAAGGTACCTGGGCCTCTTGAACGGCCCGCGCCAAGTCCACGTCGTTCGCATCAAGATCGAGGGCGCCGTAGATCGCTCTCACCGTTTCCCTTGGGTTCTCGAGAAGTTGCTCGTACCGGATCTCGACGAAGGTGTTGAAGAGCGGCCCGCCGGCGTGGGCCGCTCGGACGTAATCGGCCCACTCCGTGACGGCTCTGGTGAAGCTGTCCGGCCCCCAACCGGTGCTCAGCTGCGAGCGGACGACGTCCCGTCCGTCGCGCACGATGGAGACAACCTTCGCGTCCGGATAGAGCGAGGCGATCAGTTCGAGATGGGTCGTGTGCAAGGGCGTTCGCTCAACCAGGTACCGCGCACTGGGGTCGAGCGTCTCCAGAAGACCGAGGAACACCTCGTCGCAGAAGCGGCGCATGGCTGTGACCCAGTGGGTCCGGTCCATGTAGACCGCTCCAAGTCCGTACGAGCCGGGAGCAGCATGCTGGATGCGTTCCCGCATCGCCGCAACACCGTGCGAGAACAAATACGTCTCGGTGGGAAGGGCGACGGCCTGCGGGTGCGAGGCGATGATCCGTTG
This sequence comes from Acidimicrobiales bacterium, assembly GCA_030448105.1. Classification (GTDB taxonomy): domain Bacteria; phylum Actinomycetota; class Acidimicrobiia; order Acidimicrobiales; family Iamiaceae; genus JAFBAD01. The sequence continues at coordinate 34,229 of JAUJNP010000014.1, read as the reverse complement.
GATCCAGTTCGTACCCGAACGGGGTGCGCCCACTACGAACACGAGCCGCCCGAGCAGGGGGCTCTCACCCGAGCCGGTCAGCGACCCAGGCTCAGCGCCCTCAGCTGCCGTCACCCGGCGCCTTCACAGCTCTGTGCGGGGCGTGATCCGGTGATGCCTCAAGGCTGTGATCCCCGGGAGTCGACGATCGGCGCCGGTCTGCGGGCGCGAGCGTAGAGGTGGGCGGCTGCGAGCGGCCGAGTGGCCCGATTCCTTGCGAGGACCCGGTACAGCGTTTGTGCCCTCACCCCAGGGAGGAACGAGACGTACACAGAGTCGCCGTAGGTGACGTCCACTGCCACGAACCCGGCGACCGAGAGGGTCCTCGCCAGACGACGCCTCGTTTGCTCGTTGACGTGCATGGTGCGCTCGTACTCCTGGCGAGGGTCCTTGGGCCAGCGGCGCCACCGGCCGTATAGGAACCACAGGGATCGGTAGGTCACGTCATAGACCGTCCGAGTCGGGAACGTGTGAATGAAGAGGCCACCTCCCGGGCGAAGTAATCTTCGAGCCTCGGAGAGGGACACCGCGAGCTCGGTTGGATCGAGGTGCTCGACGACATCGCAGAACGTGACCACATCGGCACAGCCGTCTGGCAGCGGGACCTGGCGAGCGTCGGCGAGGAGGACCTCTGCGCGCTGGGAGGGAACGTTGTTCGCCTGGAGGGTCGTGCGGGCGAGCTCGACGCCTGCGGAGGAGTACTCGATACCGACCGCTCGAGCGGCTCCTGCCCGATAGGCCGCCACGAGGAGCTCACCTCGCCCGGTGCCGATGTCCACCACGACGTCGCCCTCGCACACGTTCGCCATCTGGACGTAGGCGTCGTACAGCAGCCAGAGTCTTGCGCCTCCGGACTCGCGCCACTCGGCGCTTCCCGCACATCCGGACAGGAAGTACTGGTCGTCATAGAGATCCGCTGCCACCGTTGGCGGGGCCAGCTCTCCGCTGCCGTCGTCGCGCCGCTGGCTCACCGTCGTTCTTCCACGAGCGACACACCTCGACCGAAGGTCATCGGCGGTGTGCGCTCAAGCGACCGAGCCACGTTCTGGATCCTTCCTGGTGACCGTCACGGCGCGTCCGTCGCGGTGCGCGACGAACTCGGCATGGAGATCGGTCGCCCCCATCACCAGCGGCCGCCCGCCGACATAGAAGAGGAGGGGCCGGGGAGCGGGGAACAGCGGCGCGGCGGATAGGTTTCGAAGCGCTACCTGCGCGGCGTAGGAACCGCTCGCGAGGTCAGGGCGGAACCGGACCTCGAAGCGAACGGTCTGACCAGCCTTGAACCGGCCCATGCCCGTCCATGGCGTGCTGTCGCCGTAGACCAGCGCCCCGCTCTGGTTCAGCACGCCGACGCCGAGGATGACGTCGTCGGTCGTACGCAGGAACGTCACCTCCAGTTCCAAGGTGACTTCGTCGGTATGGTCGACATGCCCGGTCGGCTTGCCGTCTGGTCCGAGCAGGTCGAGCCGCTCGAGGCGCGCCACCCATTCGTCGGTGTCGTCGACGTGAGACTCGCCGCCCGCCTTCTCGAGAAGGTCGTGGTACAGCGAGATCGCGTCGTTGGTGTTGCCGTCGTGGTGCATCTCACCGTGCTGGAGGACGATCGTCCGCGCACACAGGTTGCGGACGGCGTTGAGGTTGTGGCTGACGAGGAACACGGTGGTGCCGCGCTTGCGGATCTCGTCCAGGTGCTGGAGGCACTTGATCTGGAACCCAGCGTCGCCCACCGCCAGCACCTCGTCGACGAGGAGCACCTTGGGATCGGCCCGCACCGCCACCGCGAACCCGAGCCGCACGAACATGCCCGACGAGTAGAACTTGACGGGTGTGTCGATGAAGTCCTCGACCTCGGCGAAGTCGACGATCTCGTCGAAGCGGGCATCGATCTCACGGCGCGAGAGGCCGAGGATCGTGCCGTTGACGTACACGTTCTCCCGCCCCGTCAACTCGGGGTTGAAGCCGACGCCGACGGAGATGAGAGGTGCGATGCGGCCGGACACCCGCACGCGCCCCGAGGAGGGAGCGGTCACGCCACCGAGGAGCCGCAGGAGCGTCGACTTGCCCGAGCCGTTCTGGCCGATCACCCCGACCGTCTCGCCCGCGTTCACCGTGAAGCTGATGTCGCGCAGGGCCCACAACTCCCCTCGCTGGGAGCGTCCCCACGGTTGCAGCACCGAGAGCAGCAAGGGGGCGTCCTCGTACTTCACATATCGCTTGTTGACCCTCTTCACGTCGATCACCGGCCGGCTGTTCACAGGAGGTCCACGAAGACCCGGTCGAAGCGGGCGTAGAGCACGAGCGCCACGACGAGCAGCCCCAGCGACCAACCGATGGTCCAGAGCACGGGGGCCACCAAGCCGGTCCCGGTCATGCCCACTGCGGCTTGGCTGAGGACGACCACACCCGAAACCGGGTTCGCCGAGAGGGCGGTGGCGAGCCCGGCGTGATTCTCCTCGAGGAAGCTCAACGGGTAGAAGACAGGAGTGGCGTAGAACCAGGCCAACAAGGCGGCGGTGACGATGTAGCGGACGTCGCGGAAGTAGACGTGCAGGGCGCCGAACACGAGGCCGAACGCCGATGTCAGAACCAGCGCGAGCAAGAACGCCGGGACGAGGAGCACCACCTCGACGCCGAGCCCTGTGCCGGTGACCAGGCACAGCCCGAGCAGCGCCAGCATGCTGATGACGAGGCTGTACGCGTTGGACGCCGATCGCACCAGGGGCAGCGCCGCCCGCGGGAAGTAGATCTTCGTGGAGAGGTCCCGACCGTCTGCGATCGCGGTCGAGCCGGCGGCGACACCGCTGTTGAAGAAGCTCCAGATCGATGTCCCGGCATACACGAACACGACGAACGGGATGGGGAGCTCGAAGCGCACGAAGGTCGAAAGGACGAGAGCCAGGACACCGGCCTGCACGAGTGGAAGGGCCACCGCCCAGAGCACTCCGAAGGTCGCCCGCCGGTAGCGGACGAAGAAATCCTGGCGGGCCAGCATCCGCACGAGCGATCTCGCCCGCCAGAGCTCGCGCAACACGACGCCGGGAGACGTCCATGGCCCCGAGAGATCGAGCACCTCGGCGGCGGGCCCACTTGCGGGTGTCGAACCGGGCACGCTCACACCCGTTCCCACAACCGACACCTTCGGACGGGCGGCGTGTATAGGGTCCCGTCCTCACATCGGGAGGCAGTCGCACAGTGGCCGATCGGCCGATCTTCGATGTCGGCGCGCAGCGCAGCGGCACGACACTGTTGCAGGCCATGCTCGGGACGCATCCTCGGATCGCGGCTCCGCCGGAGATGCACTTCATCTCCCGCATCGTCGCTCTCGGCGACTTCCTCGGCGACCTGAACGACGACGCCAACCTGCGGCGGGTCCTGCACGACGCCCTCAACCCCACTGTCCCGTTGCTCGTTGGATGCGGCTTCGACGAAGCCATGCTGTTCGAACGAGCATGCGCCCGTCCGCGCACCTTCGCGGCCGTGCTCGATCTGGTCATGAGTGACTTCGCCGAGCGCCACGGCGGCAAGGCCCGCTGGAGCGAGAAGACGCCGAACCAGTCCATCGGCGCGGTGCGCTTCTTGTTCCCCGAGGCGCAGGTGGTGCACATCGTGAGGGATCCCCGAGATGTGATCGCCTCTGCCCGGGAGACGCCCTGGGAAGATCGCCACGTCGTCCGGCTGGCCGAGACCTGGCGCCACTTCACGCTGGGCAACATCGCCGCCGGGCGAGTCGCAGGGCCCTCGCGATTCTTCCAGCTCCGCTACGAGGACCTCACCGGTGATCCGGAGGCGGCCATGCGCCTGGTCTGTGCCTTCCTCGGCGAGGGCTTCGTGCCGGAGATGATCGAAGCTCCTGCCCGGCGGTCGTTCACCATCGCCCAGGCCGCCGCGCCGTGACAATCGGGTGTGCTGCAACCCGTCACCACCACCCGCCAAGGCCGCCACGTTCAGACGCTCAGCCGGATCGAGCGCGCCGCGATCGCTGCGGTCATCGGCCCGGTTCTCCCCACCCTGGGGTACCCGGCCCCGAGCCGGAGGGCGGTGGCCGCCGGCATGATCGTTCGCCTCGGCGTGGTCCCCACGCGTGTCCGCGAGCGGTTGGAGCTCCACCGCCTCCGGCGGCGGCTGCGGACTCCGGCCGACCGCTACCGCGAGGTCCACCGGGTCATGCGCGAGGACTGGGCCAAGGTCGGCCGTTACCACCGCGAGCAGGACTCCGCAGGATGACTCAGCCATGCCGGAGGGCCCAGTCGTAGGGCACCTGGTTGTCGAAGGGATCCATCCGCTCGATCTCACCGGGGTGATGGGGGATCGTGGAGCAGTTGGCGACCAGCGCGGTGGCGGGTCCAACGCCTTTGAAGCCGTTCCAAACCCGTGGCGGGATCGTGACCAGGACGTAGTTGAGGTCGCCCACGTGCATCTCCACCAGGTTGCCTCGGGTGGGGGACTGTGGGCGGTCGTCGTAGCAGACCAGCTTGATCATCCCCGCTGGTACGGCGTAGTTGAGGGTCATCTCGTGGTGCAGGTGCCATCCCTTGACCACGCCTGGGTAGACGGTCGAGAAGTAGATCTCACCGAACCGCTCGAACCCGTCGGCATCGCAACGCAGCATGTGCAGCACAGCCCCCCGTTCGTCGGGGATGCGCCGGAGGGGTGTCACCCGAAGACCCTCGATCTCAGCCATGGCGCCAGTTTCGGCCGCTCGCACCGATGCTGACCAGCCCAGCCGGGTCGGCTCGGGAGCGGCTCACGTTGCGGCACCCTCGAGAAGCGCGGTCCTCCGCCCGCGGCAGAACGCCACCACCTCGTCAATGGCCTCCACCAGGGTGTGTTTGGTGGAGAACCCGGCGGCGGCCAACCGCGAGACGTCCACTCGATACGGGCCCGGAGGGTTGGATTCGGCTGGTGGTGCGATGAGGTGAGGCCGTTCTCCGCTGGCCGCTTCGACCCGGTCCTGCACCATCTCGGCCAAGCGGCGCACGGTTCGCGCATGACCACTCGCCAGGTTGTAGGTGCCCGGTGCCACCTGGGCATCGGCGGCGGCGACGAGCGCGTCGACCACATCGGCCATCGGGATGAAGTCCCTCCACTGGGTGCCGGAGGACTTCAACGTCATCGTGCCGGTGGTGATCGCCTGACGGCAGAGGTCGAGAGCGACGAGGGACCAGCGGTCCACCCCGGGATCCACCGGTGCGCCCACGGCGTTGGTCAAGCGGTAGACGACGACCTCCGGACCGTCGGCCGCCGCCTGCGCGCCCATCAGATGCTCGCACGCCAGCCGGGCAACGGCGTACGCCGACTGGGGCATCGGCATGACCGACTCGTCGAGGACGGTCCCGGGAGCGATGGCGCCGCCGTAGACGTGCACGGTGGAGACATACACGAGACGTGGCACGGCGGCACGGTGAGCGGCCTCCGCCACCCTACGGGCGGCCACGATCGTTTCGGAGAGGGCGCGGTCCGGTTCCGCGCCGGCCAACAGCTCGTTGTGGCCGGCCAGGTGGATCACCGCGCTCACGCCACTGAGGTCGAGGTCCGCGGCGGGGACGGCGGCCAGATCGAGCGCGACCTGGGTGTCCGCAAGCCAAGGGACCGGCGAGCTGACAAGAGGGCGAACGCGCCCACCGAGGGCGGCGCACAGCCGGCTCCCGAGGTAGCCGCCTGCTCCTGTCACCACGATCATGACCGGCCTTCGTCCTCCGGTAGATGGTCGCGGTACCAGTCGACCGTGAGCGCCAACGCATCATCAAGACCGAACCTCGGCCGCCACCCGAGGACCCGGTGAGCCTTCTCCGCCGAGAGGAACTGCTCGTCGATCTCGTGGCTGGCCGTTGCCTGGATGTCGGGGACCAGATCGGTGCCGGCCGCCTTCTGGATGCGCTCGACGAGCTCGAGGACCGTGAGCGGGGTCTCGGTCGAGAAGTTGAAGGCCTCCCCTGCGAGCGACGGGTCCGCCGCCATCGCCTCCACCAGCTGGAGGTAGGCGAGGGCTCCGTCGACCACGTAGAGGTAGTCGCGCACCATCGTGCCGTCGGAGCGGATGATCGGCCGCTCGCCCCGCAGCACCGACCGGATCGTGCCCGGCACGAGGCGGTCCCAGTTGGCGTCGCCGGGGCCGAAGAAGTTGCCGCACCGGGTGACGCACACGGGCGTGCCGAAGGTGGCGTGGTAGGTCGTCGAGATCAGATCGGCGCATGCCTTGGACACGTCGTACGGGTTGACGGCGCGAAGCGGCATGTCCTCGTCGTACGGCAGCTTCGGTTGGGTGCCGTAGGCCTTGTCGCTGCTGGCGGTGACCACCTGCTCGACCGCCGGCGAACGGCGGGCCGCTTCGAGCACGGCCCAGGTGCCGGCCACGTTCGCCTCCAACGTGGCGACCGGGTTGCGGTTGGCCACCCCCACCTGGCTCTGGGCGGCCAGGTGAAGGACGGTGCGGATGCCGTAGTCGCCGAGCAGACGCTCGATCACGGCCTGGTCCTCGACGCTTCCCCGAACCTCGGTCACCGTTCCGCTCCACGACTGCTTGATCGGCGAGTCGGGAACGTCGTCACGAACCAGGATCACCACCTCCGACCGCAGCTCCACGAGGAGACGCGTGAGGTGGGAACCCAGGAAGCCGGTGGCCCCGGTGACCGCTACCGGGCGGTGCCGCCAGAAGGCGGCGTCCGGCTCCCACGGGGCATGGGGAGGGGCGGAGCCGGGGGTCGGACGAGGGGTGTCGGTCATGGCGGGAGGGGGTCGTAGACGAAGGTACCTCCACTACCATCCCGGCGATGGCCGATCCGGGGTCCGACCAGCCTGAGGACTTTGGCATCCGGCTGCGCTGGCCCTCGAACGAGCTCGACGACGAGCGGCGCGGGCAGAGGCCGAGATCGGGCGGTGACAACCCCAGGGCGGGCCCCGATCGAGCGCTCGTGACCCAAAGGGTGGAGCCTGACGACCCGCTCCTCGAGAGCCGAAACCTCCCCGCCACCCTCCCCGTGGTGGCCGGGCGCCTGGAGACGGTGCACGGAGCCATCGCCACGCTGTCGATGCGGATCGACGCCCTGGCCGGGGCCACCAACGCCCTGCGCTCCCAGCTCACCGACCGGGTCACCGAGTACGCCGAGACCCTCGCCCGGCTGGGCCGCACCCAGGCCACCGACCTCGACGACTACCGCCACACCACCGAGCGCATCACCGGGGACCTGCGGCGCGCGCTCGCCGACCAGGAGGAGACCGTCACCCGGGTGGCCGGGCGGGTCGACGAGATGGCCGGCGACCTGGCCGGGATCCAGGAGGCGCTGCGCTCCCAGCAGGCCGAGAGCCGCTCGATGCTGGCCACCGGGGAGAACCTCACCCGCACCGTCACCGAGGGGCTCGACTCCTTCGGCGCCCGGGTGCTCGACCAGCTCGAGGGGGCTGCCGAGGCCGCGGGCGAGGGCCTCACCGTGGTTCGGACGGAGGTGGCCGGCCTCCGGCGGGACGTGGCCGAGCTGCGGCGGTCGCGCGTCGACGTGAACCTGCTGGCCGAGATCCGCAGCGAGGTGGGCCTGCTCAGCGAGACGGTGGGCCAGTGGGCCGACCCCGCCGACGCCCTGAGCGTCCTCACCGCCGAGGTGAAGGCGCTTCGCTCCGAGCTCACCTCCGACGTGGCCGACGGCTTCGCCCAGATCCGCGACGACCGCACCACGGTCGAGGCGCTGCTCCCGACCATCGAGGCGTTCGGCACCCAGCAGGTGGAGGCCCAGACCGGGCTCACCGAGATCGTCCGCTCCGTGGTGGCCGAGATGTTGGAGGTGGTGGCCGCCATCGAGGCCATCAGGACCGCCCAGGCCGAGGCCCAGGCCGCCGCGCCCGACGCCATCCGCCCGGTCGTAGCCGAGGTGGTGGGGGACGCCATCGCCGACCTGCGG
>JAUJNP010000014.1:13442-26198 GCA_030448105.1 Acidimicrobiales bacterium | reverse complement strand
GCCCCGTCGGCTGAGGCGTTCGGCTCGGTGGTGGAGGAGGTCTTCAGCCGCCGGTTCAACGCCTTCCTCGACGAGTTGAGCTTCAGCGAGGGCCCCGAGGAGCCGGCCGAGCCCGCCCCACCGGTGGCCGACACCGTGCGGGAGGCGATCGAGTCGGCCCTGCCGGCGGCCGCGGCACCCACCCCCTCGCTCGACGACCTGCGGGCCATGGTGGAAGACGCCCTCGACCGTCGGCTGGCATCGTTCCAGGACGACGCCGCCGCGCCGGCGGCCGCCGTGCACCAGGCGGTGGAGGATCTCCGCCGCGAGGTGACCGAGAGCGTGGCCGCCCTCCGCGACACACCCGCCCCGCCCCCGGCCACGGCCTCCGAACCGGGCGTCATCACCGATCAGGTAGCGGCAGTGGTCGGCGCCGCCGTCGACCGGCTGCGGGAGGAGCTGGCCGCCGCCCCGACCCCGCCTCCGCCCCCCGCACCGGCGGTCGACGCCGACGCCATCGCCGCCGAGGTCCGCGCCGCCATGGCCACCGAGATCGACCCCCTGCGCGAGGAGCTCACCTCCCTGCGCCGCCGGCTCGGCGTGAGGGCCAGGGCCACCGAGCCCGCCCTCTCCGACCAGCAGCTCACCTCGGTGGCCGACGCCGTGGCCGAGGTGGTGGTGGCTCGCCTCCAGGACAGCTTCGAGCTGGCCGACGAGGAGCACGGCGCTTGAACCTGCGATCGGGAACATCGGGCTGGACGAACCGCACAGATGACACCGGCCAGCACCGGCGGCGCCCCTGGCTGGTGGCTCTGGGCGGGCTCGCCCTCCTCGTCGCCCTGGTCGGTGGGCTGGCCGCCTACCGCCTGGCCCGGGTGGCGTCGGAGCTGCGCTCGGCCCGCACCCTGATCGACACGGCGGGCACCGACCTCGAGGCGGGCCGCCTCGGCCCGGCCCGCCAGAACCTCGACCGGGCCCAGACTCTCCTCACCGCGGCCAACGGTCGCCTCTACACCAGCCCAGAGATCGATCTGGTGGCCTGGGTTCCAGGGGTGCGCCAGAACCTCGACGCCCTGCGTCAGTCCGTAGGCGTGGCCCTGCGACTGGTCGATGGCGGCGGGCGCATCCTGGATGCCGCCGGCCCCCTCGAGGGCCCCGACGGCGACCTCGAGGTGCCCCTGGCCGACGGCGCCATCCCCCTCGACGCGGTGCGGGCCTCGGGCCGGGAGAGCGAGGCCCTCGCCATCGCCCTGCCCACCGGCGCCGACCGGGTCGAGAGCGGCCTCGTGCTGCCCCAGATCACCGACGTGCAGGACCGGGTGTTCGCCGAGGCCGAGCGCCGCCGGGTGCAGCTCACCAACGTGGCCCGGGCCCTCTCCCTCATCACCGAGATGTCGGGCGGCAACGGCGACCGCCGCTACCTCATCGCCGTGGCCAACACCGCCGAGCAGCGGGGCTCGGGCGGCATGATCCTCTCCTACGGCGAGCTCACCTCCTCCCAGGGCGACTTCGAGCTGGGCGAGTTCGGCAACGTCGACGAGATCGAGCTCGACGCGCCCGTGGACACCCCCCTCCCCGATGACTACCTCGAGCGCTGGGACGGCTTCGATCCCGAACAGCGCTGGCGCAACGCCAACCTCGGCGCCGATCTCACCGTCGTCGCCCCGGCCATGGAGGCCATGTTCACCGAGGCCACGGGCAAGCCGACCGACGGTGTGATCCAGATCGACCCGGCCGGCCTGGCCGCCATCCTCGAGGGCACCGGTCCGGTGCGGGTGCCCACCGTCGGCGAGGTCACCGCCGACAACGTGGTGGACCTCACCCTCAACTCCGCCTACGTGCTCTTCCCCGACCGCGACGTCCGCCAGGAGGTGCTGGGCGACGTGGCCGAGGCCGTGTTCGACAGGCTGCTCGACGGTGAGTACGAGAGCCTGCGTCCCCTCGGCGAGGCCTTGGCCGAGGCCGTGGCCGAGCGCCACCTCCTCGTCCACTCCTCCCGACCAACGGCCCAGCGGGAGATCGAGTTCTTCGACGCCGACGGCGCCCTCCCCCCGGCCGAGACGATCGACTGGCTGCACCTCACCAGCCAGAACGTCAGCGCCAACAAGCTCGACTACTACCTCGACACCTCCCTCGCCGTGAAGGGCACCCGGCGCCCGGGCAAGGCTGGGATGGTCGAGGCCACCGTGACCCTGGCCAACACCGCCCCCGACGACGGCTCGCCGCGGTACATCTTCGGCCCCAACGACCGGGACGAGACCGCCGGGCTCTACCGGGGGCTGGTCACCCTGTACCTGCCGACCGGCGCCCAGCTGCTGGGGGCGTCGGGCGACCCCACCCAGACCCGCCCCGCGTTCGACACCGAGGCCGGCCGCAGCCTCGTTACCTTCCGCATCGACGTGCCCGCTGGCGACAGCCGCACCGTCACCCTGCGCCTGCGGCTGCCACCGCGACCGCCGGGTTCGTACCGCGCCGTGCTCGTCCCCCAGCCGCGAGTCCGCCCCACCAAAGTGGCCCTGGATCTCGACCTTGGCGACGCTCGGCTCCGTCGAACGCTTACGCTGCCCCGGTCCTACCAAGTCGGCGAAGGTGGCCGAATCCGTACCATCAGTGGCCCAGGTCGGGCCGGGAACCCTTGACATGTCGCTGCCGCACCCGATGGTGTGGCAGAGTGACGTGATCATCCCAGGGAGGAACGCGTGAGCAACTACCGACAGAGGGCCAGCCGAGTGGCCGCGGCCAGCGCGCTGATCGTGCTCAGCGCCCTATTCGCCCCCGCCCTCGCCGGCGCGCAGGAGGACCCCTACGGCACCACCGAGACCACCGCGCCGCCCGCGGTCGAGGGCATCGTCTGCCAGTTCGACCTGGAAGCGGCCGCGGCCGGCACCGTGGTCACCGCCACCGTTTCGGGCCGCTTCGCCGAGTCGGGCGACGTGAACATCACCTTCAATGGTGAGGTCGTGGCCAGTGAGCCGGTCCAGGGCGGCGCCACCGAGCAGGAGGTCACCCTCCGCTTCAGCGTGCCGAACCTGCCCCCCGGCACCTACGACGTCTCCGCCACGGGGCCCGGCTTCACCGAGCCCTGCGGCCGAGGCACCTTCACCATCACCGGCGGCACGGGAGTCAACCAGGGAGGCTCGGGGGGCGGCAGCCTGGCCCGCACCGGCGCTGAGCTGGCCCCGTGGGTCCTGGCCGGCCTGGCCCTGCTCGGCGTGGGCGCCTACCTGGTGCGCCAGTCCCGGCGCCGCCAGCACCTGGCCTGACCCCAGCCCGCCCTCAACCGGCCCCGATTTCCGGCCACCCGGCGCCGCCGGCATGGGTGGAGAACGGCGACCGGCGTGCGATCATGGACCGGTGACGGCGTGGTCGGGGCTCGCGGACGACTCCCCCCGGGAGGCGTGCGGGGTGTTCGGCGTGTACGCCCCCGGCCAGCCCGTCGCCCACCTCACCTACCTCGGGCTCTACGCCCTCCAGCATCGGGGCCAGGAGTCGGCCGGCATGGGCGTGAGCGACGGTGACCTGATCACCGTGGTCAAGGACATGGGCCTGGTGTCCAACGTGTTCGACGACCGCACCCTCGCCCCCCTCACCGGGCACCTCGCCATCGGCCACACCCGCTACTCCACCACCGGGTCGAGCACCTGGCGCAACGCCCAGCCGGTGTTCCGCAGCGTCGACGACTGCCAGTTCGCCCTCGGCCACAACGGCAACCTGGTCAACACCGAGAAGCTGGCCGCCGAGCTCGGCATGCTCCCCGGCGTGGTCACGAGCGACAGCGACCTGGTGGCCGAGCTGGTGGAGGCCGAGCTGCGACTCATAGGCGGCGAGCGGGGCGACGACCGCGACCTCGAGGTGGCCCTGTCCCGGGTGCTGCCCCGCCTGGAGGGCGCCTTCTCGTTCGTGCTCATGGACGCCGGCCACGTCATCGGCGTGCGCGACCCCAACGGCCTGCGCCCGCTCTGCCTCGGCCGGCTCGACCACGGCTGGGTGCTGGCCTCGGAGAGCCCGGCGCTCGACATCGTCGGCGCCGGCTTCGAGCGCGAGGTGGAGCCGGGGGAGATGCTGGTGATCGACGCCACCGGCGTGCGTACCATCCGGCCCTTCCCACCCGAGCGCATCAACCCCACCCTCTGCCTGTTCGAGTTCGTCTACTTCGCCCGCCCCGACAGCCGCCTCTACGGCCAGAGCGTGCACCACGCCCGGGTGCGCCAGGGCGAGGCCCTCGCCGCCCAGGCCCCGGTGGAGGCGGACATGGTGATGGGCGTGCCCGAATCGGGCGTGCCCGCGGCCGAAGGCTACGCCCGGGCCAGCGGCATCCCCTTCGGGCAGGGCCTGGTGAAGAACCGCTACATCGGCCGCACCTTCATCGCCCCCAGCCAGGAGATGCGGGCCCTCGGCGTGCGCATGAAGTTCAACCCTCTGCGCGACAACATCGAGGGTCGCCGCATCGTGGTGGTCGACGACTCGGTGGTGCGGGGCACCACCCAGCACCAGCTCGTGGGGATGCTGCGGGAGGCGGGGGCCCGGGAGGTGCACCTGCGTCTCACCTCCCCGCCGGTGCGCTGGCCCTGCTTCTACGGCATGGACTTCGGCGACACCAACGAGCTGCTCGCCGCCAACCGCGGCGTGGAGGAGATCCGGGAGTACCTCGGCGTCGACACCCTCGCCTACATCGACCTCGACCGCCTGCTCGACTCCACCGGCGCCGACCGAACCGCGTTCTGCGACGCCTGCTTCACCGGCCGCTATCCGGTGGAGGTGCCCGTCGACCTGGGCAAGGGCGTGCTCGAGGGCGACGGCGTGCGCGCCATCGAGCGGGACTCCTCGGTGGCGGCCGCCACCCTGCTCGACGAGGCGTCGCTGCTGCCGGCCGACGCCGTCCGCCGCGGGGACTGAGCCCGTGGGCCAGACCTACGAGTCGGCCGGCGTGAACATCGCTGCCGGCGAGGCCGCGGTGGAGCGGATCCGGGCCAAGGTGCGCTCCACCTTTCGGCCGGAGGTGATCGGCGACATCGGCGGCTTCGGCGGCCTGTTCTCCTTCCCCGGCCACCGCTACCGCCACCCGGTGCTCGTGTCCTCCACCGACGGGGTGGGCACCAAGGCGCTGGTGGCCCAGGCGGCCGGGCGGTTCGACACCATCGGGGTCGACCTGGTGGCCATGTGCGTCGACGACATCGTGTGCCAGGGCGCCGAGCCCCTCTTCTTCCTCGACTACATCGCCGTGGGCGAGCTCGACCCCGACCACATCGAGCAGCTCGTGGAGGGGGTGGCCGAGGGGTGCCGCCAGGCCGGCTGCGCCCTCATCGGCGGGGAGATGGCCGAGCACCCCGGCGCCATGGACCCCGGCGAGTTCGACCTGGTCGGCTTCGCCGTAGGGGTCGCCGAGCGCGATCAGCTCGTCGACGGTGAGCGGGTCCGCCCCGGCGACGTGATCATCGGCCTGCCGTCGCCCGGCCTGCGCAGCAACGGGTACTCGCTGGCCCGCAAGGTGTTCTTCGAGGTGGCCGGTCGCTCCCTGGGCGACCCCGCCTTCGACGGCGCCCGCCACAGCCTCGCCGACGAGCTGCTCGAGCCGTCGGTGATCTACGCCCCGGCGGTGATGGCCCTGCTGCGCCAGGTCGACGTGCGGGCCCTGGCCCATGTCACCGGCGGCGGCATCGCCTCCAACCTGGCCCGGGTGCTGCCCAAGGGCGTCGACGCCTCCATCGACCGGCGGGCCTGGGAAGTGCCCCGCGTGTTCACCGAGATCCAGCGCCTGGGCGACGTGGCCGACGACGAGATGGCCCGGGTGTTCAACCTCGGGGTGGGCATGGTGGCGGTGGTGCCGGCCGACGACGCCTACCGCGCCCTCGACGTGCTGCGCACCAACGGCCACCGCGCCACCGAGATCGGCGTGGTCGAAGCACGGCGACGGCCAGGTCCACCTCACCTGATCCGGCCGGTCGCTGGCCGGCGCGCTCATCGGCGCGGTGACCGGTGGCATGGGCGTGGCGGGCGGGGAACTGGGACGGCAAGCGTGGAAATCTAGGCCGGTCGGCCGGGTCGGTAAGGTCCGGGGCCGATGAGCTCGGAGGCGCTGCGGGACCACCTGCTGGCCCACGCCGTGCGCCGGGGGACTTCACCCTCAAGTCGGGCAAGCGCAGCGACTGGTTCCTCGACGCCAAGCAGACCACCTGCCGCCCCGACGGCATGCTGCTCGTGGCCGACGCCCTGCTCGCCGTCTTGCCGGACGATGTCACCGCCCTCGGCGGCCTCACCGTGGGCGCCGACGCCGCCGCCTACTGCACAGCCGCGGTGGCGGCCACCCGGGGCCGGGCCCTCAAGGCGTTCTGCGTCCGCAAGGAGACCAAGGACCACGGCGCCGGCGGGCGCATCGCCGGTGCCCTCGACCCGGGCGACCGGGTGGCCATCACCGAGGACGCCGTCACCCGCGGGGTGTCGATGCTCGAAGCGGCCGACGTGGTCCTCGCCGCCGGCGCCGAGGTGGCCCTGCTCGCCCCTGTGGTCGACCGGGGCGGAACGTGCGAGGCCATGGCCGCCGAGCGGGGCCTCGCCTTCCGGGCCCTCGTCACCGCCCCCGACCTCGGCTTCCCGTACGAGCGGGATGCCTGACCCGACCACACCCCACCCGCGATGACCGCCACCCAGCTCGAGAGGAGGGTCAGACGGTGGCGACGGTTTCGGTGTCGCGGCCGGAGCGGACCAGGGCGCCGGGGAGGGCGCCGGTGGCCTGGCCGTCGACGACGGTGACGGTGCCGTTCACGTAGACCCGCACCACGCCGTTGGCGTCGGCGGTGAGGCGAGGGTGCCGCCGGGCAGGTCGTGGACGAGGGTGGCGTGCTCGGCCCCCACGGTGTCGGGATCGAGCACGGCGACATCGGCGGCGAAGCCCTCGGCGATGCGGCCTCGCCCCCGTAGGCCGAACAGACGGGCCGGCTCGTCGGTGAGCATCTGGACCGCCCGCTCCAGCGGCACCAGGCGCCGGCCCCGGATCATGTCGCCGAGGAAGCGGGTGGTGTACGGCGCGCCACACATCCGGTCGAGGTGGGCGCCGGCGTCGGAGCCGCCCAGCATGGCCCGGGGGTCCTCCCACACCTCTCGGCGCAGCGCCCAGGAGGCGTCGTCGCCGTCGGGGGGGATGGGCCACAGCACCGTGCGCAGCTCGTCGGCCACCACGATGTCGACCAGCGCGGCGAACGGCTCCTGGCCCCGCTCGCGGGCCACGTCGCCCACCACCCGGCCCTTCAGCCCTTCGTTGGCGGGGGAGAAGGTGTCGCCGATGACGTAGTTGGCGAAGTCGGCCAGCCGCTTGAACACGCCCGCCTCAGGCGAGGCGGCCTGGGTGAGCATGCGCTGCTGGATGGCCGGGTCCTGGAGGGCGGCGGTGCGCTCGGGCACCGGAAGGCCCAGCACCGCGTCCCACCCGGGGATCAGGAACAGCCCGCAGTGGGTGAGGAAGCTCATGTTCATGGGCACCTGCACCGGCATGGTGAGGGCCACGATGCGCCCGCCCGCCTCGGCCGCCCGGTCGCCCGCCGAGAGCTGGCGGGGCACCCGGTCGGGCTCGCGGGAGTCGACGGTGAGCACGTTCCAGTTGATCGGGCGCCGGGCGGCGGCGCTCATGGCCACCAGCAGGTCGATCTCGTCGTCGGCGAACCGGTCGAGGCAGCCGTCGACGATGCCCTCGAGGGTGGTGCCGTCGTGGCGGCCCACCGCCTCGCACAGCGCCAGCAGCTCTTCGCGGGTGGCCCAGCGCGACGCCACCGGCCGGCCGTCGCCGTCGGAGTGGGTCCGCGACAGGGTGGTGGAGAACCCCAGCCCCCCCGCCGCCAGCGACTCCTCCAGCACGCGCACCATCTCGGCCACCTGGTCGGGCGAGGCCTCCGCCCCCACCGCATCGGCGCCCATCACGTAGCGGCGCAGCGCGCAGTGGCCCACCAGGAAGCCGGCGTTGACGCCGAGCCGGCCGTCGAGGCGGCCGAGGTAGTCGTCGAAGGTGCGCCAGCCCCAGTCCACGCCCCCCTCGAGGGCGGCCAGCGGCATGCCCTCCACCTTGGCCATCATCCGGCGGGTGTAGTCGGCGTCCTCGGGGCGCAGAGGGGCGAGGGTGAAACCGCAGTTGCCGCCGACCACGGTGGTCACGCCATGGACGTTGGACGGCGTGGCCCGCGGGTCCCAGAACAGCTGGGCGTCGTAGTGGGTGTGGGGGTCGATGAAGCCGGGGGTGACGAGCCGGCCGGTGGCGTCGAGCGTCTCGGTCGCCGGCTCGTCGATCGTGCCGGCGTCGGCGACGGCGACGATGCGACCGTCGCCGATGGCGACGTCGGCCCGCCGGGGTGCCGAGCCGGTGCCGTCCACGACCGTGCCGCCGATGATGAGGTGGTCGAGCACGGCGTCCTCCGAGCCACGTACCTGACGGGCCGTCAGAATAGCCCGTCGAACGCTCAGGGGAGGGCGGCGGGCTACTCGAGGAGGGGGAGGTCGGTGGGGAGGATGGACCCGGAGCGCACCGCGTAGCGGCACAGGTTGTCCTTGGCCTCGGGGCCTTCCAGGCCCGGGATGCCGGCGGCGGCGAACTTCTTGACCAGGTCGGCCACGCAGTTCTCGACCCGGCTGCGGGACAGGAAGAGCCGGGCCGCGCCCTCGGCGTAGGACGCCGGGCGGGCCTGGTCGCCCCGGGCCACCAGCAAGGGCTCGCAGAGGGCGGTGAGGATGCGCCGCTCGGCAGGGGTGAACTCGAGCAGGAACTGGGTGGCAGGGCCGTCGACGTCGCTCGCCTCGGGAAGACCACCGGCGTCGGGCGCGTCCCCGGCCGGCCCCGTACCCGAGAGCTCGGCCAGCACCTCGTGGGTGCGGATGCGCCCTCGGAACTGGAGCGTGACCCGCGCCGTGGGCAACGAGGCGATCTCGTCGCGGCCCTCGAGCACCCGGGTGGGCCCCTGGTCGGGCACCAGGTACAGCGGTTGGCTGGAGGAGTCGTTGCGCACCCACAAGCGCCCGTCGTGCACCGACACGGTGGCCGCGGTGCGGGACACGCCGAGGTCCTCCGGCCCGTCCGGACCGCCGCAGCCCACCTGCACGTGGCTCGTGCTGCTGCGCCCCACTCGCAGCTCGCCGCCCTCGGCCAGCTCGACCACCTGTTGGCCGTGGGCCACGCGGGCCGCGGGAGCCGAAGCGTCGGCGGCAGGGTCCACGTCAGAGGGCCATCAGGGCGCGGAGGGCGTCGGCGATCTCGGTCGCGCCGATGGACAGCTCCTCCTCCAGGGGCGGGGCGAAGGGGAAGCCGGGCACGTCGGGCGTGCACAGCCGGCGCACCGGGGCGTCGAGGTCGTAGAAGCCCTCCTCGGCCACGGTGGCGGCCACCTCGGCGCCCACCCCGAAGCTGCGGTTGTCCTCGTGCACCACCAGGCAGCGGCCGGTGCGGGCCACCGACGCCAGCACCGAGTCGACATCGAGGGGCGAGATGGTGCGCAGGTCGACCACCTCCACCTCGCCGGCCCCCTCGGCGGCCAGGCGATCGGCCGCCTCCACCGCGTGGTGGCGGTGCAGCCCGTAGGTGATCACGCTGGCGTCGGTGCCGAGCCGGGCCACGGTGGCCACCCCGATCGGCACCCGCCAACCGGTGTCGTCCGGGACGGGACCCTTGATGAGGCGGTAGGACTTCTTGTGCTCCAGGAACAGCACCGGGTCGGGGTCGTCCACCGCCTCCCGCAGTAGGCCGGCCACGTCGGCCGGCGTGCACGGAACCACCACCTTGAGCCCGGGGATGTGGGCGTAGGTGGCCTCGATGGACTGCGAGTGGTACAGCGCGCCGTGCACGCCGCCGCCCCACGGCGCCCGCACCACGAGCGGCACCGAGAAGTCGCCGTTGGAGCGGTAGTGGATGCGGGCCGCCTCGCTCACCAGCTGGTCGAAGCCGGAGTGGATGAAGTCGGCGAACTGGATCTCGGCGATGGGCCGCAGGCCGGCGAGGGCCAGGCCGATACCGATGCCGATGATGGAGGACTCGGCCAGGGGCGTGTCGAGCACCCGCTGGCCGCCGAAGGCGGCGGCCAGCCCGTCGGTGGCCCGGAAGACGCCGCCGCGGGGGCCGACGTCCTCGCCCAGCACGAGCACCCGGGGGTCGGCCGCCATCAGGTCGTGCTGGGTCTGGCGGACGGTGTCGATGACGGTGCGCTCGGTGGACGGGCCGGCCGGCGGCTCCTCGGGGCGGGCCACGGCCGGGTCCCCGGCGCCATCGGGCACCGCCCGCAGGGGGCGCAGGGGCCGGGCGAATACCCGGGTGTAGGCGCTGGCGGCCTCGGGGAAGGCAGCCGCCTCGGCCCGCTTGGCGGCGTCGTCCACCTCGGCCTTGACCTCGGCCTCGATGCGGTCCTCCTCGGCCTCGGGCAGGAGGCGCTGCTCGATGAGGTACTGCTTCATCTGGCGCAGCGGGTCCTTCTTCCGCCACGCCTCCACCTCGTCGGTGGTGCGGTAGGTGCGGTCGTCGTCGTCGGAGGTGTGGGCCAGGAAGCGGTAGGTCTTGCACTCGATCAGGGTGGGCCCCTCACCCCGCCGGGCCCGGCGCACCGCGCGGTGGGTGGCGCCGTAGACGTCGAGGGGGTTGTTGCCGTCGACGATCACTCCGCCGAAGCCGTAGCTGTGGGCCCGGTCGGCGACGTCGTCCACCGCCGACTCCTTGGTGAGGGGCACCGAGATGGCGTAGCCGTTGTTCTCGCAGACGAACACGCAAGGGAGCTGGTGGATGCCGGCGAAGTTGAGGGCCTCGTGGAAGTCGCCCTTGGAGGTGGCGCCCTCGCCGAAGTAGCTGACCACCACGGTGTCGTCCTTGGCCAACTTGGCGGCGTAGGCGAGCCCGGCGGCGTGGGGCAGCTGGGTGGCGATGGGCGAGGAACCGGTGATGACCCGCAGCTTCGAGCTGCCCCAGTGGTTGGGCATCTGGCGGCCCCCCGAGCTCGGGTCGGCGGCCCGGGCGAACACGGCCAGCAGCACTTCCTCCACCGTCATGCCGAGGGTGAGGAGCACACCCGTGTCGCGGTAGTAGGGAAGGACGATGTCATGGCCGGCGCGCAGAGCCCAGGCCGAGCCGACCTGGGCGCCCTCGTGGCCCTGCGCGCTCACCACGAAGGGGGCCTTGCCCATCCGGTTGAGGCCCCAGATCTTCTGGTCGAGGAGCCTGGCGGTGAGGATGTGGCGGTACATGCCGACCAGGTCCTCGCCGCCGAGGCCGAGCTCGGTGTGGCGGTCGTGCAGGTGCAGGGTGGTCAGGTCGTCGGTGGTGGGTGCGTGGATCGTGCGGGCCATCAGTCCCCCTGGGTCGTGGCCGGGTGGCCCGGACGGGCGTGGCCGGGGCGGATCCGGCCCACGGCGGCGAGGGCCTCGATGCGTTCGGCCGCCACCCGCTCGGCCGCCTCCGCCGGGACGATGCCGTCGCGGTCGGCCACCGCCAACACCCGCCGCAGGTTGTCGGCCACCCCGGCGATGCGGGCGTAGGCCCGGCCCCCGTCGTAGCCGTGGCGCTCCTCGGCGATGTTGATCACCCCGCCGGCGTTGACCACGAAATCCGGCGCGTACAGCACACCGTGCTGGGCCATGCGCGGCCCATCCGCGGCGGTGGCCAGCTGGTTGTTGGCCGATCCGCACACCGCCGCGCAGCGTAGTTCGGGGATGGTGGTGGCGCTGAGGACGGCGCCGAGGGCGCAGGGGGCGAACACGTCGCAGTCGACGGCGTGGGCCTTGTCCGGGTCGACCACCTCCACGCCGTGGGCGGCGACGACGGCGTCGACCGCCGCCCGGTCGACGTCGGCCACCGTGACCCTGGCCCCGGCCTCGACGAGGTGGGTCACGAGGGCGGCGCCCACCTTGCCCACGCCGGAGACGACCACGTGGCGCCCGGCCAGCTCCTCGTCGCCCCAGAGGCGCTCGGCCACCGCCCGCAACGCCCACAGCACGCCCCACGCGGTGGCGGGGGAAGGGTCGCCGGAGCCCCCGAGCGACTCGCTGATGCCGGTGACGAAGGGCGTCTCCCGGCGGATGAGGTCCATGTCGGCCTTGGAGGTGCCCACGTCCTCGGCGGTGAGATAGCGCCCGGCCAGGCCGTCGACGAAGCGCCCGTAGGCCCGCAGGAGGGCCTCGGACTTCAGCGCCCGGGGGTCGCCGAGGATGACCGCTTTGCCACCGCCGCAGTCGAGGCCGGACACGGCGTGCTTGGCGGTCATGGCCCGAGCCAGGCGGCAGACGTCGGTGACGGCCTCTGCCTCGCTGGCGTAGGGCCGGAACCGGGTGCCACCGAGGGCAGGACCGAGGGCGGTGGAGTGAATGGCGATGATGGCCCGCAGGCCGCTGGGGGCGTGGTGGCAGAACGTGACCTGTTCGAAGCCCTCCGTGCCGGCGTGGCCGAACACCCCGGCGGGCACGCCGTCAGCGGGCACGGCGTCGTCGCTGGCGTCATTGGCCACCGGGACCGAGGGTACCCGCCCGAATATCACCCGAACGGGCCATGTACGCGCGGAGAGAACGTCCGTATGGTGTGAAAGGGACGACTGGGCGACCGCCGACCAGACGCGATGGAGAGGCACTTGACCGCAAACGACGAGTTCGGCACCCCGGAGACCCTGCTGACGCCCTCGGAGGTGGCCGCACTCTTCCGCGTGAACCCGAAGACGGTCACCCGCTGGGCCCGCGCCGGCAAGCTCACCGCCATCCGCACCCTGGGCGGCCACCGCCGCTTCAAGGCCTCGGAGATCCGCCGCTGCCTGGAGGAGATGTCCTCGGAGC
>JAUJNP010000014.1:0-13342 GCA_030448105.1 Acidimicrobiales bacterium | reverse complement strand
GGATGCGTACGCCGACGGCCGCGTACTCGGTGCACTTGCGGGTGCGGCTGGCCAACATCCCCGGATCGCTCGGCCGGCTGGCCGCCGCCATCGGCGGGGCGGGCGGCAACATCGTCGCCCTCGGCGGCTTCGAGGCGCGGGGGGCGGTGCTCGACGAGGACGTGATCGTCAACTGCAGCGACGTCGGCCACATCGAGCAGGTCCGGGAGGCGGTGGCCGGCCTCGACGGCGTGGAGGTGCTGTCGTGGGCGGACCGCACCTTCGCCATGCACCAGGGCGGCAAGATCGAGGTTCAGTCGCGCATGCCGCTGCGCGACCGCGACGACCTGTCCATGGCCTACACGCCGGGCGTGGCCCGGGTGTGCACAGCCATCGCCACCGAGCCCGAGCGGGTCCACGAGCTCACCATCAAGCGCAACATGGTGGCCATCGTCACCGACGGCACCGCCGTGCTCGGCCTGGGCGACATCGGCCCGGCGGCGGCCCTGCCGGTGATGGAGGGCAAGGCCGTGCTGTTCAAGGACTTCGCCGGGGTCGACGCCTTCCCCGTGTGCATCGACACCTCCGCCGAAGCGACCCCGGAGGCCAAGGCCGACGCCATCGTCTCCACCGTCGAGCGCGTCGCCACCGTCTACGGCGGCATCAACCTGGAGGACATCGCCGCCCCCGCCTGCTTCGAGATCGAGGCCCGCCTGCGGGCCAGCCTCGACATCCCGGTGTTCCACGACGACCAGCACGGCACCGCGGTGGTAACCCTCGCCGCCCTGCAGAACGCCCTCGAGATCGTGGGCAAGCACATGAGCGACCTGCGGGTGGTGCTGTCGGGCGCAGGCGCCGCCGGGGTGGCCATCGCCAAGATCCTCATGGCGGCGGGGGTGCCCGACGTCATCGCCTGCGACAGCCGCGGCGCCATCACCCGCCAGCGCACCGACCTCAACCCCGCCAAGCGGACCTTCTCGGAGATCACCAACCCCGAGCAGGTGGACGGGTCGCTGGCCGACGTGCTCCCGGGGGCCGACGTGTTCATCGGCGTCAGCGCCCCCGACCTGCTGAGGGCCGACGACCTGCGCAAGATGGCCATCGACCCGATCGTGTTCGCCATGGCCAACCCCGACCCCGAGATCCGCCCGGAGGCGGCCGAGGGCCTGGCCGCGGTGATGGCCACTGGCCGTTCCGACTATCCCAACCAGATCAACAACGTGCTGGCCTTCCCGGGCATATTCCGGGGCGCGCTCGACGCCGGGGCCACCACCATCACCGAGGGCATGGAGGTGGCCGCGGCGGGGGCGATCGCGGCTGCCGTCCCCGGCGACGAGCTCACCCCCGAATCGATCGTGCCATCGGTGTTCGACCGCCGGGTGGTCGAGCTGGTGGCGGCCGCGGTCGCCGGGGCGGCGGTCGCCGACGGGGTGACGCGCCGCTGGTCGTGACGGCTCAGTCGATGCCGCGCACCCGGTGGGCGGCGATCGCCGACCAGACGATGACGGCGAGTGCGGGGAGCAAGCGGGCGCCCATCGTGTAGCCGAGTCCGCCGAGGAAGCCACCCTCGGGGCTGGCGACGAACGTGGCCAGCAGGACCAGCATGAGGGCGAGGGCGATGGCAGCCACCTCCGCGGCGATGGTGGCGCGGCGCCGGTACTGGTCGTCGCCGCTCAGGCCGGTGGAGATGAGGGCGATGATCAGGACCAGCGACAGCAGCGCGGCGGTGAGGGCGAGCGCCTGCATCAATCCCGCGCCCTGCTGCTCGGCGGGGTTCCCGACGATGCCGAAGATCGTCGTGCCTGGCAGCGCCTCCTCTCCGGAGTCTTCGAGGAGCGCTTCGGACGCCTGGAACACCGGGACGAACAGCCCGATGAGGACGGCGATGCCGGGAGGCCACAGCAGCGCCATGGGCAGCAGGCGACGGGACTCGTCGCGCACGACGTCCAACCGGTAGGCGAGGCGCTTGACCGGATCCTCGGCGGGCACGGCGCAACAGTAACGATCGCCCGCGGAGCGCCCGGCCGGGGTCAGCGGTGGGCGAGCAGGACCTCGCGCTGCAGGAAGAGGCGGAGCGCCTGGCCGGGGGCTCGGTCTCGAGCACGGCGGTGACGACCTGGCCGTCGGCCCCGAGGCGGTCGATGCTGAACATGTCGCCCAGGGGGCGCCGGGTGACGAAGCTGTCGCCTTCGCCCAGCAGCTTGCTCAGGAAGGCGACGTGGGCGTCGGCGCCGTCGTTGTCCTCGTGCACGAAGACGAGCACCACGCGGCGTGTCGTCGTCGCCGACGGCGTCGGCCATCGCCGCTACTCGCCAGTCCGGCAGTTCCCCGGGGGCACCGAGCATGTCCTGCAGCCGGTCTCGCGCCGCCGGGGGCAACCGCGGCCCCGCCAGCGCGGCGGGGGAGAACTCCGCGCCGGTTAGCACCGCGCTGATCACCTCCTGCTCGTCGAGGGCATGGGCGGCCATGGCCATGTCGTCGTCGTCGGCCAGGCTGTCCTGTTCGCCGCGGTCGGCGTCGAGCGCCGCCTCCAGCGGGGCGTCGGCGTTGGACCAGCGGGCACGCCGTCGTCCACCGACAACCTCCCCGGCGCCGATGGGGCGGACGGCGTCGGCCCGGGTCACGTCCTGACCATGGTCGGGCCCCAGCGGTAGTAGGTGTCGCCGTCGTGGTCGACCCGCTCGAGGTCGCCCTGCCACTCGGGGTCGGACGTGACCGCTTCCTCCACCTGGTCGGGATCGATGCGGCCGGTGATCACGGTGACGGCGTCGGGCGGTCGACCGGCGAGGATCTCCTGGTCGGCGTCGACCAGGGAGAAGCCCACGGCGGTGCGGAAATCGTCGATGCGGTCCCCTGGCGGAAGAAGTTGGGTGACCCCACCGACACCGATCCGGGCCCGACCCTCGGAGCGAGCCGGGGCCGTAGGCCTGGAGGAGCTTGCGGAGCTCTTCGGCCGACGGGTCGGTCGGCGGCTGCTCGACGCCCAGGACCTCGCCGGGCGTAGTCGACGACGAAGACCTCCCGCCGGTTGGCGGCGGCGACGGCCAAGGCGGCGAGGACGGCGAGACGGCGGCGCATGCCGGCTTCTTTACCCGGGCGACGGAGCTCGGACATCGCGGGTCGAGACGGCGGCGGCTGGCGGGCAGTTACCCGGTCGACGCGACAAGAGGTACTACTTCTCTGTTCCACCTCGCGCCGAAACGAGGCCCGGACGCGGCCGAGGGACGCCGGGCGGAGATCAGTCCCCACATGGGCGGCGCCGGCCTGCCTTCGCCTCGTCGACACGGTGGGCGGCCTCGTCTCGAGCGTGCTCGGCCGTCTCGAGCGCCTGGCGCGCTCGAACAGCCCGCATCGAGGGCTCTCACGGTCTCGACGGCGAGATTGTGTTCTGCGTTGGCGGCGTCGGCGGCGGCGGTGGCTTCTTCCAACGCAGCTCGGGCCTGGCGGCGAGCCTCCTCGGCTTCAGGGCTCTCATCGCTATCGCCCTCGGGGTCGACGTTCGGGCGCGAGGTCGGCCGTGGGGCGGTAGCGACCAGCGCCATGCCGAGCCCGGTGTCCTGAGGTACGGCCAGCAAGCAGCCCCGGCCCCAGGCCTGCCGGGCAGCCGGGTCAGCGAGTACGGAACGCACGGCGAGGGTGAGGGCCGTGCGGTCCACCGAGCCGGTCAGTCGTGTCGACCAGGCGTTCCACCGCGGCCAGCGCGTCCCGGAACTTGCCGAGGGCCGATCGGAGGTCGCCGTCAGCTCGCTCCTGGACCGCGGCAAGGCTCTCGGCCGCCTCCACTGCCTCGGCAGCGGCTTCGGATGGGACCGGACGATGCTGGCGAGGACCCACACCAACCTTGCCGGCTTGCGCACCTTGGCCAGGGCAGCGGCCTCGTCCTTGCGGCCCTCGGCCTTCAACGCCTTCACCCTCGTCGTGCGAGCCTCGACGAAGCCCTCGAACGGCGCAGCCAAGATGGCCGCCAGCTCTTCGCAGGGAACTTCAGCCATGTCAGCCTCGCCGGTCCGTGCCGCTTTCAGTACTGTCAGGATTGCGGTCGTTGGCAACAGTAGAACTACGCCGCTGTCATCCCGGCGTTTTTTTGCTACAGTTCCGATTCCATGTCGGGTGACAGCATACAAAGCCGAGGGCCGGGCCGTCCGCCACTGTCGGAGGTTCTCGGTCTCCTCGACGAGGAGGTCCGGCTCCTGCGCGAGACCCTTGGAGGTCTGCCCAGGGCGGTAGAGGCCGACCAGATCCTGCGGGCCATCTGGATAGACGACGTCCACAACTCCACCGCGATCGAAGGCAACACCATGACCCGCTCCCAGGTGGAAGACCTGGTCGAGCGGCGGCGCGCCTCGACGAGCCTGGTCGAATCGCTCGAGGTCGAGGGTTATGCCCGCGCCGCCGACTGGGCCTACCGGGTGGCTCCCGACTACGACGGGGTCCCCGTGGAAGTTGTCAGCGAGCTCCATCGTCGGGCGGTCGGGCTGGCTTGGCAGGTGGAGCCGCCCCCGACTCGTGATCGTGCGGGAGCTTGGCGCAGCACGGGAGTGCGCGTGCGGGGCGTGGCGGTCACCACACCCGCGGCGATTCCCGCCGACCTGCAGAGTTGGAGTGCATCGACCCACCGGCTCGACGGTCGCCACCCAGTCGCCCACGCCGCCTTCCACCACGCGTGGTTCGAGCGGATACATCCCTTCGTCGACGGGAACGGTCGCGTGGGGAGGCTGCTGCTCACCTTCATGCTCATCCAAAGTGGATATCCACCGGCTGTCGTGCTCAATACGAGACGCCAGCAGTATCTGCAGGCGTTGGCCACCGCCGACACCGGGAACCCGGGACCCCTGACCGAAGTCGTAGCCCGGGCTGTGAGTGGCGCGCTGAGCCGCTTCCTCATCCCGAACCTCGCCGGTGAGGCGAAGCTCGTCCCGCTGAACGCGCTGGCGGCGCAGTCGAACTATTCCCCGGACTATCTACGACAGCTCGCCCAGAGGGGACGGTTACGTGCCGTTCGCGAGGGCCGCCTGTGGCTCAGCTCCCGCGCGTGGCTCAACGAGTACGTGTCGAAGCGCGATCCCCGAGGCGGGCCGCCGGGTCGACGGTCGGGACGACCATGAGCCCACGCGAGCCCGGCTCCTTGGACTGATCTGGGCCAGCAAGGGCCAACTGTGGTGGTCGGGACCGGCGTCGATCCGGTGACCTCACGCTTTTCAGGCGCGCGCTCTGCCAACTGAGCTACCCGACCGTGCTACGACCGCCCGGCCAGCGGGCGGCAGCGGTCCCGACGGGATTTGAACCCGCGACCTCCGGCTTGACAGGCCGGCGTGCACTCCAAACTGCACCACGGGACCTCGGGGTGACAGGGCCGGCAGCGTAGTCCTCGAAGCACCCCCAACGGGATTCGAACCCGCGTTACCGGCTTGAAAGGCCGGCGTCCTGGGCCGCTGGACGATGGGGGCTCGGCCCGCAGGGCCGGGTCACGGTACCAGCAGGCCCGGGTCCGGCGTTTACTGTGCGGCCGTGCCGCGCCGTGGAGCTGGGCTCGAGCTGGGGGTGGCCGCCACCCTGGGCTACCTCGCCGGCACGCTGCCCTCGGCCGACCTGGCCGCCCGGCTGGCCACCGGCGGCGCCACCGACCTGCGTGCGGCCGGCAGCGGCAACCCCGGCGCCGCCAACGCCATCGCCCAGCTCGGCCCCGGCTGGGGCTACGCCGTGCTCGTCGCCGACGTGGCCAAGGGCGCGGCGGCCTGCGGGATCGGTCGCCGGGTGGCCGGCTCGGCCGGCGCCCACCTGGCCGGAACCGCCTCGGTGGTGGGCCACTGCTTCCCGGTGTGGAAGCGGTTCCGGGGCGGCAAGGGCGTGGCCACCAGCGCCGGCCAGTGCCTGGCCACCTTCCCCGCCTACACGCCCATCGACCTGGCCGTCGCCGGCCTCACCGCCACCGCCCCCCGCTGGAAGCAGAGGGCCTACGCGTCCACCGTCGTCGCCTCGCTCGGCTGGGTGGGCGCGGCGCTGCTCTGGTGGCGCCGGGGGTGGCCCAACGGATGGGGCCCCCGCCCGACGGCGGCACTGCCCCTGGCGGCCGCCGCCACCAGCGGGGTGATCGTGTCCCGCTTCGCCGCCGCCGCGAGGCCCGCGGCCGGCCGATGATCGGGCTCGTCACCGACTCCAACGCGCAGCTCCCCCCCGAGCTGGTGGAGCGCTACGCCGTGGAGGTCGTGCCCCTCACCGTCACGGTGGACGGGGTCGACTACGCCGAGGGGATCGACCTCGACGCCGACGGCTTCTACTCCCTCTTCGAGGGTGGGGCCACGCCCGCGGTCTCCACGTCGCAGCCCAGCCCCGGCCGCTTCGCCGAGGCCTACGCCCGGGTGGCGGGCCGGGGGGCCGACGAGATCCTGTCCATCCACCTGGGCTCGGCCGTGTCGGGCACCCTCAACGCCGCCCGCATCGCCACCGGCGCCAGCCCCGTGCCGGTGCGCCTGGTCGACACCGGCACGGCCTCGTTCGGGGTGGCCTGCTGCGTGTGGGAGGCCGCCGAGGCGCTCGGCCGCGGAGCGACGGTGGCGGAGGCGGCGGCGGTGGCCGAGACCATGGGCGCCCGGGTGGGCAACGTGTTCGTGGTGCAGGCCCTCGACCTGGCCCGGGCCGGTGGGCGCCTGCGGGTCGGGGTGGAACACGACACCACCGCCATCCCCGTGCTGTCGCTCGTCGACGGCGAGATCCGGCCCGTCGGGCAGGCCACCGACGTGGCCGAGGCGGCCCGGGTGATGGCCGACTACGTCACCCTGGCCGGCGAATCGCTCAAGGTGGCGGTGGGCATCGCCGACCGGGCCGCCGCCCCGTTCTGGGAGGCGTTGGAGGACAGCCTCGCCGATGCCCCCCAGGTGCGGGAGATGGTGCGCTACCGGGTCGGCCCGAGCGTCGGCGCCCACACCGGGCCGGGCACCGCCGGCGCCTTCTTCTACCCCGCTCGCTGAGCCCGACCCACCGGTTGCGGCGGCAGGGGGGTCAGGCCGAGAGTGAGGCGACGGTGCGCTCGAGCAGCCAGCCCAGGAAGTCGTAGAGGGCGTAGGCGGGCGCCTCGGGATGGTCCCGGTCGGGGGGGCCGAGGTCATCCTCGGACACGTCGAGGCGGGTGCCCACCACCAGGCGCAGGGCGTTGACGGCCTGCATCCACGCCGTGACCTCCGCCTCGTCCAGGTCGGTGCGGGTGGCGGTGGAGCGCAGCACGTCGAGCTGGGCCCGGCGGGCTGACCGCAGGTCGTCGCCCAGCATCGCCTCCCACTCGGCCTGGAGGCGGGGGTCTTCGGCGTGGGCCGGTGGGAAGAGTCGGCGCAGTCCCGGGTCGGCGGGATCCTCGGTGAGCAGGGATTCGAGCTGGTCGGCCAACGAGGCCAGCAGCCGGCGCTTGCCCTCGCCCAGGTGGAGGGCGTAGCGGCCATCGGCGCCGCGCTCGAGCAGCTGAGGCCGGCGAAAGAAGCCCAACCGTTCAGCGGTCCTGCTGCATGGTGGCCCAGAGGCCGTGCTCGTGGAGCCGGAACACATCGAGCTCGGCCTTCTCCCGAGGGCCGCTCGACACGACCGCCCGCCCCTTGTGGTGCACGTCGAGCATCAAGGCGGTGGCCTTCTCGAGGCTGTAGCCGAACAACTTCTGCAGGACGAGGGTGACGTAGGACATCAGGTTGATGGGGTCGTTCCAGACCAGCACGATCCAGGGGAGGTCGGGCTCGACCTGGGCGTCATCCGAGGGCGACCACGTCTCGACCGGCGCCGTCTCCGTCTCCGGCGGCACGGTCGTGGCCCGGGTCGTCATGGGGGAAGTCTCGCGGACCGCCGGCCGGTGCCGACAGCCCGAGGGCGAAGCGCAGCACTGCGATCCACACCAGGCAGGCCCCGAGGACGTGCAGGCCCACCAGTAGGGCCGGGATCCCCGTGAAGTACTGGGCGTAGCCCACCGCCGCCTGCAGCACGAGCACGGTGAGCAGGCCCTGGGCGCGGTGGAGCACGGCGGCCGGCGCGCCGTCGCGGCGCAGGAGCCACACCGCGGCCAGCACTCCGGCGAGGAACAGGACCATGGCCGTGCCGTGGACCCGGGCGGCATCGTGCACGGCGACGCCGAGGCGCTTGGCCTCGACGTCGCCGGCGTGGGGACCGGCCCCGGTGACGACGGTGCCGCTGAGGATCACCACCGCGGCCGCCGCCACCAGGGCGGCGGCGAGGCGCCGGAGGTCCGGCGACACGAGCGGGCGCCGCCCCTCGTCGGGCTGCCCGGCCCGGTGGTGGAGCACGACCGCGTCGGCGACGAGGGCCATCGACACCACGAAGTGGCCCTGCACCAGCACGGGGTTGAGGTCGAAGAGCACCACCAGCCCGCCGAGCAGGATCTGGGCGGCCACGCCGGCCACCAGGCCAAGCGACAGCCAGGTGAGATCGCGCCGCCGAGGTGTGCGGCGCAGCGAGCCCAGCACGGCCAGCGCCACCGCCAGGGAGACGAGGCCGGTGATGGTCCGGTTCACGAACTCGACCATCGGGTGCAGCTCGAGGGGCGCCACGATCCGGCCCTCCTCACACGTGGGCCAGTCCGAGCAGCCCAGCCCCGACCCAGTGAGCCGCACCGCCGCCCCTGTGACCACGATGAACACCAGCAGCCACAGGGCCACCGCGGTGATGCGACGGTAGGCGGCCGGCGAAACGCGGGGTAGGGCCACAGGCGTGATGGTACGGCGACGCTGCACCCTCTCAGGCAGCGTGATCGGGCGCCTTCGCCAGCAGCACGCGCAGTTCGACGGCAAGGGCCCGGCGCTCGTCGACCACCTCGGCCCGGCGGCGGGTGAGGTCGAACCACCCATAGCGGAGCGGGCGCCAGCCCATGAGCACGGCCAGGTTGTTCCGGGCGTGGTCCCGGTCGAAGTCCTCCACCCGAGTGTGCCAGCGCCGCCCGTCGGCCTCGATGATCACCCGGCCGGTGGGGACGGCCACATCTACCCGCTCCCGTTCGGCCGTGCGCCACGGGGGGCGGAACTGCCGGACGATGCCCGGCACCCCCGCCTCCACCAGCACCTCGTCGAGCTTGTCCTCCAGCTCGCTCTCGGTGGGAACCCATCCGTCGGTTCGCCGCTCGAGCAGCTCGCTGATGGTGGCGGCGCCGGCCGGGCGGTGATGGGCGACGGCAACGTAGCGCTCGGCCAGGGCCGCGACCTCGAACCGGCGGGCGACGACGAGGTCGTCCAAGGCTCGACCGAGTCGCTTCGACGACACCCGCGCCGCGAGGTCGACGAAGGTTGACGCCAGGGTGGTGACCGCGATGCGGTCCCTCGTGGTGGCCTCGACGAACGGGCTGCGCCGGACGACCGCCAGGGCGCAGCGACGGGACCCGGTCGGTGGCACCGTGATCTCCGGCCGGCCCCGCCGGAAGCCGGTGAGGCGGTGGAGGGCGGCAGCGGCGGTGCCGGACACGACCGCCCCGGGGATCGACAGCTGCGCCGCCTTCAGCTGGCGATGCCACGTGGGATCGTTGCCGGCCAAGGCATAGACGCCTGGTCCGAGCTGCAGCCAGGCGCCCGCGGCCAGACGCCGAGCAATCATCTGCAGCGTGGCGCCGGCCGCCATGGCCTGGCGCCGGTTGAACGCGCCGTGCTGGGTTCGGGCCAGCCGGGCGATGGCGGTGTCGACGCTGCGGGCGGTCATGGGCACAGCATCCCAAGGGGGTCTGACAACCTCGGCGCCCGCAGCCCGGCGGCCGACGACGTTCGGGCTGAGGACGTCGGAAAGACAACCGTCTCAGCCCGAACGATCCCCGCCGCAGTCGGCGGGTCCACCTGGCTCGGTCGGGCGGGGCGGTCCTAGGGTGACGGCCGTGCACCAGGCCCCGGCTCGTGTCGCGCCGTCGCGCTCGCGGGCTGCTGCCTACCTGGCCCTCACCAAGCCCCGGATCATCGAGCTGCTGCTGGTGACCACCGTGCCCACCCAGGTGGTGGCGGCGCAGGGCCTGCCCCCGGGCGGGCTGGTGCTGTGGACCGTGCTCGGCGGCGCGCTGGCGGCCGGTGGCGCCAACGCCATCAACATGTTCGTCGACCGCGACATCGACCGGCTGATGGAGCGCACCAAGGGCCGGCCCCTCGTCACCGGGGAGATCGAGCCGGCCCCCGCCCTAGCCTTCGCCGTGGCCCTCGAGGTGGCCGCCTTCGCCGTGCTGTGGGGGGCCGTGAACCTGCTCAGCGCGGTGCTCGCCACCTCGGCCTGCCTCTTCTACGTGTTCGTCTACACGCTGTGGCTGAAGCGCACGTCCACCAGCAACATCGTGATCGGGGGGGCCGCCGGCGCGGTGCCTGTGCTGGTGGGGTGGTCGTCGGTCACCGGGCGCCTCGACTGGGCGCCGGTGGTGCTCTTCGTCGTGATCTTCGTGTGGACGCCCCCCCACTTCTGGGCGCTGGCCATCAAGTACTCCGACGACTACAGGGCGGCCGACGTGCCGATGCTGCCGGCGGTGGCCAGCCTGCGCACCACATCGATCCGGATCGTCGCCTACACCGCCCTGCTGTGGGCCCTAACGCTGGTGTTCTCGCCGGTGGCGGGCATGGGCCACCTCTACCTGGGGGCCGCCGTGGTGCTCGGCGCCGCCTACCTGTGGATGGCCCTGCGCCTGCTGCGCGACCCCTCCTCCCGGATGGCCATGCGCCTCTTCAGCTGGTCCATCACCTACATCACCCTGTTGTTCGGCGCCATGGCCCTCGACCAGCTCGTACGGGGACGATGAGCGGTTTCGGAGCCGGGATCGGCCCTGTGTATTGTCCCGACCCGAGCCGCCCATGACCGTCATCGACACCCCGCGCACCGGCGCCGTGGCCGCCAGTCGGGCCGAGCCCACCCCGGCAGTCGAGACCCGTGCGCCGGGGGGCCTGGCCGGCGTGGTGGGCACCGGCGACCACAAGGTGGTCGGACGCCTCTACATCGGGGCCGCCCTGGTGTTCGTGCTGGTGGCCGGGGTGGCCGGCCAGCTCCTCGGCATCGACCGGGTCGACGGCTCCCGGGCCGACACCATCCTCAGCCGGGACACCTTCGCCCAGGTCTTCACCCTGCACAGCACGGCGTCGGTGTTCCTCTTCCTCCTGCCCCTGCTGCTCGGCATCGCCCTCTGCGTCGTCCCCCTCCAGGTGGGGTCCACCACGGTGGCCTTCCCCCGCGCCGCCGCCGCCTCCTTCTGGGGGTGGCTGGTCGGCGGCACTCTCCTGCTGGCCGCCTACGCCATCAACGGCGGGCCCGGCGGGGGAAGTGCCGACGGCGTGCGCCTCTGGGTGGCCTCCTTCGCCATGGTGCTGGTGGCGCTGCTCCTCGGGGCCCTCTGCGTGGTCACCACCGTGCTCACCCTCCGGGCGCCGGGCATGGACCTGGCCCGGGTGCCGCTGTTCGCCTGGTCGATGCTCGTGGCCGGGGTGCTGTGGCTTCTCACCCTGCCCGTCCTCGTCGGAATGCTGCTGCTCATCTTCGTGGACCACCGCTACGGGCGGGTCGCCTTCGGTGAGAACGCCACCATCTACGCCCGGGTCCGGTGGGCGTTCTTCCTGCCCCAGGTGTACGCCTTCGCCCTCCCCGCTCTCGGGTTCATCGGCGACGTCATCCCCGTGGCGGCCGGGGCCCGCACCGCCCGCCGCCCGGTGGCCTTCGGGGCCATCGCCGCCTTCGGGGCGCTCGGCTTCGGTGCCTTCGCCCAGACCGCGGTGTACGAGGGGGCGGTCCGCCAGCCGGTCTACGACGCCATGGCCATCCTCGCCATCCTGCCGGTGCTGGCCCTCCTGGGCGGGTGGGCCACCACCATCCGCGGGGGCCGCCCCCGGCTGATCAGCCCGCTGCTGTTCGCGGTGGCCTCCCTCCTCATGCTGCTGGTGGCGGTGCTGGCCGGCGCCATCTCGTCGATCGGGCGCTTCGACCTCCAGGGCACGCTGTTCGACACCGCCCAGGTGCACTACACGACCCTGGCCGCCACCATCGCCGGCCTCGGCGCCCTCTGGTACTGGGCCACCAAGATCCTCGGGCGGCCCCTCGCCGAAGGGCCGGGACGGCTGGCCGCCCTGGTGCTGCTGATCGGAACGGTGCTCCTCGCCTTCCCCGACCTGCTGTCGGGTGCGTTCGGCGAAGGCCGGGAGGCGGGCGTGGGCATCGAGGCCCTCAACGCGGTGTCGGCCGCCGGCGGCGCCATCACCATCCTCGGCGTGCTCCTGGCCGTGCTCGGCCTGCTGGGCGGGCTCAAGGGGCGGCGAGCCACGGGTGACGAAGCCCGCGTCGATGACGACCCGTGGGAGGGCCACACGCTGGAGTGGGCCACCGCCTCTCCCCCGGCGCCGGACAACTTCGCCGAACCGCCCGAGGTCACCTCGGCCGAGCCGTTGCTCGACCGCCGGGAGGCCGTCGGCGAGGCGGCCCGATGAGCACGGCCGGCACCTCGGTCAGCGCCACCAGCGCCACTGCCACGACCGGCGCCACCAGCGCGACCGGCGCCACCACCGCCACCGGCACGACCGCCACGGTGGGTACGACGGCGACCGGCCGGGTCGACGCCGTCCCCGCCCTGCCGCCGGCGGCGCCGCCGGCCCGCCCCCCAGTGCTGCTGGTGGGCACGGCCCTGGCCGTCGGCGCCAACGCCATGCTCTTCGCCGGCCAGGTGTAGGCCGATGTCCACTAGCCTAGCGAAGAGTGGAGCCGGAGTACGACATTCTGGCTCCGCTCTTTCCGAACTTCGGAGAACCCCCTTTCCACGCCCACTGGTGAGCAAGGGATGATCCGAACGCCATCGAGCAACGTTCACTAATGCGTGGGAGAAGCATGTAACTCACTGAAGCTGCCCGAAGGCTACCGCTTGGACCTGGCCGGCGACCCGGACGCGCCCGCGCTGCGGCGCCCGGACGGCTCCGTGGCGGCGCGCTTCAGCGCCCGGGGCACGACGCGCGAGGCCCTAGAGCGAGAGGCGCTGGAGGACCTGCTGCGCACGAGCCCGAAGTTCGGATGTAGGGCCGTGGATAGGTTCGCCTGATGCCCCAATCAGGCGGCCGGCCCGCAAGGGGCGTAATACTTTCGCGGAGGTATTACCCGTTTTCTTATGTGTGGCCCACGTTCTATCATACATAAGAAACGCCGGCCCCACCGGCGCGTGGCCTTCATCGTGACGGCGGCAGTTGGCCCTCCCTCACGGCGTCCTCGGTGGCCCAGGTCGCGCCCTCCTCCTCTTCCGGACGAACGGTCAGCCTGAGCGTGCTCCCCATCACCTCCAGCCGCTTGTTCACCGAGTCGGCGGACCCCTCGGCCTCCTCGCGGCTGCCGTAGACCGCTTCCGTCGGCCACCAGCCACTCCAGACGCGCCAGCGGGTTCGGGCGCCGT
>JAUJNP010000013.1:54411-90253 GCA_030448105.1 Acidimicrobiales bacterium | reverse complement strand
AGTTCTGCTGCACATCGGGGGTGAGCACGAAGACGTGCTCGTGCATGTAGGTGCGCCCGAGCTCGGCGGTGTCGATCGGACCACGGACGGTCTGGACGTCGGGCACGGGACCTCCTCGGCGGGCGACGGCCGCGAAGCGTAGCGACCCACGAACAGCCTGCCTGAGGCGGACCACGTATCATACTGTGGAACACAGCCATCTACGGAGGCGTGAGGGTGAGCAAGCGCAACCTGACGGTGCAGCTCGATGACGACGTGATCACCAGGGCGAAGGTGATGGCCGCCCGGCGGGGCACATCGGTGAGCGCGCTGGTCGCCCAAGAGCTCGAGCGGATCGTCGACGCCGACGCTCGTTACGAAGACGCACAGCGACGGGCGGAACGGGCCTTGACCTCAGCTCGAGCCCGCGGCGGCCGGCGTTGGAGCCGCGACGACCTTCACGCGGGATGAACCTGGTTTCGACCGCGCCAGTCTTCGTGGACACCAACGTGTTGGCCTACGCCCACGACGCGAGTGAGACAACCAAGCAGCCGTTGGCTCAGTCGGTTCTGGCCCACCTCTGGCGAACCCGCACCGGTGCGATCAGCACGCAGGTTCTCCAAGAGCTGTACGTGGTGGTCACCCGCAAGTTCGACCCGCCAATGGAGCGACGGGAAGCGAGGGAGCTCATCGACGTGTACTCGGCCTGGCCCGTCGTACTCATCGACCCGCCCCTGATCCTGGCTGCGTCACAGCTCGAGGAGAAGCACACGTTGTCGTTCTGGGACGCCCTCATCATCGAGGCCGCCCGCCGGGCCGGGGCGGGGCGTCTGCTCACCGGGGACCTGCCAGCGGCTCGGCGGATCGCCGGCCTGGTGATCGACAACCCGTTCGGTTCTGGCGGCTGAGCCAGCTACACGTCATTTGACCCAGCAGCCGGACTCAACCCGCTCGCTGTTCATCGGATCCGCCTCGGGGCCGGCCGGTAGCGCTCCGGCCGTGGGGGGAAGTCGATCGGCCACGAGAGCTCGTTCTCTCCGTTCCCATCCCGCCAAGTGGCCGTGACCGCGACAACCTCGGGGTAGAACCCCGAGATCGCCTGCTCGTCAGTCTCCCCGCGCCCGAGGCGAGGCACATGCCACGGACCCGCCTTGAAAAGTGGCGGTCCCGCCTCGATGGGCGTGCTGACGTCGTAATCGATCTCACACGCAGCCGCAGGTCCGACATTTCGGAGGGTGATGTACGGCGAATGCCCCTGCCCGTCCGCGGATCGCCAAACGATCGACGCTGACAGCTCAGCACGCTGACTGGCTGGACTCGGGGGAGTCTCGACGTACGGCAACCCAACCGCATCGGCCTTGTTCTGAAGGTTCAGATCCGACGAAACGAGGACGACCGGCGACGCAGGGTGTTCGCTTTGAAGCCGCAGGGCCGCCGCGAGGATTCGGTCGTCGGGTACAGATGGATCGAGCCAATCGAGCACGCTCCGAACATCGACCTCCCGGGCTTCCGTCTGCACGGTGACGGACCTGGTGACCTTGACGCCGGCTGCGAGGTTGCCCTTGTCTCGCAACCCCTTGAGGCGGCGGATCACACCCTGCGCCTGAGTGCGCAGCTCCGGGGTCTTGCCGCGATCCTTCAGGACATCGAGTTCGCCCAAAACGGTTGGGACGAGGTGGACCAGGAAGGTGTCCGTGCCGAGCGTGCGGCCATACGAAGCCACGTCGGGGTTGCGGATCAGGGCGTTGGTGTCGGGAACGAGTCGCAACTGCCCGGTGGCGTTGGCGGCGGCGAGATCGAGCAGTTCGGTAAAGGCCGCCATCTGTTCCGATGCGATCTCCCTGGCGCGACCGATGGTTGCCGGGATGGAATGGTCCCAGGTTCCGTCCCGCTCAATCCACCGGCGAACGAACTCGTCGCTCTTCTCGATCTTGGCCGCGATGAGGGGGGTTGGGTGGGCAAAGAGGCGCCGGAACTGGGCGAACCAGGCGCGATAACGGCCAAGGAGTTGCATCTGCATAATGGAGGTTGCGGCGTCGCTCGACGCCCACCCCCACTCGGCAGCATCCAGGAACACCAGGCCGCTGCCGGATGTGTTCGGGTTCACGTTCACGATCACCGATCGGTCAAGCAGTGCGTCCAGATCCGACGTGACCCCACCTAGCTCGGCCCGAAGCCGGTCGAGGTACGAGATGGGAGGAGTGGGCACGGACTCATGCTGCCACTGGCGTGGCGCTGGGCTGGGAGACTTCATCGTCGCCACCCGGCAGCGGTCGTTCCGGGCGGCGCCTACCATCGCTGAACCCGACGGCCGAGGGGAGCGTGAGTGGCCAACCGGCGGATCGACAACCCGATCCTGAACTCGCCGTTCGAGGCGCCGGCGCGCCACGTCCGCTTCGACGACGACGGGATCACCGACGAAGTGGTCGACGGCCGGCGGCGCAGCAGCCACCTCACGCCCATCCCGGCAGTGAAGAAGCGGGGCGGCCGCTCGGCCCAGGCCGAGCTCGAGTACGCCGAGGAGCGCGTCGACCGGGTGGTGGAGAACACCTTCGTCAACCAGGTGCGCGACCAGGTCGACCGCTGGCGGGCCCTCGGCCATCCCGGGGTCACCGCCACCACCCGCCGCCTGCTCGACCACTGGACCGACCCGGCCCGGGAGAAGCGCTTCTTCTTCTGCCAGATCGAGGCCCTGGAGACGGCCATCTACCTGGCCGAGTTCGCCCACAAGGACACCGGCGGCGCTTTCTTCCAGAACCAGCTCCGCGACTACGCCGACGAGCACAACCCCGGCCTGTACCGGGTGGCCCACAAGATGGCCACGGGCACCGGCAAGACGGTGGTGATGGCCATGCTCATCGCCTGGCACACCCTCAACAAGGCGGCCAACCCCCAGGACGGCCGCTTCACCGACGCCTTCCTGGTGGCCTGCCCGGGCATCACCATCCGCGACCGCCTCCGGGTGCTGGAGCCGTCCGACCCGGGCAACTACTACGACGAGCGCGACGTGGTGCCGCCCGAGCTGCGGGCCCGCCTGAGCCGGGCCACCGTGGTGATCGCCAACTTCCACCAGTTCCAGCGCCGGGAGAAGGTGAACGCGGCCCGCACCACCAAGGCCCTGCTCACCCGGGGGCGGGCCGACACGGAGGGCGTGTTCACCGAGACGCCCGACCAGATGGTGCTGCGGGTGTGCCGGGCCTTTCGCACCAAGCGCAGCATCGTGGTGCTGAACGACGAGGCCCACCACTGCTACCGCACCAAGGCGGTCCCATCCGACGTGCTGGCGGCCGCCTCGAACGGCGGCGGCCGGCTCAAGCTGTCGGCCGACGAGAAGGCCGAGGCCCGCGACCGCGAGGCCGAGGGCCGGGTGTGGGTGGGCGGTCTGGAGGCGGTGCACGCCAAGCTGGGCGTGAAGACGGTGTACGACCTCTCGGCCACGCCGTTCTTCCTGTCGGGCTCCGGGTACCGGGAGGGGACGTTGTTCCCGTGGGTGGTGTCGGACTTCGGGCTGGTCGACGCCATCGAGGCCGGCCTGGTGAAGATCCCCCGGGTGCCGGTGGAGGACGACGCCGCCCCCGCCAACCGCGACGACGACGCCCCTACCTACCGAAACCTGTGGCTGCGCATCCGCGATCAGCTCCCCAAGAAGCGGCCGGCCAAGGAGCTGGCGGCGCCCACCGAGCCGCTGCTCCCGTCGGTGCTGGAGGGGGCCCTCCAGAGCCTCTACGGCAACTACGCGACGTCCTACCGCCGCTGGGACCAGGCCGGGGTGTCGGCCACACCGCCGGTGTTCATCGTGGTCTGCAACAACACGGCCGTGTCGAAGATGGTCTTCGACTGGGTCGCCGGGTGGGTGAAGGCCGACGGCTCCGTCGTGCCCGGGCATCTGAAGCTGTTCTCCAACGTGGTCGACGGCCGGCTCACGTCCCGCCCGTCGACGGTGCTGATCGACTCGGCCGAGCTGGAGTCGGGCGGGACGATGAGCCCCGAGTTCAAGGCCGCCGCCGCCACCGAGATCGCCGAGCTCAAGGCCGAGCACGCCCGTCGCCACGGCGCCGGCGCCGCCGACGACGTGGGTGACGAGGATCTCCTCCGCGAGGTCATGAACACCGTCGGCAAGCCCGGGAAGCTGGGCGAGCAGGTGCGCTGCGTGGTGTCGGTGTCGATGCTGACCGAAGGCTGGGACGCCAACACCGTCACCCACATCCTCGGCGTGCGGGCCTTCGGCACTCAGCTCCTCTGCGAGCAGGTGGTGGGCCGTGGCCTGCGCCGTCGCTCCTACGCCGTCGAGCAGAGCGACGACGGCGAACGGTTCCCGCCCGAGTACGCCGAGGTTTACGGCATCCCGTTCTCCTTCATCCCCACCGACGGCACCGGCCCCACCCCGAAGCCGCCCAAGCCCACCACCCGGGTGCGGGCCCTCCCTGAGCGGGAGGCGGCGGCCATCATCTTCCCCCACGTGGTCGGCTACCGCTGGGAGCTCGACGACGACGACCGCCTCGACGCCTCCTTCGACAAGACCTCCGAGTTGGTGCTGTCGTCCCGCGACGTTCCCACCACCACCGACGTCGCCGGCATCGTCGGGGAGCTCGAGGTGCACACTCTCGACGAGCTGCGTCGGGTGCGGGAGCAGGAGGTGACCTTCCATCTGGCCAAGCGGCTGCTGCACACCGAGTTCACCGGCCACGAGGGCGAGCCCAAGGTGTGGCTGTTCCCCACCCTCCTCGGGATCGTCAAGCGCTGGATGGCCGACCCGCACGGCCTCGTGCTGCGCGACAACGCCTTCCCCCAGCTCCTCCTCCTGGCCGAGCGCCAGGCCGACGCCGTGGCCCGCATCCACCGGGGCATCGTGCGCACCGCCCACGGGTTCTCCCGCCTGCGGCCGGTGCTGCGGGAGTGGGAGCCGCTGGGCTCCACCGCCGCCGTCGACTTCGAAACGGTCAAGAAGTGCTGGCCCACCCGCCCCGACCGCTGCCACGTGAGCCACGTGGCCGAGGACTCGGGCTGGGAGAGCCGCCTAGCCCAGGCCCTCGAGGAGCTTCCGGAGGTGGTCCGGTACGTGAAGAACCAGGGCCTGGGCTTCACCATCCCCTACACGGCCGCCGGCCGGCCCCACGCCTACGTGCCCGACTTCATCGCCGGCATCGACGACGGCCTCGGCCCCGACGACCTCCTCAACCTGGTCATCGAGGTGACCGGCCAGCGCACCGACGCCAAGGCCGAGAAGGTGGCCACCACCCGCGACCTGTGGGTGCCGGCCGTGAACGGCCACGGCGGCCTCGGCCGGTGGGCGGCGGTGGAGGTCACCGACCCGTGGGATGCCCACGCCACCGTCCGCGCCGCCGTGGTGGCCCACGCCAGCGCCTCCCCCGCCGAGAGGATCCCCTGATGGCCCGCCGCATCCGTTCCACCGCGCCGAAGGCGGCTGCGAAGTCGACGCCGGTGGAGTCGGTGCGCCACGGCGACCGCCGCACCACCATCCCCACCAGCGAGCTGGCCCACCTGGTGGAGGACCCGGCCGGCGGCCCGCCGTCGCTCCTCTACCCCCGCGACCCGTCGCTCGACCCCCAGCTCGTCTGGAAGGGCAAGGACGCCCAGGACCGGGCCGGCCTCGAGGTGCCGGTGGTGCCGATCTACGTGCAGGAGAAGGTGGTGCCCCAGGCCCTGGTGGAGAACCTGCGCAAGACGGCGGCCGCCGGCGAGCAGGAGCCCGAGCTCACCCTGTTCTCGGACTTCGACGGTCTCGACGACTTCGAGATGGTCGACTTCTACGAGCACGACAAGGGCAACTGGTCGAACCGCATGATCCTCGGCGACAGCCTGGCGGTGATGGCCAGCCTGGCCGAGAAGGAGGACCTGCGGGGCAAGGTCCAGATGATCTACGTGGACCCGCCCTATGGCATCAAATTCGGCTCCAACTGGCAGGTGAGCACCCGCAAGCGCGACGTGAAGGACGGCAAGGTCACCGACGCCTCACGCGAGCCCGAGGTGGTCAAGGCCTTTCGCGATACCTGGGAGCTGGGCATCCACTCCTACCTCACGTACCTGCGCGACCGCCTCACCGTGGCGAGGGAGCTGCTCACCGAGACCGGCAGCATCTTCGTCCAGATCGGAGACGAGAACGTCCACCTCGTGCGGGCGCTGATGGACGAGGTCTTCGGCGCCGAGAACTTCTGCGCGACGCTCTCCTTCCGAACCAAGATCCCACTTCGAACGACGTTGGTCCCACAGATCTATGACCACCTCATTTGGTTCGCAAAGTCGATCGACGCAGTGAAGTTTCGACGGCTTTTCAAGCGAAGGGGAACCGGAGCGGATACACAGTTCACTCGTCTGGAGCAGAAGGATGGCTCCCGGCGGAAGATGACGGTCACGGAGATGACCGATCCCGCTGCGGCTCCGGCGGGTTCCCGGCCGTACCGCTTGACCGACCTCGTTTCAGCTGGACGGACCGAGAGTTGTGTGTTCCGCTTCGACATGGACGGGCGTTCTTTCTTTCCAGGTGGCGGCAAGAGCTGGAAGACCAACGTGCCGGGGATGGCGAAGCTGCTCACTGCTAATCGCGTAGAGGCTCCTGGAGCGACGCCTGGTTACGTCTTCTTCGCAGAGGATTTCCCGGTGCAGGAGCTCGACAACGTTTGGTCGGACACCCAAGGCGCGACTGATCGAGTGTTCGTCGTTCAGACGAACACCAGAGTCATCGAGCGCTGCCTGCTCATGACGACGGACCCGGGCGATCTCGTGCTCGATCCCACGTGCGGGGCGGGTACCACGGCCTATGTGGCCGAACAGTGGGGCCGGCGGTGGATCACCGCCGACACGGCCAGGGTTGCCCTGGCCCTGGCCCGCACCCGGCTCATGGCCGCCCGGTACCCGTCCTACCTGCTGGCCGACTCGGTGGAGGGGGCCCGCAAGGAGGCCGAGCTCACCGGCGCGCCCACCCCGCTGCGGGACTTCGGCGGCGACGTGCGCCAGGGGTTCGTGTACAAGCGGGTGCCCCACGTGACACTCGGTTCAATCGCCCAGAACCCCGACATCCACGAAGGCATGTCCCGGGAGGACATCGACCGGGCCATCGCCCGCCACGCCGAGGTGGAACTGCTGGTCGACCAGCCCTACGTCGATCCCAAGCGGGTGCGGGTGTCGGGCCGGTTCACGGTGGAGAGCCTGTCGCCCCACCGCATGCTGGCCGCCGAGGAGGAGGCGCCCGCCCCGGTCGACACCGACGGCGAGGTCGTCTCCTTCGAGGCCATGATCCTCGACAACCTGCGGGCTGCCGGCGTGCAGAACACGTACAAAGGCGAGCGGCTGGCCTTCGACCGGCTCGAGCCGTGGGCGGGGGAGTGGATCCAGGCCGAGGGCGTCTCCACCGACACCGACGGTGCCGAGGTGCGGGTGGCGGTCTCGCTCGGTCCCGAGCACGGCACCGTGGGGCCCCGCCAGATCGTGAGCGCCGCCCAGGAGGCGGCCCGGGCCGTGCCCGGCTTCGACCTGCTGCTGGTGGTGGGGTTCGCCTTCGACCCGAGCGCCTGGCAGCAGTCCACCGAGATCAACAGCGACCTGTCCGAGCGCAAGGTGGGCCGCATGCGGGTGCTCCTGTCCAAGGCCAACCCCGACCTAGCCATGGGCGACGAGCTGTTGAAGAAGACCGGCGCCGGCAACCTGTTCATGGTCTTCGGCGAGCCCGACATCGACCTACGGGTCGACGGCGGTGAGGTCACCGTGGAGGTGCGGGGCCTCGACGTCTACGACCCCACCACCGGCGAGGTGCGGCCGTCGTCCACCGACGACATCGCCGCCTGGTTCGTCGACACCGACTACGACGGCCGCAGCTTCTTCGTGCGCCACGCCTACTTCACCGGCGGCCCGAAGCCCTACGAGAGCCTGCGCAAGGCGCTGAGGGCCGACATCGACGAGGACGCCTGGGCGTCGCTCTACTCCACCGTGAGCCGCCCCTTCCCCGTGCCCGGCACCGGCAAGATCGCCGTGAAGGTCATCAACCACTACGGCGACGAGGTGCTCCAGGTGTACGAGGTGGCCCGGTGATCATCCCCGGTGAACTCGATCTCGACCAGCCTCGGGACCGCATCATCGACCAGCTCGTCGCAGCTGGGCCCTATGACCGCGACGTGGCCGAGGCTGTTGTCGCGATCCTCCTCGACGACGTCGGCGAGTCCGTCGATTAGCGAGCAGCTGCGAGACCGTTTCCGTGGCTGCC
Source organism: Acidimicrobiales bacterium (assembly GCA_030448105.1). Taxonomy (GTDB): domain Bacteria; phylum Actinomycetota; class Acidimicrobiia; order Acidimicrobiales; family Iamiaceae; genus JAFBAD01. The sequence goes on along the minus strand of JAUJNP010000013.1, from coordinate 82,056 downwards.
TGCTGGCCGGTGCCATCGGCGACGCCCTCGGCGCGAAGGTGGAGTTCTGGCCGCTGTCGGAGATCCACCGCCAGCTCGGGCCGCCCGGGGTCCGGGGCTTCCTGGGCGACATGGGGGAGGTCACCGACGACACCCAGATGACCCTGTTCACCGCCGAGGGCCTGATCCGTGCGTCTGTGCGGGGCCGGTCGAAGGGCATCTGCCACGTGCCGAGCGTGGTCCATCACGCCTACCTCCGGTGGCTGTACACCCAGGGCGTGGGCTGGGCCGAAGCTGGTGCCCGCTTAGGAGGCGAGGGCCCGGACGGCTGGCTGGTGGCCGAGGGCCGGCTGCACCACCGACGGGCGCCAGGGAACACCTGCCTGTCCGCTCTGCACTCCGGGAAGCTGGGCGCCACTGACCAGCCGCTGAACGACTCGAAGGGGTGCGGCGGCGTGATGCGGGTCGCCCCCGTCGGGTTGCTCGTCGGCGACCCGGAGCGAGCCTTCCAGCTCGGTTGCGAGGTCGCCGCCATCACCCACGGGCACCCGAGCGGATGGCTCCCTGCTGGCGCCCTTGCCGCCATCGTCTCGCACCTCGCTGGCGGCGATCCGGTCGCCGTCGCCGTTCAGGCCGCACGCCGGCTGCTCCTGGGGCACCCGAGCCATGGGGAGACGCTCGCCGCCCTCGACGAGGCGGTGCGCCTGGGCCGGCACGGCCCTCCCCGTCCGAGCGAGCTCGAGCGGCTCGGCGGTGGCTGGGTGGGCGAGGAGGCACTCGCCATCGCCGTCGGCTGCGCGCTCGGCGCACCGGACCCGCGTTCAGCCGTCGTCGCTGCGGTGAACCACTCGGGCGACAGCGACTCCACCGGCGCCATCTGCGGGAACATCGTCGGCGCCGCGCACGGCGAGGCCTGGTTGCCACGCGAGTGGGTCGATCGTCTCGAGCTCGGCGACGTCGTCGCTCGGATCGCCGATGACCTCTGGCGCGAGCGGTTCGAGCCTCCGTCAGGAGACGACTGGTGGGCGCAGTACCCCGGCTGGTGATTCTCCCATATCGTCGGAGAATCTCGTCGAAAGAGTTGCAACTGCTCACGAACTTCTGTACGTTGTGCATGTCAGTTCGCTTCCCCCGCCGGCTGTCGTCGTCTGATGCGAGCGCGTGATGGATCTGAGCGAGCTGTTGAACGTGGACCCGGCGTCGTTGTCGGGCGCCGCCCTGTCCGAGCACCTGGGCGCCCTGCTGGAGCTGCGTTCCCAGGTCGAGGCCGCCGTGTTGGGGGCGGTGGGTGAGTGGGACGCCCGGCAGGGCTGGGCGGCCGATGCGTTCGTGAACGGGCCGTCCTGGCTGGTGCACAACGGGTCGATGAGCTGGGGTGAGGCTCGGGCCGCGGTCCGCGACGCCCACCGCCTGCGGGAGCACCCGGTGACCGCCGCCGCGATCCCAGAGGTTGGGATGCGCCGGGCCCGGCTGGTGCTGGGGGGCATCAACGACCGCACCACCGAGGCGTTCGCCGCCGACGAGGAGATGCTGTTGGAGCAGGTCGGCACCCTCAGTGTGGATCACGTCGCCCGGCTGGTGCGTTGGTGGATGGCCCAGGTCGACGCCGACGGCGCCGAGGACCGGGCGGCCAAGGCCCATGACCGTCGCCGGGTGCACCTCTCGACCGGCCTGGACGGGGTCGGGCACCTCGACGGGTCCCTCGACCCCGAGGCCACCGGCATCGTGAAGCGAGCCCTGGAGTCGATCAGCGAGGAGCTGTACCGGGCCGAGCAGGGCTGCGCCGACGGCTCGGCGGGCACCACCGCCGCCCAGCGCCGGGCCGATGCCCTGGTGGAGATGGCCCGCCGGGCCATGGCCACCGACCCCAAGTCCAGCACCCCGGCCAAGCCGTTGATCTTCGCGGTGGTCGACCTGGAGGTCCTGGAGGGCCGGGCCGGGGGCCGCTGCGAGGTCGACGGGGTCGGCCCCATCGCCCCCGAGACGGCCCGGCGGCTGGCCTGCGACGCCAACGTGGCCCGGGTCATCACCCAGGGAGGGTCCACCGTGTTGGACCTGGGGCTCTCCACCCCCACGCCGAACCGGGCCCAGCGACGGGCCCTGCGCATCCGTGACCGAGGCTGTGTGGTCCCGGGCTGTGGCCGGCCCCCCGAGTGGTGCGAAGCCCACCACCTCCAACCCGTCGGCGCCCAGGGCCCCACCGACCTGGCCAACCTGTGCCTGCTGTGCTCCCGGCACCACCACATGCACCACGCCGGCACCCTCGGCATCGCCCGCGGCCCCGACGGCCAGCTCATCTTCACCCGAGCCAACGGCACCGAGATCAACCCATTGCCCCGGGCCGCCTGAGCGCAGGCCGGCCGGGCGCCACTGCGCAGTCCGCCAGGCGGAGCAGCGGGTGAGATGTCACCCGGATGGGCGAAGCCCGCTCCGGGGGAGCGAAGCGGAGGAGGAGCCAGTGTTACGGCCGGACGTTCAGCCCGCCGGCTCGAGCACCACCACCGGGATGGCGCGGTCGGTCTTGGCCTCGTACTCGGCGAAGCCGGGGAACTCCTGCTTCTGGCGCTCCCACAGCCGGTCGCGCTCCTCGCCCTCGGCTACCCGGGCCGTGACCTCCGCGGTGTCGGTATCGACCTCCACGGTTGCCCGGGGATTGGCCCGCAGGTTGTGGTACCAGTCCGGGTTGGTGGGGGCGCCGGCCTTGGAGGCGAACACCACATAGCGGTCGCCGTCGGCCTGGTACATCACCGGGTTCACCCGCTCCTCGCCGCTCTTGGCTCCGGTGGTGTGCAGCAGGAGCAGCGGGGCGCCCTCGAACTGCCCGCCCACCTTGCCGGCGTTGGCGCGGAACTCCTCGATCACCTGGCGGTTCCAGTCGTTCATGTCGCTCCTTCGGGGTTACAGGTCAGATCGGCGAACCGGGGGCCACCAGCGGCCAGGGTCGCTCCTGTTCCACCAGCCGGGCCAGGTCGAGCAGCAGGGCGTCCTCGTGGTGACGGCCGATGATCTGCATGCCCACCGGCAGGCCGTCCACCGGCGCCACCGGCACCGACACCGCCGGGTTGCCGCTGATGTTGGCCGGGATGGTGAGAGCGCCGTTGTTGCCCGGTGGCACCTGCTGGCCGCCAACCCGGGTGCTCAGGTAGCAGTCCGCCGGGAAGGCGGTGTCGGGGTTGGTGGAGCAGATGAGGAAGTCGACCTGGTCGAACACGGCGGCCATCCCCTCGTTGGCGGCGGTGCGGGCCGCCTCCCCCCGGGCCACGATGTCCAGGTTCACCATCTGGTGGGCGACCTCCAGGCCGAAGGCGATCTCGCCCGTGAGGTCGTCCTTGCAGCCCGGCCACCGGTCGCCCAGCTCCAGCTTGAGGCCGGCCAGGTTGGCGAGGGCCCAGGTCATGTCCAGCTCGGGGAGGGCCACGTCGAGGTCGACCACCTCCAGACCGGCGTCGGAGGCGAGGGCCTCGGCGCCGGCCACCACCGACGCCTGCACCTCGTCGCGCACCACGGCCAGGCCGAGGGTGGGCACGATGGCCACCCTCTTGCCCCGCAGGTCATGGGTGCCGAGGTCGCGCTCCCAGCCGTCGATGCGGGGCAGCGAGTAGGGGTCGCGGGGGTCGTACCCGCCGGTCACGTCGTACCAGCGGCAGGCGTCGCGCACCGAGCGGGCCATGCACCCCACCACCACCGTCATCGGGTGGATCAACGTGTGGGGCCCACGGGGGATGCGCCCGGCGGTGCCCTTCATGCCGAGCAGGCCGCAGAAGCCGGCGGGGATGCGGATCGACCCGCCGCCGTCGCCGCCGCTGGCGATGCTCACCAGCCCGCCCGCCACCGCCCCGGCGCTGCCCGCCGACGAGCCGCCCGTGGTGCGGCCCCGCTGCCACGGGTTGTGGGTGACCCCGTTGAGCTTGGTGATGCTCACGTTCAGGCCACCGAACTCGCTGGCGGTGGTCTGGCCCACCGGCACCACACCGCCCCGGTCGCGCAGCCGGGTCACCATGGTGGAGGTGTAGGTGGCTCTGCGGTCGGCGAAGACGAGCGACGCCTCCGTGTGGGGCCAGCCCTCCACCGAGTCGAGCTCCTTCACGCCGATGGGCACGCCGCCGAAGGGCAGGGCCACGTCGGCGGAGGCGGCCCGGGCCCGGGCGGCGTCGAGGTCGGTGAACGAGAAGGTGTTGAGCTCGCTCGCCTCGATGGCGGCGATGGTGGCCTCCAACTCCTCCACGGGGGAGCGCTCGCCTGCCCGGAACGCGTCGACGAGGGAGCAGGCGTCGCCCTGCCACGGGATGTCGGACATGGCCGGGAGCCTAGAGTTCCAGCGGATGGACGCCCGCCGGTTCCTCGGCCTCGAGGCCACGCACAACCCCAACCGCTGGTTCCTCCCGGTGGTGCCTGGCCTCTCCACCGGCCACGGGTTCCTCTTCGGCGGCTGCGGGCTGGCCGCCGCCATCGAGGCCCTCGAAGGCACCACCGGGCGTCCGCTGATCTGGGCCACCGCCCAGTACCTGTCCTACGCCCGGCCCCCCTCGGTGATGGACGTCGACGTCACCGTGCCCGTCACCGGCCGGGCCATCTCCCAGGCCCGGGCCGTCGCCCACGGGGCCGACACCGAGATCCTCACCGTCAACGCGGCCCTCGGCCACCGCGACATGGAGGCGGAGGGGGCGTGGCCGATCCGCCCGGAGGTGCCCTCGCCCGAGGAGTGCCGGCCCCGGGGGTTCCGCATGGACACCGAGGACTCCGTCATGCGCCGCCTCGACGTGCGCATGGCCTCGGCGCGCGACATCCCCGACCTCGACGGGGCCGCCTCGCCCGACGGCTGCTCCGCCCTCTGGGCCCGCATCCCCGAGCTGGGCGATCCGTCGGCGGCCGCCCTCGCGGTCCTCGGCGACTACGTGCCCTTCGGCATCGGCCAGGCCCTCGGCAAGCCCGCCGGCGGCAACAGCCTCGACAACACCCTTCGCATCGGCCGCCTGGTGCCCACCGAGTGGGTGCTGATCGACATCCGCATCGACGCCGTCGCCAACGGCTTCGGTCAGGGCCACGTGTACCTGTGGGCCACCGACGGGACCCTGCTCGCCACCGCCAGCCAGTCCACCATCGTCCGCTACTGGGACGACCCCGGGAACCCGGGCACCCCGGGTAGGTGACCACCCTGTTCGTCTCCAGCCAGATCTGGACTGACTCCAGCAATGGGGGGTACGGTCCGGGTGTGTCCAGGGAGAGATCCTTCGACAACGGGGCGCTTCTCCGCCGGCACGGTCTGCACGTCACGGCGCAGCGTCTGGCCGTGCTGCAGGCGATGTCCGACGGACCGCACAGCACCGCGGACGACATCTACACGGTCGTACTCGCCGAGTTCGGCGCCATCTCACGTCAGGCGGTGTACGACGCCCTCGCGGCCCTTACCGACAAGGGGGTCCTACGGCGCATCCAGCCGGCCGGGTCGCCGGCGCGCTACGAGAACCGGGTCGGTGACAACCACCACCACCTGATCTGTCGAGCCTGCGGCCGGATGGTCGACGTCGACTGCGCGGTCGGCGTCACCCCGTGCCTGACGGCCGCCGACGACTCGGGCTACCAGATCGACGAAGCCGAGGTCATCTACTGGGGCCGATGCCCCGAGTGCGTCCCGGCAACGAGTTCGCAAGCAGGAAAACCACGAAGCAGGAGAAAGGACCCACGTGTCTGACCAGGGCAGCGAGAGCGAGAACGAGGGCAGCGAGAGCGAGAACCCAGTCATCGACGCCCCGAGCGTCAAGTCGACCCGGCCGAGGTCGAACCAGGACTGGTGGCCGAATCAGCCGAACCTGCAGGTCCTCAACCAGCACCAGGCCCGGCCGAATCCGCTCGGTGAGGACTACAGCTACGCGGAGGAGTTCAAGACCCTCGACCTGGAGGCGCTGAAGCAGGACGTCATGGACGTGATGACCACGTCGCAGGACTGGTGGCCGGCCGACTACGGCCACTACGGGGGCCTCTTCATCCGGATGGCGTGGCACGCCGCAGGCACGTACCGGATCGCCGACGGACGAGGCGGTGGTGGCAGCGGCGCGCAGCGCTTCGCCCCGCTCAACAGCTGGCCCGACAACGCGAACCTCGACAAGGCGCGCCGGTTGCTCTGGCCGGTCAAGCAGAAGTACGGCCGGAAGATCTCCTGGGCCGACCTGATCGTCTTCGCCGGCAACTGCGCCCTTGAATCGATGGGGTTCGAGACGTTCGGCTTCGGCTTCGGGCGAGAGGACATCTGGGAGCCCGAGGAGGTCTTCTGGGGTCCTGAGGACACGTGGCTCGGCGACGAGCGCTACAGCGGCGACCGCGAGCTCACCGGTCCCTTCGGCGCCGTGCAGATGGGCCTCATCTACGTGAACCCCGAGGGCCCGAACGGCAACCCGGATCCGCTGGCGTCCGCCCGGGACATCCGGGAGACCTTCGCTCGCATGGCGATGAACGACGAGGAGACGGCCGCCCTCATCATCGGCGGCCACACCTTCGGCAAGTGCCACGGAGCGGCGAGCGCGGACTACGTCGGTCCGGAGCCCGAGGCCTGCCCCGTCGAGCATCAGGGGATCGGCTGGATCAACACCTTCGGCACCGGCAAGGGGCCGGACACGGTCACCAGCGGGCTGGAAGGCGCCTGGACCAACGAGCCGACGAAGTGGGACAACGGGTACCTCGACAACCTGTTCAAGTACGACTGGGAGCTGACGACGAGCCCCGCCGGGGCCAACCAGTGGACTCCCAAGGACCCCGAGGCCCAGGGCACCGTGCCCGACGCCCATGACCCGTCGAAGCGGCACGCCCCCATCATGCTGACGACGGACCTCGCGCTGAAGATGGACCCGATCTACGGGCCGATCTCGAAGCGCTTCCACGAGAACCCCGACCAGCTCGCTGGCGCGTTCGCCAAGGCGTGGTACAAGCTGTTGCACCGCGACATGGGACCCGTCTCGCGCTACCTGGGCCCGTGGGTGCCGGAGCCGCAGCTCTGGCAGGACCCCGTTCCCGAGGTGGATCACGAACTGATCGGGGCCGACGACGTCGCTGCCCTCAAGGGCCAGATCCTCGCCTCCGGACCGTCCATCCCCCAGCTGGTCTCCACCGCGTGGGCGTCGGCGGCCAGCTTCCGCGGCACGGACAAGCGGGGCGGGGCCAACGGGGCGCATTCGTCTCGCGCCACAGAGGGACTGGGAGGCGAACGAGCCGGCCGAACTGTCCGGAGTCTTGCAGGCCCTCGAGGGGATCCAGCAGGACTTCAACTCCAAGCAGTCCGGTGGAAAGAAGGTCTCGCTCGCCGATCTGATCGTGCTGGGCGGGTGCGCGGCCGTCGAGCAGGCGGCAAAGGACGCAGGGCACGACGTCACCGTTCCGTTCACGCCGGGACGCACCGACGCCTCGCAGGAGCAGACCGACGCAGAGTCGTTCGCCGTGCTCGAGCCCAACGCAGACGGGTTCCGCAACTACCTCCAAGCCGGAGAGAAGTTGTCGCCGGAGACCCTGCTGGTGGAGCGGGCCAACCTCTTGACGTTGACCGCCTCCGAGATGACGGTTCTCATCGGCGGCATGCGGGCTCTGAACGCCAACGTCGGGCGGGCCGCACACGGCGTCTTCACCGATCGGCCGGAGACGTTGACCAACGACTTCTTCGTGAACCTGCTCGACATGAGCACGGAGTGGAGGACATCGGTCTCGGCTGAGAGCGTGTACGAAGGTCGCGATCGCGCCACGGGCGAGGTCAAGTGGACCGGCACCGCCGTCGATCTCGTCTTCGGTTCGAACTCGCAGCTCCGAGCCCTCTCGGAGGTCTACGCCTCTGATGACTCGCAGGGCCAGTTCGTGCGTGAGTTTGTGGCGGCGTGGGACAAGGTCATGAACCTCGATCGGTTCGACCTCACCTGATCGCCCGTCCCCGGTCGCTACGGTCTCGTCCATGCCTTCGAAATCACCGCAGAAGCCGTCGGGCAAGAAGCTGGGCAAGACGCTCAAGGAGAAGCGGGCCGCCAAGACCGCCAAGAAGGCGAAGAAGGGTTAGCTGCTAGGGCAGGCGGGATGCAACGCCACGGCATGACCATCCCCTTCGACGGGATCCCGCTGCACGCCCAGCGCGACCTCGTCGTCGAACTGGAGGATCTGGGCTACACCGACGTGTGGTCGAGCGAGGCCAACGGCGCCGACGGGTTCACGCCCCTGGCGCTGGCATCGGTGTGGGCACCGTCGCTCCGGCTGGGATCGGCCATCGTGCCCGCCTTCACCCGCGGCCCGGCGTCGCTGGCCCAGTGCGTGGCCTCCCTGGCCGACGCCGCTCCCGGGCGGGTGGCGTTCGGCATCGGCACGTCGTCGAACGTGATCGTGGAGCGCTGGAACGGCATCGCCTTCGAGGAGCCGTACAAGAAGGTGCGCGACATGGTGCGCTTCCTGCGGGTGGCCCTCACCGGCGAGAAGGTGAGCGGCGAGTACGACACGTTCACGGTGAAGGGCTTCAAGCTGGGCATCGTGCCCGAGGAGCAGCCCCGCATCCTGGTGGCCGCCCTGCGGGAGGGGATGCTGCGCCTGGCCGGCCGGGAGGGCGACGGCGCCATCATCAACTGGCTGTCGGCCGAGGACGTGCGCCAGGTCGTGCCCCACGTCCACGCCGGCGGCGAGGGCAAGGAGGTGGTGGCCCGCATCTTCGTGGCGCCCACCACCGACACCGACACGGTGCGGGCCATGGGCCGCTACGCCATCGCCGCCTACCTAACCGTGCCCGTCTACGCGGAGTTCCACCGGTGGCTGGGGCGGGAGGAACTGCTCCAGCCCATGTGGGACGCGTGGGCGGCGGGGGACCGCAAGGCCGCCCTGGAGGCCATCCCCGACTCCCTCGTCGACGAGCTCATCGTGCACGGCTCGCCCGAGGAGTGCCGCGACCACGTCGCCCGCTACGTGGACAACGGCGTGACCTGCCCGGCCCTCGCGCTCCTCCCCTTCGGGATCGAACCCCAGCAGGCCATCCGCGACCTCGCCCCCCGCTGAGGCGGGTCACGCCGGCCGGCGCACGCCGCCGGCCTCAGGCCAGGGTGGGCGCGTCCGGGGCCGGGGGGTGGACGATCCGGGCGGCGAGGATGCCGCCGATGGCACCGAAGAGGTGGCCCTGCCAGGAGATGCCGGGGCGGGGGAGAAGGCCCCACAGCACGCCGCCGTAGAGGGCCAGCACCACCAGGCCGCCGAGCAGGTACGCCGGCCGCCGGGCGAACAGGCCTCGGGTCACCAGGTACGTGAGGTAGCCGAACACGAGGCCGCTGGCCCCGATCACCACCGAGCGGCTCGACCCGGTGAGCCAGGTGCCGAGGCCGCCCACCAGGGCGACGATGGCGGTGACGGTGAGGAACCGGCGGGCGCTGCTGAGGGCGATGGCGGCGCCCAACACCAGGAAGGGAATGGTGTTGGCGACCAGGTGGCCGAGGCCGTCGTGGAGGAACGGGGCCAGCGCCACGCCGTCGAGGCCGTCGAGGTGGCGAGGGCGGATGCCGAAGCGGTCGAGGTCGCCACCGAGCACGGTGTCGACGATCTCCTCGGCCCACATGACGGCGGACATGGCCACCACCAACAGCACCGGCCGCACGGGCTCGGCCAGGCCGGGTCGTTCCCGACGGGTGCGTTGGAGCTCGCTCATCGGTGTGCGGGCGGGGCGGCGGCCGTGGTCAGGCCGAGGGCGTCGGCGAAGGCGTCGGCCCAGTCGGCGTGGCCGGCGTCGTTCGGGTGGAAGTGGTCCGAGCCGTACTTGCCCTGCCACGGTGGCCCCGTCCGCGCCCAGACCTCGGCCACCACCAGGCCCCGGCGGGGCCCCTCGGTGCCGATCAGGTGGTTCAACGCCCGCGCCCGCCGCGACCGGAGCCCTTGGGGGAGGGTGGCCACCACCGCGCCGGCGGGGAGGGCGGCCAGCAGCCGGCGCAGCTCCCGCTCGTGGGTCGAGGTGCGCGAGCGAAGGAGGTCGTTGCCGCCGACCGCGCAGGTGACCAGGGCGACAGGGGCCAGCTCGGCCAGGTGGGGGAGCTGGCCGTCGACCACGTCGGCGGTGCGGGCCCCGCTCACCGAGAGGTTCACCACCTGCCATCCGGGGTCGACCGCCCGCAGCCGCTCGAGCAGCTGCCCGACGTAGCCCCGGTCGTACGCGCTGGCGCCCACGCCCTGGGCGGCGGAGTCCCCGAGGGCGACCCAGCGTGGCCCGGAGCGTTGGACACCAGCGGCGTTGTGCGCCTCCCACGCCGATCGGTACTCGGCCACCTGGCGGCGGCGGTCGGCGGCGCCCGGCAGCGCGTTGCGGGCGGACTCGGCCAGGCACGCCCACTTCGACGTCAACCCCGGGCGGGGTGCGGGTTCGGCCACGGGACGAATCCTGCCACCGGCGAGGCCGCCCGTAACCTCCGGATGGTGCGCCCCGCCCCCGCGGTGATCCTCTTCGACATGGACGGGACGCTGTTCGACTCCGCGCCCGGCATCACCCGGTCGATGGCCCACGCTCTCGGGGAGGTGGGCGTGGCCATCGAGGATCCCGCCGAGCTGCGCTGGTGCGTGGGACCGCCGCTGGCGGAGAACTTCGCCCGGCTCGGGGTCACCGGCGACCGGGCCGAGACCGCCCGGCTGGCCTACCGGGCCCACTACGACGCCATCGGCGCCTTCGACAACGCCGTGTTCTCCGGGGTCCCCGCGCTGCTCGATCGCCTCCACCGTGAGGGTCGCACCTTGGCGGTGGCAACCTCCAAGGCCGAGCACGCCGCCGGGATCGTCCTCGACCACTTCGGCCTGAGGCCCTGCTTCTCGGTGGTCGCCGGGGCCATCGCCGGCCTTCGGGTCCACAAGCATGAGGTGGTGGCCCACGCCCTCCAAGGGCTCGGTCACCCCGACCCGGCCACGGCGGTGCTGGTCGGCGACCGGCGCCACGACGTCGTGGGTGCCCGGGTGCACGGCCTGGCCTGCATCGCGGTCACGTGGGGCTACGCCGAGCCGGGTGAGCTGGCGGCCGCCGGGCCCGACCTGGTGGTGTCCTCGATCGAGGCGCTGAACGACGCCCTCGGCTGAGCCCTCCCGGAGCTACACGCCCATGGCGTGGGCGCCGCCGTCGACGTGGACGATCTCGCCGGTGGTGGCGGGGAACCAGTCCGACAGGAGGGCCGCCACCGCCCGGGCCACCGGCTCGGCGTCGGTGATGTCCCAGCCGAGCGGGGCCCGCTCACCCCACACGTCCTCGAACGCCGAGAAGCCGGGGATGCTGCGGGCGGCGGTGGTGCGCACCGGGCCGGCCGCCACCAGGTTCACCCGCACCCCGGCGGGCCCGAGGTCGCGGGCCAGGTAGCGGGCGGTCGACTCGAGGGCGGCCTTGGCCACCCCCATCCAGTCATAGGACGGCCAGGCCACCGAGGCGTCGAAGTCGAGGCCCACCACCGCACTGCCCGGCCGCAGGAGGCCCCGCACCGCACCGGTGAGCGATGCCAGCGAGAAGGCCGACACCTGCAGGGCGGTGGCCACGTCGTCCCAGCCGGCGGCGAAGAGGCCGTCGTCCTGGCCGAGGCAGGCCGACGGGGCGAACCCGATGGCGTGGACCACTCCGTCCACCCGGTCCCACCGGCGGCCGAGCTCGGCGCCGAGGGCCTCCAGGTGCACGGCGTCGCTGACGTCGAGCTCCAGCACGTCGGGCGGCTCGGGGAGGCGCTTGGCCGCCCGCTCGGTGAGCGACCGGGCCCGGCCGAAGGAGGTGAGCAGCACCTCGGCTCCCTGCTCCTGGGCCACCCGGGCGCAGTCGAACGCCATGGAGGACGGCGTCAGCACCCCGGTGACGAGGACCTTCTTGTCGGCGAGCAGCATGAGGCGGATCCCTCTTCAGAGCGGCGTGTTGGCGTGGCGGCGGGCCGGGAGACGGGCCCGCTTGGTGGCGAGGCGCCCGAAGGCGGCCACCACATGGCGCCGGGTGGCAGCCGGGTCGATGACCTCGTCGACGTAGCCCCGCTCGGCGGCGATGCGGGGCGTGCAGAACTGGCTTCGGTACTCGGCCTCCAAGCGGGCCCGGGTGGCGTCGGGATCGGCGGCGCCGGCGATCTGGCGACGCCCGAGCACCGCGACCGCGCCGGGGGCGCCCATCACCGCGATCTCGGCCCGGGGCCACGCCAGCACCACGTCGCTGCCCATCTCCTTGGAGTCCATGACGATGTAGGCGCCGCCGTAGGCCTTGCGCAGGATCACGCACACCCGGGGCACGGTGGCCGCCGCGTAGGCGTGGACGAGCTCGGCCCCGTGGCGGATCATCCCCTGCCACTCGAGGTCGCGGCCGGGCTCGAACCCGGGGGTGTCGACCACGGTGAGCAGGCCCAGGTTGGCGGCATCGGCCGACTGCACGTGGCGGGCCGCCTTGCTCGACGCCCTGATGTCGAGGGTGCCCGCCCGGAACAGGGGCTGGTTGGCGACGACGGCCACCGGCCGGCCTCCGACCCGGGCGTAGGCGGTGACGAGGTTGGTGGCGTGGTCGGCGTGCACCTCCAGGAGGGTGCCGCGGTCGACCACGTCGGCCAGCACGGCCCGGACGTCGTAGCCGGCCCGGGGGTCGGTGGGCACGGCCGCGGCGGCGACGGTGCTGGGCCGGTCCACCGGGTCGGCGGTGGGCACCGAGGGCGGGTCGGCCAGCCAGTTGTCGGGCAGGTGCGACAGCAGGTGGGCCGCCGCGGCCATGGCCTCGCCCTCGTCCTCGGCCACGAGGGAGGCGAGGCCGGTGGCGGCGGCGTGGACCCACGGCCCACCCAGGCCGGCGGGGCTCACCGAGATGCCGCTGATGGCGGCCACCGCGGCGGGCCCGTTGATGTAAGCCGAGGCGTCGACGGTTAGCACCACGTGGTCGGCCAGCCCCAGCAGGGGAGCCAGCCCGCCGTGGCAGGGCCCGGTCACGACGAGCACGAGCGGCACCACCCCCGACAGGGCGACCGCCTGCCGCGCCACCCGGCCCCACGCCGCCACGCCGGCCAGCGAGCGGGGATCGACGCCGACGGAGTGGATCACGCCCACCACGGGCAGGCCCAGCTCGCCCGCCAACCGCAGCGCCCGCTCCACCGTCTCCGCCTCGCCCTCCCCCCGGTGGCCGACGGGCGCCGGCGACCCCACCCGGAACAGCACGACGGTGCGGCCGTCCAGCTCGGCCAGGCCGGCGCCGGCCGCGCCCGGTCGCCCGGCGCCGAGGGCGGTGGCAGTGGCGGCCCCGCCCACCGGCGCCGCCCCGGCGGCAGGGGCCACGTTCATCGAGCGGCCGGCACCAGCACCAGGGTGGCGTTGTGGCCGCCGAACCCGAACGAGTTCGACACCACCGGCGCCGGCGCGACGGCCCGGGCCTCGCCGGACACCACGTCCACGGCCATCCCCGGGTCGGGGCGTTCGAGGTTGGCGGTGGGCGGCACCAGACCCCGGGCCGCGCCGGCCAGGCCCAGCACGGCCTCCACCGCGCCGGCCGCGCCCACCAGGTGGCCGGTGACCCCCTTGGTGGAGGTGACCGGCGGGCCCTCGGCGCCGAACACCTTGGCGATGGCCTCGGCCTCGGCGGCGTCGTTGAGGGGGGTGGACGTGCCGTGGGCGTTGATGTGGCCGATGTCGGCCGGCGCCAGGCGGGCGTCGGCCAGGGCCTGCTCCATGCAGGTCACCGCGCCGGCGCCTCCGGGGGCGGGGGCGGTGATGTGGTGGGCGTCGCTGGTGCGGCCGTAACCGGCCAGCTCGCCGTAGATCCTGGCGCCCCGCGCCTCGGCCCGGTCCCAGCGCTCGAGCACCATGAAGCCGGCGCCCTCGCCCATCACGAAGCCGTCGCGCTCGATGTCGAAGGGCCTCGACGCCCGGGCCGGGTCTTCGTTGCGGTCGCTCAGCGCGCCCATGCGGGCGAAGGCGGCCATGGACGTGGGCGTGATCGACGCCTCCGTGCCGCCGGCCACGACCACGTCGGAGCTGCCGTCGCGGATCATCCGGAGGCCCTCGCCGATGGCGTTGGCCCCCGAGGCGCAGGCCGTGGCCACGCAGAGGCTGACGCCGGTGAAGCCGTGCTTCATGGAGATCAGCCCGGCGGTGGCGTTGACCATCATCATGGGCACGAGGAAGGGGCTGACCCGTGACGGTCCCCGCTCGAGGTGCACCGCGATCTGGGCTTCGAGGGTGGTGAGACCGCCCACGCCGGTGCCGGCCATCACCGCCACCCGGGCGGGGTCCACCTCCAGGGGGCCGGCGTCGGCCAGCGCGTCGTCGGCAGCAGCCAGGCCGAGCAGGCCGGCTCGGTCGATGCGGCGCACCTCCTTGGGGCCGACGTGGGCCTCGAAGTCCACCCCCCGCACCTCGCACGCGAAGCGCACGGGGAGCGGGGAGGCGTCGAACGCCTCGATGGGGGCGGCCGCGCTCTCGCCGGCCATCACCCGGTCGAGGGCCTCGTCGACGGTCAGCCCGGCCGGGCAGGCCACGGCCATGCCCGTGACCGCCACCCGCACCCGTACGGCCTCGCTCACGTGCCGGCCCCACTGCCCACCCTGGCCAGCACCAGCTCCACGGCGTCGCCCACGGTGCGCACGTCGGTGAGGTCGTCCTCGGGCACCTCGATGCTGAACCGGTCCTCGAGCGCCATGACGAGCTCGGTGAGGTCGAGGCTGTCGGCTTCGAGGTCCTCGCCGAAGAGAGCGTCCTCGGTGACCTTGTCGGGCTCCACCTTGAGCAGCTCGACGGCGGACTCCTTGACCGCGGCGAAGACGTCAGAACGATCCATGCGGTTCTCCTTGGGATTGGGGTTGGGGGGCGTTGGTCGGGGGCTTCACGATCCCATGCCGAGGCCGCCGTCGACGGGGACGACGGCGCCGGTGACGTAGGCGGCGGCGTCGGATGCAAGGAACGCGATCACCGCCGCCACCTCCTCGGGGGTGCCCATGCGGCCGAGGGGCACGACGCTGGTGATCTGGTCGCGGCGGATGCCGTCGAGGGCGGCGGTCATGTCGGTGGCGACCGCGCCGGGCGCCACCACGTTGGCGGTGATGGACCGGGGCGCCAGCTCCCGGGCGAGGGCCCGGGTGAGGCCGACCAGGCCCGCCTTGGAGGCGGCGTAGTTGGCCTGTCCCGCCGCGCCCACGTAGGCGCCGATGGACGACACGGTGACGATGCGGCCCCAGCGGGCCCGCATCATGGCCGGCACCACGCGTCGGGTGACGTGAAAGGCGCCGTCGAGGTTGGTGGCCATCACGCCGCGCCAGCGGTCGTCGCTCATGCGGGCCACGAGGCCGTCGGCGGCGATGCCGGCGTTGCTGACGAGCACGGCGACCGGGCCCAGCGCCTCCTCCACCTGGTCGACGCCGGCGTCGACCGAGCCGGCGTCGGCCACGTCGAGGCCCACCGCCACCGCCTCGCCGCCCGCGCCTTCGATGGCGGCGACGGTTGCTTTGGCCCCTTCGGCGTCGGAGTGCCAGCCGACGGCGACGCGCCGGCCGCCGCCGGCCAGGGCGGCGGCGGTGGCGGCCCCGATGCCACGCGACGCCCCGGTGACGAGCGCCACCTTCGCTCGCCCTCCGGGCTCGCTCATGCGCCCCACCGCAGCAACGTGGTGGCCCACGCCATGCCGGCGCCCACGCCGCAGGCCAGGACGATGGCGCCGGGCCGGAGGCGTCCCTCGTCGGCCGCTTCGGCCAGCGCGATGGGCACCGACGCGGCCGAGGTGTTGCCGTAGCGGTCGAGGTTCACCACCACCCGGTCGGCGGGGAGGCCGAGGCGGGAGACGGTGGCCTCGATAATCCGGGCGTTGGCCTGGTGGGGCACGAACAGGTCCACGTCGGCCGGGCTGGCGCCCGACCGGGCGAGGGCGGCGGCGCAGGATTCGACCATCGCCCGGGTGGCGCGGCGGAACACCTCCGGACCGTCCATCCGCAGGTACCGCTCGCCCGGCGGCACGTGCAGCGAGGCCACCCCGGAGCCGTCGCCCCCCAGGTCGACGCCGAGCAGGCCGGGCCCGGACGAGCCCTGCTCCGACGCCCCCAGCACCACCGCGCCGGCGCCGTCGCCGAAGAGGATGGCGGTGCCGCGGTCAGTGGGGTCGACCATCGAAGTCACCCGCTCGGCGCCGACCACCAGCACGTGGTCGATCCCCGGCGTGGCCAGCCCGGCGGCACCGACGTGCAGGGCGTAGGTGAAGCCGGCGCAGGCGGCGTTCAGGTCGAAGGCGGCACCGGCGGTGCCCAGCTGGTGCTGGACGGTGGCGGCAGTGGCCGGGCAGGTCGAGTCGGGGGTCATGGTGGCCAGCACCGTCAGGTCGATCGCCGCCGGGTCCAGCGCCGCCCGCTCGAGCGCCACCCGGCTGGCGGCGACGGCCAACGCGGCGGTGGTGTCCCCGGTGGCGGCGGCCCGCCGCTGGCGTATGCCGGTGCGCTCGGCGATCCACGCGTCGGACGTGTCGAGCACCGCCTCCAGGTCGCGGTTGGTGACGACGGTCGACGGCACCGCCATCCCCCACCCGAGGAAGCGGGCGGGAAGGACGGCGGCGAGCGCAGCGGGAACGGCGGGCGCAGCGGCGGCGGTGGCGCTCACGGTTCGCCGCCGAGGGTGCGCAGCCACGCCACCGGCTGGCCGGGCCGCACCCGCTCGCCCGGCTCCACCAGCATGCCCATAAGGAAACCGGTGAAGAAGCTGCACACCTCCACGGTGCGGCCGGGGCCGTCCACCCGGCCGACGGCCTGGCCCTCGCGCACGATCTCGCCCTCGGCGGTGACGGTCTCGGGCGGCAGCGGCCGGAACGTGCCCGCCTCGGGCGCCACCACCAGCCGCTCGGCCAGCCGCAGGTCGTCCCCCTGGAAGACAGCGGCGGCCGGCGCCGGCCCGGTCGCAGGGGTCACGCCGCCGCCACGCCGGCCACGTCGCCGGGGTCGGCCACGTTGCGGGTGGCCAGGCCGGGGGAGATCCGGGCGGCCAGGCTGGTGAGGGTGGTGCCGGGCCCCACCTCCACCAGGATGTCGGCCCCGGCCGCCACCATCGCCTCCACCGATGCCTGCCAGCGCACGGGCTCCACCAGGTGACGCGCGAGCCGCCGGGGCCATCCCTCGGCGTCGGTGGCGGGACGGGCGTCGTGGTTGGCCACCACCGGCACGGCGGTGTCCTGGAAGGGGGTCCGATCGAACCGCGGGCGGAGCGCCTCGGCGGCCGACGCCATCAGGGGGGTGTGGAAGGCCCCGCCCACGGCCAGGCGCCGGACGCGGCGCACGCCCACGGCCGGCGCGGCGGCGGTGACGGCGGCCAGCCCGGCGGGCGTGCCGCCCACCACCACCTGCCCGGGGGCGTTGACGTTGGCCAGCCAGGCGTCGGTGCCCGCGCAGGCGGCGCCGGCCTGCTCCTCGGTGGCGCCGAGGAGAGCGACGAGGCCGCCGGGGTGCTCGTCGGCCGCCCGCTGGGTCTCGGCCGCCCGGGCCGCGGCCAGCACGATGCCGTCCTCGATAGTCAGCGCGCCAGCGCACAAGAGGGCGGTGACCTGCCCGAGGGAGTGCCCGGCGAAGGCGACCGGCTCGTCCAGCTCCGACCGGATCGCCTCCCACGCCACCAGCGACAGGAGCAGCACCGACAGCTGGGACTCCCGCGTGCGCGAGAGGTCGGCGTCGGCTTCCAGCAGCAGCGGCGCCAGGGGCTCGCCCAGCGCGACCTCGGCCCGGTCGACCACCGCCCAGGCGGGGTGGTCGACCCATGCTTGTCCTGCTCCTGGGGTCTGGCTCCCCTGGCCGGGGAACACGACGGCGACGGTCACCCCGCCGATCCTCCTGGCTCGCGGTTGGGTGACGGTCAGATCAGGGGCCGCCCCGAATGGTTTCCGATACCAAGCGGTAACTTCGGATTTCCGTGACCGAACCCCCGGCCGACCTCGTCGGCCTGCTCCCGCACCGCCCTCCGTTCCGCTTCATCAACGTCGTGGATGCCTGTGACCCGGGGCGGTCGGTGACGGCCCGCTGGCGCGTCCCCGGGGACGAGGCATGGCTGGCGGGCCACTTTCCTGGCAACCCCGTGGTGCCCGGCGTCCTCCAGTTGGAGGCGCTGGCCCAGGCGGGAGCGGTGGCGGTGTTGGCCGACGAGCGCTTCCGGGGACGCCTCCCGCTGTTCGGCGGAGTGGAGGACTGCCGCTTTCGGCGGCTGGTCCGCCCCGGCGACGAGCTCGTGCTCGAAGTGACCCTCGAACGCCTCAGCGCCCGAGGCGGCTGGGGGAGGGGCACGGCGACGGTGGATGGCGCCGAGACCTGCCGAGCCCGCCTCCTGTTCGCTTTCGCGTAGCGGAGGAGGAGCACAGCCAGCAGGGCTGCGCAGTCCGCCAGGCGGAGCAGCGCCTCGGGTGGCACCCGGATGGCGAAGCCGCTCCGGAGGAGCGAAGCGGGGGAGGAGCCAAAGCAATACGGCCTCAGACTCGTACGAGTCTGAGGCTGTCGGTGGCCTGGCCGGGGTAGTCGGTGGAGCCGGAGAGGACGGCCACCAGGTCGCCGTTGCGGACCTCGCCGTGGTGCTGGGCCAGCTCCACCGCCCGGGCCACCA
Source organism: Acidimicrobiales bacterium (assembly GCA_030448105.1). Classification (GTDB taxonomy): domain Bacteria; phylum Actinomycetota; class Acidimicrobiia; order Acidimicrobiales; family Iamiaceae; genus JAFBAD01. The sequence continues at coordinate 63,549 of JAUJNP010000013.1, read as the reverse complement.
GCCCGTCGGTGGCGTAGCCGCCGGCCAGGTCGTAGGGGGTAGCGCCCCAGCTCAGGGTGAGCTGGCGCAACGTGCGCTCGTCGGTGCTGAAGCCGAGGATCTTGGCCTGGGGCCGGTAGCGGGCGATGGAGCGCACGGTGAACCCGGTGCGGGTGATGCAGATGATGGCCGCCGCGCCGGTCTCGTTGGCGGCCCGCCAGGCGGCGTCGGTCATGCCGTTGGTGACGATGTCGTCGATGCTCTGGTTCATCTCGCCGGAGATCTTGTGGACGCGCGACGGCCAACCCTCGTAGTCGAACTCGGCGTCGGCCCGCGCCGCGATGCGGGCCATGGTGGCCACCGAGTTGACGGGGTCGCGGCCGATGGCCGTCTCGCCCGAGAGCATCACCGCGCTGGAGCCGTCGAACACGGCGTTGGCGATGTCGGAGGTCTCGGCCCGGGTGGGGGTGGGGGCGTGCACCATCGACTCGAGCATCTGGGTGGCGGTGATGGCCGGCCGGCCCAGGGTGATGCAGCGCTGCAGGATGCGCTTCTGGAGGTGGGGCAGCTCCTCGATGGGGCATTCGGCGCCGAGGTCGCCGCGGGCGACCATCACCGCTCCCGACGCGTCGATGATGCCGTCGAGGTTCTCCACCGCCGCCCGGGTCTCGATCTTGGCCACGATCATCGGCCCGCGGGGGTGGGGCTCGGTGCCGACCCGGCGAACGTCGTGGGCCGAGCGCACGAACGACAGGGCCACCATGTCGACCCCCTCCTCCACGAAGGCGTCGAGCAGGTGGAGGTCGTGGTCGGTGGGGGTGGCCAGCCGCAACCGCTCGGAGGGGATGTGCACGCCCGGGCGCCCCTGGAGGAGCCCACCGTGGCTGATGGTGGCGAGCAGGGCGTCGGTCGTGCGCTCCACCACCTCGGCCAGCACGGCGCCGTCGCCGAAGGTGACCCGGTCGCCGGGATGCAGGTCGTTCAGCAGCGCGGCGTGATCGACGGTGACGACCTCGGCGGTGCTCGGCCCGTCGCCGGGCACCAGCCGCACCGTGCCGCCGTCGACGAGGAGGGCGCCCTCGGTGGGCATGGCGCCGGCCCGCACCTTCGGGCCGGGCAGGTCGACCATGGTGCCGATGGGGCGCCCGAGGGCCGCCTCCACCGCCCGGACCCGCCGGTAGCGCTCGACGCCGAGGTCGAGGCTGCCGTGGGAGAGGTTGATGCGGAAGACGTCCGCCCCGGAGACGGCGAGGTCCTTGATCATCCCCTCCGACTCGCAGGCCGGGCCGAGGGTGGCGATGATCTTGGTGCGTCTACCCATGTCGCCAGTATGGGGCGGCGCCGGTGGCTCGCCGCGGCTATTCGGCCAGGCCCACCGGCTTCCCGTCGACGATCTGGTCGAGGTACTCCGAGAGGCCATGGCCCACCCGCCCGTCGGCGAGGGTCCATTCGGTCAGCCCCTCGGAGATGCGGGTGACCCGGCCCTCGCGGCGGTTCCGCAGCGGGATGAGGCTCAACACCCGGCCCGTGCCCGACCACTCGCGCTCGCCCGATCGGAGCCCGAAGGTGATCTCGTCGTGGTAGGCGTCGTCGCCCCGCCACGTGGTGCTCACCTCACCGTGGTCGCACAGGTGGAGCTGGCCACCGTCCCACACGAACCCGGCCCTGGTGCCCGGACCGTCGGGGCGGGCGATCCGCGACAGCATGAAGCCCCACTCGGTGCCGCCGTTGGCGGTCAGCCACCGGTAGTACCAGGGCGCCTGCCAGGTGCGAGGCCCCCACGAGTGGTCGCGCAGCCCGGCGCCGTCCACCGCCCACTCGTCGTCGCCCACCCGGACGGTGCCGGTGGCCGCCACCAGCTGCTCGTAGTGGCCCTTGGCGAACTCCTCCCCGGGCCGTTCGTGGGGCTCGTCGGGCTCGCCGCCGAACATGGCGCTCACCCGCGTGTAGGTGAGATCGACGGCTGCTTCGACATGTGGGTTCGAGGTGAACGCCGCCTTGGGGTCGGCCATGACCAGCGGGTCGTCGAGAACGACCACGGTCCCGGTGAAGGCGACGGTGAGGCGCTCGAAGGGCTCCACCACGTCGAAGCGGAGACCGGCGGCGTCGAAGCGGTCGTTGTCGGCGATGGTCGGTCGCTGGAACATGAACCCCGCCCGACCGTCGGGCAGGTAGAGGCACACGGTCATCTCGGCGTGGCCCTCGTTGGCCCGGTTTCCTAGCCGGAACCAGCCCCCCAGCCGATGCTTCGGGTCGTAGACGTTGAAGTACATCGCCTCGTTGAACGTCGCCTCGGGGCCGAGCTCGTGCATGTACTCGTCGGCCGGTTCCAGTCGGACACCCATGGCCGGCCAACCTAGGCGGCCGGCCTAGGCGGCGCCGGCGGCGGCTCGAAGGTGCTCGGCCAGGGCAGGCACCTGGCTGTGGGCGTTCAGCCCGCTGGTGGAGGGCATGAGGTAAACCGGCGCCGGTCCGAGCCGCCGCTCCTGCCAGCCAGGAGCCGCCCGCCGTTCCACCGCCGAGCGCCACCCGGCCAGCCCGACGAAGCACACCGCTGCCGGTTCGAGAAGGCGGCAGAGCCGCTCCACCCGGTCGAGGCCTTCGGCGTACTCCTGGGCGGTTAGCTCGGCGGCTGCCGGCGTGGCCCGCTTCACCAGGTCGGTGAGGCCGATCCGGTGTTCCGCGAGGAGCGAACGCGGGTCTCGGGGCACGCGGGCCAGGCCGGCGGCCTGCATGGCCGGCCAGAAGCGGTTGCCCGGGCGAGCGAAGGCCACGCCGGCGTCGGCCGCGTAGAGGCTCGGGTTGAGGCCGCAGACCAGCATGCGCATCCCGGCGCCGACCGTGTCGGCGAGGGTGCGGGCCCGGGTGGCGGTGACGGCCAGGCGCCGGGCGCGGTCACGCCCCACCTCGACCGACTCGACCTCGAAGCCGGCGCCGACCAGGAGCCCGGCCAGCGCGTCGGGCGCCCACCACGTGAACAGCCGACCGGGGAAGTCGTCGTCCGGTCCGCTGATTCCGGTGCCAGGGTCCGCTCCGTCGGGGCCGGCGAACACGGTGACGTCGAGGCGTCCTCCCACCGGCAGGACCCGGTGGAGCTCGCCCAGGGCACCGGGGAGCACGGCCGCGGGCAGGTGCTGGTGGGCCTTGCTGGCCCACACCCCGCCCAGCGCCGAGCGGCGGAAGGGGAGGTCGACCAAGTCGGCCTGCACCACTAGGGCATGCGGCGCCCGCTGGGCCGCCTCCCGCACCATGGCCCGGGCGGCGTCGACGGCGACCACGGGATGGCCCAGCAGGGGCAGGTAGAAGCCCGGTCCGCAGCCCAGGTCCAGCCGCGGCGCCCCGTCCTCGACACCGTCGGCGAAGGCCTCGGCCCGCTCGGGTTCGTCCGCCGACCGCTGGCGGGCGTAGGCCCCCGCCCCCCGCTCGTACACCTCGACGGTGGGCCGGTCCATGCCGGATGGAGGCCGGCTAGCCGCCGGCGAAGCGGGCCTGGAGGCGGCGCATGCCGGCCAGCCACCGGTCGGGGTCGGCCGCCTTGCGCTGCACGTAGTCGGCCACCTCGGGGTGGGGCAGGATCAGGAAGCGTTCGTCGGCCAGGCCGGCCACCACCGCCTCGGCCACCGCCGGCGGCTCGATCACGCCCTGGGCGGCCACGGTGGTGGCAGCGCCGCCGGGGGCGAGCCCGGAGCGCAGCATGTCGGTGTTGACGCCCTGGGGGCAGAGGCAGCTCACCTTGATGCCCCGGTCGCCGTAGGTGATGGACAGCCACTCGGCCAGGGCGACGGCGGCGTGCTTGGTGACGGTGTAGGGGGCGTCGCCGATGTTGGCCAGCAGGCCGGCGGCCGAGGCGGTCGACAGCAGGTAGCCCTCGCCCCGCGCCAGCATCGAGGGCAGCACGGCGCGGGCGGCGTAGACGTGGGCCAGCACGTTGATGTGCCAGATGCGGTCCCACACCTCCTCGGAGGCGTCGATGCCCTCGTTGGTGCCGATGCCGGCGTTGGAGGCGAACAGGTCGATGGGGCCGAAGCGATCCTCGGTGCGGGCCACGACCTCGGCCACCTCGGCCTCCACGCTCACATCGGCGGCCACGTCGAGGGCGGTGCTCCCCAGGCGGGCGGCGGCGGTGGCGCAGTCGGCCGGGTCGAGGTCGCACACCGTCACGCCCCTCGCGCCCTCGGCCACGAACCGCTCGGCGAGGGCGAACCCGATGCCGCGCGCCGCCCCGGTCACCACCACGACCTTTCCTGACAGCTCCATGGCGGGCGATGCTACGGCGGTGCAACCGGTACGGCGGCCGGCCCGCCGAGCTACCCGCCGGCGAAGGCCACCATGGTGTCCTCGACCACCCGGCGGCGGTCCGGTCCCCATGGCAGCGGCATCAGCACCGGCACGTCGACCCCACCGTCGACGTAGGCGTCACGGGTGGCCCGCACGTGGTCGGGGTCGCCCATCACGTCGATGCCGTCGATCATCTCGTCGCTCACCGCCGCCAGTGCGCCGTCACGGTCGCCGGCGGCGTGGCGCGACCGGATCTCCTCCACCGCCTCGCCGTAGCCGGCCCGGGTGAAGTTGGCGGCGTAGGCGTCGACCACGGCGTAGGAGAAGAGGTCGCGCCGGGCGAGGTCGACCCCGTCCGACCGGTCGCAGACGCCGGCGTGGACGTAGGCGTAGACGGTGGCGTCGCCCCCGGCCCGGACCTGCTCCACCGACCAGGGCACGTGCGAGGCCGGCAGGTAGTTGAGGAGCACACCGTCGGCCACCTCCCCGGCCAGGCGGAGCATGGCCGGGTTGAGGGCGCCGACCACCACCTGCGGACGCCGGTCACCGAGACGGACGCCGAGGCGGAAGCCCTTCACCGAGTAGAAGTCGCCGGCGAAGTCGACCTTCTCGCCGCTGAGGCAGGCCTTGAGGAGGGTGACGTACTCCCGCACCCGGGCGAGGGGCCGGTCGCCGTACTCCACGCCGTGCCAGCGCTCGGTGACGACGGGGGAGGAGATGCCGACCCCGAGCAGCACGTCGCGGTCGGGGGCGAGGGCGGCGAGGGTGGCGCCGGCCATGGCCACCACCATCGGAGTGCGCAGTTGGAGGGCGAGCACGCCGGTGCCGAGGTCGAGCGTCGGGGCGACCGCGCCGGCTGCCCCCAGGAGCGAGAAGGCCTCGGGGCCGGTGGTCTCCGCCGTCCAGAAGGACCGGTAGCCGAGCTGTTCGGCCCGGGTCGCCGTTTCCATCGCCAGGGGGGCCCCCAGGCCCATGATGCTGGCGAAGGTGAACCCGAGATCGGTGGAGGTGGCCACCGGCCCAACCTAGGACCACCCCCCTCCTCGGGCGAAGGTCACACCGGCCCCGTCCCCGGTGCCGTCGCTAACCGGGAACCCGTGGGTAGGGTGACGGCACACCGCCGCCCCGGGGGGATCATGACCGAGACCATCGACAGCGCAGCCCTCGACGAAGCCCTCGGGCTCATCGACCGTGGCCTCGGCCTGATGCAGCACCGCGAGCTGGTCTCCACCGCCGAGGTGGCCGACCTGCTGCTCGATCTCCGGCTGCTGCTCATGTCCTCCGATCAGGGCGCCCCCACCCCCGCCTGAGCGCCGTCCGGGCACGGGCTCGGGCTCGGGCTCAGGCCAGCGCCAGGAGCTCCTCGAAGCTCTCCTCGATGCAGGCCCGTAGCAGGGCGGGGTCCTCCACCGCCACCGCGTCGGCGTGCAGCCCCATGTCGAGGTTGCCGCCGTAGGACAACGTGGTGAGGTTGAAGGCGGTTCCCGCCACCGGCCCGAGCGGGTGGTTGGCGTCGATGCGGGCGCCGGCGATGTAGAGCTCCCAGGGCGCGCCCCTCACGTTGGAGGTGGTGAAGTCCACCGTCTCCACCTGCGAGCGGGCCATGCGCACGAGCACCGAGGTGGGCAGGACGTTCACCACTCCCGCCAGCACGGCGGTGGCACCGAGCGCCCTCTCCTGCTTGGTGACGCCGAGCCGGCGGTGGATCTCGGCGAAGCGCTCCCGGGGATCCGGGCCGACGGGCACGAGCACCCGGGTAGGCGTGAACGCGTTGCCGCCGGCCGACTTGTCCGAGCGCGTGCTGACGGGCATGGAGATGCGCAGCTCGTCGACGTCCGCGCCCCGGAGGCGGTGGTAGGCCCCCGCCCCCCCGGCCGCGCCGGTGACGAACAGGTCGTTGACGCTGCCGCCCAGCGCGGTGGCGGCCGCCTTGGCGTCGGCCAGCGGCACCCGCAGCGCTTCGAAGCGGCGGCGCAGGGACCGTTCGGTCCACAGGGGTGAGCGCCGTTCATCGGTGACGGCCAGCTGCCGTCCGAGCGAGCGGACCAGCTCGGCGGCATCGGCCGGCACGGAGGCCAGCCGTGACGGGTGGATCAGGTTCTCGGTCGCCGTCGCCAGGCCCCAGCGGGCCAGCTCGCCTTGGCGGCGCAGGTTGTGGGTGGCGGTGGTGACGGCGGCGTCGAGCAGGGTGGGGCTCCGCCCGGCTTCGGTGGCGGCTTCGGCTGCCGCCCCCAGGGAGCCCGCCGGGTCCTCTGCCCGGGGCGGGGGGGCGTCGCGCTCCAGGTCGATGAACTGCACCGACATCCGCACGCCGCCCTCGCCGTCGGTGATGGTGTGGTGCATCTTCTGCACCATGGCGGCGCGGCCGCCCTCTAGCCCCCCGATCACGGTGAACTCCCACAGGGGCCGGGTGCGGTCGAAGGGATCGGCGGCGAGGGTGGAGGCCAGGTCCCAGAGCTGTCGTTCGGTGCCCGGCGCCGGCAGCGCGACCTCCCGCAGGTGGAAGTCGATGTCGAACTCGGGATCCTCCCGCCATTCCGGGGGGGCGAGGCGGCCGAGGGCGGCCACGACCTTCTGGCGGAGGCGGGGGACGATCTCGCTGGCGGCCAGGAGCCGGGCCCGGAGCCGACCCACGTCGGGGTACGTGTCGAACACCGTGACGTTGGCGAACGACGAGCTGAGGTGGGGGTCCTTCTCGAGGTTCCACATGAGAGCCTCGACGTCGGACATGCGGGCGGCGGCGCCGGAATCAGGCATCGGCGCAGGTTAGGGCGACGTCGCGCCCCACTTCGCTAGCGGCTGAGGGAGGTGTGCTTGAACTCGTTCAGCTCGGGCGCGTCCTCGAGCAGCAGGAGGACGCGGTCGATGCTGCGCCGGGCGTGGAGGCCGTCGCCGCCGGGGCGGTCCATGAGGCGCACGAACGCGGCCCGACCGCCGGCGACGAAGGTGGGCACGCCCCACACGTCGTGGTCGCGGGCGGCGGCCTCGTGCTCGGCGCGGACGGTGGCGAGGGCTTCGCCCGAGTCGACCATGGCGAGGATCTCCTCTGCGTCGACCCCGTGGTCGACGAGCACCTTGGCCAGGACCTCCCGGTCCCGCAGGTCGCCGCCCTGGTCGTGGCGGAGAGCGAACAGCGCGCCGTGCACGGCGCGGAAGGCCTCGGGCGCACGGTCGCGCACGGTGGTGCCGACCTGGAGGGCGAGCAATCCCGAGTCATCGCCGGGCCGGTCCCAGATCGGGGCCTCGCCGTCGTCCACGTGCACCTGGCCCAGCGAGAAGGGCACGAAGGTCACGTCCCACGCCGCCCCCGCGTCCAGCCCCGCCAGCACGTGCTCGTGGGCGTTGCGGGCAAAGGGGCAGCGGTAGTCCCACGTGACGGAGAACGAGGTCATGGTCGGGGGAACGTGCGCCGGCGGGCTGGCATTCCGCCGGCCGCCGCGCATCGAGGCCGGCGGGTCGGCGGCGGTCAGCCGGCGATGGCCCACACCCGGCGGGCCACCGCCGCCAGGGTGGCGCCGACGGCCGCCCCCACCAGCACGTCGGAGGCGTGGTGGATCTTCACGTGGACCCGGCTGGAGGCGACCACGGCGGCGGCCGCGTAGTACATCGGCCAGAGCGGGTCGCCCACGCTGAGCAGCCCGGCGGCGCAGAAGGCGGCGCTGGCGTGGCCGCTGGGGAAGCTGCTGGTGAGGGGCATGCGCAGATGGTGGGGCCGCACGAACTCGGGGATGGGACGCTGGCGGCGGAACAGCGACTTCACCACGCCGTTGACCAGGGTGGACTCGACCGCCAGCACGCCGCTCAGCCGCAGCGCCTCCCGGAAGTAGAGGTCGGAGCGCAGGCCGCGGGCCGTGCCGAGCAGGTGCCAGAGCAGGCTGAAGTCGGCCAGCGCGGACGCGGTGTACATCACCCGGTCGGCCAGGGCGTTGCCCCGCAGGCGGTCGAACTGGCGGTCGACGGCTTCGTCGAACGCGTCGACGGGGGTGAGCACCACCTCGGCGGCCATGGGCGGGCAGGCTACGGGGCGGCGGCGAGGGCCGGAGCGGGAGCGGGGGGCTCGAGGAGGGCGGCCCGGGCGGTGGCCGGGTCGCCGCCGAAGGCGGGGCAGAACGCCTGGAAGTTGCACCACTCGCACAGCCGCCCCGGCTTCGGACGGAAGTCCTCCGCCGCGCAGGCCCGCTCCACCGCCTTCCAGATGGCGCCCACCTTTGTGCGCAGCCCCCGGGTGGACTGGTCGGTGGGCAGGGCGGTGATGACCATCGGCTCCTGCAGGTGCAGGAGCTGCACACGCGCCGGGCGGCGGCCGAGGAGCTCCTCGCACAGCAACGAGTAGAAGTGGACCCCGCCGAGGCGACCCTGCTCGTAGCGCTCGGCGGGGGCTCGGCCGGTCTTGTAGTCGGTGACGACCAGCTCCCCCTGAGCGTCGAGCTCGAGGCGGTCGATGACGCCGACCAGCTGCAGGCCGGCCACCTCCACCGAGAGCCGCAGCTCGATGCCGATGGGATGGATGGTGGTGGGGTCCTCCAGCTCGAAGTAGTTGCGGACGAGCTGTTCGGCCCCGGCCAGCAGCTCGCCCTCCCCCTCGGCGTCGAGCTCGAGGCCGTCGACCTCGGACGAGGCGAGCAGGTCGGCGGCCGCGGCGGCCAGGCCGTCCAGGCCGGCGGCCAACGTGCGCTCGGGGGGCTCCAGGCAGAACAGACGCTCGAGGGCGGCGTGCACGAGCGTGCCCCGAGTGGCCGGGAGCGAGGGCGGCTCCGGGAGCCGGTCGATGGCCGAGAAGCGGAAGGCGAGGGCGCAGTCCTTGAAGCTCGACACCTTGGAAGGCGACAGCCGGGTGGGGAGCTCGAGGGCCATGGCCGCATCGTACGCACCGGGTATGAC
>JAUJNP010000013.1:48602-54311 GCA_030448105.1 Acidimicrobiales bacterium | reverse complement strand
GCAACGTCGAGCAGTCGAAGGGTGCTGATCCGGGGCGACAGGCCATGGCGGAGCTGCTCGATTCGAGCCACCCGCTCGTCATCGAGGCACCCCTTCAGGGTCACCCAGTAGCGACCGCGTGGAGCAGGCAAGTTCCGCCTCACCACGTCATCGAAGATCGGGATGAGCTGAGGACGCTTGCGGGCCAGCAGCTTCCCCGCCATGACCTCAGCCACTCCCTCGTACGTGACGAGGACCTGCCAGAGCGACTCGGCGGCGGCGACGTCGCCATCGGTGGCGTCCCACAGGGTTACCGAGATCGGAATCTCAGCGAGTCGCTCGGAGATCGTCTCGCTGTCCTTCTCCAGGATCGACCTCACGGCTCGCGCGGGCACCATGACGTCGAGCAGCGTGAGTGCCAAGAGGTCGTCTGTGCCCAGCTTGAACGGATCGTTGCAGCCAAGCGTGTCGAAGGTGAACGCCGCGAATTGGGCCGTCCGGCTGAAAGTAGGCGGCCACCAGCTCGTCGGCGGGAGGGGTGAGGGCAGCGTCGACGGCGTCACCTAGATCACTCTCGGGGTTGGCCGCGTTCACAGGTACTGGCCAGGAGATGGGACTGGACGAGAGCTGGTTCCCAAGGTGGCTAGATCGCCTCGCCGTTCGAGCAACTCGGCCAGGGTCATGGGCGTGTCCACAACGGCATCCAACCACGCCGATGCCTGAGTGGGGTCGAAGGACGCGAACTCCAGCTCTGCCAGGCACCGTCCGGGTCGTATGAGGGCGGGGTGGAGACGGGACACGGGCTCGTTCGTAGTCAGGAGCACGACGATGTTCAACCCCTGTCCGAGGATGCCGTCTGCGAGGTTCAGCAGACGACCGAGCGCGGCCCCGGCGTCGTGGCGGGCGCTGGCCCGCAGGTACTCATCCGTGTCCTCGGCGATCACCAATCGCCAGATCGCTTCCGGCTGGCCGGCCCGGGTCAACGTCGGCCCAACCGTCGCCACGGGTGCCCTGGTGAGCACCTGAGCGATGTAGGCCGGTTCGCCGAAGAACCGCTCGGGGTCGGCGATGTACTGGGACTGGCACCAGGCGGCCCACGATCTCATGAGGGAACGCAGCGCCGTGGTCTTCCCTGTACCGGGAGGCCCGTGCCAGAGGAGAAGCTTGCCCATCCCCGCCGGCCGGCTGAGAGAGTGAAGGGCGTCGAGCCCTCTTCGAACCGGCGGCGGGTAGTTCGGAGCGATGTCGGCCCACGATGGAGCTTCGATGCAGCGGTCTGCGGAGATGAAGCTCGTGTCTTTCCGATGCCAGACCCGCACCGTCGCCGTGTCGCTCGGGACCTCGGGCGATCGCATTCGCATGTCGGCGGCCACTCGATCTGCCCGATCATGCGACACCGCCGCCACCCTTACAGTGGCAAAACGAGGGAATGTCCTGACGTGGATGGTCGCGTCATCTAGGTGCGCCAGCAACGAAACCGACGTGTCAGTGGTGACGCAACGCTCGATCGTCGCCCCGGTAGGAAGTAGGTCCGCGGCCGCGCAGGCCCCATCGATCGTGAAGAGCCACACGTACGGCTTGGTTCCGTCCAACTGAGCCGGGATCTGCGCCAACTCCACGATGTCCTGTGCGGAGGTCAGCCGGTCTACGGTGGTAACGGCATCCACGGGGCTCGTCGCCCGGCTCATCACTGGGGAGGAGGGATCGCCGTCCCGAAGGGATGCCGTCGTCACGATGCTCTCTGCCGACTCTCTTGTCACTCGTCCACCGCCATCCCTTGGGCCCCCATCCAAATCACGATGTCGGCGATGCGGATGTCGGAAAGCCCGACGATGCCCCACCGTTTGAGCGCTTGGCCAATGAAACCGAGGTTGAGCATGTTCAGCGCATGAGGCTGTGTCGAAGAATGGGTCGGTGGCACAGGTAGGTCGTGGCGGAGAGCCTCGAGGAACCCCGGCCACGCTGACGTGACCGACCGCTCTCCGGTGACGGGTCGATAGAAGTCGACGACATCGCGGTCGATGAGCGGGATGAGGCGCGGCCGCTTCCTGTGGAGGACCTTGGTCAGCAGAGACAACGTCACCGGGAGATCCCAGGTTGCGAGTGACGCGACGGCCTGGAGGGTTTCAGGGTCGGCCGCATGGAGGGGGACATCCGGCACGGTCCGAAGCCAACCCTCCAGGTGGTGCACCTCCTCGCGGAAGAAGGCGAGGTCAGGTCGCGAGAGGCCGGGATGCAACGCGGCGGAGGCGAGGACGTCGAGGGCGTCGATCTGATCGCGATCACGACTTGGAAGGGCGTCGTAGTAGCGGTACGCCCAGGTCTCCGGGGGGCCGCCAGACCACGGGAGCCCGCAGTACCGGGCGAGTCGGTCCCATGCGTTGGTGATCCGTCGTCCAGCGAGCACGAGCGCTGGCCCTGGGCGTTCATCCATCAGTCGACCTCCTGCTGCGATCTCCCGTCCGGGAGCATCCAGTCACCGAAGACGTACGGGCGCGGCGTGACCGCGTGAGCACCTGGGCACCCCAGGGCCGACTCATTCCCCCACGTCCATCCCCTGGGCGCCCATCCAGATCACGATGTCGACCATCCGCACCCCTGAGAGCTTCAGGACTCCTCGTCTCTCGAGGTGGGCGTTGAACAGGTCGACGTTGAGGCGGTTCATCTCGCAGTCCGGACCGTGGGGGTAGTTGAAGGCGTGCGGTTGGCGGGCGAGGTCGGCGCGGATCGCGTCCACCAAGAGCGGCCAGAGCACGGTGATCGAGCCCTGACCGATGATCGGGCGGTAGAAGTCGAGGACGTCCCGGTCCAGGAGTGGGATGAGGCGGGGCCGCTTCCGATGGAGCACCTTGGTGAGCAGTGACAGCGTGATGGGCAGGTCCCAGGAGGCGAGCGACGCCACTGCCTCGACGACCCTGGGGTACGCGTCCCCGAGAGGAACGTCCGGTAGGCGCCGGAGCCACGGCTCCAAGTGGTGGATGTCGTCCCGAAAGAACGCAAGATCGGCTCGAGTCAACCCGGGATGCAACGCTCCGGCGGCGAGCACGTCCCTTGCGTCGACCCGATCGCGATCCTGGCTGCCGAGAGCGTCGTAGTAGCGGTATGCCCACGTCTCCGGGGGGCCACCGGACCAGCGGAGCCCGCAGTAGCGGGCCAACCGGTCCCACGAGTTCAGGATCCGTCGTCCAGCGACTACGAGCGACAGATCGATCGGTTCATCCATCTCAGACCTCCACGCTGCGATCTCCCGTCCGGGAGCATCCAGTCGTTCGCCATGTACGACGAGGCCGTGACACCGCCGCTAACGAGCTCGGGGCGCCTGCTCAGCCCTCGCGCAGGGCGGCGAGGACCGAGGCCGCCATGGCCGCGGGGTCCTCCAGGGGGCCGAAGTGGCCGAGCTCGTCGTGGACCTCGAGGCGGCCGGCGGGGAGGCGCTCGGCTACGGCCGCGGCGACGGAGGCCGGGCCGGCGTCGGTGATGGCGCCCCGCACCACGGTGACCGGGCAGCGCACCGAGCCGAGGTCATCCCAGGCGTGGTGGAGGCGGCCCATCTGGTAGATGCGTGCCTCGTCCTCGGGCCGGCAGGCCAGGCGCACGCCGCCCGCCGGGTCGGGCCGGAACCCGTGGCGCACGTACTCGTGGCGGGACTCGGGATCGAGCGCGGCCAGGGGCGGCTTGGCCGCGAAATTCGCCTCGGCCGCCTCGAAGGACTCGAAGTGGTCGCGGCGGCGACGAGCCCCCTCGGCCAGGGAGTTCGGACCGGGTGCGGCCGGTGCACCCATCGACGGTGGGAACACGACCGGCTCGTAGAGCCATAGGGCCCGGAAGGAGCCGGGCCGCCGGGCCTCGGCGAGCAGCAGCGCCGCCCCGCCCTTGGAGTGCCCGATCCCCACCGGCCGCCTCAGGTCGAGCTCGTCGACGCAGGCGAGGACGTCGTGGGCGAACCCCTGCCAGGCGTAGTCGAGGTCCGCCGGCGCAGACGAGGCGCCGTGGCCCCGCAGGTCAGGGGCCCAGCCGTGGAAGCCCGTCAGCCGCCGTGCGAGCGGGACCCAGACCCGACCGTGGAAGCCGGTGGCGTGGGCGAGGAGGGCGGGCTGCCCGTCGCGGTCGGGCCCGAGATCGTGGATGGCGAGGTCGACGCCGTCGGTGCTGTGAGCTCGGTGCACCCGGTCATCTTCGCACCCGCCATCTTCGCATCCGCCGGTGCCGGCCCCACCGCCTCGAGCCCGGTCAGGACGCCGGTCGCCACCAGGTGCCCGATGCGCGCGCGGGTCTCCTCCTCCAGCGCGGCCCGGCCCGACGTGAGCAGGTCGAGGAGGAGGTCCGGGGGCACCACGGTGACCTGGGGAGTGACCGGGACGTGCTCGCTGACCACCAGCACGTGGACGAAGGGCACCCACGCCAGGTGCTCGGCGAGGACCGAGCGGATGGTGGCCGCCAGGCGCACCAGGGACCGGGCGGCCGGCGCGGAGGCGTCCTGGCCGAGGACGAGGTGGGTGCCGGTGGGACCGACGACGAAGCGGGCGGGACCGATCGGGGTGACGGCGTACGTGTCGGGCAGCGCGCTGAGCAGCTGCACCATGTCGTGCCGGTCGCCTCGTCGGGTCCGCCCCACGGCGTGTCCATCGGCGAAGGCGGCCGGGAGATGAGCGGTTCGGCCTATGGTCCGCCCATCGACGACGAGGTCGCGGCGGCCGTGCTCGCCGCCAACCGCCGGTTCTACGCCGCCTTCGAGGCCCAGGACCTCGATGCCATGTCGGCGCTGTGGAGCCACGACGCCGAGGTGGCCTGCACCCACCCCGGCTGGGCCACCCTCCACGGTTGGGCGGCGGTGTCGGCGTCGTGGTTCGCGCTCTTCCAGCAGCCGTCGCCGTTGCAGTTCATCCTCACCGAGGAGCGGGCCCGGGTAGGAGGTGAGGTGGCCTGGGTCACCGTGGACGAGAACCTGATCGGCCAGCAGACGGGCCAGACCGTCGCCGCCCTGAACCTGTTCCGCCGGGAGCAGGGCGAGTGGCTCCTGTGGTGCCACCACGGGAGCGCCGTGGCCCCTCGCCGGCCCTAGATTTGCCGGTCCACCCGAGACGAAGCCGGACAGGAACGCCATGGGCGACGCGCCAGACGACGAGCCGGCCGAGGTGACGGCCGAAGGTGACGCGCTGCAGGTCGACGGGCGCACGGCCCGGGCCATCCGTACGCGAGAAGCCATCGTCGACGCCTGCATCGCCCTGGTGGACGAAGGCGACCTGCGCCCCACCGCGCCCCGGATCGCCGAGCGGGCCGGCGTCTCCGTTCGCTCGGTGTTCCAGCACTTCGACGACCTCGAGACCCTCTTCGCCATGGTCGCGACTCGGGTGATCGGCCGGCTGGCCCAGCTCCTCGTGCCCATCGACCCGTCGCTGCCCCTCGAAGCGCGGATCGAGCAGTTCGTGCGCCAGCGCCGAGCGGTGCTGGAGGCGGTCACGCCGATCCGCCGGGCGGCGGCCATCCACGCCCCGTTCTCCCCCGAGATCACCGCCCGCCTCCAGGCGGGTCACGAAGTCCTGCGGGTGGAGCTGACGGGAGTCTTCGCCACGGAGCTGGCGTCGGTGCCATCCGACCAGCGTGAGCTGCTCCTCGACGTGCTCGACACCGTGGTGTCGTGGCCGAGTTGGGAGAGCCTGCGCACGTTCAACCGTCGCACACCCGACGAGGCGGCCGCCGTCCTCGCCCACATGCTGAGGGCTGTGCTGG
>JAUJNP010000013.1:32533-48502 GCA_030448105.1 Acidimicrobiales bacterium | reverse complement strand
GCTCCTCCTCCGCTGCGCTCCCCCGGAGCGGGCTTCGCCCATCTGGGTGTCACGTACTCCGCTGCTCCGCCTGGCGGCGCGCAGCTGGGGCAAGTCCGGGTTCGTCGGTGCTCCGCCAGTACTCTCGTTGCATGGATGGGGGTGATCCGTTCCCGCGGCGGACTGCCACGCCGGGGACGCTCGGGCCGTGGCTGGTCGAGCTCGGTCGCACCGTTCCCGGGCTCCTGCGGGCCTACCGGCCGGGCGGCCCGGTGGGGCCGCGCACCCGGGAGCGGGTGATCCTGGCCGTCACCGAGGTGAACGGCTGCCGCTACTGCGCCTGGATCCACGGCTCCTGGGCCGACTACCTCGGCGACGGCGAGGCCGGGGCCGCCCCGTCGGAGGAGGCGCTCCTGGCCTACGCCCGCGCCTGCGCCGAGGCCGGACACCCCCTCGACCCGGCCCCTCTCGCCGATCAGCTCCCGGCGGGCGCCATGGAGGCGGTGCGGGCCACCCTCGCGTCGATCGAGGTGTCGAACCTGGTCGGCAACACCGTCGACGGCCTTCTCGCCCGGCTCACCCGCAAGCGCCCCGCCGACCCCGTCGCCGCTCTCGGCGAGGTTGTCGCGGTGGCGTTGGCCGCCCCGGTGGCGGTGCCGATGCTGGCCACCGCCGGCGCCATGCGCCTCGTGACTCGAGTGGCCCCGCCGATGCCCGAGCTGGAGGTGCCTCCTCCGGGCGAGGCCAACCTGCTCGTGCACCTGCTGGCCCAGACCGCACCCGCCTACCTCGCCAACGCCGCCGTGCGGGCCGCCGTGCTCGGGCTGCCGGTGCCGGTCAGCGTGGCCCTGCGGGCCGGGCGCACCGCGGCCACGATCCGGGTGGGGCGCGGCCGCCTCGCCATCGCCAACGGAGTGACCTCCGACGCGCTCGTGGTGGTGGAAGGCGACGTGGAGCCGCTGCTGCGGGCGGCCAGCGGTGCCCTTGTGCGCGAGCTCGGCCACCTCCGCATCCGGCCCAGCTGACGGCTCGGCCGTGGCCACCCGCGCCGCTGCGCCCGCCCTCGCCCGGGCCCTGGCGGGCATCGTCGGCGACGGCCACGTCACCACCGTCGGGGCCGACCACGTGGCCGACATCACCGAGCACCCGCCCGGGCGAGCCGACGTGGTCGTGCACCCGGGCACGACCGATGAGGTGCGCGCCGTGCTCGCCCTCGCCCGCCAGCGGGGCCTGCCGGTCACCCCCGTGGTGGCCGGCTACAACGTGGCCGGCATCGCCATCCCCCGTGCGGGCGGCATCGTCCTCGACCTGAAGCGCCTCGATCGCATCGTCGCCCTCGACCACGACACCATGACCGTGGTCGTGGAGCCCGGCGTCACCTTCGCCCAGCTCAAGGCCCACCTCGACGCCGAGGCGCCGGAGCTGGCCTACACGTATCCCTTCGCCCCGCCGTTCACGTCGGTGATGGCCAACGCCCTCCTCGACGGGCTCAACAACCTGTCGCTGCCGCACGGGGCCATGGGCCAGTGGATCACCGGCGTGGAGGCGGTGCTGGCCGACGGCACCGTGGTGCGCACCGGTTCCGGCGCGGTGGTCGACGGCTGGTTCGGGCGGGCGCCGCTGCCCGACCTCACCGGGCTCTTCGTGTCGACCCAGGGCACCACCGGCGTTGTCACCCGCGCCGGGCTGCAGCTCGTGCCCGCCGCCCCGCACCGCCAGCGGTGGTTCGCCTTCGCCTACGACCTGGAGGCGGCCTACGCGGCCATGCGGGCCCTGGCCCGCACCGGGTCCTACGACGACGTGGGTTGCATGTCGTGGCCGTCGGCCAAGCTGCTCTTCGGGGCCACCCGCGGCCTCGTGCGCAGCGACGACGAGCCCCTCGCCTTCTTGTTCATCGACATCACCGGCGCCTCCGGCGACGAGCTGGCGGCGCGTGAGCGCCTGGCCCGCGACCTGCTCCGCCGGGCCGGCATCGAGAGCGTCTTCGAGGTGGCCGACCTGCTGCGGCTCATGCCGCACCTGGCCAAGCTGGCCGAGCTGCCCACCACGCTGGACTTCCTGCTCGACTTCCCCGGCGGGGGCCTGGCGTGGGTCGGTTCCTACGGGCCCGGCGGCGCCTGGGTGGAGGGTGCGGCCGCCGGCATGGCCACCCTCGAGCGCCACGGCTTCCCCCCGTTCCTGGTCGCCCGGCCCATGGCCGGTGGCCACTACTACGTGCTGCGCTTCGTCGCCTGCTTCGACAAGGGCGACGACCGCGAGGTGGAACGGGTGCGGGCCTGCATGGGCGAGCTGGCCGACCTCGTGCTCGACCACGGCTACGTGCCGTACAAGGCGTCGGCCGACGCCGCCGAGCGGATCCTCGCCCGAGCCCACCCCGGGTTCGCCGAGCTCCTCACCCGCGTGCGAGACGCCCTCGATCCCGAGCGGCGCATGAACCCGGGCCGCTGGCCGGGCACGTGAACTCGCCCGATCCGGGGGCGGGGCGGGCTCTGTTCGACCGCCTGCCCCGCCTGGTCGACCTTGTGCCGTTCACGCCTCTCGCCGACGGCCTGCCCACGCCGGTCGAGCGCCTCGGGGAGCGCTTGTGGGTGCAGCGCGACGACCTCACCGCCCTCGCCGACGGCGGCTACGGCGGCAACAAGGTCCGCAAGTTCGAGCTCACCCTCCCAGTGGCGGTGCGCCGGGGCGGCCCGGTGCTCACCGCCGGAGCCACCGGATCCCACCACGTGCTGGCTGCCACCACCTACGCCCGCCGCCTGGGCCTCGAAGTTGAGGCGGTGGTGTACCCCCAGCCGGCCACCGACGACGCCCGGCGCACGGCGGCTGCCCTGGCCGCCCTCGGCGGGGTGGCCATCACCGCCGTCGCCTCGCCGTACCTGATGCCCGCCGCCCTGGCCGCCCGTCTGGCCGCGCTGGCTCCCCGGTCGCCGTACCTGCTGTGGCCGGGAGCGTCCACGCCCCTCGGTGCCCTCGGGCACGTGTCGGCGGGGCTGGAGCTGGTGGACGCCTTCGCCGCCGCCGGGGACGACGAGCCCGACGACGTGGTGGTCGCCCTCGGCTCAGGTGGCTCGGCCGTCGGCCTGGCGGTGGGGTTGGCCCTCGGCGGGTGGCGCCGGGCCCGCGTGCAGGCCGTGCGGGCCGCCGATCGCGTCGTCACCAACCGCGCCGCGCTGGCCCCGCTGATGGCCGGCACCCTGGCCTTGCTGGCCGCGGGGGGCGCGGTGGTGCCGCCGCCGCGGTGGCGGATCGACGGCCGGTGGTTCGGCCGCGGCTACGGGCACCCCACAACGGCGGGCGAGGAGGCCACCGGGCGGGCCCGTGAGCTGGGCCTGACCCTCGAGCCGACCTACACCGCCAAGGCCTTCGCCGCCGCTCTCGACGGCGTGGCCCGGGGGCGCCGGGTGGTGTTCGTGCAGACCTATGCCGGTGACCACGGGACCAGGCGTGCAGGGCAGCGGGCTGGACCGCCCGACGCGCCGACCTAGATTCTGGGGGTGCGCAACCCGGCTTCGCTGCCTCCCGACCCCGGCCTGGTGGAGGTGGCCGCCGAGGCGCTGCTCGACCCCGCCCTCGAGCCCATCGTGGAGATGGTCCTCACCGCCGACGAGCACGGCTACGAAGCCCGCGCCGTCGATGGGCGGGTGCGCTTCACCCGCGAGGACGACGGCCAGGGCTGGCGCTTCCGGGAGGTGGAGACCGAAGGGCGCAACCCCCTCGGCGACCAGGCCACCGACCGCTTCACGCCGCTGGCCGACGAGCGAGCCGTCCCCTTCCCCGACCGCACCGCCACCAGCTACCCGTTCGCCCACGAGATGGTGGCCCAGGTCTTCGACGCCACCGCCGCCCCCGACGTGGTCTGCCTGCACACCTCGGCCCACAACTGGGAGGACCACGGCGGCGCCCGCGGCGAGCACGGGTCGATGGGCGTCGTGCAGGCCCGCGCGCCCTTCATCCTCGCCGGCGCAGGGGTCAAGGCCCGAGGCACCCTGCCGAGGGCGTGCCGGCTGGTGGACGTGGCGCCCACCGTCCTGGCCCTCATGGGGGGCGCGCCCCACCCCGACGGAGTCGGCCTCAACGGCCGGCCGAGGCCCGGCGCGTTCCTTCGCCGCCAGGACGGCGAGGTGCTCGACGACCTGATCGACACCCGCGAACCGGGGCCCGACCACGTGGTCGGCTTCCTCTTCGACGGCTGCAACCCGAACGTGCTCTACGACGCCGCCGCCCGGGGCGAGGCCCCCAACGTGGCCCGGCTGATGGCCATGGGCACCACCTTCGGCCACGGCGCCATCGCCTCCATGCCGAGCGTCACGCTGGCCAACCACACCAGCGTGCTCACGGGCTGCCACCCCGGTCACCACGGCGTGCTCAACAACGCCTGGTACGACCGGGCCCGCGGCGAGCAGGTGATCACCAACTCCCCGGACACGTGGCCGTGGTCGATGGCCACCCTCTCGCCGGAGGTGGAGACGATCTACGCGGCGGTGGCGCGCACCTGGCCCGGCGCCTTCACCCTCGCCGCCAACGAGCCGTGCGACGCCGGCGCCGGGTTCAGCACCTTCGACCTGTTGCGGGCCGGGAAGATGCCCGAGCGCCCGCCCCGTGCCGAGGACCTGCCGTTCGCCACCGAGCGCTTCGTCCGTCCCGAGAAGAGCTACGGGCACGCCTCGCGCATCGACCACACCGGCCTGGAGATCGCCCTCGGGGTATGGGGCGACGGCTACCAGGGCGTGGAGTACCCGCTGCCCCGGTTCAGCTGGGTGAACTTCTCGCTGACCGACGCCGCCTTCCACCACGGCGGGCCGTACTCCGACATCGCCCGGGCCAGCATCGTCGACACCGACGCCCGGATGGGCGAGGTGCTGGCCGCGGTGGAACGCCGCGGCGTGTTCGACCGCACCGCCTTCTTCCTCGTCGCCGACCACGGCATGGAGGAGTCCAACCCCGAGGTCACGGGCGACTGGGCGGTCGCCCTCGACGCCACCGGCATCCCCTACCGAGACGAGGCCTACATGTGGATCTACACCGGAGTGACGTCGTGACCGAAGCCCCCGCGTCCGCCCCCGAGACCGCGTCCGTGGAGCCGGCCACCGCCCGGCGGCTCTGGCGGGCACTCGAGCCGTTGCACGCCTTCGTGTACTTCGTGCCCGAGGGACCGGCCGAGTACTCCGCCGTCGGCCTCAAGGGCGCCCGCATGGGGTACTTCGCCAGCCGCTCGGCGCCCCTCGGGCCCGTCCCCGCCGAGGTAGTGATCGCCACCTTCTACAACTTCGCCCCCGGGGTGGTGCACCGGGCCATCCCCGACGCCTGGGCCCGGGCCCGACCCTCCGACGTGCTGGCCGCCCGCCTCCGGGTGGTCGACACCGCCCTGCGGCGCCTGCTCGGCGACGACGGGGTGGGATCGGCCGAGGTGACCGAGGCGGCTGAGCTGGCCCGCCGCGCCGCGGCCGGCTGCTCGCCCCAGGGTCGTCCCCTGTACGCCGGCCACGCCGCGCTCGACTGGCCGGACGAGCCCCACCTGGCGCTGTGGCACGCCATCACCCTGCTGCGAGAGTTCCGGGGCGACGCCCACATCGCCATGCTGGTGGCCGAAGGCGTCGGCCCCTGCGATGCGCTGCAGCTGCACTCCACCAGCTGGGAGTTCCCCAAGGACCTGCTGAAGGCCACCCGGGCCTGGTCCGACGACGAGTGGGGCGCGGCCGGGGCCCGGCTGGTCGACGCCGGCGTGCTGAGTGCCGCCGGCGACCTCACCGAGGCGGGCGGCGCCCTGCGCCAGCGCATCGAGGACGCCACCGACCGCCTGGCCCTGGCCCCCTGGGCCGAGCTCGGCGCCGACGGGTGCGCCCGGCTGCTCGAGCTCGGCCGTCCCCCTGAGCGCGGCGGTGGCGGAGGGAGGCGGCTTCCCCTCCCTCGCTGACCGTCCTGCTGGCGGTCATGGGACCACGCGGGCGGCGCCGTCCCGACGGGGGTCGCCGGCTGCTCCCGTCCAGGAGCCACCGCGTGCACTCCGCCGAAGAAGAGGTCGCGGTCGGGCCAGCGCACCACGGGGCCATAGGCCTCCAGCCGCTCCACGACGGCCTGGGACAGCCCCGGCTCCAGCTCAGTGTGATCACCGTCCCAGTGGAGCCGGAGCCGCGGGGACGGCCGCCTCCACGTCGAGGCCGCCGTCGAGGACCGCGACCAGCACCTGGAGGATGGCGGTGCGGATCCGCTTGCTGCCCCCGCTGCCCAGCACCAGGGCCACCGAGCCGTCCGGCTCGACCACGACGGTGGGCGACATCATCGACGCCACCCGCACGCCCGGGGGAGCGACGTGGAACCCGCCAGGGTGCAGGTCGTCCTCACCCAGCATGTTGTTCAGGAGCACGCCGGTGCCGGGCCACACGTCGCCCGAGCACTCACCGTTCGAGGTGCTCATGGCGGCCACGTTGCCGTCGGCGTCGGCCACGCTCACGTGGGTGGTGCCTCGGGTGGCCCGGGGCCGCGGCGGGCCGGCCCGGCCGGCGGCAGGGGCCGACTCGGCCGCCCGCCGGCGGTCCACCTCGGCCATCACCTCCACCAGCGCGGCGGCGAGCTCGGGGGAGCGGGCCGGCGGCAGCGTCCCGGCCGCCGACAGCAGGTCGAGAGCGAGGGCGATGAGGCGGCCGCCGAACGACGGTGGGGGTTGGTGAGCACCCGGCGGCCGCGGTAGCTGGTGGCCAGCGGCTCCCGCTCGATCACCCGGTACGAGGAGAGGTCGGCGGCGGTGAGGAGGCCGCCGCCCTCGGCCATGGCCCGAACCAGCCGGTCGGCGTCGGCCCCCGCCGCCCCCGCCGGCCCGGGCCGGGAGGGGATGCGAGCGAGGAAGTCGGCCAGCTCCGGGTTGGAGAAGCGCTCCCCGGCGGCGAGCATCCGCCCGGCGGGGGCGAAGAGGGCCTCCACCTCCGGGGTGCGCCGGAGGATGGGCTCGAGCAGGGCCAGCACCGCCGCCTGCCGGGGCGGCAGGACGACGCCCTCGGCGGCGAGACGGGCCGCCGGCGCGACCACCGCGTCGAGCGGGAGACGGCCGAGCCGGCGGTGGACGTGCAGGTAGCCGGCCATCGCCCCGGGCACGGCCACCGAGCCGAGCCCGCAGTGGAAGCGCTGGACCGCGGCCGGGAAGCGCACGTCCACTGCCTCGAAGCGGGGGCGGCGCTCCCCGTCGGGCCGGCCCCGGCCCGGCGTGTCGACGAAGAAGTCGAACAGCACCTCCTCACCGGCCGCCGTGCGGGCCAGCAGGAACCCGCCGCCGGCCAGGCTGGTCAGGCCGGGCTCGGCGACGGCGCCGGCGAACCCGGCCGCCACCGCCGCGTCGTAGGCGTTCCCGCCGCCCGACAGCACTCCGGCGGCGGCCTCGGCCACCGCCGGGTGGCCGGCCGCCACCAACCCCGGCGCCACCAACGCAGGCGCCACCAACCCCGGCGGCCGTGGCCCGGGCGGGGTGGGGGAACGGGCCATCGGCGCTTCCTAGCACCGCCCCCCTCCGCGGTGGCGGCCCGCCGGTACGCTCGACCGATGTCCCCTCGCGACCGCTCGCGCCTCGGCCTGGCCGCCCTGATGGTCGGCGCCGGCGTCCTGCACTTCGTGGTGCCCGGTGCCTACGAGCGCATCGTGCCCCGCTGGCTCGGCCACCCCCGGGCCTGGGTCTACGGCAGCGGGCTCGTCGAGATGGCCAGCGGCGCCCTCCTGGCGGTGCCCCGTTCCCGCCGGGCCGGGGCGGCGTTGGCGGCGGCGACCATCGTGGCCGTCTACCCGGCCAACGTGCAGATGGCCATCGACGCCGGGGTGCCACACGACCTGGCGGGCTGGGCCGCCTGGCTGCGCCTGCCCCTCCAGATCCCCCTCTTCCGGTGGGCGATGAAGCACGCGCGCCGACCGGCGCCGCCCCCGCTCAGCGGGAGCGCAGCTTGCTCAACAGGCGCAGCAGCTCCAGGTACAACCAGATCAAGGTGACGAAGAGCCCGAAGGCGGCGTACCACTCCATGTGCCGGGGCGCCCGCATGGCCACGCCCCGCTCGATGAAGTCGAAGTCGAGCACGAGGTTGAGGGCGGCGATGACGACCACGACCACGCTGAACCCGATGCCCACCAGCCCGGTGTCGTGGATGAACCCGATCTCGGCGCCGAACATGCGGGCGACGAAGGAGGCCAGGTAGACGAGGGCCACCGCCCCGGTGGCGGCCATCACCCCGACCATGAACTTGCGGGTGACCCGGATGATGCGGGTGGCGTAGAGGAACAGCATGGTGGCGAACACGCCGAGGGTGAGCCCCACCGCCTGCACGACGATGCCGTCGAACTGCACCTCGTAGAGGTGGGAGACTGCCCCCAGCAGGAGGCCCTCGGCCACCGCGTACAGCGGCGCGGTGAAGCGGGCGATGCGGGGGACGAAGATGGTGACGAGGGCGAGGACCAACCCCACCACCAGGGCGCCGATGATCCAGGCCGGCATCCTGGAGGACACCACCACGGTGTCGCCCGCGGCGTTGCGACCGGTGACCACCTCCACCGCCTGCCAGCCGAACCAACCGGCGGTGAGCAGCAGGGCCAGCATCACCGCCGACGCGCTGACCACCCCGCCCATGCGCATGGCCCGGTAGCCGTCCACCGGGCCGGCGGGCGGGGCCGGGGGCGGCCACGGGGAGACCTCGTCGGGCGCCTGGGGGACCCAGGGTGGGGCACCGACGCCGCCCGGGGCGGCCCAACCGGCCCGTGCCTCGGCGGGCATCTCGCGGGCGAACACCCGGTCGTTGAGGGCGGGGTTGTTGGAGCGCATGGGTGCCATTGTCGCCTACGCCCCGACCCCGAGGGCGTCGGCGGCGAAGGCCTTGAGGCGCTTGTAGTCGACCTTGCCGTTCGGGGCCCGCCCGATGGTGTCCACCGCCAGCACCCGCTTCGGCGCCTTGAACGCGGCCAGCTGGCCCTTCACGTGGCCGATGACGCCGGCTTCGTCGAGCTCGACCTCGGGCGCCAGCTCGACCACGGCGGTGATGGCCTCGCCGAACTTCTCGTCGGGCACGCCCACCGCCACCGCGTCGCGGACCGCCGGGTGGGTCTTGAGGGCCTCCTCGACCTCCTCGGGGAAGACCTTCTCGCCGCCCGTGTTGATGCACACCGAGCCCCGGCCGTGCAGGGTGATGGTGCCGTCCGCCTCCACCGAGGCGAAGTCGCCGGGGACCGAGTAGCGCCGCCCGTCGATGGTGAGGAAGGTGGCGGCCGTCTTGGCGTCGTCCTTGTAGTAGCCGATGGGCTGGAAGCCTCCGACTGCCACCCGCCCGACGTCACCCGAGCCGGGCACGACGTCGGCACCGTGCTCGTCGACGACGCGGGCGTTCTCGCCGACGGTGAAGTGGGCGGTGTCCACGGTGCCGCCGGCGCTGGAGATGGACTGGCCCATGCCCACCGCCTCCGACGACGAGAAGGCGTCGATGATCATCATCGTGGGCACGTGCTTCAGCAGGCCCTGCTTGGTGGGCTCGCTGAACATCACCCCCGAGGACGTGAGCACCACGAGGCTCGAGAGGTCCCACCGGTCGGGCTCGGCGTCGAGGGCCCGCAGGATGGGCTTGGCGAAGGCGTCGCCCACGATGGCGACCATGTTCACCTTCTCCCGCTCAACGGTGTCGAGCAGCTCGGTGACGTCGAAGGTGCGGCCCTCCAGCGTCACCACCGAGCCGCCCTGGGTCAGCACGATGAGCTGGCTCATGCACCCGGTGCCGTGCATCAGGGGGCACGCCGGCAGGCCCACCGCCCCGGGGCCGGTGACCCGGTCGCGCACCATCGCCATGTCGGCGTCGGTGTCCCTGGCCCGGGGGTCGACCACGCTGCCGACGATGTTGCGGTACAGGTCGTCCTGGCGCCACATCACGCCCTTCGGCATGCCGGTGGTGCCGCCGGTGTAGAGCATGTAGAGGTGGTCGCCGCTCCGGCCCCACGGGCCCGTCGTCCGTTCGGGGTGGTGGGAGGTGGCGGCCCGCTCGTACGGGGTGGCCCACGGCGGGCAGGGCCCGGCGCCGTCGTCCACCCACAGCCAGGTGCGCACCCTGGGCACCCGGTCCCGGATCCGCTCGATGGTGCCGGTGAACGAGCCGTGGAAGATCACGGCCACGGCGTCGGCGTTGTCCCAGAGGTAGACGAGCTCGTCGTCGGCGTAGCGGTAGTTGGTGTTGACCGGGGCCAGGCCCGCCTTCCAGACCCCGAACATCGACTCGAGGTACTCCGGCCCGTTGTAGAGGTACTGGGCCACCTTGTCCTGCTCGGCCGCGCCGGCGTCGAGCAGGGCGGCGGCCACGCCGTTGGCCCGCTCGTCGAACTGGCGCCAGGTGAAACGGCGCTCCCCCTGCACCTGGGCGGGGGCGTCGGGGATCTGCTCGGCGATGACCTCCCAGACGTCGGCGAAGTTCCATCCCGGCATGCGTGGCTCCCTGTGGCCGTCGGCAGGTGCAGAAGGCCGGCAGTCTACGGGACCGTTCCACCGGGGCTCAGGGGAACAGTGGGCCTTCGAGCTTGGCGAACAGCGGAGGCAGGGCGCCGAGGCGCTGGCCGCCGGGTACCGGGGTGCGGGCCCAGCCGTCGGTGCCCACCGCGTCGGTGACCGGCTGCCCCAACGCCTCGGCCACCGCCGCGCTGGCCCCGGGGACGTAGGGCGAGAGGACCACGTTGATGCCGGCCACCGCCTGCAGGGCGTGGTGGAGCACCGTGCCGGCCCGCTCGGCGTCGGTCCTGGCCAGCTTCCACGGCTCGTGGCGGTTGAGGTAGGCGTTGACCGCCTGAGCCGCGCCCATGCCCGCCCGCAGGCCGGCCCGCAGCTCCACCGCCTCCAGCAGCTGGCCGCTCTCGGTCACGGCGGCATCCACCGCTGCCACCAGGGCCCGGTCGTCCTCGACCGGCCCGACGGCGGAGGGGACGGTGCCGGCGAAGCTCCGCCCGATCATGCTCACCACCCGGTTGACCAGGTTGCCCCACACCGCCACCAGCTCGTCGTTCACCCGCCGCACCAGTTCGTCGTCGGTGAGCTCGGTGTCGTTCTGCTCGGGCAGGACGCACGCCAGGGCGTAGCGCAGGGCGTCGGGCTCCATGCGGTCGAGGTAGTCGGCCACGGTGCGGCCCACCCCGGCCGACTTCGAGGCCTTGGCTCCCTTGAACGTGACGTACTGGTTGGCGGGAACGTGGGTGGGGAGCTCCAGGTCCCCGTGACCGAGCAGGATCGCCGGCCAGATGACGGTGTGGAACGGGATGTTGTCCTTGCCCACGAAGTAGTAGCTCGCGGCGTCGCGACCCTCCCACCAGGCCCTCCATGCCTCCGGGTCGCCCGAGCGGCCGGCCCACTCGATGCTGGCCGACAGGTAGCCGATCACCGCGTCGAACCACACGTAGATGCGCTTGCCCTCGCCCAGCTCGTCGCCGGGCAGGCGCACGCCCCACGTCAGGTCACGGGTGATGGCGCGGTCGTGGAGGCCGTCCTTCACGAACTGGAGGGACCAGTTGAGGACGTGGCGGCGCCAGCCGTGCCGGGACTCCAACCACTCGAGGAGCTCGGGCTCGAGCCTGGACAGCAGCAGGAAGAAGTGGTCGGTCTCCCGCAGCTCGGGGGCGGCTCCGGTGAGGCGGCTGCGGGGGCCGATGAGGTCGACCGGGTCGAGGGTGCGGCCGCAGTTCTCGCACTGGTCGCCCCGTGCCTCGGTGTACCCGCAGTGAGGGCAGGTGCCCTCCACGTAGCGGTCCGGCAGGAAGCGGCCCGCCTCGGGGTCGTACATCTGCTCCGACGCACGCAGCTCGATGAAGCCCCGGTCGCGGAGCCGCGTGAACAGCGCGCGGGTGACCTCGTGATGGTTCTCGGTCATGGTGGTCGTGAACAGGTCGAACGAGATCCCCAACCGTTCCCAGGTGCGCAGGAACTCGGGGTGGAACCGCTCCACCACCGCCGCCGGCTCCACCCCCTCCTGGTCGGCCCGCACCGTGATGGGGGTGCCGTGGGCGTCGCTGCCCGACACCATCAACACCCGGTTGCCCCGGCGCCGGTGGTAGCGGGCGAAGATGTCACCGGGCAGGTACGCGCCGGCGATGTGGCCGAGGTGCTGCAGCCCGTTGGCGTAGGGCCACGCCACCGCCACGAGGATGGGGCGGGACGAGGCGGCCATGGCAGCAGGCTAGGCAGCCGCCGGGCGGGCAAACGCTAGGTTCGGTCGTCAGTGGACTTCGAGCTGCCCCCCGAGGACGACCCCCACCGGCTGGCGGTGCGGGCCTGGCTGGAGGAGAACCCGAAGCCCTCGGGCCGGGCCCTGGCCGAAGCCGGCTACGTGGCGCCCCACTGGCCGCGCCCGTGGGGGCTCGACGCCGATGCCATCGAGCAGCTGGTCATCGACGACGAGCTGGCCCGGGCGCGGGTGTCGCGGCCGGCGAACCCCATCGGCATCGGCTGGGCCGGCCCCACCCTCCTGCACGCCGGCACCGATGAGCAGAAAGGCCGGTACCTGTTCTGCCTCCTGACCGGGGAGCAGATCTGGTGCCAGCTCTTCAGCGAGCCCGGTTCGGGATCGGACCTGGCCAGCCTGGGCACCCGGGCGGTGCGCGACGGCGACGAGTGGGTGGTCAACGGCCAGAAGATCTGGACGTCGTTGGCCCAGTACTCCCGCTACGGCATCCTCATCGCCCGCACCGACCCCGACGTGCCCAAGCACCAGGGCATCTCGTACTTCATCTGCCCCATGGACGCCGCCGGCATCGAGGTGCGCCCCATCATCGAGATGACCGGCGCCCACACCTTCAACGAGGTCTTCCTCACCGACGTGCGCATCCCGGCCGGGAACCTGGTGGGGGAGGTGAACCAGGGATGGGCCCTGGCCAAGGTGACCCTCGGCAACGAGCGGGTCTCCCTGTCGAGCCCGGGTGCCCTGTGGGGCCGGGGGCCCACCGCCGGAGACCTGCTGTCCCTGGTCCGGGAGGCAGGCGGGGTGGCCGATCCGACCCTTCGCTCCCGGCTCGTCCGGCTCCACGTGGAGGCCGAGATCCTGCGCCTCATCCGCCTGCGCACGGTGACCGCCCGGATCAAGGGCGAGGAACCAGGGCCGGAGGCCTCGATCCGCAAGGTGCTGGCCGACGAGCACGGGCAGCGCATCCTCGGGCTCGCCAAGGACCTGGCCGGGCCGGGGGGGATGCTCACCGACGCCGGTCCGCTCGGCACGCCGGTGGACGGCTGGCACCACGGCTACCTGTTCGCGCCCGCCCTCACCGTGGGGGGCGGCACGGGTGAGGTGCAGCGCAACATCCTGGCCGAGCGGGTGCTCGGCCTGCCCCACGACCCCGACCTCGACCAGGGGCGCACCTGGTCAGAGGCCCGGCGGGCCCCCGCGTCGGCCTGAGCCCGGCGCCCGGCCCGTCAGGCGTGGGTGCGGGTAGCGGTGCGGGCCGCTTCCTCGGTGATGGCTTCGGCCTCGGCGACGACGGGGCTGGGACGGTGCCGGTGGGTCGCCCACAAGCCGATGCCTGCGGCACCGGCCACGGTGACCAACTCGGCGAGCACGGAGAACCGGCCGAAGCCCAAGGCGGAGAAGAACTGGACGCAGGAGAGCATCTCCCCACCTTCGGCCCTGGCGCCGCCCAGGTCAAGGCGCGGAGTGGGCTACCACCTCCCGCAACAGTTCCTGTGTTCCACGTCGCGCCGAAACGGAGGGCGCCGACGCGGCCAGTGCCAGCGTTAGGGGGCAGTCGTGATCACGGCCGACGTCGCGCGACGAGGACCGCGTAGCCGTCGGCCACTTTGATCTCGGTGGTGAGTAGGTCGGGGTGTTCGAGCCAGTGTTGGCGCTGGAGGTCAGCGGTTCCGTCGTAGGTCGTTGGTGGCCACGACGTCATCGGCCAGAGGTCGTCCTTGACCAGAACGCCGTGCGGGCGCAGTTGGACGAGAGGGTCGAAGGTGGCCCAGTCGAGCGGTCCGGGCGTGCTTGGCGCGTCGAGTACCAGGAGATCGAAAGGGCCATGGGCGGCCAGGTCGTTGGCGTCGCCTTGGAGGATCGTCACCCGAGCGTCGTCGCTGAATAGCTCTGCTGTCGCCGCGGCCCGTTCGACGTCGATCTCGACGCTGACCACACGCGTTGTCCTCGACGCCGCGGAGAGCATCCACGCCACGCCAGCGCCGGTCCCAGTGCCGGTCTCGCCGATCACACCGTCGCCGACCCCTCCCGCAAGAGCAGCGAGCAGCCGCCCTGTGGCTGGATGCACCGAGTAGCCGAAGTCGAACCGACGAGCGACGGCGACTGCGTCCAGGACCAACGGCGGGACGACGTGGTGCTGGAACTGGTCGTACAGCGACGTCCCATCCACCGTCATTCGGCGACCGTATCGAACAGCGCCGGGGCCGGATCCCATTAACCGGTGGCGGCCCAGCCCCGGCGATCTGTGACACTCTTGCGCGAGGCAACTGGTTGCCGACGAGAATGCCCGACATCGGGATGGACTGGCAGACCGAGTTCCTTGAGTCGTGCTGCGACTTGGCCGAGGGGACGGCGATGGGCGCGGGAGCGTTCGCTCCGGGGCCGGCCCTCTGGGTTGGCCGGCGCGAGATCGCGCACTTCGACGACGAGCGGACGCTCGATGTCCGACTCACGAAGGCGGTCATCCGGCAGCGACGAGACGAGTTCGAGAGCGACGAGCGAATCGCCCTCCGCCGAAACGCCTCGGACTGGCTTGAGGTCTCCATCGGCTCGGCTGACGACGCCGAGTGGGCCAGGCGCGTCGTCCGTGACGCTGTGGAAGCGAACCTACCGACGGCCGCGGCCGGACTTCCACCGACAGGCACGGAACTGGAACGCCGCCGTCGCTTCCACTGACGATTGAACCGGCGTTCGGGGGCACACGTGCCGCTCGCCCGGCGAACTTGCATAGGTTTACCCCCGCAGGCGGATGGGGCCGCGCAGGAACGGGGGGTCACCGAAGTGCCGTGATGTGCGCTCCGCAACTGGGGCCAGGAGTCAGGGGGTGAGGTTGCGGGCGAAGGCTTCCTGCTCGTCGGTTTCGACCGAACGCTCGCAGTACGTGGCTCGGACCCAGCTGACGGCTTCGTCTGGCGCTTGGCCGCAGAGGATGGCCAGGCAGGCCAGCGCGGTACCGGTGCGACCGTGGCCGCCGTAACAGCCGATCTCGACGCGTTGACCAGTCCGGGCTCGGTGAAGCAGCGACGCGAGCGCAGCGACAACCAGAACTGGATCGCCCGGGACACTGAAGTCGGGCCAGTCCAGGTAGTCGTGGGGCCCCGGCGGCCGCCACCTCTCGTCGAGGTACAGCCCAAAATCAGGCGACTCATCGCGGGCGTAGGGATCGGCGCTGCCGAAGGACACCGCAGTCACCTCCGTGCTGTCTGGGAGCACGACACGACTGCGGTGAAGGTGCGAATCGAATCGGCAATGCTCATGGGACGAGTCCGTGCACGCTGCCCGCTCGGCAGCGGGGTCCCAGAACGCCCCGCATTGGCTACACACGATGACGATTCGGGTCACGGCCACGCCGACAACCTACGTCGCGGGTTCCGTGGCTCGGAGCAACCACCGCCGGGCCGCTGTGGGCGAGTGCCCCAGAACCTCGTAGGGGATGCACGCTCGACCGCGCCCCCGAGGTGCCGTTGGCGGACAGGGCAAACGTTGCCTGACGCGGCACTAGAGCTCCCGGCGAGGTGTCGTGCTCCCCGCATTCGGCGCGACGTGGAACAGAACGATAGGTCGTCTCCTCCATCTACGACATCGACGATCCGTTCTCGGACCGCCGCTTCGTCGCCCGGGTCAGCCTCGACCTGTAAGACGAGGACCGGCCGCCCGAGGTGCGCTCACTCGGCCGAACCCCGCGACCATGGCTCGACCACATCGTGGCCTGGCGCCCCGCCTCCGTGACCAACCGACCCACCGAGCCATCAAACTGACCCACTGCGGAGCCGCCAGGCGGAGCAGCAGGACGAGGTGCCACCCGGATGGGCGAAGCCCGCTC
>JAUJNP010000013.1:13924-32433 GCA_030448105.1 Acidimicrobiales bacterium | reverse complement strand
GTGCCACCCGGATGGGCGAAGCCCGCTCCGGGGGAGCGAAGCGGAGGAGGAGCCAGTGCCGCTGCGCAGCCGCCAGGCGGAGCAGCAGGACGAGGTGCCACCCGGATGGGCGAAGCCCGCTCCGGGGGAGCGAAGCGGAGGAGGAGCCAATGTTACGGCGCGAGGGCGGCACCGGCGGGCAGGTTGCGGGCCACGGTGAAGGCCACCACCACGCCGAACAGGGCCCAGATCGCCCGTGGGGCAGCTCGCGGCGGGCCGCCCCGACCGAGGCAGCGCGCCGCCCAGCGGGCCCAGAGCATGGCGACGACGGGCAGCAGCACCATGGCCAGCGGGTTCAGGCTCACCGCCCGGCCGAGGTCGAGGCGCGAGAGGGCGTGCACGGCCCGCAGCGAGCCGCAGCCCGGGCAGTACAGGCCGGTGACGCTCAGGAACGGGCAGCTCGGGTAGTGCCCGGCCTGGTTGGGATCGACCAGCGCCACGACGGCCAGCGCGGTTCCGGCGGCCACGACGGATGCGGCCGGGGCGGCCCAGGCCTGGAGGGCCCGGCCTGGGCTGACGGCGACCACAGGGTCAGTCGATGGTGTTGTTGTCGCCGTTCGACGCCAGGACGACGACGAAGATGATGTAGAGCACGGTGACCACCAGGCCGACCACGGCCGCGATGATCGCCCACTTCTTGGCGTTCTCGGAGGCCTGCTGGGCGCCGGCGTAGTCGCCGGCGTTCCACTTGCCGTCGACCTGGGCGGCGTACACGATCGACACGACGCCCGCCGGCAGACAGCAGAACAGCGTCGAGAGGATGGCGAACACCAGGTTGTTGCTGGGCTTGGCCCCGGCCGGCTGGGGCGACTGGTCGTATCCGTAGCTCATAGGCGGAGGTATAGCCGACGCTGCGGGCCGGCGCGTGAAAGTGGCCGGGCGCGGCCGCGCCCCTCAGTCGGCCAGCGCCGCCATGGGTTCTTCGTCTCGCCGGTCGGCCCGGTCCACGCCCGGCCGCCGCACCCCGAGGAGCCACCAGCCCCACGTGGCCGCCAGGAGGGTGGCGACCGCGCCCATGCCGAGGCCGGCGCGGACGCCGAGGTGCTCGGCCACCCACCCGGCGATGGGACCGCCGATGGGGGTGCTGCCGAGGAACACCATGGCGTAGAGGGCGTTTATCCGGCCCCGCATGGCGGGATCGGCGCGCAGTTGGAGGATGGTGTTGGCGGCCGACATGAAGGCCAGGCTGGTGGCGCCCACCGCCAGGATGGCCGGCAGGGCCAGCGCCAGGGTGGGGGCAAAGGTGAACGCGGTCATGGCCACGCCGGCGGCGGTGCAGGTGGCGACGGTGAAGCGCAGGTCGACGCTGGCCCTCCGGGCGACGAACAGCGACCCGCTTAGCGAGCCGACGCTCATCACCGACGACAGCAGCGTGTAGGTGGCGGCGTCGCCCGAGAACGTCCGGGTGGCCATCAGTGGCACGAGCACCTGGAAGTTGAACGCCAGCGTGCCGACCGCGGCCACCAGCACCAGGGGGGCGCGCAGCTCGGGCCGGCTCCAGGCATAGCGGATGCCTTCGCGCACCTGGCCCCGGCCGCGCGGGGCGGGAGCCGTCGAGCGGAACTCGGCCGGGCGCATGAGGGCCAGGCCGGCGAGGACGGCGAGGAAGGAGGCGCCGTTGGCCACGAAGCACCAACCGTGGCCGACGGTCGCGATCAGGAGGCCGGCGAGGGCGGGACCGGCGATGCGCGAGCCCGTCATCAGGGCGCTGGTGAGGCTGACCGCGTTGGCCACGTGCTGAGGCGGCACCAACTCGGTGACGAACGAGCGTCGGGCCGGGTTGTCGAAGGCGTTGGCCGTGCCGGTGAGGGCGGCCAGCACGTAGAGCTGGGCCACGGTGATGCTGCCCCGCAGGGTCAGGAACCCGAGCACGAAGGCCAGCACCATCATCGCCGTCTGGGTCAGCGTCATCAGCCGGCGCTTGTCGACCCGATCGGCCAGCAGGCCGGCCCACGCCCCGAACAGCAGCATCGGAAGGAACTGGCAGGCGGTGACGAGGCCGAGGGCCACGCCGCTCTCGGTCAGCTTCAGCACCAGCAGGGTCTGGGCGATGAGCTGGAGCCACGTGCCGTGCTGGGACACGGTCTGACCCAGGAAGAACAACCGGAAGTTGCGGACGCGCAGCGAGCGGAACATGCCGGTGGTGGGCTCCGCCACCGGCGAGGGATCGGTCATCGGGGCAGTCACCGGGTTGGTCACGGCTCGACTCCGGACTCGGTCCCCAGGGCCTCGATCACATCCACCGCCGCGGCCAGGCGGGAGCGCTCCCCGGCGCCGAGGCCGGCCAGGCGGGTGGCCAGCCAGGCGTCGCGCCGGCGCCGGACCGAGGTGAGGTAGCGCCGGCCGGCAGCGGTTGCCTGCACCCGGGTCACCCGCCGGTCCGCGGTGTCGAGCACCCGCCGGACGTGGCCGTGGGCTTCGAGCTTGGCCACCACCCGGGTGACAGTGGGCGGGGCGACCCGCTCGCAGGCGGCCAGCTCGCCCAGGGTGAGGGGGCCCTGACGCTCGACCGTGGACAGCGCCGAGAGCTGGGTGAGGGTGAGCACGTCGGCCGACTGTCGGCGCAGCTGTCGCTGCAGGCGGGTGACGGCCATGCCCAGGCGGGCGGCCAGTTCCACACCGGCAGGTTCGGTCACTAGAGCCATCATACGGAGAAACTACTTAGCCAAGCGAATGATTCCGGCTGGGTGGTGCTGGCTTGGATGGGCGTCGTCCTGGTGACAGATGTCCGAGCCCGAACGTGCTCGCGGTACCGTGCCCGGCCATGGCCCGTGCCGACCGCCGCCCGAAGCTGCGCCCGGGCGCCGAGGTGGTCGCCGCGGTGGACCTGCCGGAGGTGCCGGCGGGCACGCCCGGCCGGGTCGTCATCGTCAACGGCCTGACCTGGCTCCGTGCCTGGGTCCGCTTCGCCAACGGAGTGTCGGTGGGATCGGTGGGCGGCGACAAGCTGGCTACTCCGGCCGAGTGGGAGCGGCGCCTGGCCGGGGGCGACGACACCCCCGCCGCCGCCGGCGCCGCCGCCGGCCCGGCCGACGACGCCGGCGCGTCCGACGGTGGTGGCGAGGGCGTGGCCGTCAACGGCGTGGTCGTGCCGGCCAAGCTGATCGAGCGCACCCGGGCAGCCCGCGCCCGCCTGAGCGCCTAGGACCCCGCGAGGAGCAGCCCCATGCAGCTCAGCATGCAACTCAGCTACGCCGGTGGCTTCCGGGAGTCGGCCCAGCAGGTGGCCGAGCTGGAGCGGGCCGGCCTCGACCTGGTGTGGGTGGCCGAGGCCTACGGCTTCGACGGGGCCAGCCTCATGGGCTACCTGGCGGCCTGCACGGAGACGGTGCAGATCGCGTCGGGGATCCTGCCCATCTACACCCGCACCCCCACGCTCCTGGCCATGACCGCGGCGGGGGTCGATGCGCTGTCGGGCGGACGCTGCCAGCTGGGCCTGGGGGCGTCGGGCCCCCAGGTGATCGAGGGCTGGCACGGCGTGGCCTACGACCGGCCGCTCGGGCGGACCCGGGAGATCATCGAGATCTGTCGGCAGGTGTGGGCGCGCGAGGAGCGGCTGGTGCACGACGGGCTGAGCTACTCGATGCCCCTGCCCGAGGGGCAGGGCACCGGGCTGGGCAAGCCGCTGAAGCTCATCACCCACCCCGTGCGGCCCCGCATCCCCATCT
This sequence comes from Acidimicrobiales bacterium, assembly GCA_030448105.1. Lineage (GTDB taxonomy): Bacteria > Actinomycetota > Acidimicrobiia > Acidimicrobiales > Iamiaceae > JAFBAD01. The sequence continues at coordinate 28,726 of JAUJNP010000013.1, read as the reverse complement.
GGGTGGCGTCGTTGGGCCCGAAGAACGTGGCCATGACCGCCGAGCTGGCCGAGGGCTGGATGCCGCTCTTCTACCTGCCCGAGAAGGCACGCGACGTCTGGGGCGCCGACCTCGACGCCGGCCTGGCCAAGCGCGATCCCTCCCTCGGGCCGCTCCAGGTGGCGGCGGGCGGGGTGGTGGCCATCGGTGACGACGCCGCCGGCTTCCGCGAGCTGGCCCGGCCCCTCGTGGCGCTCTACGTCGGGGGCATGGGCGCCAAGGGCAAGAACTTCTACAACGACCTGGTGTGCCGCTACGGCTACGAGGCCGAGGCGGCCGAGATCCAGGACCTCTACCTGGCGGGGCACAAGGAGGAGGCGGCCGCCAAGGTGCCCGACGCCCTGCTCGAGGCCACCACCATGTGCGGCCCGGAGGGCTACGTCCGCGAGCGCATCACCGCCTACCGCGACGCCGGCGTCACCCACCTCAACGTCACCCCCGTCCCCACCGACGGGTCCACCATGGCCGAGCTGGTCAGCCGGGTGAAGGAGTGGTGCGCCTGAGGCGACGCGTCGCCCCACCGGCGGCGACGCCGGGCCGGTCCGGGCTCAGGTAGATGAAGGGCGTCGACGCCACGCTCACCAGGCCCTTCACCACCAGGTTCACCCAGAAGATGCTCCACACGGTGGCCCACGGCAGCGTGCCCGGATCGTCGGCCAGCCACGGCAGCGCCCCGAACGCGCCGACGGCGAACAAGAGGTTGTCGATGGGCACGCTGACGGCGTTGCTCACGAGCACCCGGACCCACTGGAGCCGGGTGGTGATCCGGGTGACGAACCAGTGGTACACCTCGGTGTCGATCAGCTCGCTCACCACCATGGCCACGATCGACGCCACCACGATGCGGCCGATCGGGCCGAGGAGCTGGTGCCACTGGCGCCCCAGGCCCCACGCCGGGTCACTGGGCACCGAGTCGGTGAACACGAGGTAGGCGGCGAGGAACAGGTTTATCCCGGCGCTGGCCACGATCAGCGTGCGGGCCGCCTGGCGCCCGAGGGCCTTGTGGACCACGTCGCGGAGCGTGAACGTGATCGGGTACACGAACGTGCCCATGTCGACCGAGCGGCCGGCCACCACACCGATCTTGAGGCTGGTGACCTGGGAGATCACCTGTGCTCCCGCGTAGGCCGCCACGGCCACGACGCCGACGCGGGCGAGGGTGACCGACGGGTCCGGCCGGGCGTCAGCGGGCGTCGGTGTTCCAGTTGACGGTGTCGGACGAGTCCTCGTCCACCGCCACCGGCCAGTTCATGTTGTGGCCGCCGTCACGGTCGGCGAAGGGGTTGGTGCCGAACGCGGAGTCCCGGTCGGCGACGCCGACGGTGGTGACGGCGAGGAACGACCGGCGGTCGCGGTCCTGGCCGGTGCGGTACGGCGTGGGCGACGGCGGGCCCGAGACGATCTCCCAGTGCACGTTGAACCACACGGCGGCGGCCGCGGGCAGGCCGGCGCCGAGCCGGTACTCCACCCAGCGGCCCCCATCAGCGCTGGTGCCGCTGCGGCCGGTCGCCGTCGCCGAGGGCCCGGGCGTCGACGGGTTCGGGGTGGGACTGCGCACCAGGCGGGCGCCGGGCGGCACCGTGACCAGGAAGCGCACGTCGGGGAGGGCGGCCGTGGCCTGGTTGTAGATCTGGGCGTTGGTGGTGAAGTTGTCACCGAGCGAGCACACCCGGGTGCCGGACGGGTCGGTGCAGGCGTTGAACCCGTTGGCCGTCGCCGAGTGTCGCACCGCCACGTCGGTCACGGCTGCCGAGCCGTCGCCGGCGTCGTTGCCGTCGAACCGCGAGCCCGGCGCGCCGGAGGGGTCGCCGTGGTCGGGCAGGAAGCCACCGTCGAGCCCCGGCCGGTCCTGGCCGGCGGCGATCGACAGCGTGCGCCGCACGAACTGGTTGATCACCTCGAAACGCTGGTTCGGGCCCCGGCCCAGCGCGCAGTACAGGTCGCCAGGGCACTGGGAGGCGAGCCAGCCGGTGATGGCCGAGACGGTGTGGGTGCCGGTCGGCAACCAGAGCCGGTACCGGCCCTCGGCGTCGGTGACGGTGCGCACGCCGGTGCCGGCCTCGGCCACGACGATCCCGCGGATGCCGGGCTCGGCGGGGTCGCGCACGCCGTCGGAGTCGACGTCGCGCCAGAGCACGCCGCTGACGGTGGCCCCGTCCTGCGGCGGTGGGTCGCACGCGGTGGCGCCGAGCAGCGTCGCCACTAGGAGGATGGCAAGGGCGGTCGGCCGGGCCCGCCGCAGGGGACCGCTCACCGCCCGTCGGGGTCCGGCGAGCCGCCGGCCTGTTCGTCGGTGGCCGCGCGCCTGGAGGTCCACCACGCCGCCGCCGCCGCCGCCAGCGCGGCGGCCCCCAGCGAGAGGGGCGGCCCCGCCGGCCCCGTGCGGGCCAGCGGCTGGCCGCGGCCATCCCCGCCGGCCGGCGCGCCGGCGGCCGCCGGCGAGGCCGAGCCGGAGGTGCTGGTGTGGTTGATGCCGGTGCCGGCGGTCGTGGCGGTGGAGGACGAAGAGGTGGGAGTGGTGGTCGGGGAGGTGGTTGACGGGGGCGCGGGCCGTTCGAGGCGGCTCCCGGCGAAGGGCCCGGTCACCTCGTAGGAGATGCCCAACGCGCCGCCCCGCTGGGAGTTGAAGTAGAGGCGGGTGCCGTCGGGGTTGAAGGCGATGCCGGTGATCTCGGACTCCAGGGGGAGGGGGGTGGGTTGGTCGACGCCGTGCTCGGGCCCCGTCGCCCGCAGGAAGGCGGACACCTCGCGGTCAGGGCTGATGATGCAGATCTCCATGTTGCCACCGTCCTCGGCCACGAGCAGATCCGACGTGAAGGGGGCGACGTGCAGGTTGTCCACGCCCGACAGCACGGGCGACGGGAAGAGGGTGGAGTCGTAGACCACCTCGAGGCGGCCGTCGCCGATGTGGTGGGCCCAGATCCGGTCGTCGCCCTTGGTCGAGAGGTAGAGGACGCCCCGGTCGTAGGCGAGCCCTTCCCCCCCGTCGAAGGTCGTCGCCTCCACCTGGTGGCGGGTGGGACCGCGGCTGACCCCGGTGGGGTCGGGGATCGGTACCCAGGCGACCAAGCCGCCGTAGTCGTCGAAGCGGGCGGCCTCCAGCACCCCGGCGGAGAGGTCGCCCCACCGGGTCGGCGTGAACCGGTACAGGAGGCCGTCGGGCTGGTCCTCGCTGAGGTAGATCCGGCGCCGGTCGGGGTCGCACGCCGCCATCTCGTGCTTGAACCCGCCCAGGAGCGGCCGGACCACCGCCGGGCGACGGCCGGTGGGGTCGCACTCCCAGACCTTGCCGCCGGCGTAGGGCGTCACCGCCGAGGCGGGCTGCTCCCACTCCTCGCAGCTGAGCCAGGTGCCCCACGGCGTGGGTCCCCCGGCGCAGTTGCTGCGGGCACCGGCGGCCAGGGGCAGGACCGGGTAGGCGTCGGTGACGGTGGCGTCGGCTGCGAAGCGGACCGCGCTCACCTGGCCGAACCCGGAGAGCGCGGGGTCCACCCCGGGAAGGTCGAGCGCCGGGGGCGGGTTCTCGCTGTTGGAGACGAGGATCCACCCGCCGTCGGGGGTGGCGAAAGTCGCACCCCCGTCGGGGAAGGGATGCCACGCATGGGTGGTGCCGGGCACGGGCACGCCGCCGCGGGCGATCACCCTCGACGTGAACCCGGCCGGGAGCAGGAGGCCGTTGGCGTCGGGGGTGGCGGCGAGCGGCCCGTAGCGCCCCGGCCCGGGCACCGCCGGGCCGGCCAGCACCTGGGACCACAGGCCGGGGCCGATCGCGGCCACCGTGGCGGTGGCGGCCGACGCCGCCAGGAAGCGGCGCCGGTCGAGGAGGGGACGGCTCATCGGCCTTCCCGCTCGGGGAGTTCTTCGTCGGCGGGGAGGCGTCGGCGCTCGGCGGCCATGGCGGCCACGGCGGCGAGGCCGGTGGCCGCGCCCGCCAGGCCAGCGGCCACCCGGCCCCGGACCGACGCGTCGTCACCGGTCCGGGCCAGCGGTCCGCTCCCCGTGGACCCTCCGCCGGACCCTGCGCCGGCCGGCTCGGCGGTGACCGCAGGGTTGGCGACCGGTGCGGTGGTGGTGGGCGGCGCCGTGGACGACACGGTGGTGGCGGGCACGGTGGTGGCGGGCCCGGTGCCGGGCACGGTGGTGGTGGGGGGCGCGCCCCCGCCGGGCCGGGCGCCGAGCTGGCCCGCCGCCGGCACCACCCGGTTGGTGCCCGCCAGCACCTGCCAGGCCTGGGCGAAGGACGCCGGAGACCTCGGCATGGCGCGGTCGGCAAGGTAGTGCCAGTCCATCTGCAGCCGCTCGGCGGTGATGTCACATACCGAGTAGCCGTGGCTGCGGAGCTCGACCATCTGCACGTGGCGGTTGGAGGCGCGCAGCCCCTGCTCCACGGCGATGGCCGCCGCGGTGGCCGCCTCCGGGGTCGCCCCCGCCTCCATGGCGATCTCGTCGAGGTTGTCCGAGGTGATCGATGTGCCCACCAGCTCCACCGCCACCGACGGCGAGAGCACCGGGTAGTCACCGGGTCGGAGCGGCAGGTCACACGCCCACGAGGAGTGGATGTCGCCGGTGAGGAACACCACGTCGTCGATCCCCTCTTGGTCGATGAAGCCGAGCAGGCCCTTCTGGTCCGCGCGGTAGCCGTCCCACTGGTCGACGTTGTAGGGCGCGCCGGCCACCGGGTTCACGCCGGTGAGCTCGGCGACGGCGGCCACGGCCTCCGGTGGCAGGGCCCCGCCGCCGGGGGCGGCTCCGAACGTGACCGGCGTGATCATCACCGGGTTGCCGATCACCCGCCATCTGGGTCCGGCGGTGGCCAGCCCCTCGAGGAGCCACCGCTCCTGGTCGTCGCCGAGGATGGTGCGACCGGGGTCGTCGATGGTGGCGGCATCGGTGGGCGACGCCGGCTGTACGTCGCGGTACTGGCGCAGGTCGAGCAGGTGCAGGTCGGCCAACCGACCGAAGGCCAGGCGGCGGTGGATCCGCTCGGGCGAGGAAGGATCCGGCCGCCGGACCGGCACCCACTCGAAGTACGCCTGGTGGGCCCGGGCCCGGCGGGTGGCGAAGTCGCCCTCGTCCGCCTGGTGGTTCCCCGCTCCGGCCGCCCAGGTGTCGTTGACCACCTCGTGGTCGTCCCACGTCGTCACGAAGGCGTGGCGGGCGTGGAGCCGGCGCAGGTCGGGGTCGGCCTTGTACTGGGCGTGGCGGCGCCGGTAGTCGGCCAGCGACACGATCTCGTGGTCGGGATCGTGGTCGCGAACCCCCACCAGTGATGGCGACCCGTACCGGTCGCGGGAGTTGCCGTACTCATAGAGGTAGTCGCCCAGGTGGAGCACGAAGTCGAGGTCGTCCCGGTCGGCGAGGTGGGCGTAGGCGCTGAAGAACCCGCCGGTGTAGTTGGAACACGACGCCACGCCGAAGCGCACCGAGGTCGGGTCCGATCCCGCGGCAGGGGCGGTCAGCGCCCGGCCCACCGGGGAGTGGCGGCCCAGGGCGGCGAACCGGTAGTGGTGGGCGGTGGCCGGTTCCAGGCCGCCCACGTCGACGTGGACGGTGTGGTCCCGGCCGGCGTCGGTGGTGAGTGAGCCGGACCTCACCACGTCGGCGAAGGCGGCGTCGGTGGCCACCTCCCAGGCCACGACCACTGGGCCGCCGACCCCGCTGCCCGGTGTGGCCGCCGGCGACGGCGTCACCCGGGTCCAGATGACGAAGCCGTTGGGGACGGGATCGCCGGCGGCCACACCGTGGCGGAAGGGCGGGTCGTCGAGGGCGGCGGTGACGGCCCCGACGAGCCCGGGGGCCAGGGCCACTCCGGCGCCAGCGGCCCCTGTCGCCGCGCTGAGTTGGAGGAAGCGGCGCCGATCCATGGCCCGCAGGTTGGCACGACTGAGCGGCGGCCGGTTGGCCGACCGGTGGACGTCAGGTGAACGACTGCACCCGTCCCATGGCTTCCTCGGCTTCGCGGACGAAGCGCTCGACCAGCTCGCCCGCCGGCACCAGCTCGTCGATGGCGCCCACGCCCTGGCCGGCGGGGAAGAATTCCCGCTGGGGGTCGACGCCCTCGGTGTGCTCGTCGCCGCCGAGGTGGTTGGCGCCGTCCTGCATGGACTTGAGCACCTGCATGGGGAACGGCTCCGGAGTGCCGCCGCTCACCTCGAACTCCTGGGTGTAGGCGTTGCGCACCACCCGGCAGGTCTTGCCCGTGTAGGCCCGGCTCACCACGGTGCCGTCCTCGCCCAGGCCGAGGAGCGTGTCCTTGTAGCCGGGGACCCCGCGAGCCTCGGGGGTGGCGATGAAGCGGGTGCCGACCCACACGCCGTCGGCGCCCAACGAGAGGGCGGCGGCCAGGCCCCGCCCATCGAAGATGCCCCCGGCCGCCACCACCGGCACCCGGTCGCCCACCGCGTCCACCACCTGGGGCACGAGCGCCATGGTGGCCACCTGGCCGGTGTGGCCGCCGGCTTCGGTGCCCTGGGCCACGACGATGTCGCACCCCGCCTCCGCGGCGGCGACGGCATGGCGCACCTTCCCGCACATGTTCACCACCAGGACGTTGCGCCGGTGGCAGAGCTCGACGACGTCGCGCGGCACGCCGAGCCCGGCTACGAACACGGTGGCGCCGCCGTCGATGATGGCGTTGACCTTGGCCTCCATGTCCTGGGGAGCGGCGGTGAGGAGGTCGACGCCGAAGGGCTTGGCGGTGAGCTCGCGCACCCGGGCGATCTCGGCGACCATCTCGTCAGCCTCCATGGTCGACGCGCCCATGCAGCCGAACCCGCCGGCCTCGGACACCGCCGCCACCAGGCGGGAGTAGGAGACCCCGCCCATGCCGGCCAGCATGACCGGGTGGTCGACCTCGAGCATGTCGGTGAGTCGCGTGTGCATGGCCGCTAAACGTAGGCGCCCGGCCGGGCCAGGAACTTCCGATGCCATCGGGCGGGGGTGAGCGCTGCCGCCCGCGGCTCGTCCTCGAAGAGCCAGCGGGCGAAGTTGCGACGGGTCCAGTCGGTGGCGTCGGCCACTCGCACCGCCCCTTCGGCGCCCCGCCGATGACGCAGCGCCCGGATCAACAGCACGGACATGTGGTGGTCGGCGACGAGGTCGCGTCGGACCGCCCTCGTGTAGCGCCGGGCCGCCTCGGCGGGGGCGTAGGGCCCTGCGCCGTCTATGGCCTCTGCGGCGCGCATGCCCGTGAGCAGCGCCTGGCCGATGCCCTCGCCGGTCATGGGGTCGGTGGCGGCGGCGGCGTCGCCGACGAAGAGCGCCCGTCCGCCCCCGGTGCTGACCTCCACCCGGTCGATGCGGGCGGGGATGGGCCACGCCCGGTGGGGTGACTCGGCGTGAGCGTCGGGGCCGAGGGCGGCGCGGACGTGATCCCGGCCCAGCAGGTCCGGCCAGACGCGAGCCATGTCCTGGGTCGAGTAGCGGCCTCCCCGTTGGATGCCGAACCCCACGTTGGCCCGCCCCCCGGGCAGGGGGAACGACCACGCGTAGCCGGGGAGCAGATCGGGCTCGAACCACACGTGCAGGCGGGTGGCGGCGTCGCCTCGCACGCCGCTGAAGTACTGCCGGAAGGCATGCCACTCACCCCGGTAGCCGGCCTCGGCCGCACCGAGGCACCGTCGCAGCGGCGACCACATCCCGTCGGCTCCGATGGCGTAGCGGGCGGAGATCTCCCCGGTGCCCTCGACCTGCAGGCGGACGCGGTCGGCGTCCACCACGGCCCCGGTGAGGGCCTCGCCCTCCCTCACGTCGACTCCCGCCCCCCGGGCGCGGTCGAGCACGGCGGCGTCGAGATCGGCCCGGCGGGCCACGGCCGCGAAGGTCCCCTGGCCGGAGGGCAGGGGGAACGTCGCCTGCCGACCGGTGGGCGAGCGCACCACCGCCTGGCCCACCGGCTGCCATGAGCCCACCGCCGCCGGGCGGAGACCGAGCGCCTCCAGCAGCCGCAGGGCGCCGGTCGTGAGGCCGTCGCCGCAGATCTTGTCGCGGGGGAACCGGGCCTTGTCGACCAGCACTACCCGGCGGCCGGCCCGGGCCAGGCAGGTGGCGGCGGCCGCGCCCGCTGGTCCGCCGCCCACCACCGCCACATCGGCCAGGACCACCCTCAGCTCGCCAGCAGCTCGGCCCAGGCCTCGGTGTGGCACTTGGCGAACATGTCGGGTTCGGTGACGGCCGCCGGGTCGAGGTTGACGCCGATCAGGAGCTGGTCGAGGTAGCTGAGGAGGGTGAGGTTGGCGGCGGCGCCGCTCATCGGCCCGAAGGCGTAGAGGGCCTCGATCTGCGCACCGGCGATGAAGATGGGGATGGGAGCGCCCGGCACGTTGCTCGTCACCAGGTCGACCCCCTTCAACATGGCCCCGAACACCCCGGTGGTCACCGAGGTGGGCAGCCGGTTGAGCACCCGGGCCATCGGTTCGATCATGGCCAGCGCCGGCTCGGCTCGCTGGACCCCGACCAGGTCGTGTACCGCTCGCATGTGGTCGACCGGGTCGTCGATGTCGAGCGGGATGGCGAAGCGGGCCGGCACGAACTGGTTGCCGGCCAGGTCCGAGGTGGCCTCCCGGCGGACGTTGATGGGCATGGTCATCCGCAGCGCGGTCGCGCGGGCGCCCAAGGCGTCGTGGTAGCGGCGGAAGGCGCGGACGGTGGCGGTCACGAAGGCGTCGTTGAGGGTGCCCCCGGCCCGCTTGGCCGCCAACTTGGCGTCGGCCATCGCCACCGCGTGGGTGTCGAACCGGACCGAGAGCGAGCGCCGGACCATGAGCGGCGACAGCGGCTCGTTGGCCGGCCGCAGCATCCGCGCCACCGAGGACGCGGTGGTGGCGGCCCGCTCGACCGTGCCGCCCGGGTGGGCGGCGGCGCCGGCGACGCCCCCCGTGATCGTGGTGACCGAACGCCGGGCGATGCCGAGGTTGCGCCGGCGCTCGTGGTCGAGCGCGTCCCAGAAGCGCTCGAGCTGGCTCATCACCCGCACCGGCGGCTCGTCGGGCATGTCGGCCGGGGCTGCGGGGTCGCGCTCCAGCTCGAACATCACCATGGCGATCTTCACCGCGCCCACGCCGTCGGTGATGGCGTGGTGCACCTTGAGCACCAGGGCCGCCCGGTCGCCCTGGAGCTCCTCCACCACGACGATCTCCCACAGCGGCCGGGCCCGGTCGAAGCCCTGCATGGCGACCGGTTGGGCCAGGTCGAGCACCGACCGCACCGAGCGGTCCCCGCCGGCTCGCACCCAGCGGAGGTGGTAGTCGAGGTCGAAGTGGGGGTCGACCTCCCAGCGGGGCGGGGCGATCGAGAGCGGGTTGGAGCGCACCCGCTGGCGCATGCGGGGCACCAGGCGAGTGCCACGGTCGACCATGGTTCGCAGCCGGTCCCGGTCGGGTGGGCCGTCGAGCAGGGCCACCGCGGTGATGGTGGACCGCAGCATCGGGTCCTTCTCGATGGTCCACATGAGCGCGTCCGAGTCGCTCATCCGTTGCTCGAACCTCATGGCGGGTCGAACCTAGTGGCCGTCAGCGGTCGACGCCCTAGGTGGGGCGGCCTCAGCAGTCGACGCCCTCGGCGGGGCGGTACGTGGCGTACACCTGGTCGGTCGCGGTCCGGCCATCGGTGTAGTGGCGGGTGCGCTGGGTGGCCACGCGCGTGCAGTTGCCGGCCTTGGACTCGCTCTGGCCGGTCTGCTCCCCGTACACCCACTGGGTGGAGTAGAAGGCGACGGTCAGGCTCGTGTCGGTGTAGCTGGTCCAGATCAGCAGCCCGTACGGCGTGGTGTTCTCGATCTCGAGGTCGGGGTGGGGGTAGCCCATGGTCGCCTCCCGACCCCGCGGGTAGCGGTCGAACGACAGCGAATGGCTCTGGTACTCGCCGAAGTCCAGCCCGGCGAAGAAGGCGGCGTTGAACAGGGTGGTGGCGAACTGGGAGACGCCGCCACCGATGTCGGTGTCGTGCACGCCCTCGGCGATCACGGGTGCCTCCACGAAGCCCTTCTCGGCGGTGCGCCGACCCACGTGCTCGTTCACCGAGAAGGTCGTGCCGGGGGGGACGATGGCGCCCCGCACGAGGTCGGCGATGCGGTGGATGTTGATGACCCGGGCCTCGCCGGGCGCGTGGTAGGTGGTGAACGACTTGACCTGGGCCTGGCCCTTCCATTCCGTGGTGGTCCCCACTGGCTCCTTGATCCCGAGCTTCTGCGCGGCCTCGGTGGTGAACCGGGGCCGCTGCACGTCGAGCGCCACCGCCACCTCGTGCCGGCCCGCCAGGAGGGCCTTGGCCACGATGCCCGCGGTATCGGCCCGGCAGCACGTGAAGCCATCCCGGCTGGGGGTGAGGCGGACCCGCCCGTCGACCACGTCGATGCGGGCGTCGCTGGGTCGGGCCACCACGTCGGCGAACGCCGCTTGGAGGTCCTTCTGCACCCTCGCCCCGTCCACCGTGGCCTCCAGGGCCCCGTCCTTGGCGGGGCGGGACCGCAGCCACCCCCGGATCGTCGCCATGGGGATCTCCGCTGCCGGGGCGTAGGCGCCCTGGATCGTCACCCGCAGGGGCATCGCCGTCTTGAAGGCCAGCTCAGCGGCGAGGGCGCGGGCCTGATCGTCGGAGACCCGGGGCTTGTGCTCCACCGGTTCGGTGGAGATCGACAGCGGGTTGCGGTCCTTCGCCGCGGCGGCCAGCAGCTTGGCCCCCACGTCGCCGGGGTCGAGGGCGAAGCCGCTGACCCCGCCCTTGATGCCCACCGTGCTCGGTGTGCCGACGATGGCCGGCTCGGAGGGCTGGCGGCCCTCCGGGCCTTCGAGGGCGATGAGGGTCAGCTCGAGCACGTCGCGGCGCAGCCGGAAGCGCAAGGGTGCGGTGCGGGGACTGGCGAACGACGCGATCCAGCTGAGCGGGCGGAGCGGCACAGCGTCGGTGCGGCCGACGTCCAGGGCCGCTTCCACGGTGCGGTCCTCGTCGACGCTGAGGCCGACGGCCCCGGCCGTGGTGCGGTAGGTGCGCCCCGTCGTGCGGATCTCGACCGGGGTGGCGAGGTAGGCGTCGGCCACCCGGCGCACCGCGGCCACCAGGCGGTCCTCGGGGAGTCGTCCCACCTCCCGGCCCTCGAGGCGGACGTTGCGAGCCACCCTGCCGCCCGACGACCCGGTGTCGATGGCCCAGGCGGCGAGGAGCAGCACGATGACGAGCAGGGGGATGCCCAGACCGAGGACGGTCCGGACCTTCGGTCGCCGCACGGCCCCACCTTGGCACGTCAGCCCCCCGCCGCTGGTGCGCCGGAGGCCACCGTCACCGCACCGCCCACGGTTTGTCATGATGTGACGCCGACAGAGGTACCGGCATCACACGGACATCGGTACCGGCATCGGCACGACCATCGGCGACGGAGGACCACATGACCGGGATCTGCGAGGGCAGGGTGTGCATCGTCACCGGCGCTGGGCGAGGCATCGGCCGCGAGCACGCCCTGATGCTGGCCTCCGAGGGCGCCAAGGTGGTCGTCAACGACCTCGGGGGCGAGATCGACGGCAGCGGCCGCTCCAGCGGGCCCGCCCAGGACGTGGTCGACGACATCGCGGCCGCCGGCGGGGACGCCGTGGTCAACGGCGACGACATCTCCGACTGGGAGGGCGCGCAGCGACTCGTCAACCAGGCGGTCGACACCTTCGGCGGCCTCGACGTGGTCGTCAACAACGCCGGAATCCTCCGGGACCGGATGCTCACCAACATGACCGAGGAGGAGTGGGACGCCGTCATCCAGGTGCACCTCAAGGGCACGTTCGCACCGTCGCGGTGGGCCGCCGCCTACTGGCGTGAGCGGTCCAAGGCGGGGGAGCCGAACGACGGCCGGATCATCAACACCAGCTCTCCGTCGGGCATCTACGGCAACGTCGGCCAGGCCAACTACGGCGCCGCCAAGGCGGGCATCGCCGCCTTCACCATCATCGCCGCCAAGGAGCTGGCCCGCTACGGCGTCACCGTCAACGCCATCGCTCCCGCCGCCCTCACCCGGATGACCGAGAACCTCGGCATGGGCCAGGCCGACGAGGCCACCAAGGAGAAGATGTCGCCCCGCTGGATCGCCCCCATCGTCACCTGGCTGGCCTCCCCCGAGTCCCGCGAGGTCACCGGGCGGGTCTTCGACGTGTCCGGCCAGGCGCTGTCGGTCTCCGAGGGGTGGCACCGGGGCCCCACCGCCGAGCCCCTCGACGACCCCGCCCAGCTCGGCCCGGTGGTCACCAAGCTCGTCGCCGACGCCCGGCCGAACGCCAACATGTTCGGCTACGACGAGCAGCAGTAGCCGCCCCATGCCCATCGACCCCGACGCGGTGGGGACCAAGGGTGAGCCCAGCGAGCACGCGTGGACCTCCAAGGACTGCCTGCTCTACGCCCTCGGCGTGGGCGCCGGCTCCGAGGATCCGCTCGACGAGCTGGCCTTCACCACCGAGAACACCGGGGACCACCCCCAGCAGGTGCTCCCCACCATGGCGGTCGTGCTGGCCACCGGAGGCTTCAACGCCATGGGCCGGATCGGCTCGTTCAACCCGGCCATGCTGGTGCACGGCGAGCAGGCCATCGAGCTCCACGGCCCCATCCCCACCGAGGGCCGGGTGTCGACCGTCGGGGAGATCACCGCCATCTGGGACAAGGGCAAGGGCGCGGTCATCGAGACCCGATCGGAGTCCACCGACGCCGCTACCGGCGAGCCCCGGTTCACCACCGTCTCCTCGGCTTTCGTCCGCGGCGAGGGCGGCTGGGGTGGCGACCGGGGCCCCTCGGGGCCGCGCCACGTGGCCCCCGAGCGCGAGCCCGACCACGTCGTCACCTACGCCACCCGGCCGGATCAGGCCCTGCTCTACCGCCTGTCCGGCGACCGCAACCCGCTGCACTCCGACCCCGCCTTCGCCGCCATGGGCGGGTTCCCCCGCCCCATCCTCCACGGCCTGTGCACCTACGGCTTCACCGGTCGTGCCCTGCTCCACTCCCTCTGCGGAGGCGACCCCGCCCGGTTCGGGTCGATGGAGGGCCGGTTCTCCTCGCCGGTGTTCCCCGGTGAGGCCCTCACCGTGCGCATCTGGATCACCGAAGGCGGCGAGGCGGTGTTCCACACCCTCGGCGGCGACGGGCGCGTCGTCCTCGACGCCGGCCGGTGCACCTTCTCGGGCTGAGGCTCGGGGGGCGGATCCGAACGCTCAGAAGAGCCGCAGGTCGCGGCTCTCGGCGCCCCGGAGCAGGTCGTAGTCGACCTCGATCCAGCGGATGCCGCGGTCGGTGGCCAGCACCCGGGCCTGGGGCCGCACCGACTGGGCCACCAGCATGCCCCGCACGGGCCGCAGGAGCGGGTCTCGGTTCAAGAACTCCAGGTACCGGCCGAGCTGCTCGACGCCGTCGATGTCGCCCCGACGCTTGACCTCTACGGCGATGGTGACGCCATCGGGTCCCTTGCAGAGCAGGTCGACCGGCCCTATGTCGGTGGGGTACTCCCGGCGCACGAGGCGTAGACCGAGATGCTGGTCGCAATGGGCGGCCAGGAGGGCTTGGAGGTGGGCCTCCACGCCGTCCTTCTGCAGCCCGGGATCCGGACCCATCTCCCAGGCGGTGTCCGAGATCACCTCCTCCATGGTGATGGTGAGGATCTCGCCCTTCGGGTTGGTGACGATCCACACCCCGTCCGCCTCTACCAGCCGGTTGGGCGCGTTCATCCAGTTCAGCGGCTTGTAGGCCCCGCCGTCGGCGTGGACCGCGACGCAGCCATCCGCCTTCACCATCACCAGGCGGGTGGCCGGCGGGAGCTGCGCGCTCAACCGTCCCGTGTACTGGACCGAGCAGTGGGCGATCACCAGGCGCATCGGGGATCGACCCTAGAAGTTCATGCTCCATTCGTGGCGAGACCCCCCGACTGTCGGCTACGGTGCGTGCCGTACCGGCCGGTTGACCACGCTATGTGGTCGTCCGGTCACAGATCGGACATCCGGCCCCCAGTGCCGGACGCACGGAGGGTGGGCGTCATGCAGAGACTGCGCAAGGGTGGAGTGGCCCTGGTGCTGACCGGGGTGCTCACGCTCCTCGGTGCGTTCCTCGTGACCGGCGTCAGCGGCGCCGAGGTCACCTACAACGCCGCCCTCAAGTCCGCTCACTCCGGGGCCACCAACCCCGGGTTCGAAGCGGGCGATTGCCCGGCCGAGGGCTGGGGATGGCACTTCGTGCTCCCGGGCAACTCGACCACGTTCGAGGCCATCGCGGTCACGTTCCAGAACGCCGGCACCATCACCACGTTCACGTCCTTCCCCACCGCCAAGCACGCCTACGTCTACACGCCCGGTCCCGACACGCTGCTCTCGGCCGTGGCCTTGGTGAACGGTCCCGAGCTCGTGTTCGTGCTCAGCCACGTGTGCACCGGCTCGGCCGTCACCACCACCACCTCCGGCTCCACCACCTCCTCCACCGGCCCCGGCTACACCACCACCACCGGGGCGACGACCACCTCCACGGGGTCGACCACCTCCACCACCGGGGCGACCACGTCGAGCACGGGTTCCACGTCGACCACCACCGGCACGACGGCGCCGACCAGCACCACCGGCACGACAGCGCCGACCAGCACCACCGGCACGACGGCGCCGACCAGCACCACCGGCACGACGGCGCCGACCAGCACCAGCACCACGGGCTCGACCACCAGCACCACGGGTTCGACCACCAGCACCACGGGTTCGACCACGAGCACCACGGGTTCGACCACGAGCACCACGGGTTCGACCACGAGCACCACGGGTT
>JAUJNP010000013.1:0-13824 GCA_030448105.1 Acidimicrobiales bacterium | reverse complement strand
CGACGACCACCAGCACCACGGCGCCGACCACGTCGAGCACCACCGGGTCGACCACCTCGAGCACCACCGGTTCGACCACCTCCAGCACCGCGCCGAGCAGCAGCACGACCGGACCGGGCACCAGCGCCAGCAGCACGACCGGACCGGGCACCAGCGCCAGCAGCACGACCCGCCCGGACACCAGCGCCAGCACCACCTCGCGGCCCAACGGCTCGACCACCACCACCGAGGGAGGCGCCAGCAGCAGCTCGAGCGCCCCCGTCCTGGGTGTCACCGTGGTGCGCGGTCCCGAGGGCCCCGGCGGCTCCGGCGGTGTGGCCCTGGGCGCGTCGGCGACACCGATGGTGCAGGGCAACAACCTGGCCCGTACCGGTCCTGACGCCGCCGGGCCCGCCCTGGGGGGCACGGCGCTGGTCCTGCTGGGCATCTCCTGCCTCACCATCTCCGAGGGGGAGCGCCGGGCCCGGCTGTTCGCCAGCCTGCGCCACCCCGCCCGCTAGCTCTGGCTCCCGGGGGCAGCGCCCCCGGGCTTGGCCTTGGCCTTCTTCGACAGCCGGTCGCGGATGACCGTCCGGCGCTCCTGCAGCTCCCGGTAGGTGAGCCGTTCGGTGGCCGCGGGGTCCACCCCGAAGCTGGCCTTGACCCCGGTCAGGTCCGGTTCCCAGTTCGCATCGTGCTCCAGGCCGACCTCGGCGGCGATGCGCTCCCCGTGGGTGGTGGCGAAGTACATCGAGATGCGGGCTATCTCGGCGAACAGGTCGAGGTCGGGGGCGAGGGTGGCGATGGCCCCGTCGAGGAACACCATGTTCTTGACGAACAGCATGAGCTCCTTGGGCATGCGGGCGCCGTAGCCCAGCAGCGCCTTCACCGTGCGCTGGATCTCGGCCGTGAGCTGCTCGGGGGTGAGGCTGGTGGGATCGATCGGGGGTCGGTCGAGGCCGAGATCGGCGATGACGGCGTCGAGATCGGTGTCCACCGGCAGCGCACCGAGGTCGCGCAGCGCGGCGAGCTGGGCCCGCAGGTCGTTCATCGAGGCCCCGACGAGAAGGCGCAGGAACGCCAGCCGGCGGTCCTCGCCGAGGCGTCCGGTGATGCCGAAGTCGAGCAGCGCGGTGCGCCCGTCGGGTAGCACGAACAGGTTCCCGCCGTGAAGGTCTCCGTGGAAGATGCCATGGAGCATGCAGCCCTCGAGGAACCCGATCATCCCGGTGCGCACGATCCCCTTGGTGTCGAGGCCGGCCCCCTTCATGCCGGCCACGTCGTCGAAGGCGAAGCCCGACAGGCGCTCCATCACCAGCACCCGGGGCGTCACCAACTCCGGGTGGGGGCGGGGGATCACGTAGCCGCGCTGGCCCAGCTCGGCGAAGGTGCGGGCGATGTCGAGCATGTTGTCGGCCTCGAGGCGGAAGTCGAGCTCCTCGGTGATGGTCTCGCCGAACAGGTCGACCAGCGCCGGGGGGTTGGCCAGCGCGGCGATGGGGATCCGGCCCACGAGGAAGGGCGCTAACCAAGCCATGACCTTCAGGTCCTGGCGCACCAGGCGGGCGACCGCCGGCCGCTGCACCTTCACCACCACCTCCTCGCCCGTGCGCAGCGTGGCCGCGTGGACCTGGGCGATGGACGCCGCCGCCAGTGGTCGGCGTTCGAACGAGGAGAAGACGGCGGAGAGGGGCCGCCCGAGATCGGCCTCCACCACCTCGCGGACGACGGCGAACCGTTCGGGGGGCACCTGGTCGCGGCACTTGCGGAACTCCTGCACGAGCTCGGCGGGGAAGATCCCCTCGCCCGAGGAGATGATCTGCCCCAGTTTGATGTAGGTGGGCCCGAGCGCCTCGGCCGCCACGCGGAGGCGGCGGGAGATCGCCGCTCGGGACACCTCGGGGCCCCGCCGCCGTTCGCGGGCGGCCCAAGGGACCAGGGCGCCGCCGAGGCGGCGCACCACCCGCACCACCCGCAGCCCGGGCGGGAGTCGGCGGGGGCGCACCAGCTCCGGGAGCTCGGCTCGGGTGCGGGCCCGGGCGGCGGGCACCGCCCCGCGCCAGCTCGTGGCTTCGGGCCGCACCAGCCAAGGTGGATGGTCGCTGAACGCTCCGATGGCCAGGTCCGCCGGTGGGGCGCTGGCCCGGTCGACGGCGAGCTCGCCCTTGCCGGCCGCGGGCGGGAGGGCGGGCTCGGTCATCGAGGGGAGTCTCCCACCCGGCTCCGGCGTGTCGCGCGCCCTCTAGGGTGACGCGGTGGAAGCGGCGGTCCCGGGCGGAGCGCAGGCCGGTCTCCCGGCCGGGATCGGGCCCGGTAGGGCGCCCGAGGACGACGCCTCGGCCCTGCTGGCCGACGTCTCGCACCTCCTGGCCTCCGAGGCGGAGCCCGATCGGGCGCTGACCCTGGTGCTCCGGCGGCTCGTGCCGGAGCTGGCGGACTGGGGGACGGTGCGCCTGGCCGAACCGGACGGCCACATCCGCCGGGTGGCCGCGGTGCACGCCGACCCGGGCCGGCGCCACCTCGTCGACGAGCTGTTGGCAGCCGAACGGCTGAAGCCGGCCGACGCCGACGACGCCGTGCGGGTCATGGCGACCGGGCGGGCCCGGGTGTTCGACGAGGTCGACGACGCCGTGATCGAGCGGCTGGCGGCGCCGGGCGTGAGGGCGCTCTGGCGGGCGCTGGGGGTCCGATCGGCGGCGGTCATCCCCATGGCCGCCGGCGGCAAGGTGCTCGGAGCGATGATCCTCGTCATGGGCGACTCCGGCCGGCGCTTCGACCGGATGAGGGTTCGCCTCGCCGAGGGGCTGGCCGTGCAGTGCGCTCTGCTGGTCGACAACACCCGGCTCGTGCGGGAGGCCGACGTGGCCACGCACGAGCGGGTGAGCGTCCGCGGCCTGCTCGACACCGTGCTGGCCCATGCCCCGGTAGCCACCGCCATCCTCGACCACGAGCTGCGCCTGCTGCATGCCAACGAGGCCTTCACCGCCATCGTCCCCGGCGCCGCCCTGGGGTCGACCCCGCCGGATCTCGCCAGCGCACCCCCCGGTCTGGCCGATGCGGTGGTGCCCGTGGCCCGGGAGGTGCTGGAGGGCGGCGTGGCGGTCGACCGGGCGGTGGTCCGCTCCGATCCCGGCTCCGACGGCCGGCGGACCTACTGGCAGGTGAGCGCCTTCCCCATCGACCGTGGGGCCGGGGAGCGCTTCGGCGTGGGCCTGTTCCTCAGCGACGTGACCGAGGATCGCCTCGTGTCCCGCCGTCTCACCGAGAGCCTCGCCCGCCTCGACCTCTCCCTCGCGGTCGGGGGCCTGGCCAGCTGGGACTGGGACTTCGCGACCCGCCAGATCGTGTGGTCGGGGACCCTCGACGAGGTGCTCGGGCTGCCGGCGGCGGCGTTCGGCCGTGACCCCGATGCGTTCCTCGAGGTCATCCACCCCGAGGATCGCGAGCCGCACCGCCGGGCCGTCACCGAGGCCGCCCGCAGCGCCGGTGAGTACCACAACGAGGTGCGGGTGGTCCGAGCCGACGGCGAGCTCCGGTGGGTCGAGATCCGCGGCCGGGTCATGCACGACCCCGCCGGGAACCCCCGCCGCATGATCGGCGTGGCCGCCGACATCACCGACCGCCGCTTGATCGAGGAGATCAAGGTGCGCCTGCTCGACCGCGAGCACCAGGCGCGGGTGGAGGCCGAGGAGGCGCGCGAGCGGTTCGCCCTGGTGGCCGAGGCCAGCGCCACCCTCGTCAGCACCCTCGACCCGCAGGCCACCTTCGAGCACATTCCCGCCGTCGTCGTGCCCCGCCTGTGCGACTGGTGCATCGTCGACGCCCTCGACGAGGACGGCAGCCTCCGCCAGGTGGCGATGGCCCACCGCGACCCGGCCCAGGTCGGCGACGTCGAGGACTCCCGCCGCCGCCGCCTCGAGGCGGGTGGCGACGGCATTTGGAGCGTCCGTCGGGCGGTGCGCACCGGGGCATCCGAGCTGGTGCTCGACATCAGCGACGGCGACCTCGTGGCCGCCGCCGCCGACGACGAGCACCTGGCGCTGCTGCGCCGCCTGGGGCCGAGGTCGGCCATGGTGGTGCCCCTGGTCGCCCGAGGCCGGGTGCTGGGCGGCATCACCCTGGTGACCACCCACGACCGCCGGTTCCGCCCGGACGACCTTCCCCTCGTGGAGAACCTGGCCGGCCGCGCCGCCATGGCCGTCGACAACGCCCTCCTGTTCGAGTCGCGCAGCACGGTGGCCCGGGCGCTGCAGCAGACGCTGCTCCCGCCCGCCCTGCCCCGCATCCCCCACGTCGACGTGGTCGCCCGCTACCGGGTGGCCCAGGGCGGCATCGACATCGGCGGCGACTTCTACGACCTGTTCGAGCTCACCGACGGAAGCTGGGCGGTGGTGATCGGCGACGTGTGCGGCAAGGGCCCGGGCGCGGCCGCCGTCACCGGACTGTTCCGCCACACGGTGCGGGCCGTGGCCAGCCGGGGTCCCTCGCCGGCGAACATCCTGCGCAGCACGAACGAGGCCATCCTCGGCCAGATCGACGACACCCGGTTCTGCACCGCCGCCTTCGTCCGCCTCGAGCCCCGGCCGGGCGGCGCCCGGGCGACGGTGGCCTGCGGGGGCCACCCGCGACCGATGGTGGTCCACGCCGACGGCCGCGTCGAGCGTCTCGACGCCAGCGGCACCCTGCTCGGCGTGCTTCCGGAGCCGGTCCTGAGCGACCTCACCCTCGACCTGGTCGAGGGCGACGCCATCGTGCTCTACACCGACGGGGTCACCGAGGCCCGCCGGGGGGTGGAGCTGTTCGGCGAGGATCGCCTGGTCGACGTGCTCGCCGAGGCGGGAGCAGGTGGCGGCTTCAGCGCCGCCCGCCTGGCCGACCACCTCGAGCAGGCGGTCGACCGGTTCCAGGCGGGCGTGGCCAACGACGACATCGCCATCCTCGTGCTACGGGTGGGCGAGCCGACCGGCGACACGGGCGCGAGGTTGGTGGACCCGACGGTCAGGCCGCCCCTCGACCGGTGACGGCCAGCACCGCCTCGGCCAGCGCGGGATGGCACACGAGGAGGTCCGGTAGGTAGGGGTCGGGGTTGTTGTAGGCGAGGGGCGAGCCGTCGAGGCGCGACACGTGCAGCCCGGCGGCCGCCGCCACCGCCACCGGGGCGGCCGAGTCCCACTCGTACTGGCCCCCGGCGTGGGCGTAGACGTCGGCCGCCCCCAGCACCACCGCGGCCACCTTGGCGCCGGCCGACCCCATCTCCACCAGCTCGCCGCCGAGGGCATCGGTGAGGGCGGTGGCCACCGCCGGCGGGCGCGACCGGCTCACGATCACGCGCGGCCGGCTCGGCGGCGGCCCGGGCAGGGGAGCGGCGGGCAGGCTGGCGAGGGTGATGCGCTGGGCGGGCAGGGCCACGGCGCCGGCCTCGGCCACGCCTCGGATCACGAGGGCGACGTGGACGGCCCAGTCGGCCCGGGGGGGTTCGCTGAACTCCCGGGTGCCGTCGAGCGGGTCGACGATCCAGACGCGGTCACAGGTGAGCCGGCGGGTGCCGGCGGCGCCGGCCTCGGCCTCGCCCTCCTCGGAGAGGACGGCGTCGTCGGGGGCGGCCTCGCCCAGCCGCCGGAGCAATAGCTCGTGGGAGCGGCGATCTCCTTCGGTCCTGAGGGTGTCGGCCCCGGTCCCGGCCGCGACCAGCTCGGTGCGGAGGTCGGTGAGGAGCCGTCCCGCCTCGGTGGCCAGCTCCGCCGCCAATTGGTGGTCCTCCGGGCGGGCGTGGGGGCGGAACATCGGCACTTGTCTACCGCACCGTCCTGCCGATGGATCCCGGCCATATATCTCGGCCAGGGATCCCGGCCCTCTACGCTTCGGGAAAGCATGATCATGAGATCGGTGCAAGGAACGGCGGATCCCGGATGACCACCTACCAGCTCTCCCACCTGCGGGCGCTCGAGGCCGAATCGGTCCACATCATCCGCGAGGTGGCGGCCGAGTTCGAGCGCCCCGTCATGCTGTTCTCCGGCGGCAAGGACTCGGTGGTGATGCTGCGGCTGGCCGAGAAGGCGTTCTGGCCCTGCCCCCTGCCGTTCCCGGTGATGCACGTCGACACCGGCCACAACTTCGCGGAGGTCATCGAGTTCCGCGACCGGCGCGTGGCCGAGTCGGGCACCCGCCTGGTGGTGGCGTCGGTGCAGGAGGCGATCGACCGGGGGCTCGTGCGCGAGGAGACGGGTCCTCGAGCAAGCCGCAACCGCCTGCAGACGGTGGCCCTGCTCACCGCCATCGAGCAGCACGGCTTCGACGCCGCCTTCGGCGGCGCGAGGCGCGACGAGGAGAAGGCGCGGGCCAAGGAGCGGGTTTTCTCCTTCCGGGACGACTTCGGGCAGTGGGACCCGAAGAACCAGCGGCCCGAGCTCTGGAGCCTCTACAACGGGCGCCACCACCAGGGCGAGCACATCCGGGTGTTTCCGCTCTCGAACTGGACCGAGCTCGACATCTGGCAGTACGTGGAGGAGGAAGGCATCGACCTGCCCGAGATCTACTTCGCCCACGAGCGCGACGTGTTCGAGCGCGACGGCATGCTCCTCGCCGACAGCGAGTTCGTCACCGTGATGGACGGCGAGGAGGTGACGCGGCGCAAGGTCCGGTACCGCACGGTGGGCGACGCGTCCTGCACCGGCGCGGTGGAGTCCACCGCGTCCACGGTGGCGGAGGTGATCGCCGAGGTGGCCGCCACCCGGATCACCGAGCGGGGCGCCACCCGGGCCGACGACCGCACCAGCGAGGCCGCCATGGAGGACCGCAAGCGCGAGGGCTACTTCTGATGGTCGCGGAAAGGTCGGGCCGTCGCCCACGAAAGCAGTGCGGCTGCGCCGCAACGGCTGCCGTGCTGCCTGGTCGCCTCGCCTACCGGCTCGGCTCCTAGCGGTGGCCGAGCTCCTGCGCTTCGCCACCGCCGGCTCGGTCGACGACGGCAAGTCCACCCTCATCGGGCGCCTGCTGTACGACTCGAAGGCCATCTTCGAGGACCAGCTGGCGTCGGTGGAGCGCACGAGCCAGCAGATGGGCGCCGAGTACACCAACCTCGCCCTGCTCACCGACGGGCTGCGGGCCGAGCGGGAGCAGGGCATCACCATCGACGTCGCCTACCGCTACTTCGCCACCCCGAAGCGCAAGTTCATCATCGCCGACACGCCTGGCCACATCCAGTACACCCGCAACATGGTCACGGGAGCCTCCACCGCCGACCTCGCCCTCGTGCTCGTCGACGCCCGCAACGGGATCGTCGAGCAGTCCCGGCGCCATGCGTTCCTCGCCTCGCTGCTGCGTATCCCCCACCTCGTGGTGTGCGTCAACAAGATGGACCTGGTCGACTGGTCCGAGGAGCGCTTCGAGGAGATCAAGGCCGAGTTCCGCGAGTTCGCCACCAAGCTCGACGTGGCCGACCTCTCCTTCATCCCCTTGTCGGCCCTGCTCGGCGACAACGTGGTCGAGCGCTCGACGAACATGGGTTGGTACGAGGGCTCGTCGCTGCTGCACCACCTGGAGGAGGTGCACATCGCCTCGGACCGCAACCTCATCGATGCCCGCTTCCCGGTGCAGTACGTCCTGCGGCCTTTCTCCAACGAGTGGCACGACTACCGCGGCTACGCCGGCACGCTGGCGGGCGGGGTGGTCAAGCCGGGCGACGAGGTGATCGTCCTGCCCTCCGGCTTCACCTCCACCGTCCGCTCGATCGACACCGCCAACGGCCCGGTGGAGGAGGCCTTCACGCCCATGTCGGTCGCCATCACCCTGGACGACGACATCGACGTGTCCCGCGGCGACATGATCTGCCGGCCCCACAACCAGCCCCACGTGGGCCAGGACATCGACGCCATGGTGTGCTGGATGAGCGAGCAGACCACCCTGGCGCCCCGTGCCCGCTTGGCGCTGAAGCACACCACCCGGTCAGCGCGCTGCCTGGTGAAGGACATGCAGTACCGCCTCGACGTCAACACCCTCCACCGCGAGCACGGCATCGACGCCCTCCGGTTGAACGAGATCGGCCGGGTGAGCCTGCGCACCACCGTCCCCCTCTTCTACGACGAGTACCGGCGCAACCGCACCACCGGCAGCTTCGTCCTCATCGACGAGGCGGCCAACACCACGGTGGGCGCCGGCATGATCCTCGGGCCGACTCAATGACATTGCTCCGCCCTCCGGCGGAGCCGGCTTCGCCGATCCGGCTGTCACGCTGGGGGCTGCTCCGCCTGGCGGACTGCGCAGCGTCGGGATGGCCGAATGGCTTCGCTGCGCCTCCGGACCCCGCAGCGTTGGGAAGGGTTGAGTGACGAACCTCACTTGGCATGCCGGTGAGGTCGAGCGGGACGATCGGCCCTTCGCCGGGGCCACGGTGTGGCTCACCGGCCTGTCGGGCTCGGGCAAGTCGACCGTGGCGGTGGCCCTCGAGCGCCTGCTGATCACCGCCGGCCGTCCCGCCTACCGACTCGACGGCGACAACCTCCGCCACGGCCTCAACGCCGACCTCGGGTTCTCCGAGGCCGACCGCACCGAGAACGTGCGGCGGGTGGGGGAGGTGGCCCGCCTCCTCGCCGAGGCCGGCGTGGTGGCCATCGTCCCCCTCATCAGCCCGTACCGCGCCGGCCGGGACCACGCCCGGGCCATCCACGCCGAGGCCGGCCTCAGCTTCGTGGAGGTGTTCGTCGACACGCCCATCGCCGAGTGCGAGCGACGCGACCCCAAGGGCCTGTACGCCAAGGCCCGGGCCGGTGAGATCACGGGGTTCACCGGCATCGACGACCCCTACGAGGCTCCGTCCGCGCCGGAGCTCGTGCTCAGCCCCGCCGACGGCAGCCCTGTCGAGCAGGCCGCCCGGGTCCTCGCGGTGCTCGACCGGCCCTGACCCCGCTCAGGGGGTGCGCGGAAAGGTCGAGCCGTCGTCCAGGCAAGCGGTGCGGCTGCGCCGCACTCACGCGCCGTGCTGACTGGTCGCCTCGCCTCCGGCTCGGCTCCTAGCGCATCCGGCGGGCGGCGCGCACCAGGGACCTCACCTCCTGTTCTGGCGCGCCGGCCGCGACCAGGGCCTGGATGCGATGCTCGATGCCTTCGGCTTCGGCCTCCGCCTCCGCGTCTCGGCGTGCCGCGGAGCGGGCCGGCCGGCTGGCGGTGGGGGGGATGCGCCCGGTGGACACGGCGGTGACCGCGATCAGCACGATGGCGGCTCCACCGGCCAACAGCCCCAGGGTCACCGCCACCCCGGTGGAGCCGTTGATCGACGCCACGATCATCCCGGGTATCGCCAGCAGGAACACCGCCATGACGGCCCAGCGCACCGCAGCGGGCGACACGCGGGCGAGGCTAGCTCCCGCTCCGCTCTGCTCTTGATCTCGGGCGGCGCCGTTGGCGCCTGCTCGGTCCGGCTCCGCCGATCCGGGTGTCATCGGTTGTGCTGCTCCGCCTGGCGGGCTCCGCAGCGTCACCGCACGAGTGGCTTGTACTGCACCCGGTGGGGCTGGTCGGCCTCGGCGCCGAGCTCCTTGCGTCGCCACGCCTCGTACTCGGAGAAGTTCCCCTCGAACCAGCGCACCTGCGATCCACCCTCGAAGGCGAGGATGTGGGTGGCGATGCGGTCGAGGAACCAGCGGTCGTGGCTTATCACCACCGCGCAACCGGCGAACGCTTCCAGGCCGTCCTCCAAGGCTCGCAAGGTGTCGACGTCGAGGTCGTTGGTGGGCTCGTCGAGGAGGAGCACGTTGCCGCCCCGGGTCAGCACCTTGGCCAGGTGCACCCGGTTCCGCTCACCGCCCGAGAGCACCCCCACCTTCTTCTGCTGATCCGACCCCTTGAAGTTGAACGAGGCCACGTAGGCCCGGCCGTGGACCTCCCTCCCGCCGATCACCAGGTCGTCGCGACCGCCGGTGACCTCCTCGTAGACCGTGCGCCCGGGATCGAGGGCGTCGCGGTCCTGATCCACGGCGGCGAGGTGCACGGTGGGCCCGATCCGCACCTGGCCGGCGTCGGGCTCCTCGCGCTCGGTGAGCATCCGGAACAGCGTCGTCTTGCCCACGCCGTTGCCGCCGATGACGCCGACGATGCCGGCCCGCGGGAGCGAGAAGGAGAGGTCCTCGATGAGCAGCCGGTCGCCGTAACCCTTGCGAAGGTGCTCGACCTCGATCACCTGGTCGCCGAGGCGCTCGCCCGACGGGATGGCGATCTGTAGGCCGACGTCGCGACCGTCACCCGCCTGGGCCTCGGCCAGCAGCTTGTCGTAGGCGGCCAGGCGGGCCCGGCCCTTGGCCTGGCGGGCCTTGGGGGCCATGCGCACCCATTCCAGCTCCCGCTCGAGGGTGCGGGCCCGGGCCTTGTCCTGCTTCTCCTCGCGCTCGAGGCGGTCACGCTTCTGGGCCAGCCAGGACGAGTAGTTGCCCTCGAAGGGGATGCCTCGGCCCCGGTCGAGCTCGAGGATCCAGCCGGCTACGTTGTCGAGGAAGTACCGGTCGTGGGTGACGGCCACCACCGTGCCCTGGTAGTCACGCAGGAAGCGCTCCAGCCAGGCGACCGACTCGGCGTCGAGGTGGTTGGTGGGCTCGTCCAGCAGGAGCAGGTCCGGGCGGGCCAGCAGGAGGCGGCACAGCGCCACCCGGCGTCGCTCACCCCCCGAGAGGGTGCCGACGTCGGCGTCGCCGGGCGGCAGGCGCAGCGCGTCCATGGCCACCTCGACGGTGCGCTTCAGGTCCCACGCGCCGGCCGCCTCGATGCGCTTCTCGAGGTCGGCCTGGCGCTCGCCCAGCTTCTCGTAGTCGGCGTCGGGGTCGGCCCAGCCGGCCAGCACGGCGTCGTAGTCGCTGAGCAGGCGGGCGGTCTCGCCCACGCCGTCCATCACGTTGGCGACCACGTCCTTGGCCGGGTCCAGCTCCGGTTCCTGCTCCAGCAGGCCGACGGTGAAGCCCGGGGTCAGGCGGGCCTCGCCGGTGTAGCCGTCGTCGCGCCCGGCCATGATCCGCAGCAGCGATGACTTGCCGGAGCCGTTGGCGCCGAGGACGCCGATCTTGGCCCCCGGGTAGAACGCCAGCGTGATGTCGCGGAGCACCTCGCGGTCGGGCGGGTGGAACCGGCTGCACTTGCGCATGGTGAAGATGAACTGAGCGCTCACGTGTCTCGGGCTCCTCGGGGACCTGGCGGCGGGCGAGGCTACCGTGTGACCCTCACCGGATCGCACGGGGGTCGCCGATGCCTTACGTCGAGGGCAGGGTCGTCCACGACGCCGACGCCCACATCATGGAGTGGCCGACCTGGCTGGTGGACTACGCCGAGCCCGACGTCCGCGAGCGCCTCGCCCCCCGGCCCCCCGACGACGGGTCGGGCCGGCTGATCGACGTGGAGCGGCTGCGCGACAAGCACGCCAGCGACGAGTATCGGGCGGCGGAGGCCACCGAGATCATGGCTCGGAAGAACTTCGCCGCCACCGGCAGCTTCATCCCCGAGGACCGGCCCAGGGCCCTCGACCTGCTCGGCTTCGCCAGCCAGCTGATCTTCAACACCTTCCACAACGGGCGCTTCTTCGAGCTGGAACGGGCCGAGCCCGACCTCGTCTACGGCGCCGCCCGGGCCCACAACCGGGGGATGCTCGACTTCTGCTCGGTCGACCGCCGCCTGCTGGCCACCTGCTACGTGCCCCTCGCCGACTTCGAGCGCTCGGCGGCCATGGCCGCCCAGTCGGTGGAGGAGGGGGCGGCCGCCCTGCTCGTCCCCTCGGGGTGCCCGGTGGGACACTCGCCCAGCCACCTCGGCCTCGACCCGGTGTGGGCCACCGCCCAGGAGGCGGGCGTGCCGGTGGTGTTCCACGTCGGAGGGGGCGGTCGCCTGATCGACCCCGCCTACTTCCGCAACGGGCTCCCCATCCCGCCCGACTTCCACGGCGGCGAGGAGAACTTCCGGTCGGTGGACTACATGGCCATCCCCGGGCCCCCGATGCAGACCCTCGCCACCATGATCTTCGACGGGGTGCTCGACCGCTTCCCCCAGCTCAAGATCGGCGTGATCGAGCAGGGCGCCATATGGGTGCCGAGCTGGATGCGCCAGATGGAAGCGGCGTTCGAGGCCTTCGCCCGCCACGAGGAGCGTCTCCGGGCCCTGGAACTGCGGCCCTCGGACTACGTGCGTCGCCAGATCAGGGCCACGCCGTACCCAACCGAGGACGTCGGCTGGATCACGTCCCAGGTGGGTCCTGACGTGTGCCTGTTCTCCTCCGACTACCCCCACGTCGAAGGCGGACGCCGGCCCATCGAGCGCTTCGAGGCCACCCTCGAGGGCCTCGACGACCCCGATGGCACGGTGCGCCAGCGCTTCTACTGCGACAACTTCGTGGACCTCATGGGCTCGGCCCTGGCCCCCATCGCCGCCTGAGGACGGTCGGTAGGCTCGCCTTGATGGCGAACGAGCCCAACCCCACCGAAACCCTGTCCGCCGAGGCGCTGGGACCCAACGCCTGGCTGGTCGACGAGATGTACGAGCGCTACCGAGCTGAGCCTGGGTCGGTGAGCGAGAGCTGGCAGGAGTTCTTCCACGACTACCAGAGCGACACCGAGGCCGGCGCCGACGCCGGCCCCGACATCACCCAACCCGCCAGCGGCCGCAAAGCCACCCCCGACGGCTCACCGCCGAGCGAACCGGCTCCCGACGCTGCGGAGTCCGCCAGGCGGAGCAGCGCCGAGGATGAGACCCGGATCGGCGAAGCCGGCTCCGCCGGAGGCGGAGCAAACAAGCACGGCGAAGCCGGCTCCGCCGGAGGCGGAGCAAAGCCAGCACAGTCCGCCAGGCGGAGCAGCGGGACCGACGACAGCCGGATCGGCGAAGCCGGCTCCGCCGGAGGCGGAGCAAAGCCAGCACAGTCCGCCAGGCGGAGCAGCGGGACCGACGACAGCCGGATCGGCGAAGCCGGCTCCGCCGGAGGCGGAGCAAA
The DNA here is from genome assembly GCA_030448105.1 of Acidimicrobiales bacterium. Taxonomy (GTDB): domain Bacteria; phylum Actinomycetota; class Acidimicrobiia; order Acidimicrobiales; family Iamiaceae; genus JAFBAD01. Next base: position 887 of record JAUJNP010000013.1, on the reverse strand, counting down.
GGAGCACAGCGGAGCAGAGCAACAGGGCCAGCCGCTGCGGGGCGCGGCGGCCCGGATCGTGGCCAACATGGAGGCCAGCCTCGGGGTGCCCACCGCCACCAGCTTCCGGGAGATCCCGGCCAAGCTGTTGGAGGTCAACCGCAGCGTCGTCAACGGCTACCTGGGCCGCACCCGCGGGGGCAAGATCAGCTTCACCCACCTGATCGGCTACGCCGTGGTGCGCGCCATCGCCGACTCGGTGCCGGTGATGAACAGCAGCTACGTGGAGGACTCCGACGGCAAGCCCCGGGTGGCGCGCCACCCCCACGTCGGGCTCGGCCTCGCCGTGGACGTGGAGAAGAGCGGCGGCAGCCGCACCCTGATGGTGCCGGTGATACGCGACGCCGACACGCTCGACTTCCGCGGGTTCTGGGGCGCGTACGAAGAGCTGATCCGCAAGGTGCGCTCCAACAAGCTGAGCCCCGACGACTTCGCCGGCGCCACCGTCACCCTCACCAACCCCGGCACCATCGGCACGGTCCAGTCGGTGCCGAGGCTGATGCCCGGCCAGGGGGTCATCGTGGGGGTCGGCCGTCTCGACCACCCCGCCGCCTTCCAGGGCTCGGATCCCGAGGCGCTGGCCAACCTCGGCGTCTCCAAGGTGATGACCGTCACCTCCACCTACGACCACCGCATCATCCAAGGCGCCGAGTCGGGCCTCTTCCTGAAGCGGGTCCACGAGCTGCTGCTCGGTGAGGACGACTTCTACGCCAAGGTCTTCCGTTCCCTGGGCGTCCCCTACGAAGCGGTGCGCTGGCTCCGCGACGACAACCCGGTGGACCGGGAAGCGTCGATGCTCGAGAAGCAGATGCACACCCAGACGCTGATCAACATGCACCGGGTGCGCG
>JAUJNP010000024.1:10864-15017 GCA_030448105.1 Acidimicrobiales bacterium | reverse complement strand
CGTAGGCGTTGGTGACGAGGGGCGGCACGGCCAGGGCGACGAGGGCGAGGAAGGTCGTCCAGGTCTGGATCACCGGGACGTCTCGGGTGCCGAGGATCTGGGAGCCGACGGCAAGGATGGCGAACGACGGCAGGGCCCGACCCACGTTGGACACGTTGATGGCGAAGGTGCCGAGCTGACGGCGGTGGCCCAGCCACACCGCGATGGGCAGGGCGACCACCATGGCCGCCACCACGCAGGCCAACGACAGCTGGACGTGCTCGCCGAGGCGGGTCCACACACCCGTCGAGCCCCTCCAGTGGGCCCGGTCGCCGAACCAGGTGGCGACGTCGGCCAGGAACCGCACCGCTCAGCCCACCTCGGTCGCCCACGGCGACAGCCGGCGCTGGACGACCCCGAGGCCGAGGTCGGCGAGGATGGCGAGGGCGACCGAGAGGGCGGCGCCGACGGTGACCGCGGTGCGCATCGGGCGGTTGAGACCGGTGACGATGAGCTGGCCGAGGCCACCGAGGCCGGCGATGGCGGCGATGGTGCACAGGCCGATGGTGGTGACGGTGGCGATGCGCACCCCCGCCATCACCGCGGGGAGGGCGAGCGGCAGCTCCACCCGCACCAGTCTGGCCAAGGGGGTGTACCCCATGCCGTCGGCCGACTCCACGATGTCGGGGGGCACGCTGTCGAGGCCGGCCACGATGTTGCGGACCAGGATCAACAGGGTGTAGCCGGTGAGGGGGATGATCACCGTGGTGCGGCTCAGCCCCAGCGCCGGCACGAGGATGGCGAACAGGGCCAGCGACGGGATCGTGTACACCGCTCCGGTGACGCCGAGCACGGCGGTGCGCAGGCGGGGGCGGCGGGCGGCCAGCACGCCGAGCGGAAGCGACAGCACGAGGCCGCACAGCACCGACACCACGGTGAAGACGAGGTGCTCGCGCAGGGCGGCCAGGATGGTGTCGGGGTTGCGGCTGACCCACTCCCACCACAGCCACTTCTCGGTGTTGGCGACGGCGAAGCTCACTGTCGGCGGCACGCTACCCTCGCCCCGCCGGCCCGCCAACCGGGAGGCGCCCAGCCAATGATCCGCCTCGACGCCGTCTCCAAGGTGTTCCCCAACGGGTCGGTGGCGGTGGCCGATCTCGACCTCGAGGTGGCCGAGGGCGAGATCTGCGTGCTGGTGGGGCCGTCAGGCTGCGGCAAGACCACCACCATGCGGATGGTCAACCGGCTGATCGAGCCGACCAGCGGGCGCATCTACCTCGACGGGGACGACGTCACCACCGTCGACCCCGTGGCGCTCCGGCGCCGGATCGGCTACGTGATCCAGCAGATCGGGCTCTTCCCGCACCAGACCATCGGCGCCAACGTGGCCACCGTCCCCCGGCTGCTGGGGTGGGACCGGCGCCGCACGGGCCAACGGGTCGAGGAGCTGCTCGACCTCGTCGGCCTCGACCCGGCGGTGTACCGCGACCGCTACCCCCACCAGCTCTCGGGGGGTCAGCGCCAGCGGGTCGGGGTGGCCCGGGCGCTCGGGGCCGACCCTCCCGTGCTGTTGATGGACGAGCCCTTCGGCGCCATCGACCCCATCACCCGGGAGCGGCTGCAGAGCGAGTTCCTGCGCCTGCAGTCCGAGGTGCGCAAGACGGTGGTGTTCGTAACCCACGACATAGAGGAGGCGGTGCGGTTGGGCGACCGCATCGCCATCCTGGCCGACGGAGGGGTGCTGGCCCAGTACGCCTCGCCGGCCGAGGTGCTGGGGCACCCCGCCTCGAGCTTCGTGTCGGACTTCGTGGGTGCTGACCGGGGGGTGAAGCGCCTGCGGGTGACGCCCATCGACCCCAACCTGCTCGAGCCGATGGGGGACGCGGACCTCGGCGGTGGGTTGGCCGCTCCCCTGCCGACGGTGCCGCTCGACGGCACCCTCCAGGACGCCCTGTCGGCCGTGCTGCTCAGCGACGACGGGCGGGTGGCAGTGGTCGACGACGGGGGCCGGGCGGTCGGGCTCCTCTCGCCGGCGGCGCTGCACGCCGCCACCCGGGCGTCGCTCGACGAACCGGCGGCCGGCCAGGCCTGAGCTGCCGGCTAGGCCTGAGCTGGCGGCTCGGCCTGAGCGGCCCGCCGCAGCACGCACCAGGTGCCCGGTCCCGCTTCGGCGGCGACGCCGTCCCAGCGCCCGGGCATGGCCGTCGCCACGTCGTCGGCGCTGAGGTGGATCGGAGTGTGCGGGCCCCGGGTGTTGACCCACACCAGGCGTCCGGCCGGCGTGAGGATCCGGTCGAGCTCGGCCGGGAAGAGGAGGGCGTTGACGAGCACGGCCACGTCGACGCTGAGGTTCGGAAGGGGAAGGGCGTCGGCGTCGGCCTGCACCCGGGGCGCCTGGTCGGCGGGGGCGCGGCGCAGCATCTCGAACGCCAGGTCGAGGGCGACGACCCGTGTGAACCGCTCGGCCAACCGGCCGGTGGCCATGCCGGTGCCTGACCCGATCTCGAGCGCGGTGGCGGGTTCGGGGAAGGGGCCCCCGCGGTCAAGGGCGTCGAGCAGGGGCTGGTCGCGGCCCGGGTGGTCGCGGGTGTGCCATTCGGGGGCCAGCCCGTCGAACAGGTCGGCCACCCGGGCCCGGCGCTCGTCCGTCCAGCCGCCCGGCTCGAACGCCACCTGGCGGGTGACGACCCGCATCGGGTGATCGGGCCCGGCCGGCTCGACGGGCGGTGCCGTCCGGTCGGCGACGACGCGCGGCAGGTTGGTGATCACGGATCAACCACGGCGGCCGGTCTAGCCGGTGAGCGCCCGCCGCCGCGCCCGCAGGCACGTCGTGCGTTCTGTTCCACGTCGCGCCGAAAGCGGACCGCCGGGTGTCACGGCCTTCTTCACAGAGTCGGGCTGGTCACCGCCCGCCGAGGTGGTTCTTGTGGGGCGGGGCATCGGCCCTCTCTCTTGTGCTTCTCCGCTTGTTCCACGTCGCGCCGAAAGCGGGCGGCTCGGGTGTCGGCACACCCTTCACAACCCGTCGGCGAGGCGTTACCGTCGCTGCTCATCTTCCCCCGGACGTCATCCAGCCCGGGGAGGCACCCAGTGCCCCAACAAGCCCAACCGCTCGACCGATCGCGCCCTCTGCGGGGCCGCGATCTCCGCCACGCCGCGCTCGTGGTCCTGCACCGCTGCGGCCGGCCCGTCTCCCTCACCGAGATCGCCACCGCCCTGCGGGCCGCCGGCTTCACGCTGGCCGGCGACTACAACAACAACAAGGCGCTGGCCGACGGGCTTCGTCATGAGGCGAAGCGGGGGCGGGCCCGGCGGGTCAGCCGCGGCCGCTACACCGTCGGTTACCTGCCCCGCACCACCGCCTGGCGCATCAGTCGCCGGATGGACGCCAGCCACCCCTGACACCACCCGTCAGCGAGGGTCCTTTCGGCGCGACGTGGAACACAGCACATCACCGCTCAGTCCGTCACGCTCTGGGCCTCCTTGACGACGAGGGGGAAGTCGGTGGTGAGCTCGATGGCGTCCTGAGTGCCGGCCGCGCCGGTGTTGGAGGTCCACGTCACCGACCACGTCACCGTCACCGTCACCGTGTAGGCGCCGCCCGGCCGGCCGGTGGAGGGCTCCCGGTAGGCGTGCGAGCACGGCGGGGTGCGGCCGGAGCTGTAGGGCGCACCGGGGCCGTTGCACACGACGGTGGCGCCGTCGCCCATCGTCCAGACGGCCCGTGTCGGCGACGCCGTGACCGTGGCCGTAACCGGTCCGGCGGTGGCGCTGGCCGACACCGAACGCCACTCGGCGGGGTCCATCCAGAGCCACACCGGGAAGGCCACGAGCTGAGCGGCGGTCTTGGCCGGCGACGTCTGCGGCTCGGGCATCACGATCACCAGGGTGCTCCGCGCCGCCTGCGCCACCATCGCCGGCGCCGGAGGAGCGGGAGCGGCCGGCGCAGCGGGCGCGGCCGGCGCAGCCGCGCCGCCGCCGAAGATCGGGAACACCCCGTCACACGCGCGGCCCTGCGCCGCCATCCGGTCGCACCGGCGCGTCCACGCCACCTTCCAGCTCTCCTTCGGCTTGGGCGCCGACCTACCGCGCTTGGGCCGCGGCTCCGAACCCTTACGGCGAGGAGGAACAGCCGGCGCAGGAGCCGGCGGCCGCCCCGGCACCGAAGCCCCCA
>JAUJNP010000024.1:0-10764 GCA_030448105.1 Acidimicrobiales bacterium | reverse complement strand
CGAGGAGGAACAGCCGGCGCAGGAGCCGGCGGCCGCCCCGGCACCGAAGCCCCCACATCAACCGAAGTAGTCGGCGGGGGGTTGTCGGAGCCTCCCTTCGCCTCAGCGGTGGTAGCGCTGAACAAGGCGACGACTAGAAGGGCGCAAGCCGTCAGCCCAACCCTTATCCGCCGCACCGAGCGACACCCTTCCACTCACGGCGCGTCATTCTCCTCGCCAGCCTCCAGTCACCGTTGACCTTCTTCGCGACGGTCTCTAGCTCGCTCGTCACGACCTCGTCATCCAGTACTTCGCCGCTCTTCTTGGAAACGAGGAGCAGGTCGTCGATCGAACACTCCCGGAGTGTTGCGGAGTCTCCGGTGACGCGGACCTCCTCGATCGTGTACTTCGCGACGCTGTCCGGCGGTGCACGTACGACCAAACCGTCCTTGGCACGTCGTGCCAGGTCCGCCTCGTAGCGGCCGAGGAGATCGCCGGTCAGATACCGACGGAGCGCGGGATCAGCGGGATCAGGGTTGGCAGCGAGTCGAAGCGCCGCGGCATGCCACTCCTCCGCCACCCTCCGAACCGCGGCCTCGTCGGGGTTCGTCGTTGTGGTGGTGCGTTGGGGCTTCGTGGTGGTGGGGCCGCTGTCGTCGACGTCGGCGCCACAGGCGGCGCCCGTCAGCCCGACCAGCACCAGGACCACCAGCCACCGCTTCACCGCCGCACAGGAAAGCATGAAAGAACCTCAGATGCAATGAGGACACGGCCACCAAGCCAGCACCGGTGGTCTACCGCTTCCCCGCCTCGGGCGCTCAGCGGATCTCGGTGGCGCCCCGGAAGTAGGGCAGCAAAGCCAAGGGCACCCGCACCGAGCCGTCGGGCTGGCGGTAGGCCTCCACGATGGCGGCCCACACCCGGGGCACCGCGAGGGCCGAGCCGTTGAGGGTGTGCACGAGCTCGGTGCCCTTGCCGGCGGTGGGCCGGTAGCGGATGTTGGCCCGGCGGGCCTGGTAGTCGGCGAACCACGACACCGACGAGACCTCGAGCCACTGGTCGCACCCCGGGGCGTAGACCTCCACGTCGAAGGACCGGTGGTGGCTCTGGCCCAGGTCGCCGGTGCAGATCTCCACCACCCGGTAGGCCAGGTCCAACTCGACGATGGTGGCCTCGGCCCGTCCCAGCATCTCCTCCAGCAGCTTGGGCGCAGACGACGGCGCGGCGTAGGCGAAGATCTCCACCTTGTCGAACTCGTGGGCCCGCAGCATGCCCCGGGTGTCCCGGCCGGCCGAGCCCGCCTCCCGCCGGTAGCAGGGCGTGTAGGCCATGAGCCGCATCGGCAAGTCGACCTCGTCGACCACCTCGTCGCGGGCCAGCGAGGTGAGCGGCACCTCGGCGGTGGGCACGCACCACAGGTCGTCACGCTCGACGGCGTAGGCATCGTCGGCGAACTTGGGGAGCTGGCCGGTGGCGGCGAGGGTCTCGGTGAGGACGAGGCTCGGGGGCCGGACCTCCTCGAAGGCATCGGCGTTGCGGTCGAGGGCCAGCTGGCACAGCGCCCGGGCCAGGGTGGCACCCCCCTTGCGCGGCATCGTGAACATCGACCCCGAGATCTTCACCGCCCGGGCGTTGTCGAGGATGCCGAGCTCCTCGCCCACCTCCCAGTGCGGCACCCGCTGGTGGGCGCCGTAGCCGTCGGGGTCGAACCCGACCACCTTGATGACGGGGTTGTCGGTGTCGTCTTCGCCGTCGGGGGCGTCGGGGTGAGGCAGGTTGGGGATGCGCAGCAGCAGGTCCCGGAGCTCGGCACCGAGCGTGCCCGCCTCCTCCGCCAGCCGGGCCTCCTCGGCACCCAGGCGGCGGCTGTCGTCCTGGACGGCCGCCGCCTCCTCGCCCTTGCCTTCGCGGTGCAGGCCACCGACCTGCTTGGACAGCGTCCGCACCCGGTTGCGCAGCTGGTCGCGCTCCAGCACCAGTCGCCGCTGGCGGGCCTCGAGCTCGAAGGCCCGGTCGAGCTCGGATGTGTCCTCCCCCCGCCGGGCGAGCGCGGCCTTCACCGCGTCGAGGTCGTTGCGGATGCGCCGGATGTCGAGCATCGCGGGCACGGTACTCGTCACCCCGCGCGGCCCCGGAGGGAGATCCGTCCCATTTCCGTGGGCGCGCGGGCACCACTAGGTTTCGCGCCGTGCCCGTCCTGGAGGTCCACGACCTCAGCGTCCGCTACGGCACGGTCGCCGCGGTGGACGGCGTGTCGTTCACCGCCGAGGCCGGCGAGGTGGTCGGCCTGCTCGGCCCGAACGGGGCGGGCAAGACCACCACCATCGAGACCCTCGAGGGGTTCCGAAAGCCAACGACGGGCGCGGTGCGGGTCCTCGGCCTCGACCCCGCCGCCGACCGCGACCGGCTCACGCCCCGCATCGGCGTGATGCTCCAGGACGGCGGGGTCTACCCGGGCATCCGGCCGGCCGAGATCCTGCGCCTGCTCGCCGCCTTCTACCCCGACCCCGAGGACGCCGCCGCGCTGCTCGACCGGGTCGGCCTCTCGCATCGGGCCGAAGCGACGTGGCGCAAGCTGTCGGGCGGAGAGCAGCAGCGGCTGTCGCTGGCCATGGCCCTGGTGGGCCGGCCGGCGGTGGCCTTCCTCGACGAGCCCACCGCCGGCATCGACGTGTCCGGCCGCCAGCTCATCCGCCAGGTCATCGCCGAGCTGCGCACCGCAGGGGTGTGCGTGCTCGTCACCACCCACGACCTCGACGAGGCCGAGAAGATTGCCGACCGGGTGGTCATCGTCGACCGGGGCAAGGTGGTGGCGGCGGGTACTCCGGCCGAGCTGATGGAGTCCGGGGACAGCGAGGAGATCCGCTTCGGGGCCCCGCCGGGCCTCGACACCGCCGCCCTCGGCAAGGCCATGACCGCGGCGGTGGACGAGGTCGCTGCCGGCGAGTACTGCGTGCACACCGAGGCCACCCCGGCCAACGTCGCCACCCTCACCGCCTGGCTGGCCGACCGCGACCTCCCCCTCGCCGACCTGCGCGCCGGGCGCCAGCGCCTCGAGGACGTGTTCCTGCGCCTCACCGCCATCACCGGCGAGGTGCCGGTGATCAACGTGCACGGCGACGCCCGCCCACCCCCCCGCGGCCGGGACGACGGCCGGCGGGGAGCGGCCTGATGCGGGCCGTGTTTGCCCAAGCCCGGGTGGAGCTCCTACTCACGTTGCGGCGGGGTGAGTCGGTGCTGCTGACGTTCGCCATCCCCGTCCTGCTCCTCGGCTTCTTCTCCATGGTGGACGTGCTGCCCACCGGCACGGCCGAACCGGTCGACTTCCTGTTCCCCGGCGTGCTGGCCCTGGCGGTGATGTCGACGGCGATGGTGAGCCTGGCCATCGCCACCGGCTTCGAGCGCCAGCTCGGCGTGCTGAAGCGGCTCAGGGCCACGCCCCTCACCCGGCCCCAGCTCCTGGCGGCCAAGATCCTGGCCATCGGCGTGATCGAGGCGTTGCAGACCGCCGTGCTGGTAGCCGAGGGCTGGCCCTCGGTTGGCGCCCCGACGGCGCCAACCTGGCGGCGGCGGCGGCGGCCATGGTGCTCGGCACCATCGGCTTCGCCGGCCTCGGCATGCTGCTGGCCGGCACCCTGCCCGCCCTCACCACCCTGGCCGCCGCCAACGGCCCTACCTCGTGCTGCTCCTCCTCGGCGGCATGGTGGTGCCGCTGGCCAAACTGCCCTCGGCGCTGGCCTCGGTGGCCGAGGTCCTCCCCGCCGGGGCGCTGTCGCAGGCCACCCACGGCGCCTTGGGGCCCGGCGGTGTGCCCGGCTCGGCCTGGCTGGTGCTGGCCGCGTGGGCGATGGCCGCCCCCGTCGTGGCCGCCTGGCGCTTCCGCTGGGAGTAGCGGATCAGTCCTCGCGCTGGGGACGGGGGACCGGCTCGGGTACCGGTTCGGACCGGGCGAACTCCTCCTGCACCTTCTCCCAGGTCAGCACGTTGCGCTCGCCCACCGCCCGGCCGGTGCGGTCGGCGGCCTCGTGGCGGTCGGCCCAGGTGAAGAACAGCCCGATGATGATGGCCCACAGGTAGCCGCCGCCGAGCAACTTCATGATCAGGCCGGCCGCCTGCTGGTCGTCGGTGACGCTGATCCCGAACGCCCGGAACGGCGTGTCGTACACCGAGTACACCGGGTTGGTGGCGAAGGTGAGCCACGCCCCGGGCACGGTGGGCACCACCGACATCAGGAACAGGTACACCATCTGCGCGGGCATCGAGATCCGCCACTCGGCGATCGGCCCGCACACCGGCGTCCACATCAGCACCGCGCTGGTGACCACCAGGATGTGCAGCCCGTAGTGCACGCCGGCGTGCTGCACCGCCGTTCACCACCGGCGGCCAGTGGGTGAACAGCACGAGGGCGTTGTAGGCCACCCCCGCCGCCACCGGTCGCACGAGGAACCGCACCGCCCGCCGCACCCGGGCGTGGCCCAGCACCAGGTCGGCCAGCCAGCGGGGGTGGCGAGGAGGAACAGCGGCGGCATCACCAGCGTGAGGAGCAGGTGCTGGACCATGTGCACCGAGAACAGGTACTCCTCGGACAGGTCGTGCACGGGGTAGTCCGAGGCGGCCCAAAGCACGAGCACGGCGCCGGCGAAGGCGACCAGCTGGCGTCGCGAGACCGGTCGTTGTCCGGCGGGCACGACCTTGGGGCCGATGACCCGGACGGCGTAGGCGTAGAGCCCGACCAGCGATGCCAGCAGCACCCAGACCTCGGGGTGCGGCTGCCAGCGCCACACGTCCGGGGCGGCGGCGGCGGAGGCGGCGGCCAAGACGTCCACGGCGCTCAGTTGCTGAACAGCTCGAAGGTGGAGAGGGCAGCCACGTACACGCTCACCGCCAGGAACAGCCCCGAGTAGAAGAGACGGGTGAGGACCTTGAGTCGAACCGCAGGTGCATGAAGTGGGCGGCCACCAGGAAGAACTTGATGGCCATCATCAAGAGCAGCCCGCCCACCTCCACCAGGGTCGGCGCCCCCAGGTAGGACAGGGCCACCTCGAGGGCGGTGATCACCGCCAGGATGACGGCGATGCGCACGTAGTAGCTGTCGGCCGGGTGACCGTCGTGGCCGTCGTGGTCGTCATGGGCGTCGTGGTGCTCGGTGGGCGTGGCCGTTGCTGCGTCGCTCACAGGCCGCTCCTACTTGATGAGGTAGACGACGGTGAAGATGAGGATCCACACCACGTCGACGAAGTGCCAGTAGAGACCGACGATCTCCACCGACTCGGCTCGCGACGGCGGGATGCGACCGCGCATCGACATCACCGCCGCCGACACCAGCATCACGATGCCGATGCTCACGTGCACCCCGTGGAACCCGGTGAGGGTGAAGAAGGCCGAGCTGGCCGAGTTGGTGGTTAAGCCCATCCTCCTTCAGGAAGGTCTGGAACTCGTACACCTGGCCGGCGATGAAGATGCCGCCGAGGGCGGCGGTGGTGAGCAGCCAGGTCCGGGCTTGGCCGAGTCCCCCGCCCTATGGCCGCCACCGCCAGCACCATGGTGAGCGAGCTCATCAGCAGCACGAACGAGCTGATGGAGGTGAAGGGGATGTCGTAGAGCTCCTGCGGGAGCGGGCCGCCAGCCTGGTTGTTCTCCTTGTAGAGCAGGTAGGTGGAGATGAGCCCACCGAACAGCAGGCACTCCGAGCCCAGGAACACCCACATGGCCAGCTTCTCGTTGGAGATGCCGGTGTTGGTGACGTGCCCGTGGCTCTCGTCGGCCGCCGCCATCGCCTCGCGCTCCTGCTCGAGCTCGGCGACCAGAGTGTTGGTGGAGGTGGAGGTGGTGTCGGTCCAACGAGCGCAGCCTCCTCGTCGGCCCCGACGGGCTCGGCGGCGGCGTCGCCCTCGCCGGTGTCGCGGATCTCGGGCCCGTGGTCGTCGCTGCCGGGGGCGCCTCGTCGTCCACCGAAGGCTCCATCGTCAAGCCGTAGATGGCGGCGATGACGAACAGCCCGCCGACCAGGCACAGCCAGAGGTTGTAGATCAGCCCGTAGCCGACGATGGGCAGGCCCGCAGCGAGCACGAGCGGCCAGTACGACGGCGACGGCAGATGCACGTCGGTGGCGTCGCCGGTCTGGACGACGTCGGCGGTGGCGGCGATGCGCACCGGCCGACCCTTGTCGTCCTCGCCGTACTTGCGGTGCCAGAAGTCGTCGAACTGGGTGATCACGGGCACCTCGTCGAAGTTGTGCTCAGGGGTGGGCGAAGGGACCATCCCCTCGAGCGAGCGCCCGTCCCACGGGTCGGCCGCCAGCACCTTGGCCGCCGCGCGGGCCCGGCGCCGGCTGACCACGATGTTCGCGAAGAACATGACCACGGCGAGGGCGATGATGAAGGCTCCGATGGTGGACACGAAGTTCCAGAAGTTGAAGCCGTAGCCGTCGCGGTAGGTGTAGATCCGCCGGGGCATGCCCTGCATCCCGAGGATGTGCATCGGCCCGAACGTGAGGTTGAAGCCGATCAGGATCACCCAGAAGTTCAGCTTGCCGATCCGGTCGTTCAACTGGTAGCCGAACACCTTGGGCCACCAGAAGTAGAAGCCGCCGATGAAGCCCATGAGGGCGCCGCCGAAGAGCACGTAGTGGAAGTGGGCGACGATGTAGTAGGTGTCGGTCTGCTGGGTGTCGGCGGGGGCGACGGCGTGGGTGACCCCCGACAGGCCGCCGATGGTGAACATGGTGACCAGCCCGATGGCGAAGAGCATGGGTGTGGTGAAGCGCAGCTTGCCGCCCCACATGGTGGCCAGCCAGTTGAGGATCTTCACCCCCGTGGGCACGGCGATGAACATGGTGGACACCGAGAACGCCGCCACCGATAGGGGCCCGATGCCCGAGGCGAACATGTGGTGGGCCCACACCCCCCAGCCCATGAAACCGATGGCTATGCCGGAGAACACCATGAACGGGTACCCGAAGATCGGCTTGCGGGAGAACACCGGGATGATCTCCGAGACCACCCCGAAGGCGGGCAGGATCATGATGTAGACCTCCGGGTGCCCGAAGATCCAGAAGAGGTGCTCCCACAGGAGGGGGTCGGCGCCGGCATCGACGTCGAAGAACCGGGCGCCGAACAGCCGGTCGAACATGAGCAGGAACTGGGCGGACGTGAGCACCGGGATGGCGAACAGCAGCAGGAACTGGGTGACCAGGCTCATCCAGGTGAACACCGGCATCTTCATGAGCGACATGCCCGGCGCCCGCAGGTTGAGGCAGGTGACGATCAGGTTGATGGCACCGGTGAGCGAGGCCAGGCCGGTGAGGATCAGGCCCATGTTCCAGAAGTCGATGCCGTTGGTGGGCGAGAAGTGGATGCTGCTGTTGGGGGCGTACATGAACCACCCACCGTCGGGGGCGTGGCCGAACAGCCAGGACGAGTTGAGCATCACCCCACCGGCCACGAACACCCAGAGGCCGAACGCGTTGAGGCGCGGGAAGGCGACGTCGCGGGCCCCGATCTGCAGCGGGATCAGGTAGTTCATGAACGCCGAGCCGATGGGCATCACCACCAGGAAGACCATGGTGGTGCCGTGCATCGTGTACACCTGGTTGTAGAGGTCGGCGCTGAGCAGCTTGCCGTTCGGAGTGGCCAGCTGGAGGCGGATCAGAAGCGCCTCCACGCCGCCCACGATGAAGAAGAACATGGCGGCGACGCCGTACATCACGCCGATCTTCTTGTGGTCGACGGTGGTCACCCAGCTGCGCCAACCCCGGCTGGCCCGGGGGCGGGCGAACACGCCGAGGGGCGTGGCCGTGGGCCGGGCGCCGGAGGGCAGCTCGAGCGGTCCGCGGTTCGTGGTGGGGGTGAGCGCCATTGGTGTCCCCTTGCTACTTCAGCGTGGTGAGGTAGGCGATGAGCTGGTCGATCTGGGCCTCGTCCAGGTTGAGGTTGGGCATGCCCCGGCCCCCGGTCTTGCCGGGCACGGGGTCGGCCGCCATGGCCTTCTCGGCGGGCGGGTTCCGCAGCCACGCCTCGAGGGCGGCGCGGTCGAGGCAACGGGTCAGGTCGTCGGGGTCGTCGGCCCAGGTGACGCCGAGCTTGCGGCACTCAGGGGTGTCCTTGCGGAGGTCGAACTTGGCGCCGGCGAAGGTGGTGCGGCTCATGAAGTGGGTGAGGTTGGGCGCCCGGCGCGACATCTGCAGGTTGCGGTCCTTGATCACGCCGTTGGGCACCTTGTCGTCGTTGACGCCCTCGATGAGGTGACAGCTCGAGCACAGCTGCTGGTTGAACAACGCCGCGCCCTGGCCGGCGAGCGACGTGTCGTCCGCGGCGAAGGCGCGGGCCTGCTCCTGCTGGCCGTCGGCCCAGCGGTCGAACTGCCCGGTGGTCAGGGCGATGACCTTGATGCGCATCTCGGCGTGGGAGAGGCCGCAGAACTCGGTGCACTGCCCGACGTACTCACCGGGCCGCTCGGCCTCGAGGCGCCAGGGGTGGTCCCGGTTGGGCACGGCGTCGCGCTTGCCGTTGAGCCGGGGCGCCCAGAAGCTGTGGATCACGTCCCGAGAGGTGATCGACAGGTCCACCTCCCGGCCGGCCGGGATCACCAGGTCGTTGGCGGTGGTGACGTCGTCGTAGGCGCCGTCGCGGTCCAGGTCGTAGCGGTACTCCCACCACCACTGCTGGCCGATCACCTGCACGCGCAGGGCGTCCTCGGAGGGCTTCTCGGCCAGCCGGAACACGCCGACCACGGTGGCGATGGCCACGCCGAGCAGGATGAGGGCGGGTAGGAACGTCCAGCCCAGCTCCAGCCGCATGTTGCCGTGGATCTGGCGGGGGATCTCCTCGGCGTCGTCGTCGTCGCGGGCCCGGAACTTCAACACCACGAAGAGGGTGCCGCCGAGGACGAGCACGAACACCACGCCCGCCACCGCGAACACCGGGTTGATGAGGTTGGCGAGGAAGTCGGCCTCGGGGCCTCGGGTGTTGTGCAGGGTGTTCTGCGGGTGGCGGTCGAAGACGTCGCCGCAGCCGGCCAGCACCACGGCGGCGGTGGCGAGACCGGCCAGGGAGGTCGCCGGACGGACCCGGCGCAACCCCTGGCTGAGCGCTCGGCGAAGCACGCCCGCAGTGTCCCGCGGGCCGTTCTCCGGTGACAACTCAGACGAAGCAGGATCCGGCCGGCTCACGTCCCGCCTCGGACCACCACCGGGGCGCCGGGCGACACCACCCCGGACCCGCCCTCCACGCCCGTGTCCTCGTGGCCCTCGCCGTGCGGCTTTATCTCGCGGGGGCCGACGGCGGCTCCGATGACCCCGCCCGCCAGCACCGCGATCCCGCCCACCAGCAGCGCCACCGTGAGGACGGTGGGGTGGATGCGGGGACGGCTGGAGATGAGCCAACCGACGAGCAGGATGGCCGCCGGTACCAGGCCGAAGAGCAGGTAGGCGCCGAACTTCGGCAGGGCGATCAGCAGGCGCGAGATGGACAGCACGAACGTGGCGATGAGCACCACCGCCAGCACCGGGAACTCCACCGGGTACATGATCCGGTTGCGGATGGCCCGATTGACCGCGGGATCGGCGGTGGCCCGCTCCGACCACGCCTTCACCGCCCACTCGAAGGTGGCGGCGGTCAGGATGCCGATGCCGAGGATCACCAGCGGCGCTCCCACCACCACCCCCACCACCACCGCGCCCAGCCCGAACGCGCCGAGGAGGGGCCAGGAGCTGGGTCCCTGGGGCACGGCCGCCTCCGGCACGGCATCGGCGTGGACCACCTGAGAGACGGCGTCGGCGTCGGCGTCACGGAAGGCGATGGTGACGCAGCCCAGGAACAACGAGGTGAAGAACAGGCCGACCAGCACGCTGTAGCCCAGGTGGTCGCCGACGCTGCCCTTGTAGCCGAGGGTGACCACGCCGAGGAGGGTGTCCATGTTGACCTCGTGGCCGGCGGTGGCCCCTCCGTAGAAAGCGGCCGCGACCAGGGCGAAGAGGGCCAGTCCGAAGAAGTACTTGGCACCGGTGGTGAACAACGGGACCCCTCGCTACTTCGTGACGTAGATGGCGTACCAGATCACCGCGTAGACGGCGATGGTGGCGTACCAGAACAGGGCGGCGGCCACGATGCCTTCCCGGTCGCGGCCGGCGTACTCGCCGCCGAGGGTTCGGAAGGTCATGAGGGCGGCGAAGACGAGGGCGGCCACGATCATGCCCAGGTGGGCGCCGGTGATGACGTAGATGAGCACCGCCGCCCGGCTCCCGGCCACCCCGAGGTTCATCTGGGTGTAGAGGAACGACGTGGCGTTGATGACGCAGATCCCGAAGAGGATGGTGAGGCCGAGGGCCAGGTAGGCGTGCTGGCGGTCGTTGTTGCCAACGGCGTACACCGCCCAGTGCATCGTGATGATGGACAGGGCGAAGGTGACCAGGCCCATGGTGCCGGGGGTGAGGGGGATGGTGGAACCGTCGGGGAGCCACTCCCGGCCGGCGGCCAGCACCCCCGAGCGGGTGGCCAGGTAGGTGCCGATGAGGCCGGCGAAGAGCATGGCGATGGCGCCGACGGCCATGGCCGTGCCCACCAGCAGCACTCGGGGGCGGGCCGGCGGCCCCCCCCCCCGCCGGGGGGGGGGGGGCGCGCGCCCGCCGCCCCCCCCCCGCCACCCCCAGGGGGTGGGTGCCGTTGGGGGTTGGGGGGCCGGGGCCGTGGTTGTGACTGGAGTTGTAATTTTTAGTGTTGTTAGGTAAAAATTTTAGTAAATAAAAAAAATTAAAAAAACAAAAAAGAAAAAAAACAATTTTATAAA
>JAUJNP010000012.1:86307-106377 GCA_030448105.1 Acidimicrobiales bacterium | reverse complement strand
TCTCCCGGGGCGTCGGGGTGAAGGCGACGGGCATGTGGGTGATGGCGCCTACGGCGTCGCGGGTGAGGTCGCCGGCGAGGTCGATGTCGGGTAGTCGGCTCAGCACTTGTTCGAACATCACCCGCAGTTCCAGCCGGGCCAGGCTCGCGCCGAGGCAGAGGTGGGGCCCGAACCCGAAGGCCACGTGCTCGTTGGGCGAGCGGCCCACGTCGAACCGATCGGGCTCGGCGAAGGCGGCGTCGTCGAAGTTGGCCGACTCGTAGAGCAGCAGCACCTTCTCGCCCTGGCGCAGGGTCCGCCCGTGCAGCTCGACGTCCCGGGTGAGCGTGCGGTTCATGCTCTTGATGGGCGACACCCACCGGAGCATCTCCTCGACGGCCGTGGGGATCCCGCCGGGGTCGGCCAGCAGGGCGTCCCGCGCCGTCGGGTGGGCGATGAGCTGCTCCATCCCGCCGCTGAGGACGTGCCGCGTCGTCTCGTCCCCCCCGACCAGGATCAGGAGCGACTCGAAGACCAGCTCGTCGTCGCTCAGCCCCTCGCCGTCCACCTCGGCGTGCACGAGGACGGTGAAGAGGTCGTCGGCCGCTTCGGCGCGTCGGGCGGCGGCGGTGCGTGCGGCGTAGTCCGAGTACTCCACGAAGGCGGTGGCGGCGCCCTTGATCTTCTCGGGATCGCCGCTCAGGGTGGCGAGCAGGTCATCGGACCAACTCAGGAGCTGGGCGCGGTCCTCGGGCGCCACGCCCAGCATGTCTCCGATCACGATCATCGGCAGCGGCGCGGCCAGGTCCCGCACGAAGTCGGCCATGCCCTTTTCGCACACGGCATCGATCAGCTCGTCGCAGGTCGCCCGCACGGGGGCTTCCTTGGCCCGCACCCCGGCCGGGGTGAACGCCCCGCTCACCAGCCGGCGCCGCGTGCGGTGGGCGCCGCCGTCGAGGTCGATCATCCAGGGCAGGGGCCCGGTGTCGGGCCGGCTGCCACCGGCGTTGGAGAAGGTCCCCGCGTCGCGCCCGGCCGCCTGCACAAGCTCATGGGTGGCGAGCCCCCAGAGGCGGTTGGCCTCGTCGTAGAACACCGGCTCGTGGGCCCGCATCCAGGCATACGCCGGTCGAGCCTGGGCGTAGAACGACCCCGAGAGGAGGTCGATGGAGGGGGCGTCGTCCTTGGCGGGCGGCACCCCGGCACAGTACCGACCGGGTCAACCGTCGGCTGCCGCCCGCTCCCGATCGGCCACGTTCAGGTCCGTGAGGGCCTGGAGGTCCTCATCGGGCGCCTCCTCGACCGCGATGATGCCGGCGTCGGCCTGCGCCGACGCCCGGAGGAGCTCGTCGAGCTTGCGCTGGGTCGCCGCCGTCTGGCGGGCTTGGGTGTGCTGGATGACGAACACCATCACGAAGGTCGACGCCGAGGCCACGCTGTACAGCACCGTCTCCCACCATGGCGGGAACCCCTCGATGACGCCGACCACCGTCCACACCGCCACCAGCACCGCGGCCGCGATCCCCGCGCCGGCGTGGGCCACCACGCTGCCGACCCGATGCAGCGCCCGGCTGGTCCAGCGGCGCTGCTCCCACTCCCGGGTCCTGGCTGGCTCCCCGGTCGAGGATCCGCCTCGGAACAGGCCTCGACGCCAGCGTCCCGGGCTGGCGTCGGAGCGGCGTTCGTCGCGTCGGCGTTGGAGCCAGCGGCGGCGTCTCTCGAGGTCCTCGTCGTCGAGGCCCGTGCTCTCGTCGGCGGTTTGGGTCACGGGCCATCTCTACACGACGTGACCGAAGCCCCCGCGTGCCCGGCGCCGCCGAGCCCCTGACCGCCCCGACGGTCGCCGTGGCGCTCTGCCCTGGCCAGGTCACCGATCTCCTCCACCAGCACCAGCGCCTCCCGCTGGTCGCGGTGCGCGGCCCTTGTGACCACGTGACGCCCGGCGGTGTCGATGTGCACCGACGCCAGTCGCAGGCGTCGCTCCAAGGGGCCCTGGCGGAGCCGAAGGCTCTGCACCCGGGCGAGAGGTATCGCGTCCACAATGCGGTGGAGGCGCCCGCGGGTGACCACCACCACCTGCGGTGTGACCGCGATGGCCAGGTTCCGCCTTTGCACCGGATCCAGCCAAGCGGCGCGGGCCGGCACCGGCCGGCGGGGGGCGGTCCCGACGTCGGCGCCGGCCAGCACCCGCGAAAGGAGCTGATCGGCGAGCCCACGGGGAGCTACCGGCAGCAGCGCCCGGGTGACCAGCTGCTCTCCGTCGCCGGCGCCGTAACCGGCGACGTCGATCTCGACCCGCACCCAGTCGCGGCGCCGCCACAGCACGGGTTGGATCACGCGAAGGGCCTGGACCCGGCCCGGTGGGACGGTCTGCGTGCGAGTCTCGAGGAGGCCGTGGCGCAGCCGCAGCCCGTCGGCGGCCTCGCCGAGGACGAAGCCGTACTCCACGAGCAGCCTGCGCACGAGGACGCGGCCGACCGCGAGCGCGGTCAACGCGAGGACGGGCAGGAACACGAAGAACGCGGCCGTGTCGACCACGAACAGGCCCGACCCGACGAGCAGGAGCACGGGCAAGCCGACGACCACCTCACCGGTGAGCAGCAACGAGACGACGAGGTCCCGGGTCGGCACCCGCGCCAGGATCGCCTCGTCCGGCGGCAGGGCGTGCTCCTCGGCGCCGCCGGCAAGGGCCATGAGGCGCGTCCGCAGAAGTCGGGCCTCGGGCTCCGACAGGTAGGCCAGCGGGGCCTCGGTGGCGCCGTGGCCGACGACCTCCAGCCTCAGCTCGGCCAGGCCGAGCACGCGCGCCACGAGCGGCCGGACGATGTCGATGGCTTGCACCCGCTCGAGCGGCACCCGTCGGGACCGCCGGAACAGCACGCCCGACTCCAGGTGCAGCTCGCGCCCCTCGATCCGGTACCAGGTGAAGCGCCAGGACAGCCAGGCGATGGCCAGGCCCCCGACCAGGGCGGTCGGGGCGATGATGGCCATGCCGATCAACGCCCGCCGCACGCCCAGCTCCATGAGATCGGGCACCGACGCCACGCCCAGCGCGCCGACGAAGTACTTGTAGCCCCGCAGGACGGGGCTGAGCGGGTGGAGTCGGTGCAGTGGACCGGGTTCGGCGCCGGCGCGGTCCGCGTCCGCCAGCGCGGGCGGCGACGAGCTCACAGCCCGGCGGCGCGGGCCTCGCCCAGCGCCGCCAGCCGGTCTCGAAGCCGGGCCGCTTCGTCGGTGGGAAGGCCCGGGATCCCCGCGTCGCTGGCGGCGGCGGCGGTGTGGAGGCGGACGGTGGCGATCCCCAGCCGCCGGGCGATGGGCCCGGCGGTCACGTCGATGAACTGCATGCGCCCGTAGGGCACCACCGCCAGCCGGCGGATGAGGACCCCGTGGCGGACCAGGAGGTCGTCGGATCGCTCCGCGTAGCCCCAGGATCGGCACGCGCGGCCGATCACCCACCACAGCCAACCGAGGAGCGCCGCCGACACCAGTGCTCCGATGGCGGCGGCGCCTGGCCACCCCAGCGCGGCGACCACCGCACACCCGGCGGCGGCGGTCAGGGCCACCACCGCCATCGCCCCCACCCGGCGGACCAGGATCAGGCGGGGCGAGACCGGGTGCCACGTGACGTCGGTGGGATACAGCGCCGAAGCCACCCCGCGAGCGTAGGACCGGCCGCGGGACCCTCGGACTGGTGCCCGCTCGCCCGAGGAGCTACGCACGGGTGTGAACACCGAACTCGGAGAGGAAGGCGGGCTGATGGGCCACCACGAGCCGGTCTCGGACTGGAAGACCGACTTCGACCACACCGACGACGCGTGGGCCGCCGACCCGTACCCGATCTGGGACGACCTGCGGCGGTCCTGCCCGGTCGCCCACACCGGACGGTACGGCGGCGCCTGGCTGCCCACCCGTTACGACGACGTGGCCGCCATCGCCTACGACACCGAGCGCTTCACCTCCCGCAGCGTCGTCGTGAGCGAGTTCCGGCCACCGATGGCCCTCGCCCCGGCCGGCATCGCCCCGCCCATCTCCTCGGACCCGCCGTTCCACAACGACGCCCGCCGGATGCTCCTGCCCATCTTCTCGCCCCACGCCGTCGCCCGCCTGGAGCCGGCCACCCGGGCCTACTGCGACGAGCTGATCGAAGCCCTGCGCGGGCGCGACGTGGTCGACGCCGCCGAGGAGTACGCCCAGCACATCCCCGTGCGGGTCATCGCCAACATGCTGGGCCTGCCCGAGTCCGACGCCGACGTGTTCCGGGGGTTCGTCAACCACGTGCTCGAAGGGGTGGCGCTGCCCATGGAGCAGCGGGCGGCGGGGATGCTCGAGCTGTTCGGCTACCTGCAGGGCCACATCGAGGACCACATCGCCTCGCCGCGCGACGACCTCATCACCTTCCTGCTGGAGTCCGAGCTCGACGGCGAGAAGCTCACCCCCTTCCACGTGGCCCGCACGATCGGACTCCTCCTCATCGCCGGCATCGACACCACGTGGAGCGCCATCGGGGCCTCCATCTGGCACCTGGCGGCCACGCCGGCCGACCGTGAGCGCCTCGTGAGCGAACCGGAGCTGTTGCCCGTGGCCATGGAGGAGCTGCTCCGGGCGTACGCGCCGGTGACCATGGCCCGCCTGGTCCGCGACGACATGGACTGGAACGGCTGCCCCATGAAGGCCGAGGAGTGGGCGCTGCTGTCGTTCCCGTCGGCCAACCGCGACCCTGACGCCTTCGAGCGGGCCGACGAGGTGATCCTCGACCGGGCCGTGAACCGCCACGTGGCCTTCGGGCTCGGCATCCATCGATGCGCCGGGTCGCACCTGGCCCGTATGGAGCTGCGGGTGGCGCTGGAGGCCTGGCTGGCCGCCTTCCCCCGCTTCGCGCTCGAGGACCCTGCTGCCGTGCGCTGGTCCGGTGGCCAGGTCCGAGGCCCCCGCACCCTGCCGGTTAGGATCGACGACCAGGAGTCCCCGGAAGGGTCCCGGCTGGCACGACCCGGAGCCGGGTAGGGACGGCGCCATGCGACGTCTCGGTGCCCTGATCCTGTTGGTGTTCGGCCTCGGGGCCTTGTGGGCGGCGCCCGCCGCCGCCCAGTCGTCGTCCATCTCCGAGGCGGCCGCCGCCCTGCGCAACGACCCGGTGTACGTGGACCCCGGCGCGGAGCGGGCCATCAGCCCGGCCGAGGCCGAGGCCCTCCGGCGGACGATCCGGGAGGCGGGGCGGCCGGTCTACGTGGCGGTCTTGCCGGCATCGGCGATCGACGAGGTGGGCGGCGACGAAGACCTCCTGCCGCGGGCGGTCGGCCAGGCGACCGGCCTCGACGGCACCTACGCGGTGGTGGCGGGCGACAGCTTCCGGGCCGGCAGCAACGTCCTCCCGAGCGGCCGGGCCGCCGAGCTGGCCGACGCCGCCTTCGGCGCCAGCGACCAGGGCGGCACCTACGCCGTCCTCAACACCTTCGTGCTGCGGGTGTCCGAGCAGTCAGGCGCCGCCCGGGGCGGTGGTGGCGTGGCCCGTACCGGGGGCCGCGAGAGCGGGGGCGGGGGCGGGCTGCTCATCCTGGGAGTCATCGGGGTGCTGGTCGGGTTCCTCCTCTGGCGTGGGCACCGGCGCCGCCGCCGGGACCTGGCCGAGGACGCTCGCCAGGACGCCTATGACCGCCAGATGCTGATGGCCGAGATCTCCGTGGTGGCCGACGACGTGTTGCGCCTGGAGCCTCAGGTGGCGATCCACGAGGAGGCGAGAGCCGACTACGACGCCGCCGTCAACCGTTACCGCGCCGCCCAGGCGGCGCTGGAGTACGCCGACGAGCCGGTCGACATGGCCCGCGTGGCCCGGGTGGTGGCCGAGGCCCGGTACTCCATGGACAGGGCCCGCGCCCGCATCGACGGTCGGGAGCCGCCCCCGCCGCCCGACGAGCTGGCCCGACCCGGGGCCGGCGGCGAGCCCGGCATCGCCCTCGACGACCAGCGCCAGCCGGTGTACGTGGGCTACGACGCGCCGTTCCAGACCGGGTGGTTCGGCGCCGGCGGCGGGCTCTTCACCGGGCTCCTCGTCGGGCACATGCTGGGGGGCTTCGGCGGCGGCATGTTCGGCGGCGGGATGATGGGCGGCGGCTGGGGCTACGGGCACGGCTACGGCCACGGCTATGGCGACGGGGTGTTCGGCGGCGGCGACTGGGGTGGAGGAGGCGGCGGCGACTGGGGCGGTGGCGGCGACTGGGGCGGTGGCGGCGACTGGGGCGGCGGTGGCGTCGGGGGAGGGGACTGGTAGTGCCGGCCACCGCTGGGGCCCGGAGCGCCGCCGCCGCCGTCAGGCTAGTGCGCCGAAGGCTGCCCTCGCCGCCTTGACGCCCACCCCGGCGCCGTCCCAGAACCGGTAGGTGCCGTCCTCCCGGAGCTCTCGGGCGGCCTCGACGACGGCGCCCAGGGCGGCGTAGGCGAAGGCGCCGCCCACCGAGATCCGGGCCACCCCGATGGCCGCCAGCTCGCTGACCGGGGGGCAGCCCGGCCGGGCCAGCACGTTGACGGGGCGGTCCACCGCGGCCACGACGGTGCGGATGTCGTCGGCGTTGTAGACCCCGGGGGCGTACAGCACGTCGGCCCCGGCCTCCTGGTAGGCCTGGAGGCGGGCGATGGTGTCGGCCAGGTCGGACCGGCCATGCAGGTGGTTCTCGGCCCGGGCGGTGAGCACGAAGGGCACCGGTCCCTGATGGGCGGCCTCGGCCGCGGCCGCCACCCGCTCTCGGGCGAGGCCGGCGTCGAAGATGGGGTCGTCGGTCCGGCCGGTGGAGTCCTCCACCGAGCACCCCGCCAGGCCGGTCCCGACGGCCAGGCGCACCGTCTCGGCCACCCCCTCGGGCTCGTCGGCGAAGCCGTGCTCCAGGTCGGCCGAGACCGGCAGGTCGGTCGCCTGCACGATCTCTCGTGCGTGGGCCAGAGCCTCGTCCCGCGTCACCGACCCGTCGAGGCGGCCGAGGGTGGCGGCGTGCCCGCCGCTCGTCGTGGCCAGGGCCTCGAATCCGGCCGCCGCCAGCAGCCGGGCCGAACCGACGTCCCAGGGGTTCGGCAACAGCAGCGGATCGCCGGAGCGATGCCGCGCGAGGAACTGCCGGGCCCGGTCCTCCTGGGTGCTCATTCCCCGGCAAGGTAGCCAGCCGTTCGGAGGCGGGGCGTGGGTACGGTGACGGCCATGCCCGCCTCGCTGGAGCCCGAGGTCACCGCGCTCGCCCGGCGGATCGCCGAGCTGGGGGCGGGGGAGCGCTCGAAGGTGTTCCGCATGACGTGGTGGAGCGAGCGGATGCTCGACTGGGCAATGGCCCGGCCGGCGTTCAAGACCCAGCTCTTCCGGTTCGTCGACGTGTTCCCGGCCATGGCCGACGACGCCGACGTGGCCCGCCACCTGCACGAGTACTTCGAGGGTCAAGAGGTGCCCAAGGCGCTCGACCTCGGCATCGACGTGGCGTCCCACGTGCCCTTCGGCAAGGCGGTGGAGGCCCGCGTCGCCCGTCGCAACATCACCCGCATGGCCGAGCAGTTCATCGTCGGCACCACGCCCTCGGAGGCCGTCGTCGGCCTCCACGGCCTCTGGAAGGCGGGGAGCGCGGCCACCGTCGACCTCCTCGGCGAGAAGACGGTGGTCGGTCCCGACGCCGACCGCTACGCGGCCCGCGTCACCGAGATGCTCGGCGCCCTCTGCGACGCCGCCGCCGGCTGGGCGCCCGACGACCACCTCGAGCGCGACGACCTCGGCCCGGTGCCCCGCGTCAACGTCAGCATCAAGCCCACCGCCCTGGCCCCCCACTACGAGCCGCTCACCCGCCACGAGGGGCTGGTCGGCGCGGCCGAGCGCCTCCGGCCCATCCTGCGCCTGGCGCGCCACCGGGGCGCCACCGTCCACTTCGACATGGAGCACTACGACGTCAAGGACCTGACCCTCGGCGTGTTCCGGGACCTCCTGGGCGAGGACGAGTTCGCCGACCTCGACGCCGGCATCGTGGTGCAGGCCTACCTCCGCGACAGCCGCGACGACCTGGCCGACCTCATCGCCTGGTCGTCGCAGCGGCGCCGGCCGGTGACGGTGCGGCTGGTGAAGGGCGCCTACTGGGACACCGAGGTGGTGCACGCCCGGGCCGCCGGCTGGCCCGTCCCGGTGTACGAGGACAAGGCCCACACCGACGCCAACTACGAGCGCTGCGCCCGCCTGCTCCAGGACCACCACGGTCAGGTGCGGGCAGCCTTCGCCAGCCACAACCTCCGCTCCCTCGCCTACGCCATCACCTACGGGCGCAGCCTCGGCATCCCCGACGCCGGCTACGAGATCCAGATGCTCTACGGCATGGCCGAGCCGGTGCATGCCGCCATCCGTCGCCTCGGTCTCCGCCTCCGGGTGTACGCCCCCGTCGGTGAGCTGGTGCCGGGCATGGCGTACCTCGTGCGCCGGCTGCTGGAGAACACGTCGAACGAGTCCTTCGTGCGCCACCGCTTCGCCGAGGGCCGCGACCTCGACGCCCTCATCGCCGCCCCCGCGGCGGCCGAGGTCCCCGGGCCGACGAAGGCCCATCGCCCCGCCCCCACCGATGCCGATCAGCCGGCGCCCTACTCGCCCGAGCCTGTGCGGGAGTGGCGCCGGGCCGCCGCCCGCACCGCCTTCGGGGTGGCCGTCGACCAGGCCGGCGGGCGAGGCGAGATCGACGTGCCCGGGCTGATCGACGGCGAGGCGGTGCGGACCACCTCCACCATCGAGTCGGTCGACCCCGCCCACCACGCCACCGTCGTCGCCCGCTCGGCCGCCTGCGGCGAAGCGGAGGCCGACGCCGCGGTGGCCGTGGCCGTGGCCAACGTCGAGCGCTGGCGGCACACGCCCACACGGGAACGGGCCCGGGTGCTCTTCGAGGCGGCCGAGTGGATGCGCGACCGGCGTGACGAGCTGGCCGCCCTCGAGGTCTTCGAGGCGGGCAAGCCCTGGGCCCAGGCCGATTCCGACGTGTGCGAGGCCATCGACTTCTGCGAGTACTACGGCCGAGAGGTGCTGCGCCTCGGCGCCGGTGGCGCGGTGCACTCGCCGCCGGGCGAGTCCAACACCCTCACCTACCAGGGCAAGGGCGTGGCCGTGGTGATCGCCCCGTGGAACTTCCCGCTGGCCATCCCCACCGGCATGACCGTCGCCGCCCTCGCCGCCGGCAACCCGGTGGTGCTGAAGCCGGCCGAACAGACCCCGGCGGTGGCCGCCCGCCTGGTGGAGGCCCTCACCGAGTCCGGCCTGCCGCCGGGCGTGCTCGGGTTCCTGCCCGGGTGGGGCGAGGACGTGGGCACCCGGCTGGTGGAGCACCCCGACGTGGCAGTCATCGCCTTCACCGGCTCGCGGTCGGTCGGACTGTCGATCAACGAGGTGGCCGCCCGCCACCAGCCCGGCCAGCGCCACGTGAAGCGGGTGATGGCCGAGATGGGCGGCAAGAACGCCCTCGTCGTCGACGGCGACGCCGATCCCGACCAGGTGGTGCCGGCGGTGGTGGACTCCGCTTTTGCGTTCGCCGGCCAGAAGTGCTCGGCGCTGTCGCGGCTCATCGTGCTCGACGCCGCCTACGACGCCGTGGTCCCCCGCCTGGTGCAGGCGGTCCGGGAGCTGCCCATCGGCCACCCCCGCCACATGGGCACCGTGGTGGGACCGGCGATCGACGCCGACGCCCACCGTCGCCTCGTCAAGGCCATCGACGAAGCCCCCGCCTCGGGCCGCGTGGCCGTCACCCGGACCGATCTCCCCGAGGGCGGCTGGTTCGTCGGGCCCACCGTCGTCACCGACGTGCGCCCCGGTTCGGCGCTGGCCGACGAGGAGCAGTTCGGGCCAGTGCTCTCGGTGTTCCGGGTCGCGGATCTCGACGAGGCCATCGCCCTCGCCAACGACACCGACTACGCCCTCACCGCCGGGATCTTCACCCGGTCCCCGGCCGCCATTCGCCGGGCATCGGCCGAGCTGCGAGCGGGGAACACCTACGTGAACCGGGGCGTCACCGGGGCGGTCGTGGGCCGCCAGCCCTTCGGCGGCTACGGGCTGTCGGGGGTCGGCTCCAAGGCGGGCGGTCCCGACTACCTGCTCCAGTTCACCGACCCTCGCACCGTCACCGAGAACACGCTCCGGCAGGGCTTTGCCCCCGACGGATGAGGGGCGGGCTCCACGTCTCAGGAGCCGAGCCGATAGGCGAGGCGACCCACCCAGCACAGCGCCTGTTGCGGCGCAGCCGCACCGCTTGCCTGGACGACGGCTCGACCTTTCCGCGCAAGTCTTTCGTGCCCTGAGGTGTGACGGTGGGCGAGAATGGGCAGAGGCACCCGACGAACGGGCCGGAACGAGGAGACGACATTGAGCGAGCGGAGCTGTTCGAACTGCGGGGCCGAGATCCCGGCCCAGGCCCAGTTCTGCACCCGGTGCGGCACGCCGTCCCCCCTCGACCAGCCCGAGCAGGCGCCCAGCGGGCCACCAGCCAGCGGGCCACCGGTCGGCGCCCACTCGGCGACCCAGGCGGCCGAGGACGACGTGAACGCCACCCGCAGCTTCGCGGTGGGCGGCCAACCGGCCCCGCCGCCGCCGCCGGACGCGGCCCGCACCACGCTCCCGCCTCCTCCCCCCGGAGCGGACCTGCCGAGGCTGGCGCCCGACCCACCCGAGGATCGCACGCAGGCCATGGGCGCGGCCGCGCCCCACCCGGCCGAGCCGCCCACCCAGGTCGTGCCACCCACCCAGGCCATGCCGCCGGCGGCGCCCTGGTCGCCGCCCGGTGGGTCCCAGCCGGCGCCGTCCCAGTGGCAGGGCCGACCGCCTGAGCCGGCACCGGCGCCCTGGCAGGGCCAGCCGCCCGGCCCCGGGGCAGGCGCCCCGCAGCAGCAGTGGCAACCGCCGGCCGGCGCTCCGCAGCAGCAATGGCAGCCGCCCGCCCAGCCGCAGTGGTCCACCGCCGGCCACCTCGGCGGTTCTCCGGCCTCGTCTCGGGAGCGCAGCAACCTGCCCGCCGGTCTGCTCGCCCTGCTCGGGGGCGTCCTGCTGTGCGTGGGCGTGTTCGGGCAATGGGTGCGCACCAACGCCGAGACCTTCAACGGCTGGTCGGCCAGCCCCGACGCCAAGGTGGTGCTCGGCCTCGGGATCGCCGCCCTCATCGTCGGCGGGCTGCTGTT
This sequence comes from Acidimicrobiales bacterium, assembly GCA_030448105.1. GTDB lineage: Bacteria > Actinomycetota > Acidimicrobiia > Acidimicrobiales > Iamiaceae > JAFBAD01. The sequence continues at coordinate 95,232 of JAUJNP010000012.1, read as the reverse complement.
GGCCGGTGTGCGCCACGTGGCCCTGCGCTTCGTGCTCATCGCCTTGGGCGTGGCCGCCCTGGTGTACGCCGTGGTCGACATGTTGAGCGTCGGCAGCGACGTGGCCGGCTCGCTCAACCCGGCCATCGGCTGGGGCCTGTTCCTCCTCCCCGTCGGCGGGTTGGCATTGATCGCGTCCGGCCTGCTCGCCCGCCACGCCCGCCGGTCCCCACCCCCGTCCCAGCCTCAGTACCCCGGCGCCGCCCCGTACCCGGCCTGACGTGACCGCCGGGGGCGGCCGCGACCTCGACGGACGGGTGGCGGTCGTCACCGGCGCCGGGAGCGGCATCGGGGCGGCCACGGCGGCGGTGTTGGCGGAGGGCGGGGCGGCGGTGGTGTGCGCCGACCGCAGCGGCGAGGACGCGGCCGCCACCGCCAACCGGATCCTCTCTGCAGGGGGCGTGGCCGAGGCCCGCACGCTCGACGTGACCCGGTGCGACGACGTGGACGAGCTGGCGGAGTGGTCGTCGGCCACCTTCGGCCGGCTGGATGCGTGGGTGAACGTGGCCGGCATCATGCGCGCCGCCAAGGTCGTCGACCTCACCGAGGCCGACCTCGACGCGGTGATGGCCGTGAACTTCAAGGGGATGGTGTTCGGGGCGCAGGCCGCCGCCCGGCGCATGGTCGCTGGCTCCGGAGGCGCCATCGTGAACGTGGCCTCGGCCATCATCGACGGGCCCCAGCCCCGCATGGCGGCCTACGGGGCGTCGAAGGCGGCGGTCAGCCACTTCAGCCGCACCCTGGCCCTCGAGGTGGGTCGCCACCGCGTGCGGGTGAACGTGGTGGCGCCGGGCTGGACCCGCACGGCCATGACCGAGGCTCCGTTCACCAACGACGGCGACGTCGACGAGGCGGCGGCCGCCGAGGCGGAGGCCACCCAGGCCCGGTTCACCCCGATGCGGCGAGTGGCCGAGCCGGTCGATTCGGCCAACGCCGTCCGCTGGCTCGTCTCCGACGCCGCCGGCTTCGTCACCGGTCAGACCATCCGCCCCCACGGCGGCATCACCATGCCCTGGTAGCGACGGGTCAGCGGGAGGCGATCAGGGCGGCGACCGCAGCCACGGTGGCGTCGACGTCGGCCTCGTCGTTCCAGGCGTGGGGGGAGAAGCGAACTCCGCCGGACCGAGCCCTGGCCACCACCCCGGCGGAGAGCAGGCGGGCGGCGGCGTCGACGGGCTCCACGCCGGGGATGGCGACGTTGATGATGGCGGAGCGGCCGCTGCCCCGGTCCGAGCGCACGGTGGCCCCCGCGCCGGCCAGCCCCTCCGCCAGCCGGGCGCAGAGCCCGTCGGCGGACGCCCACACCGCATCCACCCCGGCCGCCGCGAGGAGCTCGATGGACGCCCCCAGGCCGGCGATGCCGCATCCGTTGGCGGTGCCCCCCTCGAAGCGACGGGCCGACTCCGCGTAGCGCAGCACGGGGTGGTCGCTGTCCTGGTCGACCACCGACGCCCAGCCCGGCTCCATCACCCGCAGCCGGTCACGGTGACGGGCGGGCACGTAGAGCACGCCGATGCCCTCGGGGCCCAGCAGCCACTTGTGGGCGTCGGCCATGGCGAAGTCCACGCCCCAGTCGGCCAACCGGCAGGGCAGCACGCCGAGGCCCTGGATCACGTCCGCGCACACCAGTGCCCCGTGCTCGTGGCACAGCGCCGCCAGCGCGGCCAGGTCGGTGCGCCAGCCGAGGCCGAACTGCACCCAGCTCAGGGCCACCACCCGCACCCGTCCCCGGCCGGCCACCAGCGCGGCCTCGAAGGACTCGAGCGGCAGCTCGCCGCGGGGACCGACCGGAGCCACGAGGTCGACGGTCACGCCCCGGTGTTCGAGGGCGAGCCACGGGAACAGGGTGGAGGGGTACTCGTGGTCGGGGACCACGACGCGGTCACCGGGCGTCCAGTCGAGGCCGCCGGCCACGAAGGCCAGGCCCTCGGTGGTGTTCTTCACGAAGGCGACGTCGGCGGGCTCGGCGCCCATCAGCCCCGCCGCCCGCGCCCTCACCACCGCCATGTTCGCCTCCCGCTCGGGGAAGGCGACCGAGCCATCCTCGGCGCAGCGCCAGGCATCGGCGGCCATGGCCTCGACGGTGCACCGGGGCAGGGGAGCGACGAGCGCGTGGTTCAGGTAGCGGTAGCGGTCGGCGACGGGGAACTGGTCGCGGGGCAGGGCAGCCGGCACGCGGTCAGCCCTCGATGAGCTGGCCCACGAGGGGTAGGACCCGGAAGCCGATCTGCTCGGTGAGGGCGATCTGGGTCGAGGTGCGGACGATGCCGGTGACCTCGAGGATCTCGTTCAGCACCTGTTGGAGGTGCTCGTTGGTGCGGGCCACCACCCGGCAGTGCAGGTCGCCCGGGCCGGTGGTGGAGTGGGCCTCGATCACCTCGGGCACCTCGGTGAGGTGGTCGACCACGTCGGCCAGGCGGCCCTGGGCGATCTCGAGGGTGACGAAGGCCAGCACCCCGTAGCCGAGGGTCTCCAGGTGCAGGTCGGGGTCGAAGCCGGTGACCACCCCTCGCGCCTGCAGCTTGTCGAGGCGGGCCTGTATCGTTCCCCGCGCCACCCCGAGCTGACGGGCCAGCTCCATCACGCCGGCCCGGGGCGTGGCCGCCAACGCGGTGATGAGGCGGGCGTCCAGCTCGTCGATCCCGGTGGGCAACATGGGCAGAACGTACAGCATCCGGCCACCCAAGCTTTACGATCTGCCTACAAATCGAGCTGACGATTGACTCGGTGACGGCTGTCTCCTGTAGTGGTCTGTGCATACAGCCGCCAGGGAAGAAGGGTAATCGCCATGGCGATCACCACCGACCGCGACCTCGACGCCTTCCGGGCCCGCGCCGAGCACCTCGTCGGCCACCACCGCGTGGTCACCGACAACGCCTACACCCGCTGGTTCGCCCAGGGTGAAGCCACCGCCGACGAGGTCCGCCACCTCGCCGTGCAGTTCTCGGTGTTCAGCCACCTCTTCCTCGAAGCTCAGCTGCACAAGGTGCTCAACGCCGGGACCCTCGAGGCCTACCGGGCCGGCAAGGAGATCCTGCTCAACGAGCTGGGTGTGGTCTTCCGCCCCCAGCGGGCCGGTGCGCCCGGTAGCGACGACATCGACCCCGACCTGGTGTCCACCGAGGGCACGGTCGACGGTGGCCGCTTCCGGTTCGGCGCCGCCCACTTCGAGTGGCTCCTGCGCTTCGGCGAGCCCCTGGGTCTCGGTTTCGACCAGCTCGGCAAGCGTCGCCACGGCACCCCCTCCACCCTGTTCTTCTGCGACGAGCTGGTGCGGGTCTACGGCTCGGAGGACCCGTCGGTGGCCGAAGGCGCCAGCTTCGCGGTCGAGCACTGGGCGGCCGCCGGGTTCTGGAAGGAGCTGATCGCCGGACTGCGAGCGTTCAAGGAGCGCGAGTGCCCCGAGCTCCCGCTGGCGTTCTGGGCATGGCACGACAAGGTGGAGGACCAGCACGCCGCCCACACCGACGACGAGCTGGCCGCCGCCTTCTCCAGCCCCGGCTTCGACCAGGAGCGGTTCCTCGCCGGCGCCGCCGAGATGCTCGACGGCGTGGCTGCCTTCTGGGACGGCCTCGAACGCGACCGCCGCGCCGGGATCACGTCGGTGGCGAGGGCCGAGGGGAGCGGGCGATGACCCTCGTGCACCACGACCCCGATCTCGACATCGCCCCGCCCCGGCTGCTCGGCGTGGATCACCTCGAGTGGTGGGTGGGCAACGCCCGCACGTTCGCCGGCTTCCTGTGCTCGGCCTTCGGCTTCGAGCCGGTCGCCTACGCCGGACCCGAGACGGGCCGGGCCGACCGGGTGTCCTACCTGCTGCGCCAGGGCGGGATCCGGTTCATGGTGAGCGGGGCCCTGCACCCCGAGTCGCCCATCGCCGACCACGTGCGCCGCCACGGTGACGGCGTGCGCGACATCGCCTTCCTGGTCGACGACGTTGACGCCGCTTACGACGCCGCCCTGGCCCGCGGCGGCACGGGGCTGCGCTCACCGGCCGACGACACCGACGACCACGGCACGGTGCGCCACGCCGCCATCGCCACCTTCGGCGACACCGTCCACACCCTCCTCGACCGCAGCCGCTACGACGGGCCCTTCGCCCCCCGCTTCGAGCCCAGCGACCTGTCCCGGCCGGTCGGCCCCGATGTGGGGCTGGTGAGGCTCGACCACCTCGTGGGCAACGTGGAGCTCGGTGCCCTCGAGCGCTGGGTCCACTTCTACGAGCAGGTCTTCGGCTTCAGCCAGCTCCTGCACTTTGACGACGACCAGATCTCCACCGAGTACTCGGCCCTCATGTCGACGGTGGTCTGGAACGGCGACCGCGCCGACCCCCAGCCCACCGGCGAACTGGTGGTGATGCCCATCAACGAGCCCGCCGAGGGGCGCAAGAAGAGCCAGATCGAGGAGTACCTCGACTTCTACGGCACGCCCGGGGTGCAGCACATCGCGCTGCGCACGGAGGACATAGTGGCCACCGTTCGGGCGTTGCGGGCCCGCGGCGTGCGGTTCATGGACGTGCCCGCCACGTACTACGCCGAGGCCCGCCAGCGCATGGAGGGCATCGACGACCTGCCGTGGGCGGCGCTCGAGGAGCTGTCGATCCTGGTGGACCGCGACGCTGACGGCCACCTGCTGCAGATCTTCACCGAGACGGTCACCGACCGGCCGACGGTGTTCTTCGAGATAATCGAGCGTGAGGGCGCCAAGGGCTTCGGCGAGGGCAACTTCAAGGCCCTCTTCGAAGCCATCGAACGAGCCCAGGCCAGGCGCGGCAACCTCTAGCGCACCAAGGCTGCGCAGCCGCCAGGCGGAGCAGCGGTGATGGTGAGATCAAGGCGCAGCCGCCGACGCCCAATGTGACAGGGAGGGCTTCCTGTTCCCTGGGTGCACGGGACGGGTGACGATGCCGGCATGCGACCTGCCGCCGCCTTCGCCCGCACGCCCGTCCCGCGCCGCCTCCTTGCGGTGCTGGCCGTCACCATCGCCCTCGCCCTGTCGGCGTGCGGGATCATGGCCGGGACGCCGGATCAGCAGGTGGCGGGCAAGGCCGTCCCGCCCCGCTCCACCGCGCCCATCCCCATGCCGGGCGAGCCCGGGCCCGGGGGCACGCCCACCACGGCGAGCGGCCTGCCCGACCTGGGTGATCTCCCCAAGGACCTCCAGGACCTGCTCGGCCAGCTCGAGGGCATGCTCGGCGCCAGCGGGGGGCCGGGGCGCACTGGCGTCAAGAGCGGCAGCCTCAACTGGAAGCCCTGCGACGAGGGCTTCGAGTGCGCCACCCTGAAGGTGCCCGTGGACCACGCCCAGCCCGAGGGCAAGGAGCTTGAGCTTGGCCTGGTGCGGGTGCCGGCGGCCGACCCCGAGCACCGCATCGGCTCGCTGATCACCAACCCGGGCGGCCCCGGCGGTTCGGCCGTCGAGTTCGTCGAGCAGGCGTGGAGCAGGTTCCCCGAGGAGATCGCCAACCGGTTCGACATCGTGGGCTTCGACCCCCGGGGCGTCGGCCGGAGCACGCCCCTGGACTGCCACGCCAACGTGGCCGAGATGTACGGCACGGACCAGTCGCCGGACACACCCAGCGAACGGGAGAAGCTGCTGGCGGTGAGCCGCACGTACGTGGACGGCTGCGCCGAGAAGTACGGCGACCTGCTGCCGCACCTCGGGACCGAAGCGGTGGCCCGCGACATGGAGGCCGTGCGCCAGGCGGTGGGCGACGAGAAGCTCACCTACGTCGGGTTCTCCTACGGCACGTCGGTGGGCCAGGAGTACGCCGCCCTCTTCCCCGACAAGGTGCGGGCCATGGTCCTCGACGGCGCGGTCGATCTGGGCATCGACGGGCTGGCGTTCGCCGCCCAGCAGGCCAACGGCTTCCAGCGCTCCCTGGAGGGCTTCGCCGCCTGGTGCAAGCAGCAGTCCGACTGCGGCCTGGGTGACGACCCCCTCGCCACCCTCGCCGACGTCAAGGCGCAGGTCGAGGAGAAGCCGATCCCCTCCGCTGGTGGTCGCCCGGCGGGGCCGGCGGAGTTCAACCAGGCCGTGGCCATCACCCAGTACGCGGTGGAGAACTGGCCGGCCCTGGCCCAGGCCATCACCGCCGCCAAGGGCGGCGACGCCTCGATGGTGGTGATGCTGGCCGACGCCGCCCTGGGCAAGGACCCGCTGACCGGGGGGGAGGGCGACGGCTTCGAGATCTACTTCGCAGTGAGCTGCCTCGACAACGACTGGCCCGACGACCCTGCCGCCGTGCTGGCCGCCGGCGAGCGGGCGGCCAAGGACAGCCCCCTCGTCGGCACCGAGATCGTGGACGACTACGTGCGCTGCGCCCTCTGGCCCACCGAGCCCAAGCCGCTCGCTCCGGTGACCGCAGAGGGCGCGCCGCCCATCGTCGTGATCAGCTCCACCGGTGACCCGGCCACCCCCTACGAGTGGGGCACGAACGTGGCCGAGCGCCTCCAGAAGGGCGTGCTCCTCACCTACGACGGCTATGGCCACACCGCCTTCGCCCACGGGCGCCGTTGCATCGACGACGCCGTCACCGCCTACCTCGTGGGCACCAAGGCGCCCCGCGACGGCACTCGCTGCACGTGACAGGGCCCGACGGGGCAACCTATGGGCATGGAAGGCATGCCCCAGTGGGTGCGCGGCACCACCAGTCGCCAGGCCCACGTGGGCCTGCCCCCGGGGACGGTGGAGGAGGAGCACGGACGCTCGGGGTTCTACGGGCCGGCCTCGCACCTGTACCGCCTCCACCCGCCGACGGCGTGGACCTCGGTGGAGGGCCCCGCCGCCCACCGGGCCTACGACACCAACCGGCTGGAGGGGGCCGACGACGACCTCTGGCCCACCCTCCTCCTCGGCAACGAGCAGGTCTCGATCGGCATCCAGCGCTACACGCGGGGCCGGCCCGAGTTCCTGCGCGACGCCGATGGCGACTCCCTGTACTTCGTCCACCGGGGCCACGGAACCCTGCGCACCGAGTACGGCCCGCTGCGCTACCGGGAGGGTGACTACCTGATCGTGCCCCGGGGCACCACCTACCGCTTCGAGGTGGAGGCTCCCAGCGTGCTGCTGGCGGTGGAGGCGGCCGGGTCCCGCTTCATGCTCCCGGACCGGGGCCTCCTGGGGCGCCACGCCCTGTTCGACCCTGCCGTGCTCGAGGTGCCCGAGGCCGAGGCGGTGGAGGAAGCGGGGGAGTTCACCGTCGTGGTCAAACGGGCCGGCCACCGCACCACCGTCACCTACCCGTTCCACCCCTGCGACGTGGTCGGCTGGAAGGGCGACGTGGCCCCGCTGCGCCTCAACGTGGAGGACATCCGCCCGGTGACCTCGCCCCGCTTCCACCTACCGCCGTCGGCCCACACCACCTGGGTGGCCGACGGCTTCGTGGTGTGCACGTTCGCCCCCCGGCCCCTGGAGGAGGACCCCGACGCGCTGCGGCTGCCGTTCTTCCACCGCAACGTCGACTACGACGAGGTGATCTTCTACCACCGCCTCACGTTCCACCCCGTCGGACTGCACCACGGTCCCCAGCCCGGCGCCCGCCAGCGCGACGCCGAGGCGGCCGCCACCGCAGCCGCGGGCGCGGGGGCGAACGGCCAGGGAGAGGGTCGGCGGATGGCCAACGAGTACGCGGTGATGGTCGACGCCCGCCTCCCCCTCACGCCGGGGCCCGGGGCCGCCCGCCTCGAGGTCGACGACTACGTGCGCAGCTGGGTCGAGGCCGCCTCGACCTCCGACTGAGCGGCGCCGCCCACCGATGCGCCTGGCCCGTTACGTCGACGCCGGCGGCTCCGTGTGGGCCGGCGCGCTCGGGCCCGATGACACGGTGACGCCCTTCGCCCGGGGCGACGCCTCGCCGGCCGGTGGGCAGGCGGAGCTGCTCGCGGCGGCCATGGCGGCGACGGCCGGCCGGACCCCTGGGCCGGTCGGCGAGCCCGTACCGGTGGCGTCGGTGCGGCTGCTGGCCCCGGTGGGAGCGCCCCCTTCGATCCGGGACTTCTACGCCTTCGAGGCCCACGTGGCCACCGCCCGCGCCACCCGCGGCCTCGACATGCAGCCCGACTGGTACGAGCTGCCCGTCTTCTACTTCACCAACCCGGCGGCGGTGCGCGGCCCCGGCGACGACGTGGCGGTGCCGGCCGGCACCGCCGCCCTCGACTACGAGCTGGAGGTGGCCGCCGTCATCGGCGTGGAATGCGCCGACGTGGCCGCCGACGACTGGCTCGGCGTGGTGGCCGGGTTCACGGTGATGAACGACTGGTCGGCGCGGGATCTCCAGCGACGGGAGATGGCGCTCGGGCTGGGACCAGCCAAGGGCAAGGACTTCGCCACGTCACTCGGACCGGTACTGGCCACGCCCGACGAGCTGGACGGTGCGGCCACCGGGCGCCCCCGGGCGGCCATGGTGGCCCGGGTCGACGGGAACGAGTGGAGCAGAGGCGAGCTCGGCGACCTGCACTTCAGCTGGGGTGACCTGGTGGCGGCCGCCTCCCGCAGCACCGTCCTGCGCCCGGGCGACGCGCTCGGCTCGGGCACGGTGGGCACCGGGTGCATCCTCGAGCTGGCCGCCGTCCACGGGGCCGACCGCTACCCGTGGCTGGTGCCCGGTCGGGTGGTCGAGCTGGAGGTGGAGGGCATCGGCGTGCTCCGCAACCCCGTGGTCGACCGTGCGACCGGCCGTCCACACGAGTCACCTCCTGCCTGAGCCGCAGGGGTCGCTGCTACGTTGGCACGCTCCGGGGCCGTTAGCTCAGTTGGTTAGAGCACCTGCATGACGCGCAGGGGGTCAGGGGTTCGAATCCCTTACGGCCCACCGGAAAAGCCCGGCTGAGATGCTTCTATCGAAGGACGAGCTCCGGGTCCTTCCCACGTCGTCACAGTTTCGGG
>JAUJNP010000012.1:85131-86207 GCA_030448105.1 Acidimicrobiales bacterium | reverse complement strand
CGCACGTGAGGTTCTACCGTCGTCGTGTGCCCACCGCGCTCCGCTACGAGCCCTACGACGCCGCCGCGGACGCGCCCAACGTCGTCGTCGACGGATCACCGAACGCCGGCACCGTGCTGACCGTGTCGCACTGGCCCGCCACCCCCGCGCCGCCCGGGTGCGAAGCCGACACGTCGGCGCAGATGGCCTTCCGCTACCTCGAGCGTGGCGCCGACCTCCACGGTGATGCCGCCGTGGTCACCAACAACCACTTCGACCAGGACGGGCTGGCGGGCATCTACACGCTCGCCCATCCGCAGGAAGCCATGGCCCGACGAGCCCAGGTGGAGGACCTGGCGACGGCCGGCGACTTCGCGGTGTACCGCGACCGGTCCTCGGCTCGCCTGTCGATGGCCGTGGCCGCCCTCGGTGACCCGGACCGGTCACCCCTCGGTCGCCTCCCCGACGACCACGACGGGCGGTGCGCCGTGCTGTATCGCGCCGCGCTCGACCTCCTCCCCGGCTGGCTGGAAGACCCCGACTCGTGCCGGTCGCTGTGGGAGGCCGAGGACGCCGAGCTCGAAGCGGGCCTGGCGGCGTTGGCGTCGGGGGCCGTGACGGTCGAGGAGTGGCCCGACCTCGATCTCGCGGTGGTCACCCTTCCGCAGGGCGACCGCTCCTCAGGGCACCGCTTCGTCGGCCGAAGCTTCACCGGGCTGCACCCGATGGCGCTGCACCGTCGGACCGACCGGACGACCATCGTCACCCTCGACCCTGCGGGCGGCCGCCACCAGGTGACCTCCCGGTACGAGGGCTGGGTGCAGTTCCGGTCCCGACCGGTGCGACCACGGGTCGACCTGCGCCCCCTCGCCGCACGGCTCAACCAGGCCGAGGCCGGCGGCGCCTGCTGGCAGGCCGACGGCCCGAGCGACATCACGCCGCAGTTGCGCATCGACACTGCCGGGCCGGCGTCGTCACAGGACCCCGCCGACCTCCTCGCCGCGGTCATGGATCATCTGCGCCGAGCCCCACCCGCCTGGGACCCCTTCGCGGTGGCCTGACGTTGAACCGCGTCCAACCCATCCGCCCGGATGGGG
>JAUJNP010000012.1:8960-85031 GCA_030448105.1 Acidimicrobiales bacterium | reverse complement strand
GTCACCTCTCGCACCTGAACCGGCCTAGTCCGCGAAGACGTCCCGGGTGAGTTGAATGAAGAACGTGTGGTCATGCCCCTTGTTGGCGTCAGCCGCGTTGTACTGGGTCTTGCCCGCCCCGTCCGGCACCTGCTCCTCGGGGTAGATCGCACCCACGGGGCAGACATCCGGCTGGTAGCACGCGGTACAGGACGTGCACTCGTCGGCGTTGACGTAGAGCAGGCTGTCTCCGAACACGGTGATCATGTCGGGGTTGGGCGAGTGGGAGTTCTCGATCACCCCGTTGCCGGCCTCGTCCTCGGAGAACAGGACGTTGGTGGCCGGGTCGAACTCGTAGATGCACTGGACGGGACACACATCGACGCAGGCTCGATCCTTCACGTCGATGCAGGCCTCGGTGATGATGGCGATACCGGACATGGACGGTCCCCTTCCGCCGACTCACCCGCAGGCTACGGGGAATGGGCGTGCCCGGTCCGTGACTCGTTCGGAGTGCGCGGAGGCGGCGGGCCATTGTGAGGCTCGTGGGGCCCGTCCTGTCGTCAACCTCGTCGCCGGCTGCCACGCCGCCGGCGAGCGCCGCCCGCGTGACGGTGGTGATGATCACGTGGAACCGGCGCGCCGACGTGCTGGAAACCCTCCCTCGGCTGCTCGCCCTCCCCGAGCAGCCGCCGGTGATCGTCGTCGACAACGGGTCCGACGACGGCACCGCCGAGGCCGTCCGGGCGCGCCACCCCGAGGTGGTCGTCGTCGCCCTGGCCGAGAACCGGGGCGCCGCCGGGCGCAACGTCGGCGTCGAACACGCCGTCACGCCGTATGTCGCGTTCGCCGACGACGACTCGTGGTGGGCTCCCGGCGCCCTCGCAACCGCCGCCGACGTGCTCGACGCCCATCCCGGCATGGCCCTCGTCGCCGGCACGGTCCTCCTGGGCGAGGGCGGGCCACCAGATCCCACGGTGGAGGCCATGCGCCGCAGTTCCCTTCCGCTCGATCCTCGCCTCCCTGGCCCGCCCGTCCTCGGTTTCATCGCCTGTGGTGCCATCGCCCGCCGGACGTCGTTCCTGGCGGTGGGAGGCTTCAGCGCCCTCTTCGGGGTGGGCGGCGAGGAGGATCTCCTGGCGGTCGACTTCGCCGAGCGGGGCTGGGACCTCGCCCACGTGCCCGACGTGGTCGCCGTGCACCAACCGTCGGCCAACCGTGACCGGGGGGAGCGACAGCGCATCCTCGTGCGCAACGCCATGTGGCAGGCGTGGCTGCGACGAAGGTGGCCGACGGCGCTGCGCATCACCGCCCGGACGGTGATCACCGCCCGGGACGGTGCTTCACGAAGGGGCGTCCTCGATGCGGTGCGCCGTGCCCCCACGGTGCTGGCCCAGCGCAGGCCGGTGAGCCCCCTCATAGAGGGACGGCTGACCCAGCTCGATCAGGACCGGTCCCGGCGTCGAGACCGAGCCACCCGCTGAGGGCCTGCGGAGCTGGGCGGGGCGCGGCCAGGTCTGTTCGATGGCCCGATGGGTAAGCAGTGGCCCAGGCTCACCCCGAGCCTCGAGGCTCAACTGCCTCGGTTAAAAAGGAGTGCAGAGATGCGCAAATGGTTCGCATGGTTGACCCTCGTCGCGGTGCTCACCCTGGGCGCTGGCACGGTGGCCGACGCGTCCCCGGTCCGACAGGCCCAGGAACAGACCGACACCACAGAGGATGACGGCGGCGACGACAGCGGCAAGTACGGCCTGCTCGGCCTGCTCGGGTTGGCTGGTCTGGCCGGCCTCGCCGGGCGGAAGCGCAACGACACCGATGACCGCACCCGGCGAGCCGGGCCTGGATCGACGGGGTCGACCACGCAGAACCGGTAAGCCGCAAGCAAAGCTAGTCGCGACAGAGCCCCGGCCTCGGCCGGGGCTCAGTCCGCGACAAGACCGCGCGGGTCACACGCGGCGCTGGGCGGGGAGCCCGGAGCTGCACGGGCCGGCCGCGGCGCTGACCCCCGCGCCGCGGGACTCAACCGCCACGACCGCGCGGGTCACACGCTGCGCTGGTCGGGGAGCCGGTAGCTGAACGGGACGGCCTCGGCGATATCCCCCGCGCCGCGGTACTCAACGGCGACCATGGTGAAGTCGTCGCGAAGCTCGTGATGGTGATGGTCGAGCACGGCGTGGGCCAGACGTCTGACCGTCTCGGCGACGCCGTTGCCGGCCAGCGCCTCTCGACCCACCAGGTCCACGAGGCGGTCGAGGCCGAACGGCTCGGTGCCGGGCTGGTGGCCCTCGATCACGCCGTCGGTGAAGAAAACCATCCGGTCCCAGGGCTCGAGTTGGAGCTCCGCCAGCTCGCTGACCTCGGTGCCGATCCCGAGCGGGGGCGACGGCCGGCAGCTGACCTCACCGATTACCTTCTCGCCCCGTACGAGCAACGGCGCCGGCAAACCGGCGTTGAGCCAGCGGATGACACCGGTGTCGTCGTCGAGCTGGGCCATCTGGGCGGCCACGAACTGGTGGGTCTGCAGCTCCTCGGCCAGCAGCGCGCTGGTGGTGGCGTACTGCTCGGCCAGCTCGAGTCCCTCGCTCCGTGCCCGCCGCAGGCTGGCGATGGCCAGGGTGGCGGGCCAGGTGGCGTGGAGACCGTGGCCCATGGCGTCGATCACGACCACGTCGGTGCGGTGGCTGGTGTGGGCGTAGTCGAAGGAGTCGCCGCCGATGTCGTAGGCCGGCTCGAGGATTCCGGCGATAGCCACCCGGGACGTGGCGAAGGTGAGCGGCGGGACCTGGCTCCACTGCACCTCGGCGGCCACGGTGGGCGTCCGCCGGCGAGCAGTGCGGGCGAAGGCGGTGGTGTAGGGCCGCTTGGTGGCGATCAGCAGGCTCACCAGCCCGCTGAGGCGCAGGCACCAGGTGCGCATGGAGTCCGTGTCCTCCTCCACCACGAGCGTCATCACACCGAGGCGGTCGACGCCATCGATCAACGGGAGCCAGTACTGGTGGCGGTCGCCGGCGGCCAGCCGGGCCAGCTCGCCGGTGACGAAGCTGCGCCCGCCCAGGGTGGCGTCGATGTCGAGCGCGGCGGAACCAGCGGGCTCGAGGGTGATCAGCGCCCGCTGCTCGTAGTCCACGAGATAGATGCAGACGTCGGTGGCACCGGCCAGCGCCACGGCGCGGGCCACCTCGTCGGTGAGGCGCGACGGATCCATGAGGTGGGACCGGTCCAGGAGGTCGCCGATCATCTCCTCCGGCCCCTTGACCACGCCCGCACAGTAGGGCTGTTGGGCGGCCGTGACGACCGATGTGCCGGGGCCGGCTGGCGGAGCCGGTCCGCCCGTTCAGGACAGCGTGGTGAAGGTGGCTATGGCGTGGGCCACCGCCTCGCCGCCGTCGTCGGTGACATCGGCCTCGACGATGGTTATCCGGCTGCCTCGTCGCCGCACGCGAGCGGCGGCGACGAGGCGCCCACCGCTGGCCGGCTCGAGGTAGGTCACCTTCATCTCGATGGTGACCGGCCGGCTGCCGTCGGTGGCCACCGCCGCGCCCATGGCCACGTCGACGAGGGTGGCGATGGCCCCCCCGTGCACCGACCCGTGGGAATTGAGGTGCTCGTCGGTGACGTCGAGGACCACCTCGGCGTCACCATCGTCGGACCGGGCGACGTCGAGGCCGACGACGCCGCCGAAGCCCTGGGTGCGGGCACGGTCGTCCTCCCCGGTCGGGCCGGGGGGCGGGGGATCAGGGGGTGGCATGGCGCTCCTGGGGACCGGGGACGGTGGCCTTGCCCGCGCCGGCCGGGTCAAACATCCTCGAGGGGCGCGGGCGAGCTGTTTTGCCGCGACGAGGAGCGAGGGCACCATGGAGCGATGTCGGAGCACGCACTTCCCCGGAGCATCACCGACGAGCTGACGGTGGGCGTGGAGGAGGAGTTCCAGCTCGTCCACCTGGCCACCGGTGAGCTCACACCGTCGGCGCCGTTGGTGGTACCCCGCGCCGAGGGGGCCGACCCAACCGGGGGGCGGGTGGAGCACGAGCTCTACCTCAGCCAGGTCGAGACCGCCTCTCCGGTGTGCGCCTCGCTCACCGAGCTGCGCCGGGTCCTCGGCGAGCAACGGGCGGCGGTGGCCCGGGCCGCCCTCACCGAGGGTTGTGGCGTGGTCGCGGCCGGGACCCACCCCTTCGCGGCGTGGCCCCTCCAGCAGCTCACCCCCAAGGAGCCCTACGTGGGCATCGGTGAGCGCTACGCCCACCTCGCGTCCGAGCAGCTGCTGTTCGGCTGCCACGTGCACGTCGCCATCGCCGATCCCGAGGAGCGGATCCAGGTCCTCAACCACGTGCGGCCGTGGCTGGCGCCGCTGCTGGCCCTCAGCGCCAGCTCACCGTTCTGGGAAGGCGCCGACACCGGCTACGCCAGCTACCGCTACGTGGTGTTCGGCCGGTGGCCGACCCACGGCACGCCTGACCCGTTCGCCTCATGGGCCGACTTCGTGCGGTTGCGGGACCGGTTGGTCGACAGCGGCAGCATCGACGCCCCCGGGCGCCTCTACTGGACGGTGCGCCCCTCCGCCCAGTTCGACACGCTCGAGTTCCGGGTGAGCGACGTTTGCACGACCCTCGAGGAGGCGACCATGGTGGCCGGGCTCATCCGAGCGCTGGCCCACGTGTCCCTCGAGGCCGTGCGGCGGGGCGCGGCGGCAAGCGACACCCGGGGCGAGCTCGTGCGCATGGCCCAATGGCAGGCCGCCCGCTTCGGCCTGGACGACACGCTGCTCGACCTGGCACCCACCAGCGGCGACGGCGTCGCCATGCGCCCGGCGGCGGACGTGGTGGGGGCGCTGGTGGACCACGTCCGCCCAGGGTTGGAGGCCACCGGTGACGCCGAGGCGGTCGAGGCCCCGGTGGCCCGGGTGCTGGCGACCGGCAACAGCGCGGCGCGGCAGCGGGCACGGGTGAGCTCCGGCGCGAGCCTGACCGAGCTGGTGGCCTTTCTGCGGGAAGAGACGGCGGCCGGGGCGCGTCGGCCGGCGAGGTGGTTCACCACCTGATGACAGGGAAGGGAGCGCGACATGGGAAACGATCCCCGCCACCATCGGCCCGATGACGACGGCCAGTCCGACGAAGCACCCGGAGTCGACACCGGGCGGGATGCCGAGATGCCCCAGCAGATCCCGGCCAAGGGCTGGAAGTCGGTCCTCTTCAGGACGAAGCAGCAGGTCAAGGAGGACAACGTCACCATCCTCGCCGCCGGGGTGGCCTTCTACCTGCTGCTCGCACTCGCGCCGGCGATGGTGGCGGTGCTGGCCATCTACGGTCTCGTCGCCGATCCTGCCGAGGTGGCCAAGGACATCGACCAGTTCGGCGCCACCCTGCCCGCCGACGCCAGGGAGCTGCTGACCGACCAGCTGCAATCGGCAGCCACCTCCTCGGACGGCAAGCTCGGCTTCGGCCTGCTGATCGGCCTGGTGGCGGCCGTACTGGGCGCATCGAAGGGGGCGCGCTCGATGATCGAGGCGGTGAACGTCGCCTTCGACGAGGACGAGACCCGCGGCTTCGTCCGGTTGCGGCTGCTGGCCCTGGCCTTCACCCTCGGCTTCATCGTGGTGATGCTCGTCGCGCTGGGCGCCATGACGCTGCTCCCGGCGATCGGTGACCAGCTCGGCGACGGTGGCCGGTTGGCGGCGTCCGTGCTGCGCTGGCCTGTGCTGACGCTGGTGGCGCTGGTGGCCCTGGCCGCCATCTACCGCTACGCGCCGGCTCGGGACGAACCTCGCTGGCGCTGGGTCACGCCCGGCGCGCTGGTCGCCGCCGTCCTGTGGCTGATCGGTTCGGCTCTGTTCACGCTGTACGCCGATCACTTCGGGTCCTTTGGCAAGACCTACGGCACCCTGGGGGCGGTGGTGGTGCTCATGCTCTGGCTCTTCCTCACCGCCGCGGTTGTGCTCGTCGGGGCCGAGGTGAACGCCGAAGCCGAGCGTCAGACCCGGCGCGACACCACCGACGGGCCGAGCCAGCCCCTCGGCCAGCGCCAGGCATACGCGGCCGACACGGTGGGCCCGGACGCCCCCCCGAAGCGGGACGGTCAGGCCGAAAGGGACGAAGAGGAGCGCCAGCCCACGGGCTCTCCCAACCCTTCCTGACCGCATTGGTTTCCGCCGGCCGGGCCTGGGGAGTCCGTTCCGGCCACACACGAGGGACGGCTGACCCGTCCGCGAGGAGGTCCCATGTCAGACATGAGCGGCAGCGACCGGGCGGTCGCCGCCAAGGACGAGGCCAAGGACGCCGCCGGACAGGTAGCGGGCACGGCCAAGGACCAGGCCGCCACCGTGGCCGGCCAGGCCACCGACTCGGCCAAGACCGTGGCCGACACCGCCAAGGAGCAGGCCAAGTCGGTGGTGGGTACGGCCGCCGAGCAGGCCAAGTCGGTGGGGTCGGACCTCGGCGGGCAGGCCCAGAAGGTGGTCAAGGACGCTTCCGGCGAGCTGCAGACCCAGTTGGAGCAGCGCATCACGCAGGCGGCCGGGTCAGCCCGCAACACCGGCGACCAGCTCCGGGCCCTCGCCGAGGGCCGCACCGACGACGCCGGTCCCCTGGCCGACCTCGCCCAGCAGTGGGCTGGCCGGCTGGCCGACTGGTCGGACAAGGCCGAGGAGCTCGGCCCTCGGGGGCTGGCCGACGAGGCGGCCCGCTTCGCCCGCCGGCGGCCGGGTGTGTTCCTGGCCGGCGCCGGCGCTGCCGGGTTCCTGCTCGGACGCGTCATGCGCAACGCCAAGGACGCCCAGAGCGACGCTGAGTCGATGCCCGAGCTGCCGGAGACCACCGGGTACCCCGCCGGCGCCGACCCGTACCTCGCCCCGGGAGCCGCTGACTTCGGCGCCCCCGTGCCGGGCACGGTGGCCGGCGCTCCGGGCACCGCCGTCCCTGGGACCTACGTGCCCGGCGGCACGGCCGTCCCCGGGACCGTGCCGGGCTCGGCGCCCGGCACCGGCGCAGGCGGGTACGGCTGATGTCGACGGTGGAACCGAGGCAGCCGGAGCGCACGCTGCCCGAGCTGCTGTCGGTCATGACCGACGACATCGGCACGCTCGTGCGCAAAGAGCTCGAGCTGGCCAAGGAGGAGATGCGGGGCGAGGTCCGCCGGGCGGGCAAGGCCGGTGGGGTGCTCGGAGCCGCCGGCTTCGTCGGCTACCTCGCCGTGCTGATGCTGGTCTTCGCCGCCGCCTGGGGCCTCGACGCCATCCTGCCCACCGGCCTGGCCTTCCTGATCGTGGCCGTGGTCCTCGGGATCGTGGCCGCCGTGCTGGCCTCCGCCGGTCGCAAGCGACTGAAGGCCGTCAACCCCAAGCCCGAACAGACCATCGAAACCCTCAAGGAGGACGCGCAGTGGCTGAGCGAACAGAGGAGCTGAGGCGGGAGATCGAGGACACCCGCCAACACCTGGGAGGCACGCTCGACGCCATCGGCGACCGCGTCATCCCCGGCCGGGTAGTCGAGCGCCGCGTCAACCGCGTCCGCCAGTCGGTCAGCCGGGCCCGCGAAGCGGTGATGGGCACCCCCACCGCGGCGGCCAACCGCGGTCGCGCCGGGTTGGGCACGGTCGGTTCCGGCGTGTCGAGCGCGGGCTCGAGCGTGGGATCCACCGTTTCCGGCGCCGCCGGCACCGTCACGTCAGCGGTCTCGGACACGGCCAGCGCGGTGGGCGACACCGTCCGCCATGCCCCCGAGACCATCGAGTCCACCACCCAGGGCAACCCGCTGATGGCGGGGGCCGTGGCCTTCGGTGCCGGCATGCTGCTCGGCACGCTGCTGCCGTCGACCGAAGCGGAGAAGTCCGTGGCCGGCGACGTGGCCGAACCGCTCCAGCAGGAGCTGGCCAGCGTGGGCAAGGAGGTCGGCTCCACCGTCCAGTCCTCGGCGCAGGAAGCGGTCGAGGAGGTCAAGGGCACGGCCGCCGACGCCGCCGAGGAGGTCAAGGGCTCGGCGACCGACGCCGCCGAGGAGGTCAAGGGCTCGGCGACAGATGCCGCCCAGGAGGTCAAGGGCACGGCCGCCGATGCCGCCCAGGAGGTCAAGGGCACGGCCACCGACGCCAAGGACCGGGTGGCCGATCAGGCTTCGCCGGGCTCCCCGCCCGCGAGCACCCCTCCGCCGCCGCCGGGCCCGCCGCCCGCCCCGCCGTCC
The DNA here is from genome assembly GCA_030448105.1 of Acidimicrobiales bacterium. Classification (GTDB taxonomy): domain Bacteria; phylum Actinomycetota; class Acidimicrobiia; order Acidimicrobiales; family Iamiaceae; genus JAFBAD01. Next base: position 76,878 of record JAUJNP010000012.1, on the reverse strand, counting down.
ACGTTCCCCCCGCCGACCATCTGAGCGCCGGCCGGCTCGGACCGGCTTGACCCCGGCTCGACCGCGCCGGCGAGGACATCCGCGCCGAGGGCGGCCTCCGCGACGCGGTCGACCTGCTCGTGCGCCTCGTCGAGGCCGGTGGCGCGGTCATCATCTTCGCGGGGGCGGTGCTGGGCTTCGCCCGCTTCCTGGTTGCCGCCGTCCACAACCGCCGGGCGGACGCCTTCGACCCCGTGCGGGTCAACCTGGGACGCTTCCTCGCCCTCGGGCTCGAGTTCCAGCTCGCCAGCGACATCCTGCGCACGGCGGTGGCACCGAGCTACGAGGAGATCGGCAAGCTGGCCGCGGTGGCCGCCATCCGCACCGCGCTGAACTTCTTCCTGGAGCGCGACATCCGCGCCGCGGAGGCAGGGGGCGAACGCTGAGTGGGTGACGTGGTCGACGCGGCCGCGGGCGCCATCCTGGCTGCCGGCCTCGTCGTGGTCCTGGCCGGGTTGTCGCGGGGATGGGTGCGGCCGGCGCTGACCGCCGGCCTCGACCTCTGGCTGGCCGCCGGGCTCCTACGGCTCAGCGCGGACGCCAGCTGGATGGCGCTGGCGTCGGTGGCGGCGCTGGTCCTCGTCCGCAGCTTGGTCCCGACGGTCGTGACGAAGGCATAGCTCGGCGCCGGACGGGAAGGGAACCGGGACCGCGACCCAGGAGGGACCATGTCCGACGAGGCCCAGGCAGGGACCGAAGGCACCGAGGCGGTCGAACCCGACAACAGCACGGTGGAGGACTGGTTCGGGCAGAACGTCGCCCGCGACGAGGAGGTCGCCGACGAGGCGATGGCCGAGGCGGGGGGCGACCCGGCCGAGGCCGAGCGGATCTTCGACCAGCGGGCCGAGGGCGAGGAGACCTACGACGCCGGGCACCCTCGACCCGACGACGACTGAGCACCGCCGGGGGGTTGCCAGCCGACCGCGCACGGGCGTAGGGTCGCTACACCTTCAGTAACGAGGGGCATCGCCAGGCCGGCGCAAAGCACCGGCCCAACCCCCAGAGGGCCATGTGAGCTTCGAGGTCCACGACCGGCCGGGTGTGGCACGGATCCCGCCTTCCCCCGATGCTCCCCCTCTGGCCGGCGCCGAGGTGGCCGACCTGCTCGTCACCCGCTCCGACGGGGACGGGACCACCACCCTCGCCCTGTCAGGGGAGCTGGACATGACCAACGCCGCCACCCTCGAGGAGCTGGTCGGCTCCGTCGTGGAGCAGCAGCCGGTGAGCGTCCTCGTGTTCGACCTGGCCGCCCTGCGCTTCGTCGACTCAACCGGGCTGCGGGTGCTGATCACCGCCCGGACGCTCATGGCCGAACGGGGCGGGCGGATCGAGGTGTGTGGTCCGCAGCCGAACGTGCGCCGCCTCTTCGAGGTGGTCGGGCTGGTGGAGCACCTGGCCGTCCGAGCCTGAGCCCGGCGGCCAGGTAGCTCCTGGCGTTCAGCGGCGCCCGGTGGCCTTCTTCACCACTTCCTGGCCCGCCTCCCGGGCCAGGTCGATGGCGCTGGCGCCCAGGCCGGCCACGATGTTGCCGGGCGGCGTGTCAGGGGCGCGGGGGTGGGGACGGGTGGGCGCCACCTTCTTGGCCTGCTCCATGTTGTCGCCCAGCTCGGAGAGGGCCTTGCGGCCCATCGCCTTGCGCACCGCGGGGAAGAGATCCTGCTCCTCCTCCTCGACGTGGTGGCGGACGTTCTCCATCAGCACGGTCATCTTGGCCTCGAAGCGCTCGGCCTCGGGGTCCATGCCGTCGAGCTCGGACAGCACCCACTTGACGATGTGGTGCTCCTCCAGGCTCTCGAGCACCAGGTCCTCCTGGGACTCGACGTTCTCGCGGATCGCCGGGTAGAAGAGCTGCTCCTCGACCACGGCGTGGACCGAGAGCTCGGTGATCACCTTGTCGGCGATGTCGCGCTTGGTCTTGTGGGCGCCGGTACCGGCCTTCTCGAACTGCTTGAAGAGCTTCTCGACGGTCTTGTGGTCCTGCTTGAGCAAGGTGATCGCATCCATGTCGCCTCCCTTCCCATCGGCGCCGCCCGCCATACGTCAGGCAGCGCGACCGCCCCACCTTGTTTGGGCCCCGAGACGGGGCGGCAGGGTCAGGCGTTCGTCGAGCGAAGGGGAGCTTCCCATGGGCGCCGGCCCGATCCAGGATCTGAGCGGCACCGTCGACGACGTGCTCGAACGCACCCGGCGCGAGTACGCAGGCGACGAGGACCGGCCCCTCGGTTCCTACGCCGCCCTGATGGCCGCCTACCTGACCGCGACCGCGGCGGCGGTGACGGTGCTGCGCCGGCGGGGCCACCGGTTCCCCGTGCGCCTGGATCCGGGCGACCTCGCCCTGCTGGCCGTGGCCACCCACCGCCTCACCCGCACCCTGGCCAAGGACCCGGTGGCCAGCCCCATCCGGGCGCCCTTCACGCGCTACGCGGGGCTGTCCGGGCCCGCTGAGCTCCACGAGGAGGTGCGGGGCAGCGGGGTCCGCAAGGCGGTGGGCGAGCTCCTCACCTGCCCGTTCTGCATGGCTCAGTGGACCGCCACCGCCTTCACCCTGGGCCTGGTCGCCGCGCCGCGGGCCACCCGCTTCGCGGCGGGGGTGCTCACCACGGTGGCGGGCGCCGACGCTCTCCAGCTCCTGTACACCATCGCCGAGCGACGGGCCATGGGCGAGGACTAGCGACGGGGTTCATCCGGATCGGCGTCGGTGCCGTACTCCACTGCGAGGACCGACCGAAGCCTTCGACCCGGTGCTCATCCCAACCGCTAGTGGAGAAGGGTTCACATGTCGCTCGATGACCGGGCGCTCCGCGAACTGACCGTGGAGTCTCAAGACCTGCAGGCCGATGCCCTGCGGGACACCAAGTACACCCTCACCGATCTCTCCGAGATCGGCCGGGAGCGGGCCGGCCAGCCCGTTGACCTCGACGAGGTGCGCCGGATCAACGGCGAGCGCCGTCGGGTCCTGCGCAACGGCGGTCTCGGGATGGGAGCGCTGGCGGCCCGCGGGCTGCTGGCCACCGGCTTCGGGGCGACCGTCGCCGCCATCGTCGGTTCCCCGGTGGCGGCCGACGAGCAGGTCGACATCCAGATCATGCAGACCGCCAGCTCGCTCGAGAACCTGGCGGTGGCCACCTACGAGGCGGCCCTCACCTTGCCGTTCGTCACCGCCGTCCCCGCGGTCAAGGCCTTCGCCGAGACCACGATGAAGCAGCACAGCGAGCACGGCGCCGCCTTCAACGACCAGGCCGAGGCCCTGGGCGGGAAGCGCCAGGAGAAGCCCAACCCCAAGTACGCCAAGGTGGTGGAGGAAGCCATGCCCGGCCTCACCGACGCCGCCAAGGTCGTCGACCTGGCCATGGCCCTGGAGCAGGTGGCCACCCAGACCTACCTGAACGACCTGAGCCTGCTCGAGAACACCGAGCTCAAGGAGCTGACCGCCAGCATCATGGGCGTCGAGGCCCAGCACCTCGCCACCCTGCGGGCCGTCGCCGCGCTCCTCGGTGCGGGCATGCCCGAGCTCGTCAAGATCCCCACCGACCTGGCCGCACTGCCGGCCGCCGCCGGCAGCGCCTCCTTCCCGGAGCCCTTCGAGGGCGTCGAGAAGGCCAGCCCGCCCGAGGAAGGAGCGGTCAAGTGACCGACACCAACACGAACGACCCGGTGACCTCACCGGTGCAGACGATCATCAACCGGCGACGCTTCCTCCTGGGGGCGGCGGGTGCCACCGCTGCCGTCGGCCTCCTGGCCGCCTGCGGGGACGACAACGAGAGCGGAGGCGGCTCCACCACCACCGAAGCCGACGCCGGCACCACCGCCTCGGGAGACGACACCACCACGACCGGCGGAGGCGGCGACGCCGCCGGCGACCTGAAGGTGGGCGCGTTCGCGGCCAGCCTCGAGGTGCTGGCGGTGAACACCTATGGCGCGGCCCTCAAGGCGGCCGAGGGGGGGATGCTCGGCGAGGTCCCCCCCGCGGTCGGCGAGTTCGTCACCACCGCCCAGAAGCACCACCAGGCGGCGCTCGATGCGTGGAACAAGGTGCTCGAGGAAGCCGGTGAGGAAGAGGTCTCCAAGCCGCCGGCCGACCTGGAGAAGACGGTCAACGACGAGTTCGGCAAGGTCAAGGATGTGGCGGGTGCGGCCAAGCTGGCCCTGATGCTCGAGCAGATCGCGGCTGCCACCTACCTGGCCGCCATCCCGACGCTGAAGACCAAGCCGGCCATCATGTTGGCCGGGTCGATCCAGCCCATCGACATGCAGCACGTCTCGGTCCTGCTGTTCGCCCTCGGGGAGTACCCGGTGCCGGACGCCTTCGCCAAGACGGACATGGCGGCCACGCCCAGCTGACGAGCTGCCCCCTCGTCAGCGCCACACCGCCCGCCCGCTCCCTTCCAGGAGGGCGGGCGGTGTCGCGCCGGGGTTCAGGCCTGGTGTAGGCCGGCGCGGCGCCGGAGCAGCCCGGCCAGGGCCTCGGGGTCCTGCACCGTCACGGTGGCCGCCTGGTGGCGGACGACCTGTACCGGTAGGAGGGCGGGCACCGGCTGGCGAAGGCGGACGCAGGCACCTTGGCGGGTGGAGGTGGCGAAGGTGACGCCCCCGTCGGAGAAGGAGACGTGAGCGGGGCCGGCCACCTTGAGCAGCGAGTAGGGACCGGTGAGCTCGACGCCCACCACGTTGTCGAGCGGGGTTTCGAGGTGCCACAGCCCGAACCGGACCTCGAGGCGGTCGGCGCCCACCTCCACCCAGCTGGTGAGCGGGTTGACGCCGACGGCGAGCGAGAAGGGCAGCACGCGGGGTTCGAAGGCGAACGCGAAGCGCTGCGGTGACCCGTCGTCGACGGTGGCGGCGGCCACGTCGGCGGGGCGGGGCAGGCGAGCCCGGCGGCCCCGGCCGGTGGTGCGGGGCCGGGGCGGCGGGCCGGTCGGCTTGTCCTGATCGGCCGCAGGCTGGTGCCCGGGCCGGTTGTCCTCGGGCACCGGTCCCGCGGGCCCGCCGGTGTCGGGCGGGCTGTCGACTCGAGCCTTGGCGCTCTTGGGATCGGCGGCGGATCGGCCGCTCCTGGCCAGGTCGGGCTGCTGGGGCGTCGCCACTCGGCGGAACCTCCTCGTCGGGCCCGCGGCCCTACCCTCGCGCGCCGACCGGTAATCGGCGCCGCTCGACGCCGGTGCGCCGGTGCGGCGGCGGGGTCAGGCGCCGGGGGTCGGGGGCAGGGGGTCGCGGTCGGCGGCGTCGCCGGGCCCGTCGGCCTGCTCCGCGCTGCCCTCGGCACGGGCGCTCGGCGCGCCGGTCGCGTCACCAGCCGGTCCACCGTCGCCGGCCGCAGCGTCGCCCGCCGGCCCGCCGTCGACCACGGCGGGGGCATCCCACTGGGGGGCCTCCTCGGCGGTCGTGCCACCGGGGGTCGCCTCGGTGGTGCCCAACTCCGGCCCGTCGCCCCCACCCGACCCGGAGCCGGCCCCGCGCCCCAGGGCAGAGGCGGCCCGCTCCTTGGCCATGGCGCGCCGCTCGGCACCCCGTTCACGGTCGAGGAAGTAGACGGCGGAGCCGGCGGCGGCACCGGCGAGCAACACGAAACGGGAGAGACGAGCCATGGTGGTCCTCCTTTGAGGCGGGGAGGTGACGCTCCCCGCTCGGAGCCGTCCGAAACGGGTGACCCGCGGCACCGCGTCGACGGGTTTCGCCACCCGGGCGCGGGGCAGTCGGTCGGACCATGCAGCCGCCCGGGGTGGGAGCCGACCAGGAGGGGCACGGTCGCCGAGTCGTGGTGACGGGCGCCACCGGCAACGTCGGCACCAGCCTCGTCCGCCTGCTGGTGTCCGACCCGCGGGTCGCCTCGGTGGTGGGCATCGCCCGGCGACCACCGGAGGACCCCGACGCCGTGGCCGGGCCCGATGTCGAGTGGCGGGCCGCCGACGAGACCACCGACGACCTGCGCCCGCTGTTCGACGGCGCCGATGTGGTGGTCCACCTCACCTGGGCGATCCAGCCGTCCCACGACGTCGAGACCCTCTGGCGGGTGAACGTGGGGGGGTCCATCCGGGTGTTCGATGCCGTCGCCGCCGCCGGCGTCCCCGCCCTGGTGCATGCCTCGTCGATCGGCGCTTACACGCCGGGGCCCAAGGACCACGCCGTGGACGAGTCCTGGCCCCTCGGGGGCGTGCCCACCCACCCCTACTCATGGCAGAAGGCCTACGTGGAGCAGGTGCTCGACGGCTTCGAGGCCCGCCACCCCGGCGTCCGCGTCGCCCGCATGCGCCCGGCCCTCATGGTCAAGGGCGAGGCTTCGCGGGATCAACGTCGCCTCTTCGCCGGTCCCTTGTTCCCCCGCCGCCTGGCCGGCGATCGCCTGCGCGCCCTGCTGGCCAACGCCCCCGTGCGCTACCAGGTGATCCACACCGACGACGGGGCCGACGGTTTCCGCCGGGCGGCGTTGAGCGACGCCGCCGGCGCCTTCAACCTGGCCGACGGGGTGCTGGGCCGAGCCGGTGAGCGCTGGGAACGCCCCCTCGCCAACCTGGCCGAGCTGAGCTGGCGTCTGCACCTCCAGCCGGTCGACCCCGGATGGGTGGCACTGCTGTTTCGAGCCCCGCTCCTCGACGCCACCCGGGCCCGGACCGAGCTCGGCTGGGAACCCTCCCGCTCCGCCGACGACGCGCTGGCCTCCCTGGTCGCCGGCCTGGCCGAGGACCGCCACGGCCCGACCCCCGCCCTCACCGAACGGCCGACGCTGTCCGACCTCTGATCCTGCCCGTCGCCTCGCACGAGGAGCCCCCATGACCCGCGTCACCCGCCACGTGTTCGCCCCCGCCGAGACGGTGTTCGAGGCGCTGGTGGACCCCTACACCTACCCCGAGTGGCTGGTGGGGGCCAAGGAGATCCGCTCGGTGGACGACGGCTGGCCGGCGGTGGGCACCAAGTTCCACCACCGGGTCGGCGTTGGTGGGCCCCTGACCGTGGCCGACAACACCCAGGTGCTGGAGGTCGACCGGCCCCGGCTGCTCGTCCTCGAGGTGCGGGCCCGCCCGCTGGGTCGAGCCCGCGCCGAGTTCCACCTCACGCCGGTGGAGAGGGACGACGGTCGCCCCGCCACCCGGATCGTCCTCGACGAGGTCCCCATAGGCGCCATCGCCCCGCTGGCCCCGGTGCTCGACCCGCTCACCCGTGCCCGCAACGGAGCAAGCCTCAACGCCCTGGTGGCCTACCTCAACCACTGAGCAACGACTCGCGCCTGAGGCAACGAATCGCGTGACTTATGCCGGTGGACGGTATATAACGGTTGCATGGCTTCAGGCCCTCTTCGCGAGCCGACGTTCCTGATCCTCACCTCACTCGCCGCCGAGCCACGGCATGGGTACGGCATCATCCAAGACGTCGAAGGCCTCTCCGAGGGTCGGGTCAGACTCCGAGCCGGCACGCTCTATGGATCTCTTGACCGGTTGGTCGAGCAAGGGTTGGCTGCCGCCGATCGCGAGGAGGTCGAGCAGGGTCGCTTGCGCCGCTACTACCGGATCACCGGGGCCGGCCGGCAACTGCTGGAAGCCGAGGTGGCTCGCCTTGCCGCCAACGCCCGGGCGGCCGGCCATCGTCTGGGACTGGAGGGGCTTGCCCCATGACCTCCTCGCCTGAGCCCCTTCCGCTCGAGCGGCGCTACCGCCGGCTGTTGGCCAGCTATCCCCCGGCCTACCGGGCCGAGCGGTCCGAGGAGATGATCGCCACGCTGATGTCAGCGGCGCCCACCCAGCGTCAATGGCCGCCAGTGGCCGATGCGCTCGACCTCGGTGTCCATGGTCTTCGCACCCGGCTGCGGCTGGCCGCTCGCGATCTTCGTACTCCACTTGCCGCCGACGCCGCCCATCACGCCGCTCTGGTGACCCTTGCGGTCGCAGCTGCCGCGGCCGTCGCCACCGTTGTTGGTGTCTCGTTCCTGGGTCAGACCGCCGTCTATCGAGGCGCGTTGCACCGTCCCTACTCGGCGCCGGCCCGGGTGGCGGTCGGTCTGCTGCTCGCGGCTATGCCGGCAGCGCTGATTGCTGCGGGGTGTGGCCTCCAACGACTGGCTCGCTGGCTGGCGGGCGCCGGGGGAGTAGGTGCCCTGGGCGCCGGTGCCGTGCTCACCGCCCACGATCGCAGCGACATCAACGGGTCCCATCTCTTCGGCATGGTCGTGGTGCTGTGTCTACCCGGCCTGCTGCTCTGGCTCGCCCGTCCCGAAGGCGCCGACGTCAGGCGCGCTGTGCTGAGGGCACGGTGTTTGGTACTCGGCGGGTTGCTGTCGATGATCTTCACCTTGGTGGTCGGGGCCGAAGAGCTCGCCGGGGAGCTAGTGGCGCCCCGCGGAGACCCCTCTCTCCACGTGGAATCCAAGAACTTGGCCGACAGCGGCCTCAACCTGATCGTGGCCATGACGTTGGCCGGATTGGCGGCGGGGAACCTCGCGTCCGGCGTGCGCCGGGAGCGCGATCCCCGGAGACTGGCCGTCGCCTGTGCGATGTCGATCCCCTGGCTCGCCGCAGCCATCGGGACGCTCCTCACTCCGGCCCTGTTCCGCCCAGAGGCCGCAGAGCTCGGGGGTGACAGGTTGTCCACCAACTTGATCCAGGTCGGCTACACGCTCGCCGCCTTCGGGGTGCTGGGCGTGCTCGCTCGCGGATCGCTCGGGCGCAGCCGCCGAGCCTCCTCAACCTCTTCACCCGAAGGCATTCACCGCGACGCCTGCTAGTCCCGTGTTCCGCACATGCCTCGGGTGGGGTTGATCACGCCCCGCCGCCACCTCCCGCGTCAGTTCCTGCGTTCCACGTCGCGCCGAAACGGAGGGCGGCGAGACGGTGGTAGCTCTCGGCTAGGTGTCGTGGTCCCCGCATTCGGCGCGACGTGGAACAAGAAAAGAGGTCTTCGCTTCCATCCCCGACACCGGACCGCCGCTTCGTGGCCGACCCCCGCGACCCTGGCTCGACGAACATCGGGCGCCTCCGAGATGAGCGGGGTGTAGGGGTCCCTGGCGCGGCACCCCAGCGGCCTCAGTCGCCCGGGCCCAGCTCGGCTCGGGGCTCGGCCCCGCCTCGCCGCAGGGCCCGGCGAGGGGCGCCCACCACGCGGCGGCGCCGATGGCCGGCCAGGGCGGCCCGGGCGGCGGCGGCGCCGCACGCGCCGTGCACGCCGCCGCCGGGATGAGCCGAGTTGGAGGCCAGGTAGAGCCCGGCCACGGGCGTCTCGGCCCGGCCCAGGCCGGGGACGGGGCGGAACACGAGCTGCTGGTGGAGCTGGGCCGTGCCACCGTTGACCGCACCCATGCTGAGGTTGGGGTTCTCGGCCTCGAAGCCCTGTGGCGTGAGCACGTGACGGCCGCGGATGAGATCCCGGAAGCCGGGCGCCAGCGCCTCCATCTGAACCTCGATCCGATCGACGAAGCGGGCGACGTCGTCGTCGTCCCAGCGACCGGCGACCTCGCCGCCGGCGTCGCCCTTGGGGCGTCGAGGGACGTGGGTGTAGGCCCACGCCGTTTCGGTGCCCGCCGGTTGGCGGGTCGGGTCGGCCACGCCCATCTGGCCGACGAGCAGGAACGGCGCCGCCGGCACGAGGCTCCGGGCCAGCTCGGAGGCCACCACGGTGAGGGCGTCGACCCCTTCGGCCACGTGGACCGTCCCCGCCCCGCGGGCCTCCTCCGCGGTCCAGGGGATGGGCCCGTCGAGGGTCCAGTCCACCTTGAAGGTGGCGTCGTCCCACTGGAAGCGGTCGAGGTCGGCGAGCAGGCTGGCGGGCAGGTGCCCGGCCGCCACCAGTTGCCCGTAGAGCATGGGCGCGTTGACGTCGGCCAGCACCGCCCGGTCGGCGTGGACCTCGGTGCCGTCGCCCAGGACCACGCCCTCGGCCCGCCCCCCGCGCACGACCACCTCGGTGACGGGTGCACCGCAGGTGACCGTGCCGCCCTTGGATTCCAGCCGATGCACGAGGGCGCCGCTCAGGGATCCGGCGCCACCCTCGGGGACGGGGAAGCCGAACGACTGGCCGAGGCAGGCGAACATCCACCCGTAGAAGCCGCTGAGGTTGGACTCGGGGGCCAGGTCGGCGTGGAGCGCCGCCCCCGTGAGCAGCCGTCGTGCTGCTTCGCCCCCGAACTCCTCCTCACCCAGGCGGCGTACGGGCAGGAGCATGAAGCGGGCGAAGCGCACGAGCTCGGACGGCGGCATGGATGCGCCGAGGCGCAGCGCCCCCCGCACGGGCGGGAAGGGCGACATGATGGCGTCGAGGATGGCCCGCTCCCGCACCGCCCACCGCTCGTAGAGGGCGCGCCAGGCGTCGCCGTCGCCGGGGTGGGTGGAGTCGAGGGACGCGGCAGTGGCGTCGAGGTCGCGGTAGAGCACCGGGCAGGAGCCGTCGAGGGTGGGGTGGGCCAGCACGGCGGGAGCGTGCCGCCAGCGCAAGCCGTGATCCTCCAGGTGCAGATCGGTGATTCCCTCCGACCCCGCCGACAGGGGGTAGAAGGCGCTGCACACGTCGTTGACGAACCCCGGCTCCACCAGCTCCGCCGAGCGCACCGCCCCGCCGGGAGTGTCGGCCGCCTCGAACACGGCGACCGACCACCCCCGGTCGGCTAGCAGGTTGGCGGCGGTGAGCCCGTTCGGGCCGGAGCCGATGACCAGCGCGTCGGGCACGTGGCCGAGGCTAGGGCCGCCCGTCCCCCGGGCGGTTGCGCTGCTGCATCTCGGCCCACTCGGACGCGGTGTAGCGAGGCTCGTCGGCGCCGGTGTCCGCGCCCATCATCGGGTCGTTGCCGGGGCCGGCCACGACGGTGCGATCCGGCCGGTCGGTGACGATGCGGTCGCGGTCGTCGTCGTAGGGCCGGTCGTCGCGGCCGAAGCGGTCGCGGTCGCGGTCGTCGAGGTCGGGGGTGGTGTCCATGCCCCGCGACCCCACCGGTCGCTGCCCCTCGACGTCACGGCGGATGGCGGTGTCGGCACGAACCCGCTCGTCACGTTCGTGGTCGGCCTGGTCGGCCCGCCGGCGGGCGTCGGCCTCGGGGCCGTAGTCGGGGTCGGCGGCCCGGCGGGCCAGCTTGGTGTGCCAACGCTCGCCCAGCATTCCGCCCAGGATGGCACCGGCCGCCATGAGGACGAGGGCGAGGACGCCGGCCGCGATCCCGACGTTGCCCCACTCGTCGGCGGTGTTGGGGATGCCGACGTTGCGGAGGTTGCGGTTGAGGTCGTCGTTGTCGGTGAGGGCCGACACCACTCCGCCGATCACCGCCGCCGCCACCACGCCGAGCAGGAACACGCCCAGGCCGTGGAGCAGCCCGGACCGCCGGGCCAGACGGCCGGCCACGTACCCGCCGAACAGGTAGGCGAGGAACAGGGTGACTGCGGTGGCCAGGGCGCTGCCGGCGGTGGCCCCCGTCCAGTCGTTGGTCTCGAAGTTCAGGTTGGTCTCGACGTCGGCGGCCTCGAGCACGGCGCCCACCACCGCGGCCAGCAGGGCGAACGCACCGTACGCGGTGAGCGTGCCGGCCACGATGGCCAGGAGGGAGATCCGGGAGATCCCGGCCTCCTCCACGATGTTCCGGTGCTGGCGCCCCGGCCTGATCCTGTCGGTTCGTGCCATGGTGACCTCCAAGCGGTCGATGTCTGGCCCTTATCCTTCCCGCTTTCGGCTCTCGGGAGTCCCCGAAGCGTCAGAGGGCGTCGTCGTCGACGATGTGCAAGGCCGCCTCCTCGGGGGCCAGGTCGTCCTCGCGCTCGGTGCCGACGTCGCGCGAGGAGGCGTCGCCGGCGGCCAGGTCGCCCACGTCGAGGCGCTCGCCGTCGCCGCCCACCGCCAACGCCACGGCGTCGGGCTCGGTGTCGGTGTGGGCGCCCTCGTCCGGCTCCACCAGCGTGAAGCCCGACGGCGGCGGCGGCTGCACATCCGGCTCTTCGCGTGCCAACCGCTCCTCGAGGGGCTCGTCCCAGCGCTCCTCGGCGCCGGTGGTGCCGTAGGCCTCGGCGCCGAGCGGCTCCTCGGGCGGCAGGTCGGCGGGAAGCCGATCGTCGTCGAGGGCCTCGGCCTGGTCCTGCTCGTCGGCGCTCATAGCCCTTCGCTTCCCGGCCCGGGCGCCCCCGAAACCCGGCCGGTTCGGGGGCCAGTTTCCCGGGATGGCCACGGGGCAGTCATCGAGACCAGCCCGCGCCCAAGGAGGCCTCCCATGCCCGGAACCAGCGACGAGGGCAACCTAGAGCCCGACCTGCGACCGGCGGTCGGCGAGGCCGACGGTGCCACCGGCGGGGCCGAAGGGGCGGCCCGCCAGGGCGTGGGACCGGTGCCCGGCGGGGTCAGCGACCCGACCGGGGGCCAGGTGGAGGACGTTCCCGACGACGACGCCACCGGCGAGAGCATCCCCGGACCTGACTCCGTCGAGGACGAGGACCCGATGGAGGGCCAGGCCCCGACCGGCTAGCTGGTTTCAGCGGGCCCCCTTGCGCTCGCGGTCGGCCCGGCTGCCGGGAACCGGCCGGTCGGGCCGGGCCGGCGGCGACGGGCCGCCGGCGGCCGCGTCCGGTTGCGCGGCGGGGTCCTTGGGGGCACGGCTGCGCTCGACCAGCGGGCTGGCCACGAGCACGACCACGCCGATGACCACTGACAGCGCCACGATCCAGATCACGAGCCCTCCCTGCCCGCTCCAGGAGGCGAGGAAACGCCGTCGGCGTCGCCGTCGGCGAACGTGAAGCTGGCCTGGTCGGTGACGGGGACGGGCCGGGGGGCAGGTTCGGGCGGGGGTGCCGGCGGGCGGAAGTGCTTGCCCAGCGTCTCGGACTGGCCCTGGTAGTTCGAGCCGATGCCCTGCCCGTACAGGCGCTCCGGGGGGGCCACCATGTGCTCGAAGGTGAGCTTGCAGACCCTCTGGCGGTGCTCGATCATGAACGGCACGTCGTGGGCCCTCACCTCGAGGGCGGCCCGCGAGCCCTTGAGGCCACCGGTGGGGTCGTAGCCGAAGCCGGGGTCGAAGAAGCCGGCGTAGTGGGTGCGGAGCTCGCCGCTGGTGGGGTCGTAGGCGGTCATCTCGGCGGCCAGGTCGGGGGGCACGGACACGCTCTCGTCCGAGAGCAGCAGGTAGAACCGCTCCGGGTTGAGCACGATGCGGTCGCCGTCCTCGCCGTGGACCGGTTCCCAGTAGCGGTCGGGACGGTGCGTGCCCACCTCGCCCATCTCCACCAGGGGAGCGTGGTGCCGGGCGCAGTAGCCGATGCGACGGTCCTCGCCCCCCTCCAGGTCGAGGCTGAGGAAGAGGCCGTTGGCGGTGGCGAGGGCGTCGTCGGGCACCGGGGTGCCGTGGCGGTACAGCAACGGCTCCTGGCGGTGGCGGGCCCGCACGTCGTCGTCGGTGAGGGAGCTGTGGCCGACCATCAGGCGGAGCTGGTTGAGGGCCAGCTTCTCGTGCACCCGCACGGTGAACGAGAGGGGCACCACCTCGAGGTAGAGGCGGCCGGTGTAGCCGGGCGCGACCTCGTCGAAGCGGTAGCTGCGGTCGGTGATGATCCGGGTGAAGACGTCGAGGCGTCCGGTCGAGCTCTTGGGGTTGGCCTTGCCCCGCACGTGGGGTGGTAGGGCGAGGCTCTCGATGAGCGGGATCAGGTAGGGCCGGTTGGTCTCCAGCACGGCGCCGTCGTCGCGCAGGCTGAGCTCGTCGATGATGTGGTCGGCCACCTTGTCCTCCACCGACTCGGCGTCGGGGAGGAAGCTGCAGCGGATCCGGTAGGCCACCGGCCCGAGGCGCAGGTCGACGCTGGCCGGCTGGATGCTGGCCAGGGGGATCTTGTAGTCGCCGCCGTCGATCCACCCGAGGGCCACTGCCTCCTCGAGCATCTGGCTGGGCAGCACGCCGTTGGCCTCGGGCGGCAGCCGGAGCACGTCGGGGTCGGCGGCCGCGGGCACGGCGGTCACCGTACCCGTGGTGCGCCAGGCCCCCGGCTCAGCGGCCGGTGCCCCGCAGCACCGTCACCGAGTGGCCCACCGTGGGCACCGGGCCACCGGCGGGGTGGGTCGAGGCGCCCTCGGCGGCGTCGGGTTCGGCGGTGGAGAGGGCGAGGGTCCAGGGGCCGCCCAGGTGTGCGGTCGGCAGCGTGAAGGTCACGGCGTCCGGGTGGCCGTTGAACAGCACGAGTAACGAGTCGCCGGCGATGGGCTCGCCCCGCGGGCCCTGATCGGGCAGCGCGTGACCGTTGAGGAAGAGGCCGAGCACCCTCAGGTGGGGGTCGTGCCACTGGGCATCGGTCATCTCCTGGCCGTCGGCCCGGAACCACCAGGCGTCGGGCAGGCTCGGCGCCGTGACCGTGCCTCCTTCGAGGAAGCGGCCGCGCCGGAAGACGGGATGGGCCCTGCGCAACGCGATCAGCCGGCGGGTGAAGTGGAGCAGCCGCTGGTTGCCGTGGTCGAGGTCCCAGTCGAGCCAGGACAGCTCGGTGTCGTGGCACCAGGCGTTGTTGTTGCCGTGCTGGGTTCGGCCCAGCTCGTCCCCCCCGAGCAGCATGGGCACGCCCTGGGACACCAGCAGCGTGGTCAGCAGGTTGCGCTGCTGGCGGGCCCGGAGCGCACCCACCGCAGGGTCCTCGGTGGGCCCCTCCACCCCACAGTTCCAGGAGCGGTTGTCGTCGGTGCCGCCCTCGTGGCCCTCCACGTTGGCCTGGTTGTGCTTGTCCTTGTAGGCCACCAGGTCGGCGAGGGTGAAGCCGTCGTGGGCGGTGACGAAGTTGATCGACGCGGTCGGCCGGCGACCGTCGCGGGCGTAGAGGTCGCGTGAGCCGGCCACCCGCTCGGCCAGGTCGGCGGCCGACGCCCGGCCCCGCCAGAAGTCGCGCACGACGTCGCGGTACACGCCGTTCCACTCGCTCCAGGGCGCCGGGAAGTCGCCCACCTGGTACCCGCCGGGGCCGGTGTCCCACGGCTCGGCGATCAGCTTCACCTCCGAGAGGACCGGGTCCTGGTGGACGGCATCGAGGAACCCCGAGAGGCGGTCGAAGTCGTAGCACTCGCGGGCCAGCGTGCTGGCCAGGTCGAACCGGAAGCCGTCCACGTGGCACTCGGTGACCCAGTACCGCAGGGAGTCGGTGACGAGCCGCAGCACGCCGGGGTTCACCACGTTGAGGGAGTTGCCGGTGCCGGTGAAGTCCATGTAGCGGCGGGGCTCCTCGGGCACCAGCCGGTAGTACGACGCGTTGTCGATCCCCCGGAACGAGAGCATCGGCCCCCGGTGGTCGCCCTCGGCGGTGTGGTTGTAGACGACGTCGAGGATCACCTCGATGCCCGCCCGGTGCAGCGCCTTCACCATCGCCTTGAGCTCGCGCACCTGCTCGCCGCGCCGACCGGTGGCGGCGTAGAGGGCGTAGGGGGCGAAGAAGGCGATGGAGCTGTACCCCCAGTAGTTGGTGAGGCCCCGGCCGAACAGGAAGCTCTCGTCGGCGATGTGGTGCACCGGCATCAACTCGACGGCGGTGACCCCGAGGCCCACCAGGTGGGCGATGGCGGCCTCGGAGCCGAGACCGCCGTAGGTGCCCTGCAGGTGTTCGGGTACCCCGGGGTGACGGCGGGTGAAGCCCTTCACGTGGACCTCGTAGATCACCGTGTCGGTCCAGGGGGTGCGGAGAGGCTCGTCGCCGTCCCAGTCGAAGGCGTCGTCGACGACCACGCCGCGGGGCATGGCAGCCGCATCGTCCTCGGTGTCGATCTCGAGGTCGGACCGGTCGGGGAGGTAGGGGAGGGGGTTGGCGACGTCGGGGCGCACGGTGCCGTCCACCGCCCGCGCGTAGGGGTCGATCAGCAGCTTGGCCGGGTTGAAGCGGTGGCCCACCGTCGGCTCGTAGGGGCCGTGCACCCGGTACCCGTAGCGCTGCCCGGGACCGATGCCTGGCACGTAGCAGTGCCAGTGGAAGGCGGTCACCTCCGTCACGGGGAGGCGAACCTCGCCGTCGCCGTCGTCGAACAGGCACAGCTCGACCCCGGTGGCGTGCTCGGAGAACAGCGAGAAGTTCACCCCTTCGCCGTCCCACGTGGCCCCGAGAGGAGAGGCCCGCCCGGGCCACACCGCGAACGTCACGGCTCGCTCGGTTCGAGCCAGAGGACGCCGAGCGGGGGCAGGTCCACGGGGGCGGAGTGGGGCTCGCCCTGCCACGGGAGGGCCTCGGCGGTGACGGCGCCTTGGCGGCCGGTGGTGCCGGCCCCGCCGTAGCGCGGGCTGTCGGTGTCGAGCACCACCCGCCAGCGGCCGCCCCGGGGCAGGCCCACCCGGTAGCCGGGGCGGGCGGTGCCCGACAGGCTGGCGGCACACGCCAGCACCCCGTCGCCGTGGGCGGCGTGGCGCAGGAAGGCGATGACCCCGACGTCGGCGTCGTCGGCCGCCAGCCAGGTGAAGCCGGCGGGTTCGAAGTCGGCGCTCCAGAGGGCGGGACGCTCGCGGTAGCCGCGGTTGAGGTCGCGCACCAGGGCGTGGACGCCGGCGTGACCGGCCGCGCCCAGCAGGTCCCAGTCGAGGGACCGTTCGTGGCTCCACTCGCGCTCCTGGGCCAGCTCACCCCCCATGAACAGCAGCTTCTTGCCGGGGTGGGCCCACATGAGGCCGTACAGGGCGCGAAGGTTGGCAAAGCGCTGCTCGCGGTCGCCCGCCATCTTGTTCACCAGCGACCGCTTCTCGTGCACCACCTCGTCGTGGGACAGGGGGAGCACGAAGTTCTCCGAGTAGGCGTACACCATGGCGAAGGTGAGGCGGTGGTGCTCAGGTGCCCGATCGGCGAGGTGGTGGGCGAAGTAGGCGAGGGTGTCGTGCATCCACCCCAGGTTCCACTTGAAGCCGAACCCGAGGCCGCCCCCGTAGGTCGGTCGGGACACGCCGGGCCAGGCCGTCGACTCCTCGGCCACCGAGAGCACCCCGGGGGCGGCGGCGTGCAGCTCGACGTTCAGCTCCCTCACGAAGTCGACGGCGTCGAGGTCCTCCCGGCCACCGAGGCGGTTGGGCGTCCACCCGCCCGCCGGGCGGGAGTAGTCGAGGTAGAGCATCGACGCCACCGCGTCGGCCCGGATGCCGTCGGCGTGGTAGCGCTCCACCCAGAACAGGGCGTTGGAGATCAGGAAGTCCCGCACCTCGGGGCGCCCGTAGTCGAACACCAGGGTGCCCCAGTCGGGGTGGCCGGCCCGCCCAGGGTCCTCGTGCTCGTAGAGGGGGGAGCCGTCGAAGCGGGCCAGCGCCCAGGGGTCGCGGGGGAAGTGGGCCGGCACCCAGTCGAGGATCACCCCGATGCCCTGGCCGTGCAGGTGGTCGACGAAGGCCCGGAGGTCGTCGGGATCGCCCCACACCGGCGACGGAGCGAAGTAGGAGGTGACCTGGTACCCCCAGGAGCCGCCGAACGGGTGAGCCATCACCGGCAGCAGCTCCACGTGGGTGAAGCCCATCTCGACGACGTAGGCGGCCAGCTCGGCGGCCAGTTCCCGGTAGTTGGTCTCGCCGCCGTCGAGCTTCCGGCGCCACGACCCTAGGTGGACCTCGTAGATCGAGATGGGCGCCGCCTGCGGATCGGAGCGGGTGCGCCTGGCGATCCACGCGTCGTCGGTCCAGACGTGGCGCGATGCGTGGACCACCGAGGCGGTGCCCGGGGGCGCCTCCGCCTGGAAGGCCATCGGGTCGGCCTTCTCCAGCACCTCACCGCCGGCAGTGGTGATCTCGAACCGGTAGCGCTGGCCGGCGGTGGCGCCCGGCACGAACCGCTCCCAGATCCCCGACTCGGCCCGGCGGGCCAGCTCGGCGCCGGTGCCGTCCCACTCGTTGAAGTCGCCGACCACCCGCACCGACCGGGCCGCCGGGGCCCACACCGAGAAGTCCACGCCGGGGGTGCCGTCCACGGTGGCGAGGTGGGCGCCCAGGCGGTCGTAGAGGCGCCGGGTCGCCCTCACCGGCTGGCTCCGTCGAGCAGCCGGAGCAGACCGGCGGTGGGGATGGGCACCCAGTCGGGCCGGTGGCCGAGCTCGTAGCCCAGCTCGTAGACCAGCTTCTCCAGCTCCAGCAGGGCCAGTAGGCGCCGCACGGAAGGCCCGTCGGCGGGCAGGAGGGCGGGGGCGACGGTGGCGAGGTAGCCGTCGAGGAAGGCGGCCCGGGCCGCGCTCTCCCAGCCAGGGAGCGCCCTCGCCGCCGCCGCGTAGGCGAAGGAGCGCAGCATGCCGGCCACGTCGCGCAGCGGGGACCGGCGGGCCCGGCGCTCGGCGAGGGAGCGGGCCGGTTCGCCCTCGAAGTCGAGGATCACCCAGCCGTTGGGCGTGCGCAGGGTCTGGCCGAGGTGGAGGTCGCCGTGGTGGCGGATGAGGCATCCGCCGTCGGCCCCCTCCGCCAGCCGGGTGGCAAGGGCGCCAATGTCTCGGGCTCGACCGACGAGCGGGCCCGCCGGGCCACCGGGATCGGCACCGGCCAGCAGGCGCCGCGCGTCGTCGGCCACGGCCCGGGCCACCTCGGCGGCGGCCCCGGGGGGAGCGGGCTCGGGGGCGAAGGCGGGGTCGTCGGGATCGGACCCGAGCACCCGGTGGAGCTCGCCCAGCACAACGCCGAGGGAGCGCAGCGGGCCGAGCACGGCGCCGGCCGGGGCGTCCCCACCGGCCAGGGCCTCGAGGGTGTGCTCCCAGCCGTCGCGGCCGTCGGCCACGAGGTCCTGCACCACCCCGAGCGTGGTGGCACCACCGTCCTCGTCGACGCTGTACCACCCGGCCAACCGGGGAGCGTGGGCGAAGCCGTGGGCGTCGAGGAAGCGCAGCACCTCCAGCTCGGGGTTCTCGCCGGCGGGAAGGCGCCGGAACACCTTCAGCACGTGGGTCCCGCCGACCACGACCGAGGAGTTCGACTGCTCGGCGCCGAGGGGGCGCACCGGCCCGGGCGGCACCGGCGGGCGGCCGTCGACCCACGAGAAGGTGACCGCCGCGTTCCCCGCCCGCCGGGTGGCCCGCTGGCGGAAGAGGTCGACCAGCGCGGCGGCGGCGCGGGGGTCGGCCAGGGCGTCGGACGGCTCGACGGCCCCGGGCCCGAGGCCGCTCGGTGCGCCGGCCAGTAGCTGGTAGCGGTCGGGTTCGGCCCTGTCGGTCGCGCCCGCACGCTCCAGGGTGATCACCTCGAGGGTGAGGGGAGGGTCGTCGGCGAGGGGCACGGCCACCACCCCCGACCGCGCCACGGCGCGCCCCTTGGCGCCGAACCACCGCTGCTCGACCAACCACGCGAGGAGGGCGTCGTCAGCGGCGGTCACCCGGCTTCCACGCGCATCACATGGGCGGGGCGCATCCCCGGCTCGAGGCGCACGTAGTTGCCGCCGACCTGCCAGCGGAAGCGTTGGCCGCTCAGCAGGTCGCACACGTCGTAGCTCGCCGGCAGCCCGAGGTCGGGCGCCACCACCGCCAGGCCCTCCTGGGGCGAGTGGTGGTCGAGGCAGACGACGCAGAGCAACAAGTTGTCGCCGGTGCGCTTGGCGTAGCCGAGCAGCTGGTCGTTGCCGGTGTCGAGGAACGCGATGTTGTCCAGGTGCTGCAGGGCCGGGTTCTGGCGGCGGATGCGATTGAGGTCGGCCACCAACGGGAGGAGCGGGCCGTCGAGGGTGCGGGCCTTGGCCTCGTACTTCTCCGAGTCGAGGTACTCCTCGGAGCCAGGGCGCACGGCCACGCCCTCGAAGTGCTCGTAGCCCGAGTAGATGCCATAGGAGGGCGACAGGGTGGCGGCAAGGATCAGGCGGCTGGCGAAGGCGCCCGGGCCGCCCCGCTGGAGCTCGTCGGTCAGGATGTCCGGGGTGTTCGTGAAGAAGTTGGGCCGGAAGTAGAGCTGCTCGCCCGAGGTGGCCAGCTCGGTCACGTACTCGGCCAGCTCCCACCGGGCCGACTTCCAGGTGAAGTACGTGTAGGACTGGTTGAAGCCGACCCGGGCCAGCGCCTGCATCATCGCCCGGCGGGTGAACGCCTCGGCCAGGAAGACCACCCCGGGGTGCTCGGCCCGCACCGAGGCGATCAGCCACTCCCAGAACGGCAGCGGCTTGGTGTGGGGGTTGTCGACGCGGAACACCCGCACCCCGGTGCCCACCCAGAACCGCACCACCTCACGTAGCGCCGTCCAGAGCCCCTGCCAGTCGGCGCAGTCGAAGTCGACGTTGTAGATGTCCTGGTACGCCTTGGGCGGGTTCTCGGCGTACTTCAGGCTGCCGTCGGGCCGGCGGTGGAACCAGTCTGGGTGCTCGCTGAGCCAGGGGTGGTCGGCCGAGCACTGAATGGCGAAGTCGAGCGCCACCTCGAGCCCGAGGTCCCGGGCCTCGGCCACCAGGGCGCGGACGTCGTCGACGGTGCCGAGGTCGGGGTGCACGGCGGTGTGCCCGCCGGTGGCGTCGCCGATGGCCCACGGGCTGCCGGGATCGTCGGGCGCCGCCACCAGGGCGTTGTTGGGACCCTTGCGGTTGGTGCGGCCGATGGGGTGGATGGGGGGGAGGTAGAGCACGTCGAAGCCGAGCTCGGCCAGGGCCGGCAGCCGCCGGCGCACGCCGTCGAGCCCGCCCCAGGAACGGGGGAACAGCTCGTACCAGGCACCGAAGCGGGCCACGACGGGGTCCACCTCGATGGGGGCGGGCGCAGCCACGGTGGTGGCCCGGGAGCGGTCTGGGTGGCGGTCGGCGGCCTCGGCGACGGCGGGGTCGAGGGCGGCAGCTACCCGTTCCCGCGCGGCGCGGCCGGCATCGCCCACCACCGCCGCTGCCGCCGAGATGGTGGCCCGAGCCTCGCCGTCGGCCCGGCGAGCGGCGGCCACCAGCAGCCCGGCTCCTTCGGCCAGCTCGCGGGTGACGTCCACCTGGCCGGCATCGACCTTGCGGGCCAGCTCCAGGCGCCACGAGGCCAGCGGATCAGCCCAGGCCCGCACGCCCCAGTGCCAGGATCCGAGGGCGTCGAGGCCGAGCGGGGCCGCCCAGCGCACGCCGGCGACCTCGGCGTCGACCGGTCGCATCGGCGTGTCTTCCCACCTCGCACAACCGGGCCGGCGCCAGCGCAGCTCGGCGCGGAGGACCTCATGGCCGTCGCGGATGACCTCGGCGCTGAGCTCGATGGTGTCGCCCACCGTGGCCTTGACCGGCCAGCGCCCGCAGGCCACGGCCGGAGCCAGGTCCTCGACCCTGACGCGGGAGGGGGCGCGTCGCGGCAGCGGGCGGGGCTCGGCGCCGGGGCTCACACCGGCAGTGCGAGCTCGGCGGGCTCCTCCCCGGTGCTGGGGCCACCGGGGGTGGGCGACGTCGGTCGATCGCTACCGGGTTCGTCCGGGTCGGGGGCGCCCTCCGCCGGCTCCTCGGGGTGCACGGGCTGATCGGTCACGAACACCTCCACGGCGCCTCCCACCGGCGGCCTGGGCTCCACGACCCGGCTCGGGCTGCGACCCTACCGGCTGCCGGCGGGCACGGCGCCCGGGCCTGCGTGTGGTTCTGACCCCCGCGCCCGGGTAGGGGGCCGAGAACCCGAGCACGAGGAGGGTCCCATGACCACCGCCCGAGACATCATGACCCCGAACGCCGAGGTGCTGAAGGTCGAGACCACCGTGCAGGAGGCGGCCGAGCGGCTGGCCTCCGCCGATGTGGGCGCCATGCCCGTCTGCGGTGACGACGGCCGCCTGCAGGGCATGGTCACCGACCGCGACATCGTCATCAAGGTCCTCGCCGCCGGCAAGGACCCCCAGACCTGCACGGTGAGCGACATCGCCGACCAGGCCGAGGTCGTCACCATCGGCGCCGACGATTCGGTCCAGGAGGCGCTGCGCACCATGAAGGAGCACAAGGTGCGCCGGCTGCCCGTCATCGACGGCACGGAGCTGGTCGGCATGGTGAGCCAGGCCGACATCGCCAAGAACCTGCCCGAGGACCAGGTCGGCGACCTGGTCGAGGCCATCTCGTCGGCGCCCTGATGAGCGAGCCGCAGGCGAGCGAACCAGGCACACGGCGTTTCTCGCTGCGCAGCAGCGAGCGCTCATCGGCGCTGCGTGAGGCAGGACCAGCCCGGAGTGGGCTCAGGGCGAGGAGCGGTCGGCGATGAGCGATCAGGGACCGGCGCGGGGCAGCGACATCCACTCGCCCCGCGTCGACGACCAGCTGGTCCACGAGGTGAGCGCCTTCGTGCACGGCGCCCCCGACGAGGGTCGCACCGACGGGCGCCGCCAAGAAGACCTGGTGGACGCGGAGGTGGGCGAAGGGCTGCACCGGGGCGACATCGACCCGGTGCAACCCGGCCTCGACGACGCCGACCTCGAGCTGCGCTCGCAGGTAGCGGCCCACGTGGCCGCTGCCCGGTTCCCCGCTACCGCCGAGGAGCTGCGCCGGGTGGCCCGGGACGACTTCGCCCCCGCCGAGGTGCTGGCCATCCTCGATTCGCTCCCCGACGGGCGGGTCTACGACGTGGTGCTCGACATCTGGCGCGACGCCGGCGGAACGGTCGAACACCGGGGTTGACGCCGCCGCCATCGGCATCCCTGAGGAGCCGAGCCGACAGGCGAGGCGACCACTCAGCACGGCGAAGCAGGCCCTCGGGGGCCAGTAGCGGCGCGAGTCGGTTCTATCCGGCGGGGATCAGGGGGAGGTCTGGGAGCACCTCGACGCAGCAGGAGCACGCGTGGCCCTCGCCCCCTCTTCGCCAGCCCCGTCGGTGGCGCCGGCACGACATCAGGAGCCGTTCGAGGACCTCGGCGAGGCGGTCGACGTGGTCGCCGCCCGCGGCACGCTGCCCCGCCAGCTCCACGACGCGGGCATCTCCTCGGAGGTCGACTTCGACACGTGGGTGCTCCACGTGCGCTATGCCCGCACCGGCGATGCGTCGGTCCGGGCGCGTTTGGTCGAGGAGTACCGCGGCTACGCCACCGCCCTGGCTCGGCGCCTGCACCGGGACGGTGAACCGCTGGAGGACCTGGTGCAGGTGGCCCTCGAGGCCCTCCTGACCGCGCTGCAGCGCTTCGAGCCCGAGCGCAGCATCCCGTTCCCGGCGTTCGCCACGCCCACCATCGTGGGCTCGTTGAAGCGCCACTACCGCGACCTCGGGTGGGCGGTGCGTGTGCCGAGGCGCATCCACGAGATCGCCGCCCCCGCCCGCAACGTCGCCGACCGCCTCACCCTCGAGTTCGGCCGCTCGCCCACCGTCGCCGAGGTGGCCTCGGTGCTGGGCGTCGCCGAGGACACGCTGCTGGAAGCCCAGGAGGCCACCTACGCCCGCAGCGTGTCGTCACTCGACGCGCCGGCAGGCGAGGACGGCACCCGCATGGACCTGCTCGGGTCGGTAGACCCCGGGATCGGCCGGGCCGAGAACCGGTTGGCCCTGGCCCAGGCGCTCGGCGAGCTCACCGAGCGCGACCGGGAGCTGCTCGACCTGTACTTCTTCGACGAGCTCACCCAGAGCGAGATCGCCGGGCGGTACGGCGTCAGCCAGATGCAGGTGTCACGGTGGTTGACGGCCGCCATCCGGCGGCTGCGGAGCAGGATGCCGGCGGACTAGGCCGGCCACCCTCTACGCCCGAGGTGTTCTCGGCGCCGGCCAGCGGCCGGGACGACGACCTCCGCGGCGCGACCCGACCGGCGCCGTCGCTCGACTCCAGCTGCCGCTCGACCGCGCCCACCACGTCGGCGACGGTGATGGCGAGGAGCCCGGGGTCGGCGCTCTGGCCGTGGGGGTCGCCGGTGGACCCGGCCCACAGGACCTGGTGGGGCCCACCGGTGACCGGGCCCCAGCGCTGCGGGGAGGTCGGGCCGAACAGGAGGACCGACGGGGTGGCGAACGCCGTGGCCAGGTGGGCGGGGCCGGTGTCCCCGCAGACGAGGAGCGAAGCCGCCGCCACCCGGGCGGCCAGGGCGAGCAGGGACGAGGGGGGCGCCGGCCGGCACCGGGGTGAGCCCACGGCGGCGGCGATGCCGCGCACCAGCCCGTGCTCGCCGGGCCCACCCGTGAGCTCCACGTCCCGACCGGCGGCGACCAGCGCCCGAATCACCTCGACCCAGCGGTCGGCCGGCCACCGCCGGGCGGCGTGGGCGGCCCCCGGGTGGACGATCACCGGGTGTGGCACCGGGTGGGGCGGCCAAGCCGGGTCGGGGGCCGGTGGCGAGAGGTGCAGGTCGGTGCGCACGGGCGCGGCGCCCCCGGCGGCCACCAACCGGCACCACCGGTCGACCTCGTTCTCGTCGCCGTCCCAGGCCGGGCCACCGACGCTGGCGGGAACATCCTCGTGCGCGAAGGCGAGCAGGCGGCGAGGTCCGGTGGCGTGTAGGAGTCGGGTGCTCTCGGGCCCGCGCCCGTGCAGGTTCACGGCCACGTGGGCGCGGTGCAGCCCGCCGGGGAGGGGTGCCAACCCCGCCACGGGGACCACGGCGTCGACCGCGCCGGTGAGGGCGGCGAGCGGCTCCAGCACCGCCGGGCAGGCGAGGGCGATGGGGTGGTGGGGGTACTGGCGCCGCAGGCCCCGCAGGGCGGGCACCGCCGTGAGCAGGTCACCGAGGCCCAGGGCCCGGAGCACCACCACGGCCGGTTCCGGAGGGGGCGGGTTCAGGGCCAGGACACCTCGGTGGGGCCGGCCACCACCATCTCCTTGACCTCGCAGCCGGGCGGGCGGGTGAGGGCGAACACCACCGTGTCGGCCACGTCGGCCGGGTCGCAGAGGCGAGCGTCGGGGCCGGGCTTGTACTGCTCGTCCCGGTCGTCGAAGAAGGCGGTGGCCATCCCGCCCGGGGTCAACATGGTGATGCCCACCCGACCCTTCAGCTCCGCCATCAGGGCACGGGTGAACCCGACCACCCCCCACTTGCTGGCGCAGTAGGCGGTGGCGTCGCCCACCGCCTGGTGGCCGAGGGTCGACGCCACGGTCACGATCCGGCCCGCCGTCTCCTCCAGGGTGGGCAGCGCCGCTCGGATCACGGCGGCGGTGCCGAACAGGTTCACCGCCACGATGCGCTCCCACTGGTCGGCCGGCAGCGCGGTGAGGGAAGCGGGCACGTCCGTGCCGGCGCAGGTGACCACCGCTTCGAGCCCGCCGAGACGCTCGATGGCCCGCCCCACGGCGGCCTGGGTGGCGGGCGTGTCGGCCAGGTCGACCTCCTCGAAGAGCACCTCCGCGCCGGGAGGGCGCCGGTCGAGCACCACCGGGGTGCCTCCGGCCGTCGCCACGGCGGCGGCGATGGCGGCACCGAGGCCCGAGGACCCGCCGGTGACGAGTACCCGGGCCCCGTCGAGGGGACCGGGAGAGGGGCTGACCCACGACGACGGGTCGGGCGACGGGTCTTCGGCGAGAGCCGGGCCGGTGGTCGGTTCAGCGGGCATGGCGGGACGCCTCCAGGACGATGCGGGTGGTGGAGCGACCGGGCAGGTACGGCACGACCACGGCCTGGCCGCCCCACGCCGCGAGGGCGGTCGCCTCGGGCAGGTCGGCGACGGTGTAGTCGCCGCCCTTGACGAACACGTCGGGCCGGAGCCGTTCGAGGGCGGCCAGCGGGGTGTCCTCGTCGAAGACGATGACGTCATCGACGCAGGCCAGGGAGCGCAGGAGCGCTTCGCGGTCGGCTTGGGGCTGCAACGGGCGGTCAGGCCCTTTCAGGCGGCGGACCGAGCGGTCCGAGTTCAGCAGCACCACCAGGCGGTCGCCGAGGGCCCGGGCGGCCTGGAGGGTGCTGACGTGGCCGGCGTGGAGCAGGTCGAAGCAGCCGCCGGTGGCCACCAGGGTCCCGCCCCCGGCGCCGGACCGGTCCTGCCTCCCGGCCACTCCCCGCCGATCCGGCCGGCCGGGCGTGCCCGGGCCGACCGTCACCGCCGCCGCCCCGCCGGCGGCGACGAAGCGCCCGGCGGCGACGACGGCCCGCTGCAGCGCCTCGGAGGGCAGGGCCCCCTCGGCCAGGGCGAGGGCGGCGGAGGCGGCGAAGCAGTCGCCTGCTCCGCAGGCGTCGCCCCCCTCGGCGACCGGTCCCGGGGGAGGGGCCACGAGGGGCGTGCCCGCCCGGTCGAGCAACACCGCTCCCCGGCGACCGAGGGTGACGGCCACGCCGGCCGCCTCCCACCGGTGGACCAGCTCGGCGGCGCGGTGCACCACCTCGGCCAACGAGGCCGACGGGGCCAGGCCCGCCTCCGCCGCGCTCGGCGTGACCAGGCGGCACCCGGCCAGGGGCTCGGCGCCGCGGGGGTGAGGATCCCAGACCACCGCCAGGTCGGCCAGGCGGGCGCCCAGGGCGGCCCGGACGGCGGGGAGGCCGGCCACCCCCCGCCCGTAGTCGGCGACCAGCACCGCACCGGCGCCGGCGAGGACCTCCGCCATCGCGTCGTCGGCCGGCGGGCGGGGCGCGGCGGGCCCGTCGTCGCGGTCGAGGCGCAGCAGCGACCGCCCGGCGGCCCGGATGCGCAACTTCTCGGGGGTGCGGCCATCCAGGCCGAGGTCCACCACCGTCACCCCCGCCTGCCCGAGCAGGGCCGCCACCTCGCGGCCGGCGGCGCCGTCGCCCAGAGCGGTGACGAGCACCACCGGCCGGTCCCCGGCCTGGCGGGCGAGGGTGGCCGCCAGGCCGGCGCCGCCGGGCCGGGTCCTCTCCGATCCGGCCGCCACCACCGGCACGGGGGCGTCCGGGCACAGCCGGTGGACCTCGCCGTGCACATCGCGATCCAGCAACGTGTCACCCACCACCACCAGCGCCTTCATCATCGGTGAGCCGCCAATTCCCCCGCGGGATCGTCGACGCCCACGCCGAGGGCGCGGTCGAGGGCCTCGCAGAGCAGGTGGACCAGCACCTGGTGGACCTCCTGGATGACGGCGGTGTCGGTGCTGGACACGGCCACGGTGGCGTCGGCGGCCAGGGCCAGCGGGTTGGGGGCGGCACCGGTGAGAGCCCACGTGGCCAGCCCGGCGGCGCGGGCGGCGACCACCGCCTCCAGCAGGTTGGGGCTGCGCCCGGAGGTGGACAGGGTGACGAGCACGTCGCCAGCCCGACCGTGGGCCTCCACCTGGCGGCGGAACACGGCGTCGGCGCCGTAGTCGTTCACCAGCGCAGTGACGGTGGAGGTGTCGGCGTGGAGGGCGAGGGCGCTGAAGGGAGGGCGCTCGGTGCGGTACCGGCCCACCAGCTCGGCGGTGAGGTGCTGTGCGTGGGCGGCGCTGCCGCCGTTGCCGGCCGCCAGCAACCGCCCTCCCGAGGTCAGGCGGGAGGCCAGGTGGCCGCCCCAGGCCTCCACCCGAGCCACCTCGGGCCCGAGTGCGCCCAGGGCGGCCCGGAGGTCGTCGAGGTGGCGGGCGGCCCAGGCGGGGACGGGTGCGCCGCGGTGACCGTTCCCGCCCCCCGGCCCGCGGGCGCCGGCAGTCACGGCCGCTCCCCACCGGCGAGGGAGACCCGCTCGGCGGCCCGCTCGGCCATGCCGCCGAGCACGCTGAGGGTCTCGGCCCCCACCCGGGACCAGGCGTAGCGCCGGGCCCGGCGAACCGCGCTGCGCCCCATCCGGCGACGGCGGCCCGGGTCGTCCAGCAAGCCGGCCAGGGCGGCGGCGATGGCGTCGGGCCGACGGGGCGGGACGAGGAGGCCCGTCTCCCCGTCGACCACGGTCTCGGCCAGGCCGCCGACGGCGGAGGCCACCACCGGGACGCCGCACGCCATGGCCTCCACCGCCACCAGGCCGAAGGGCTCGTACCAGGGGCAGCAGGCGACCACGTCGGCTGAGCGCAGCAGCGCGGGCACCTGGTCGCGGTCGACGGCGCCGAGGAGCTCGACCCGGTCGGCGATCCCGAGCCGGGCGGCGAGGTCGGCGAAGCGGCGGGCCTCCGCGTCCTCGCCGAGCTGGTCGGCGGGCCCGCCCCCCGCCACCAGCAGCTCGGTGCCCGGAAGCTGCGCCACCGCGGCGATCACGTTCCCGATGCCCTTGCGCTCGACCAGCCGGCTGACCACCACCACCCGGCGCCGGCCGGCGGCCTCGCCCCCGGGTCGCTCGCCGGGCCGGAAGCGAGCCAGGTCCACCCCGCAGGGCACGACCGTCACCCGGTCGGCGGGGGCGCCCATCGCCGCCAGCTCGGCCGCCTCGTCGGCGGTGGTGGCGATCACCTGGTCGACCTCCTGGGCCAGGCGGTGCTCCACCTCGAGCCGCTCGGGGGGGCTGGTGTCGAGCACCCCCTGGTGGCGCCGCTTCACCGTGCCGAGCGCGTGGTAGGTGTGCACCACCGGCACGCCGAGCGGCCCGGCCGCCTCCAGCGCGGCGAGGCCCGACATCCAGAAGTGCGAGTGCACCACGTCGGGCCGCCGGTTGGCCCACCGTCGGGCCAGGGCGTCGGCGAAGGTGCCCATGTGGGGCAGGAGCTGGTCCTTGGGGACGGGGTGAGGCGGTCCCGCGTCGACGTGGTGCACCTCGACGCCGGGCCCGAACGTCACCGTCTCGGGCAGGCGGCGGTCGTCGCGCCGGGTGTGGACGGTCACGGCCGCCCCGAGAGCGGCGAGGGCGTTGGCCAGGGCGGCCACGTGCACGTTCTGGCCACCGGCGTCGACCCCACCGAGGGTGGCGAGCGGGCTGGCGTGCTCGGACACCACATCGATCCTGAGCGGCCGGCACCCTCCGCGGTAGGTCATCGGGCCTCCTCCAGGACGGGTGCGGTCGCGGGCGGTGCCGCCTCGCGGCGGCCGCCGGCCACGGTGGCGAACAGCCGGTCCCAGTCGCCGAGGAAGCGACCCAGGCCGTAGCGGCGGAGGGCGGCCTGCCGGGCTTCCCGCCCGGCCCGGCGGGCGGCGTCGGGTTCGGCCAGGTACCAGCGGAGGGCGTCGCACGCCTCCGACACCCGGTTGGTGACCACGCCCGCACCCGGCGGGACCGCGGCCGGCACCTCGGTGGTGGCCAGGGCCACCACCGGCAGCCCCAGGTGCATCGCCTCCAGCAGGGAGAGGCCGAGGGAGGTCCAGCGCACCGGGTGGAGGTAGGCGCGGCGGGCGCCCAGCTCGGCATGCAACCGGGCCTGGGGAAGGTCCTCAGCCCCGCCCGCCCCCAGCTGCGCGGCCAGACCGGCCGTGGCCATGCCGAACAGGTCGAGGGGCACGGCCCGGGCGAAGCGGGGCAGCAGGTCGGCGCCGACGACCCGGCCCCGGCGCGCGGGCTCGTTGACCACCACCGCCGCCCGGGCGAGGGCGCCGGTGTAGCGATCGCCGGGGTCGACGATGCCGTGCTCGATGACGGTGGTGGGGGTGGACCCGCAGTCCCAGAACAGGTCGTTGGTGGGGGTCACGTGGACGACGAGGAGATCGTCGCGGTCGGCCGCCGGATGGCGCATGTCGGCGATGCGCCCCTGGGGGGCGTTGTGCTCGAGCCACACCGCGGGAACGTCCCGGCCCGGCACCCGGCCGCCGAGCCAGCGCCGGGCCAGTTGCTCGTCCTCGGGGCGCTGCAGCACGACCAGGTCGAGGTCGGTGTGGGCCAGCTCCTCCGGCGAGCGCTCGACCACCGAGTCCGGCCAGTCCCACGTGCGGGCCCTGCCCCGCCCTTCGGGGCCGCGGCCGGGCACCACCGGCACCACGTAGGTGTGATGGCCCTGCACCAGGGCGGTGGTCCAGGACCCGTGGACGTGCCAGATGAGGATCCTCACCCGCCCCACCCCCCGCGGCCCAGACTCCCGCTGCCCCACCCCCGGCTGCCGGCGAGGGCCGGGGCGAGCCACGGGAGGACGGCCTCCACGAGGGCCTCGGCGGTGACGGGGGCCAGGCACGGCTGGCCGGGGAACGGGCAGATCCGGGCTCGACACCCCGCGCACGCGATGGCGTGGTCGCCGAGCACCGCGCCGGGCACGCCCCATGGGCGCCAGCGCTCGACGGGGACGACAGGGGCGAAGACCGACACCACCGGCGTGCCCACCGCGGCCGCCAGGTGGGCCGGGCCGGTGTTGCCGGTGACGGCCACCGCCGCGGCGGCGAGCAGCCCGGCCAGCGCGGCCAGCGTGGTGCGTCCGGCGTGGATCCTCACGTCGGGGGCACCACAGCCCGCCACCGCCGCCGCCAGCTCGGTCTCGTCCGGGCCTCCCGTCACCACCACCGGAGGGCCCTGGGCCGCCAGCCAGGCCACCAGATCCCGGGCGGCGGCCACGGGCAGGCCCCTGGCCGGCACCGACGCCCCGGGGTGCACGACCACGTAGGGCTCGTCGAAGGGCGCGGTGGCGGGCAGGGGTCGGCGCACGGCGAGGCGGCCGTCGTCGCCGGGCGGGAGGGCGAACCCGGCGGCGGCGGCCAGCGCGAGGGATCGCTGCACCTCGTGGCGTCCGGCGTCCTGGTCGGGGCGGCGGCGGACGTCGACCAACGAGCCCGGATGGTCCTCGCTCGTCGCGGCCACGGTGGACACTCCCGCCATCTTGAGCAGAAGCGCCAACGGCAACGGGCTCTGGTGGAAAGACGTGAGCACCAGGGCGGTGGTGATCCCCCCGCGGCCCACCGCATCGACCAGGCCGTCGATCGAGGCGCGATCCACGGGCCGAGCCTCGAGCGGCACCCAGGGCGCGTCGTAGGTGAGCACCTCGCCCACGCCGGGTAACAGCGAGGCCGCCTCCCGGCCTGCCGGTCCGCAGAGGAACGTGACCGGTCCGGCGGCGGCGGCCACCGCCCGCACCGCCGGCCCGGCCAGCAGCACGTCACCGGCGTTGTCGAGCCGGGCCACGAGCACAGGGGGGCCCGGTGGTACAGCGGAGGCTTCGTCGCTCACGCCCGTCCCGCCAGGATCATGGCCACCGCCTGCTCGAGGTCAGGGGCCACCGCCGGCGCGGAGGCCAGCTCCTCGGGCCGGGTCACCGCGGTCGGTACCAGGACCGCTCGGGCCCCCGCCGCCAGAGCCGCCCCCACGTCGCTGCCGATGTCGCCCACCAGCACGCACCGGGCCGGGTCCACCCCCAGCCGCTCGGCGGCGTCGTGCACGAGGCGGGGGGCGGGCTTGCGGCAGGCACAGCCGTCGTCCGGCGCGTGGGGGCAGACCACCGTGGCCGAGAAGGGACCGAGCAGCTCCTCGGTGCGCCGGTTGACGTCGTCCACCTGGGTCATGGTGATGCGGCCGGTGCCGACCCCGCTCTGGTTCGACACCACGGCCAGGGGGAGGTTCCGCCGGCGCAGGGCGGCCAGCGCCAGGGCCGCCCCCGGCCGGGGGCGCACGAGCGAGGGATCGCCGTTGTAGGGCACATCCTCGATCAGGGTGCCGTCGCGGTCGAAGAGCACGGCGTCCACCGCAAGCCGACCGTCGCCGTCACGCAGGAGGCGGCGGGCCCGAGCCCGCCCCACGAGCGACCAGCCCACCGCCGCCGGTGGGATGGCGAGGCTGGTGGCGAGCATGGCGCCGACCTCGGCCGGGGTGCGGGGCCCCGGCCGGATGCGCGCCAGCGCCAGCTCCGACGAGCCGACCAGCCACGCCGCCGCGGCCACGGCGGCGGTCGCGGCGCCGCCCGGCGGGCGCCAGGCTGAGCGCGGCCTGGGGGGAGCCGGTGTGGGCCCTGGTGTGGGCGAGCCGGCCCCGAGGAGCGCCGGCGGCGACCCGCCACCCCCGCCCGTGGATGGCGGCCAAGAGGGCGTCGTCGGCGTTGCCCGCCTGGGCGGCCACGCTGGCCCACCACGATGCGGGTCGGACCGGGTGGGCGACCACCCGGGAACCGGAGGCGATGGCGCCCAACCGGCTGGCCCGCAGCCCGAGGTCAGCGTCCTCCCGGTAGGCCCGGGGGAACCGCTCCTCGAAGCCGCCCACCCGAGCGAGGACGGCCCGGCGGTAGGCCATGTCGGCGGTGATCCATCGGGACCCGGCCAGGCCGGCGGTGCCCCGCTCGCGGTCGGTCGGACGGCGGGTGGCCGGGAGCGGCACCTCCACCCGCCCCTGCACGCCGACGACATCCGCGCCGGCGGCGAGCAGGTCGGCGGCCAACGCCGAGCGCCACCCGGGCCGGGGCACCACGTCATCGTCGAGGAAGACCACCCACTCGGCCAGCACCCGCCGCCAACCGGCGTTGCGCGCCGCCGCTGGGCCCTTCCCGCCGCTGCGCACCACCCGGAGGGGAGCCAGCGCGAACCCGTCGACCGGGAGAGGGTCCCGGCCACCGCCGGGGCGGTCGTCGACCACCACGACCTCGGCCGGGGCGGGGCCGGGGCCGGCCGCCAACGCCTCCAGGAGCTCCCTCAGTGACGCCCGGCCCACGGTCGGCACCACGACCGCCCAGGAAGGAGGCGACTCGGCGGATCCGTAAGGGAAGCGGCGGCTGGATGGTGGCATCGGACTCCGGTGCGGTGAGATAGGTGCCTTCCCGACCCCGCGGTTCGCCAAACGACGGAGCGGACCGTCTCGACCCCGTCGCGTGGCGGTGCGCCCACAGGTGGCGCCTGATGGGCGACCATGGCGACGTGACCCACTACGAGGCGGAGGCGGCGGGGTGCCGGGCATGCCCCCTCTGGGCGCCGGCCACCCAGACGGTGTTCGGAGAGGGACCGGTCCCCGCCCCGGTCATGCTGGTCGGCGAGCAGCCCGGCGACAAGGAGGACCTTGCCGGGCGGCCCTTCGTCGGTCCGGCCGGGCACGTGCTCGACGAGGCGTTGGCCGAGGTCGGCCTGGAGCGGTCGGGCGTCTACGTCACCAACGCCGTGAAGCACTTCAAGTTCGTCCTGCGCGGCAAGCGCCGCATCCACCAGACGCCGACCGCCGCGGAGTCCGCGGCCTGCCGCCCCTGGCTGACCTCCGAGCTGGGCCTCGTGCAGCCGCGCCTGGTGGTGCTCCTCGGTGCCACCGCGGCCAAGAGCCTGCTCGGGCCCGGCTTCCGCCTCACGCGGTGCCATGGCGAGCCGGTGCCCTCGGACGCGGCGGACTTCGTGACCGCCACCATCCACCCCTCGGCCGTCCTGCGCGCCGGCGACCGGCGCGCCGAGGCCATGGCCGGCCTGGTCGCCGACCTGGCCGCATCGGTGGCCCTCCTGGCGGCTTGAGCCGTGTCGGACTCGGCGGGAGCCCTGTCGGGTAGGACGAACGACATCCGCAGCCGACCCCCGAGGAGCCCCCAATGAGCAGCGTCGAGCAGTCGATCGAGGTCGACGTGCCGGTCCGCACGGCCTATGACCAGTGGACCCAGTTCGAGAGCTTCCCCCAGTTCATGGACGGGGTGGAGGAGATCCGCCAGCTCACCGACACCCACGTCCACTGGAAGACCCGGATCGCCGGGGTGTCCCGCGAGTTCGACGCCGAGATCACCGAGCAGACCCCTGACCAGCGCATCGCCTGGCGCTCGCTCGACGGACCCGACCAGGCGGGTGTGGTCACCTTCCACCGCGTCTCCGACGGCACCACCAAGGTCATGCTCCAGCTCGACTTCGACCCCGAGGGGCTGGTGGAGAAGGTGGGCGACAAGCTCGGGCTGGTCGAGGGCCGGATCAAGGGGGATCTCGAGCGGTTCAAGGAGTTCATCGAGTCGCGGGGCCACGAGTCCGGCGCCTGGCGGGGTGAGGTCGACCAGGACCCGACCTGACTGCGGCCGGTTTACCCCGCAGCCGCACGGGTAGCCGGCCGCCAGTCGAGTCGGACGAACCGAGCGGAGCGGCGAATGGCCGAAGGCGACGGGCCGGACATGTCAGCCGAGGGCGCGCCGAGCGACAACACCACGCTGGTGGCGGTGTTGGCCCAGTACGCCGACGCGGGGTTCGACGCCAACGTCGTCACCACCGAGGACGGCCTGCTGCGGTGCCCCCGATGTCGGACGGAGTCGGCCGCCGACGAGGTCACCCTCGACTCCATGCGGCGCATGGAGGGCGCCTCCGACCCCGACGACATGCTGGCGGTCCTGGCCATCACCTGCCCGAGCTGCGGCGAGCAGGGGGTGGCGGTGATCCACTACGGGCCCACCGCGTCGCCCGGTGAAGCCACCGTCCTCGCCGCCATCGACGTGGACGAGCGCACCAGCAACGCGCCCCCGCCGGCGCCATGAGCCCAGCGCCGACGGCGATGGCGCGGCACGTCGGTCCCCCCGGCACCTCGGTGTCGGTCACCGTCCCCGCCTCCCCCGTGTACGCCGCCGTGCCACGGTTCACCGCCGCCATGCTGGCGTCGACCGCCGGCTTCAGCTACGACGACGTCGAGCGCCTCCGCGACGGGCTGGACGGCGTTTGGGAGCTGCTGAGCGGGGCGGTCCCACGGGACACCTCGGTCACCTTCGAGTTCGAGCTCGAGACCGGAGCCCTGCGGGTGGCCGGCTACGACGGCGACGGCGGTCCGGCCGGGCGGGAGCCGCTGGCGCGCCGGCGAATCGAGTTGGCGGTCACGTGGTGGGCCACGGCTGAAGGGGTCGCCGCCGGCGGCTGAGCTACTGCCGGAGCCGAGCCGAAGGCGAGGCGACCAGTCAGCACAGCGCCGTTTCCCCCCGGGCGCGGCCGGGAAGGGCGGGACGACCAAGAGGAGCGCGAATGGCGACCGTGTTGGGCATCAACTCCGTGTTCCACGACCCGGCGGCCGCGGTCGTGGTCGACGGTCGCATCGTCGCCGCCGCCGAGGAGGAGCGGTTCTCCCGGCGCAAGCACGGCAAGGACCCGGTGCCGTTCTCCACGTGGGAGGTGCCCGGGGCGGCCGCCGCGTGGTGCCTCGAAGCGGCCGGGCTGGCGCCGGGCGACGTCGATGCCATCGGGTACTCCTACGACCCGGCGCTGGCTCCGGCACCGAACGGTGACATCACCGCCGACGGCTGGGAGGACCTACGCACCCTCTTCGCGGCGCGGGCCCCGCGGTTCCTCGCCAGCGCCCTCCCGGGCCTCGACGTGTCGGGGTTCCAGCACGTGGCGCACCACGTGGCCCACGCCGCCTCCGCCTACCTGGCGGCACCCTTCGGCTCCTCGGCGGTGATGGTGGTCGACGGTCGAGGGGAGCGGGCCTCCTACCTGGCCGGTCACGTCGTCGACGGCCGGCTCGAGGTGCTGGCCCGCCAGGAGCTGCCCTCGTCGCTGGGCCTGCTCTACGAGGAGCTCACCGCCCACCTCGGGTTCCGGCGCAGCTCCGACGAGTACAAGGTGATGGCTCTGGCCGCCTACGCCGAGCCGGACCACCTCGACCACTTCCGCACGGCGGTGCGGGTCCGGGATGACGG
The DNA here is from genome assembly GCA_030448105.1 of Acidimicrobiales bacterium. Classification (GTDB taxonomy): domain Bacteria; phylum Actinomycetota; class Acidimicrobiia; order Acidimicrobiales; family Iamiaceae; genus JAFBAD01. The sequence goes on along the minus strand of JAUJNP010000012.1, from coordinate 41,783 downwards.
CGGGTTCGACGTCGACCCGGTCGACTGGTCAGCCTTCGCCCCGGCCCGGGCGGCCGAGGAGCGCCTCGGCGACGACCACGCCCGCTTGGCGGCCACGGTGCAGATCCGCCTCGAGGAGGTGCTCCTGGAGCTGGCCGCCTGGCTGCACGAGCGCACCGGCGAGCAGGCGCTGACCATGGCCGGCGGCGTCGCCCTGAACTGCGTCGCCAACTCCCGCCTGTACCGCGAGGGGCCGTTCTCCGACGTGTGGGTCCAGCCCGCCGCCGGCGACGCCGGCACCGCTCTCGGCTCGGCGCTGTACCTGGCCCACGCCCTGGGCGACCCGGTTGAGCCGATGGCCACCGCCGCCCTCGGCCGAGGCTGGGACGACGATGCCATCGAAGCGACGCTGCGCACGGCGGCGGTGGGCTACACCCGCCCGCCCGACGTGGCGGAGGCGGTGGCCGAGGTGCTCGCCGCCAACGGGATCGTGGCCTGGTTCCAGGGCCGCTCGGAGTTCGGACCGCGGGCGCTGGGGCATCGGAGCCTCCTGGCCCACCCGGGCTTCGACAACCTGGCACGCCTCAACGACGTCAAGGGGCGCGAGCAGTTCCGCCCGGTCGCCCCCATGGTGCTGGCCGAGCGGGCCGCCGAGCTGTTCGAGGGTGGGCCGATACCGAGCCCGCACATGCTCTTCACCCACCGAGTCCGTTCCGAGTGGCGGGACCGGATCCCCACCGTCGTGCACGTGGACGGGACGGCCCGCATCCAGACCGTCGACGCCGCCGACGAGCCCCTCACCGCCCGCCTGCTCGCCGCCTTCGCCCGCCGCACGGGCCTTCCCGTGGTGGTCAACACCAGCCTCAACACCGCTGGCCGCCCGATGGTCGACAGCCCCCGTGACGCCCTCGAGTGCTTCGGCTCCTCGCCCGTCGACGCCCTCGCCATCGGCCCCTTCCTTGTGCCCCGGACGCGTAGTGCCCCGACGACGCTCGCTGGCAGCACGGTTTCCAGCGGCGCCGGCGTCGCGAGCGCCACGCGAGCAGCCGGCACGCGAGCGCCGGAGGCGCTCGCCCAGTAGCTAGTCGAGGCGGTCGAGGTCCTTGGTGGCGGGGGCGTTGACCACCTTGCCGTCGGCGGCGAAGCGGGAGCCGTGCAGCGGGCAGTCCCACGTCGTCTCCGCGTCGTTCCACGTGCAGATGCCGCCCAGGTGGGTGCACACCAGCGACACGGTGCGACGCGTGCCGTCGACCTCGGAGGTCCCGGTGGGGCGCAGGCGACGCCGGCTGCGCCGGGCGCCGGGACGACCTTGCTCGCGGCCGCCCGGCGACAGCCATCCGCCGGCGAGGTGGACGGCGACGCCGGCGTTGAGACGGGCGGTGCCGGCGGCGCCTTGGGCGGTGAGCCGCTTCGGGTCGAGCAGCGCGGACCACTCGGCGGCGGGACCGTCGGGTCGGTCGAGGATCCGGTCGGCCAGGGCCAGGGCGGCGGCGGTGCCGTTGGTCATGCCCCACTTGGCGAAGCCGGTGGCCACCAGCAGCCGGGACGAGCCGGGGGCGGCCGGGCCCACGTAGGGCAGGTGGTCGACGCTCTCGTAGTCGTGCGCCGACCAGCGGTCGACGATGCCGGTGACCGGGAAGTGGGTGATGGCCCACTTGCGGAGGGACTCGTACTCCGCCGTGGTCGGGGTGCGCCGACCGACCACGTGGCCACCGCCACCCACCACCGCCACCTCACCGCCCTGGTGGCGGGCGGTGCGCAGCGACCGGGTGGGCGAGTCGGCGCTCAGGTACATGCCCCGGGGCAGCGAGCCCTCCACCTCCACCGCCATGCAGTAGGAGCGCTCGGGCTCGGCCCGGGCGTAGAGCAGCCCCTGGTGCAGCACCGGCATGAGGGTCGTGACCACCACGGTGGAGGCCCGCACGGTGCCCGCCTCGGTGGTCACCCGGGGGTCCCCTCCGCCGTGGACGTCGGTGACCCGGCTCTGCTCGTGGACCGCGCACCCAGGGGCGGCGGCGATCTCCGCGGCCATGGCGACCAGGTGGGGGTAGGGGTCGAACTGGGCCTGATCCTCCACCACGACTGCCGCCGCCACCGGGAACGGCAGACGCAGCTCGCCGTCCAGCTCCTCGGTGAAACGGGCCGGCACACCGGCCTCGTTGGCGGCGTCGGCCTCCTCGCGCACCTTGGCCACGTTGTCCGCCTCGGCGGTGTAGGTGACGGCTGGGCGCCGCTCGAGGTCGCAGTCGACGCCCTGTTCGGCGACGTAGGCCGCCACCCACTCCCGGCCCGCGTGCTGGGCGGCGGCGTAGCGCCGGGCACCGTCCACGCCGTGCGACGAGCGCAGCGTGCGGTAGATCGTGCCCTGCAACGCCGAGATCTTCGCCGTCGTGTGCCCGGTGGTGCCCGCCCCCACCGCGTCGGCTTCGAGCACCACCACCTCCAAGCCGGCGCGAGCCAGGAGCACCCCCGTGGTGAGGCCGGTGATGCCGGCGCCCACGACGACGACGTCGACCTTCCGGTCGCCGGACAGAGGCGGGTATCGGGTGGCAGCGTCGCGGAGCCAGAGGGAGTGGCTGCGAGACGGGAGGTCGAGGTCCATGGGGGAGGCTCCCGGGAGCGCGGGGTGGGGTCAGGCGAGCTGAACCCCGGCCCTCCCCGAGGACCGCGGCGTGGAAACGAGATGGCCGGCCCGCGCCCCTGCGTTTCGGAGGAGCGCCGGGCGGGGAGCCAGACCCCCGTGGTGGTGGTCGTGATGGGGGTCGCCGGCGTGGGCAAGACGGCCGTGGGCCGGATGCTCGCCGCCAACCTGGAGGTCCCGTTCCTAGACGCCGACGACTTCCACGACCCGGAGTGCCTCGAGAAGATGCGCCGGGGGGAGCCCCTCACCGACGAGGAGCGCGCGCCGTGGCTGGGTCGGCTCAACGCCGAGCTGAAGCGGGAGGTGGTCCTGCCCTTCGGTGGTGTGGTGCTGGCGTGCTCGGCCCTGAAGGAGGCGTACCGGCGTCGCCTCGGCGACGGGCTGCCCGACGTCCGCTACGTGCACCTCGTCGCCCGCCCCGACGTCATCCGGGCCCGCTTGGAGAGCCGGCCCGGCGGGGGGGTCGGCCCGGAGCTGCTGGAATCCCAGCTCCAGGCGCTCGAGGCGCCGGCCGAGGCCATCACCGCCGACGCCACCGAACCGCCCGAGGTGGTCATGCACCGGGTGCTCGATCAGCTTCGCGCCGGCCCGACCTAGGATCGCTCGATGGCCAGTCCCGACGCCGTGCCCCGCGAGTACCGCCTGGTCGCCTCGTTCTCCTCCGCCGGATCCGCCCGCAGGGCGATGGTGGACCTGGAGGGTCTCGGCATCGACGCCGCCGCCATCGCCCTGGTGGAGCACGGGCCGACGTCGGCGATGGGCGACATCGACCGCAGTGGTGAGCTGGCCGCCGGCCAGCACGTCGCCCGCAGCTACGCCGCCGGGGCGGTGCTGCTCGGCCTGGGGCTGGCGGCGGTGGTGGTGGCGGTGGTGCTCGTCGCCGGAGTCGAGCCGCGCCTGCCGGTCGCCCTGGGCGGCGGCATCGCCGGCTTCATCACCGGCTTCGTCCTGGGGGGGTTCTGGAACGCCGCTCGCAAGCTCCCGGCCAACGTGGACGCCCTCGACACGTTCACCGTGGAGGGCAGCGACGAGGATCCGGTGAAGGTGGAGGTGCGCCTCCAGGACGCCGGCCTGGTCGACCGGGCAGAGGCAGTGTGTCGCGACCACGACGCCCTCGGGGTCGAGCGCCCCTCCTGACCGTCACCCTCGGAAGCGAGCCAGCACCGGTTCGGCTTCGGCCTGTCGGAGGGTCAGCACCGCGGCCCCGCCCGAGGTGCGGGCGGGGGTGGTGGGCAGCACCACCGACTCGGGGTCGAGCCGGCCCATGTTCCACGCGAAGACGGCCGCGTCGCGCAGGGTCATGTGGTCGTCGACCTTGAGGCCCTTGGTCAGGGATCGCCCGATCCGAGCCATGGTGAGGGGGTTGCGGGAAGCGCCCGCCTCCGACAGCACGGCCCGCATGAAGGCCTGCTGGCGCTGCACCCGCCCCAGGTCGGACGTGGCGTCGACCTGGGTTCGGCCGTCGATCGTCTCGGTGTAGGTGCGGGACCGCACGTAGGCCAAGGCCTGCTCGCCGTCGAGCTCCACCGGCCCGGTCTGGGTCACGTTCAGGCCCGACTTCGGGTCCGACGCCGGGTGGGGGAAGTCGATGGTGACGCCGCCGATGGCGTCGACGAGACCACCGAAGCTGGTGAAGTTGATCTCGACGTAGCGGTCGATCGGGATGCCCAACGACTCCTGCACCGTGCGCACCAGCACCGCCGGGCCGTCGTTGTAGGCGGCGTTGATCCGATGCTCGCCGGAGCGTCCCGGGATGGTCACGAGCAGGTCACGGGGGATCGACATCATCGTGCTGGTGCCGCCGGCGGTGCGCAGCACGAGCATGGTGTCGGAGCGGTTGCCCTCCACGCCGGGCCGGTTGTCGGTGCCGACGAGCAGGTAGTTGGTGCCGTCGGCGCTCCCGGCCAGCTGGTCGCCGACCGCCACCTTCTCGATCTTGTCGAACTGCCCGTCGGCGTAGAGGTAGCCGCCGGCCGCGGCCACGACGAGGACCACGGCCACGCCGGCCAGCCCGGCCAGCACCCACCGCCGGCGGCGGCGAGGAGGATGCCGAAGCCCAGGGAGGGCAGCGCCGGCTGGCGCGCCCGAGCCCGCCGGGCGGGGGTCACGGGCCCGGTGCCAGACCTGTTCGGCCAGCACCCCGGCGAGGAGGCCGGCAAAGAAGAGCAGGAGGAGGCGGATCACCGCGACGGGCCGGTGCGGAACACGAGGGTGACCGGCCCCACGCCGATGCGGTCGCCGTCGGCCAGCACCTGCGGTCGGCCGGCAGTCAGCTCGACACCGTTCACCCGGGTGCCGTTGCTCGACCCGTCGTCGGTGACGGTCCACACCCCGCCCTGGCTTCGCAACGAGGCGTGCTGGCGGCTGGCGCGGCTGTCGTCGATGCGGATGGTGCGGTCGGGCCCCCGCCCGATGGTGACCACGTCGCCGGTGAGGGCGACGGTCTCACCAGGCCGGTCGCTGCGCTCGACCCGGGCGGCCGCCGGGCGGGCCGGCGCCGCCGGCGCCGTCGACCGCACTGGCGCCGTCGGCCGCGCCACGCGGTCGCCGGGCGGTGCGGCGGACCCTGCCGCTGCCGGCCCGTCGAGGACCTCGACGCCGGGGGCGCCGGGGCGGCGCGACGGGTCGATGTCGAGCTGGATGCGGAAGCGGTCGGGCACCGTCCAGCCGTGGTCGTGACCGGCGGCGGCCATGGCCTGCTCGAGGCCCTGGGTGAAGAAGCCGGGGGCGGCGGCCACGGTGGCGTGGTCGGCGGGGTGCAGCCGGACCCGGTAGGCGGCGGGGACGGTCGGTGCGCCGCCCCGGCCCACCACGTGGCGCATCATCTCCGAGAGGACGCTGCGCTGCAGGTGAGGAAGGTCGAGGCCCCGCCGGGAGCCCACCACCCCGCCCACCGACCGCGCCACCGACGCCGCTCCCGCCGTGCTGGCCGGACGGCGCAGGACCCGGGCGCCGCCGAACCCCAGCAAGAGGCCGGCGACCACCACGAGCAGTTGCGACACGATCGCCGAGGCTACCGACCGGCCCTGACCGCTCCGGGCCACGAGGCGGGGGAGGGGCCCCCGGTTCCCCCGCTACCGCGCCGCTCCGGCCGGCTCGAAGCGCACGGCGCGGGTGGCGGGGTCCGCCTCCACCAGGCGCACCACGACCCGAGCCCCGGGCTGGAGGCCACGCCCCGAGCACCGGGCCCGCACGGGGGGGTCGTCGAGGACCACCGTGGCGCCCCGGTCGTCCACCTCCACCACCGCCGCCGGGAAGCGCTCGCCCACCCGGTGGGCGAGCAGCCAGGCCTCGGTGAGGTCGATCACCGCTCGCTCGAGGCGCGCCGCCCGCTGCCCACTGGCGGCCATGAGGGCGGGCAGCTCCGGCAGGGCGTCACGCGCCCAGCCGGGCACCTCGGCGCCGGCGGCGACGGCCACGCAGACCTCGGAGGCGAAGCGGTCGCAGAGTCGCCGGATGGGCGCGGTGACGTGGGCGTACCGCGCCCCCACACCGGCATGGCCGAGATCGGCCGGGGTAGCAGAGTCGACGTCGGCCGGGGTAGCAGAGCCGAGGTCGGCCGGGGTGGTCGCCGGCCCCCCGAGGGCGGTGTAGCCGGCGCCCCGGAGCAGCTCGGCGGCCGATTCGAGGAAGGCGGCCCCGGTCGGCAGGCCGGGCCGGACCGTGCGCACCACCTCCGCCGGCCCCGCGCCCCTGGGCCACGCCACGCCCAGAGCGGCCGCCGCCGCCCGCAGCCGGTCCACCGCCTCGGGCGGCGCGGCGGGCAGGGTGCGCAGGAGCCCCACGCCGGCGCCGACCATGAGCTCGGCGGCGGCCATGCCGGTGAGCAGTGACATCTGGGCGTTCCAACCCTCCACGGGAAGCGGGGCCCGGAGCTCGAGGGTCCATCCGCCGTCGCCCCGAGGCACGACCTCCTGGTCGGGCAGGCCGAGGTCGAGCGCGCCCCGCTCGGCGGCGAGGGCCATCCGGAGGGCGCCCACCTCCGGGAGCAGGCGGGCCGCCTCGGGCGCCGAGCCGGCGTCGAGCGCCTGCTGCAGGCCGGCGTAGTCGAGCCGAGCCCGCGACCGGACCGTGGCCCGGCGCAGGTCGACTCCCACCTGCCGACCCTCGGCGTCGATGTCGATGCGCCACAACAGGGCGGGCCGGTCCTCGCCGGGCAGCACGCTGGCCGCCCCCTCCCCGAGGACGGGCGGGTGCAGCGGGACGCGCCGATCGGGGGCGTAGAGGGTTTCGCCGCGGCGGCGCGCCTCGGCGTCGACGGGGTCGCCGGCGGTCACGAAGGCGGCCACGTCGGCGATGGCGTAGTGCACCCGGTAGCCCCCACCGCTCCCGGCGGCAACGTGGAAGGCCTGGTCGAGGTCGAGGCTGCCAGGCGGGTCCACGGTCACCAGCTCCACCCCGGTGGCGTCCGTGCGGGGACCGAGGCGGGGCGGCGCCGAAGCGGCGGCAGCAGCTGCGTCCTCGACCGCCGCCGGGAACTCCTCGGGGATGTCCAACTCGGCGCGCACGGCGTCGAAGTCGAGGGGCGGGACGTGCAGTCGAGGTCGGCGCGGCACCGGGGAGTTCTAGCCGAGCGCCCGTCGCCGCCCGCCACCGCGTGGTAGGAGAGGCGGGTGCCGGCTGAGCCGCCCGCCCCCCCTCCGATGGACCCGGGCTCCCATCTCGTGCCGGCCGAGCCTGCCACCGTCACCGTCGGCGATCGGGAGCTCCAGGTCGACCCGAGCGAGGAGCTCACCTTCGGCCGGGCCGAGACGTGCACCGCCTGCCTGGACCCGACCGACCTCGGCATCTCCCGGCTGGCCGGCTCGGTGAGCTGCGAGGCGGGGACGTGGTGGGTGGTGAACCGCAGCAGCAGCCGCCCCCTCGACGTGATCGACGACCTCGGCATCCGGTCGGTGCTCCCCCCCGGCCGGCGGGTGACGGTCGACGGCCCGCTGTCGGTCGTCGTCGAGGGATCCACCCGTCGTCACGCCCTCCAGGTGGTGGTGGGCACCCCGACGGTGACCAGCCCAGGGGCCACGCCGCCGGGCGGTCAGCCCACCTCGGTGGGCGAAGGGGTGGTGATCAACGACGCCGACCGCCTGGCTCTCGTGGCCCTCTTCCGCGGCTACCTCGAGGCGTTCCCCCGTCATGATCCCCACCCCCGCAGCTACGCCGACGCCGCCGCCCAGCTCGGCTGGCCCCGCACGACCCTGGTGAAGCGCATCGAGTACCTCCGCACCCGCCTGTCCAACGCCGGCGTTCCCGGGCTGGTGGGCGAGAACGCCCTCGAGGCCCTGGCCACCTTCGCCCTCACCACCGGGGTCATCACCCGCGAGGACCTCGCCCTCCTCCCCTGATCAGGCCACGCCGGTACCCTCGGCTCAGTGTCAGGCCGGCCCGATGGCGCACCGCACGTCGCCGACTCCGACCGCTGGCAGGGCGACGTCGTGCTGGCCGATGGGGGGACCATGCACGTGCGCCCGATCGAGCCGGCCGACGCCGAGCGCCTCACCCGGTTCCACGAGCGCCAGTCGCCCGAGAGCATCTACTTCCGGTACTTCAGCCCTCGTCCCCGCCTGTCGACCCGCGACCTCGAGCGGCTGACCACCGTCGACCACGTGAACCGCATGGCCTTCCTCGGCCTGCTCGGCGACGAGGTGATCGGGGTGGCCCGCTACGCCCGCCACCCGGCCCGGAGCGACGCCGAGGTGGCGTTCTTCACCGACGACTCCCACGCCGGCCGGGGCCTGGCCACCGTCCTGCTCGAGTATCTGGCGGCGGCGGCGCGCGAGGCCGGCATCTCGAGCTTCACCGCCCAGGTGCTCCCGCAGAACCGGCGGATGCTGTCGGTGTTCAAGCAGGCCGGTTTCGCCACCACCAGCCGCTTCAGCGACGGCATGGTTGAGGTGGAGCTGGCCATCGAGCCCACCGAAGAGGCCCTCGCCCTCATGGAGGAGCGGGCCAAGACGGCCGAGGCCCGCTCGGTGGCCCGCATCCTGGCTCCCCGGAGCATCGCCGTGGTGGGGGCGTCGAGGCGGCCCCGCTCGCTCGGCCACGCCGTGCTCCGGCGGCTCCTCGAGGGTGGCTTCGAGGGCCCCGTTTACCCGGTGAACCTCGAGGCCGGCTCGGTGGCGGGCGTGCGCGCCTTCCCGACCCTGCTCGACGTGCCCGACGAGGTCGACCTGGCGGTGGTGGTGGTGCCGGCCGAGCAGGTGCTGTCGGTGGTGGACGAGTGCGGGCGCAAACGGGTGCAGGGCCTGGTGGTGGTTCCGCCGGCTTCGCCGAGACCGGTCCCGAGGGAGCCGCGGTCGAGCGCCGGGTGGTGGAGCGGGCCCTTGGTCTCGGGATGCGCGTGGTGGGCCCGAGCTCGATGGGGGTGGTCAACACCGCGCCGGGGGTGAGCATGCGCGCCACCTTCGCCGAGGTGGCGCCGCTGCCGGGGCGCATCGGCGTGTCGTCCCAGTCGGGCACCATCGGCGCCGCCATCCTCGACCAGCTCCGCCGGCGGGGGCTCGGGGTGTCGACGTTCGTGGCCACCGGCAACAAGGCCGACGTGAGCGGCAACGACCTCCTCCAGTACTGGGAGCAGGACCCGGCCACTGACCTGGTGTTGCTCTACCTGGAGTCCTTCGGCAACCCCCGCAACTTCGGGCGCATCGCCCGCCGGCTGTCACAGGCCAAGCCCATCGTGGCGGTCAAGGCCGGCCGCGTGCCCCTGGCCGGCGCCGACCCCTCCGAGCACGCCCCCGCGGGGTGGCCGGCGCACGCCACCTTCGACGCCATGTTGAGCCAGACCGGCGTGATCCGCGTCGACACCCTCGAGCAGCTCTTCGACGTCAGCCGGGTGCTGGCCCACCAGCCACTGCCGGCCGGTCGCCGGGTGGCGGTCCTGTCCAACTTCTGGGGGCCGGCGGTGCTGACGCGGATGCCTGCGTGGCGGCCGGCCTCGAGCTGGCCGTGCTCGACGAGGCCACGCGGGTGGCAATGGGCGAGGTGCTGCGCCCGGGGGCGCGCATCGACAACCCGCTGGAGCTGACCTCGGAGGCGGGCCCCGACGAGTACGCGGCGGCCGCTCGCATCCTCGTCCACCACCCCGCGGTCGACGCCCTGCTCGTCGTGCACGCCCCGCCACTCGGCGAGCGCACCGAGGCGGTGGCCGGCGCGCTGGCCACGGTGGCCGGGGAGGACGGCCGCACGCCGGTGCTGGCGTCGTTCCTCGGCGCCCAGGACGCCGGGATGTTCCACCACGACGCCGGGTCGGTGCCGGTGTTCACCTTCCCCGAGGCGGCCGCCTTCGCCCTGGGCCATGTCGCCCGGTATGCCGTGTGGAGGACCGAGCGGCCCGGTGAGGTGCCGGATCTCGACGGGGTCGATCTCGACCGGGCCCGGGCCGTGGTGGACACCCGCCTGGCCGGCGCCGACGCCGCGGGGGTGCACCTGGCTCCCGCCGACGCGGTCGACCTGCTCGCCGCCTTCAGCATCGACGCGGTGCCCCAGCAGCTGGCGCGATCGGTGGACGAGGCGGTGGCGGTCGCCACCACCCTGGGCTACCCGGTGGCCCTCAAGGCCACGGGCCTCGACCGACCGTCGAAGACCGAGGCAGGGGGCGTGGCGGTGGACGTGCACGGCGACGACGAGCTCCGCTCCGCCTACGAGCGGATGGGCGCGGTGCACGGCCCGGCCATGGTGCCGGCCCTGGTGCAGCGCATGGCGCCCCTCGGTGCCGGCGGCGCGGTCGACGTGGCCATCGAGCTCCACCAGCACCCCGCGCTGGGGTCGATCCTCACCCTCGGGCCGGCCGGTGGCGGCGAGGCGGCTCTGCGGATCGTGCCCCTAACCGAGATGGACGCGACCCGGTTGGTCGCGACCGTCCCGGGGGTCGACGGGAGCGGCGGGGACGAGCTGGCCGAGCTGCTCCTCCGACTGTCGGCGTTGGCCGAGGAGCTGCCGGAGGTGGCGCACCTGGGCGCCGACCCGGTGCTGGTGGCAGCCACCGGCGCGCACGTCACCGACGTGGACGTGCACCTGGTGCCGTGGGACCACGTCCCCGACCCCCGGGTCCGCCGCCTGGCGTGAGGATCGCCGACGGCGCCCGCGGACCGGCCTGGCGTGGGCGGTGCCGTGCGGGCAGGCTCGGGTCGGTGGCCGAGGGGCTGTACGTGATCGTGTCCGGTTCACCCGGGTCCGGCAAGACCACTGTCGGCCGGGGGTTGGCCCAGCGGCTCGGCCTGCCGTTGCTGTCGAAGGACACGATCAAGGAGGCGCTCATGGCTGCCCTCGATGTTCCTGATGTCGAGGCGTCCCAGCGCATCGGCCGGGCCGCCATCGCCGTGATGCATGCGATCGCCGTCGATGCCGGGCGGGGTGTGCTCGAGAGCGTCTGGCGCCCGGCGCTTGCCCGGCCCGAGCTCCAGGCGCTGCCCGGCATGGTGGTCGAGGTGTGGTGCCGTTGCCCTGCCGAGGTGGCCCGGGCGAGGTATGTCGAGCGAGGGGCCGGGCGCCACCGTGGCCACTTCGACGCCGAGCGAAGTGCCGAGCAGCTCTGGGGCCCGGAAACGGCTGGGCCCATCGACGGTGGGTGGCCGGTCATCGAGGTCGACACCACCGGCCACGTCGACCTGGATGCGCTCACCGTCCGAGTGCGCGACGTCGCGCTTGCCCCGCCCTGATCTGCTCGCCGACGTTGCTCAGACGGCCCAGTCTTGGGGGTGGGCGAAGTCGACCCATTGGGTGTGGATGGGTTCGCCGGTCGGTGGGGTCCAGTTGCTCGGGGGCGCGATCCAGTCGGGGCTGAGATCCGGGGGTGCAGGGCCGGCCCGGCCCAGGGGCCGGCGGTGACGGTCGGTGAAGGCCAGCCCGTCGGGTTCATCGGCGTTGCCTTCGATGCCGAGCCGTCCTTGGTGGTGCATGCGGTGGTGGCCTCGGCAAAGGCACACCAGGTTGGGGGTGTCGGTGGTGCCCTGGTCTTCCCAGTGGATGATGTGGTGGACCTGCACGGTGCGCTGGTCACAACCGGGTACCGGACAGCCCTGGTCGCGGTGCTCGACCAGGGTCCGGGTGCGGTCGGGGACGATGTGCTGGGCCCGGCCCACGTTCACCGCCAACCCCCGATCTCCGACACGGTGCGGACACTGGTGTCACAGAGCAGGAACCGGCGCACCGAGTCCGGCAGGGGCGGACCCTGGTGGACCCGCAGGGCGGGGGCGTCATCGGGGGTGGCTTCGAGGTGCAACACCACCTGGTAACGGTCCCGGGCGGCCCGGCCCTCACCGGTGGGCGGCCCCCGTGTCGACCAGGGCGAGGAGGGCATCGGCCCAGGTGATCTGTTCACGGTCGGCTTTGTCGTCGGCGGCCTGCCACAACTGGTCGCGCTTGGCCCCCAGGGCGGCTTCGATCACCGCCCCCTCATCACCGGGCAACCGCACCGACAGGGACCAGGTGCCGTCGTCGCCGTAACCGAACCCCACCCAGCGTTCCTCCTGGGTCGGACAGGTGTCGACCGGCTGGTCGGGGTCAGACGGTGGGGTGGGCCAGGCGTAGCCCCCCAACAGGTTCCGCAACTGGGGAACCGCCAACCCCAGCCAACTCGGCCACCTCCGCATCGGCGTGGGTGGGGACGATCCGGGTGATCACCGCCACCTGATCCACCGACAGCTCACCGGCCGCGAACCTCGCCCTTGTCGCCGGGCAGCTCGCCCAGCCGGCGGGCGCAGCCACCAGGGTGCGGGCCTGAGCCGGGGACACCCCACAGCGCAACGTGACCCAGTGGTGGATCGACCGCAACCCCCACCCTCCCACGCCCCCGACGCCCACACCTGGCCGATCAACTCCACCAACCGGGCGTCGAGCACGTTGCGGCTCCCGGCCAACTCCACCACCGCGTCCGACAACCCATCAGCCACCACATCGGAGTCACTCGGCGGTCCAAACATCTGTACGTATCATAATTCAGTATATGGCCGACGGCAAGCAGTTCGTCCAAGGAAGTCAAACTTCTTCACCGAGACCAGGGCTGACCACGCAGGTCCCCCGCTGGGCCATCGACATGGAAGTCGCGGGCTGTTCACGAGTTCGGAACGCCAGAATCGTCCGCGTGGAGGACGTTGTTCATGGACGCGTGCTCGCTCGAGTGGCCGGTGAACGCACCCTTCGTCTCCTTTCGACCTTGCGCGAGTTGGACGAGGCGTCGCTCAACGGACCCAGTCAGCTCCCGGGCTGGAGCCGACTCACCGTCGTCTGCCACCTCCGGTACGGAGCGCATGCTCTACGCCGCATGACCCTCGACGCGCTGGCGGGCCGCCAGACTTCGTACTACCCCGACGGAAGAGCGCGCCAGCGCCCTGCGACGTTGGCGCCTGCGCAAGGCGAGCGGCCGGCCGACGTCCTCGATGACTGGCAGTCCACCGCCACTGCGCTCGACACGACCTGGTCGAGACTTGACGACGTGCAGTGGCGCACCGAGGTGATGGAACCCGCCGACAATCCAGACCTCGGGACCTTTCCGCTCGCACGCCTTGCCCTCGCACGCCTCACCGAGGTCGATGTTCACGCAACCGACCTCGGTATCGACGCGCCCGACTGGAGCACCACGCTGGTCGAAGTCGCCCTTCCAACCCGGCTGGCCTGGCTTGGGACTCGACGAACGAACCATCGGGTGTTCGATCGATCCATCCGAGGCTCCTGGCTCCTGATCGCCACCGACGGCCCACGATGGCTCGTCGCGGTTGACCAGGATCGCGTCGAGTCACGACGGGTGACCGATGACGACCGCGCCCACGCCCAGGCGACGATCGAGGGATCCAGCCGAGACTTGCTGGCGCTGCTCCTCGGCCGCCCGCCACGTGCCCCCCTTCGCTTCAGCGGGGACGTGACCTTCGCACACACCTTCGAGAAAGCCTTCCCCGGCCCGTAAAGGACACGAGCTCGATGCGCGCGGTCACCGGCCCGGCTCGAGCGCCGCCAGGCGGCTGAAGGCAGTCGGGGGTCCGGAGGCCAGGCGGCGCCGGATCACCTCGGCGCAGGCGGCCGGGCCCAGCACCGAGGTGTCGACCTCGGCGTCGTAGATCCCGGGCCGGTGGACCTCACGCTGCCAGCGCAGGACAACGTCAGGTGCCTTCCCGGCCTCGGTGCTCGTGACGTACTCGCGCCCCGCCTCGCCCGCGTCCCGCCGCGTCATGATCTCCTCCAGCGGGCAGCGCACGCCGATGAGGTAGGCGGGCAGCCCGGCCACCGCCCGGGCCACCTGCGGGAGGATCCCGAGCGGCTTGGAGTAGCCGTCGTGGTGCCCGACATCGACCACCACGTTCAGGCTCAGCCGGCTGTGGGCCGCCACCGACTCGTACATGGCGGCGTAGAGCACAGGCGCCAGCGCCTCGATGTCGGGCCGTTCGCCGCCGGGCCGCAGGCCGATCCCCGGGCGGTAGCGAGGCGGCGTCACCGAGCGGGAGAACACGTCGACCCCCAGGTTCATCCAGACGCCGTCGAAGTGGTCCTGGATGGCCGAGGCGATGCTCGACTTGCCGGCCCGAGGCGCCCCGTTGAGCACCACGATCGTCCCGGGTTCGGTCATCGCCCCATCTCAGCCGACGGAACTTCCGCCTCCCGAGCGCGGCTGTGCCTCCGCCGCGGACTGGAGGCAGTGCCCGCGCCGGGGTGTGGCCCGTCCACCGCCCTCTCAGTGCGTTGGCCTAACCTCCCCGTGTGGGCGCTCGGAGACCGCCGTCGATCGACGAGCTGGCGGAGAAGCCGCTGTTGCGGGGGTGGCTCCACCTGGTCTGCGTGTTCCTGGCCGTGCCCGCCGGCGTGTGGGTCGTCCTCGACGCGCCGACGCGGAGGGCGCAGGTCGCGGCCACCCTCTACGCGGTGGGGTTGATCGGCCTCTTCGTGGTCAGCGGCTCCTACCACCGGGGCCGGTGGGGACCCACCTGGCGGAGCCGGATGCGCCGGCTCGACCACGCCACCATCTTCGTGATGATCGCCGGCAGCTACACGCCGCTGTGCCTCCTCGTCCTGCGAGGCTGGGTGTCGGTCGTGATGCTGGTGGCGGCGTGGACCGGCGCCACCGTCGGGGCCGTCCTCGCCTACCAGAGCGGACGGCGCAGCCATGCCGTTCGCAACGGTCTCTACATCGCGCTCGGCTGGGCGTCGATGGTGGCGGCGCCCCAGCTGATCGACCGCCTGGACCCGGGTCAGCTCGCCCTCATGGCCGTCGGGGGCGTGCTCTTCACCGTGGGCGCCATCTCGCTGGCGACCCGCTGGCCGGACCCGTTCCCGCGGGTCTTCGGCTACCACGAGGTGTGGCACGTGCTGGTGGTGGCGGCCGTGGTGTGCCACCTGATCTCCATCAGCTCGGTCATCCGCAGCACGGGCGCCGCCTGAGCCGCCGGCCCACGAGTCAGCGGGGCAGGCCGAGCACCCGTTCGGCCAGCACGTTGCGCAGGATCTGGGTGGTGCCGCCCATGATCGTGTACCCCGGGGCGTAGCAGAGGTTGCGGGCCACCCGGCCGCCGAGGCCGGGCTCGAGCAGCCCGGCGTGCACCCCCAGCACGGCGCCGCAGAACGCCGCCACCCTCTGCTCCAGCTCGGTGCAGAACGTCTTGGTGGCGGCCGAGAAGCTGCGGGGCGCCTGGCCGAGCACCTCGCGCAGCACGAGCAGCCGGCCGATCCGGTACCCGGACTCGATGGCGGCCACCTCCTGGCGGACCCGGGCATCGCCGGTGTCGGCCAGGGGACGGACGTCGTCGTAGAGCCGCCGGTTGGACACCAGCCGGTCGATCCCGCCCCGCTCGTGCTCCATCTGGCGCATCACCTGGCGGAAGCTGCCGTTGCGCTCCCCGACCAGGTGGCTCGCCGGCACCCGCACGTCCGAGAACGTGACCTCGCAGAAGTGGCGGTCGCCGGTGAGGTCGGGGATGGGCCGGACCGTCACCCCGTCGGCGTGCAGGTCGACCACCAGCTCCGACAGCCCTGCGTGGGCGGGGGCATCGGGGTCGGTGCGGGCGATCAGGTAGCACCAGTCGGCCAGGGCCGCGCCGGAGGTCCACACCTTGGTGCCGGTGACCATGAAGTCCTCGCCGTCGGCCACCGCCCGGCTGCGCAGCGAGGCAACGTCCGAGCCGGCGTCGGGCTCGCTCATGCCGATGCACCACGCCGAGGTCCCGGCCACGATCCCGGGCAGCCAGCGGCGGCGCTGGTCGAGGGTGCCGAACTGCAGGAGGGTGGGGCCGATCTGGCGGTCGGCGAACCACGAGGCGGCTACCGGGGCGCCCTCGCTGATGAGCGCTTCGAACACGGCCAGGCGCTCCAGGGCGGATCGCCCGTGTCCGCCCTCCGCCGTCGGCCAGGTCATGCCGAGCCAGCCCCGGGCCCCCAGCTCGGTTGAGAAGGCGCGGTCGTGGCCGACGATCCAGCTGTCCTCGCGCCGGCGGTCGGCCGACTCGGCCTCGGCGGCCGCCCTGCGGCCCACCGCCCGGGCCTCGGCGGCGAGGGCCTCCACCGCCGGGGGGAGCTCGAAGTCCACGAGGCGATGCTCCCACCGCCGGCCCGGGGCGGCGAACGCGAAGAGCGACGCTACGGTGACGCCCATGGGGGGTCGGGCCATCGGGGGTCGAGGGGGCCGGCCGGGTCGGGTGGCGCGGCGGTGGGGTGGGCTGCTGGTCGTGGCCGTGTTGGCCCTCTGTGTCGGCTGCGCCCGGGGCGGCGACGGCGACGACGGTCGCGCTGGCGTCCGGCGCCCACCTCCGTCGGGGGTCTCCACCACCGCCACCACCGCCACCACCACGGCCACCACCGTGAAGGCCCGGCCCTCGGCCGGGTGTGGCGCCGAGCCCGACGTCGGACCGACCGCGGAAGCGCTGGGCGACGTACCCCTCACCTTCGAGTCCGCCGGCCGGCCGAGGACCTACCGGCTCGCCGTCCCCAACGACTACGACCCCGACACGCCGGTGCCCCTCGTGTTCAACTTCCACGGCCTCGGTTCGAACGCCATCGAGCAGAGCGTCTACACCGGGTTGCCGAAGGCGGGCCGCGACGGGGGCATCCTGGTGGTCACCCCCGACGCCATCGGTGGGGTGTGGCAGTTCGCCAGCGCCGGCGACCCGGCCGCCGCCGTCGACGTCGCCTACGTCGACGCGCTGCTCACCGACCTGAAGGGGCGCTACTGCGTGGACACCGCCCGGGTGTACGCCGCCGGCATGTCGCTGGGGGCGCTCATGTCGGCCTCGGTGGCCTGTGCTCTCCCCGGCACGTTCGGCGCCGTCGGCCTGGTGGCGCTCCAGATCCTGCCGACCGGGTGCGAGCCGCTGCCGGTGGTCGTGTTCCACGGCACCGATGACGACGTGGTCCCCTACCAGGAGGGCGGTGAGATAAGGGCCGGGCAGTTCACCGGGGCCAAGGTCAAGGGCACCCTGAACTACCTCGAGGAGTGGGCCGCCCTCGACGGCTGCGACCTCGAGCCCCGCATCGACCAGGTCGGCCAGGACGTGGAGCATCGGGTGTACCCCGGCTGCGATACGGGGACCGAGGTGGAGCTCTACACCGTGGTCGGTGGCGGCCACACCTGGCCCGGCTCCGACATCGAGATCGGACCCACCACCGACACCGTCGATGCCACCACCCTGATCCTCGACTTCTTCGCCGAGCACCCGGTGCCCGAGGCCTGAGCGCACCGTGCGGGCGGTCGTCCTCGAGGGCCACGGCGATGCTGACGTCCTCACCCTCGCCGAGGTCCCCGACCCCGAGCCCGGACCCGAAGAGGTGGTGGTCGAGATCGTCGCCACCGCCCTCAACCGGGCCGACCTGCTGCAGCGAAGGGGCTTCTACCCCGAGCCCGGGCCGCCACGGGAGCACGAGATCCCCGGCATGGAGCTGGCGGGGCGGGTCGTCGCCCGGGGCCGCCGAGCCCTCGCCTGGGCCGACGGCCACGAGGTGATGGGCATCGTCAGCGGTGGCGCCTACGCGGAGCGGATCACCGTGCACGAGCGCCAGCTGCTCCCGGTGCCCGAGGCCGTGGGGGTGGCCGACGCGGCCGCCATCCCCGAGGTCTGGATCACCGCGTGGGACGCCCTCGTGGTGCAGGGCGGGCTCACCTCGGGACGCAGCGCTCTCGTGCACGCGGGGGCCTCGGGGGTGGGGACAGCCGCCATCGGCCTGTGCCGGGCGATGGGCGCCCGGGTGGTGGTGACGACCAGCACGGCCAAGGTCGAGGCCTGCCGTGGGCTCGGAGCCGACCTGGTGGTCGACTACACCGCCGGCGAGGACGTGGTCGCCGCCGCCCGCCAGGTCAGCGACGGTCAAGGGGTCGACGTGGTGCTCGACGTGGTGGGCGGCGACACCCTGGACGCCAACGTGGCCGCCTTGCGCGTCGGCGGCACCATCGTGCAGGTCGGCGTGATGGGAGGCGGGCGGGCCACCTTCGACCTGGCTGCCCTGCTCCCGAAGCGGGCCAGCATCCGAGGCACCGTGCTCCGGGCCCGGCCCCTGGAGGAGAAGATCGCCGTCACCCAGCGCTTCGGTAGAGAGGTGCTGCCCCTGTTCGCTTCGGGCACCGTCGCCCCGGTGATCGACCGCCGGTTCCCGCTGTCCGAGGTGGCCGCCGCCCACCGCCACATGGAGGCCAACGCCAACGTCGGCAAGATCCTTCTAGAAGTCGCGCCCTGAGGAACTACACGTCCGGCGGGGCGACGGGGAGCACCCAGTCGGCGGCCGTGGTGCGGGCCGGCGGCGCCGGGGGTGGGGCCCACGGGTCGCGGAACACCCGGGCGAGGGCGAGGGCGAGGAGCACCCCGGCCACCATGCCGGCGGCGTGGGCGACCCAGGCCACGCCGGCGGCATCGGGCGTGAGGAACTGGGTCACGAAGAACAGCCCGAGCAGCACCCAGGCGGGCACGTACACGATCGTCCAGAACACGAGCGAGAGCACCCTGCCCCGAGGGCGGAACACCAGGTACGCCCCCATCACGCCGGCCACGGCCCCGGACGCGCCCAGCACGGGCACGGCGTCGTCCCAGTGGAACACGGCGTGGCCGAGGGTGGCGAGGAGCCCGGTGAGGAGGTAGAGGCCGAGGTAGGGGAAGGGTCCGACGCGGTCCTCCACGTTGTTGCCGAACACGTAGAGGAACAACATGTTGCCGGCCAGGTGCAGGAGGCTGCCGTGGATGAACATGGCGGTGAGCAGCGAGAGCAGCACCACCTTGCCCTCGACCGGCGGCGGTGACGGCGCCGTCTCGCCGGGGCAGTCGATGCCCTCGCTCAGGGGCTCCAGGTGCTGGATCTCGCAGGGCACCGCGCCCCAGCGGTAGGCAAAGGCGTTGACGTCGCTCTCGGCGCTGGCGGACGGGCCTGCGGTGGCGCCGCCCTGGAGGCTGGCCGGTTCGAGGAACAGGAACACGACCACGTTGATGGCGATGAGGGCCACGGTGACCCACGGGAACCGGCGGGTGGGGGCGTCGTCGCGCAGGGGCAGGGCCATGGCGCCGACTCAGGAGCCGGTCCGCCGCAGCGACGGCGGGGCGACGACGACGGTGCCGGCGGCGAGGTCGTGGAGGCTGCGCCCAGCGCGGTCCGAGCGGGTCCAGAGCACCCAGCCGACCAGCAGCAGCGCTGCGACCGCCGCCGGCACGAGCATCAGGGGCCGCTCGGCGGCCAGGCCGGCGCAGCCCAGGACGGCGGCCGGCAACACATAGAGCGGCAGGGCCACGAGGACGGCGCGGAGGAACGACCGCCCCGGGCCGGGCGGCTCACCGGTGCGGATGTCGACGACGGCCAGGCCGTAGCGACGGTGGCCGGCGGTGCCGCCGTACCGGGAGATCCGCCAGGTCTCGTCGGCCACGAAGAGCACCACCCAGAGGGCGGCCAGCACCGCCAGCAACGGTCCCGAGGTGCCTTCCACCGAGCCGGCGAAGGCGACCGCGAGCATGGCCAGCACCAGCAACGGTGCCCCGTCGAGCCGTGAGGCCCGGGCCCGGCGGCGCTGGTCGAAGGTGGCGACCGGCCCCCACCGCGTCATCTCGCCGAGGTGCCGCGACTCGACGTAGCCGGGCAGCTCCTCGGGCATGACCACCGCCGGTGCCCGTCGGTCGACCACGAACGTGCCCGCCACGCGGTCGGGGAACCCCCGCCGCAGCGGTGACGCCACCACCGACCCGATCACGCCGACCGCCGCCGCCGTCACCATCGCTCCTGCGATCACCGCTCCGCCCCCGGCGCGGCCCAGGTTGGCGATGGCGCCGAGGAGCAGCAGGGGTGCGCTGACCACGACCAGCATGCAGAGGGCGAGCAGGAAGCCCCGCTTGGCGGCGGTGGCCGGCTCCACGGTGGCGTGTCCGAGCTCGGCCACGCGGATGCCGGCGATCAGCTTGCCGGGCGTGGCGCCGGCGGCGACCACGAAGCCCGCTTCGTAGGCGGCCACCGCCACCACCCCGAGGGCGACGCGGGCCAGCAGGCGGTCGCTGGAGAGGATGAAGAAGGGGATGGCGAACAGGATCGAGCCCAGCAGCGTGTCGAGGGCCCGCGCTCCGAGGCGACGGCCCAGCGACGCGACCGGCGTCGCCGGCGGTGCCGGCACGGGCGGCCAGGGCGACGGGGCCGGTGCCCAAACGCCGGGCGGTGCCGGCCCCCAAGCGGTCGGCGGCGGCCCCCAGGCCGGCGGGGGCGACGCCGGTTCCCACGCGGGAGGGGGCGACGCCGGGCCCCACGCCGGGGGCGCCCACGGCGCGGGCGGGCCCCCGGGTGGGCCGGGGCCGCTCAGCGCTGGTCGATCCCCACGTAGTCGCGCACGTCGGCGCCGGTGTAGAGCTGGCGGGGACGGGCGATCTTCTGGTCCTGCTCGAGCAGCTCCTTGTAGTGCGCCAGCCACCCCGCGGTGCGGGGGATGGCGAACAGCACGGTGAAGATGTCGACCGGGAACCCCATGGCCTGGTAGATCAGCCCCGAGTAGAAGTCGACGTTGGGGTAGAGCTTGCGGCTGACGAAGTAGTCGTCGGCCAGCGCCACCTCCTCGAGCTTCAGGGCGATGTCGAGCAACGGGTTCTTGCCGGTCGTCTCGAAGACCTCGTCGGCGATCCGCTTGATGATCTGGGCGCGGGGGTCGAAGTTCTTGTACACCCGGTGCCCGAAGCCCTGGAGGCGACCCTTGCCCGCCTTCACGTCGGCCACGAAGCCGGCGACGTTGTCCATGCTGCCGATGGAGTGCAGCATGCGGATCACCTGCTCGTTGGCCCCGCCGTGGCGGGGACCGTAGAGGGCGGCGGCGGCGGCAGCGGTGGCGGTGTAGGGGTCGGCGTGGGAGCTGGCCACCATGCGCATGGTGGCGGTGCCGCAGTTCAGCTCGTGGTCGGCGTGGAGGATGAACAGCACGTCGAGGGCGTGGGAGAGCTTCGGGTCGCGCCACGGCACGTGGTCCCACGGCTCGAACATCATCTTCAGGAAGTTCTCTGCGAAGCCCTTGGAGTTGTCGGGCCAGATGAACGGCATGCCGATGCTGAACCGGTACGCGCAGGCCGCCAACGTCGGCATCTTGGCGATGAGGCGGACCACCTGCTTGTCGAGCACGGGCTCGTCGAAGATGTCCTTGGCCTCGAGGTAGAAGGTCGACAGCGCGGCCACCGCGGAGACCAGCATCCCCATCGGGTGGGCGTCGTAGTGGAAGCCCTCCATGAACCGCTTGCGCACGTTCTCGTGGATGAACGTGTGGTACGTGATGTCGTGCTTCCACTGCTCGAACTGCTCCGGCGTGGGCAGCTCGCCGTAGATGAGCAGGTAGGCCACCTCGAGGTAGGTGGACTGCTCGGCGAGCTGCTCGATGGGGTAGCCGCGGTAGCGGAGGATGCCGGCGTCACCGTCGATCTCGGTGATGGAGCTGCTGGTGGCGGCGGTCTGGGTGTAGCCCGGGTCGTGGAACCAGATGTTGCCCAGCAGCTTCTTCCACTCGGTCGCCGACACGCCGCCGTTGGTGATCGGCACCTCGATCGACTCGCCCGTTCGGTTGTCGGTGATGGTCACGCTCTCGGCCACGCTGGCTCCCGGTGGTGGTGGGCTCGACGACTGGAAAACTACCGCCCTCCCGCCCGACCCCCTGCGTCGGATCGCGCTCAGGAGGGATGGATCCCGGGGTGTCGGGGGCCCTCGGTGACGACCACCTGGCGCAGCACGTCTCGCACTGCCCGGCTCGGCGCCGACAGCAGGCCCCGGCGGCGGACCGCCACCCCCACCGACCGGGGGCTGAGGCCGTGCACCGGCACCCGCCGCCACGAGCGGGCGGTCAGGCCGGGAGGGGCGGCGGTGGCCGGGAGCAGGGCCGGCCCGAACCCCTCGAAGGCCAAGGTGGCGAGGAGGCGCATGCCGTCCACCTCGGCCTGGACGGTCAGGGTGACCCCGGCCCGGGCGGCGTCGACGTCGAGCGCGTCACGGAAGGCGGTGCCCGGCGGCTCGAGCAGCAGCGGCCGCTCGGCCAGCTCGCTGAGGGTCACCCGTTCGACGTCGGACCATGGGTGTCCGTCGGGGACCACCAGGATGCGGTCCTCGTCGAAGAGGCGTTCGGCCTCCACGTCCGGGTCGTCGAGCGGCAGGGCCACCACGGCCAGGTCGAGGCGCCCCTGGACCAGTTGGGGGAGCAGCGACGTGGTGGTGGCGTCCACCACCACCATGTCGATCCGGGGGTGGGCCTCGCCCACCGCCCGGAACAGGAGGGGCACGAGCCAGCGCCCGGTGGTGCCGATCACCCCCAGGCGAACCCCTCCGGAGATCTGGTCCGAGGCCGAGGCCACGTCGGCGGTGAGCGCCTCCAGCTCGGCCTGCACCCGGCGGGCCCGGGCCACCACCAGCTCGCCGGCGTCGGTGAGGGTGCCGGTGGTGCGGTCCACCAGGGTGGCGCCCAGCTCGCGCTCGAGGCGGGCCACGTGAGTGGACACGTTCGACTGCACGGTGTGCAGCGCCCGGGCGGCGGCCGAGAACGTGCCGTGGTCGGCCACCGCGGCCAACGCCGCCAGCTGGCGCAGGTCCATCGCCCGCCATGATGGCAGGTATCGCCCAGAACTGTTGGACAGATCGGGGGCCACCTGCGCACAATCCGGGAACAGAACGCCGAGGTCGTGCCGGTTCCCCCGCTGGCCCCTCGTGCGCCGGTCAACGGAGCCCCCCCCGGCTCCCTGGCCATGCGAAGAGGACGGCCGAGAGGCCGTCCTCTTCCGCGCGGCCCCCAAGTACGATCCCGCCATGGCCGAGCCCGCCGCCTTCTTCGACCTCGACCGCACCCTCCTGGCGGGCGCGAGCGGGCCGGTGATCACCGAGGCGCTGCGGGCCGCGGGGGTCGTGCCCGACCGCCGCATCCCCGGCGAGGGCCTGATCTACCGGGTGTTCGACACCATCGGCGAGACGCTCCCGGCCATGCTGCTCACCCGCCAAGCGGCCCGCATGGCCAACGGATGGGACCGGGCGGCGGTGCAGGAGGCGGGGCGCACGGCGGCCGCCCGGCTGGTGGACCAGGTGCAGCCCTTCGCCCGGGCACTCATCTCCCAGCACCACGACGCCGGCCGCCAGGTGGTCCTGGCCACCACCTCGCCCTATGACCTGGTGAGGCCGCTGGCCGACACCGTCGGCTTCGACGACGTGATCGCCACCCGCTACGGCGAGCGCGACGGTGCCTACGACGGCTCCATCGACGGCTTCTTCGTGTGGGGCCCGGGCAAGCTCTCCGCCGTGCGCCAGTGGGCGGCCGACCACGGCGTCGACGTGGGCGCCAGCTGGGCCTACTCCGACAGCGTCTACGACCTGCCGCTGCTGAACGCCGTCCGCCACCCGGTGGCGGTCAACCCCGACCCCCGCCTGGCGGTGGTGGCCACGGTGCGGCGCTGGCCCCGCCAGTTCCTCGACGTGCCCGCCGGCGTGCCCAAGGTGGCGGGGGTGGAGCCGCAGCAGGTGGTGCAGGCCTTCGCCCGTCCCCAGCTCATCCCCTACGCCCGCTTCGACGTCGCCGGCCTCGAGCACATCCCCGCCCAGGGGCCCGCCATCCTCGTCGGCAACCACCGCAGCTACTTCGACGGCATGGCCATCGGATACACCGTGGCCCAGGTGGGCCGGCCGTTGCGCTTCCTCGGCAAGAAGGAGGTTTTCGACGTCCCCGTGTTCGGTCAGCTGGCCACGGCCATGGGCGGCATCCGGGTCGAGCGCGGCACGGGCTCCGACGAGCCCCTCCAGGCGGCGGCCGAGGCCCTTCAGGGCGGCCAGCTCGTGATGCTCATGCCCCAGGGCACCATCCCCCGGGGCCGGGCGTTCTTCGAGCCGGAGCTCAAGGGCCGCTGGGGCGCGGCCCGGCTGGCGGCCATGACCAAGGCGCCGGTGATCCCCATCGGCCTCTGGGGCACCGAGAAGGTGTGGCCCCGCAACGCCCGCCTGCCCAACGTGATGAACGTGGCCGATCCGCCCACGGTGCGCATCCGGGTGGGCCCCCCGGTGGAACTGAAGTACCGCAGCGTCGACGCCGACACCAAGCGGATCATGGCCGCCATCGTCGACCTGCTGCCGGCCGAGGCCCGCCGGCGCCACGACCCCACCCCCGAAGAGCTGGCCGCCACCCTCCCCGCCGGCTTCAAGGGCGACCCCGACACCGCCGAGCAGCACCGCCCCGGCCGCGACTGACCCGGCGCAGTTCGGGGTCCAGGGAGTCGTTCAGCCGGCGCGGCGCCGCCGGATGATGTTGAGCGCGCCGCCGGCCCGGAACCACTCGATCTGGTCGGGGCTGAAGGTGTGGCTCGCCTCGAAGTCCACCGTCGAGCCGTCGGGCTTGACGATCTGGCACCGCACCGGCGAGTCGGGGGCGAGGTCGGCCAGACCCAGCACCGAGATACGGTCGTCCTCGTCGATCTGGTCGTAGGTGGCGGGGTCGGTAAAGGTGAGCGGCAGCATGCCCTGCTTCTTGAGGTTGGTCTCGTGGATGCGGGCGAAGCTGCGCACCAGGATCACCCGGCCGTTGCGGAAGCGGGGCTCCATGGCGGCGTGCTCCCGGCTCGACCCCTCGCCGTAGTTCTCGTCGCCGACGGCCACCCACGGCACCCCCTCGGCGTGGAGGTGGCGGGCGATCTCGGGGTAGGGCTTTGTCTCGCCGTCGAGGGGGTCCTTGCCCAACCCCGACTCGCCGGTGAAGGCGTTGACGGCGCCGGCGAAGAGGTTGCCGGAGATGTTCTCGAGGTGGCCCCGGTACTTCAGCCACGGCCCGGCCATGGAGATGTGGTCGGTGGTGCACTTGCCCTTGGCCTTCAACAGGACGGGCAGGGCGATGTAGTCCTCGCCGTCCCACGCCGGGAACGGCTCGAGGAGCTGGAGGCGGTCGCTGTCGGGGCGCACGGCCACGTCGATCCCGGCCCGCTCACCCTCATCGGCGGGAGGGGCCACGAACCCGGCCTCCCCGGCGTCGAATCCACGGTCGGGGAGCTGCTCGCCCACCGGCGGATCGAGGCGCACCTCGGAGCCGTCGGCCCCGGTGAGGGCGTCGGTCTCCGGGTCGAAGTCGAGGGTGCCGGCCAGGGCCAGGGCCACCACCGTGTCGGGCGAGGCGACGAAGGCGAGGGTGTTGGCGTTGCCATCGTTGCGCTTGGGGAAGTTCCGGTTGAACGAGTTGACGATCACGTTCGTCTCCCCGTCGGCGATGTCGGTGCGGTCCCACTGGCCGATGCACGGGCCGCACGCGTTGGCAAGGACGGTGGCGCCGATGGCCTCGAGGTCGGCCAGCAGGCCGTCGCGCTCGATGGTGGCCCGCACCTGTTCCGAGCCCGGCGTGACCAGCAGCGGGGTGCGGGCGGTCAGCCCCTTGGCCGAGGCCTGCCGGGCGATGCTGGCGGCGCGGGTGATGTCCTCGTAGGAGGAGTTGGTGCACGAGCCCACCAGCGCCGAGGAGATCTCGAGCGGCCAGCCCTCGGCCCGGGCCACCTCGCCCACCGCCGACAGCGGGCGGGCGTAGTCGGGGGAGTGGGGGCCGTTGATGTGGGGTTCGAGGGTGTCGAGGTCGATCTCCACCACCGAGTCGTAGACGGCGGCCGGCGAGGCGACCGCCTCGTCGTCGGGGCGCAGGTCGGCGGCGACGGCGTCGGCGGCCTCGGCGATGGCCGCCCGGCCGGTGGCCCGGAGGTAGTCGCCCATGTGGTCGTCGTAGGGGAACACCGAGCAGGTGGCCCCGATCTCGGCGCCCATGTTGCAGATGGTGGCCTTCCCCGTGGCCGACAGGCTGTCGGCGCCCGGGCCGAAGTACTCGACGATGGCGCCCGTGCCGCCCTTGACGGTGAGGACCTCGGCCACCTTGAGGATGACGTCCTTGGGCGCCGTCCACCCCCGGATGCCGCCGGTGAGGTGCACGCCGATCACCTTCGGGAAGCGCACGTTGAACGGAAAGCCGGTCATCACGTCGACGGCGTCGGCGCCGCCCACGCCGATGGCCACCATGCCCAGCCCGCCGGCGTTGGGGGTGTGGCTGTCGGTGCCGATCATCATGCCGCCGGGGAAGGCGTAGCTCTCCAGCACCACCTGGTGGATGATCCCGCTGCCCGGCCGCCAGAACCCGATGCCGTACTTGGCCGACACCGACTGCAGGAAGTCGTAGACCTCGGCGTTGACGTCGGTGGCCACCGCCAGGTCGGCCACCGCCCCCACCTTGGCCTGGATGAGGTGGTCGCAGTGCACGGTGGTGGGCACGGCCACCTCGGGCAGCCCGGCGGTCATGAACTGGAGCAGGGCCATCTGGGCGGTGGCGTCCTGCATGGCGATGCGGTCCGGGTCGAAGTCGGTGTAGGAGCGGCCCCGTTCGAGGCCGGCCGACTCGGGGTCGCGGAGGTGGTTGAGCAGGATCTTCTCGGTCAGCGTGAGCGGATGGCCGAGGCGGTCGCGCCCCCAGGCGACCCGCTCGACGAGGCGGTCATAGACGCTGTTGGCCAGCTCGATCGGCGTGGTGGCGGTGACGGTGGAGGGCACGGCATCTCACCTCGTGGGGTCGGCCGCCGGGTCGGGCGGCGGCGGGTGCTTGCGTTCCGGGCTCGAGGATACAACCATGAGACAAGTGCGCACGATCCGGTACCGGGAGATCGCCGAGGACCTTCGGAGCCGCCTGGAGGCAGGCGAGCCCACCTCCGGTCGGCTCCTCCCCAGCGAGGCGGAGCTGTCGGCACGCTACGACGCCAGCCGGGTCACCGTTCGCAAGGCGCTCGAGGTGCTCCGAGGGGATGGCCTGGTGGACTCCCGCCAGGGCCTGGGGTGGTTCGTGGCCGGCGAGCCGGTGCGCCAGCCGCTGGCCACCCTCGGCACCATCGAGGCGCAGCTGGCCGGCTCGGGCGTGCGCTCGCAGCGGCGCATCCTCGACTTCGCCTTCGTCAAGGCGCCATCGGCGGTGCGCAAGGTGCTCGGCGTCGACAAGGTCCTGCGGGTGGTGCGGGTCAACCTGGCCGACGGCGAGCCCTTCGCCCGGGTGACGGTGTTCTGCCCGGAGGACCTTGGCGCCTTGGTGTCGCGGGCCCAGGTGGCCGAATCGTCGTTCTACGACCTGCTGCCGGTGGAGGTGGGCGGGGCGGTGCAGACCATCGGGGCGGCGGCGGCGTCGGCCACCGACGCCGAGCTCCTCGGGGTCCCCACCGGCTCCCCGGTGCTGCGTTGCGAGCGGGTCACCTCCGACCGGGAGGGCACGCCGGTGCTGCTGGCCGAGTACGTGTTCCCCAGCCACCGCACCGAGTTCATCGTGGCCCTACCCCACGTGCAGGCCTCGATCGCCCCGAGCGGCCTGCGCCTGGTGGAGTGACCGACGACGGGGACTCCCTAGGCGTCGCGAATGCTGGCTCGCACGGCGGCCACGGTGTCGTCGGGCACGCTGGTCATGCCGTGCGCCTCGCCGGCGTGGGCGGCGACTTCTCCCAGGATGGCGTCGGCCGATTCGGCCCGGAACCGGGCCTGGCACCCCGGCACGACGTCACCACACGCGAACTGCTTCATCTGGACCCTCCTTCGGGTTGGAGCGACCGGCGAGCGTGGCGATCAGGCGCTCGACGTGGATGATGCCGGTCACCCGGCCGACGGCGTCGACACAGAGCACGGGGTCCCAACGACGCGGGGATGGTCGGCCGATGGCCCGGAGGGCCACCGACGCCACCGACTCGGAAGCCTTCACCTTCAGGCTGGCCCGCCCGCCGAGCAGGGGCGCACCGCCGGCGGCGACGAACCCGACGGGAAGGCCGTCGCCGTCGACGATGACCGCCGGGTGCACCAGCGGCGCGGCCATGGCCTGGATCTCGCCCACCGAGACCGTCTGGGGCGTCTCTGCCAGGACCCCGACGTTCATCTCCGAGGTGGGTGCGAGCGCCGGGGCCAAGGTGCGGATGCGGTGGGCGTGGTCGTCCGGTGGCGCACCCCACGTGGGGGCCGGCCGGCCGAGGAGGAACCCCTGGCCGAGGGGAAGCCCCAGGGCCCGGACCACCTCGAGCTCGGCCCGGCGCTCGATGCCCTCGGCCAGCGCCCACGCGTCGATCCGCCCCGCGAAGGCCGCGAGCATCTCCACCAGGCAGCGCTTGCCCTCGTCCTGGTCGATGCCGTAGATGAAGTGGCGGTCGATCTTGATGAGGTCGGGCCGCAGGGCGAGGAGCCACCGGAGCCCCGAGTAGCCGGCGCCGATGTCGTCGAGGGCGATCAGTCCTCCCGAATCGCGGATCCGCTCGAGCGCCGCCGCCAGGTCACCGGAACCCATCAGGGGATCGTGCTCGGTCAGTTCCACGATCACCCCGGTCAACGGCCGCGCCGCGGCCAGCACCTCGTCGACCTCGGAGGTGGAGAGGCTCGCCGGCGAGACGTTCACGGTGAGGAAGGCCCCCTCGGGGAGCGCCGCTCGCCGGCTCAACGCCCGGCGCAGCACGTTGGCCTCGAGCGTCGGCTGCACGCCGAGACGGGACGCCTGGGTGAACCAGCGATCGGGCGACGCCGCGCCCGGGAACCGGCTCAGGCACTCATAGCCCGCCACCGTGGAGCGCTGCAGGTCGAAGATCGGCTGGACACCAGGTCGGGCCCGCCTCGGGCGAGGACCTCGTGCAGGGCTGCGGCCCAGTCGCCCGGCGGCGACGGGTGGGCGCCGACGACGGGGAGGGCTTCACCGGGCTCGGCCGCGGGATCGAGCACGGTCATTCCCTCGAAGATCGGCGGAGCGAGCGCGATGTTGAGCGCGGCCTTCCGTTGGTGTCCGCCGTCCTGGCGAGCGCTGCGTGACGGCATCGACACCGGTCGTGTTCGTCACCAGCGGTCCCAGTGGATGAGCTCTCCCGCCGGGATGCGGGTGGCCGGCTTGAAGTCGGTGCCCTTGGTGTAGGCCACCGGGAAAAGGCCGGCCTGGGTGCAACGCTCGTAGGGGATCCCGAGCAGTTCGGCCACCTGGCGCTCACCGTCGCCGGGAAGGTGCAGGGTGGTCCACGCGCTGCCCAGCCCCCGCGCCCGCAGCGCCAGCATGAAGCTCCACGCCGCCGGCAGGATCGAGCCCCACCAGCCCGCCTGGATGGCGGTGTCGGCGTCGGCCGGAAGCCGGCCCCACTGGCAGGGGATCACCAGCACGGGCACCTCGTGGAGGTGCTGGCGCAGGTAGGCGGCGGACTCGGTGACGAACCGGGACCGCTCGGCGCGGGGGTCGCCCTCGGGGTAGGGCGTGGCCGCCGACGCCGAGATGTAGGGGTCGAAGTTGGCGCCGTAGACCTCGGCGATGGCCGCTCGTCGCTCCCGGTCGGTGACCACCACCCAGTGCCAGCCCTGGCCGTTGCCGCCGGTGGGCGCCTGGAGAGCGATCTCGATGCACGCCTGCACCACCGGCCGTTCCACCGGTCGCTCCAGGTCGAGACGCTTGCGCACCGAACGGGTGGTGGTCAGCAGCTCATCGGGGGTCAGGTCGAGGGTCATGGGAGCGACGGTAGCGCTCAGGCCCGCCGACCATCGCTTGTCCTGAAAGGACATGAGACATACGGTGGTGCCGCCCACTCTGGCCCGGGAGGTGAGATGAGCGCTGCCAGTGGGGCCGATCCGGACCGGCTGGAGCGCTACCGGGCCGGGGGCGAGGTCCTCGACGACGGCGTCATCCGCGCCGCCGGTGAGCTGCAGGCCCGCTTGGAGCATCTCGCCGCCACCGGCTCGGCCGGCCTGCCTCCGCTCGGGGCCACGGCCAGCGGGGTGCTCCGCCACGGCGTCGCCCAGCGGGGGCTGGCGACGTGGGTGGGGACGGTGGCCCGAGCGTTCAGGGCGGCCGACGGCGGCGCGCCGCCTCCTCCCGTGCCCGGCCTGTCGGGCGGCGACGTCGACCGGTTGGTCGCTGCCCTCACCGCCCTGGGCCATGCGCTGGCCGGGGGTGATCTGGCCGCCGCCGCCGCCGTGTTCGCCGGGCTGCAGGCGGGTGGGGAGGCGCCGCCGCCCGACGAGGTGCGGGCACTGGTCGCCCTCCTCACGCCGGGCCAGGTCGGGGCCCTCGCCCACCAGCACCCAGAGATGGTCGGCTCGCTCGACGGCTGGCCCCCGCCGGCGCGCTACGCCGCCAACCGGGTGCTCATCGCACGGGCCGCGGCCGACGCCACCGGCGAGCGCCGCCGGCGCCTGCTGGCCTTCCTCGCCGACGATCCCGTCACCGGGCGACCCCGGCAGTTCCTGCTCTTCGACCCTGCCGGCGACGGCCGCGTCGCCGAAGTCTTCGGCGACCTCGACACCGCCGACGCCGTCGCCTTCTACGTTCCCGGCATGGGCAACTCGCTCGACACCTTCGACCGGGGCGTCGTGCCTCGCCCGCAGAACCTCGGGGTGGAGGCGGGCCGCCAGTACCCGGGCACCGAGGTGGCGATGGTGGCCTGGCTAGGGTACGACTCGCCCGACCCGGTGCCCAGCCTGGAGGTGCTCTCGGACCGCCAGGCCCGCGACGGCGGCGCCGCCCTCGCCCGGTCGATCGACGGTCTCGGCCTCGGCCTCGGCCAGACGGTGAGCATCATCGGCCACAGCTACGGCAGCGTGGTCACCGGGGCGGCGCTCCTCGAGGGCGCCCGCGCTGACAACGTGCTGGTGACGGGGAGCCCCGGGGTCCTGGCGGACCACGCCGGGGACTTCGGTCGCGGCGACACCACCGACCTCTTCACCATGGAGGCGCCCGGCGACGTGATCGCCAACAGCGAGTGGTTCGGCGAGGATCCCAACGACCCGGGGTCGGGCTTCGTGCGCCTGGACACCGACGGCCGGGGCCACTCGTCCTACCTGGCCGACGGCTCCCTGTCCCAGCGCAACGCCCTGGCCGTGGTGGTCGACGACGACGCCGCCCTCGACCGGCGAGAGCTCAGCACCGTCGAGCGGATCCAGGCCCCGGTCGACCAGGCCCGGGAAGACCTGCGCGACGGGCTGGCCGGGGTGGACCGCGCCGTCGACGCTTGGCAGGACCGCACCGAGGTGCCTCTCGTCGACGATGCCCTCGACGGGAGCGTCGACGTGGGCCAGGACGTGATCGAAGGGGGCCGCCAGGTGCTGGACGGCACGGTGGAGGCCGTCGAGGACGGCGTCGACGTGATCGAGAGCGGGGCCAGGGCGCTGTGGCCGGGGTGAGGGCGTCGACTTCGGCCGAGGACGAGCTGGACCGGGCCCGGGCGGTGGCCGACGAGCTGGTGGCGACGGTGGCTCCCGACGGCAGATGGAGGTCGTTCACCGTGGGCCCGGAGGCCTGCGACCTGACCGGCCGGTCCGACGAGGTCACCTATGCCGAGCACCGCCAGTGGCGCGCCGGCGGCGTCGACCGTGAGGGGGTGACGGGCCGGGCCCGGGCCTGGTTCGCCGGGCAGGGCTGGACCCTCGCCCAATCCCCACGCCGGTCGGCGGAGGTGGCCGAGGTGGCGGCCGCCCGAGACGGTCTGCGGGCCCGGGTGGGCGCCAACCCCGAGCAGGTCTGGTTGACGGTCAACACGCCGTGCCGTCCGCCGGCGCAGTCGCGGTCCTGAGCGTCGTCGAGGGCGGTGCGAGGCAGGGGCTGTGGAAAGATCGCCGGCTGTGCGTCGCCTGTCCCCGCTCGTCGCCGCCGGCGCGCTGGCCGTCGCCGCGGGGGCCCCCGGGTGCTCGGGCGACGAGCCGGCGCCGACGGCGGCCGACCTGGTCGCCGACCTCGACACCGTGGCCGAGCAGCAGCAGTTCACCCCTGCCCAGGTCCGCTGCGTCGCCGACCAGGCGGCCCGCACCCTCGACGACGGCGAGCTGCGCCAGTTCGCCGACGAGCTCGACCGGTTCGACCGCACGCAGTCGCTCGCCCCGCTCAGCCGGCTCTCTCGCAAGACCCTCACCGAGGCCATTGCCGACTGCGCCATCGAGCACGCCGATGGCTGACCGGCGCGTTGGGTGGACCGGTGGCCGGGCGCGGCTGGTGGTGCTGGCGGCCGGGTTGGTCCTGGCCGGGTGCGGTGTCGAGGTGGACGCGTCGGCGCCGTCCACCACCACCACGATCATCGACGCCACCATCACGACCGGCTCCGTGCCTCCGAGCGACGACCCGCTCGTGGCCATGCTCGAGCGCAACGGATACTCCCGGGAGGAGGCGACCTGCGGGGCCGACGAGCTGCGCAACGAGCTCTCCGACCACGAGGTCGACTCGATCGTCGACGCCCGGGACCTCACCGACATCGACCCGTCCATCGCCGAGGAGTTCGGCGACATCATGAGCGACTGCCTCGACGGGGGCGGGTGAGCCACCGGCTGCCTAGGGTTGCCCCATGAACGAGCTCTACACCGCTATGGCCACCGCCGAGGGGGGGCGCGAGGGCAGAGTCGCGTCCTCCGACGGCAACGTCGACGTGCAGCTCACGCTGCCCAAGGGCCTGGGCGGTCCCGAGACCGCCGGCACCACCAACCCCGAGCAGCTCTTCGCCGCCGGCTACGCCGCCTGCTTCCACAGCGCCCTCAAGCGGGTGGCCCGGGGGATGAAGGTCGACACCGAGCGCTCCACTGTGACCGCCGTGGTCGGCATCGGTCCCAACGACACCGGCGGCTTCGCCCTCAACGTGGAGCTGGAGGTCAACCTGCCCGGCGCCGAGCACGACGTCGCCGAGGCGGCCGTGGCCCAGGCCCACGAGCTGTGCCCCTACTCCAACGCCATCCGCGGCAACGTCCCCGTCGAGCTGACCGTCACCGAACTAGGTTGACCCGCCGGAGGCGGGTCCGGCTTCGCCGATCCGGCTTACACCTGTAGCGCTGCTCCGCCTGGCGGACTG
>JAUJNP010000012.1:0-8860 GCA_030448105.1 Acidimicrobiales bacterium | reverse complement strand
CTGTAGCGCTGCTCCGCCTGGCGGACTGTGTTGGCTTGACCCGCCTTGCGGCGGGTCCGGCTTCGCCGATCCGCGGGCATCTGTAGCGCTGCTCCGCCTGGCGGACTGCGCAGCGTCACCACTGTGGACGGGCCGGGGGTCAGGGCCGGGGATCATAACTTGGGCCAGCGTGGGGGTGAGGCCGCGGGTCGGGGGCGGCCTCGGCGTTGGCTCAGGGCCCAGGTGCGGCGCCAGGCGCCGGCGTCGGGGCCGGTGAGGGGCGGGCTGGTCCCGGCGTGGGCCCGGCGGCGGGCGGTGTACCAGTCGCCGGCCACCTCGTCGGCGAGGGCAGCCACCTCCTGCTCCAGGCGGGCGGCGAAGCGCCGCGAGCTCTCCCCGTCGGCCGGGCGCAGGGGGCGTCCGAACGTCACCCTGGTGCGACCCGGCCGGAGCTTCTTCGTGCCCTTGGGCAGGATCTGGCCGGTGCCCTCGATGTGGACCGGCACCACCGGCACGCCACACCGGATGGACAGGTAGGCGGCGCCGCCCCGGAAGCGCTGGCCCCACCCGTCGGGGCTGCGCCCGCCCTCGGGGAAGATCACCATGCTCCAGCCGTCGTCGATCAGGGCGGCGGCCTCATCGGCCGAGCGGCGGGTGACCTCCGAACGCTCGATCGGTATGGCACCGAGGGCCAGCGCCGAGAGGGTGGCCGTCACCCGGTTGGAGAAGAAGTAGTCCGCCGCCGCCCCGGTGAACACCTTGTAGCGCCACGGTTCGGGCAGTGAGCTCAGCAGTAGCCCGGCGTCCACGTGGCTGTGGTGGTTGGCGGCGAAGATCACCGGCCCGTCCAGCGCCGCCAGGCGGTCGTAGCCGCGCCGGTCGGGGTCGGCCACCAGGCGCACGAGTGGGCGCACCGCCCCCTCGAGCAGCACGGTGCGGGCCCAGCGGGCCCCGAAGCTGCGGGCCCAGCGGGTGTCGTAGTGGGCGCCGAGGGCTTCGGACTCCGTGGGCACCTTCACGCCGGCGGGCACGGTGGGCGCCCGGTACGGGAACCCGACCCGGCCGGTGACAGAGCCGGCGGACGGGCGCTTCACGTGACGTCGGCCATGAGGATGGGCGGGTTGTGGAAGTGGGTGATGGTGGGCTCGCGGCCCACCACGTCGGAGGCCATCTCCAGGGCGTCGGCCATCGACGTCGCCGGGCGGAAGCCGAGCCGGCGGACGGCCCTCGGGTCGCCGCCCACGATGGTCACCTGGCCGAGGTGGCGGAGGGCGTGGGCGCCCCAGTACCACATGTAGAACGGGTGGACGCCGTGGTAGGCGTGGCTGGTGCGGTACAGGTGGCGGTACCACTCGTCCTCGGCGAACTGCTTCTCGTAGCGGGCCTCGATCTCGGTCGGGTCGGTGGTGTCGGCCAGCACCTGCTCGAAGAAGTCGATGTAGCTCGGGTGGTGGACGGGGTGGAACTCCCACGGCGTGGGGTGGGTCATGATCAGCACCCCGCCCTCGCGCACCAGCGGCCGTCCCCGGTAGAGGTTGAAGAAGTAACCGAGCCCCAGGCACATCACCAGGATCGGGTTCATGATCGAGTGCACGTTGTAGGGGCAGATGTAGGGCAGGCCCATGGTGAGCACGTCGGTCTGACCCTCCACCGGCACCAGGTGCTGGGCGTGGACGTGTTCGAGGGTGCGCTCGTGCACCGCGTCGACCTCGCCCGCCTGCACTGAGGTCACCCCGTAGGGGGCCTCCCAGGACTGGAAGGTGCGGCGCCGGTTCTTCGGGCTGAGCCGCCCGAGACCGGCCTGCATGGCCACGAAGGCGGCCCGGTCACGGGCGGTCCACTCCCACTCCCGCTTCTGGAGCATGCCCAGCGGGCCGCCGCCGCGCAGGGCCTCGAGCCCGAAGGTGTCGTTGTTCAGAGTGGTCTCGATCTGGAAGACCTTCACGCCGGCCGCCTTCAGCACGTCGCCCATGCGCCAGTTGGAGTGGTGCAGCTCGGAGCGGTGTCGGTCCATGAACGATCGGCTGTGCTCGAGGGTGGCCACGTTGTGGTGGTGACGCAGGCTCCGGTAGCTCGACAGGCCGGTGGCGGTGGACTTGTGGCCACCGTCCATGGCCACGATGTTGATGTTGACGTAGACGAGCAGGTCCGACTCGGCTGCCCGCTTGCTGATCTCCACCTCCTCGCCCTGGTCAGTGGTGCCCAGGTAGGCGAGCTGGTCGGGGTCCTCGGCATCGTGGTTGTAGAGCGCCCCGGACGGGGCGAAGGCGTCGTAGACGCGGTCGCCGACGGCGTGGCGCAGCTCGTCCTCGGTCATGCGCCGGTGCAGGGCGAGGGCGGCGATGAGGTGCACGTCGTCGACGCCGGCGGCGGCGGCCAGGTCGAGCACCGCCTCGATCACCCGCGAGCGGATGTCGGGCCGGCGCATCTTGGGCAGCGGCAGCGACACGTCGTCGAAGGCGATGGTGAGCTTCATGCCCGGGTGCAGTAGGTCGGGCAGCGGGGCGCTGTCGCCCAGCGGCGCGAGCAGGGCGGCGCGGATGGCGCCGTCCACGTCGTCGAGGGGCGCCAGGGGCTCGGCCGGGTACACCACCCGGCTGCGGCCGGCCGGCAGCTTCTCCAGGCGGAAGCCCTCACCGGAATGGAACAGCAGGGGCGGGGTCGACCCGTCGACCTCCAGCACGAACCCGGGGCGGGGCATCAGGGGGTCCTCTCAATCGGCGGTGGGGTCACCGGCGGCGCTCCCCACGGAGGTCGAAGGCGATCTTCACGGCGTCGCGCTGGCCGGCGGCGGCCGCGTGCTCGACCGCCTCGGGGTAGCGGTCGAGCGGGTAGGTGGCGCTCACCAGGCGACCGAGGTCGGCCGCCGCCACCAGATCCAGGGCGGCTTCGAAGTCGGCGCGGTCGTACGCGTAGCAGCCGCGCACGCTCGTCTCGCGGTGCCACAGCGGGGTGAGGTCGAGGGCGGTGTGGCCGGGCATCCCCACCAGCACCACCGTGCCGCCGGGGGCGACCACCGACAGGCCCTGGGCGATCGACTCCGCGCTGCCGACGCAGTCGACGACCACGTCGAACCCGCCGGTGAGCTGGGCGCCCAGCCTCCACGAGCCGGTGGCCGCCCGCACGGCCCGGGCCAGCTCCCCGGGCGCGACCACCCGGTCGGCACCGAGCTCGACCGCCCACCGCCGTTGCACCGGGTGCTTGGCCGTTGCGACGACGGTGCCCACGCCGGCGCCGGTGCCGGCACGCAAGGCGGCGATGGTCAGCAGCCCCAGCGTGCCGGCGCCGAGCACGGCGACGGTGTCGACCGCACCGACTACGCCGGCGGCGTGCACCGCGCAAGCGGTGGGTTCCACCATCACCGCCGCCTCGTCGGACAGGCCGTCGGGCACGGCGACGAGCTGGCTCTCGTGGGCGACGAGCGACGTGGACCACCCCCCGCCGGTGTCGGCGCAGAACCCGGTCTGCAGGCCCGGCTCGAGGTGCCCGAACGCGACCCGTTCGCAACGGTTGATCGCCCCGGTCGCGCACTGCCGGCACGGGGGCTCGACGCCTCGGGCGGCACAGGCCAGCACCGGCACGAGCACGGCTCGGCCGCCGTCGTCGAGGTCGCCCACCACCTCGTGGCCGGGGGTGAACGGGAACGACACGATGGGCTCGAAGTAGCGCGACGACCGGCCGTCGATGGTGGCCAGGTCGCTCCCGCAGATGCCGGCCAGGCGGGGCCGCAGCCGCACCCATCCGTCACCGGGCGGCTCGGGAGGGTCGACGTCGGCCAGGCGCAACGGACCCACGCTGGCGCCCCGCCCGGGGACGACCCGACTGGCCACCATGGCCGCCGCGAAGCGGCCGGCTTACGCTCGAAGCGCAGCGCCTTCATGCGCTCCGCCCCAACCCCAGCGGGGGCTCACGGGTGCTCCCGGCGGGGGCCGCGGCGGGTGGCGAGGGGCAAGAGGGGAGCCGTCCCGCCGGGGGCCTTCTCCCACTGCTCCACCAGCCAACCCCGCTTGCGGGCGAGGGCCGACAGGCGGGTCTCGGGGTTGACGGCGACGGGAAGCCGACCACCTCGAGCATGGGCAGGTCGCTGGCCGAGTCGGCGTAGGCGACGCACTGGTCGAGGTCCAGGTCATGGCGGGCGGCGAAGTCGTAGAGGGCGGAGGCCCGGGTCTCCCCGGTGGGGGGCACGTCGGTCATCTGCCCGGTGTAGAGGCCGTCCTCGGTGACCGAGAGGTGGGCGGCGATGATGTCGTCGAACAGCGGGGCAAGGGGCTCGACCACGAAGTCGAGGGCGCCGGTGATGAGCACGGTGCGGTGCCCGAGGGCCCGGTGCTCACGGACGCGCCGGATGCCGGCCGGGAACGACTTGGTGAGGATCAGCTCGCTCAGCAGCTCCACCGAGTCGGTGCCGAGCTGGTCGGCCGGGGCGTCGGTGTAGCGCCGGTAGAAGTGGCGCAGGAAGTCGCTGCGGTCGCGGCGGTCGAGGCGCAGCAGCTTGGGGGCCTCGGCCACCAGGTCGGCCACGAACCGGGGCTTGTCTTCGCGGGGGAGGCGCCGGCTGGCGAGCCAGGCGTAGCTCGTCACCACGTTGGAGGCGATGAGGGTGTTCTCCAGGTCGAAGGCGGCCATCTGGCGTTCGGAGGAGAGCACCTGGCGACGGAGGCGCTGCTGGCGGCTCTCCCCACCGGCCCGGCCGGGCTCGGTGCGGACCCGGGCGTGCTGGACCACCGAGGGGAGGTGCACGTCCTGCACGTACCGGTCCCAGTCGATCACCCGCGGGTCGAGGCCGAACTGGCGACGGTCGGTCGCGGTCATGGCGGCGTCGAGGTCGAGGAGGTGGTCGACGCCGAAGAGCGCTTCGCACTCGGTGTAGGCGCCGTAGAGGGTGACGTAGCCCAAGGCCCGCTCGGCCAGCTCCCGCTTCTCCTCCACCCGCGCCGACAGCTCGGCCTGGCGACCCCGCAGCGGCAGCGCCTGGAGCACCCGCTCGCCCCGCTCCAGCAGTCTCAGGGAGCGGGCGAGCTGGCCCTGCACCCGGCCCCGGCCGGGAAAGGACCACTCGGGCACGGTGATGGGCTGGCCCTCGTTGTCGTAGAGGGGGTGCGCGCCGAACCAGGCCTGCACGAGGTCCACCAGGCGCTGGTAGCGCAGCGGGTTGGCCGAGCCCGAGGCGACCTGGGTGACGTCGGGCTCGCCGTCGGAGTGGAGCGGCCCACGGGCGGCGACCGCGCAGATGGCGCCGACCACCAGGTCGACGGGGATGACGTCGACCACGCCCTCGGGCACGCCCGGGAACTCCCGCAGGAGGCCCCGGGCGTAGGAGATGATCACCGGCTCGGCCATGCGGAAGCCGCGGATCCAACCCGGCACCGGGTCCGACCAGGCCGACTCGATGATGGCGGGGCGCACGATCGACACCGGCACCGCGCCCCGGCTCTCACCCAACGCCCGTTCCCCGAGCGCCTTGGTCATGGCGTAGGCGTCGGGCCAGCCGAGCGAGGCGGCCCGGGCCCGGCCCGCCTCCACCAGCCGGTCGCGCACCCATGCGGTGCGGCGCTGCTCGGTCTTCTCGGCGAGGAGGGGCACGCCGGCGGCGCCCAGCTCCCGGCGGGCCTCGGCGGCGAAGCGCTCGAGCTGGTCGGGGGTGCGGCTCTCGGCCTCGGCGTCGGCCCGCAGGCGCCGGGCCGAGGTCACCTCCTGGCGCCAGTCGACGTCGAGCCAGAACGGGCTCTCGTCCACCCGGATCTCGGGCGCCGCCCCCCGGCGGTTGCCGGCCACGTAGCAGGTGGACACCGCGACCAGGTGCGGTGCGACCCCCAGCTCGCCCAGGGTGGCGGCGATGCGGGTCGGGCCGAGGAGGTTCACCTCCACTGCGCCGTCGAGCGGCGAGTCGAACGACACCGTGGCGGCGGAGTGGATCACGATGTCGCAGGAGGCGAGGGCGGACCGGCCGTCGTCGTCGAGGCCGAGGCCGTCGGTGCCCACGTCGCCGGCGATCACCTGGACCCGCCGAGCCACGGCTTCTTCGAACGCGGCCGCGCCCCCCAGCTCGGACCGCAGCCGGTCGAAGCAGTCGTTCTTGAATATCTCGCGGCGGGCCCGCTGCTCCACCGACCGCATCCGACCTCGGCGGACGAGCAGCACCAGCTCGCATCCGGGCACCGAGCGCAGCAGTCGCTCGACCAGCGCGGTGCCGAGGAACCCGGTGGACCCGGTGACGGCGATGCGCTTCCCGGCCAGAGCCTCGGGGATCACCCCCGTTGTCTACCATTTGGTAGATGGACGATGCACGCAGCACCCGCGACCGCGTGCTCCGCGCCGCCCTGGCCAGCTTCGCCTCCCGCGGCTACGGCGCCACCTCCCTCGACGCCCTGGCGGAGGGCCTCGGGGTGCGGAAGCAGACGATCCTCTACTACTTCCCGTCCAAGGAGGCGCTCTTGGGCGGAGTGATCGCGCGGACCGCGGCCGAGCTCGAGGCCACCCTCGCCCCCGCCGCTCCCGACGACGGCGCCGCCCGGGTCACCGGGGTGGTCGACGCCACCTTCCGCCTGGGCACGCGCCGGCCCGAGCTGCTGGCCCTGGTCCGCGAGGTGGTGCGCCTGGGCCCACCGGCCTCCACCCAGCTGCTCGAAGCGGTGGGCCCCCTCCTGCGGCGGGCGGGGGCGGCGGTGCCCGAGGAGACCATCCTGACGGTGGCGGCCATGGTGGTGGGCGTGGCCACCGAGGTGGAGGTGCGCCAGGCCGCCGGTCTCCCGCCCGACCTCGCCTGGCTCCGCCGCCGCCGCCGGGCCGTCC
The DNA here is from genome assembly GCA_030448105.1 of Acidimicrobiales bacterium. Classification (GTDB taxonomy): domain Bacteria; phylum Actinomycetota; class Acidimicrobiia; order Acidimicrobiales; family Iamiaceae; genus JAFBAD01. The sequence goes on along the minus strand of JAUJNP010000012.1, from coordinate 2,089 downwards.
TCGCCGAGCTAGACCGCCGCTGATCCCCCGGTGTCAGGAGAGCACTTCGATCCGGCACCGGGGCCCGGGTGAGCCGGCGAGCTTGCCGTCGGCGGTGAGGAGGACCGAGTCGGTCATCTCGGCCAGCGCGACGTACATGGCGTCGTACACCGTGAGGTTCGTACGAAGCTGCCAGCACCGGTCGACGAGCGGCTGGTGGGGCACGCGGTCGAGGCGGAGGACGCGCAGATCGCCAAGGGCGAGACCGACACGACGTTCGTCGAGCTGACCGGCCAGGCTCATGCGTCGCCAGGCGGCGACCACCTCGACGTCGATGAGATGGGGCGCGGCCAGACGCTCACCTCGCAGCCTCCTCCGTGCCCCGTCACCATCTGGTCCGTCGTCGGCCAGCGCGGTGACGATGACGCTGGCGTCGACCACGATCACCTCGTTTCGCGCTCGGCGCGCACCGCCTTCGCCGCCGCCGCCAGACCGGCTCGACCTCCGGCGCGGCCGCCGGCCCGGTCCAGCAACTCGTCGAGTGTCGGCGTCCGGGCATCGGCGACGAGCCGTTCGAGGAGGTACTCCTGCAGCGACTTCCCTGCGGCTGCCGCCCGCTGGCGCAGGATGGCGTGGATGGCGTCGGGGACGTCCTTCACCTGGATGCTCGGCACGGGTAGAGGTTAGCGCCATTGTGGCGCCAACTCATGTATTCTGGCGCCAGCGGCCAAGTTGTGCCGCCGCCCCTACGGGCGCTGGGGCCGGCCGTGGCCCCGGCGGTGCTCGTGGCGCTCCACCGCCAAGCGCACCAGCTCGTCGACCAGCTCGCCGTAGCTCACGCCCGACGCCTGCCACAGCGACGGGTACATCGAGTAGGGGGTGAAGCCGGGCAGCGTGTTGACCTCGTTGAGCAGCAGGCCCCGGCCGTCCTCCTCGTAGAAGAAGTCGACCCGGGCAAGGCCGTCGGCCCGCAGGGCGGCGAAGGCGACCAGGGCGAGGCGGCGGGCTTCCTCCGTCACCTCCGGTGGCAGTGGAGCGGGGATGACGAGCTGGGCGGCGCCGTCGAGGTACTTGTCCTCGTAGTCGTAGAACTCGTGGGTGGGGATCACCTCGCCCGGCACCGACGCCCGGGGTTCGGCGTTGCCGAGCACCGCCACCTCGATCTCGCGGCCCACCACCGCCTCCTCCACCAGCACCCACTCGTCGTAGGCGAGGGCAGTGGCCAGCGCCACCGCCAGCGCCGCGGGGTCGGCCGCCTTGGTGATGCCCACCGAGGACCCGAGGTTGGCCGGCTTCACGAACACGGGGAAGCCCAGCTCGTCGGCCACCCGCGCCGCGAAGTCGTCGCCGGCGTGCACGTCGCGGCTGGCGAGGTGACGGGGCTGGGGCAGGCCGGCGGCGGCGGCGACCACCTTGGCCATGGCCTTGTCCATGCACAGCGCCGAGCCGAGCACGCCCGCCCCCACGTAGGGGACGTCGGCCAGCTCGAGCATCCCCTGCAGGGTGCCGTCCTCGCCGAGGGGCCCGTGGATGAGGGGGAGCACCACCAGCGGGCTCTCGGCCTCGGAGGTGACGGTGGGCAGCGGGTCGAGGTCCGGCCCTTCGGTGGACAGGGCGGCGGGGAGGCCGGCCGGCCCCTCCACCAACGCCTTCGCCGTGCCCTCCGACAACACCCACCGGCCCTCGCGGGTGACGGCAACAGGCACCACGTCGTAGCGCTCCGGGTCGACGGCGCGCAGCACGTGGGCGGCGGTGGTGCAGGACACGTCGTGCTCGGCCGACACCCCCCCGAAGATCACCACCAGGCGGGTGCGGGGCGGCGGTCCGGCCATGGACCGAGTGTAAGCAGGGGCTGCCGGCACCACCGCGCCACTACCTTGGCCGGGCATGAGGTTCACGGCGGCCGAGGTGGCGGCCGCCGCCGCCGGCGCGCTGCTCGGCGCCGACGTCGACCTCGACGGGGTGGCCATCGACACGCGACGGTACCGCGGCGGGGAGCTGTTCGTGCCGGTGGTGGGCGAGCGCGACGGCCCCCCCTTCGTCACCGCCGCCCCCGCCGCGGGGGCGGCCGCGCCCCACAACGGCCGCGACCCCGACCGGGGGCCGCCGC
>JAUJNP010000011.1:17020-121681 GCA_030448105.1 Acidimicrobiales bacterium | reverse complement strand
CAGCGCGTGGCGGCAGTACGGGTTGAGCCGCGGAACCGCCGCGGTCCGCGCGGCGTCGGCCAGCCGCGGCCAGACGACGGCGGGGACCATCCCCGGGGCCCGGCCCGCGGCGCGGGCCGAGGCAGCGCCGTCCAACCACAGCTGACGCATCGCGCCGGCCGCAGCGGTCACAGCCTGACCGCGCCCGCCGCCCCGGCGAGCCGGGTCGGCCGCCAGCCGGGCCGCCCGGGGGCGCTCCCGCCCGGTGGTCACGAGGCCACCTCGCCGACGCGGACGAACACCGGGGTGTCCGCGCGCATGGCGATGGTGTCGCCGTCGTCGGTGTGGATGCGCACCGCCCCCGGCCATCCCGGGTCCGCACCGACCGACACGACCCGCGGCTTGAACTCGAACGGGTCCTCGTGCGAACCGGCGACCAGCAGCGCCGAGGCGAACAGGTCGCCCGGCCCCAACTCGTCGGCGGCGCGGACCTCGATGCGCAGCCGGGTCATCCCAGCCCCTCGGTGACGCCGGAGACGAACGCGACGACGGCCTCGATGAACCGGCCGCCGAAGTCGATCGCCACCCCGGCCAGATCGCCGGCCTGGCCCGGGTTGGACACGAACCAGATCACCGCGCCGACCAGCAGCGCGAACTTCGTCACGGCGCTGAAGAAGTCGTGCACCGCTCCCCTCCCTCCGCCGCTCCCGCGGCCGTTGACACCACTGCGGTTGAGGCGCCGGCCGCCGGGACCAGAACGGGTCGACCGACGGCCAGCAGCCAGGTCACGACTCGCCACGCGCCGCCGCCTCTGCCAGACGCTCCCGGATGACGCGGACGACGGCCTCGCGCTCGGCCTCGACCTCGTCCACGACGTGGACGGCCTCCTCGATGCCGGCGACCGAGCGGCGGTACACGCGCACCAGGTCGATGGCGATCAGCACGGCCACGAGGACCCAGACGGCGATCAGGATGACGGTCACGTCTCTACCTTTCCTGTGCGCTGCACTGCAACGCTGTGCAGAACCGACAGTGCCGCACTTGCTGTGCGATGTCAAGCGTTTTTGTGCAGGCCGCGAGGCGTCCTGGTTCGGTGGGCGGCGACGCGCGATGCTGTGCGGGATCAGCGCGAAGAGCGACGGCGAGACACGGAGGGCGGCAGGCGCGTGGCAGCGAGCCCCGAGCAGCGAGAGGTCTTCCGGCGTGCGCTCCAGCGCTCGCGCACCACCGCAGGCATGTCCCAGCGCGAACTCGCCCGGCTGCTGGACGTCTCCCCCGGCGCGGTGTCGTCCTGGGAGGCCGGCCAGTCCGCACCGCGGCCACACCTGGTCACCCAGATGGAGCAAGCCCTAGAGGTGGCAGACGGCACCCTCGGCCGACTCCTGGGGTACCTGCCCGCCAGCGCCCGCGACGACGCCGTCGTGAGCGTGCTGGAGGCCGTCGAGGCCGACCCTCGCCTCGGGCCGCGCGAGCGGGAGCTGCTGGCCGGCATGTACGACCAGCTCGTCCGGCAGCGCCGGGCCGAGGAGCGCAGCGAATAGCCCGCACTCCCCCGACCCACGGCCGCCGCCGCCCCAAGCGTCCCCGTCGTCCCGACCACCTCGACCTCCTTCCGCGTCGCGCTCATGGCCAGCACGATCGCGCTTGGGGGAGGCGAATCCCACCCACCTGGCGTATACACAGGGCGTATGGGCGCTCGTCCGGCGACTGCGGACGGACCTGGCGCAGGGAGGGGGGAGAGGGTGCCACGTCGCATACCGGACCGGCCCACCGCTCCGCCCGGGCTGTGGGAGCGCGACGACATGGCCGCGGCGTTGGCCGACCGCGACATGGCGCGCGTCATCCGCATCTTCCGGCAGCGCACCGGCGCGAGCCAGGAGGCCGTCGGCAGCCTCGTGCGGCTCCCGCAATCACGGATCAGCGAGATCGAACGCGGAGTGAACCGCGTCGAGAAGCTGGAGAGCTTCGAGCGGTTCGCCGAGGGCCTCGCCATCCCCTCGCACCTGCTCGGCCTCGCCGCCGAACCCTCGCCATCGCCGCCACCGGCTCGGACGCCCAAGCCCTCAGCACTCGCCACCGCGCCCCTGCCAGCCCGACCGCCGGCCAGCATCCGCCGGCCCGTGCGCGTCGACGCCGGACTCCTCGCCGACCTGGACCAGCTGACCGACGGGTTCCGCCGCATCGACCGGCGCATGGGCGCGCCCGCGGTCTTCCGCGACCTGGCCGCACACCTCGCCCGCGTGCAGGACCTCCGGGGGCTGCCCATGACCCCCACGACCCGGACGCACCTGGCCGAGGTCGGCAGCGACGTGGCGGCCCTGCTGGGTTGGCAGGCGCTCGACATGGACCAGCCCAAGGCCGCCTGGCAGCACCTCCGCCTCGCCGCCCAGGCGGCCCGCGAAGCCGACCAGCCGACCCTGCACGCTTTCGCCACCGCCCAGATGGGCTACCTGCCGCTGTTCTCCGGCAACGCCCGCGCCGCGCTCCCCCTCATCGCCCAGGCGCGCACCATCGCCGCGCAGCGGACGTCATCGACGTTCACCGCCTGGCTCCACGCGGCCGAGGCCGAGATGCTCGCCAACGTCGGCGACACCACCGCGGCGCTGCACGCCCTGGAGCGCGCCGACGCAGCCATGGCACGAGCTGCGGCCGGCGAAGAGCGCACCCCTGCCCTGGCGCACTTCGACGCCTCGCACCTGCTGCGCTGGAAGGGTCAAGTCCTCGGCCACCTCGCCCGCAAGCACGACGCCGAGCCGATGCTGCGCGCCGCCCTCGCCGAGGCCGACCCGACTTTCGTCCGCGCCCGCGCTGGCCTCCTGCTCGACCTCGCCACCTGCCTCGTCCAGGACGGCGAGGTCGAGGAGGCGTGCACCGTGGCCCGCAAGGCGCTGGAGCACGCCCGAGAAACGCAGTCGGCCCGCTACGAGCACCAGGTCCTCGTCTTCCGCGCCCACCTGGAGCCCTGGTCCGACACCCCGTGCGTCCGCCAGCTCGACCAGGAACTCAACGACGACCTACCCGAGGCCGGCCCGATCACGTGGGAACGCCAAGACGTGCAGTAGCCCGACCAGCGACGGCCCGTCCAGCAGCTCGCCCCGCTCGATCAGCCCGCCGATCTCATCGAGCGGGAACCACTCGACACGGTCGGACTCGTTCTTGTCCGTCGGCTCCCCGACGTACGTAGCGCCTTGTGCGAGAAAGACGTGGTGCCGCGAGTCGGCGATGCCGTTGTTCGGCTCATAGCTCAGCATCGGCACCACCTGCGACGGTCGCCACCCAGTCTCCTCCTCGACTTCCCGCATTGCTGCCTCGGCCGGTGTCTCCCCGGCGTCGACTATCCCGGTCGGGACCTCCCAGCCCCAAGTGTCGGTAATGAACCGGTGCCGCCACTCCAACAAGACGCGGCCCGCGTCATCCAGCACTACTACCGCGGACACAGGGTGCATCCGTACGGCGTGGTGCTCGAAGCGATGCCCGTCCGGCTGCTCAACGTCTACCAGCGTCAGCCTGACCCAGTCACTTGCATAGATCGACCGCTCTCCGTGGACCTTCCACCGCATGCCACCTTCCACGCCGGCCTTCATGTCGCCCCTGTCAGCGTCACTTTGCGGCCCCATGATCCACCTCCGCATTCCAAGCACGTAGTTACGCCAGTGTTGCCAACTGGCTCAAGTAAGCGTTAGAAGTAGCCGATACCCCTTGCTGGCTATAGGTCCAGGACGTACCGTAAAGAGCAGAGTGGGCCTTACGTGGCGAGGGGGCTTCGTGCGTGATGTTCCGGAGAGTAGAACTCTTTACTGCGAGGATAATCTCCTCCGCCTCTCAGAACTCGCAGACGAATGCGTCGACTTAATCTACCTTGACCCACCCTTCTTTTCCAACCGCCACTATGAAGTCATCTGGGGGGACGAAGCGGAAGTACGTTCATTTGAGGATCGCTGGGAAGGAGGGATTCAGGTCTACATCGGCTGGATGCGTGAGCGGGTGCGGGAGCTTCATCGGGTGCTGAAGAGCACGGGCTCAATCTACTTGCACTGCGACACCAGCGCCAGCCACTACCTTAAGGTCATGCTCGACGAGGTTTTCGGTTGGGACAAGTTCCGTTCCGAGATTGTGTGGAAGCGGACGAGCGCGCATAGCGATGCCAAACAGGGCCGCCGCGGTTACGGACGCATCCACGACACTCTACTCTTCTACACGAAGAGCAGTAGTTACACATGGAATACTCAGTACACTCCCTACGATCAGAGCTATGTGGATCAGTTCTACCGTTTCTCGGAACAGCACTCTGGTCGGCGCTTCCGCTTGAGCGACATGACAGGGCCGGGGGGAGCCGCCAAGGGCAACCCGGCGTATGAGGTCATGGGCGTTACCCGCAACTGGCGCTACTCCGAGGCAAACATGCAGGACCTCGTAGCGCGCGGACTCGTGGTGCAGACGGCCCCGGGCAATGTGCCGCAGGAGAAGCGGTACCTGGACGAGATGCCAGGCGTGCCCCTCCAAGACCTGTGGACCGACGTCAAGCCTCTACAGGCAAGAGCGCGGGAGGCGCTGGGCTATCCGACCCAGAAGCCAGAGGCGCTCCTCGAGCGAGTGATTTGCGCATCGAGCAACCCCGGCGACGTGGTTCTTGATCCCTTCTGCGGCTGCGGTACCACAATCGCGGTAGCGGAGCGACTCCGACGCCGTTGGGTGGGAATTGACATTTCACCTACCGCGATGGAGATCATGAAGCGTCGCATCGCGAAGTTGTCCAAGGGCAGCGTAAAGCCGAACATTGTGGGAATGCCCATAACCATGGAGGCAGTTCGCGCGCTGAAGCCATTCGAATTCCAGAACTGGGTAGTCTCTCAAGTACATGGAACGCACTCGCCCCGCCGGTCGCACGACATGGGCATAGATGGCTACTCGTTCCTAACCAGGGACCCCATTCAGGTTAAGCAGTCCGACAAGGTCGGGCGCAACGTGGTTGACAACTTTGAGACGGCAATGCGCCGAGGCAAGCACGACGTCGGCTACATCTTTGCCTACAGCTTCACCCGCGACGCGAAGGAGGAAGTGGCTAGGGCGAAGTGGGAGGATCACCTGACAATCCACCTGGTGAAGGTGGCAGACCTTTTGCGTCAGCCGGAGAGGCGCCCTCTGGCCCGCCTCATGCCGCAGCCAGGCTCGGTCGTAGACCTACCGATTCCCAGCAAGCGGCCGCCGCAGGACTTGCCGACAGCGGAGGAGCTGGTCCAGAGCGATCAGCGAGCCGGGTGAGGCCGCGCCTCCTCCAGGTAGCCCCGGGACACCCGACGGGTCACCCGTAGGCAGCCCACATGCTCTCGCCCGTCATCAGCCCGTCACGGCCGTCGAGAGGGGGATAGGTCGAGAGGCGGAGATGGGCCTCCGACTGGACGTATCGCCCGGTCAGGGGGTGGAGCCGAGGCGGGGAATCGAACCCCGGACCTGCTCATTACGAGTGAGCCGCTCTGCCGACTGAGCTACCCCGGCCTGCTGGGGTCGGTCCGGAGGGGCGCGGGGGCGCGCTCGTGGTCGGACCGATCCTGGTGCAGGGGCACAGCCTAGGCCACGGGGGCGGGGCTGTCAGATGGTCCGGCGGCTACTAGAGCGTCCTGGACAGGGACTGGAGGGCGTGGAGGGCGTCGGTGGCGCGGGGGTGGGGGACGAACAGGTGGTCGTGGGTGAAGCCGGCGACCATGTTGGCGCTGATGCCGGCGTCGGTGAGCGCGCGGCTGACCGCGGCGGTCAGGCCGACGGCCTCCAGCGCCGAGTGGACCTCGAGGGTGATCCAGGCGGCGACGAAGTCGTACGGCAGTCCGAGGGCGTCGGCCTGCTGGCGGGGCAGCACGAGCGTCAGGCCCTCGTCCTCGCGGACCGTGACGACGGGCTCGGCGCCGTCGGGGACGGCGCCGTCGACCTGCGCGTAGACGTAGGCCCCGGGGTGCAGCCGCGGGGACATGCCGCGCAGCAGCGCGGGCAGATCGCGCTCACCAGGCACGGCGACATCCTCGCCCAGGGTCCGCACCCGGCGCTACCCGGCCAGCGCCGGAGTGGGGGCGATGTCGACGGTGCCGGGGTGGGTGCGCTTGGCGCGGTAGAGGGCCTGATCGGCGCGGCGGACGGTGTCGCGGGCGGACTCGCCGGGGTGCCAGACGGCCACGCCCACCGAGGTCGTGACGCCCGGGGGGGTGACCTCGACCAGGCGCCGGGTGACCTCGTGGGCCCGGGCGGGACTGCTCCCGGGCAGCACGACGACGAACTCGTCGCCGCCGAGGCGGGCGAGCAGGTCGCCCCGGCGGACGACCTCCTGCCACGCGACGGCCGCGTCGCGCAGCAGGTCGTCGCCGGCCTCGTGGCCGGCGGTGTCGTTGAGCTGCTTGAACCCGTCCAGGTCGAGCAGCGCGATGGTGAACCCACCGGCGCGCCGGCGCGCGATCGCGCTGTCCAGCGCCTGCTCGAAGGCGCGGCGGTTGGGCAGCCCGGTCAGGCTGTCGGTCTCCGCGAGCCGCTGGATGCGCGCCCGCAGCACGCCGACGACCGCGCCGGCCGCGGTGATGGTGCCCATGGTGATGAGGACGCGGATGGGGAGCAGCTGGGTCTCGCCCAGCACGACCAGTGCCGCGGTGAACTGCGTGGTCGCCAGCAGCGCGTAGCCCGCCGCGAATCGCGGGCCGAGGTAGGCGAACGCGTAGATGGACGACCAGACGTAGGCCAGGGCCGTCGTCGCGGAGATCACCCCGCCGCCCGCGGCGAGCAGCACCCACGTCACCAGGCTGATGCCGGCGACCTCGGTCAGGTGCAGCGGCCACGTGATCCGCCGCCAGCGCCCGGCGAGGCAGCAGACCCCGAGCAGCAGGCAGATCGCGGCCGCCGTCGCCGCCTGGACCCGGCTGATCGGCGCGACCCCGTCGGCGACGAGCAGGTTGGGCAGGCAGAACAGCGTCCCGACGCCGCAGAGGACGGCCGCCACGAGCGCGGCCTGCTGGCGGTCCTCCTCGCGCATCCGTCCCCTCGCTCGCCAACCCCCCGGTCCTCAGGTTCGGCCGCCACGGGCCGCGCCTGAAGGACCGGCCGGTGCCGAGCCGGCCGCGCGGCGGGCAGGATTGCGGGGTGACCACCTCGGCCCTGCGCCCCCCGGCGCTCCTGGACCTGCTGCCCGCCGCGGACGACCCCGACGGGCTGGTCGAGGCGTTCACGGCCTGGACAACGGCGCGCGGGCTCACGCTCTACCCGGCCCAGGAGGAGGCGCTGCTGGAGGTCGCGACCGGCTCCAACGTGGTGCTCAGCACGCCGACCGGGTCGGGCAAGAGCCTGGTCGCGGTGGCGGCGCACTTCGGTGCCCTCGCGCGCGGCGAGCGGACCTTCTACACCGCCCCGATCAAGGCGCTGGTGAGCGAGAAGTTCTTCGCGCTCATCGAGGTCTTCGGGGCGGTCAACGTCGGCATGCTCACCGGCGACGCCAGCGTCAACCCGACGGCGCCGATCATCTGCTGCACCGCGGAGATCCTGGCGAACCTGGCCCTGCGCCACGGCGCGACCGCCGACGTCGGCCAGGTCGTGATGGACGAGTTCCACTTCTACGCCGAACCCGACCGCGGCTGGGCCTGGCAGGTGCCGCTGCTGGAGCTCACCAACGCCCAGTTCGTGCTGATGTCGGCCACCCTCGGCGACATGAGCCGGTTCCGCGACGACCTCGACCGCCGTACCGGCCGACGCAGCGCCATCGTCGCCTCCACCGACCGACCCGTGCCGCTGCACTTCTCCTACGTCACCACCCCGATCCACGAGACGCTTGAGGAGCTGCTGACCACCCACCAGGCGCCCGTGTACGTCGTCCACTTCACGCAGGCGGAAGCCATCGAGCGGGCCCAAGCCCTCTCCAGCCTCAAGGTCGCCACCCGCGAGGAGCGCGACCAGATCGCCGACCTGATCGGGGACTTCCGGTTCACCGCCGGGTTCGGCCGCACCCTCAGCCGGCTCATCCGGATGGGGATCGGCGTCCACCACGCCGGCATGCTGCCGCGCTACCGCCGCCTCGTCGAGACCCTCGCCCAGGCCGGCCTGCTCAAGGTCATCTGCGGCACCGACACCCTCGGCGTCGGCATCAACGTGCCGATCCGCACGGTGCTGTTCACCGGCCTCGCGAAGTTCGACGGCCAGCGGATGCGCCACCTCAAGGCCCGCGAGTTCCACCAGATCGCCGGGCGCGCCGGCCGGGCGGGCTACGACACGACCGGCCTGGTCGTCGTCCAGGCCCCCGACCACGTCGTGGAGAACACCAAGGCGCTGGCCAAGGCGGGCGACGACCCGAAGAAGCGCCGCAAGGTGAAGCACCGCAAACCGCCGGAGGGGTCGGTGAACTGGACCAAGGCCACGTTCGACCGCCTGGTCGGCGCCGAGCCGGAGAAGCTGACCTCCAGCTTCGCGGTCAGCCACGGCATGCTGCTCAACGTCATCGACCGGCCCGGCGACGCCTACGCCGCCCTGCGCCACCTGCTGGAGGACAACCACGAGGACCGCGCCGCCCAGCGCGCCCACATCCGCCAGGTCATCGCCATGTACCGGGGGCTGCTGACCGCCGGGGTGGTGGAGCGCCTGGCCGAGCCCGACGCCGAGGGCCGCCGCGCGCGCATCACGGTGGACCTGCAGATCGACTTCGCGCTGAACCAGACGCTGTCGCCCTTCGCGCTGACCGCCGTCGAGCTGCTGGACCGCGACAGCCCCAGCTACGCCCTGGACGTGCTGTCGGTGGTCGAGGCGATCCTGGAGGACCCGCGCCAGGTCCTGTCCGCCCAGCAGTTCAAGGCCCGCGGCGAGGCCGTCAACGCGATGAAGGCCGAGGGCATCGAGTACGACCAGCGCATGGCCCTGCTGGAGTCGGTGACCCACCCCCGACCCCTGGCGGACCTGCTCGAGGCCGGCTTCGCGATCTACCGCCAGGCCCACCCGTGGGTCGCCGACCACGCCCTGTCGCCCAAGTCGGTCGCCCGCGACCTCTACGAGCGGGCGATGACCTTCGCCGACTACGTGCAGCACTACAACCTGTCGCGGTCCGAGGGCCTGGTCCTGCGCTACCTCGCCGACGCCTACCGCGCGCTGCGCCAGACCGTCCCCGACGAGGCCAAGACCGAGGAGCTGGACGACCTGGAGGCGTGGCTGGGCGAGCTGGTGCGCCAGACCGACTCCAGCCTGCTCGACGAGTGGGAGGCGCTGCGCAACCCCGAGGGGCTCGCCGCCGCGCCGTCACCGCAGGACGCGGGGCCGCCGCCGGTGACCGCCAACACCCGCGCGTTCCGCGTCCTGGTCCGCAACGCGCTGTTCCGCCGCGTGGAGCTGGCGGCGCGGCGGCGGTGGGCGGACCTCGGCGAGCTGGACGGGCCGGGCGGCTGGCCGGCCGAGGCCTGGGCGGCCGCCCTGGACCCCTACTTCGACGAGCACGGCGAGATCGGCACCGGCCCCGACGCCCGCGGGCCGAAGCTGCTGGTCATCGACGAGCACCTCGGCCGGTGGACGGTCCGCCAGGTCCTGGACGACCCCGAGGGCGACCACGACTGGGCGATCACCGCAGAGGTCGACCTCGCCGCGTCGGACGAGGCGGGGACAGCGGTCGTTCGCGTCGTCGACGTCGGCGCGGGGAACATTGTGGGCTAGATTTGCTGTTGTCCGCCGGGAAGACCGTCGAACCCCATGTCGTGCACGTGAGGGGTTCCGGTCGACAGGTCCGGTCGGGATGGACACCGGACGGCGACGGGAGCCGGACGAGCGGCGCGGGGAGATCCCGTCCCGCCGCAGGACCGCCGGGGTCGGCGCGCCGAGTGCGCCGGCAGGGCACGGCCGAGAGACGAGGGAACCATCAGCACGGACACGCAGCCGCGGGTGATCGCACCGGAGGCCTTCCAGCAGCTCGTCCAGGCGCACCTGGACGGGTTCGCCGGAGCGGACGACGTCGCGCTGCTCGAGGAGCGCGAGGACGACTGGGTGGCCACGCTGCAGTGGTTCCTGCGCGAGGCCGACGCCCGCCTCCAGCGCGTGCGGGCCACCGTCACCGGCCCGGAGCGCACGCTGGTCCTCGCCGACTTCGAGGAGGAGCGGCGGCGCATCGCCGACCTGCTCGCCGCGCTCGACGACGGGGAGGCGGAGCCCGAGGCCGAGGCCGAGGAGGAGCCCGAGGCGGCGGTCGCCCTGCCCACCGCCCCGCAGCTGCAGCTGTCGTGGACCCGCGGCCACCTGGTCGCCTGGGCCGGCGCCCCCGGCCAGGCCGAGCCCCTCGACGCGGTGCGCGCGCGCCTCCAGGCCGCCGGGGCGCCCGGCGCCGTCTGGGCGCCACGCGACCCCGTCCCCCTGGTCGACGGCACCGCGGCGGAGGCCGCCGCCGCCCCGATCCGCTCGACGCTCGGCTGGCTGGTGGCCGTCGGGTCCGGCGAGGACAGCGAGGCGCTGGGCCTGGGCACCCGCTGGCTGGGACGCGCCGCGGCGCTGGCGGTCCGCCTGGCCGCGCAGGGGCGCATGGTCCCCCAGCTGGAGAAGGTGGCCCAGACCCGGCCCGGCCCCCGCGGGCGCGCTGAGTTCGCGGTGCGCTGGGTGCCCGCGCTCATCGACGCCGACGAGGTCAACGGGCTGGCCCGGGCGCTGCCCGGGTCCGTCGCCGCGGTGGAGCAGCCGCGCGGCCCGCGCGAGTTCACCGAGGCCGTCGTCGCCGACTTCCTCGACGCCATCGCGACCAACGCAGCCGCGCTCATCGAGGTCCCGGCCCAGCCGCCGGACCCCCGGTCCGACCAGGAGGTCGCGGAGACCGTCCTGGCGCGCCTGGACGGCGCGCCGTTCGAGGTCCCCGCCCAGCGCGGCGCGGACCTCGCCCAGGCGCTGTCGCGCTGGGCCCGCGGGGTGACCGGCACCGCGACGCTGCGCCTGGTCGTCCAGCTCGACCCGCCGGGCGACGACGGCGCGTGGCACCTGCGCACGCTGGCGCCCGGCGAGGGCGGTCGGCTGGCGCGCGTCGACGCCGCGATGTCCGGCGCCTCGCCGTCGCGGCGCGACGCGATCAAGCGCGAGCTGGACCGGCTCGAGGCGCTGCTGCCGGTGCTGCTGCGCGCCCGCGGCCGCCGCCGCGGCCAGGTCCTGCTGTCCCAGGACGAGGCCTGGGACCTCATGGTCGACACCGGCCCCGTCCTGGCGGGCGCCGGCTTCGACGTGCGCGTCCCGCCGCTGTCGCGCCGCAAGCCCCAGCCGGGGCTGCGCCTCACCTCGACGGGCGCCGAGGGGTCGGTCGCCGGCGCCCAGCAGCTCACCAGCGTGCGCTGGTCGGCGGTGTTCGACGGCGTCGAGCTGGACGCCGACGACATCCGCCGCCTCGCCGGCCAGGCCCGCCCGCTGGTCCAGGCGCACGGCCGCTGGGTCGAGCTCGACCACGCCGACCTCGACGCCGCCGCGCAGGCCCTCGCCGAGCGCGCCGACCACACCCGCCTGACCGGCGCGGACATGCTCCGCCACGCGCTGGGCATCGACGGGCCGTCGCTGGCCGGCGGCACCACGCTGGGCGGGGACTCCTGGGCCGCCGATCTGGTCTGCAGCGCCGCCACCATCCCCGAGCAGCTCCCCACCCGGCCGGAGGGCTTCGAGGGCGAGCTGCGCAGCTACCAGGCCGAGGCGCTGGCGTGGCTGCGGTTCCTGGACCGTGCCGGCCTCGGCGGGGTCCTCGCCCTGGACATGGGCCTGGGCAAGACCCCGACGATGCTCGCCCACCTGCGCGGGGCGGTCGGCCGCGGACCGGCGCTGGTCGTCGCGCCGCCCGCGGTGGTCGGCAACTGGGCCGCGGAGGCGCGCCGCTTCGTCCCCGGCCTGCGCGTGGTCGTGCACCACGGCACCGACCGGGCCGGCGGGGCCGACCTGGCCGCGCAGGTCGCCGACGCCGACGTCCTGCTCACGACCTACGGCACCGCGGTGCGCGACATCGACGCCCTGGACGACGTGGCCTGGAGCACGCTGGTGCTCGACGAGGCCCAGGTCATCAAGAACCCGGCGAGCGACACCGCCCAGCAGCTGCGCCGCATCGACGCCCGCGCCCGCGTGGCCCTCACCGGCACCCCCGTGGAGAACGGCCTCGGGGACCTGTGGGCGCTGCTGGACTTCACCAACCCCGGCCTGGTCGGCGACCGCGCGGCGTTCGTCGCGCAGCTGTCGCGGACCGGTGAGCGCCGCAACAGCGCCGAGCAGGCGCTGCGCGCGCTCAACGGCGTCCTGGTGTTCCGCCGGACCAAGGCGGAGCCCGCGATCGCCGCGGAGCTGCCGGACCGCATCGACGTCCTGGACCACTGCCCGATGACGCCCGAGCAGATCGGGCTGTACCAGGCGGTGCTGGACGGGCTGGTCGCGCCCTCCGACGACGACGAGCCGCGCGGCAAGGGCGCCGTGCTCGCCGCGATCACCGCGCTGAAGCAGATCTGCGACCACCCCGCCGCCTACAACCACGACGACGACGGGCCCCTGGCGGGCCGGTCGGGCAAGCTGGCCCGCGCGGAGGAGATCATCGACAACGCGTTCGCCGCCGGCGAGCGGGTCCTGGTCTTCACCCACTTCGCGGAGTGGGGCGAGAAGCTGGCCGCGCACCTGTCGGCCCGGACCCGCCGGACGATCGAGTGCTACCACGGCGGGCTCAGCCGCACGCGGCGCGACCGGATGGTGCGCGAGTTCCAGGAGGGCGAGGGCGCCGGCGCGCTGGTCCTGTCACTCAAGGCCGGCGGGACCGGGCTGAACCTCACCGCCGCCAACCACGTGGTCCTGTACGACCGCTGGTGGAACCCGGCGGTGGAGGACCAGGCCCGCGACCGGGCCTGGCGCATCGGCCAGACCAAGACGGTGATCAGCCACCGCCTGGTCGTGCCCGGCACCGTCGACGAGCGCGTCGAGGAGGTCGTCGCCGGCAAGCGGCGCATCGCCGACCTCGTCCTGCCGGCGTCCAGCTCCGTCGAGGACCTGCAGGGCGACCAGCTCCGCGCCGCGCTCGGCATCGACCCGAGCGCCGTCCTCGTCGAGGACGTCAGCCCCACCGACCGCGAAGAGGTGCACGCATGAGCCGCCCGGCGACTGAGGTGCGCACATGAGCCCGCAGCAGCGGCGACGCAGCGGGTCGAGAGGGCGGGGCCCGGCGCCGCGGCGACACCAGCGCGGCCGGACCCCCGCCCAGAGCCCCGCGGAGCGGGCCGCCGCCTTCTGGGGCGACCCGGCCGCGCTGCCCCCGGCCCGCCAGGACGTCCGCATCGCGGAGGACCCCGGCGCGGTCGCACGGTCCCTGGGCCCGCCCCCGCTCGCCGGCCACGAGGTCGTCGCCGAGCACTACCTCGTCGCCGTCCACGAGCGCACCGCGACCCTGGCCGGCGCGCTCGCCGTCGCGGGCGGCCTCCTGGAGCCCGACGACCTGCACGACGACCGCGACTGACCTGTACCACGTCCGCTGCGCTGGGTATACTTCCAGTGCACACCAAACTCGTTCCCATTGTGTTGCGCCTCAGGAGTCGCCCTGATGACCACCCAGTCCGCGTCCACCACCACGACCGGGATCGGGCGGGCCCTCCTCGGCGGCCTGGCGGCGGGCGTGGTCGCCGCGGCCGTCAACGCGGCCCTGTTCGCCACCGGCCTGGTCGACCAGTCCGTCGTGGTCCCCACCGGCGACCCCGTGTCGCTGGGCGCCGTCATCTCGCTGAGCCTGGTCCCCAACGTGCTCGCAGGTCTGGTCCTCTGGGGGGTCCTGCGCGCCGGGCGCGGCGTGCGGCTGTACCAGATCATCGTCGCGGTGGCCACGGTGCTGAGCTTCGTCACCCCGTTCAGCCTGCCGGGTGCGCCGCTGTCGATGATCCTGATCCTGGAGCTCATGCACGTGGTCGCGGGCGCCGCCGCAGCGTTCGTCACCCCGCGGGTGGCGGGCGAGGCCTGAGCACCCGCGAGGCCATGGGGACCGCTAGCGTGCCGGGCATGGAGCGACTGCCCGGCGCGCTGGTGGACGGGGACTGGCTGGAGGCCCGGCTGGGCGACCCCGAACTGGTCGTGCTCGACGCGACCGTGTGGCTCGGCGCGCCCCAGCCGGACCGGTCCTACACCCTGGCCAGCGGGCGCGCCGACTGGGAGGGGTCCCACATCCCCGGGTCGCGGTTCGCCGACCTGCTGGAGGAGTTCAGCGACCCGGTCGCGCCGCTGCGGTTCACGCTGCCCTCGCCGGACGACTTCGCCGCCGCCGCGGGGCGGGCGGGGGTCGGGCCGGGACGCCGGGTCGTGGCGTACGACCGCGACATGGGCATCTGGGCGACGCGGCTGTGGTGGGAGCTGCGGCTGTTCGGGTTCGACGACGTCGCCGTCCTGGACGGCGGGTGGGCGTCGTGGACCCGGGAGGGGCGCCCCGTCACCGACGACCCGGCACCCTCGACCGGCCCCGCGACGTTCGTGCCGCGCCCGCGCCCGGAGCTGCTCGCCGCCCGCGACGAGGTCCAGGCGGGCGGGGCGTGCCTGCTGAACGCGCTGACCCGCCCGCAGTTCGCGGGCGAGGTGTCGCGCTACGACCGCCCGGGGCGCATCCCCGGCAGCCGCAACGTCCCGGCGCGCGAGCTGGTCGACCCCGAGACCCACCGGTTCCTGCCCGCGCCCGCCCTGCTCGCCGCGTTCGAGGCCGCGGGCGTCCCCCTGGACCAGCCGGTCATCGCCTACTGCGGGAGCGGCATCTCCGCCACCGGCGCGGCCTTCGCCCTGCACCTGCTCGGCGCCCCCGATGCCGCGGTCTACGACGGCTCCCTCGCCGAGTGGACCGCCGACCCCACCCTCCCCCTCGAGACCGGCTGACCCCGCGGCGCGTGGTGAGGAACCGGCGTCCGCGCCGGTTTCTCACCGGTGGCGCGCGGCGGGCGGGTCAGGTGTCCAGCAGGGAGAGGTGGTCGAGGAGGGCGGTGGCGAAGGTGCCCGGGCCGCGGGTCTCGGCGGCGGCGCGCTCGGCGGCCACCGCGAACACCGCGGAGGCGTCGACGGCGGCCTGCAGGGGCGAGGCGGCGAACGGCAGGAACGCGGCCATCAGGGCGCCCAGGGCGCAGCCGGCGCCGGTGACCTTGGTGAGCCAGACGTGGCCGCCGGGGACCGCCACGACCTCCTCGCCGTCGGTGACGTAGTCGGTCGCGCCGCTGACGGCGACGACGGCACCGGTGCGCTTGGCGAGGTCCTGGGCGACCGGCAGCGCCTCGTCGGACCCCGATGTCGAGTCCACGCCCCGGCCCCCGCCGGCCGCTCCGCCCAGCCCGAGGATCTCCGAGCCGTTCCCGCGGATGACCGCCGGGGCCGAGTCGAGCAGGTCGAGGGCCAGGCGCGTCCGGAACGACAGGCCGCCGACGGCGACGGGGTCCAGGACCCACGGGGTGCCGGCCGCCGCGGCGGCGGTGGCCGCGGCCCGCTGCGCCTCGGCGTCAGCGGCCGTGACCGTGCCGACGTTGATCAGCAGGGCGTCGGCGACGGGGACGAACTCGCCCACCTCCTCGACGGCGACGACCATGGCCGGCGACGCCCCCGCGGCCAGCAGCACGTTGGCGGTGAAGTTGGTGACGACGAGGTTGGTCAGGCAGTGGACCAGCGGCCCGCGGGCCCGCAGGGCCGCCAGGTCCGCGGCGATCGCGGGATCCGGCCAGGTCCGCTCGGTCGTGGTCATCTCCGGCTCCTCTCGGCGCCGGGCCACCCACCCGGCTCCTCCCCGACCGTACCGGTCCCGGGACGGGCCGGTCAGCCCGCCAGGATCGCCCGGGGATCGACGGCCGACGGGTCCACGACCGGCGCGGCGGGCAGCCCCGCCGGCGGGGCGTACTTCAGCCCCGTCCCGCAGTCGAAGACCACGACGCGGTCGCCGGCCTCCAGGTCCCCGCGGGCGCGCAGCTCGGGCACGGCGGCCAGGGCGGCGGCGGACTCCGGGCTGACGTAGGTCCCGCCCAGCCGCCCGGCGGTCGCCTGCATGGCGGTGATGGCGTCCTCGCCCACGGCGACGGCGGTCCCGCCGGACGCCCGCAGCGCGTCGAGGATCAGCGCGTCGCCGACCGCCGCGGGGACGCGCAGGCCCGCGGCGCGGGTGGTGGCGCCCGCCCAGGGCCGGGCGTGGTCCGCGCCCTCGGCGAACGCGCGCACGATCGGCGCGCACCCCTCCGCCTGGACCGCGACCATCCGGGGCCGCTGCGGGCCGATCAGCCCGAGCGCCTCCAGCTCCGCGAACGCCTTGTACATCCCCACCAGCCCGGTGCCCCCGCCGGTCGGGTAGACCACGACGTCGGGCAGGCGCCAGCCGAGGTCCTCGGCCAGCTCCAGGCCCATGGTCTTCTTGCCCTCCAGCCGGTACGGCTCCTTGAGGGTGGACAGGTCGAAGGCGCCCAGCGGCCCGGCCAGCGCGGCGGCCACCCGGCCGGCGTCGGAGATCAGCCCGTCGACGAGGACGAGCCGGGCGCCGTGGACGCGGGCCTCGTCCTGGTTGTCCCGCGGCGCGTCGACCGGCATGACCACGATGACGTCGACCCCCGCGGCCGCGCCGTAGGCGGCGAGCGCCCCGCCCGCGTTGCCCGCGGAGGGCGCGATGAAGGCGG
The DNA here is from genome assembly GCA_030448105.1 of Acidimicrobiales bacterium. Taxonomy (GTDB): domain Bacteria; phylum Actinomycetota; class Acidimicrobiia; order Acidimicrobiales; family Iamiaceae; genus JAFBAD01. The sequence goes on along the minus strand of JAUJNP010000011.1, from coordinate 105,104 downwards.
TCGCGCCCAGCTCCCGGCCGCGCGCGACCGCGGCAGCCATGCCCCGGGCCTTGAACGACCCGGTCGGGTTGAGCGACTCGGCCTTGACGAGCAGCCCCGGCACGCCCAGCGCCCGGCCCAGGCGCGGGGCGGCGAGCAGCGGGGTCGAGCCCTCGCCCAGGAAGGTGATCCAGCGCCCGTCGCGCACCGGCAGCAGCTCCCGCCAGCGCCACATCCCCCCGGTGCGCCGCGCCGCCAGGGCGGCGCGGGTGAGCGTGCGACCCGCTGCGCCGAGGTCGTAGCGGGGCAGCAGCGGGCGCCCGTCCGCCGGGTCGAGCCCCATCAACCGGTCCGCCGGGTACCGCACTCCCGACGCCGACCCCTCCAGCCCCACCAGCGCCGACCCGGTCGCCTCCCCCGTGATCATCACGGTCGCGAGACTACGGGGGTCGCGGCGGCCGCGCGGCGACCGGGCCGAGGGGGCCGGGGCCCGGCCGGGTGACCGGGGGATCGCGGCGGGAGGCGGGACGGCGGGCGGCATGCTGGGGGGTCCCGGCATCCCCGGGTCCAGCCATGTCCGCCTCCCCAGACCCCGGAGACCGCCGTGCCCGCGCGCGCCTACCTGCTCTACACCCCCGCGCTGCGGTCGTCGCACCTGGAGCGGCTGCGGCCCCTCGCGGACCTGCGCCTGGAGCTGCTGGCCGGCGGGCGGCACCGCGACCTGGACCGCGCGCTGCTCGCCGACCCGCCCGTGCCGGTGACCTTCGCCGAGGGAGCGGCGCTCGACGCGGTCGTCGCGGCGCGCCGGCCCGCCGTGCTGGAGGTCACCGAGCCGCTGTGGGCGCCCGAGTGGGCGACCTCGGTCCGGCTGGCCGCCGTCGCCCGCGCGGCCCATCCGGCGGTCGTGGTCGCCGGCTACGCCATCGAGACGCTCGTGCCGGACGGCCCGCCGCCGCCCGTCGCGGGGGTGCTCGACGCGGTGGTCCACGGCAGCGACGCGACCCGGGTCCTGTACGAGCGCTGCTACGGCGCCGGGGCGCTGGGCGCCGCCACCGTGCTGGAGGAGCGCCGCGGGCGGTGCGCCCGGTGCTTCCCCGACCCCGTCGCCACCGCGCCCGCGCGCCGCGAGGTCGCCTTCGTCGCGGAGTTCGGGGACCGCAAGGGCATCGACCTGCTGCTGGACGCCTGGCCGGAGGTCGCGGCGCCCGGCTGGCGGCTGCGGCTGCTGGGCTACGGCCCGCGCACGGCGGAGGTGCTCGCGTGGGCGTCGGGTCGCGGCGACGTCGACGTCGAGGTCCGGGCGGGGCGCGCGGCGGTGCACGACGCCCTGCGCCGGGCCGCGGTCGTGGTGCTGCCCAGCCGCCGGGTCCCCGGCTGGCGCGAGCAGGCGGGCCTGTCGCTGGTCGAGGGGCTGGCGCACGGCTGCCGGCTGGTGACCACGACGGAGACCGGCCTGGCCGCCGGCCTCGCCGCCGCCGGTCACGACGTCGTGCGGCCCGGGTCGGCGTCCGCCCTCGCGGAGGGACTGCGCCGCGCCCTGGCCGCGGCACCCTCGGCCAAGGCCCTGCCGCCCGCGGACGAGGACAGCCGGATGGCCGCCACCCGCTGGATCGCCACCCGCGCCACCGGTACCGGCGCCGCCTGACCTCCCCCCGGCCCCAGCGGGCCACGGCCGCGCGGGGCCGGGGGTCAGCCGCCGAGGGGGGCGCGGAGCAGGGTGGTGCCGGCGAGGTCGCTGACGCCCAGGGCGACGGCCTCGGTGGTGTTCGCGCCGGCGCCCAGCAGCATGGTCACCTGGTCGCCGGTGGTCCGGAAGCTGCCCGCGGGGACGCGGGTCCCGTCGGGGCGCTCCAGCCAGGCGGTCAGGTCCTGGTCCCCGGGCAGGCCGTCGACGACCAGCTCCATCTGGGTGCCCCAGCCCCAGTCGCGCACCTCGGCGGAGGCCGTGACCCCCACCGGGACGACCTCGAAGGCCACCGCCCGCGCGGGCGGCAGGTCGCGGTCCGCGGCGAGCGGGCCCAGGATCACCAGCGCGACCGCGGCGGCCGCGGCGGCGGCCGCCCCCGACAGCGCCGTCCAGGTGCGCCGGCGCGCGTCGCGGCGGCGCTCGCGGGCCAGCCGGGCGAACAGGCGGTCCCCGCCCCCGGGTCGGGCCCGGGCACGGCGCGCAGGCCGGGCCCCGGCCGCGCGGGCGCGCCGCTGCGGGCCTCCAGGTCCAGGATGCGGTCGGCGACCCGCCGCACCTGGGCGAGCTCGGCACGGCAGGACGCGCAGTCGCGCAGGTGCCAGGTGACGTCGTCGTGCTCCGCGGCCGACAGCGCGCCGATCGCGTAGGAGCCCAGCCGCTCGAGGACCTCCCGGTGCTCACCGCTCATCGAGCCACCCCATCTCCTCGAGCACGACGCCCAGGGCCTTCAGCCCGTAGTACAGCCTGCTGTGCACCGTGCCGGTCGGCACGCCCAGCTCCGCGGCGACCTCGGCCACCGGACGGCCGCGGAGGTGGACCTCCACGACCACCTGCCGGTGGCGCTCGCTGACCTGCTGCAGCGCCTCATCGATCCCGAATGTCATCAACGCCCGCTCGAGCTCGTCGTCAGGCGCAGCATGATCGGCCGGGTCGCGATCGGCCAGGGCCGGGCGCACGGCGCGGGCGCGCGCCTGGTCCACCACGACGTTGCGGCAGATCGCGAACAGCCACGTGCGCAGCGACCCGCGGCCCGGGTCGAAGCGCGCCGCGGCCCGCCACGCGCGGACGAAGGTCTCCTGCACCGCCTCCTCGGCCAGCCCGGCGTCGTGCAGCGAGCGGTAGGCGAAGCCGAACAGCTCGCCCCCGTGCTCGTCGTAGGCGGCGCGCACGGCGGCGTCGTCGGCGAGGCGCGCCGACCGCGAGCGGAGCGGGAGGACCGTCATCACGAGGGGGTACGGCCCCCGCCGCCGGGCGCTTCAGCGGACGAAGCGGTAGCCCATGCCGGGCTCGGTGAGGAAGTGGCGGGGACGGGCGCTATCGGGCTCCAGCTTGCGGCGGATCTGGGCCAGGTAGACGCGCAGGTAGTTGAGGTTGTCCTGGTACGCCGGGCCCCAGACCTCGGGAGGAGGTGCGGCCCGACGACCAGCTTGCCCTGAGCTTGACCCCGTGGCCCGGACACCCGACGTGAGGTGACCTCGGTCGCCGACGGTCAGCCCCGCGGCCCCGCGAGGGCGGCGCAAGGATCCGCTCAGGCGGCGTCAGGATCGCGTCGAGGGGGTGGCGCCAGCCTGGGTGCGGGGGCGAGTCAGCCGGTCAGCGGGCGGCCAGGGCCAGGGCCGCGAGGTCCAGAAACAGCGCCTCAAGGCTCAAGGCCTGCTGGAGGTTGAGCTCCAGGTCCTCGCGGGTGGCCAGGACGCGGTCGATCGCGGCGAGGACCACCGCGGGCGGGAGCGCGGCGGCGTCGGCGCGCAGGGCGTCGGCGTCGTCGGCCGACAGCGCCTGGGCGGGATCGCCGCCCGCGCCGACCAGGAGGCAGTCGCGGTACCAGCCCACGAGGTCGTCCAGCGCGGCCTGGACCGTGGCCAGGCGCGACTCGCGCTCGCGGCGGGCGGCGCGCTCCTCCACCTGCTTCACCACGCCGCGCGGCGGGGCGCCGCCGTACAGGTCGTCCAGGGTCGCGACCTCGGCGCGGCCCTCCTCCTGCGCGCGGCGGCGCGGCGCTTCGCCTCGTCGTCCAGCGCCCGGGCGGCGACCAGGGCGAAACCCGGCCCGTCCTCGCGCAGGCGCCGCGGGATCGACCGGTGCGCGCGCAGGTCGTCCAGCCCGCCCGGCGCCGCGAGCCGTGCCAGGGCCGGCGGCGAGCCGAGCGCGGCGCGGACCGCCAGGTCGGCCTCGGCGCCGTGCAGGCCCAGGCGACCGGCGGCCACGGCGAGGTCGGCGGGCGTCCAGGGGACGAAGCGGACGGCGCGGCAGCGGGACAGGATGGTGTCGGGCAGCTCGTCGGGGTCCACGACGTCCAGCACCCACACCGTGTTGGGCGGCGGCTCCTCCAGCACCTTGAGGAACGCGTTGGCCGCCGGCTCGTTCATGCGGTCCGCGTCGATCACGCGCAGGACCTTCCAGCGGCCCTCCAGCGCGGTGCGGCTGGCGGTCGCGATCCACTGCTCGCGCACCTCCACGACGCGGTGCACGGTGCCCGCCGGCGCGAACTCCCAGTAGGCGGGGTAGGCGCCGCGGCGGCACCGGTCGCAGGTGTCGCAGATCCCGTCGGGGACGCCGGCGACGGCGTTCGGGCAGTTGAGGGCGGCCGCGAGTGCGCGCGCGGCCTGCTCCTGGCCGACCCCGGCCGGGCCCAGGAACGCCCAGGCGTGGCTGGTCTCCCCCGCGCCACCGCGCCGGCCAGGACGCGGACCGCCCCGGCCTGGCCGGGCACGTCCCACACGCCGAGCGCATCCGGGCCGGTCACGGCGGGGACCCGCCGGGGTCGCGGCGGTGGCGCCGGCGGCCGCCAGGGGCGGGCAGCTGCACGGTCGCCCCCTGGTCGCCCCGTCCGTCGGCCGCCGGGAGCACGGTCGTGTCGGCGTCGGGCTCCGCGGCGGCGCGCGCGCGCGGCGGCGGCGCGGCGCCGGGTCGGGGGCGGCGGGGAGCAGGGCGGTGTCGGTGTCGGCCACCGACGGCGGCGGCGGGAGCGGCGCGGGGCCGCCCGGCACCGCCCGGCTGCCGGCGGGGACCTCACCGGCGTGGCCTGCGGCGGCGGCGGTCACGTCGTGGGCCTGCGCGGCCACGTGGTCCGGAGTGGTCCAGTCGCCCGCCTCGTCGCCGTAGGCCCTGGCGGAACCGGCGGCCGCGGGGGCCGCGCGGCGCCCGGCGGCGGTGGCGCCCGCGGCGGTGGTGGCCGCGGCGGTGGTGGCCGCCGGAGTCTGGCGGGTCGGGGCGGGCGGCGGGTGCGCCCCGTCGGGGGTGGCCGGGCGGCTCAGGTGCGGGCGCAGGGCGGCGAGCACGCGGCGGGTGATCTCTGCCGGGTCGCCGTCGGCGGGGACGACGAGGAAGCGGTCGGCCTGGCGGCGGGCCAGCTCGGCGTAGCCCTCCGCGACCCGCTGGTGGAAGGCGAGGTCCTCGCGGTCCAGCCGGTTGGGGTCCCCAGCGCGGCGGGCGACGCGGGCCAGGCCCTCGCGCGGGTCGAGGTCCAGCAGGACGACGACGTCGGGCAGGACCCCACCGGTCGCCCAGCGGTTGATCTCGGCGACCTCGTCCAGCCCGAGGTCGCGGCCGAACCCCTGGTACGCCAGCGAGCTGTCCAGGAACCGGTCGCAGAGCACGACCTGCCCGGCGTCGAGCGCGGGCACGACGAGGCGCTCGAGGTGCTCGGCGCGGGCGGCGGCGTACAGCAGCGCCTCGGTGCGCGGGTGCATCGCGTCGCCGGGGGCCAGCAGCACCTCGCGGATGCGCTCCGCCACCGGCGTCCCGCCCGGCTCGCGGGTCACCAGCACGTCGCGCCCCTCCGCGCGCAGGGCCTCGGCCAGCGCGCGGACCTGGGTCGACTTGCCGGCGCCCTCGACGCCCTCGAAGGCGACGAGGACGCCGTCGGGCATCCGGTCGGCAGCGGGGAAACCCGGCACGTGGAAGCCGTTGGTCGCTGCGACGCGCGTCGCCCTGGCCATGCCCGCCCCCGCCGACACCGCGCTGCCGAGGGCGAACAGGGAGCCCGCGAGCATCGCCAGGCGTGTCCCCGACAGCGTCAGCTGCGCCCCGGCGACGCTGAGGGAGAAGGTGCCGATGACCCCAGCGAGGAACGGTGACAGGCCCAGCGACGCGAACAGCGCGACCCGCGTCCCGGTGTACAGCGTCGCGAAGGTCCGCGCGCGCACGTCGGCGGGGGTGCGCTCGTGGAGCAGCGTGTAGCCCACGACGAAGCTGATCCCGACCGCCACCCCGAGCAGGGTGGCGCAGACCAGGACCGCCGCGAAGCCGGGCAGGAGCGCGATCGTGGCCCCCAGGGCGCCGACGGCGGAGGAGGCGACGGTGAAGACGCGCTCCCGGGAGAGGCGCTTGAGCAGGCTGACCCCGGCGATGCCGACGATCAGCCCGATGCCGACCGCCGCGACCAGGGTGAACCAGTCGCTGTTGGGCCGGCCCAGCTCGAAGGGCACGAAGCTGGGGCCGAGGCCGACCACGACCCCCGCGCCGAAGAAGATCCCGACGACGCCCAGGATCAGGGAGCGGATCACCGGCCGGTCGTTGATGAACGCCAGGCCCGCGCGCAGCTCCGCGGTGAAGCCGGGCGTCTCCTCGCCGTCGGAGCGGGCGCGACGCACCGAGGGGGGCAGGTGCAACCGGCTGGCCACCCCGCCCGCGGCCAGGAACGCCACGGCGTTGAACAGCAGCGCCGCGCGGATGCCGACGTCGGGATCCACCCCCGCGAGGGCGGAGAAGCCGGTGACGACCGACCCGGCGACGGCCCCGAGCGGCAGGGTCCCGTAGGTCACGAAGATGTTGAGCTGGTTCGCCTCGGTCAGGCTGCCGCGGTCGACGACGCCGGGCAGGATCGCGTCCTTGGCCGCCACGTAGAGCATCGACAGCGACTCGACGATCAGCGTGAGTGCGAGCAGGCCGATGAGGTCGTTGCTCAGCGCCAGGCCGACGTAGAGCAGGCCGCGGAGCACGTCGCAGCCGACCATGAGCCGCTTGCGGTCGTAGCGGTCGGCCAGGACCCCGGCCACCGGGCCGGCGAGCAGGCTGGGCAGCAGGCGTGCCATCATGACCCCGCCCAGGGCGAACAGCGCCAGCCGCCCGCTCGACAGGGTGTTGACGCGGGTCTGGAGCGCGAACAGCCCCGCCCACGCGCCCAGGCTGGACGCCAGGGAGGACGCGAAGTACAGGCGGTACTCGCGGTTGCGCAGGAGCCCGCGGAAGGCGTCCGGGCGCGCGGTCGCCTCTGCCGTCATGACCAGCAGCCTAGCGGCAGCCCCGCGCACCGCCGCCGCGGCCGCCCCGCCCGGTCCGCCACGGCCCGGGCCCCGGCCGGGCGGCCGCGCCGCGGGTCAGGTGGCGGCGGCCGCGACCTCGAGGCGGCCGGGGACGACCTCGTAGGACTCCGCGCGCGGCGGGTCGGACTCGACGTGCACCTTCTCCTCGCAGTGCGCGCAGACCGCGACGGGGTCCTTGGCGTTCTTGCGCGGCGGCTTCAGGGGCCCGTCGCAGGTCGGGCAGTGCTGGGCCAGCGGCTGGGTCCACATCGCGAAGTCGCAGTCCGGGTAGCGGTTGCAGCCGTAGAACGGCTTGCCGTAGCGCGACATCCGCTCGGTCAGCCGGCCCTGCTTGCACTTGGGGCAGTCGAACCCGACCTGGCGCTCGACGTTCACGATGCCCTTGCAGGTCGGGTAGTCCTGGCAGCCGTAGAAGGGCCCGTAGCGGCCCTCGCGGCGGATCGTGCCCTTGCCGCAGACCGGGCACGGCACGCTGTCGTCGGGCTGGAGGGCCTCGACGGTGGTGACGTTGCCGTACTCGTCCAGCGGCAGGGAGCCCTTGCAGTCGGGGAAGCGCTCGCAGGACGCGAACCACTGCCGCGACTTGCCGCTCCACACCTTCTGCATCGCCGACGCGCAGTCGGGGCACTGCGTCCCGTCGATCGGGATGCGCGGGCGCTCCGGCTTGCGCTCGCTGATCCAGTCGTCGACCTCGTGGAGGAAGTCCGACACCATCGGCCCCCAGCGGTGCTCGCCGCGGGCGATCTCGTCGAGCTCGTCCTCCATCCGGGCGGTGAACGACACGTCCACGACCTCGGCGAAGTGCTGCTTGAGGTAGGCGGTCACGACCTCGCCCAGCGGGGTCGGGCGGAAGGCGCGGCCCTCGAGCTTCACGTACTCGCGGTTGAGCAGCACCTGGATGATCGAGGCGTACGTCGACGGCCGGCCGATGCCCTCGTCCTCCAGCAGCTTGATGAGGCTGCCCTGGTTGTAGCGGGGCGGCGGCTCGGTGAAGTGCTGGTCCGCGCGGACGTCGGCCAGCGCGAGGACCTGGTCGTCGTCGAGGTCGGGCAGCTCGCCGCCCGTCTCGCCCTCGCCGCCCCAGGCGCGCAGGTAGCCGTCGAACTTGCGCACCCGGCCCGACGCGCGGAAGACCAGCTCGGTGCCCTCCGGCGACGTCCCCACCACGTCGGCGCGCAGGGTGTCGAAGACCGCCACGGCCATCTGGGTCGCCATCGTCCGGCGCCAGATGAGGTCGTACAGGGCGCGCTGGTCGCTGTCGAGGCGGGCCGCGACGGTGGCGGGCAGCCGGCGCACGCTCGTCGGGCGGATCGCCTCGTGCGCCTCCTGGGCGCCCTTGGACTTGGTGGTGAACCCGCGCGGCTTGGCCAGCTGGTAGCGCTCGCCGTACTGCTCGCCCACGACCTGGGTGACCTCGGCCACCGCCGTCGGGGACAGGTTCACGCTGTCGGTGCGCATGTAGGTGATGAGGCCGACCTGGCCCTCGCTGCCCAGGTTGATGCCCTCGTAGAGCTGCTGGGCGACGCGCATCGTCCGCTGCGCCGAGAAGCCCAGGCGGTTGCCCGCGTCCTGCTGCAGCGTGGAGGTGGTGAACGGCGGCTTGGGGCCCTGGGTGGTCTCCCGCCGGGTGACGTTGGTGACCGTCCACGACCCCACGGCGCGGGCGCCGGCGGTGACGAGGTCGGCGGTCGCCTGGTCGCCCACGACCAGGTAGCTGCCGTCGGTGCCCTTCTCCAGGTACTCCCCCATCTTCTTGGGGGTGACGACCCGGCGGCCGCCGAACGCGTGCAGCTCGGCCTCGACGGGGTAGCCCTGGCGGTCGAAGGCGCCCGTGACCGTCCAGTACTCCTGGGGCACGAAGCGGCGGATCTCGTCCTCGCGGTCCACGATCAGCCGCAGGGCGACCGACTGGACGCGCCCGGCGGAGATGCCCGACGACACGTTGCGCCACAGCGTCGGCGACAGCCGGTAGCCGACGATGCGGTCGACGGCGCGGCGCGCCTGCTGGGCGTCGACCAGCGACCCGTCGATCCGGCGGGGGGACTGGAAGGCCGCGAGGATCGCGTCGCGGGTGATCTCGGAGAAGACCACGCGGTTGTCCAGGTCGGTCGCGATGCCCGCGACCTCGGCCACGTGCCACGCGATGGCCTCGCCCTCGCGGTCGAGGTCGGTGGCGAGGAACACCCGCTCGGCGGACTTCGCCTCGCGCTTGATCGTGCTGACGACCTTGCTCGACGCCTTGGGCACCTCGTAGCGCAGCGCGACGCGCTCCCCGTCGACGTCGACGGCGAAGTCGCTGCGCGGCAGGTCACGGATGTGGCCGACCGAGGCGAGGACCTTGTAGTCCGCACCGAGGTACTTCTCGATGGTCTTCGCCTTGGTGGGCGACTCCACGATCACGAGGTTCTTGGCCATGAGGTCTTCTCAGCAGTCCTTCCGGGGTGGTCGGTGAGTCCGGGCCATCCCGCAACGTCCGGCTGGCACCCGCGATTCCCACCGTAACCGCTCCGCCCCGCGGCGCGGCACGTGGCCTGTGGACAGGTCAGCCCGGCGGGAGGTGGTCGGCGTCCACCCCGCGGGGCAGGCGCGACGGGTCCCAGCCCAGCAGGCCCACCGCGGAGCGGAAGGCGTAGCGGTCGGTCATGCCGCCGACGTAGGTGACGGCGGCGCGCACCGCCTCCTCGCCCCCGGCGGGCCGCCCGCCGGTCGCCGCGACGCCCGGGATCAGGTTGGGCCGGTCGACGAAGTGCTCGACCAGCGCCTGCAGGACGTCCACGACCGCGGCGGCCTGGGCGACCGACGCGGGGCGCAGGTAGATGCGCTCGTAGTTGAACGCCCGGAGCACCGCCAGCGCTTCCGCCGCGTCCTCGGTCATGCACACCTGGCCGTTGGCCGCGGTGCCCTCGACCAGCGCCTGGAGGAAGGTCTTGAGCTGGGCGCCGCGGGTGGTCCCGGCGCGCTCGGCGACGGCGCGGGGGATCATCGCCTCGGTGACGATGCCCGCGGACACCGCGTCCTCAAGGTCGTGGCACGCGTAGGCGATGCGGTCGGCCCAGGCGACCACCTCGCCCTCCGGCGTGGCGGGCGCGGGCCGCGACCAGGAGTGGTTGCGCACGCCGTCCAGGGTCTGCGCGCACAGGTTGAGCGGGGCGAGGACCACGTCGGCCCCCCAGACGGCGTGGTCGTAGCCCTCGGCGACGAAGGGCGAGAGCGCGTCCTCGCTGGCGTGCCCGCCGGGCCCGTGCCCGCAGTCGTGGCCCAGCGCGATCGCCTCGGTCAGCGCGACGTTCAGGCGCACCGCGCGGGCGACGCCGGTCGCGACCTGGGCGACCTCCAGCGCGTGGGTCAGCCGGGTGCGCTGGTGGTCGTCGGGCAGGACGAAGACCTGGGTCTTGCCCGCCAGGCGCCGGAAGGCGGTGCTGTGCAGGATGCGGTCGCGGTCGCGCTCGAAGCACGTCCGCTGGGGATCGGGCTCCTCGAACCGGGCGCGGTCCCCCGCGCCCCGCGCCCGTGTCGCCCCCGGGGCCAGCAGGTCGTCCTCGCGCTGCTCGCGCTCCTCGCGCGCGAGCACCGCGATCTGCCCCACGCGGGCGTCGGCGTCCGCGTGGGCCAGCCGCACCCGCCGGTCGGTCCGGTGGCCGTGCATGGTCGACGCCCACCGCGCCGCGCGCTCCGTCGCGTCCACCCCACCCCTCCCTGTCACACCCGTGGCCTATGGTCCCCCGCAGCCTACGGAGGGGGAGCACGTGCGACCGTGGTCGAGGGAGCTGCGCGGGCGGCTGGACGAGCTGGAGGTCCGCAGCGCGGCGCTGGAGGGCAACCCGCTGGGCGACCCGGCGGAGCGCCCGCTGTGGGTCTACGTGCCGCCGGGGCTGGACCCGGGCGAGCGGGTCCCGTCGGTGTACCTGATCCAGGGCTTCACCGGGCAGCTGGACAACTGGCGCACCCACCCGCCCCTGCGGCCGTCGGTGCCGGAGCTGGTCGACGACCTGTTCGCCGACCCGGCCGTCCCCCGCTGCCTGGTGGTCTTCGTCGACTGCTGGACGTCGCTGGGCGGGTCCCAGTTCCTGGACTCCCCCGCCACCGGCTCCTACCACACCTACCTGTGCGACGAGGTCGTCCCCTTCGTCGACGCGCGCTACCCGACCCTGGCCGACCCCGCGCACCGCGGGATCGCGGGGAAGTCCAGCGGCGGGTACGGCGCGATGGTGACCCCGATGCTGCGGCCCGACCTGTTCGGCGGGCTCGCCACGCACGCAGGGGACGCGCTGTTCGACCTGTGCTACCTGGACGACTGCGCCGCGGCCGCGCGGGCCCTGCGCGACGAGCACGGCGGGTCGTGGGCGGCGTTCCTCGCCGACCTGGGGGCCCGCCCGGCCCTGTCCAGGCCCTCGGACGCCGCACTGCTCAACACCTACGCGATGGCCGCGGCGTACTCCGCGGACCCCGACGGCACGGTGCGCCACCCGTTCGACCCCGTCACCGCGCTGCCGGACCCGCAGGTGTGGGCCCGCTGGCTGGCGTGGGACCCCGTGCGCATGGTCCCCGACCACGCCGACGCGCTGCGCGGGCTGCACGCCGTGTGGATCGACGCCGGCAGGCGCGACGAGTTCAAGCTCGACGTCGGGGCGCAGGCGTTCCGCGCCGCCCTGGCCGAGATCGGGGTGACCGACGTCGCCTTCGAGCTGTTCGACGCCGGCCACGGCGGCATCGAGTACCGCTACCCCCTGGCGCTGCGCTACCTGGCGGAGCGGCTGTCGCCCGGGGGGAGCACGCCGGTGGCGTAGAGCCAGGTGACGGCGGGGCGGTCCAGGGGATCGGGACGGGCCTCGACCTCGACCTCGCGGTAGCCCGCGTCCAGCAGCAGGGCGCGCAGCTCGTCGGCGGACACGGTGGTGGCGTAGACCGTGCCGGCGGGGGGGTCGTCGACCTCCTCCAGGTCGCCGGCACCCTCGCGCATGCTCAGGAAGACCGGGCCGGAGGCCTGCACCCGCCGCCACTCCGCCAGCACCCGGCGGGTCTGGGCGCGGGGGACGTGCTGCAGGGCCGCGGGCGCCCACAGGCCGGCGAAGGTGGCGTCGGCGAACGGCAGGCGCCGGAAGTCCCAGCGGGCCAGGGCGCCCTTGGGGAACAGCGTGCGGGCGATGCGCATCGACTCCAGCGACAGGTCCCCCGCGACCACCGACAGGCCGGCGTCGCGCAGCAGGCGCAGGTCGACGCCGGGCCCGGCGGCCACGTCCAGGACGCGGGCGCCGCGGCCGGCCCGGCCGGCGAAGGCGCGCACCGCGTCCAGCGGCCGTGCGGACCGCCAGCGTTCCTGGTAGGCCATGGCGGCGGCGTCGTAGGCCTCCAGCGTGCGGCGCAGGCGGTCGGCGACGGGCGGGGCGTTGGTCGGGGTGGCGCTCACCCGCCGGATGCTAGAACCCGTGTCCACCTTGAGGCGGCCCCCGTCGCCGCCGATATCCCGGAGATGACGGTGGACACCCAGCGGTAGGCGCTCCGGGGCATCTGGCGTGCCCGGTGGATGGCGACCGCCTGGTGCGCGCGCTGTTCCTGGTGCGCGCGCTGTTCACCGTCTGCGACCCCGCGATCCCCGTGCCGCAGGTCGCGGCGGGCATCAGCTCGACCGGCTACCTGCTGCTCTCCAACGTGGCCCTCTGGGCGACGCTGCGGTCCGCGACGCAGGCGCGCGCCTGAGCACCGCCGAGTCCGCGCCCGCGCCGGTCAGACCGACTGGCTGCCGAGGTCGTCCGCCGCGTCCTCGGCGCCCAGGTCCTGCAGCTCCAGGGCGAAGCGCATGGACACCTGCATGCCCTCGCCGCGCTCGAAGCGCACCTCGTCGGCCAGGCCGCGGATGATGGTCACGCCCAGCCCCGACTCGTCGCGCCAGTCGCGGCCGTTCAGCGCCTCCGGCGCGGCGGGCTGGAAGCCCGGGCCGGAGTCGACGACGGTGACCTGGAAGCGCTTCTGGTCGTCGGTGCCGAAGCGCAGCATGACCGGCTCGGGACGCCCCGAACGGCGGTGCGCCATGATCGCGTTGGTGGTCGCCTCGCTGACCGCGATGCGGAGGTCCTCCACGCGGTCCGAGTCCATCCCGGCGATCCGGGCGGCGGCGCAGACGACGAGCCTCGCGAGCCCCACGTACTGCACGTCCGCCGGCAGGCAGAGCTCGACGGCGGACACCTAGGCGTCCTGCAGTGCCTCGTCGAGCGTGTCGTAGATCGGGAAGACCTTGGTCAGCCCGGTGATGCGGAAGATCTTGAGGATGCGCTCCTGGTTGCACACCAGCGCCAGGCTCCCGTCGTGGGAGCGCACGCGCTTGAGACCGCCGACGAGCACGCCCAGCCCGGTCGAGTCGAGGAACTCGACCTTGGTCATGTCGACGACGACGTCGTACAGCCCCTCGCCGACGAGCTCGACGAGCTTCTCGCGCAGCTTGGGTGCGGTGTAGACGTCGACCTCGCCGCCGACCTCGAGGACGGTCTTGTCCCCCTCCCTGCGGTGGTTGAGGGTCAGTTCCACACGTGCTCCTGTTGACTCGGACGGTGCGGCCGCGCGGATGTCCGTACGACGGGGTCACGCTCCCTGTCGAGCGCGGGCCCCGTCTGTCGTCCCCGGCCGGGGACGGGGGCAAACGCTGGGTGACACCGGCGCGGCTACGGTGAGGCGATGGACGCCGAGGCCCTCGTGCGAAGTCTCGACGATGCGTCGAGGGTAGCCGCGCCCGCCGACGACGGCCGCGCGCGCCTCGCCCACGTCCAGCGCCTGCCCGCGCGGCGCGCCGACCTCGTCGACCTGCCCGGCCTGCCGCCCCTGCTGCGCGACCGGCTGGCGCTCGCGGGGGTCGACCGGCTCTACCGCCACCAGGCCGAGGTGCTCGACCACGTCCGTGCCCGCCGCCACGTCGTGGTGTCGACCGGGACGGCCAGCGGCAAGAGCCTGTGCTACCAGCTGCCGCTGCTGGAGACCCTGCTCGCCGACGAGAAGGCGACCGCGCTCTACCTGGCGCCGACCAAGGCGCTGGCCCACGACCAGCTCCGGGCGCTGCGCGCGTTCCGCCTGCCGCAGGTGCGCGCGGCGACCTACGACGGCGACACCCCCGCCGCGGAGCGCGACGCGGTGCGGCGCACGGCCAACGTGCTGCTCACCAACCCCGACATGCTCCACCACGCGCTGCTCCCGTCGCACCGCCGCTGGGGTGACTTCCTGCACCGCCTCGCCGTGGTCGTCGTCGACGAGTGCCACGTCGCCCGCGGGGTCTTCGGCTCCCACGTCGCCGCGATCCTGCGAAGGCTGCGCCGGCTGTGCGCCCACTACTCCGCCGGCGCCCCCGCGGCGTCGCGCATCGCGCTGGCCGCCGGCGACGGGAGCCGCTGGCGGTCGCGCTCCGCCGGGCGCGGGCCGCTGGGCGACGACGGGCCCGGCCGCGGCGCCACGTCCCGGTGGTCCGCGGCGCCCGCGGGGCGGGGTCGGCGGTGTCCGCGGGGTCGGTGTCGTCGGTGTCGGCGGGGTCGCCGTCGGCGGGGCCGGTCTTCGTGTTCGCCTCGGCCACCATCGGCAACCCGGGCCAGCACGCCGCCAACCTGTCGGGCCTGGAGGTGGCCGAGGTCACGCGCGACGCGTCGCCGAAGCCGCCGGTGACCCTGGCGCTGTGGAGCCGCCCATCACCGACGTCGCCGCGGGCGCCCGGCGGTCGACCCTCGCCGAGGCCGCCGACCTGCTGGCCGGGCTGGTGCGCGAGGACGTCGCCACGCTGGCTTTCGTCAAGTCGCGCAAGGGCGCCGAGCTGCTCGCCGCGCACGCGCGCCGCCTGGTCGCCGAGGCGGGGCTGGAGGACACCGTGCTGGCCTACCGGGCGGGGCTGCTGGCCCAGGAGCGGCGCGAGGTCGAGCGCGGGCTGCTCGACGGGTCCCTGCGCGGGGTGGCGGCCACCGACGCGCTGGAGCTGGGCGTCGACGTCGGCACCCTGGACGCGGTCGTCATCGCCGGGTGGCCGGGCACGGTCGCCTCGCTGTGGCAGCAGGCGGGGCGCGCGGGGCGGCGGGGGCGGGAGGCGCTCGTCGTCTTCGTCGCCAACGACGACCCGCTGGACCACTACCTGCTGGTGCACCCCGACGAGCTGTGGTCGCGGCCGCTGGAGGCCGCCATCGTCGACGTCGCCAACCCCTACGTCCTGCTCCCCCACCTGCGCTGCGCCGCGTGGGAGCTGCCGCTGTCGCCCGAGGAGCGGGTGTTCGACGGCCCCGGCCGGCCGGTCGACCTGCGCGGGCACCTCGCCGACGAGGTCGCCGACGGCCGCCTGCGCGAGCGCGGCGGGCGCTACTACTGGTCCGGCCGCGGGTCGCCCGCCGCGGCGGTGTCGATCCGCAGCGCGGGCGGGCCGCCGGTCGCGATCGTCGACGGGGCGACCGGCGCCCTGATCGGTGACGTGGACGCGTCGCGCGCGCACCGCACCGTCCACGACGGCGCGGTCTACCTGCACCAGGGCGCCACCTACCGGGTCGACCGGCTCGACCTGGGCGAGGGGTCGCCATCGCGCGGCCCTACGCGGGTGACGAGTACACCCAGCCGCGCAGCGACACCGACATCGGCGTCCTCACCGTGGACCAGGCGGTCGACTGGGGGCGGGTGCGGTTCGCGCGCGGGCGGGTCGAGGTCTCCAACCAGGTCCTGGCCTACGAGCGCCGGCGGGTCTTCACCGACGAGTCGCTCGGGGTGGTCGACCTGGACCTGCCCCGGCGGCACCTGGTCACCCAGGCGCTGTGGTTCACGATCCCCGACGCGGTGCTGGACGGGGCGGGCATCGCCCCGGACCGGGTGCCGGGCTCCGCGCACGCCGCGGAGCACGCCGCGATCGGCCTGCTGCCGCTGTTCGCGATGTGCGACCGCTGGGACATCGGCGGCGTGTCGACCGCCTGGCACCCCGACACCGGCTGCGCGACCGTCTTCATCTACGACGGCTACCCGGGCGGGGCGGGCATCACCGAGCGCGGGTGGCACACCGACGACGCCCACCTGCGCGCCACGCTGGAGGCCGTGCGCGCCTGCCGCTGCGCCACCGGCTGCCCGTCGTGCGTGCAGTCCCCAAGTGCGGCAACGGCAACGAGCCGCTGGACAAGGCCGGCGCGATCGCCCTCCTGGAGGCGGTCCTGGCCGAGCGCGCGACCGCCACCGGCGGGTCCGCGCCGGTCAGCGGGGCGGGCGCAGCGCGGCGGCGGCACGGGCGGGCAGCGGACCGGTCAGGGGGTGAGCAGGGGTGACCGCGGGGCGACGGCGACCGCCACCTCCACGCCCGCGGCGCCCGGGAGGGCGCGGCAGCGGGTGACCGTGGCGCCGTTGGCCTCGGCGGCCCGCCTCGACGCCGCGCAGGCGTCCCCGTCGCCGCCCACGAGCGGCGCGCTGCCCGCCCCCGCCAGGGCCGCCGCGTCGGCGGCGGTGCGGGCGCGGGCAGCCGTCACCCCCAGGTCGGTGACCAGGGCGAGGACGAACAGGCCGCCGGTCAGCACCACCAGCATCGACAGCACGGCGAGCAGCCCCACCGACCCGCCCTCGCCGGCCCCGCCGCGTCCGCGCCGCCCAGCGCCTGGCACGGCGGCCCGGGCCGCGGGGCCGCGCCCTCCGGTCGGTGTCGGCCCGACACGGGGGGCGCAGCGGGTGGGGGGGCGCGGGGGCGGCGGTCATGGCGCGTCCTCCACGCGCATGGTGGCGCGGGCGGGGAGCCACACCGCTGAGCCGAGGGCCGCGAAGGCGCGGCTGCGCAGGCGCACCTCGGCGGTGACCAGCGTGCCGGGGGTGCGGGGGGCGGCGGGGGCGAGGGTGACGGTGACCGGCCGCCGGCCGGCCGCCGCGGACAGGGCTGCCCTGGTCGCGTCGTCCCCGCCGACGGCGGCGGCGCGCGCGGCCTCCCGCGCCAACCCCTGCACGGCGACCAGGTCGGTCGCCAGCAGCCCGGCGTGGACGGCGAGGACGAGCAGGAGCACGACGGCGGGGAGCACGAGCGCGAACTCGAGCGCCTGGCTGCCGCGCTGGCGGGCGAGGAGGGGGAGGGCGCCGTCGGCGCCCTCCCCGGGGACGATCAGAACCACGCCCGGATGACGCGGGTGAGGGCCGTGATGACCGCGTCGACGACGCGCTGCAGCACGTCCTCGTTGCGGAACAGGGCGACCAGCGCGCCGCAGGCGGCGGCGCTGACCCCGCCCAACATCGCGTACTCGGCCGCCTGGGCCCCGGCCTCGCCGTCGTCGCGCAGGCGCGCGAGGCGCCGTTGCGCGCCCGCGGCGAGCGCGTCGATGACGTCGGCGCGGGCCACGGTGGCGCGGACCGCGACGGCCAGGGTGGCGTCGGACAGCAGCGAACGGTGCATCGGTGTTCCTTCCGGTGTCGGCCTCAGCCGCCCGCGCCCGAGAACGCCGACCACAGCATCGGTGGCACGGCGCCCACGGTGAACGCGGGCAGCGTCAGCAGGGTGGTGGGGAAGACGAGGGCGAGCTGGGCGCGCTCCGCGGCCTCCTCGGCCGCGGCGCGGCGCCGGCCGCGCAGGTCGGCGGCGAGGTGGCGCAGGGCGGGCGCGGCGGGGCGCCCCAGCGGTCGGCGGCCGCCAGGACCCGCCCGGCGGGGGCCAGGCCGCCATCGGCGAAGGCGCCGGCCGCGTCCCCGCCGCCGCGCAGCCGGTGGGCGGCGAGGGTGAGCGCGGGCCGCGCGGCCGGCGGGCCCAGCCCGGCGACCACCGTGGCGGCCGCGGCGGCCGTGAGGCCCGCCGCCAGCGCGACGGCCAGCAGCTCGACCGCCTCCGCCGCACCACCACCCGCCGCGACCCCCGGCAGGGCGTCGCCGCCGGGGCGCGACGGGTGGGCGGGGGACGGCCGTGCGCCGCGGCCGGGCAGCCGGGGTGGGTGGAGGGCGAGGGCCGCCGCGGCGAGGGCGGCCGCGACCCCGGGGAGGGGGCCGGCGGCGAGGGTGACGACGACCAGCGCGGGGACGGCGGCGGTGGCCGCCCGGCGGCGGTCGGGAGGGGCGGGGCGGGGGTCAGCGGGTCCGCATCGGCGGCGGCCCGGCCCGCGCGGGCGACGATCCGCGACGACCAGCGCCGCCCGGCGAGCGCGAGCGCCACCGCGGCCGCGCCGGTCGCGGCGCCCGGACCCGTGGCGTAGAAGCGCAGCAGCCCGGGGTCCAGGACGACCAGCAGCGCCCACGCGGCCAGCGGCAGGACCGTCAGCAGCGCGGCGGTCCCGCGCGCCTGGGCCGTGCGCGCCGACATGCGGCGGTCCGCCTCCGCGGACTCGGCCGCGGCGGCCAGCGCCTGGTCGACTGCGGCGAGCCCGCCCGCGCCGGTGCGCTCCGCGACCGCGAGGGCCCGCACCAGCAGGTCCAGCGCCGCGTCGCCGGTGGCGACGTGCGGCGCGAGGTCGGCCAGCGGCGTCCCGAGGCGCACCGCCTGGGCCAGGGTCACGGCCGTGGCGCCCGCGTGCGGATCGTGGTCGACCGCGGCGGCGAGTGCCGCCCCCGGCGAGGCCCCGGCCGCCAGCGCGGCGCGCACCTCCACCAGCACGACCGACCGGTCTCCCAGGACGGGGACCTTCGGCGCGCTCCGGCGGCGGGCGCTCAGCCGTCCGCCACGTGCCGTTGCGCCCCCGGCGCGCGTCAGGTCCACGACCCGCGCTCCCAGGACAGGCGGGTGGCCAGGGCGGCGGACTGCGCCGGGCGGCGGGTGACCTCGGCGATCTGCACCAGGCCGCGGCGGTTGCCGGGGCCGCGGGCGAGCACGGCGAGCACGTCGATGCCCAGCTCGATCTGCGCCCGGGCGGCCTCCAGCGGCAGACCGGCCAGCAGCGCCATGCCCTCGAGGCGCACCAGGGCCTCGTCGGCCGCCCGGGCGTGCACGGTCGTCATGCAGCCCTCGTGCCCGGTGGCCAGCGCGGCGAGCACGTCGACGATCTCGACCCCGCGGACCTCGCCGACGACGATCCGGTCGGGGCGCATCCGCAGCGACTGGCGCACCAGGTCGCGGATGGTCACCTCGCCCGCGAGGTCGGCGTTGGGCGGGCGGGTCTCCAGCCGCACGACGTGGGGGTGGCGGGGGCGCAGCTCCGGGGCGTCCTCGATCACGACCACGCGCTCGGAGCGGG
The DNA here is from genome assembly GCA_030448105.1 of Acidimicrobiales bacterium. Classification (GTDB taxonomy): domain Bacteria; phylum Actinomycetota; class Acidimicrobiia; order Acidimicrobiales; family Iamiaceae; genus JAFBAD01. The sequence goes on along the minus strand of JAUJNP010000011.1, from coordinate 86,046 downwards.
GGACCTCGCTGAGCAGGAGGTTGAGCAGCGTGGTCTTGCCGGTGCCGGTGCGCCCGACGGCCAGGATCGCCCGGCGCTCGGCCACGGCCCGGCGCAGGAGGTCCGCGGCGGGCGGCGGGACGGCACCGGTCGCGGCCAGGTCGTCCCAGCCCAGCGCGACGGGCGCGAACCGGCGGATGGTCACCACCGGCCCGTGCGGTGCCAGCGGGGGCAGGAGGGCGTGGAGCCGGCTGCCGTCGGCCAGCCGCGCGTCGACGTGGGGGCGGGCCCGGTCCAGGCGCAGGCCGAGCGGCCCGACGACGCGCAGCACCGCGGCGTGCAGGGCGGCGGCGTCGCGGTAGCGGACGTCGGTGCGCTCCAGGCGCCCGTCGCGCTCCACCCACACGTCGTCGGGCCCGTTGACCATGACGTCGGTGACGGCGGGGTCGCGCAGGAGCGGCTGGACGGGGCCGAGGCCGGCGAGCTCGTCGGCGAGCTCGCGGATCAGCGCGGCGAGCGCCGGCGGCGCCAGCAGGACGCCCTGGTCGCGGATCGCCCGGGCGACCGCAGCGCGCACGGCGGTGACGCGGGCCGCGCCGTCGGGGGCGGCCACGACCTCGGGGTCGTCGGCGACGCGCCGGCGCAGGACGTCCAGCGCGGGGGCGGGGACGGCGGGGGCGGTCACCGGGACCGCCCCGGGGCCCCGAGCACGGCGGTGCGCACGGCCGCGACGAACGTGCCCGGCAGGCCCGACGGGACCCGGCCCGCCGCGCCCGCCCGGGCCACCCGCTCGCTGGCGGGCAGCCAGGCGTGCGGCGGCCCGCCCAGCAGCCGGCTGACCGCTGCCCGGTCCAGCGGCCCGCCGCCGACGACCACTGTGCGCCACCCCGCGCGCATCCGCCGCGCCGCCGCAGCCCCGCGTCGGCCCGCCCGACCACGATCCCCCCGCCGTCCGGCCACCCCGCGGCTGCGGCCCGGTCCCCCGGCGCGGCGTCACCCGCCCAGCCCGCCGCCGCGCCGCCGTCCCAGGGCACGGCGTCCCCCGCCCAGCTCGCCGCGGCGCGCCGTCCGGCGCTCCGGCGGAGCGGGCGGCCGCGGCCGTGGCGGGGCCGGCGGAGGGGACGCGCAGGTCCAGGACGACGGCGTCGGCGGGCCAGCCCGCGCAGCCGGCGAGGTCGGCGGCACCGCCGCCCAGCGCGGACAGGTTCGACAGGCCGGGGACCGGGCGGGTGACGGCCGGGATCTCGGCGGCGGCCGCCTCGGCGTCCAGCACGGCGAGGTCCGCGGCGCCGGGGCCCGTCCACCCGCCCAGGCCGCACAGCGCGAGCAGGTCCTCGTCCCCGACCACGACGGTCCGCCGGCCCGACCAGGCCAGCACCCCGGCGACGGCCAGCGCCAGCGTCGAGGTGCCCGCCCCGCCCGCCAGCCCCGCCACCGGCACCACCAGGGGCCCGGCGGCAGAGACGGGTGCGCGGTGCACCCGCCGCGGCGCCTCGAGCAGCCGGTCCCGCTCCCCCGGCCAGCCCACGACGTCCAGGGCCCCGGCCAGCAGCGCCGCGCGCACCTGATCCGGGGCCGGCGTCCCGGGGACGACCACCACCGAGACCCGCCCGGCCAGGGGGCGGTCCGCCAGCGTCAGCAGCGGTGCCGGGGGCCCGTCGCCGCCGACCACCTGCCAGCCCGCCTCGACCTCCGCCCAGGCGACCACCTCCTGCCCCAGTGACCCGGGCAGCTCCACCCCGACCAGCACCGCCATCGCCGTCCCCCGCTCCGGCCGCCGGGGTCCCGGCGGCGACGGGCAGGACGGTAGGCAGGACCGCCCGCGGCGACCCCATCCGGCCGCGCCGGATCTGTGGACAACCGCGGCGCTACCCTCCAGCGCGATGACGCCGCAGGCCACCCCGCCGCCCCCGCCCCCGCCCTCGCTCGCCCCCCTGCCGCCCCCGCGGCCGCGCCCCGCGGCGCGCGCATGACGGCGCCGGACCTGGAGCGCACCACGACCGACCAGGCGCGCGTGCGCGCGGCCGCAGCCCTGCGCCGCCTCGGCCACGCCCTGGTCGGGCACGCCGCCGACGCGGACCTGCTCGAGCGCATCGCCGACCTCGCCGACCGGACCGCGGCGACCGTCGAGCAGGGCGAGCCCCGCCGCCGCCCGGTGGAGGCCATCAAGCGCGCCCTGTGGGAGGCCCCGCCGGCCGAGGGCGGCGTGCTCACCCACTTCGCGGAGTGCGTGGTCTCCGGCGCCGCGAATCCCATGGGCGTCGCGATCCGTGTCCACCGCGAAGGCGAGGAGGCCGTGGCGGTGGTCAACCTGGGCCCCGCCTTTGAGGGCGCGCCGGACCGGGCCCACGGCGGCGTCGTCGCGGCGGTCTTCGACGACGTCCTGGGCTACGTGCTGCAGCTGTTCCGCGTGCCCGCCTACACCGGCCGGCTCACGGTCACCTACCGGCGGCCGACGCCGCTGGGCACCGACCTCGTCGTCCGCGCCCACCTCGTCGCCAGGGACGGCCGCAAGCTGACGATCGCGGGGACCATGACCGACGGCGAGGCGCTGGTCGCGGACGCCGAGGGCCTGTTCATCGCCATCCCGCCGGAGCGCATCGGCATGGGCGCCCCGCGCGGCCCGGCCGCCTGAACGCGCCGACGCCGCCGGTGCGGCGATCCTCGCCCACGACCGGCCGGCGCCGCGCGGCGCCGCCGGTCAGCGGGAGAAGCGCTCCCGCAGGGCCAGGATGTTCGCGACGTAGCGATCGGTGTCGTCGTACGGCCCGTTGATCCGCACCGACCGCAGGCCCTGGTAGTAGCCCTGCAGCGTCCGGGTCGCATCCCCGCCGGTCAGCCCGTGGAGGTAGTCGAGGAAGGCGACACCCGCCTCGATGTTGTCGGCCGGGTCGTCCAGGTCCAGGGGCCGGCCCACCAGCGAGCGGCTCACGAACCGCCCGGTCGAGGGCAGCACCTGCATGACCCCGCGGGCGCCGTCCGGCGACACCACCCGCGGGTTCCAGCCCGACTCCTGCCATGCGACCGCCTGGATGAACGCCGGGTTCCAGCCGTACCGCCGCGCGGTGGTCGCGAGCAGCTCGCCGATCTCAGCCCGCCCGGACGCCAGCCCGCGCGGCGTCGCGGCGGCGGACCCTCCCGGCACCGTGAGCCGCTGGCCCGCGCGCAGGCGGGCGTCCGCGGGCAGCCCGTTCGCCGACGCGAGGGCGCGCACCGACACCCCGGCGTCGCGGGCGATCCCCCAGAGCGTCTCCCCCCGGTGCACGGTGCGCGCACCGCCGCCCGCGGACCCCGGCGGCAGCGTCAGCCGCGTGCCGGCGAGCACCCGGTTCGGGTCGGTGATGCCGTTGGCCGCGGCCAGCGCCGACGTCCGCACCCCGCGCTGGGCGGCGATGCCGGACAGCGTCTCGCCGGGCCGCACGGTGTGGGTGGCGGCCGTGGTGAGGACCGCCGCGGTCAGCACGGCGACCGTCCTGGCCCCCACGGCCAGCGGTCGCGGGAGATGCCGGGCCTTGCGCACGAGCGTCCCTTCGTCGTTCCGGTGCGCCGCGAACACGGCGGCGCGCCTTCCGAACCGGAGGGACAAACTATGCGAATAGTACGACTGCGGTCAACAGCTGCGTAACTGGGAACCTACGCAGCGTGGCTAGAAGTAGTCGCGGTGGTAGCGGATGACGTCGTCGCCGACCTCGAACCAGCTGGACCGCGGCAGGTCGTTCCAGCGCCGCCCGGCGGCGGTGTAGCTGATCGCCCACTCGACGGCGAGGGTGCCGCCGTCGGGCGACTCGACCATGCGCTTGGTCGTGATGTCGATGTTCTCGCGCGCCTGGAGCCAGGAGTTGAGGTACGCCTGGATCAGCAGGTCCGTCTCGTGCGGTGGGTTCTGCGGCTCGAGGTAGACGGCGTCGGTCGCGTAGAGATCCGCGATCGCCCTGACGTCCTGCTTCTCCAGCGCGACGCTGAGCGCCTCCCACAGGTCACGTGCCCGGGCCATCGGTCCCTCCGCCTCGAACGCTGCTCGAGCCGGGCACGATAGCGGAGCCCTGCGACACCTCCGGTGCGCCGGGGTCGTCCTACAGGTATTGACCTGTGCCGGCGGCCGGCCCCTGACCCTGGGCCTGGTCGCCCTGGCCGCCGCCCGGCAGGATGCGCCCGCCCGGCAGCCCGCGCGTGCGCATCTGCTCCAGCTGCTGGCGGGCCTGGAGCTGCTGGTTCACGATCGCCGCCTGGATGCCCTGGAACAGCCCCTCCAGCCAGCCGATGAGCTGCGCCTGGGCGATGAGGATCTCCGACTCGCTGGGGGTGCCCTCCGACAGCGGCAGCGCCAGGCTGGTCAGCTCCTCGCGGAGGTCCTCGGACAGGGCCTCCGACAGCTGCTGGACCGCGCGGCCGTAGACCTCCCGCAGGCGCTCCCGGCCGACGTCGTCGGTGGGGGCGCGGCGGACCTCCTCCTGCAGCTCGCGCAGCATCACCGCGATGCGCAGGAGCTTGCCCGGCTCCTCGATGGCCCCGTCGCCGCGCTGCGGCCCACCCTTCTCGGGGACGACCTCGACCTGGTCCGACATCGTGACCTCTTCTCCTGGAGCGGCGGGAGCCCGGGGACCCTACCCGCGGTCCCCGGGTTCAGTACAGCGCGGCGGCCAGCCGCGGGCGCCACGTGCGGACGCGCGCATCGGCGTCGCCGAGCAGCCGGAACACCTCGACGGCGCGCTCGCGGGCCTCGGGCCGCAGCTCCGGGTCGCGGGCCGCCTCGACCAGCAGCGCCAGGGCCTCGTCGTACTCGCCGGCGGCGGCCAGCGCCTGGCCCAGCTCCAGCCGCGCGCGGGCGTCGCCCGACGCGGCGCGCGCCCGCAGGGCGGCCAGCTCGCCGGCGTCCACCGCCTGCCCGCGCACCTCCAGCTCCGCGACCAGCCGGCGGGCGTCGGGGTCGGCGGGCACCCGGGCGAGCAGGGCGCGCGCGTCGTCGACCGCGCCGCGGTCGGCCAGCAGCCGCGCCAGCCCCACGACCGCCACGGGGTGGTCGGCCTGCTCCTCGAGCGCCGCCCGGAAGCCCCGCTCGCGGTCCTCGTCGGACGCCGCCGCGACCGCGGCCTCGGCCAGCCGGTCCGCCGGGGACGGGGCGAGGGACGCGAACAGCCGGTCGACGACCGCGGCCGGCTGGGCGCCCACGAACTCCGCCACGACCCGCCCGTCGCGGAAGGCCTTGACCGCCGGGATGCCCTGCACGCGGAAGGCCCGGGACAGGTTGGGCGCCTGGTCGACGTCGACCTTGACCAGGTCGACCTCTCCGGCGTGGCGCTGCGCCGCGGCCTCCAGCAGCGGCGACAGCTGGTGGCAGGGACCGCACCACGCCGCCCAGAAGTCGACCACGACGGGTCGGGTGCGGCTGGCCTCGACGACGTCGGCCGCGAAGCTGGCCTCGGTGGCGTCCCTGACGATGGCGGTCTGGCTTGTCACGTGCACCTCGGGGAGCGGAGGGGTCTCGCCAGCACAGTCTGCCGACCCCCGCCCCGGCTGCAGCACGGGAGCACGCGAACGGGCCGCCCCGGTGGGGGGCGGCCCGTGGAACCGCTGCGATCCGGACCTAGCGGCCGGCGCGGGGCCGGGCGGTGACGCCCAGGAGCACGGCGCCGACGCTCAGCGCGAGGGCCACCAGCCCGGCGAGCGCCGGGGTGGCCAGGCCGGTGTCGGCCAGACCCGCGGTGGCGGACTCGGGTGTCGGCGAGGCGTAGGCGGCCGGGCTGGCCGTGGCGGCCGGCGACGGCGTGGCGGTCGGGGCGGTGCTCTCGGACGCCGACGGCGTGGGCGTCGGGGTGGCGCCGTCGTCCTCGCAGTCGTAGAAGTCCAGCGCCTTGAGCACCTGGATCACGAACGCGCTGAACACGGCCTTGATCTGCGCCGCCTGGTCCTGGTCCTCCAGGCCCAGCAGCACGACGTCCAGCGCCGTGGTGGCCTGGGCGAGCAGCTCGGCGACCTGACCCACGGTCAGGGCCTGGTAGCGCGCCATGACCTGCGCGGCGAGGGCGTCGGTCCCCGCCGGCGCGGCGGGCGCGGCGGCCTGGTCACCGGCACCGGCCAGCAGCACGGACGCGACGAACTGCTCGCGGTCCGCCGCGGCCAGGTCGGGCCGCGCCACGGCAAGCTGCTCCACCAGCGCCTGCAGGAGGGCGGCCAGCTCCTGCTGGTCCAGCACCTCGTGCACCGGGGTGTCGGGGGACACGCAGTCGCCCTCGCCCGCCGGGGGCGTCGCGAACGCCGCCGTCACCGGGCCCAGCGTCAGGGCCCCCAGCATCGTCAGCACCAGCACGAGGCGCAGGGCCCCGGGGCGGCGGCCCGCCGTCGATCGCACCGTCATGAGCACACGCCTTGGTCAGCACCATCGTGGCGGCCCCGCGGTCGCTTCCCCCCCGCTCGAGGCCTGCGACCAACCCGCCACGGACCCCCGACCGGGGGACGTGCGGCACGCTACTCCCCTCCCTGCCGGGGTCCACTGGACCATCGGCCGAGCCGGTCAGGCGCGCGCCGGCGTCAGCCCCGGCGGCGCGCGACCGCCGTGCTGCGGCTGCGGCGGCACCAGTGCGGCCGCACCCGCGCCGCCCGCCCCGGCGCCCGCAGGCCGCGCGCGCCCGCGAGCTCCTCGCGGGGGGCACCGCCGCCACCCGCGCCGTCGTCCTGCGCCGACCCGCCATCCCCCGTCCTCCCCCGTGCGGCCCGCCTGACCGGCCGCCCGGCTCTCCTGACGCCGGAGGCGTCCCGCGGGTTGCGACCTGTGGCACGCTGACCTGCCTCGGGCGAGGGGAGGACGTGGATGAACGTCGCGCACCTGTACCGGGAGGGCCTCGCGCGCTTCGGTGACGGCGACGTGGTCACGTTCGAGGGCCGCACCTGGACGCGGGCCGAGCAGGCGGACCGCGCTGGGCGCCTCGCGACCGTGCTCCGCGGCCTCGGCGTGCGGCCCGGCGACCGCGTCGCGGTGGTCCTGCCCAACACCCCGACGTCGGCGTCGCCTACGACGCGATCACCCGCATCGGCGGCGCGGTGATGCCGGTGCTGTTCGTCCTGACCCCGGCCGAGATCGGGCGGCTCTGCGCCCACGGGCGGCCCGTCGCGGTCCTCACCGCTCCCGAGCTGGCCGGCGGCGTGACCGCGGGCGTCGCGGACCTCCCCGACCCGCCCGTCGTGCTGGTGGCCGGCGAGGACGCGTTCGAGGCGCAGCTCGCCGCCGCCGACCCCGACACGTCCATCGAGGACCGCGCCGCCGACGACGTCGCGGTCCTGGCCTACACCAGCGGGACGACCGGCACGCCCAAGGGCGTCGTGCTGACCCACGCGAACCTGCTCGCGGAGGTCGACATGACCGCGGCGATCTTCTCCTACACCCCGGAGGACCGCAGCCTGGGGGTGCTGCCGATGGCGCACGTGTTCGGGCTGGTCGGCAGCCTGGCGGCCCAGCGCTTCGGTTTCCCCGGCGTGCTGCACCGCTGGTTCTCCCCGACGCCTGGCTCGAGGCGGTCCAGGAGCACCGCGTCACCACGACCAGCGCGGTCCCGACCATGCTCACCCTGATCCTCAACGCCGCGGCCTTCGCGGGCACCGACCTGTCCTCGCTGCGGACCGTGGTCGTCGGGGCCGCCCCTGCCCCTGGAGCTCGCCGACGAGTGGGAGCGGCGCACGGGCTCGGCGATCGTCGAGGGCTACGGCATGACCGAGACCGCGGCCGGCATCGTCATCCAGCGCCCCGGCGAGCCCCGCCGGCCCGGCTCGTGCGGCCGGCCCTACCCCGGCTGCGAGGTCCGCGTGCTCGACGACCGGGGCGGCGAGGTGCCGCCGGGCACCACCGGGGAGCTGGTCGTGCGCGGGCCGCAGGTGACCCCCGGGTACTGGGAGGCCCCGGAGGAGACCGCGGCCGCGTTCGCCGACGGCTGGCTGCGCACCGGCGACGTCGGCCACGTCGATGCCGAGGGCTACGTGTACGTGACGGAGCGCAAGAAGGACCTGGTCATCCGCGGCGGGCTCAACATCTCGCCGCGGGACGTGGAGGAGGTGCTCCACGCCCACCCCGCCGTCGCCGAGGTGGGGGTGGTGGGGCGCCCCGACCCCACGACGGGCGAGCGCGTGGTCGCCTGCGTCGTCCTGCGCCCCGGCGCCACCGCCACCGCGGAGGAGCTGACCGCGCACTGCGCGGCCCGGCTGGCCCGCTACAAGGTGCCCGAGGAGATCCGCTTCCTCGACGCGCTGCCCAGGACGCTAGTCGGCAAGATCCTCAAGCGCGACCGCGCACCCTGGTGTCGGGCCCGGCCTGACACCAGGGTGTGCGCCGGCCTCCGGGGGCCGGCGGGATAGCGCCGGGGGGCGGGCCCGGCGCAGGCGGCCGGCATGGCCCCCCGACCGCGCCGCGCCGCACGCCAGCTCGCCGTCGTGGTCGCCCTCGCCCTGGGCGGGCCCGCCGGCGCCGTCCCCGAGCGGACCGGGCCCGCAACGGTCGTCACCGAGGTGGTGCGCGTCGCCGCCGACGTCGTCCAGGAGGGCACCGGGCGCGCCGCCCGGGCCCTCCAGGCGGGCGCCGACCGGCAGACCCGCCGCGCGGCGCGCGGGCGGGGGTGCCGCGCCAGGACCGCCGCGCCGCCGTCCACAAGGTCCACCCCGGGTGGGATGGCCGGTGGTGCCGGGACTGCCTACGGTGATGGTCGGCGGTCAGAGCCGGACCGGGCGGGGCGAGGGGCGCCCGCGGTCGGAGGGGGTGCGCATGTCGGCGTCGGTGATCGAGACCCACGGGCTGACCAAGCTGTTCGGTGCCCGGGCGGCGGTGCGCGACGTCGACCTGGAGGTCAGGCCGGGGACGTGCTTCGGGTTCCTGGGCCCCAACGGCGCGGGCAAGACCACCCTGATCCGCATGCTCCTGGGCCTCGCGCGCCCGACCCGCGGGACCATCGCGGTCCGCGGCCACGCCGTGCCGGCCCACCTGCGCGAGGCCCTCGCGCGGGTCGGCGCGATGGTCGAGGAGCCGCGCTTCTACCCCTACCTCAGCGCCCGGGAGAACCTGTCGGTGTTCGCCGCCCCGCTCGCGCCGGAGGCCGCCCGCCGCATCCGCGGGGTCCTGGCCCGGGTGGGGCTGGAGGACCGGGCCGGGGACCGCGTGGGGACGTACTCGCTGGGCATGCGCCAGCGGCTCGGCGTCGCCCGCAGCCTGCTGTCGGACCCCGAGCTGCTGGTCCTGGACGAGCCGTCCAACGGCCTGGACCCCGCCGGCATCGCCGAGTTCCGCGGAATGATCCGCGGGTTCGTCGAGGACGAGGGCCGCACGGTGTTCCTGTCGTCGCACCTGCTGGACGAGATCGAGCGGACCTGCGACGACGTCGCCATCGTCAACCGCGGGGCCGTCGTGGCGCAGGGCGGGATCGGCGCGCTGCTGGCGGAGGGCCGCCGCGGCCTGGTGGTCCAGGTCGACCGGCCCGAGGCCGCCCGCGCGGTCCTCGCCCCCATCCCCGCCATCCGCGGGGTCGAGCTGGGGCCCCGGCACCGGATCCTGGTCGACGTCGACCCCATCGACGACCACGCGGCCATCCAGGTCAGCCGGATCCTGGTGGAGGCGGGAGTCGGCGTCGCCGGGCTGTGGCCCCAGGTCGAGACCCTCGAGCAGCGCTACCTCGCGCTCACCGCCGACCTCGCCCCCGACGACGAGCTCGGGGATCCGCTGCACACGCCCGCGCCGCCCGGCGTCCCGCGGCGCCGCTCGGAGGGGCGCGCCCGGCGCCCCGCCCCGCGGGTACGCGCGTGACCGCGGCCACCATCCGCGCCGAGCTGCGCAAGATCACCGGCCGGAGGGCCGTGCTGTGGGGCGCCGTCGTCGCGCAGCTGCTGGTGTTCGGCGGCGTCCTGGTCGACCGCGCCGTCCAGGCGGTGCGCGGCGAGCTCGGTGGCGCCGGCCTCGGCGGGGAGGCGTGGGTCCTCCGGGGCGGCCTGGTGGTGACCCTGATCGGCGCGGTCGTCATCGGCGCGCAGACGGGGTCCTACGACAGCGCCAACGGCACGTTCCGCTTCCTGCTGCTGTCGGGGCGGTCGCGGATCGCGCTGTTCGCCGCGCGCGTCGTGGCGTTCCTGGTCGCCGTGGTGCTGGTGCTGCTGCCGTCGGCCGCGCTGTTCGCCCTGGGGGCGTTCGCGCTGCCGCGCGGGTCGGAGCCGGCGCCGGGGGTGGGCGCGGCCGCCTCCTACCTCTGGGCCGGGCTCCTGGACGCGTGGGTGTACGGGCTGATCGCGCTGGCGATCGGGGCGCTGCTGCGGTCCAACGGGCCGGCCATCGCGATCGCGCTGCCGCTCAACCTCGTCGCGTTCCCGCTGCTGCTCCAGGTCAGCGGCACCTGGAACCCGCGCCTGGTGGAGCTCCTCCTGCCCGTCGCCGTCGTCCGCCTCGGCCTGGGCGGGGAGACCTCCGCCCTGGTCGCCGCCGCCGCGGTCCTGCTGTGGGTCGGCGCCTTCCTGGCCGCCGGCGCCTGGCGCACCGCCGCCGCCGAGTACTGACCCCGATCGCGGCGGTCAGTCGTTCTGGGTGCGGAGGAAGCGCTCGATCTCGGCGGCGAGGTCGTCGCCGGAGGGCAGGGCCTCGTCGTCGCCGCCCGCGTCGAGGTGCTGCTCGAAGGCGGTGATCATCGCGGCGGCGTCCTCGTGCTCGGCGACGGCCTCGTCGACCTGCTCGCGGTGGAGCTTGGCCGCGGCCTCCAGCTCGGTGGTGTCGACGTCGACCCCGACGGCGCCGCCGAACGCGCGCACCAGGGCGAGGGCCGCCGCCGGGTTCGGCGACGCCGCGATGTAGTGGGGCACCTCCGCCCAGAGCCCGGCGACGGGGATCCGGCGACGCCGCGATGTAGTGGGGCACCTCCGCCCAGAGCCCGGCGACGGGGATCCCGTCCTCGGCGAGCGCGTCCTGGACGGCCGTCGCCGCGCCGACCGGCCCGGTGTAGCCGGGGATGGGCAGGGCGTCGACCTGCAGGCCGCCGGGCACCGCGCTGCTCGCGTGCACCAGCCGGATGGGCCGCGTGTGGGGGACGGCCGCCGGGTAGGCGCCGAAGGTCGCCGCGGCCTCCACGCCCAGGTGGCGGCACGCGTCGCGCACCTCGCGGGCGAAGGCCTGCCAGCGCATGTCCGGCTCGGCGCCGAGCAGCAGGACGACGTCGTGGGGGCCGCCGACCTTGGCGGCCAGCAGCTCCAGCGACGGCCAGTCGACCCGGCGGACCTCGCCGTTGTCGATGACGACCGTGGGACGGCGCGCCCGGTAGTCCAGGAACGCGTCGCGGTCGAAGGTGGCCAGCGGCTCGGCCAGCCAGCGGTGGCGCAGGAACATCGAGGCGGTGGTCGCCGCGGCGCCGGCGTCGACGAAGCCGTCGAGCGCGACGAGCAGGACGGGCCGGTGCAGCACGGGGGCGTGCTCGGTCCACGACAGCAGGCCAGACATGGGACAAGGCTAGGCCAGGCGCGGGGCCGCAGCACGACCGCGGGGGCCGGGAGGCGGCGGGACGGTCAGCGCTGCGCGCCGCGGGGGTCCTGCGGGCGGGACCTGGCGGCCCGCGCCTCGGCGTCGTCGGCCGGGTCCAGGCCCGCGCGGTCGCGCCCGTGCTCGCGGCGGCTCGCTTCGATCGTGCGCACCACCGCCAGCAGGACGGTGGCGATCAAGATCCACGAGACGATCGCCAGGGCCTGCGTGGCGAGGTCGGGCTGGTTGCGGAACATCCCGGCGAACGGCGCCTCGAAGACGCCGGCCACGGCGGCGACCAACCCCACGATGGCGTTGCTCTCCTGCGCACCGAGGAGGGTGAAGACCGCGTCGAAGGCGACGAACCCCACGATGAACAGCAGCGCCGCGTTGATCCAGCGGGACGGCCCCTGCCAGTAGTCCATGTGGCCAGTGTGCCCCGCAGGCCGGACGTGGCCAAGTCGTCACTTTCCTCCCATCCCGGACGCATGGTGCAGCGAACCGTGAGCGAGCGATGACCGGATAGGTTGCGACACCTCCCGGATGGTGCTTTCTTACGGCTCGAAGCTGTGGTGTCACGGCTCGCACCTCCGTCTCGACCCGGGCGGAGAGAATGGGAGCGGCGATGGGCGTGGCCCCCCTCGCGGGCGGGTCGCTGGGAGCAGGGGCGGCCGCGGGCGCGGCGCTGTTCCGCGGGCGTCACGGGCTGCTTGCCGGGCTCCGCCGCCTCCTGCTCGTCCTGGCCCTCGTCACCACGGTGATCACCGTCGTGCTGGCCCTCCTGGACAGCCGGCTCCCGCCGCTGGCCCGCGTCGCCGTCCCGGGCGTGGCCGTGGTCTGGTGGCTGTGGTGGCGCTGGGGCTACCACCGGGGCGGGTTCCCCGTCTGGGGCGAGCTCGTCGAGATCGCGTTCCTCGTCACCCTCGCGCTGCTCGGCGGCGAGGTCAGCGCCGCCGCCGCGCCCGTGAGCGCCGGCATCTTCGTGCGCTCCCTCTACGGGTCCTCACGCGGCGCGCTGATCCGCGCCGTGGTCTGGTGGGCGGTGGACCAGGGGGCCGAGGCCGTCGCCTTCGACCTGGGTCTGGAGCCGATCAGCGCCAGCACCGAGCAGGCCCTGTGGCAGCTGCTGTCGTTCATCCTCTGGACCGGGCTGATGCGCGCGGTCGCCTCGACCATGGTGCGCCAGGAGCTGCTGACCGCCCGCGAGCAGGCGCTGTGGCGGGCGGCGACCGGGCTGGCGGCCGCGCCGGGGGGCGACCACGTGCACCAGCTCGCCGTCGTCGCCGCCCTCGACCTGGTCGGCCGCCCCGCCGCGCGGGCCCAGATCATGGCCCTGGAGGACGGGGTGCTGCGGGCCGTCGCCGCGGAGCCGGGGCCGCCTGGCGCCGCCGTGGCCGTCGCCGACCTGCCGGCCCCCCTGGGCGAGGGGCTGGCCGCGGGCCGGATCGTGCAGGCCAGGGCCGACGCCTGCCCGGGGCTGGCCGGGCTGCCCCACCTGCACGCCGACGCGCCGGGGGTCGTGCAGCTGCCGCTGTCCGTGGGCGACCAGCCGTGGGGGGCACTGGTCGTCGAGGTCGCCCCGCCGCTGCGGCCCGGGGTCGCCGACGCGCTGCAGACCCTGACCTCCAGCGTCTCGCTGGCGCTGTGCAGCCACGCGCTCACCCAGGACCTGCAGCGCCAGGCGCTGCGCGACGCGCTCACGGGCCTGGCCAACCGCGCCCTGCTGCGCGAGCGCGCCGGCCAGGCGATCGCGCGCTCGCGCCGCGAGTCGCGCCGCGCGGCCGTGCTGCTGGTCGACCTGGACGGCTTCAAGGCGGTGAACGACGCCCTCGGCCACGCGGCCGGCGACCAGCTGCTCGTGGTCGTGGCCGACCGGCTGCGCGCGTCGGTCCGCCCCGCCGACACCGTGGCGCGCCTGGGCGGGGACGAGTTCGCCGTGCTCCTGGACGGCGTGGACACGACCGACGACGCGCGGCGGGCCGCCTGCCGGGTGCTCGACGCCCTGGCCGAGCCCGTGGAGCTCGAGGGCCGCACCCTGGTCGTGACCGGCAGCGTCGGGGTCGCGGTCTGGGAGGACCCGCTGGACGTCGACGCGCTCCTGCGCGACGCCGACACCGCCATGTACGTGGCCAAGCACCGGGGCAAGGGGCGCTTCGCGGTCTACGAGCCGCGCATGCGCTCCACGCTCGCCCGGCGGCGGGAGCTGGAGGCCGCGCTCCAGGACGGCCTGGCCGCGGGCGGGTTCCGCGCCCACTACCAGCCGATCGTGGACCTGCGCAGCGGGCGCACCGTCGCGGTCGAGGCGCTGGTGCGCTGGCACCGGACCGCGGGGCGGGCGACCCGGCCGGGCGCGTTCCTGCCCGCGGCGGAGCGGTCGGGCCAGATCCTGCCGCTGGGGCGGGTGGTGCTGGAGCAGGCGTGCCGGCAGCTGCGCCGCTGGACCGACGACCTGGGCCCGGGCGCGCCGCGGACCGTCGGGGTGAACCTGTCGCCGGTGCAGCTGCGCGACGACCGGCTGGCCGAGGACGTCGAGGACATCCTGTCCGCCGCGGGGCTGCCGCCGACCGCGCTGGAGCTGGAGGTCGACCAGGCGGCCCTGGCCGGCGACGGCGAGGCGGCCCGCGCCCGGCTGGTCGACCTGCACGACCTGGGCGTGCGCGTGGCCCTCGAGCGCTTCGGGTCGGGGTCGTCGCTGGAGCTGCTGCGCCGGCTGCCGATCGACACGGTGAAGATGGACCGGTCCTGGGTCGACGACCTGACCGGCAGCCCGGGGGGGCGCGCGTTCGCCCAGGCGCTGCTGGGCTTCGCCGCGTCCCTGGAGCTGCGCGTCGTGGCCGAGGGCGTCGAGCGCCCCGAGCAGCTCGCCGCCCTCCGCCACCACGCGTGGCCGCTGGCGCAGGGCAACCACCTCGGCCCCGCCATGCCCCCCGACCGGGCCACCGCCTACCTCCAGACCACGCCTCGCCACCCCGCCGCCACCGGCTAGCCTCCCCCGCGGAGGTGTGAGGGCGCCTGGTGGGCCCCGCGGTCTTCAAAACCGACGAGCGCGACCCGGTCGCGCTGGCGGGTTCGATTCCCGTCCACCTCCGCCACCAGCAAGTCCCGCGGCGCCCCGCCGGTCAGAAGAAGCGGCGCAGAAGCTCGGCGATCTCGCCCGGGTCCGACGCCTTGTCGCGCAGGCGGAAGAACTCGTCGAGGCGCCCGGGCGTGATCAGGAACAGGATCGACGCCGGGCCCTCGATCGACCGGAACGTGTGGGTCAGTCCACGCGGTAGGAAGAACGTGGTGCCCGCGCCACCGGTCCAGGTGTCGTCCTCGCAGTCGACCTGCATGGTGCCGTCGAGGACGACGATCGTCTCATCCTCGCGGGTGTGGCGGTGCGCGGGCGGACCTTGACCATCGACGACGGTGCGGTAGAGCGCGAGGCTCCCGCCGGTGGACCGGTCGGAGCACTTGACCTCCGGGCCGCGGCCATCCACACCCTGGTCTGGGGCGAGGGCGTAGCCGCGGACAGAAGGAACCGGGTCGGGCGAGTGGGCAGCAGTGGGCACAGCAGGAGGTCCTTCCACAGAGGCTGGCCGGCGCAGCCGAGCGGCCGCCCGACCCCGCGCCCGGGTCGGGCGCACGATCAGGACGCGCTCAGGCGTTCCTGCGACGCAGGTGCATCGTGGGCCTCCCCGTTCCCGGTGCCTCCATGCCGGCGGCATCCTGCTCGTCGCCGGCACGCGACATGCCGCCAGTGCACGACGCCCGACCACCGCTGTCAATTCCCGGCGAGGCGGCGGTATCGCATCGTGATGCGGCCGGGCGCGCCGGCATCGAGCAGCACTGTCCCACCCGAGCGGGCGGCGGGGGTGGCACCTGGCACAGTCCCGAGGAGGAGCACCTCCCACCACGGCGGGAGGGCGACGGGCGAGGTGACGCATGTATGGCGCTTCGCGTCGGCCATCGGCGGTGGGCCCGCCGCGCGGCGGCGCCACGGGCGCAGCGCTCAAGGCCGGGGGGTGGGCGCGAGCCGGCCGACGGCGTTGCAGTAGGTGTAGTACCAGGTCGCCCAGGCGTCGCCGTCGCGGCGCACCACCGCGCGCGCCACGATCTCGCCGTCGTGGCGGACCACGAACTCGCGCTGGGGCGGTTCGCCGTCCCGCGTGGGCGACCGCGACGGCTGCCAGTCGGCACGGGCGAGCGCGGCCTCGTGCGGACCCGGCTCGGCGCGCAGGGGATCGTCGACATTGTTCGCCAAGTAGCGCACGAGGGCGCGGCGCGGATCCGGGTCGCGCAGGGGATCCGCCACCGGCCCCACCGCGGATCCGCTGCCGCAGGGCAGCAGCTCGATCGGCTCGGCCAGCGTGGGCGCCGCGAACGGCGCGGGCGCGGACGGCGAGCACGCGGACAGCAGGCCGAGCACCGCGGCCAGCACCGCGGCACCCCGCAGCGACGTCCTCACCCGGCACCTCCCGCTCGCGCGACGCCAATCCCTTGTCGAGCGGGGCGGCGTCGCCGGTTCGCGCGGGGCCGGGCGGCTGGCTGGCGCTGGGAGGGCGGCGGGCGTACCGTGGGCCTCGATAGGACACTTGCACAGGTGAGGAAGCGACAGCGTTGGGCCACGAGCACGGGGCGCCGGTCAGCGCCGGCGGGCGGCACCGGGGGCGATTGGCCGCGGCGTTCCTGCTGATCCTGGTCGCCTTCGTCATCGAGGTGGTCGCGGGCCTGGCGACCAACTCCCTGGCCCTGCTGTCCGACGCCGGGCACCTGCTCACCGACGTGCTGGGTCTGGGGATGGCGCTCGCCGCCATCACCGCGGCCGCGCGCGGGGCGGCCGACCCACAGCGCAGCTTCGGGCTGTACCGGCTGGAGATCCTGGCCGCCCTGGCCAACGCGGTCCTGCTGGTCGGTGTCGCCGCCTACGTGTGCTGGGAGGCAGTGCAGCGCTTCCGCGACCCGCCCGAGGTCCTGGCCGGGCCCATGCTGGCCGTCGCCGTCGTGGGGCTGGCCGCCAACGTCGTCGCGTTCCTGCTGCTGCGGCGGGGCTCGCGGGAGAGCCTCAACCTCCGCGGCGCGTACCTGGAGGTCGTCGCCGACACCCTCGGCTCGGTCGGCGTCATCGTGGCCGCCGTCGTGCTGGCGCTCACCGGCTGGCCGTACGCCGACCCCGCGGTCGCCGCCGCCATCGGCCTGTTCATCCTCCCGCGCACCTGGCAGCTGGGCCGCGAGGCGCTGCGCATCCTGGTCCAGGCCGCGCCCGAGAAGATCTCGGTGACCCAGGTCCGCCGCGACCTCGCCGACCTCGACGGGGTGGTCGACGTCCACGACCTGCACGTCTGGACGCTCACGTCGGAGATGGAGGTCGCCTCCGCCCACCTCATGGTCCGTGCGGGCACCGAGACCCACGCCGTGCTCGACCGGGCCCGGTCGTTGCTCGGAGAGCGCCACGGCATCGACCACGCCACCTTCCAGGTCGAGCCCGACGACCACCGTGGGTGCGACGAGATCGCCTGGTGAGCGCCAGGGCCGCCAACCGCCAGGCGCCGCGGCACCGATGCCGCTGTCCGGCGGCGGCGATTCCAAGGCGATGGATCTGCTCCGACCCCGGCCATCCTCGTGCACACCACATCGTCACCGATCGGGAAGGGGACGGCAGGCGAACTCAAGGTCCGAGGTCGAGCCCTGACCCCGGATCTACTGGAGAACGGTGACCACGACTTACAGGGTCAGCCGTCGGCTTCCTGCACCCGCTCCCGTTCGGCCTGCATCGCCGTCAACACGGCCATCATGATCTTCTGCATGTCCTCGTCGAGGAACTTGCGGGCCCGGAACAGCACGGCCGCGCCGAGGAACGACAGGGGTGACACCAGCAGGAAGGCGGTGCGCAGGTTGTCGTCGTACCGACTGGAGAGGAACGACACGATGAACGGCGCCGCCGCCTGCCCGAAGATGACGGCGATGAGGTTGAACGCGCCGAACCCGGCCCCTCGGAGGTGGGCGGGCAGGGCGTCGGTCAGGCCCGCCCGCAGACCCGGGATGGCCATGGACACCACGAAGATCCCCACGAGCTGCATGAGGTAGGCGGGCACGAACACCGAGTAGCTGAACGTGGGCCGCTCGATGGGCTGGTAGGTGGTGCGGCCGTTCGCCTCCACCTCGAAGTCGCGGCAGTCCTGACGGTGCTCGGGATCGGCGTCGGCGCCGCTGCGGTCGGCGGCCGCCACGTCGGCGCACGCCGCCGGCGGCCGCTCGATGTGGGTGTCGGTGGGGCGCAGGGCGTACGAGGCGGTGAACAGGCTGGCCCCGATGAAGAGGAACACCGCCGGCATGGCCAGGCGGGCACCCTGGAAGCGGTTGGCGTAGCGGTCGGCGACCCTGCCACCGACCAGCACGCCGGGCACGCCGCCCAGGATGGCCAGGGCCCCGAACCACGCCTCGCCCAGCCCGTCGGCCACGCCGAGGTGGCGGATGTAGTACTGCGGGAGCCACACGGCGACGGCGGTGACGGTGAACAGCAGGGCGGCCACGCCGGCGAGGGCGTAGCGCATGGTGCGGATGGCCATGATCGTCCGCATGTCGTCGCGGAGGCCGAGCACCATGTCGACGCAGAACCGGCGGAAGCCCCCCTCGAACAGGCGGACCTCGGCGTCGTCGTGCTCGATCTCGCCGCCACCGAGGCCGAGCCGGTCGGCCGTGCCCCGCTTCGGTTCCCGCAGCCGGAACACGAGCACGGCCACCGCCAGCCCGGGCAGGGCCACGACCACCAGGGCCAGGCGCCAGCCCACCAGCTCGCCCAGCAGCCCGCCCAGCAGCACGCCCACCCCGGTACCGGCCAGCAGCATCACCTGCTGGATGGAGAAGGCCCGGCCCCGCTTCTCCACCGGGTAGTAGTCGCCGATCAGGCTGGCGCCCGACGGCTCGGAGATGGCCTGGCCGAAGCCGAGCGCCGAGCGCATGCCCACCAGCATCGGGAAGTTGAGCGACGCCGCCCCCGCGGCGGTGAGCGCCGACCACCCCACCACCGTGCGGCCGATGGCCCGGGTGCGGTTCCAACGGTCGGCCAGGTACCCGGCGGGGACGGTGACGATCCCGTTGAGGAACAGGCTCACCGAGATGAGCATGCCGATCTCGAAGTCGCCGACGTCGAAGTGCCGTTGCAGCGGGTGGATGAGGCCCCGGATGATGTTCTTGTCGATCTCGTCCATGAGGAGCACCAGGCCGAGCACCCACATCGGCTCCCGCAGGAGCCGGGCCAGGCCCCGGGGGGCGGGCACCTCGGGTGCGGCAGCGGTCTCGGCCACGCTCATGCGGCGGGAGATTCTGCACGACCCCCGTCCGCACCTTGCCGCCCGGCGGCCAGACTCGCGGGGTGGAACGGGTGCTCGTCGTGCTGGTGGCGGTGGCGGTGGTGGCGGCCATCGCCGCGGTGGTGCGTCGGCGCACCGCCCCGGACCCGCCCACCCAGTCGTCGTGGTCGGTACCGGCCCAGCTCGACCGCGCCGATTTCGACCGGCCGGACGCACCGTGGCTCGTGGCCGTGTTCAGCTCGGCCTCCTGCCTGTCCTGCCGGGGCACGTGGGCCAAGGCCGAGCAGCTGGCCAGCGCGGAGGTGGCCGTCGAGGAGGTCGAGGCGGGAGCCCGGGCCGAGCTCCACCAGCGCTACGGCATCGACGCCGTGCCCTGCCTGGTGGTGGCCGACCACGCTGGGGTGGTGCGGGCCTCGTTCCTGGGCGAGCCCTCCTCAGCCGACCTGTGGGCCACCGTGGCCGAGCTCAGGGAGCCGGGCAGCACCCCGCCCGGCTGTGATCACGGGGCCGCCTGACCGCCTGACCCGCCTGACCGGTAGGGCGAAGGCTGTTGCGCTGGTTCGACTCTGGTCCGTTCCAGCGCGACCGCCTCGGCGCTCACGCAGCCGGGCCGAGCCCGGTCAGTCGACGGAGGTGGACTCGGGCGCCTCGGCGGGAACCGCTCCGGTGCGGGCCAGCTCCACCAGGCGGCGCACCTCGGCGCCGTCGATGGTCTCCCGCTCGAGCAGCTGGCGGGCCACCAGGTTGAGCCCGTTGCGGTTCTCGGTGAGGGCGGCCTGGCAGCGCCGCTCGCAGTGGCGCAGGAGCTGTTCGACCTCCTCGTCGATCACCCGGGCCGTCTCGTCGCTGTAGTCCCGTGTGTGCATGAGGTCCTCGCCCAGGAACACCTGGCCCTGGGACCCCCAGGCCATGGGGCCGATGCGGTCGCTCATGCCCCACTCCCGCACCATCTTGCGGGCCCGCTCGGTGCTGACCACGAGGTCGTTGTTGGCGCCGGTGGAGAGCACGCCGAACACGAGCTGCTCGGCCACCCGGCCGCCCATGGCGACCACGATGGAGTCCTCCAGGTAGTCCTTGTTGTAGCTGTGGCGGTCCTCGGCGGGGAGCTGCTGGGTGACACCGAGGGCCATGCCGTGGGCGAGGATGGTCACCTTGTGGAGCGGGTCGGCGTTGGGCAGCACCACCGCGCAGACGGCGTGCCCCGCCTCGTGGTAGGCGGTGAGCTCCTTCTCGGCGTCCGACATGGCGAGGGACTCCCGGCGCTGGCCCATGAGCACGCGGTCGCGGGCGTACTCGAAGTCGGCCATGGAGATCTCGGGCCGGCCGTTGCGCACCGCTGACAACGCCGCCTCGTTGACCAGGTTGGACAGCTCGGCGCCGCTCATGCCCGGTGTGCCCCGGGCGACCACGTTGAGGTCGACGTCGGGGTTCATGCGCTTGCCCTTGCAGTGCACGCCCAGGATGGCCAGGCGCTCTGACAGCTCGGGCGGGGGCACTACCACCTGGCGGTCGAAGCGGCCCGGGCGCAGCAGGGCGGGGTCGAGGATGTCGGGCCGGTTGGTGGCCGCCATCATCACGATGCCCTCGGTGGCCTCGAAGCCGTCCATCTCGTTGAGCATCTGGTTGAGGGTCTGCTCACGCTCGTCGTGCCCGCCGCCGAGGCCGGCGCCGCGCTTGCGTCCGATGGAGTCGATCTCGTCGATGAAGATGATGGCCCGGCCGAGCTTGCGGGCGGACTGGAAGAGGTCGCGCACGCGGCTGGCGCCCACGCCCACGAACATCTCCATGAAGTCCGAGCCCGACACCGACAGGAACGGCACCCCGGCCTCGCCGGCCACGGCCCGGGCGATGAGGGTCTTGCCCGTGCCCGGAGGACCCACCAGCAGGATGCCCTTGGGGATGCGGGCGCCGATCTGGCCGAACTTCTCGGGGTACTTCAAGAAGTCGACGACCTCGGTGATCTCCTGCTTCACGCCCTCGTAGCCGGCCACGTCGGCGAAGGTGGTGCCCGGCCGCTCGGTGTTGTAGGTCTTCGCCCGGGAGCGGCCGATCGACATGATGTTGCCCATCTGGCCCGATGCCCGGCGCTGCATGAACACGAAGAAGCCGAGGATGAGGAACACCGGCAGCAGCAGCGGCAGCCACGCCTCCAAGAAGCCGGGCGAGGTGGTCTTGGGCTTGACCTCGACGTCCTTCTCGCGGAGCACCCGCAGGTCGTCCTGGGGGAACTCCGGGAACCCGGTGGTGGTGAACTTCCCGCCGTCCTTGAGCTTGCCGCTGATCTTGGCGCTGCCGTTGGTGTACTCGATCGACTCGACCTGGCCGGCCCTCGCCTTGTCCATGAAGGCGGAGTAGGCAATGTCGTTACCCTCGCTGCCGCCGGCGTAGGTGGTGAGGGCGAGGACGCTGACGAACACGCCCAGCAGCACCCACAGGGTCCACTTGGGCCAGCCCTGGTCGTTGCGCAGCGAGCGCCCGGGACCCGAGCCCTGCGGTCCTTTGCCCGGTCCCGACCCCGAGCCGCGGGGCGGCGGAGGCGGCGGCGGTGGGGGCGGGCCCTGCGAACTCATCGCGCCATGCTAGGTGGGGACCTACCGCTTGCGGACCTCGCGCCCGGGGTTCACCGGTCCCCGTTGGCGGCCGATCGCCTCGGTACAGTCGCCCGCCATGGCCCGACGCTGTGCCCGCCCGGACTGCCACGGACCGGCCTCCACCACCCTCTCCTACGACTACGCCGACGGCACCGTCTGGATCGACCACCTGGCCGACGAACCGCACCCGATGCGCCACGACCTCTGTGATCGCCACGCCGATGGCTTGCGGGTGCCCCGCGGCTGGCAGCTCCGCGATCGCCGCCGCGAGGCGTCGGTCTTCGCCGGACGCTCCGCCCTGGCCAGCTAGGCGCGGCGCACCCGCCAGGGAGAGCGGCGCCGGCTGAGGGCGACTCGTCCCAGCACATAGCCTCCCCGGCGTGGGTGCTCCCGCCGCCTGCCTCGACCCTCGGCCCTGCCCGCCATGACCGCTCCCGCGCCCCCTACCGCCCCCGAGGCGGCGCCCGCCCCCCGGTGGGGCCTGGGCGACGCGCTGGTCGGGTGGCTGGTGGCCGAGACCATGGCCCTCTTCGCCGCCGTGGCCCTGCTGTCCTCCACGGGGCGGATCCAACCGGTGGGACAGGTGGTCCTGGACCAGGTCGGCGCGGTGACGGGACGGGAGCTGGTGGCCACCGTCACCCCGCTGTGGATGGTCGCCGTGCTGCAGGCCTTCCTCTGGTTCGGGCTCCTGGGCGCGCCCGTGCTGGCCGCCCGGTCGAAGGGCCGCGGGCTGGTGTCCGACTTCGGGCTGCGGATGCGGGCGGTGGACGTGCCCGTGGGCCTGGCCATCGGCGTGGCCTGCCAGCTCGTCCTGGTGCCGGTCGTGTCGATCCCCTGGGCCCGGGCGCTCGGCCGGGACATCTCGGAGCTGGAGGAGCCGGCGCGGGCCCTCGCCGACAAGGCCACCGACCCGCTGGGCGTGGCGTTGCTGGTCCTCATCGTGGTGATCGGCGCGCCGGTGGTCGAGGAGCTCTTCTTCCGCGGCTTGCTCCAGCGATCGGCGGTCCGTCGCTGGTCGCCGGCGGTGGCGGTGGCCCTGTCCTCGGTGGTCTTCGGCGTCACCCACTTCGAGGTGCTCCAGCTCCCCGCCCTCATCGCCTTCGGGCTGGTGCTCGCCCTGCTGGCCCAGCGCACCGGGCGGTTGGGACCCAGCATCATGGCCCACCTCGCCTTCAACGCGGTCACCGTCGTGGCGCTCCTCGTGCTGTGAGGGTTCGTGATGACCCGCCCGGCCCGGTGGATGGCACCATTGGCGACTCCATGAGCGATCCCGAAGGGCCGGCCCGCGTCGAAGGGCCATCCATGAGCAGCACCGCCCTGTTCGACCGGGCCACCCCCGACCCGGTCGACGGGGACGCCGTCACCGAACCCCCGCCCCTGGCGGAGCGGGGCGAGCCCGACCGCCGGGCCACGGTGGAGGTCGGTCCGGCCCTGTCCCGGGCCGGCCGGCGCCTGGCGGCGGTGCCGTGGACGGGCTGGGTGAGCCTGGCGGTGGTGGCCGGGTGTGCCTGGTTCGTGTTCCACAGCGCCCACCCCGGCCTCGTGCTCCGGGAGAACACGCCCACCGGCGGCGACATGGGCGCCCACGTGTGGGGACCGATGTACCTGATGCACCACGTGCTGTCGAACTTCCGGCTGACGGGCTGGTCACCCGACTGGTACGCCGGCTTCCCGGCCTACCAGTTCTACATGGTGGTCCCGTCCCTGCTGGTGGTCGCCCTCAACGTCGGGATCCGCAACCTGCTGGTGGTGCCGGCGGTGCTGGCGGCGGCGGCCGTCGCCGTCTCCGGCTGGGTGGTGCCGCGGCTGCACCGCGGGCGCCGGGTGCTGCTCGGCGCCGGGCTGGTGATGGCCGTCCTCGTCGTGCCCGTGCCCTACGGGGTGGCGTTCAAGCTCATCACCGTCAGCGGGCTGGTGAGCCTGCCGGTGGCGGCCTGGGCCTTCGGGCGCCTCAGCGGGCTCGCCTTCCCCGGGCCGCCGGTGCTGGCGGTGGCCTCGCTGTTCTTCATCTACAACCGGGAGCCGACCCTGAACGGGGGCACCGGCAACATCATCGGCGGCAACATGGCGTCGACCATGGCGGGCGAGTTCGCCTTCTCGATCAGCCTCAGCCTGTGCGTGCTCTACCTCGGTTTCCTGGTGAACGGCCTTCGCACCGGCCGCCACCGGGCCGTCGCCGCCGTGCTGCTCGCCCTCACCGGGCTCTGCCACCTCATCCCCGCCTTCTTCGCCCTCGGCGTCACCTTCCTGGCGCTGGCAGTGTGGCCGGGCCGGGCGCGACTGCGGTGGGCCCTGCCCACCCTGCCCGTCGCCGGCCTGCTGAGCGCGTTCTGGGTGGTGCCGTTCCTGCTCCGCCACGCCTATGTGAACGACATGGGGTGGGAGAAGCTCCCCTCGCCAGGGGCCACCGACGCCGCCGGCGCCCCCCAGGACATCTGGGACTACCTGGCTCCCCAGGCCCTCTGGTGGCCTCTGGCCCTGGCCGCGGTGGGACTGGTGGTGGCGGTGGTGTACCGGTACCGCCCCGGCCTGCTCCTGGCGGCGGCCACGGCCGTCTCGGCCGCCGCCTTCGTGTGGATCCCCCAGGCGCGACTCTGGAACGCCCGGGTCCTGCCGTTCTTCTTCCTCTCCCTCTTCCTGCTGGCCGGCGTGGGCGTGGCCGAGGTGCTGCGCTCGCTGGCCACCCTGCTGGCCCGCGACCCGGAGCGCCCCGGCCCGGTGGTCGGCGCGGTGGGAGCGGTGGGCTGCCTGGCCTTCGCCCTCGTGTTCCTCGGCGTGCCCCTCGGCCGGCTCCCCGGCGCCACCTATCCCACCACCGGGGGGGTGACCTGGATGGGGCTGCACCGCACGTACCGCAACGACGTGCCCGGCTGGGCCAAGTGGAACTACGAGGGCCTCGAGGGCAAGCCGGTGACCGGGCCCGGCGCCAAGGTCCCCGAGGGCCAGGGCGGCTGGCCGGAGTACCGGGCCATGGTGGCCACCATGGCCCGGCTGGGCCGGGACCCCGACCACGGCTGCGGGCGGGCGTTCTGGGAGTACGGCGACCGCCTCGAGTCCTACGGCACCCCGATGGCGCCGATGCTGCTCCCGTACTTCACCGACTCCTGCATCGGGTCGATGGAGGGCCTCTACTTCGAGTCGTCGGCCACCACGCCGTATCACTTCCTCAGCCAGTGCGAGCTGTCCGACAAGGGGTCGTGTGCCCAGCGCGACCTCGCCTACCGGTCCTTCGACCTCGACCTCGGCCTCCGCCAGCTCGGCCTCATGGGCGTGAAGTACTACATGGCCTTCACCGATCGGGCGGTGCAGGCGGCCGCCGCCCACCCGAGCCTCACCGAGGTGGCGGTGTCCGGTCCCTGGCACGTGTACCAGCTGCCGGCGGCCGACTCCGCCCTCGTCACTCCGCTCGAGTACCAGCCGGTGGTGATGGACGGCGTGGACGAGACCCAGCCGCAGTGGCTCGACCCGGCGGTGGCCTGGTACATGGACCCCGAGCGTTGGTCGGTGCCGCTCGCCGCCGACGGCCCGGACGGCTGGGCCCGGGTGCGGGTGCCGGAGGTACCGGTGGAGCAGGCCGACGGCACCAAGCGGGCCATCGGCAACCGGCCCCTGCCGGAGGTGCCGCAGCGGGCGGTCGAGCCCGCCCGGGTCACCAACATCACCAGCGGCGACGACCGCCTCTCCTTCGACGTGGACCAGGTGGGCCGCCCGGTGTTGGTGAAGGTGTCGTACTTCCCCAACTGGCAGGTCT
The DNA here is from genome assembly GCA_030448105.1 of Acidimicrobiales bacterium. Lineage (GTDB taxonomy): Bacteria > Actinomycetota > Acidimicrobiia > Acidimicrobiales > Iamiaceae > JAFBAD01. The sequence continues at coordinate 60,966 of JAUJNP010000011.1, read as the reverse complement.
CGGGGGGCGAGGGTCCCTACCGGGTCACGCCCAACCTGATGGTGGTCGTGCCCACCTCCACCCACGTGAGCCTCCACTACGGGCGCACCCCGGTGGACTGGCTGGCCATCGTGCTCACCCTGGCCGGCCTGGCCGGACTGGTGTTGCTGGCCCGGCGTCCGGCGGTGACGATGCCCGAGCCCCGCCGCCGACCCGTCCCCACCGTGCCCGACGGAGCGGTGCCCTACCAGCTCGATGAGCTCCGCACCAACGCCCCCCAGCCGGTCGACCCCGACCGCGGTGCCCCGCCCCCGAGCCCGTGGGGGGATCGACCGCCTGGTGTGCCGTCGACGCCGCCCTCGCCTGTGCCGTCGACGTCGCCGTCGCCGCCGGACCCGCCGGTCGGTTGACCCCGGCGGGCCGGGTCCCCCGGCGGGGCGCGGCCACCGGTCGCCTCGGACGCTTCGCCGCCGTCGACCGCCTCCGGCGCTTCGCCGCCATCGGCGTGGTGGTGACCGCGGTGGACGTCGGCGTGCTCGTCGCGCTGGCGCGGGGTGCGGGCTGGCCGGTGGCGGCCGCCGACGCCGCCGCCATCGTGGCCGCCGCCTGCTGCTCCTACCTGCTCAACCGGGCCGTCACCTTCGCCGGGGACCCGTCGGTGCGGTGGGTGTTCTTCCCGGCCGCCTTCGCCCTCACCGCCCTGCTGGGCGGACTGCTCGACGTGGCCGTGCTCGTGGTGGCGGTGCGCTTCCTGGACCCGGGCGGTCCGTGGGGGCTGGTGGCGGCCAAGGTGCCCGCCGTCGCCCTCGCCGCCGCCTTCCGCCTCCGGGTGTACCGGGGCGTCCTCTTCGACGAGGTCCGGGCCGACCTGGCCGCCCGTGCCGACCGGCCGCCGGCCCCGGGCGCGGTGCGGCTGTCGGTCGTGGTGCCGGCCTACTCCGAGGAGGCCCGCATCGCCTCCACCATCGAACGCCTGCGGGCCGGACTGGCCGAGGTGGCCGAGGGAGGAGACCTCGAGATCGTGGTGGTGGACGACGGCTCACCCGACGCCACCGCGGCGGCGGCCCGCGCCGCCGGCGCCGAACAGGTGGTCGTCCAGCCGGCCAACCGGGGCAAGGGGGCGGCCGTGCGGGCCGGGATGCTCGCCGCCCGGGGCCGGACGGTGGCGTTCACCGACGCCGACCTGGCCTACCCACCCGACCAGATCCTGCGGCTCCTGGGGGCGGTGGAGGACGGATGGGACGTGGTGGTCGGCAGCCGGCGCCACGCGGAGGCCACCACCCTCGTGCGCGCCAGCCGCCTGCGCGACGTGGGGGGGCGGGTGATCAACCGCTTCACTCACGCCGTGCTGCTCGGCCACTACCGCGACACCCAGTGCGGCCTCAAGGCGTTCCGCTCCGACGTGGCCCGGGTCCTCTTCGGCCGGTCCCGCATCGACGGCTTCGCCTTCGACGTGGAGCTGTTCCACCTCGTCGAGCGCTACCGCCTCTCCTTGACCGAGGTTCCGGTGGCGGTGGAGAACTCCGAGCGCTCCACCGTGCACGTGGTGCGCGACGGCTTTCGCCTCGTCCGCGACCTCCTGCGCCTCCAGCGCGACGGCCGCCGCGGTCGCTACGACCTCACCGACGAGGAGGCGGCCACCCTGGCCGCACCCGGCGCGTCAGCCGAGGGCGGGGTCGGTGGACGTTAGGGTGCCGGTCCTCATGGACGTGCTCGACGCGGTGTTCAAGGCCTACGACGTGCGTGGGACCGTCCCCGATCAGCTCGACGCCGGCCTCTGCCGATCGATGGGAGCCGCCTTCGCCCGCTACGCGGCCGACACCGAGGGGGCGGGGCGCGTCCTCGTGGGCCGCGACATGCGCCCATCGGGCGTGGAGTTCGCGGCGGCGTTCGCCGAGGGGGCCCAGTCCCAGGGCCTCGACGTGGTCGATCTCGGCCTGGCCTCCACCGACCTCGTGTACTTCGCCTCCGGCCGGCTCGACGCGCCCGCCGCCATGTTCACCGCCTCCCACAACCCGTCGCACTACAACGGCATCAAGTTCTGCCTCAGCGCGGCGCGAGCGGTGGGGCAAGACACGGGCCTCGACCGCATAAAGGCCATGGTGCGCAGCGGGGTCTCCCCGGCCCCCGCCGAGCCCGGCACCCTGAGCGGGCGCGACCTGTTGGACGACTTCGCCGCCCACGTCCGCTCGTTCATCGACCTCGCCGCGCTCCAGCCGCTCAAGGTCGTGGCCGACACCGCCAACGGCATGGGCGGCCTGGTGGTGCCGGCCGTCTTCGCCGGGTTGCCCTTCGAGCTCGAGGTGCTCTTCGGCGAGCTGGACGGCAGCTTCCCGAACCACCCCGCCGACCCGATCCAGGTGGAGAACCAGGCCGACCTGCGCCGCCGTGTCCTCGACACCGGGGCCGACGTGGGGCTGGCGTTCGACGGTGACGCCGACCGGGTGTTCGTCGTGGACGAGCGGGGCGAGCCCATCTCCGGGTCCACCACCACGGCCATGGTGGCGGCCGGCATCCTCGCCAAGGAGCCCGGCGCCACCGTCCTGCACAACTGCATCTGCTCGAAGGCGGTTCCCGAGATAGTGCGGGAGCGGGGCGGCACGCCGATCCGCACCAAGGTGGGCCACTCCTTCATCAAGGAGGTGATGGCCGACACCGGCGCCGCCTTCGGGGGCGAGCACTCCGCCCACTACTACTTCCGCGACAACTGGCGGGCCGACTCGGGGCTGATCGCCGCCATGCACGTGCTAGAGCAGCGCTGCCGCGCCGGCCGGCCGCTGTCGGAGCTGCGCGTCCCCTTCGAGCGCTACGCCGCGTCCGGGGAGATCAACACCCAGGTGCCCGACCCCCGCGCCGTCGTAGAGCGGGTGGCGGGCGCCTTCCCCGATGCCGACCAGGACCGCCTCGATGGCCTCACCGTCGACCTCGGCGCCTGGTGGTTCAACCTGCGACCCTCCAACACCGAGCCCCTGCTGCGCCTCAACCTGGAGGCACCCACCCGCGAGGAGTGCGACGCTCACGTGGCCGAGCTCCTCCGCCTGATCACCGCCCCGACCGCTCCCTGAGGGGGAACCACCATGGCCCTGGACCCACAGCTGCTCGAGATCCTCGCCTGCCCCGAGGACAAGGGACCCCTGCTCTACTTCGAGGGCGAGGACTCCCTCTACAACCCGCGGCTGAAGCGTCGCTACCTCATCAAGGACGACATCCCGGTGATGTTGATCGACGAGGCGGAGACGGTCGACGACGCCGAGCACGAGCGCCTCCTGGCCAAGGCCGAAGCCGAGGGGATCTCACCCACCTTCGATCCCTCGACGTGACCGCCGGGTCCACCGACCCCACCCGGCGGGGGATCGACACCCTGGACATGGCGGCGGCGGCCGCCGCCTTCCCCGAGCAGGTGCGCGATGCGGTGGCCGCCGGCATGGACGCCGAGGGGCTGCCGAGCCGGGAGGGCATCGCCAACGTCTGCATCCTCGGCATGGGCGCCAGCGGCCTGGCGGGTGACCTGATCGCGGCGGCGGCCGAGCAGTTCCTGCCCGTGCCCGTCGTGGTGGCCAAGGGCTATGACGCGCCCAGCTTCGTGGACCACTCCACCCTCGTCATCGCCCTGTCGTTCTCGGGTGACACCGAGGAGACGGTCCAGGCGGCCGAGGAGGCCCTGGTGGGCGGCGGCCGCCTCCTTGCCGTCACCACCGGGGGGCAGCTCGGCGAGCTGGCTGCCAGGGCCGACGCCGCCGTGCTGGCCGTGCCCGCCGCCATCCCGGCCCCGCGCGCCGCCCTCGGCGCCCTGGCCGTGCCGCCGCTCATCGCCCTGGAGCGCATGGGCCTGTTCTCGGGTGCCCACGAGTGGGTGGAGGCGGCCGTCCGCCAGCTCCAGCGCCGGCGCGACACCCTGGTGGCGCCGGCCAGTCCCGCCGCCACCCTCGCCCGCCGCATCGGGCGCACACTGCCCGTCGTCTACGGCGCGGGATCGCTCGGCTCGGTGGCGGCCGCCCGCTGGAAGGCCCAGTGCAACGAGAACGCCAAGGTGCCGGCCTTCGCCAACACCGTCCCCGAGCTGTGCCACAACGAGATCGCCGGGTGGGGCCAGCACGGCGACCTCACCCGCCAGGTGTTCCAGCTCGTGCTCCTCCGCCACGACGAGGAGCACCCCCAGGACAGCCGCCGTTTCGAGCTGCTCGGAGAGATCCTGGCCGAGGTCGTCGGCGCCGTCCACACCGTCCGGGCCGAGGGGGAGGGCCTGCTGGCCCAGTTGCTCGATCTCGCCCTGGTGGGGGATTTCGTGAGCCTCCACCTGGCCGCCCAGGAGGGGCTCGACCCGGGCCCCGTGCCCGTGTTCGACGACCTGAAGGCCGCGCTGGCAGCACCCGCCTCCGAGGAGCCGAGCCGATAGGCGAGGCGACCAGCCAGCACAGCGCCTGTTGCGGCGCAGCCGCACCGCTTGCCTGGACGACGGCTCGACCTGCCGTGCACCTCCTCTGGTTCAGTCGTCGAGGACTCGGGCCAGCTTGCGGTCCGCCTTCTCCGCCAGCTTTCGGGCGAAACCGGCCGGCAGCCGGATGGGGGTGAGGTCCGGCACCGACAGACCGTCGAAGGCGAAGACCTGGGCAGCTACGTTGTCGTGGATCCAGAGGTAGCCCGATCCGCGGATTCGGAGAGTGCCGGGTCCGAGCCCTTGCACCTCGACCTCGGCCCGTATGCGGATGGCATCGTCGCCGAGGCCGTCCACCCGCTCGCCCGAGAGCCGCATGGTGCCGGCGTCCCGGGCGAAGGGCAGGTCACCGCAGGTGCGCATGAACCGGAGGTACTCGCCGAGGGTGGGCGCGAGGTCGCGGGCGAAGTGCAGCGACTGACCCACGGTGGACTGGGTGTCCCGGTTCTCGAAGTCGACCTTGGCGGCGGGAGGTCGGTCGGCCTGGGACTCGAACTGGTCGACCAACCGCCTGCAGTTGCCGGAGACGTCGAACTCGGTGTCGGCCCCGTCGTCCTCATCCTCGTCCACCGCGAAGTCCTGGCCGACCTCCTCCGCGGTGAGCAGGGCGCGGCGCAGCTCAGCACGGGTGGTCGGGGCGTCAGCGGCCTCGCCGGTGATGCCGCACCCGGTGGCGGCCACGGTGAGCACGACGGCCAGGGCGAGGACGCGGGCATGCGGGGCTGGCACGCAGGAGGTGTTCCCCGTCGGTGGGCTAACTCAACCGCGGCGGGCTTCGCGGCGCTTGCCTGGACGACGGCTCGACCTTTCCTCGCACCTCCTAGAGGAGGTCAGCGCAGGTAGCTCTGGCCGCCGTCGACGACGAGGGTGGTCCCGGTGACGTAGCCGGCGTCGGAGGAGCAGAGCCACACCGCGGCCCGGCCGATGTCGGCCTCGGGATCGCCGATGCGGCCGAGGGGGACCTCGGCCAGCACCTCGGCGTAGGCGCCAGGGTCGTGCTGGCGCCACCAGTCCATGCCGTCGCTGGTGGCGAACGGCATGAGGGCCACCACCCGGATCCCCGCCGGCCCCCACTCCACCGCGGCGGCGCGGGTGAGGGCGGAGATGGCCTCCTTGGTGGCGGCGTAGGCGCCGAGGCGGTGGGGGTGGGCCCGCAGCGCCGAGCCCGACGTGAGGTTGACGATCACCCCACCCCCCTCGGCGGCGGCCAGGTGCGGGTGACAGGCCCGCATGAACCGCAGAACGGCCAGCGGCCCCACCCGCCACCCCAGCTCGAAGGCCTTGTCGGTCACCTCCAGCAGCGCGCCGGTGGGCGACACGTTGGCGTTGTTGACGAGGACGTCGACCCCGCCGAACGCGTCGACGGCGGCGGCCACGCACGCCTCGACGTCGTCGGGCCGGCTCACGTCGCACACCACCGGCACCGCCACCCCGCCCCGCCCCTCGATGTCGGCGACCACCGGCGCGGCCCGCTCCTGGCTGCGGGCGGCCACCACCACCCGGGCCCCTGCGGCGGCCAGGGCGAGGGCGATGCCCCGCCCGATCCCCTTGCCCGCGCCGGTGACGATGGCCGCCCGGCCGGCCAGGCGGCCGTTCACGCCGGGTCCGGCTCGAAGTGGGCGAGGATGTCGTCGGCGAAGCGGTGCACGCCGTCGATCTTCTCGCCGAGGTCGTCGGTGAAGCCGCTGTAGAAGAACCACGGCATGGTGAGCAGGTCGGTGACGCCCGCCTCCTCCACGCGCCGGTAACCGTCGACGTCGAAGGCGTCGTTGGCCGAGCCCACCATGGTGAACGGCTCCGCGCCGCGCCCGTACTCCGCCCGGTGGGCGTCGATCCGGCGCCGGAAGCCGGCCAGGTCCTCGGTGCTGCACAGGTCGGAGATCCAGCCGTCGTGGCGGGCGGCGCGGCGCAGGGCGGCGTCGCTGGTGCCGCCCACCCAGATCGGCACCGCCGATGGCACCGGGGGGTTCATCTCCAGGGCGGGGAAGGCGTAGTGATCGCCCGAGTGGGCCACCATCTCGCCGCTCCACAGCGCCCGCAGCACGTCCAGCATCTCGTCGGCCCGCCGGCCGCGGTTGGCGAACGGCTGCTCCATGAGCTCGAACTCCTCCTCGCACCAGCCCATCCCGACGCCGAGGGCCACCCGGCCGCCCGACAGCACCGCCGCCGTTCCCACCGCCTTGGCCACGAGGAAGGGGTTGCGCATCGGCAGCACGTACACGTTGGTGAAGAACCGCAACCGCTCGGTGACCGCCGCCATCGCCCCTATGGCCACCCAGGGGTCGAGCCAGGGGGTGAAGGGCTCCCAGCGCCGGGACCCGTCGGCGGTGTAGGGGTACGGGGTCCTCAGCTCCTCCAGGTTGACCACGTGGTCGGAGCAGGCGACGGCGGCGTAGCCGGCCTCCTCCGCCGCCCGGGCCACGGGGGCGTAGTGCTCCGGCGGGCTGAACGCCATGCCGATGCTGAACCTCACGCGTGGGTGCCTCCGTCGATGCGGACGGTGGCGCCGTTGAGGTGGGCGCCGTCCTCGGACGCCAGCATCGCCACCACGCTGGCCACCGACTCGGGCCGTCCCGGGCCGATCGGCGACATGATGCGGGGGAACAGCGAGGCGTCGATGCCCTCGGGGAAGGTGATGGCCTGGGTGATGCCTGTCTCCACGCTGCCGGGGGCGATGGCGTTGACCCGCAGGCCGGCCTTGGCGTACTCCACCGCCAGGGTGGAGGTCAGGGCGGCCACCCCGCCCTTCGACGCCGCGTAGGCGGCCATCCACGGGTGGCCGAAGGTGGCCGACGTCGACGAGCAGTTGACGATCGCTCCCCGGGACTCGAGCAGGTGGGGGAGGGCGGCCCGGCACATGAGGAAGGTGCCGGTGAGGTTGACCCGCAGCACCTCCTCCCAGACGTCGAGGGGGTGATCGTGGGTGTGGGCGGTGCGCATGATGCCGGCGATGTTGCAGAGCGCGTCGAGCCGCCCGAACCGCTCGACCGCGCCGCTCACCGTCGCGGCGACGGCCGCTTCGTCGGAGATGTCGGCGGGGTGGGCCACCGCCGTCCCGCCCGACCCCGCGGCCTGGTTGGCGGCGACGGTGGCGAGCTCCAGGGCGTCCTCGCTGAGGTCGACGGCCAGAGCCTGGGCGCCCTCGGCGACGAGGCGGATCAGCGTGGCCCGTCCGATCCCGGATGCTGCGCCGGTGACGATCGCCGCCCGACCCTCGAACCGCTCCATCCCGGCACACTAGAACACGTTCCAGTCCGCGGTCGGAGGCTCGGCGGCTAACCTCCCCGGGTCGCCGATGGCGGCGCTGGGCTGCTCTGGGTGGGCCGGCTGGCCCCAGCCTCACAACTCGTACGCGACTGCGCCGGCTCCGGCGCGCGGAGGCACACCCATGACCCTGTCCACCCTGTCCCCCGACGACTTCAAGGTGGCCGATCTCTCCCTCGCCGCCTTCGGGCGCAAGGAGATCGAGCTGGCCGAGCACGAGATGCCCGGCCTCATGGCCACCCGGGCCGAGTACGCCGACGCCCAGCCCCTCGCCGGCGCCCGCATCATGGGCTCGCTGCACATGACCATCCAGACGGCGGTGCTGATCGAGACCCTGGTGGCCCTCGGCGCCGACGTGCGGTGGGTCTCCTGCAACATCTTCTCCACCCAGGACCACGCCGCCGCCGCCGCCGTGGTGGGCCCCGAGGGCACGGTCGACGCCCCTCGTGGGGTGCCCGTCTACGCCTGGAAGGGGGAGACGCTGGAGGAGTACTGGTGGTGCACCGACCAGGCCCTGCGCTGGCCCGATGCCGATGGACGAGCGCGTGGCCCGAACATGATCCTCGACGACGGGGGCGACGCCACCCTGCTCGTGCACAAGGGGACCGAGTTCGAGGCGGCCGGGAGCGTGCCCGAGCCCACCGACGACGACTCCGAGGAGTGGAAGGTCGTCCTCGAGCTGCTGCGGGAGTCGGTGGCCAAGGAGCCGGACCGCTGGACCAAGGTGGGGGCCGCCATCCTGGGCGTCACCGAGGAGACCACCACCGGGGTGCACCGGCTATACCAGATGCACGAGAAGGGCCAGCTGCTGTTCCCGGCCATCAACGTCAACGACAGCGTCACCAAGTCCAAGTTCGACAACCTCTACGGCTGCCGCCACAGCCTGATCGACGGCATCAACCGGGCCACCGACGTGATGATCGGCGGCAAGGTGGCGGTGGTGTGCGGCTACGGCGACGTGGGCAAGGGCTGCGCCCAGTCGCTGCGGGGTCAGGGCGCCCGGGTGATCGTCACCGAGATCGACCCGATCTGCGCGCTGCAGGCGGCCATGGAGGGCTTCCAGGTCACCACCCTGGAGGACGTGGTCGCCACCGCCGACATCTTCATCACCGCCTCCGGCAACTTCAACATCATCACGGCCGAGCACATGGGCCGGATGAAGCACCAGGCCATCGTGGGCAACATCGGCCACTTCGACAACGAGATCGACATGGCCGGCCTGGCCCGGATGAGCGACGTGCAACGGGTTCAGGTGAAGCCCCAGGTCGACGAGTACGTGTTCCCCGACGGCCACTCGGTGATCGTCCTGGCCGAGGGCCGGCTCCTGAACCTCGGCTGCGCCACCGGCCACCCGAGCTTCGTGATGTCCAACAGCTTCACCAACCAGGTGATCGCCCAGATCGAGCTGTTCGGCCAGCCCGAGCGCTACCCGCTCGGCGTGTACACCCTTCCCAAGCGCCTCGACGAGAAGGTGGCCCGCCTCCACCTCGACGCCCTCGGAGTGAAGCTCACCAAGCTCCGCCCCGACCAGGCCGACTACCTGGGGGTGCCGGTGGAGGGCCCCTTCAAGTCCGACCACTACCGCTACTGACCGGCCGTCGGGAACCGCAGCCGCGGGGAGCCCGTCGCATGGGCATGTCCCGCACCCTCCGCCGCCTCGTCCTCGCCGTCGTCCTCATCGCCCTGACCGCGTGCGGGCAGGAGGTGCCGCTCGTGATCGGAAGCGACGGGGAGCTCGACGCCGAGCTGGTGGCCTTCGCCAACCCCGGAGCCGGATCGGTGGGAGGGGTGGCCGTGCGCATCGACTCTCCGGCCGCCGCGGCCGGGTTCGCCGGCTGGTTCGCCTCCTCCTATCCGGGCCTCGCCACCGAGCTCACCGCCAAGATGACCGCGGCCCGGCCGGGCGCCGGCCGGGTGCTGCTCGGCTTCGCCGGGCTCGGGTGCGCCGAGAACGGGGCCCGGCTCCACCGGGACGGCGACGACGTGTCGGTGGAGTTCACCGGCGGGGAGGGGGTCAACTGCGTGGCCGCCGGGCAGCTGGTGGCGGTGTTCGCCGTGGATGACCGCGACCTCCCCGACGAGCTCACCCTCGTCGGGAAGCGGCCGCCCTCCGAGGCCGGCCCCGGAGACCCGGTGGTCTTCGAGGGGATCGACGGCGGGTCCGAGCTACCGCGGGGTGGCGACCTCGCCGACGCGGCGGTGCTCGATCGCTTCACGGGCGGCCTGGACGAGCGCCTGTCCTCAGCCGTGCGGCGGGCGGTGGAGGGCGCCGGGGAGGAGGAGCGGGTGCTCGGCATGGCCGTCCGCGGCTGTCGCCTGGAGGCGGTGGAGCTCGTGATCACCGGCAGCACGGTGGAGGCGGTGCCGGTCGACCCGCCGAACGCCCCCAACTGCGAGGCCCTCGAGACCTACGTGGTGGTGTTCCGGGTGGACGCCGACCTGGTCCCCGCCGACGCCGAGATCCGGGGCTGAGTGACCCCGCCGACCCGCGCCGAAGCGCTGGCCCTGGACAGCGCGGACCCGCTGGGACCGTTCGTCGAGCGCTTCGTCGCCGACGATCCGAACCTCTGTTACCTCGACGGCAACTCGCTGGGACGCCTCCCGGTGGCCACCGTCGCCCGGCTGCGCCAGGTGGTGGAGCACGAGTGGGGGAAGGGGCTGGCGGGCTCGTGGCCCGAGTGGATCGAGTGGCCGGTGGCGGTCGGCGACCGTCTCGGAGCCTCGCTGCTGGGGGCGGCCCCCGGCCAGACCCTCGTCGCCGACTCGGTGACGGTCAACCTCTACAAGCTGGCCGGCGCGGCCCTGGCGGCGGCGCGGGCGGCCGATCCGGCGCGGCGGGTCGTGGTTGTCGTCGCCGACGAGTTCCCAACCGACCGCTACGTGCTCGAGGGCCTGGCCGGGGGCACCGGGGGCGCGCTCCGGACCGTGGCCGCTGACGCCGTGGCCGGCGTGGACCCCGCCGCCGTCACCGCCGCCCTCGGACCGGACACGGCCCTGGTCGTCCTCTCCCACGTGGCCTACCGGTCGGGCGCCCTGGTGGACATGGCGGGGGTGACCGACGCCGCCCACCGGGCCGGCGCCCTGGCCCTGTGGGACCTGAGCCACTCGGCGGGAGCCGTGCCCGTCGGGCTCGACGTCGCCGGCGCCGACCTTGCCGTCGGCTGCACCTACAAGTACCTCAACGCCGGCCCGGGCGCCCCCGCCTTCCTCTACGTCGCCGCCCGCCACCAGCGCCGGCTGCGCTCGCCCATCCAGGGGTGGTTCGCCCAGCGCGACCAGTTCGCCATGGGGACCGCGTTCGTACCGGTCGACGGGGTGGAGCGCTTCGCCGCCGGCACCCCGCCCGTGCTCGGCCTCGCCGCCGTGGACGAGGGCGTGGCCCTGCTGGCCGAGGCGGGCATCGACCGGGTGCGGGCGAAGGCGATGGCCCTGACCGACCTGCTGGTCGGGCTGGCCGACGAGTGGCTCGCCCCCCTCGGCTTCGCCCTGGCCTCGCCTCGGGAACCGTCGCGCCGGGGCGCCCACATCACCCTCCGCCACGACGAGGCCTGGCCCGTCACCGCCGCGCTCGTCACCGCCGGGGTGGTGGGGGACTTCCGTGCCCCCGAGCACCTCCGCCTCGGGCCCGCGCCCCTCAGCACCCGCTACGTCGAGGTCTGGGACGCGGCCGACCGGCTCCGGCGTCTCGTGGCCGAGGGTCGGCATCGCGCCGCCGTCCCGCCGGCCGGGCGGGTGACCTGAGCCCGATCTTGACTGGCCGGTCGGTTGGCTAGCCTGCGCCGCCGAGTCGAACGGGGGACGGTCATGGAGACGGTGGACGGCAAGGTCGCGGTGGTCACCGGTGCGGCGTCGGGCATCGGGCGGGCGATGGCCGACCGCTTCGCCGCCGCCGGCATGAAGGTGGTGATGGCCGACATCGAGCTGGCTGCGCTGGAGGCGGCCGTGGGCGAGGTCACCGCCACCGGCGCCGAGGCCGTCGCCGTGCGCACCGACGTGGCCCAGGCCAGCGAGATCGAGGCGCTGCGCGATTCCGCCGTCGACACCTTCGGTGGGGTCCACGTCGTCTGCAACAACGCCGGCGTGGCCGGTGGCGGCCTGCTGTGGGAGATCACGCCCGAGGACTGGGCGTGGGTGATGGGCGTGAACCTGTGGGGCGTCATCCACGGCGTGCGCACCTTCGTGCCCTTGCTGCGCGAGCAGGGCGAAGGCCACGTGGTCAACACCGCCTCCATGGCCGGCCTCACCTCGCCGGCGTTCATGGGCGTCTACAACGTCACCAAGCACGCGGTGGTCACCCTGTCCGAGACCCTCTTCGCCGAGCTGGCCATGGAGGGCAGCGGCGTGGGCGTGTCGGTGCTCTGCCCGGGTTGGGTCAACACCCGCATCGGCGACTCGGAACGCAATCGCCCGGCCGACCTGCCCGGGCGGCTACCGCCGGAGGGCATGCCCGAGGACGGGCCCGGCCTGCGCGAGGTGCTCAACACGTTCCTGCAGTCGGGCCTCGACCCGGCCGACGTGGCCGACCAGGTGCTCGACGCCATCCTGGCCAAGCGCTTCTACATCCTCACCCATCCGGAGTGGAACGGGATGATCTCGGCCCGGGTGGAGCGGATCGTCAGCGGCCAGGACCCGAACCTGGCGTTCCTCCCGTCGGAGTGACCGCCGCCGCCTGAGCCCGCCGAGCCTCGCGGGGCGGCAGGCTCAACCGGCCGAGGGTGAACTGCGCCACCGGGCCGATGGTGACGGCGAACACCACGGTGCCGATGCCGATGCGGCCGCCCAGCGCCCATCCGACGACCAGGGCGGTGAGCTCGATCGCGGTGCGAGCCAAGCGGATGGACATGCCCCGCCGGGCCAGCCCGGTCATCACCCCGTCGCGCGGGCCGGGGCCGAGGCCGGCGCCGATGTAGAGGCCGATGCCGACCCCGGTGATGAGCACGCCGCCGACCAGCATCGCCCACGCCGCCGGCCAGGCCTGGGCCTGGCCCAGGTGGGGGAGGATGAGGTCCATCGTCGTGCCGATGAGCAGGGCGTTGAGGATGGTGCCGACCCCCGGCCGCTCCCGCAGCGGGATCCACGCCAGCAGCACCACGAACCCGGTGAGCACCGTCACCACGCCGATGGGCAGGCCCACCCGCTCGCTCACGCCCTGGTGGAACACGTCCCACGGGTCGAGCCCGAGGTCGGCCCGTACCAGCAGCGAGAACCCGGCGCCGCAGAGCACCAGGCCCACGACGCAACGCACCAGGCGACGCCGATCCTCCGCCGACGCGAAGAAGGCGACGACGGGCCGGTGCACCCGGGCGAGGCTACCGCCGGGTGCCAGAGCGCATCGGGGGCGGCGGGGGGTGCTTCCCCGGCGACTGTCACACCCGGCGGGGAAGATGGGCCGGTGCTCCTACCGGTGGTGTGCGCTTGCGGTCGGCCCGGCTCCTCACCCTGCCCGACCTGTGTGGCCGGGCTGCGGCGCGCTCCACCCGCGGCGCCCCCGCCAGGGGTGGACGCCTGCGTCGCCCTGCTGGCCTACGACGGTGCGGCGCGCGACCTCGTCGCCCGGTTGAAGTACCGCAACTCTCGTGCTTCGGTCTAGGGCGTGCTGGCCGCGGGCATGGCCCCGCTGGCCCGGCGCTGGCCGGTCGACGTGGTCACCTGGGCCCCCACCACGCCGGAGCGGCGCAGGGCTCGCGGATTCGACCAGGCGGAGCTGCTGGCCCGTCGCGTGGCCTCGGCCATGGGCCGGCCGTGCCGGCCGCTGCTGCAACGGGCTCCTGGTCCGCCTCAGACCGGGCGGTCCGGCGCGGGGCGGTGGGACGGTCCCCGGATGACGGCCGTGCCGGCGGCACGGCGCCGCCCGCCGGGCGTGGTCCTGGTGGTCGACGACGTCATCACCACCGGCGCGTCCCTCGCCGCCGCCGCGGGAGCACTGCGGGCGGCGGGGGCGGGGTCGGTGCTGGGACTGGCCGCCGCCCGCACGCCCGATCCAGCCACCGAAGGGTGAGTTGTGGCACTCGACCGCCGAAGGAGCCGAGCCGATAGGCGAGGCGACCCGGCCAGCACAGCGCCTGTTGCGCGAAGCCGCAAGGCTCTCGGCGACGAGGGCTCGAGCTTTCGCCCATGTCCTGAGGCGCTTCTCCTCTACCATCGGACCACGTCGAGGCGGAGGTGATCCTGGGTGGACGTCACGGTCAGCAGCCGGCACACCGAGGTCCCCGATCTACTGCGGCGGGCGGCGGAGGACAAGATCGGCCGCCTCGACCGGTTCCTCGACGGCATGCAACGGGCCGAGGTGCACTTCTCCACCGAGGGCAACACCCGCATCGTCGACCGGGAGATATGTGAGGTCACCCTCGAGGGCCACGGCCACTTCGTGCGGGCCAAGGTGCGTGCCCCCGACGGCTTCGTGGCCGTCGACCGCGCCGTCGACAAGCTCGAGCACCAGCTCCACAAGCTGAAGTCCAAGCTGAAGCGTCGCCACCACGGCGTGCCCGGAGCGGGAGCCGGAGCCGGAGTCCGGACCGGAGCGGATGTCGCCGTCGCCGTCGCCGAGGCCGAGGCGCCCCCCGCACCTCCGCCGGAGCCCGTCGTCGACGAGCTGGCCCCGGCCGTGCCCCCGGCGCCGCGTGTGGTCAAGGCCAAGCGCTTCGCCAGCATGGCCATGACCCCGGAGGAGGCGGCCCAGCGCATGGACCTGCTGGGCCACGGGTTCTTCTTCTTCACCAACGTGGACACGCGAAGGGCGGCGGTGGTCTACCGACGCGACGACGGCGACGTCGGCCTCATCGACGAGGCCGGGTAGCGTTGCCCGGTCCCGGTCGGCGGTGAGAGCAGGATGACGATGGCGGGCGAGGAGGGCCCTGACCAGGCGGCGGGCGACATCCGGGTGTTGATCTGCGACGACCACGCGGTGTTCCGTCGCGGCCTCATGCTGGTGCTGGAGCTCGAGGACGGGGTCGAGGTGGTGGGCGAGGCCTCCGACGGCGAGGAGGCCGTGGCCATGGCCACCGAGCTGGTGCCCGACGTCGTGTTGATGGACGTGCGCATGCCGCGGGTCAACGGCATCGAGGCCACCCGGTCCCTGGCCGAGCTCCTCCCCGCCACCCGCATCCTCATGCTCACCGTCAGCGACGAGGAGGGCGACCTCTACGAGGCGGTCAAGGCAGGGGCCAGCGGGTACCTCCTGAAGGAGATCTCCATCGAGGAGGTGGCCGAGGCGGTGCGCTCGGTGATGGCGGGCAACAGCCTCATCACGCCGTCCATGGCCTCCAAGCTGCTCACCGAGTTCAACGAGCTGGCCCGCCAGGCCGAGGGGCGCCCGTCGCCGACCCACCCGCCCCGGTTGACCGGGCGTGAGCTCGACGTGCTGCGCCTCATGGCCACCGGTCGCAGCAACCGGGAGATCGCCGCCGAGCTGTTCATCTCGGAGAACACGGTGAAGAACCACGTCCGCAACATCCTCGAGAAGCTGCACATGCACAGCCGGATGGAAGCGGTGATGTTCGCGGTGAAGGAGAACATCATCGACCTCACCTGACCCAGCGGGGCTCCACCCCCGTCAAAGCTCGCCGGTACACTCGGTCGGCCATGGGTGTCCTCGACAAGCTCCTCCGCGCCGGCGAGGGCCGCAAGGTCAAGGCCATCAGCGCTCTGGTGCCCGAGGTGGCGGCGCTCGAGCCGGAGATGCAGCGCCTGTCCGACGCCGAGCTGCAGGCGAAGACCGGCGAGTTCCGCCAACGCCTCGACAACGGTTCTCCGCTCGACGACCTCCTCATCGATGCCTTCGCGGTGGTTCGTGAGGCGGCGGTCCGCACCATCGGGCAGCGCCACTACGACGTTCAGGTGATGGGGGGTGCCGCGCTGCACTTCGGCTGGATCGCCGAGATGAAGACGGGGGAGGGCAAGACCCTGGTGTCCACCCTGCCCGTCTACCTCAACGCTCTGACCGGCAAGGGCGTGCACCTCATCACCGTGAACGACTACCTGGCGTCGTTCCACGCCGAGTGGATGGGCCAGATCCACCGCTGGCTGGGGCTCTCCGTGGGCCTGGTGGTACCCGGCGACTACGACCCCGAGCACAAGCGCGCCCAGTACGGCTGCGACGTCACCTACGGCACGAACAACGAGTTCGGCTTCGATTACCTCCGCGACAACATGGCCATGTCGAAAGACGACAAGGTGCAGCGGGGTCACGTCTACGCCATCGTCGACGAGGTCGACTCGATCCTCGTTGACGAGGCCCGCACCCCCCTCATCATCTCGGGCCGGGTGTCCGACGCCGCCAAGCTCTACTACAAGTTCGCCAGCGTGGTCCGGGGCCTGCACCGTGACGAGGACTACGAGGTCGACGAGGAGAAGCGCACGGTCGCCCCCCTCGAGCCCGGCGTCGAGAAGGTCGAGCGGGCGCTCGGGGTGGAGAACCTCTACGACGAGGTGTCCCAGAACCTGGTCCACCAGTTCCAGGCCGCCCTCAAGGCCAAGGAGCTGTTCAAGCGGGACAAGGACTACGTGCTCCAGCACGGCGAGGTGAAGATCGTCGACGAGTTCACCGGGCGGATCCTGGAGGGCCGACGCTGGTCCGAGGGCCTGCACCAGGCGGTGGAGGCCAAGGAGGGGGTGAAGATCAAGGAGGAGAACCAGACCCTCGCCACCATCACCCTCCAGAACTACTTCCGCCTCTACGACAAGCTGGCCGGCATGACCGGCACGGCGGTCACCGAGGCGGCCGAGTTCGCCAGCACCTATGACCTGCAGGTCGTCCCGATCCCCACCAACAAGCCGAACATCCGAGAGGACCTCCCCGACCTCATCTACAAGAGCGAGGACATCAAGTTCGGCGCCTGCGTCGACGACATCGTCGAGCGCCACGAGCAAGGCCAGCCCATCCTGGTCGGAACCATCTCGGTGGCCAAGTCCGAGAAGCTCAGCAGCCTGCTCACCAAGCGAGGCGTGGCCCATGAGGTGCTGAACGCCAAGCAGCACTTCCGGGAGGCCGAGATCATCACCCAGGCGGGCCGGCTCTATGGGGTCACGGTGGCCACCAACATGGCCGGCCGCGGGGTCGACATCATCCTCGGCGGTAACCCCGAGGGCCTGGCCGAGCGCGACCTGCGGGCCGAGGGGCTCGACCGTGAGACCCCCGAGGGCGCCATCCGCTACGAGGAGCTGCTGGCCAAGTGGGAGGAGGAGACCGCCGCCGAGGGCGACAAGGTGCGTGAGCTCGGCGGCCTCTTCGTGCTGGGCACCGAGCGCCACGAGTCCCGCCGCATCGACAACCAGCTCCGGGGGCGGGCCGCCCGCCAGGGCGATCCCGGCGCAAGCCGCTTCTACCTGTCCCTCGAGGACGAGCTGATGCGCCTGTTCGCCACCGGCGCCATGAACTGGGTGATGGGCAAGGCGCTGCCCGACGACGTGCCGATCGAGGCCCGCATGGTCACCAAGGCCATCGAGAAGGCCCAGAACACCGTCGAGCAGCGCAACGCCGAGATCCGCAAGAACGTCCTCAAGTACGACGAGGTGATGAACCAGCAGCGCAAGGTGATCTACCAGCGCCGCGACCAGATCCTGGAGGAGGCCGACCTCCGGGAGGAGACCCTCCAGAACCTGGCCGAGGTGGTGGAGGCCACCATCGCCACGTTCTGCGGCGGTGAGTTCGGCGAGGACTGGGACATCGACGGCCTCCTGGCCGAGGTGGCCACCATCTGGCCCTCCGAGCTCGACGCCGACGTACTGCGGGGCGCGCTCGGCACCGACGAGCTCTACGACCTGCTCATGGACGAGGCCACCGAGTACTACGAGCGGCGGGAGGAGGAGTTCACCCCCGAGGTGATGCGCCAGATCGAGCGCCAGGTGATGCTGCGCCTGATCGACCAGCACTGGCGCGAGCACCTCTATGAGATGGACTACCTCGAAGAGGGCATCCACCTGCGAGCCATGGGCCAGAAGGACCCGCTGGTGGAGTGGCAGCGTGAGGGCTTCGAGATGTTCGGGGCGATGATGGCCTCGATCGCCACCGACTTCGTGAAGTACGTGATGCACGTCCAGGTGGTGGTCGAGCAGCCCGAGGAGCGCCCCGACGTGGCCCGCATGACCTACTCCGCCCCCGAGGACCCCTCATCGGCGGGCAGCACCATCGGTGCCGCCGCCCGCGCCCAGGCCGCCGCCGAGGGGCTCGACGGCGCCCCGGTCGCCGAGGAGGAGGTGGTGCAGGCACCAGTGGTGAAGTCCGAGTGGGACCGCACCCCCCGCAACGCCCCCTGCCCATGTGGCAGCGGCAAGAAGTTCAAGCTCTGCCACGGAGCGAACTGACAGCGCTGCAAGGCCGCGGCCGCGGTGGTCAACACAGCAGACGGGCGTCGAAGACCCTCAGGCTGGCCTTGAACCCCTCCTCTGAATGGGTCCCGAACTGGAACTCGACGTCGACTCCGTCCACCTCTTTCTCGTACACGTTGAACTCCGGGTAGGCCACCCTCCAACCCCGGGCCGCCAGGCGTCGGCGGAAGAAGCGAGCGGCGTCGTCCTCGGTGCCGCGGAGCCGGAGCCTCCGTTCGTAGGAGGAGACGCCGCTGTCCACCCCCCCGTAGTGACTGCGCTCGACCGCTCCGGGCGGTGTCCATCGAGCCTCAGGCAGGGACTCGATCAACGCGAGTCGGTCCCGGGGGGTGTCACGAAGGCACAGTTTGTGCAGCACTGGATCGACCGCGAAGAGGCTGGCGACGGCCAAAGGGGCGGCGCCGAGCACGACGAGCCAGTGGTGGAGTGAGAGGCGCGGCAGCCGCACCGTTCCAGGCTCTCACTGGTCGCGGTCCGAGAGGCGGTCAGCTGGCGGCTGGGAAGAGGGTGTTGTCGTGGTCGTCGTCGGGGCTCGGGGGGTCGGGGCCGGCTCTCGGCGCGTGGTTGGGGTGGCGGGGGTCGGCGGGGGCCACGAAGGGGCGGCGGCCGGTGCCGGGGGTGAGGGCCCAGCCGTGGTGGGTCTTGAGTTGGTGGTGGTGGGCGCAGAGGGGGTCGAGGTCGTCGAGGCGGGTGCGGCGGACCTCGACCCAGGGGGTGCGGTGGTCGGCCTGGGTGCGGGTGCGGTGACAGTCCTGGCTGGAGCACTGCGGAGAGCTCCACAGCAGGGCGATGCGTTGGGCGGCGGTGGGACCCCGGCCGAGGTGGGTGACGTGGGTGACGTCGACCCCCCGGGTGATGACCAGCTTCAAGATGGCGTCGCCCAGCAGGTCCCGGGCCACGCTGACCGGGATGGGCCCGAGACCGGTGATCTCACAGCGCTCGTCGTCTTCGATCGAGCCCCGCCGCAGGGCTTCGAGATCGAGGCGCAACAGGGCCAGGTGCGTCGGCGACGGTGACCGGCGGGGCGGGGTCGGCCCGGCATCGACGTCGTCGTCGGCATCATCGGCGTCGGCGTCGGAGTCGGGGTCGACAACACCTCGGGCCCGGTCGGCGAGGCCGATGAGGGCGTCGAAGGCGTAGGCGTCGTGGGGTTCGCGGCGGCCCTCTTTGCGGGCGGCGGTGAAGATCGCTTCGAGGATGGGATCCAGGGCGGCGTTGAACCGGGCGGCCGCATCAGCGGTGCCCTGGGCAGTGAGACACCAGGTGCCATCGGCCCGGGTGAAGCGGCGCAGCCCCCGGGCCCGGTGGATGCGACGGTGGGTGGCATCGGGGTCGGGGTCGGCGGCGGCGCGGACCCGGGCGCACTCCTCGCGCAGATCGGCCACGGTGGAGGACCTGGCCTTGTCCACCAGGCGGCCCTCGGCGGTGGGATCCGCCGCCGCCGCCCCCGAAATCGCCTCGGCCTGGGTGGGCGACAGCTCGCCGCGCCGGCACGCCTCGCTCAGGCTGGGCTGACCGCCCAAGCGCTTGGACGTGTCCAGATCCCCCCGAGCGCGGCCGGTGGTGGTGCCCGACTTTCGGGCCAGGTACTCGGCCGGGCTGGGGAACCCCGCCCGCTTCCACGCCGCCGAGTCGTCCACCCGGCGGGCCAACAGCACCTTGGCCGAGGCGGCCAATCGCTCGATCCCGTCGAAGGCGGCCCACAGCGCCGGCGCCTCCGAGGCCAGCACCTCATCGGGGTCCATGGCCCGGACCAGGTCTCCCAGCGCGGCCCGGTGCTCGCCCACCTGCTCGGCCGTGACCAGACCTGTCATGCAAACGACTGTACGCAGGGGGTGTGACAATCCCGGACGGCCCGGGCCCGCTCGGTTTCCAGGCGGACCCGAGCCGTACGCTCAGGTCGTCGCCAGCGCCGAGCGTCGGACGATGAGGCCGCTCCCCCTGATGGCGGTGTGGCTGGTGGCGATCACCGTCGCCTGCGGTGAGCCACGCACGGGGCCGAGGGCGCTGGCGACCAACCGCCAACCGTCAACCTCGACGTAATTGAGCCTCGGGGCGCCGAGGCAGCGGCTGTCCTGGTCGCCACCGACCGCTCGCTCGTGGCGCAGAACTGGCTGTGGGAGCCTTCGCCGTTCCAGTGGAGCGCCGACGGAGGCGCCAGCTGGCACCCCTCGACGGTCCCCGACCGGTCGAGGGAGGTCCGGGAGTGGCAGGATCTCGTCACCCTCGGTGACCGTGCCTTGGTCATCGCCGACACGCAGAGCTCCGGCGGTCCGGCGGGGCCCCCCTTCATCTGGGTGACCGGTAACGGTGGCCGGACCTTCACCGCCGCCGAGGGGGTGGCCGATGGCGTCCTCTCCGGTCAGGTCCGAGCGATGGTCGCCCACCAGGACGGGCTGGTGGCCTTCGGCGTCGTCCTCGTCCAGTCGGCGACGGGCCCCACCGTGGAACCGACCCGCTGGGAAATCGACCGACGACGGCCGGACATGGACTCGAACCCGCCTCACGGTGAGCGGGCTCCCGGAACTGTTCCCGGCATCGGTCGCCGCCGCCGGCGGCGGCCTCGTGGCCGTCACGACGACCGTGACACCCTCTGCTGAGGGACCGGCGGTTCGTACATCGAGGCCTCGTGCACTCGACCGACGGCGGCCGCACTTGGTCGGCGGTCGACCTCCGCATCGGTCCCGACGAGGTCCTGTGGGTGGACTCGGTGGACGGCCTGCTCGTGGCCAGAACGCCCCGGAGGGCGTGGGCCAGCAGGGACGGTGGAGGGTCGTGGCGGCCGCTGGGCGCGGCACCGGTCATCCCAGACGACGAGGGGCTGAAGCCCAATCCGGAGGACTCGGCCGGTGTCAGGGTCGTAGAGGCGTCGGGCGACCGGCTCCTCGCCGTGGCAAGGGTCGAGTTCAACCCCGACCACTACCTCCCGCACTTCGCGTGGTCCGAGGACGAGGGTGCGAGCTGGCATCCGGCCGAGATGGGCGTGCGGTGCACGGGCGCCGAGTCCACCTCGCAGCTCTGGGGGCCGGTGCGGGTCGCCTCCGTGTTGGTGGCCACGTGGAACTGTCTCGGCGACGGAGACTGGGGCGCCCACGTCCTCGTCTCCACCGACGAGGGGCGCACGTGGCGCGACCAGACCCCACCGACGCTGGAGGTCAGGGACTTCGGTGAACCTGTCGTGCTCGGCGCCGATCAGGTCGTTGCCCTCGGCGCCGAGAACATGGAGCAGTCGATGGACGCCGTCATCGAGGTGACCGTCGCAGACTGACGAGCCCAACGCCGTACGCCCGGTCCCTTCGGGCGCCTCAGCGCCGGACCACCGGGGCGGGATTACCGTCGGCGGCGTGACGGCTGACCCTCCCTCCGCAGGGGGCCGGCGGATCCTGCGGGGCGACGACGTCGAGGCGCGGGTCTCGCCGCTGGAGCTGTTCTTCGACCTGGTCTTCGTCTTCGCGCTGACCAAGGTCACGGCCGGGATGGCGGGCGACCCCACCTTCACCGGCCTGCTGCACGGGATGCTCGTGCTGGTTCCGCTGTACTGGGCGTGGTCCGGTTACGCGTGGCTCACCAGCACCGTAGATCCCGAGCTCGTGCTCACCCGCGTCGTGATGTTCGCGGCGATGGCCGCCATGGGACTGGCCGCCGTGGCCACGCCCGGGGCCTTCGGCGAGGACACGCTGGCCTGGGGCCTCGGCTACTTCGTGGTCCGCCTGGTCCACGTCGCCCTGTTCGCGGTCGCCGCACGGGGCAACCCCGACCTGCTGCGCCAGGTCATGAGCCTCGTGCGGGCACTGGCGCCGGGCATCGGTCTGCTGCTCGTCGCCGGGTTGGCGTTCGAGGGGACGGCGCGCGACTGCTGTGGCTGGCGGCGGTCGTGCTCGACTTCGCCGTCATCCTCGGTGCGGGCGTGGAGGGCTGGGTCGTGCACGCCGAGCACTTCGCCGAGCGCTTCGGCCTGGTGATCATCATCGCCCTGGGCGAATTGATCGTCGCCATCGGCGCCGGCCAGTTCGAGCTCGGCGTCCCCGAGGTCGCCGCCGGCACCATCGCCATCGTCACCATCGGCATGCTCTGGTGGGCCTACTTCGACGTGTACGCACCGGTCGCGGCCCGGCGCTTCCACGACGCGGTCGGGGTCGAGCAGCTGCGCATCGCCCGGGACTCCTACGCCCTGCTGCACCTGCCGATGATCGCCGGCATCGCGCTGTTCGCCCTGGGGGTCAAGAAGGTGCTCGAGCACACGGGCGACCCGTTGAAGACCATGCCGGCGGTCGCGCTGTGCGGCGGGTTGGCGCTCTATGCCCTTTCCCACGTCGCCTTCCGTCGGCGCAACACGGGGACTTTCACGGCGGCCCGCACCCTCGCCGGGCTGGCGTGCCTCGCGGTCATCCCTCTGGCGCTGAACGCGGCCGCGATCGCGGCGCTGGCCGCCCTGGCTCTGATCTGGGTGACGCTGATCGCCTTCGAGTCGATCAGGTGACCCCCACCGACACGCGGCCCCGATCCAGGCGCACGAGCTGGTCGGCCCTCGCCACCACCGCCGGGCGATGGGTGACCACGAGCACGGTGGTGTCCCCGCCGGTCGCGGCGAACAGGCGGTCCCACAGGCGAGCCTCGGTGTCCACGTCGAGGGCGCTGGAGAGGTCGTCGACCACCAGCAGCTCGGGGCGCCGGACAAAGGCGCGGGCGGCGCCGGCCCGCTGGATCTGCCCGCCTGAGAGGCGCACGCCCTTCGGGCCCACCACCGTGGCCAGCCCGTCGGGCATCTCGGCCACGTCCTCCTCCAGGCAGGCGGCCCGCAACGCCTCGTGCAGTCCGTCGGCGTCCACGCCCAGCAGGATCGTGTCGGCCAGGCTCTCGCTGAACAGGCGGGGCACCTGGGGCAGGTAGGCCACCCGAGGCGGCACGAGGAACGTCGAAGGCTCGGTCACCTCCACCCCGTTCCAGCACCGGGTGCCCCGGTCGACGGGGATGAGGCCGAGCACCCCCCGCACGAGCGTCGACTTGCCCGATCCCACCTGACCGGTGACGACGGTGAACGACCCGCGGCGCAGCGTGAGGTCGACGTCGTGGATGCCGCCGCCCGGGAAGCGCACGCTCAAGCCGCGGACCTCGAAGTGCCGCAGCCGGGCGTCGCCGCTCCGACCGGCAGGCCGAGGGACGGCCACCGGCGGGAAGGGGCCCGGGCCGTGGCGCAGGCTGGTGGTCACCGGGTCGACCACCTCGGAGGGCACCGGCGCGGGCAGCAGCTCGGCCAGGCGCTCCACCGACACCTCGGCCTGGCGCTGGTAGGCGCCCAGGCGCCCGGCCCACCGAGGCAGGTTGGCCAGCACGGTGATGTAGGTGGTGAACAGCCCGAGGTCGCCCACGGTGAAGTCACCTCGGCGGATGGCCGGCGCCACGAGGAGCAGGGCCAGGCCGGTGGCCAGGTTGCCGGTGGCGCCGGAGAGGGACTGCACGAGCTGGGTGCCGACCTCATCTCGCCGGGCAGCGCGGGCCCGAGCAGCGCCCAAGGCGTCGAACCGGCCCTTGACCGCGTCCTCGGCGCCGGCCGCCTTGATCGCGGTGATGGCGCCGAAGGTGTCGCCGATGAAGCCGGTGACGTCGGCGGTGGCCTCACGGGCCGCCCGCCGCCAGCGCCGGAGGCGAGGACCGAGGGAATGGCAGATCCAGAGGACCACCACGACCGGCACCGCCACCACCAGGGTGGCCCGCAGGTCGATGGTGGCCATGACCACGAAGGCGGCAGCGGCGGCTGCCCCCGCCCCCGAGACGTCGAGCCACACGTCGAGCACCTGGGCCAGGTCCTTGGTGTCGTCCCGGAAGCGGCTGACCGCCTCGCCCGGCGACCCGGGCAGGCGCCCGGCCACCGGGCCGGGGTCCACGGCCAGGGACCGAAGCAGGTTCAGGCGGGGCACGGTGTGCCAGCCGACCCACGCACCGTGCCACTGGACGGCGGCGAAGAGCACCTCGATCCACCGCCCCACCTCCAGGGCGCCGAGCACGACGAGGATGGTCCACACCGACGAGCTCCCGGTGGATATCCGGTCGAGCACGGCCTTGAGCAGCAGGCCCACCGGGATGGGGATGGACCAGAACAGCACCCATGCGAACCAGGCGATGGCGTAGGCCACCGGGTCGGTGCGCAACAGCCGCCACCCGGTGCGGGTGGCCACCGAGCGGGCCCTCATCGCGCCACCTCGGGCGTCCGCTCCGGGCCGGAGGAGGTGGCGAGGAGCGCGGCGTAGCGACTGGCGGGATCGGCGGCCAGGTCCACGCGGGAGCCGTGTTCGAGGACCCGGCCGTGGTCGAGGACGAGGATCTCGTCGACCCGCTCCAGGGTGGCCAGGCGGTGGGCGATGACCACGACGGTGCGCCCGGAGAGGAGCCGGTCGGTGGCGGCGGTGATGCGCGCCTCGGTGGCCGGGTCGAGCCGGCTCGAGGCCTCGTCCAGCACCACCAGCCCTGGGCCCGCGAGGAACACTCGGGCGAAGGCCAGCAGCTGGGCCTCGCCGGCCGAGAGGGTGTTGGTCCCCTCGAGCACGGTGTCGAGCCCATGGGGCAGCCCCGCCAGCCAGGGCCCGAGGCCGACCTCGCCGAGCGCCTCGATGAGCCGGTCGTCGTCGGCGGGGACGGCGCCCAGCACGGTGAGGTTGTCGCGCACCGATGCCCGCAGCAGCTCCACCTCCTGGGTGACCACGCCCACCCGGCGGCGCAGCTCGGCGGCGGTGGTGCGGCGCACGTCGACCCCACCGACCCGCACGCAGCCGTCGGTGACGTCCCAGAAGCGCAGGAGCAGGCGGCCGAGGGTGGTCTTGCCGCTGCCCGTGCGGCCGACCACGCCGAGCACCGTGCCCGGTGCGAGGTGCAGGTCGAGATCGTGAAGCACGGTACGGCCGTCGCCGTAGGCGAAGCGCACGTGGTCGATGTCGACAGCCAGCGGCCCGTCGGGCAGCGAGGCGCCGGGACCGTCGACGATCGTGGCCCGGGTGGCGAGCAGCCGGCCGGCCCGGCGGATGCCGGCCGCCGCCTTCTGGAACTCCGAGAGCTGCTCGGCGATGCGCTCGAGCGGTTGACGGATCAGCTGGGAGAACCGGAACAGCACGAGGACCGAGCCGAGCGACACCTGCCCGCTGCGCTGGAGGAACACGCCGAGCCCGAGGGTGAGGACCGACCCCACCGAGAAGGCGCTGCCGGCGGCGGCCCACGCCCCCTCGCCCCGGTACGACGCGTGGCGGGCGGCGTGCCACCAGCGCGACGAGTGCTCGTGGAGGCGGTGGAGGGCGTAGTGCCCGGCGCCGTTGGCCCGCAGGTCCTCGAGCCCGCCGAGGCGCTCCTCGAGGTCGCCGTAGAGGCGGCCGTTCACCTCACGCTCGGCGTCGTGGGCAGGCACGGCCACGTGGCGCAACCAGGCCATGAGGGCGGACGCGACCAGGACGGCGGCGCCGAGCAGCAGCCCCGCCCGCCAGTCGATGAACAACGACACCGCGAACACGCCGACCAGGAGCACGGCGTTGCCGAGCAGGTCGAGCACGGCGGTGGAGGAGAACCGGGTGACGGCCTCGATGTCGCCGTCGATGCGCTCGATGAGGAGGCCGGGGCTGTGCTCGCCGTGCCAGGCCAGCTCGAGGTCGAGGGCGTGGGCCGCCAGGTCACCCCGGATGCGATTCCCGACCCGCCAGGCCAGGCGGACCGACAACCAGGTGACGAGCAGCTGGAGCCCGTCGGCGGCGAGGGCCACGGCGAGGAAGGCGAGGGCCAGGCGCACCAGGGCCGACACCGGTCGCCCGGCGGCGGCGTCGTCGACGAAGCGGCCGATCAGCACCGGCCCCGCCACCGGCAGCAGCATCGCCGCGACGAGCAACCCCACCAGGCCGGCGACGCGGTGGCGCTCGGGCCGCAGGTACGCGGCGAGGAGGCGGGGGTGAGCTGGAGGAGACATGACGAAGCGGCGCGAGGCACGGCGCGCCGGACCGGACCGTACGCACCGGCCGTGACGCGGCAAAGCGCGTTTGGCGGCAGAATCGACCGCCATGCAGGACTTCGCCGACGAGCTCGCCGCGCTCCGCCAGCGCCATGCCGAGGCCGCCGGCTACCTCAAGGTGGACGAGCTCCGGGCCCGCCGGCCCCAGCTCGAGACCGAGGCGTCGCGCCCCGACCTGTGGGACGACCCCGACGCCGCCCGCCGGGTAACGGCCGAGCTGAGCTCGGTCAGCGACGACCTCGACCGGTACGACGCCCTCGGCGAGCGGATCTCCGACGCCGAGACCCTCTTCCAGCTCGCCCGCGAGGAGGACGACGACTCGGTGGAGGGGGAGATCGCCGCCGCCGTCGCCGCCCTCGCCGCCGACTTCGAGGCGCTCGAGCTGCGGTCCCTGTTCACCGGCGAGCACGACGTGGGCGACGCCATCTGCGACGTGCAGGCCGGCGAGGGGGGCACCGACGCCCAGGACTGGGCCGAGATGCTGCTGCGGATGTACCAGCGGTGGGCCGACCGTCGGGGGTTCGACGTGGAGATCGACGACATCTCCCCGGGCGCCGAGGCCGGCATCAGCTCGGCCAGCTTCATCGTCAAGGGCCGCTACGCCTACGGGCTGCTCAAGGCGGAGCACGGCGTGCACCGTCTCGTGCGGATGTCGCCGTTCAACGCCCAGGGCAAGCGCCAGACCGCCTTCGCCGCCTTGGAGGTCACGCCGTTCATGGAGGACGTGATCACCGAGGTGGACATCGACGAGAAGGACCTGCGCATCGACACCTACCGCTCGTCGGGGGCGGGAGGCCAGCACGTGAACGTGACCGACTCGGCGGTGCGCATCACCCACCTGCCCACGGGGGTGGTCACGTCGTGCCAGAACGAGCGCAGCCAGCACCAGAACAAGGACCGGGCCATGCAGATCCTGCGGGCCAAGCTGGCGGAGCTGGAGCGCCAGAAGCGGGTCGACGAGCTCAACGCCATCAAGGGCGAGCAGCGCTCGGTCGGTTTCGGTAGCCAGATCCGCTCCTACGTCCTCCAGCCGTACCAGATGGTGAAGGACCTCCGATCGGAATACGAGACCGGCAACGTGGAGGGTGTGCTCGACGGCGACCTCGACGGCCTCATGGAGGCCTACCTGCGCTGGCAGCGGGGGGCCGCGCTCCAGGCCTGATCCCACCACAGGTCCAGATCGTCGGAGACCACGGGCACCGCCTTGGCCTCGGCCCAGCATCGGATCGGCTCCAGCACCGCTTCCCGGTGCGGCGCCAGGCGGTCGAGGGGGTGGCCGCGCCCCACGCGCCACGGCGACGCCGTGTAGGTGAGCGCCGGCACGGCGATGGGCAGGACCGCGCCGCGGCGACACACGGCCAGCCCCACCACCCGACCGGAGCGCCCGTGCCAGTCCTCGCGGCGGCCGAAGGCGGCCACCTCCTGCCACGGGATGTGGACGGTGGTGAGCAGGCGGCCGATGCGCACCCCCTCGGCGTCGACGACGAGGTGGTGGCGCCGCGGGCCGGCCACCGATCCGAGCGCCAGGCCGAGCACGGCGCCGGCGGCCAGCCCGGCCACTCCCCACCGGGCGTAGCCGCCGCCGGTGGCCAGGTCGGCAGCGATGGCGGCCATCGCCCCGAGGCAGGTACCGACCCCGGCGCAGTCGACGACGAGCTGGCGGGACGCCGGCCAGGCGGCCCGCAGGTGAACCGACGGGGGGAGGGGGTGCACGGGGGCGGCCAGGACCGGATGGTATCTTCGACCCTCCGATGGGCGGCTCTGGCCCGTCCCCCGCGCTCTCACCCAGGTCGCCGCCGGCATGATCAAGCTCGAGAACGTCACCAAGGTCTACAAGGGCGATGTAGTGGCCCTGAAGGACGCCAGCTGCAACATCGACAAGGGTGAGTTCGTGTTCCTGGTCGGCCCGTCGGGGTCGGGGAAGTCCACCATGATCCGCCTGCTGAACAAGCAGGAGGGCCCTCAGGCGGGGCGCATCTACGTGGCCGGCAAGGACATCGCCGAGCTCTCGGCGTGGAAGGTGCCGTTCCTACGCCGCAACATCGGCTGCGTCTTCCAGGACTACAAGCTGCTCTCCAACAAGACCGTGTACGAGAACGTGGCCTTCGCCCTGGAGGTGATCGGGCGCCCGAAGCACGTGATCAAGACCCAGGTGCCGGCCATCCTCGAACTGGTGGGCCTGGCCAAGAAGCAGCGCAACTACCCCGAGGAGCTCTCCGGGGGCGAGCAGCAGCGGGTGTCGATCGCCCGGGCGTTCGTTAACCGGCCGCTCATCCTCCTGGCCGACGAGCCCACCGGAAACCTCGACCCCAACACCTCGGTGGGGATCATGCGCCTGCTGGACCGCATCAACCGCACGGGCACCACCGTGGTGATGGCCACCCACGACCGCAGCATCGTCGACACCATGCGGCGCCGCGTGATCGAGCTCGACCGCGGCACCATCATCCGTGACCAGGCCCGCGGCGTCTACGAATAGGCCTACTCCATGGCGCTGAACGTCAACTACATCGCCCGCGAGACCGGGCTCAACCTCAAGCGCAACCTCACGCTGACGATCGCGTCCATCCTCACGGTGGTGGTGTCGCTGAGCCTCGTCGGCATCTCCTTCCTGGTGCGCCAGGGCATCACCAACGCCTCCGGCCGCTTCCGGGGCAACATCGAGCTCATCGTCTTCCTGGAGCCCAAGATCGAGCCCGCCCAGCGGGCCGCCATCGGCAAGTCGCTCGAGGAGAACCCCGAGGTCAAGAAGATCTTCTACGTCAACCAGCAGCAGGCCTTCGAGGACTTCAAGGAGCTGTTCAAGGACTCCCCCGAGATGATCGGCTCGGTGAGCCCCGCGATCCTCCCCGCCTCCTACCGGGTGGTGCCCGAGAACCCCGACTTCCAGGCCACCCGGGCCCTCAGCCAGACCTACGGACGCAAGGCGGGCGTGCGGGAGGTGGTCAGCGCCGACAAGACGATCAAGGCCCTGCAGAAGATCACCGGCAAGATCAACGCCGGGGTGATCATCGCCGGCGCCGTCGCCCTGGCCGCCGCCCTCCTGCTCATCTTCAACACCATCCGCACCGCCATGTTCGCCCGGCGCCGGGAGATCGAGGTGATGAAGCTGGTGGGAGCCACCAACTGGTTCATCCGCGTCCCGTTCATGCTGGAGGGGCTGATCCAGGGCCTCGTGGGCGGAGCCATCTCGGTGGCGGTGTTGTACCTCTACAACAACTACATGACCACCCAGCTGGTGGACAGCGACGAGATCCAGTTCTTCCAGAACTTCCTGGTGGAGTCGCCCGACGTCCTCAACACGGGCATCGTGCTGCTCGTCGTGGGGGCGTTGGTGGGGGCGGTGGGGTCAGGCCTGGCCGTCAGCCGCTTCCTCGATGTGTAGCTCGCGCCTGGCCGCGCCTGGACGCCCGCCGCGTTGACCACGCGACTGGCCAAAACGTAGGTTTGGCCCATCCAAAACGGGTCGGTGGAGATCTCGAAGTCCGAGCGCGAGGCGCTCAAGGCGGTGTACCGCCTCACCGTCGACGTGCCCGTGGCCCACACCGGTGACCTGGCCGACTCCCTCGGCGTGAGCCCCGGCACGGCCACCACCACCATCAAGCGGCTGTCGGACCGCGGCCTGGTGGACTACACCCCCTACCGGGGGGTGGAGCTGACCAGCCGGGGGCGCATGGCGGCGGTGGCGGCCATCCGCCGGCACCGCATCGTCGAGCGGTTCCTGGCCGACATGTTGGGTTACGCCTGGAACGAGGCCGACCGCCTGGCGGGGTCCTTCGAGCACGAACTGCCCCAGGAGGTGGAGGACCGGATCTACCAGGCCCTGCACCGGCCCCAGACCTGCCCCCACGGGTTCCCCATCCCCGAGCCGTTCACCGCCGACATCCCGTCCATGCCGCCGCTGTACGCGCTCGAGCCGGGTGATGTGGCCGAGGTGGCCGTCCCCGGCTCGACCGACCCCCAGGTCGTCGCCTTCCTCGACACCCTCGGCATGCGGCCCGGCGTGATCGTGGAGGTGAAGGAGAAGCACCCCTTCGACGGCCCGCTCGTGCTGGTCGTCGACGGCTACGACCGCACCCTCGGGTCCCGCATCGCCAACCAGGTCTTCGTCCGCAAGCGCTCGGGCTGAGACTCGGGGCCCGACCCGACCGTTCCCGGCGGCGGGGGAGGGGTACCGTCGCGGACGGTGGGTGGCAGCAGTGACCGGGAGCGGGCCGAGGCGCACCGCCCTCCGCCGCTGCCGTTCGTGCCCGGCGAGGTGTCCAACGGCGAGTTCGTGCCGCGCCCGCCGACGGCGCACGACCGGATGGTGGTGCACCAGGCGCTCATCCGGGCGGGCGAGGCCGCCGACCGCCTCGGCATGGACCGGCGCCGCTTCCTCCAGACCGCCGGGGGCATGGCCGCCATGCTCGGCGTGGTCAATCTGGCGGCGTGCGCTTCGGGTGATGACGGTGGACGGGCGGCGCGCCGATCCCGCTCGACGACCACCGGAACGACCAAGCCCGGCGGGAGCTACGAGGTGCCGGAGCCCGAGGACACCCCCGCCTGCGAGGAGGCCCTCGGTGACCAGGGCGAGTTCATCTTCGACGTGCACACCCACCACGTCATGCCCGGCCGTGGCGGGCCAACGCCCCGCGCATCGAGTCGATGATCCGGGGCCTCGTGCCCGACGGCTGCACCGAGGCCGACCCCATCGAGTGCGTCAGCCGCACCGCCTACCTGCACGACCTCTTCCTGGCCAGCGACACCACCGTCGCCATGCTCTCGGACGTGCCCAACTCGGGTCCCGACGACGCCGGTCCCCTTCGACGACGCCGTCGGCACCCAGGACTTCGCCCGCCGCCTGGCCGAGGGTGGGGCGCCCCGAGTGCTGGTCCACAACGTGATCGCCCCCAACTTCGGCCCCCTCGGCGCCCGCCTCGACGACATGGACGCCCGGGCCGCCACCGGGCGGGTGGCGGCGTTCAAGGTGTACACCGCCTGGGGCCCGGGCGGTCAGGGCTACTCGCTCGAGGACCCCGCCATCGGCATCCCGGTGATCGAGCGGGCCCGGGCGGCCGGCGTCAGGGTGATGTGCGCCCACAAGGGCCTGCCCCTCCTGGAGTTCGACCGGGCCCACAACGGCCCCGAGGATCTCGTGGCCGTGGCCGCCCGCTACCCCGACATGAGCTTCGTCACCTACCACGGCGCCTACGACCGCAACCGCACCGAGGGGCCGTACGACCCGGCGTCGGCCACCGTCGGGATCGACACCCTGCTCCGGGCGCTCGACGACCACCGGATCCCGCCCAACGCCAACGTCTACGCCGAGCTCGGCACCACGTGGCGCGAGGTGATGAGCCGCCCCGACGAAGCCGCCCACGCCCTGGGCAAGCTGCTGTCGCGGGTGGGCGAGGACAGGGTGCTGTGGGGCACCGACGCCATCTGGTACGGCTCCCCGCAGCCGCAGATCATGGCGTTCCGGGCGTTCCAGATCAGCGCCGAGTACCAGCAGCGCTTCGGCTACCCGGCCCTGACCCCCGAGGTGAAGGCGAAGGTGCTGGGGTTGAACGCGGCCAAGCTGTTCGGCGTCGACCCCACCGCCACCCGGTCGACGGCGACGCCCTCGCCGCCGGCGACGCCCCTCGCCGCCGGCAAGGACGAGGCCGCCTGGATCGGTGACCCCCGGCACCACCTCGACGGGAGAGCCACCCGCCCCGGTCTGGCAGCCCTCGCCGGCCCGGTGACCCGCCGCGAGGTCCTGGTGTCTCGGCACCCCGGCACCACCTGGTATGGACTAGCCCTGGTGACGGCCCTGCCAGCCCTTCGGTCTGGCGGCTGGAGGTGCTCCAATGGCGTGGTGGTGGGGGGACGTTGGTGTCGGGAGCCCCTGACTACCAACCTGGTATGGACGGTGGTGACGGACCGCAAGACATCATTAGCCGGCCGGTCTGGCGGCTGGCGGTGCTCCAATGCGTGGCCCTCCTGAGGATGACCCGGCTCATGTGCTGCTCGGTTGGGGTCCTGTCTATCGGTCAACGTTCGCAGCGCCCTATCGCCCCGCTCTCCGCCACCCGGTTGAACCAGCTGGGCGTGACCACCGGGGGTGGCTGTTCTTCAGCGATGGACCCTCACGTGGAAGGAAGTGACCTCGGTCGAGGAGCGCCACTGGGGTGACCAGTGGTCGCTCGTGGTGGTGGGGGGCGGGCTTGGAGCCGCCAGGAGCGCGTGGCGCCGCCGAGATCGAGCCGCCACGTGGGCGCCGAGATCGAGCGCGGGCCCCGTACGACTACCGGTTTCCTGCCCGATCCCGATTTCGACGCCAAGCTGGCGCAGATCCGGGCCTGGTGGCTGGCCCACCGGGAGCCGCCTCAGAGGATTCAGCCTCCGCCGTAGCGGTAGGTGTGGGCCGCGACCAGCGCGGCAAAGCAGGCGTCGGCGTCGTTGTCCACGTGGGCCTCGAGGTCGGCGGGGTTGGCCCACCAGAAGAAGTACCGGGCCTTGCGGGGATCCCGCTTCACGCTGCCGCCGGGCACGCCTGTCTCCACCGTGATGGCCAGGATCCCGTGGCGGTCGTAGAACCAGTCGTTGGACGAGCCCACGATCGGGTACCACGCCCGGCTCTGCTTGGAGCGGTACTGCCAGGTCGGCTGGTGGGCGACGAAGGCGGCGATCATGGCTTCGAAGCCGGCCCGGTCGTCGGGCGGCTCCTCCTTGGAGCTCCACGGGTAGGTGACGATCTGGCCGGTGGAGTGCAGGTTGAGCAGGGCGAAGGGCGGGCGCGAGTCGACCAGGTCGGCCATGGCCCGGGTCTCGGGCTCCGACAGCGGCGACGGCCCCCGGTACCAGGGCAGGCGGCGCACGCCGGTGCCGGCGATGGGTAACCAGTGGTCGCGCACGCCCTGCGGGAACGGCCAGTTGCGGTTGAGGTCCACGCCGCGGGCGTTGCGGCGGGGCGCCAGGCGGAGCAGCCCACCCTCATCGAGGCTGGCCAGCGACCGGGCCCGCCCGTCGGGGTTCACCACTGGGACGATCCGCAGGTCGGCCACCTCCAGCAGCTCGGCCACCGCTCCGGTCGGCTCGTCGACGCAGGCCTTCTCCAGCAGCCGCAGGGCCAGCTCGCTGGCCACCACCTCGCAGCCGTGGATGGTGGCGATGGCCATGGCCAGGGGGCGGTCACGATCGGGCGGCGTCCTGGCCCGGCCACGGTGATCGACCGGAGCGGCCGCTGCTCCACCGACTGGCCGATGGTGGTCACGTCGGCCCGCCGGCCCACCCGGTCGAGCAGGGCGCGCACGTGGCGCTTGTACTCCTCCGGCTGCCGGTACCCGCTGGGCCCGCCCGTCACCGCCCGCTCACCGCCCCGGTCGTTCTTCGTGCCCCAGACGCCCGTCCAGGGCGTGATCCGCACGCAGAAGGCGGACCGGCCGGCCGGCGGCCGCTTCTTCGTGCGGCACGAAGAACGGTCACCGGTCAGCCCTCGGGCCGGAGCTCGCCGGTGCCGACGTCGTAGACGAAGCCGCCCACGGCCGCACCGGCCAGCTCGCGGTCGCTCCGTAGGAGCTCGAGGTCGGCGGTCAGGTCTCCGGTGGGGTCCGGGGAGCCCGCCGCGCAGTCGGTGTGGCGGACCACCGCGATGCGGTTCACTCCGAGCCGGCTGACGGCCAGGCGCAGAGACGCCACCACCTCCGGCGTGCACCGGGCCCCCGCGATGCGCACCACGTGCGCCTCCCCGACGCCCAGCCCGAGCGCGGCCAGCGGCTCGATGCGGGAGTCCATACAGGTGACCACGGCCAGCGCCCGGGTGGGCGCGGCCCGGAGATCGCCCCCCGAGAACGTGCGCTGGTGGTCCCGGTTGCCCTCGAGCAGGTCCTCGAACATCCCCCCAGGTTCGCCCATCGGTGCTCCTGACCGATAACTCGATCTGCGGCGGGTCGCCCAGCCGCCCCGTTCTTGGCGCGATTCCACCTCGAAAGTGGGGGCTGACCGGGCCAATTTCGACCTCGGCTTCCCACGCCCGGGGTCAGGCGAGCTGGACCTCGAGCCGTTCGAGGCCTCGCAGGATGAGGCGGCCGTTCCAGGGTGGATCGGCGGCCAGCTCCATGGCGGGGAACCGCCGCACGAGGCGGCCCAGGGCGGCCCTGCCCTCGAGCCGGGCCAGGGCCGCGCCCAGGCAGTGGTGAACGCCGCTGCCGAAGGACACGTGCTGGTTGGCGTCGGGCCGGTCGAGGCGCAGGGAGTCGGCGTCGGGTCCGAACTTGGCGGGGTCGCGGTTGGCCGCCCCCAGGCCGGTCATCACGAACTCGCCGGGGTCGATGCGCTGGCCGGCCACGTCGAGCGGGCGCAGGGCGATGCGGCGGGAGAACTGCACCGGGCTGTCGTAGCGGAGCAGCTCGTCGACGGCGCAGGCGTCGAGGCCGGGGTCGGCGGCCAGCCGCTCCATCTGCGACCGGCAACGCAGCAGCGCCACGATGCCGTTGCCGATGAGGTTCACCGTGGTCTCGTGGCCGGCCAGGTACAGGAGCACCACGTTGTCGACCAGCTCACGCTCGGAGAGCACGTCGCCCTGGTCCTCGGCCCGTAGGAGCGCGCCAAGGAGGTCGTCGTCGTCGGGCCGGCCCCGCTTCCACTCGATGGCCGCGGTGACCACCTCGTTCATGCGGTCGGACGCCTCGAAGATGGCCTCGGCGTTGCTCATCGCCAGGAACGGGTCGAGCACCTGGGTGAGGGTGTGGGACCACTCCCGGAGCTGGTCGGTGTCGCCCTCGGGCATGCCGAGCATCTCGCTGATCACGGCGAACGGGAGGGGGAAGGCGAGGGCGGCGATGAGGTCCACCGGGCCCTCGGCGGTGGCGGCCTCGTCGAGCAGCCCGTCGACCAGGGCGTCGACCCGGGGGCGCAGGCGTTCGACGGTGCGGGGGGTGAACGCCTTGGACACCAGCCGCCGCAGCCGGGTGTGGTCGGGCGGGTCGAGGTTGAGGATGGCCTTGGTGCCGCGCTGGGCCCGCTCCGGCGACAAGGAGGCGAGCAGCTCGCCGCGGTTGGTGGGGCCGGTGGCGTTGGCCACCTCGACGCTGGTGGACGGGTCGCGCAGGACGGTGTGCACGTCCTCCCACCGGGTGAGCAGCCATGGCCCGAGCGCCGTGCGGTGCACGGGCTCGGTCGAGCGGATGGCTTCGTACTGGGGGTAGGGGTCCTCGAAGAAGCCGGGCTCGAAGGGGTTGAGGCTGGGGCTCGGAGCGGGGGAGGTGCTCGGGTCGTCGGCCACGGGTGGATCATACGAGCGGAAGAGGATCTCGCACGGGTCGTGCAACTCTGTCGCCGTCGGTAGGGCTGGTAGACAACGGCGGTGAGCGACCGGGGCGCCTTTCGGGGGGCGGCGGCGATAGTGGGGGTGGCCGACGAGGTGAGCCCCACCGGCATGATCGACGGTTCGGTGCGGGCCCTCGAGGCTCGCATGATCAAGGCCGCCCTCGGCGACGCCGGCCTGTCGTTGGCCGACGTGGACGGGGTGGCGTGCAACAACAGCCCCGGGTGGGCGCCGTCGATGGAGCTGGCCGAGCAGCTCGGGATCTCGCCCCGCTGGACCGACTCGACCCAGACGGGCGGCTCGAGCTTCGAGATCCACGTCGAGCACGCGGCGTCGGCCATCGCCCACGGTCTCTGCGACGTGGCCGTCGCGGTCTACGCGTCGACGCCCCGCTCCGACCACAAGCGGGGCACCGGCGGTTGGCGCTCCCGCCAGGCGGTCGCCGCCACCCCTGTGGCCGAATGGGAGCTGCCCTACGGGCTGCGCATGCCGATGGGGGCCTACGCCCTGGCCGCCAGCCGCCACATGGCCCGCTACGGCACCACCGCCGAGCAGCTCGCCGCCATCGCCGTCAGCACCCGCGAGTGGGCGACGGGCAACCCTCGCGCCCGCCTCCAGGACCCCATCAGCGTCGACGACGTCCTCGCCTCGCCGATGGAGGCCACCCCGCTGCACAAGCTGGACTGCTGCCTGGTCACCGACGGCGCCGGGGCGGTGGTGCTGGCCAGCGCCGAGCGGGCCCGCCACCTGGCCCGCCCCCCCGCCTACGTGCTCGGCGCCGGCACCTGCCACACCCACTCGATGGTGAGCCAGATGCCCGACCTGTGCGTCACCGGCGGCGCGGTGTCGGGCCCGCAGGCCTTCGCCCTGGCCGGCATCAGCCCGGCCGAGGTCGACGTCGCCCAGCTCTACGACTCCTTCACCATCACCGTGCTCCTGGCGCTGGAGGACCTCGGCTTCTGCGAGAAGGGCGAAGGCGGCGGTTTCGTGGCCGACGGGGTGCTCGGGCCGGGCGGAGCCCTGCCCACCAACACGTCGGGCGGGGGACTGGCGTACACCCACCCAGGCCAGTTCGGCATCTTCCTCCTGGTCGAAGCAGTCCGCCAGCTGCGAGGCGAGTGCGGGCCCCGCCAGGTCGACGGCGCCGAGGTGGCCGTCGCCCACGGCAGCGGCGGAGTGCTGTCGGCCATGTCCACCATCGTCCTCGGCACCGAGGCCACCCTGTGACCGACGCGGCGGACGCTGCGGAGTCCGCCAGGCGGAGCAGCGGGGCGGATGACACCCGGATCGGCGAAGCCGGCTCCGCCGGAGGCGGAGCGAACGGGGCACGGCTGGAGTCCGCCAGGCGGAGCAGCGGGGCGGATGGCACCCGGATCGGCGAAGCCGGCTCCGCCGGAGGCGGAGCGGAGGGGACACGGCTGGAGCCGCAGGAGTCGGCGGCGGGAGCGCCGTTCTGGGCCGCCAGCCGCGAGCGGCGCCTCGCCCTGCCGTGGTGCCGGGCGTGTGACCGGCCGCACTGGTTCCCCCGCGACTTCTGCCCTCACTGCCTGGGAGACGAGTTGGAGTGGCGGGAGGCATCGGGTCGGGGAGTGGTCTACGCCGTCAGCGTGATGCCCAAGCCCGCCAACCCGGCCATGGCCGGCCGGGCGCCCTATGCGGTGGCGCTGGTGGAGCTGGCCGAAGGGGTGCGCATGATGAGCGAGGTGACCGGCTGCCCGCCCGACGAGGTATCTGTCGACCTTGCGGTGAGGGTGCGCTGGGAGCCGCTGAGCGACGGCCGCCACCTGCCGGTGTTCGAGCCCGACCGCTGAGCCCTACCGCGGCAGCGGTCGCCGGTGTGCGGCGTCCGTCCTCCCGCCTGGCAGAATGGAGGGCCGTCCCCGCCCGGGCGGTGGTCCATACGAGGGAGCGGGTCCGTGAGCTTCAAGGTCGGTGATCGGGTCGTGTACCCGCACCACGGTGCAGCGATCGTCAAGAAGAAGGAGAAGATCGAGGCCTTCGGCGAGAAGCGGGAGTACCTGGTGCTCCAGATGGTCCACGGCGACCTCACCCTCCGGGTACCGGTCGACAAGGCTGACGACGTCGGGATGCGCCCGCCCATCAGCGAGGCCGACGTGGAGGACCTGTTCCGGCTCATCGGCAAGCGCGACGTGCGGGAGCCGGCCAACTGGAGCCGGCGGTTCAAGAACCACCAGGAGAAGATGAAGTCGGGCGACGTCTACCAGGTGGCCGAGGTGGTGCGGAACCTTGCCCTCCGGGAGAAGGGCAAGGGGCTCTCCACGGCCGAGAAGTCGATGCTCGAGCGGGCCCGCAGCATCCTCGTGTCCGAGTTGAGCTTCGCCCTCAACGTCACCGAGGAAGCCGCCCTCGACAAGCTCGTCGCCGGCCTAGCCTGACCACCGATGGCTCGTCGGAGCGAGTTGCCCACCGCCTGGAGCGACGACGACCTCGTGTCCTGGGGTCGCACCCTCCTCGACGAGCCGCTGCCCGGCGAGCCCGCCCCGGTAGAGCCACCGGCACCGGCACCGGCCCCGCCCACGACACCTTCGCCCCCCGGCGCCGAACTGGCGTCGGCCGTGCCGAAGCGGGCGCGGCCCGGCCCGGTGCCGATCCCGCCGGGCCGTTGGGCGCGCCTGGCGGCCCGCCTGGAAGGTCCCCCGCCCGAGCTCACCGGACGGCGACGCCGCCCGGTGAAGGTCAGGGCCGATGTCAGTCCGAGAGGCTGACCTCGCGCGCCCGCCGGCGCGAGAGCTTGGCCAGCTCCTCGGCTGAGCGCAGCGACGACGCCACGTAGTCCTCGACCGCGGCTCGGCTGGCGTGGATGCGGTCCTCAGCGGGCCGGTCGCCGTGGCCGGCAGCGGCCACCGCCGCGGTGGCCTTGGCCCAGTGGACCTTGAACATCCCCACGTCGAACGAGCCGTCGCGCACCCGCCCGGCGGCCTTCACCCGGGCCGGCGGCGTCTTCAGGTCGTGCACCAGGTGGAGCCAGCTCAGCACCTTGAGGCCGTAGAAGGTGGGGTCGTACTCCCACCAGTAGAAGCCCTGGCGGGCCGACGCCTGGAAGTAGTGGTGGTTGTTGTGCCACCCCTCGCCGCCGGTCCAGAGGGAGATGAGGGCCGAGTTGCGGCTGGTGTCATCGGTGGCGTAGCGCCGGCGCCCCATCACGTGGGCCAGCGAGTTCACCGTGAAGGTGCCGTGCCACAGCAGCACCGTCGACCAGAAGAACCCCACCACCACCCCGCTCCACCCGGCCACCAGGTAGCACGCCACCCCGAGGGCCCAGGGGGCGATCCAGTCGAAGCGCTCCACGAAGCGCAGCTCGGGGTACTTGGCGAGGTCGCGGACGTTGTCGAGGTTGGCGGCGCTGTGCTTGTCGCTCAGGATCCAGCCGACGTGGCTCCACCAGAACCCCTTGCGGGGCGAGTGGATGTCGCCGTCGGTGTCGGCGTGGCGGTGGTGGTCGCGATGGTGGGCCGCCCACCAGAGGGGACCCTTCTGGACGGCCGAGGAGCCGCCGAAGGCGAGGAGGAACTGCACCACCCGGCCCGCTCGGTAGCTGCGGTGGGAGAAGTAGCGATGGTAGCCGGCAGTGATGAACCACATCCGCCCGAAGTAGAGGACCGCGCCCAGCACCAGCGCCCGGGCGCTAATCCCGGTGACGAGGGCGGCCAGACACAGCAGGTGGGCGGCGAAGAAGGGGATCGACGTGACCCAGTTGATCTGCTCGTCGGGGGCGCGCTCGAGGGTGCGGGTGCTCACCCCCGTGACCCTACCGACCGGTCGGTAGGGACGCGCCAACCGGGGCCCGCGGTTGGGTTCCTCGCACCGCCCGTGCGCGATGATGAGCGCCTCTCACCGGCGGAAGGCGGCGCGCCATGGCCTCCTCCTCGCTTCCCGACCACGTGCGGGTGGCGATCATCGGCAGCGGCTTCGCGGGCTTGGGCGCCGCCATCGCCCTGGGCCGGGCGGGCATCGAGTATGTGGTTCTGGAGCGGGCGGACGACCTGGGGGGCACCTGGCGGGACAACCAGTACCCGGGCTGTCGCTGCGACGTGCCGTCGCACCTCTACTCCTTCTCCTTCGCCCCCAACCCCGAGTGGAGCGAGACCTACTCACCCCAACCCGAGATCTGGGAGTACCTGCGGCGGACCGCCGCCCAGCATGAGGTGACGGCCAACATCCGCTTTGAGCACGAGGTGCACGAGGCCCGCTTCGATCCCACCGCTCGCCGGTGGGCCCTCGACACCGCTGGGGGGCACCTGACCGCCGACGTCGTCATCCTCGGCAACGGGCCCCTCGCCGAGCCGGCGGTGCCCGACCTGCCCGGCCTCGATCGCTTCGAGGGCACGATGTTCCACTCGGCCCACTGGGACCACGACCACGACCTGAGCGGGGAGCGGGTGGCGGTGATCGGCACCGGCGCGTCGGCCATCCAGTTCGTTCCGGAGATCCAGCCTCAGGTCGCTCACCTCACCGTGTTCCAGCGCACGCCGCCCTGGATCGTCCCCCACCGCAACCGGCGCATCACCCGCGCCGAGCGAGCGTTGTACCGGCGTGCCCGCCGCCCAGCGCTTCGTGCGCCCTCGTCTACTGGAGCCGGGAGCTGTTCGTCACCGGGCTGCTCCGCAACTCCGGCGCGCTCGACAAGGTCGAGAAGCTGGCCCGTGGCCATCTCGACAAGCAGGTGACCGACCCGGATCTGCGGGCCACGCTGACCCCCGAGTACACCCCGGCTGCAAGCGCCTGGTCCCGTCCAACCACTACTACCCGCGCTCGGCCGGCCCAACGTCGAGGTCGTCACCGACAAGATCGTGGAGGTGGGGCCGAGCGGGCTGGTCACCGCCGACGGCGTGGAGCACGCGGCCGACACGATCATCCTCGGCACCGGCTTCCGGGTCACCGACAACCCCGTGGCCGAGCGGGTGCGGGGCGCCGACGGCCGCACCCTGGCCCAGCACTGGGAGCCCACCGGCGCCCAGGCGTACCTGGGCACCACCGTGCCCGGGTTCCCGAACCTGTTCATGCTGGCCGGCCCGAACACGGGCATCGGCCACACCTCGCTGGTGGTGATGATCGAGGCGCAGATCACCTACATCCTCGACGCCCTCGCGGCCATGGCCGAGCGGGGAGCAGCCACCGTCGACCTCGAGGGACCCGTGTTCGACGCCTGGCGGCACGAGATCCAGGTCAAGGCCAGCCGCACGGTGTGGAACTCGGGAGGGTGCGCCAGCTGGTACCTCGACGCCAAGGGGCGGAACACCACCCTGTGGCCCGACTACACGTTCCGGTTCCGCTCCCGCACCCGCCGCTTCGACGCCGACAGCTACCACTTCGACCCTCACGAGGGCCTTCGCCGCCGCGGCGCCGGCGCCCCGCTGAGCGACAGCTAGGCGAGGTCGCCGAAGAAGCCGCTGATGCGCCGCAGGCGGCCGTCGGCGGTGACCTCGCCGGCGTCGAGACCGGCCACGGTGATGGTGCCGTCGGGCGAGGCCAGCTCCCACGCGAAGCGCACCTGGTCGTGGTGGGCGTCGATGGCGCTGATCCGCCGGAAGCGGTGCCCAGGGAACTGGGCGTGCACGCCGGCGACCATCTCGCTGAGGGCGGTGTGGCCCTCGGCCTCCTGGAGCGGATCGACGTAGCGCCCGTCGCTCGTCCACGCCTGTTCGATGAGTTCGGCTCGTCGCTCGGCATCGGGCTCGTTCCACATGGCGAAGTAGGCGTCGACGGTGGTGTCGAGGGTCGGGGTGGTGGTGTCGGACATGGTGACCTCCTGGTCGCTCGGTTCGTGGACACCGTGACCGAGGAGGAGGCGCCAGACGATTACCTGACAGGTAAGCGACGGGCACGGTGGCCGCCGGTAGCGTCCGCGACGATGACCGTCGTGGCACCGAAGCGGGGCGTGGGCGAGCTGTTGCGGGACTGGCGTCAACGCCGGCACCTCAGCCAGCTCGACCTGGCCGGGGAGGCCGAGGTGTCGGCCCGGCACCTGAGCTTCGTGGAGACGGGGCGCTCCCGCCCCAGCCCGGAACTGCTGCTGCACCTCGCCGAACACCTCGACGTGCCGCTGCGCGAGCGCAACGCCCTCCTGTTGGCCGCCGGCTACGCCCCCAAGCACCCCGAGACCCCGCTCGACGCGGCCGCCATGGCACCCGTGCGCGAGGCCCTCGACCGGATCCTCGAAGGCCACCAGCCGTTCCCGGCGGTGGTGGTCGACCCTCGGTGGGACCTGGTGGCCGCCAACGGGGCCGCGCTCGCCGTCCTCACCGACAGGGTGGCGCCCGAGCTGCTGGCGCCTCCGGTGAACGCGTTGCGGG
Organism: Acidimicrobiales bacterium; assembly: GCA_030448105.1. Taxonomy (GTDB): domain Bacteria; phylum Actinomycetota; class Acidimicrobiia; order Acidimicrobiales; family Iamiaceae; genus JAFBAD01. Next base: position 19,375 of record JAUJNP010000011.1, on the reverse strand, counting down.
TGTGCCTGCACCCCGATGGCCTGGCGCCCCGCATCGCCAACCTGGGTGAGTACAGCGCCCACCTGCTCGCCCGTCTCCAGCGCCAGACCGCCCTCAGCCCGGACCCGAGGGTCGACGCGCTGCACACCGAGCTGCGGGGGTACCCGGGGGTCGACCCCGGCACTTCGGCCACCATGGATCCGGCCGAGGCCCTCTTCGTACCCCTGCGGCTCCGGGTGCGGGGCGGGGAGCTGGCCTTCTTCAGCACCATCTCCACCTTCGGCACTGCCCTTGACATCACACTCTCCGAGCTGGCCATCGAGGCCTTCTTCCCGGCCGACGCCGCCACCAAGGCCGCCCTCTCGGCCCAGCTCGACCCCGCCTCCGCGTCAGCGTGAAGCGTTCGCCGGCGAGTCGGCGGGCTCGGCGGCGTGACGCACGACGGTGGCCAGCGCGCCGAGGACCACCGCCATGCCGAGGACCTGCAGGGGCAGGATCCGCTCGTCGAGGAACAGCGCCGCGCTCACCGCCGCCACCACGGGCACGGCCAGGGTCAGGAGCGACATCGCCGAGAGCTCGACGTGGTCGTGGGCCCAGCTGATGAGGAGGTGGCCGAAGCCGCCGGACCCGATGGCCAGGGCGGTGATCTCGGCCCAGTCGACCGCGCCGCCCGGGTCGAGCCGCTGACCCGAGAGCAGGGCGAGCGGGGCCACCGCCACCGCCGCCACCAGCGTCATCCCGGTGAGGAACTCGAGCGGCTCGAGGTCGCGCCGTGCCTGCTTCGACGCGACGAAGTACCACGTCCAGGCGAAGAGGGCGCCGGTGGCCAGCAGGTCGCCGCCCGGGCTCCACACCGGCGTAGCCGCCGAGCCGAACACGACGATGACCGCCCCGGCGATGGCCACCACCGTCCACACCACCGCCCGGCGGGTCACCCGCTCGCCGAACAGGGGCCCGACCAGCAGGAGCACGAGGGCGGGTTGGAGGGCGCCGATCACGGTGGCGTTGGCCACGGTGGTGTGCTTGAGAGCGCTGAAGAACAGGACGATGTCGAGCCCGAAGGCGAGCCCGCCGGGCAGGCAGAGGCGCAGCAGCCGTCCGCTCAGCCTGCCGCCCCGGACGGTGAACACGGCGAGCGTGGCCAGCGCGCCGATCCAGAGGCGGTGGAACCCGAGCACCAACCCGTCGATGTCGTCCACCAGCTTGGCCACCACCGCCACCGCCCCCCAGACGGCGACGGCGGCCAGGACGCCCAGCGACCCGGCCAGCGGCCGCCGGCGTACGGGTGCTCCGGCTGATCGCTCCTCGACGGCCACCTCCGCATCCTGGCAGGCCTCGGTCAGGGCCACGCCCGCCATTCGAGGTGCTCCACGAGGATCACCGGGCCCGGCGGGGGGTGCTCGCGGTACTGCGGGTACTTGGCCCCGAGGACGGTCAGGGCGGCGTCGCGCTCCTCGCCCTCGTCCACGACCCGGCCCCGGCCGTCGACGCGGACCCACCACAGCCGCGACCACTCCTGATCGTCGTAGTGATCCACCAGGAGCGCCACCGCGGGGTTGGATCGGAGGTTGTCGAGGCGGCGGAGGGCCAGGGTGGACTTCGGCTTGGCGTCCACGGCCGAGCAGATGGTGTCGCCGTCGAGGGCGAAGCAGCAGGGCACGACGTGGGGGCGGCCGTCGGAGGTGACCGTCGCCAGCCGGCCCACCCTCGCTCCTGCCACCCGCGCCCGCATCTCGTCGCCGTTCACCGCACCACTCTGTCGCCTGGGGCCACCGCGGCCGACCCCCGCCGCACCGGCGGCTGGCATGATGCCGCCGTGCCTCGCTCCACCTGGTCGCCGTGCGCGGGTGCCATCCATCTCGCCCCCAGCCTGCTCGCCGCCGACTTCGGCCATCTCGCCGACTCCGTCCACGCGTTGGAGGGCAGCGGCGCCGAGCGGCTGCACGTCGACGTCATGGACGGCGTGTTCGTCCCCAACTTCACCTTCGGGACCGACACCGTGCGGTCCCTTCGCCGCGAGACGGACCTGCCCCTCGAGCTCCATCTCATGATCGTCGAGCCCGAGCGCCACCTGGCCACGTTCGCCGACGCGGGGGCGGACGCCATCACCGTGCACTACGAGGCCTCCCCGCACCTCCATCGCACCCTGACCGCCATCCGCGAGCTGGACTGCCGGGCGGGGGCGGCCGTCAACCCCAGCACGCCGGCCGCCAGCCTCGACGACGTTCTGGAGGCGTGCGACCTCGCTCTGGTCATGACCATCAACCCCGGCTACGGCGGCCAGAAGCTCATCCCCCGCATGCTGTCGAAGGTCGAGCAGGTGCGGGCCGAGGTGGAGCGCCAAGGCCTCCACACCGAGATCGAGGTGGACGGCGG
>JAUJNP010000011.1:0-16920 GCA_030448105.1 Acidimicrobiales bacterium | reverse complement strand
CACACAGGGGATGAGCACCACCGCCGACGGAGTCCCTCCGTCGCCTCTCTTCGGGGAGGTCGAGCAGTTGACCCCGACCGAGCTTCCGGAGGGGTGGCACCGCTGCGGGGGAGCCCCCTCGACCCACGAGGGCGCGGGCGAGGACTGGTGGGCCCAGACCTTTGGTCCCGAGGTGGGTGAGCGATGCGTCCCCCGGGTGACGGTGACCCAGCTGCCGCCTGATGACCAGGTCGACGCCCCGGTGAACTACCAGGAGGGGAAGCTCGGCTCGCCGGACGTGCAGCGGTGGACCGATCCCGAGGGTGATGTCCGGGTGCTGTTCACCTGGGCCGTCGACCAGAACCTCCTGGTCGAGGCGTGCTGTGGCGAGCCCGCGTCGCGCCTCGATCAACTGGCTCGGGCCTCAGTGGAGGGCACCCGGCAAAGGGCGCCGGCGCGCTGCACCGGGCCGGCTTCCGACCTCGATCGTGAGGAGCTCCACACCAACCTGTCCGGCAAGCGCACGCGTGTCACCGACCGAGACGGGTGCCCGATCCGGACCGACGTCGCCAGCATGCAGACGTTGCCCGCCAACCATCACTGCTTCCCCGGGCTCGGCATGGCCACGATGGGGCCGCGCCTCTACATCCGTGACCCGGAGGGTCGCACCGGGACCGACTTCCTCGTCGCGCCGCTCGACCTCGACGCCGACCTCCCGCCCGGCGCGACTGACACGGGCTACACGAGAGACGGCCGCACGATCTGGATCGACGAAGCCGACGACACGCGGATCTACGTGGTGGCAGGCGACCGCGCCGAAGCCTGGCCTCGCCGCACCCAGGTACTCACCTGCGCCTAGAGGCGTACGGTGGGCGAATGCCCAGGTTCCAAGTGCAGGGCCCGGCCTTGTACGTCGGCCGGCCACGGAGGGCACGAAGCTACAATCGCCTGAGCACGTAGCTGCGTTGAAGTTCTCCGACCGCCGAGTCCCTGGCGCGCAAGCGAGCGGGTAGAGCGACGACCGAGCCGCCGACCCGACAAGTAGGGGGAGATGGCAGACAGCGACGATGACGCGCTCGAGTATGTGGCCGAGCAGGCGGCGCTGACCCCCCGCTACCTGATCTACATGACCTTGGCGGGCGTACTGGCGGGGGTGGGCCTGCTGTCCAACTCCGTGCCCATCCTCGTCGGCTCGATGATCATCGCGCCCGCACTGCCACCCGTCGCGCTCGTCGCCTTCGGCGTCGTTCACCGACGGGCCTCTCTCGCGGCGCGAGGTGCGGGGGTCGCCGCCCTCGGTCTCGGCGCCGCCGCCGTCGCTGCCGTCTTGACCGGCCTGCTCATGCGGGTCACCGACGTGATCCCGCCAGGCACTGAACTGCTCGCCAAGCCGATGCTCGAGGAGCGCATCCGCCCCGGCTGGTGGAGCCTCGCGGCGGCGATGGGCGGCGGCGTCGTCGGGGTCGTCGCGCTGACCGAGAAGAAGACCGACACGCTGATCGGTACCGTCGCCGCCTTGGCGCTCGTCCCGGCCGGCGCGGCGGCCGGCATCGCCGCACTTGCGACCGACGCGGACCGGACACTGGGAGGGTTGCTGCTCCTCGGCATGAACTTCGCGATGATCGTCGCGATGGGGATCCTGGTCCTCGCCATTCTCCGCCGAGAGGTTGCGCCACTTCCGCTTGCGATCGCCGTCGCGCTCATCGCGGCCATCGTCGTGCTCGTGGTCATCGCGCACAGCACGGGCGTGACACCAGGGCAACCACCCGCGATCCAAACGTCCTAGGGCTCTGAGGCCGCGTGCTGCTGCCGCTGCCGTCTACAAGACCATGCAGCGGGTGAAGACAGTGTTCGTATGCGGTTACAAGACGTGGAGCTGGAGGGAATCGAACCCTCGTCCGCCAGTCGGTCACCGACCGTGCTACGACCGTTCCCGAGCCTGCGCCTCACGGCTGGCGCGCCGCCGGGTCGGCTGCCGCCCCCCTGAGAGGGCCGCTCCGCCGGGTCTTTCCCCGGTGCCAGTGGTCTTTCCCACCGTCAGCGGTCTCTCCCTGCTGTCCACCGCTACTTCTGTTGCCGGGCTGTAGCGGTCAGGCCCCGCGTGCCATTGCTGGTCGCGATGTCTCTCTTGGCCCGACTAGGTCAGGCGGCGAGAGCGAAGTCGCCATCGGCGCTTCTTTTGGTGCCCCGTTTTAGGAGTCTGAGCAACTCCGGTCGCACGAACGGCTCCCGGTCCCGACGTCGAAACCGGTCAGCCCCATGGTGTGCGCCCGCGCTGCGGGCGATGTCAAGGATCGGCCCCCCGGAGGAAGCCGATCCAGCGTAGCGATCAGTTCAAGCCTTTGGCGTGGCGCACCATGGCCCGGCGGGTCTCCCGCTCGGCCTCCCGCTCGGCGAGGACCTGGCGCTTGTCGTACTGCTTCCGGCCCCGGCCGAGGCCCACCTCCACCTTGGCCCTCCCGTCCTTGAAGTAGAGCGACAGGGGCACGAGGGACAGGCGCTCCTGGTCGAGGCGGGCCCGCAGCTCGGCCAGCTCCGGCGCCCGGAGCAGCAACTTGCGGTCGCGGTCGGGCTCGTGGCCACCCTGGGCGGCGGCGTGGGAGTAGGGCGAGATGTGCAGCCCCACCAGCCACGCCTCCCCGTCGATGATGCGGGCGTAGGCGTCCGACAGCGTCACCTTGGCTTCCCGGAGCGACTTCACCTCGCTTCCCTGGAGCACGAGCCCGGCTTCCCAGGTGTCGATCACCTCGTAGTCCCTCCGGGCTTGACGGTTGGTGGCGACCACCTTCACGCCGTCCGCCTTCGGGCTCATAGGGCAGAGGAGGGTACCGGCATCAGCGGGCGGCCCACAGGAGGATCCGCCGGAAGGCGTAGAAGTACGGCCGCCGGTCGCCGAGCTCGGCGACCAGCCGGTCGCGGTAGGCGGCGACGAAGGCTTCGTACACGTCGGCCGGGAAGTGGCGGCGCATCCGGGTGAGGGAGGTGCCCTTGGTCCACTCCACCACCGCGTCGGTGGAGGGCAGCACATGCCCGTACACCTGCAGGCGCACGTGCTGCTCGGCGAAGCCCAGCTCGTGCAGCCGCTCGGCGTAGCGCTCGGGGGCGAGCACGGAGCGGACGCGGTCGTCGGGCGGGGGGCCGTCGCCGGCGGTGGCGAAGGGTGCCTCGGTGGCCAGCTCACGGATGACCCGGTGCGACGGGTGGTCCAGGTTGGCCGGCACCTGCACGGCGAGCTGCCCGCCTGGTCCCAGCAGCGACGCCCACCGCTCCAGCACCGCCTCGTGCTCGGGTACCCACTGGAGAGCGGCGTTGGCGAAGACCACGTCGACCGGCGGGGCGGGACCGAGGACCTCGATGTCGCCCGGCTCGAAGGAGAGGCCGCCGCCGGCGAACGCGCCGGCCTGCTCCAACATGGCCGGTGACGAGTCGACGCCAACCGTCACCGCCGCGCCGAGGTGCTCGTGGAGCAGGCGGGTCAGCTCGCCGGTGCCGCAGCCGAGGTCGAGCACCCGTCCCCCCGGCACCGGTCGGAGCAGCGCCACCAGGTCGTGGAAGGGCTGGCTGCGCTCCGCCTTGAACTGCTCGTACTGGACCGGGTCCCATCCGTCCGCTTCCATCGCCTGTATATACAACCTTCAGACAAGCAGGGTCAAGGACCGGGCCGCGGCCGCTACGCTCGCCGGCCGTGCTCCACATCGCCGCGCCCGCCTACGCGGCGATGGTCGGCCACGCCTACGACGGCCTGCCCGAGGAAGCCTGCGGGTTGCTGGGGGGCCGGCCCGGCCAGGCGAAGGTCTCCGAGTTCGTGCCCTGCCGCAACGCCGACGCCTCGAGTCGCACCTATTCCATCGGACCCGACGGGTGGCGGGCCGCCGAGGCCGCCCTGGACCCCATCGGGCTCGAGGTGATCGGGGTGATGCACTCCCACACCCACACCGAGGCCTACCCCTCGCCCACCGACGTCGACCGGGCCGACAACCCGCTCCTCGCCGGCTGGCACTTCGTGATCGTCTCGCTGCGCCAGGACGCGCCGGTGCTGCGCTCGTACCTCCTGGCCGACCGGAACATCACCGAGGAGGCGGTTGTTCTGACCGGTCGGTAGATTCCTTACCGATCCAGTCAGCTTTGGAGGCTGCGGTGACGGTGTACGCCTCGGTCCTCGACCTCATCGGCGAGACCCCCATCCTCGACGTCAGCGCCCTCAGCCCCAACCCCCGCGTGCGCATCCTGGCCAAGCTGGAGGACCAGAACCCGGCGGGGTCGGTGAAGGACCGCATCGCCCGGGCCATGATCGCCGAGGCCGAGGCCGACGGCACCCTCACCCCCGGGCGCACCATCATCGAGCCCTCGTCGGGCAACACCGGCATCGCCCTGGCCATGATCTGCCGGCTCAAGGGCTACCCCATCAAGATCGTCCTGCCCGAGAACGTGTCGGTCGAGCGGCGCCAGCTGCTCGAGGTGTTCGGCGCCGAGATCATCCTGTCGCCCGGCGAGGAGGGCTCCAACGGAGCCGTGCGCCGGGCTCGCGACCTGGCCGACGCCCACCCCGAGTGGGCCTTCCTCTACCAGTACGCCAACGAGGCCAACCCCCGCGCCCACTACGAGGCCACCGGTCCCGAGATCCTGCGCGACGTCCCCGACATCACCCACTTCGTGGCCGGTCTGGGCACGAGCGGCACCCTCATGGGTGTCGGCACCTACCTGAAGGAGCAGCGTCCTCGGATCAAGGTGCTGGCGGTGGAGCCCCCGTCGGGGGAGCGGGTGGAGGGCCTGCGCAACCTGGACGACGGCTACATCCCGCCGATCTACGAGAAGTGGGGCGGCCCCGAGCTGCTCGACGGTAAGCGCATCGTGCGCCCCCGGGAGTCCCTCGAGTGGACCCGTCGCCTGGTGGCCGAGGTGGGGCTGTTCGCCGGCATCTCCTCGGGGGCGGCGCTGGCCGGCGCAGCCAAGGTGGCCGAGCGCATCGACGAGGGCGTGATCGTGTTTATCGTGTGTGACGGCGGTTGGAAGTACCTCTCCACCGGCGCCTACACCGACGACCTCGACGAGGCCGAGCGCAACACCGAGGGAACCATCTACTTCTGAGTCGCCCGGCAGGCCTCCCCATCGACCCGGCGGCCACCGACCGCCTAGAACGACCGCATGCGCCCCTTGCAGGCCTCGCTCCTGCCTGCCGTGCTCGCCATCGCCGTCGCCGTCGGTGCCTCATCCTGCGGCGTGAGTGGCGACGACGCCATCGCGGGCGGGGAGCGGTCGACGACCACCCGGGACGCTCCGTCCCGCCGCCCCGGGCGCGGCACCGGCACCGTGCCAGAGGGCTGGTGGAAGATCCTCGACGACCAGTTCGACGCGGTCGAGGAGAAGGAGAGCACGGTGCCCACCATCGACCTCGACGGTCGATGCCAGTTGGGCGACGCCATCGAGGTCGACGGTGACGAGCTGGACCAGTTCGGGACGGGCGCCAGCGCCTTCGCCGATAGCGGCCGCCGCTACATCTGCCAGTTCAGCGACCCCGTCTCGGTCGACGTGATCCTGGCCCGCTTCACCGAACCCGGCGAGTACGACGACCTGAAGGCCTCCCTGTCAGCCGACGGGTACTCCGAGGTGGACGTGGGCGGCACCGCCTTCCAGGTCCAGAAGGTCGAGGCGCCCAACGGAGCGCACACCGACTTCGCCGTGGTCCACCTGGTCGACGACCGCGACGGCTTCGTCAGGCTCGACCTCGAGCTCACCGACGACGCCCAGCGGTCGAGCTTCACCGACCAGCAGGCGGCCGAGGTGCTGGCCCGCTTCCTGGCCGGGTGAACGGCCGGTCCGGCCGCCGTGGACCGGAGTCGTAGCCTGGCTCGGTGGCAGTAGCAGCGGGCGACGAGCGCCCGATCGGCATGTTCGACAGCGGGTTCGGTGGCCTCACCGTGGCCCGCGCCGTGCTCGACCTGCTGCCCCACGAGGACCTCGTCTACGTGGGCGACACCGGGCGCTACCCCTACGGGCCGCGGCCCTTGCCCGAGGTGGCCGCCTTCGCCCACCAGATCACCCGCCACCTCGTCGACGACTGCGGCGTGAAGCTCGTCATCGTCGCCTGCAACACGGCGTCCGCGGCTGCCCTCGCCTCGCTCCAGGCCGAGGCGGGTGTGCCGGTGCTGGGGGTGATCGAACCCGGCGCCCGCTCGCTCGTGGCCGCCACCCGCACCGGCCGGGTGGGGGTCATCGGCACGGTCGGCACCATCGCGTCCGGCGCCTACCAGCGGGCGGTGGCCGACACCGGCGCCCGGGTCGAGCTCACCTGCGCCGCCTGCCCCGGCTTCGTCGAATTCGTGGAGCGGGACGAGACCGACACCGACCAGGTTCACGTGCTGGCCGAGCGCCTGCTGGCGCCGGTGGCCGACGCCAAGGTCGACACCCTGTTGCTGGGCTGCACCCACTACCCCTTCCTGGCCCGCACCATCAGCGACGTGATGGGTCGCGACGTGGTGCTCGTGTCCTCGGCCGACGAGACCGCCTTCGCCGCCCGGTCCCTGCTCTACGCCGGCTCCGGCATCGGTCGGCGGCCGGTCGATGCCGGTGGCCGGGCGGCGACCCACCGGTTCGTGTCCTCGGGCGACGCCGACTGGTTCCGGCGCCTCGGCGCCCGCCTGCTCGGCCCGGAGCTGGCCGACGTCGAACCGGCCCCGTGGGCCTGACGTGGGGCTGCGGTTCACCGTCCTCGGCTGTGACGGCAGCTACGCCGGCCCCGGTGGGTCGTGCAGCGGCTACCTCGTGCGCAGCCACACCACCTCCGTGTGGCTCGACGCCGGGCCCGGCACCTTGGGCGAGGTCCAGCGCCACGTCGCTCTGGTCGACCTCGACGCGGTGGTGGTGAGCCACGAACACCCCGACCACTGCCTGGAGCTGCCGGTCCTGCGCAACGCCCTCAAGTACGTGCTCGACGTCGAGGAGATGAGGGTCATCACCACCGCCGGCGTGCGGAACCTGATCGACCACATCAGCGGAAACGCCGCGCCCACCTTCTCCTGGGACGTGGTGTCGGCCGGGTCCACCACCACCGTCGGCGACCTGTCCCTGCGTTTCGCCCTCACCGACCACCCGGTGGAGACCCTCGCCGTCGCCATCGAGCACGCCGGCCGCACCCTGGCCTACACCGCCGACACGGGCGACCGCTTCGGGCTGGCCGCCCTCGACCCCGAGGGCGCCGGCTTCGACCTTGCCCTGTGCGAGGCCACCGTGGCCACGGAGCACGAGGGCGCCGCGCCCCACCTGAGCGGCCGCCAGGCGGGGGTGATGGCCCGCGCCGGGGGCGCCCGGCGGCTGGTCCTCACCCACCTCACCCCGGGCACCGAGCCCGAGGCCCGCCGCCGGGAGGCGGAGGCCGCCTACGGGGGTCCCGTCACCCTCGCCGCCCCCGCCCACACCTACGAGGTCTGAACCCATGCGATCCGACGGCCGCCAGTCCGACGAGCTGCGTCCCATCACCTTCGAGCGGGACTACACCGACGCCGCCGCCGGGTCGGTGCTGGTGTCGTTCGGCCGCACCCGGGTGCTGTGCACGGCGTCGATCGACGAGGACGTGCCCCGCTGGATGCGGGGCAAGGGCAAGGGGTGGGTGACGGCCGAGTACTCGATGCTCCCGGGAGCGTCGGCGGAGCGCATCCGGCGGGAGGTGAAGGACGGCAAGCCGTCGGGCCGCACCCAGGAGATCCAGCGCCTCATCGGCCGGTCGCTGCGGGCGGTGTGCGACATGGCCGCCCTCGGGGAGCGCCAGGTCATCGTCGACTGCGACGTGCTGCAGGCCGACGGCGGCACCCGCACCGCGTCGATCTGCGGCGGTTGGGTGGCGCTGCACGACGCCCTCACCCGCCTGGTGCAGGCGGGGGCCATCGGCACGCAGCCCCTGACCACTGCCTGCGCCGCCATCTCGGTGGGCATCGTCGACGGGGCGGCTCTCCTCGACCTGCCCTACGTGGAGGACTTTCGGGCCGAGGTCGACATGAACGTGGTGATGGCCGGCGATCGGTTCGTGGAGGTGCAGGGCACCGCCGAGGGGATGCCCTTCACCCGGGGCGAGCTCGACTCGCTGCTGGCGCTGGCCGAGGCGGGGATCGTCGAGATCATGGCGCTACAGGCCGAGATGGTGGCCATGGCCCCCTCGCCTCGGCCGGTGGGGCGCTGACCGGACGCAGGGTCGTGCGTCTGGTGCTGGCCACGGCCAACCCCGGCAAGGCGGCCGAGATCGCCGCCATCCTGGGCCCCACGGTGGAGCTGGTGCCCAGGCCGGCGCACGTGCCTGACGTGGTGGAGGACGCCGACACCCTGCTCGGCAACGCCCGGCTCAAGGCCACCGCCCTCGCCGCCGCCACCGGCGAGCCGTCCGTCGCCGACGACACCGGCCTCGAGGTAAACGCCCTCGGAGGGGCGCCGGGCGTGCGCTCGGCCCGCTTCGCTGGCGACGAGGCGACCGACGCCGAGAACGTGGCCCGCCTGCTCGCCGCGCTCGACGGCGTCGCACCGGATCGTCGCACCGCCCGCTTCCGCACCGTCGCCCTCGTGCGCTGGCCTGACCGCCGGGAGCTGCACGCCGAGGGGGTCGTCGAAGGGGTCATCGTGGCCACGCCGGTAGGGGGCGGAGGGTTCGGCTACGACCCGGTGTTCGCGCCCGTGGGCGCAGGCGGCCGCACGTTCGCCGAGCTGACCCCAGCCGAGAAGCACGCCCTCAGCCACCGCGGTCGCGCGTTCCGCGCCCTCCGCGCCATGCTCCCGTGACGGCCGCCGCGCTCACCAGTGGCGGAGGTCGACCTCCCACGTGTCGACCACCTGGTCGTCTCGGACCACGTGCATGCGCTCGTGATAGGCGACGGTGGGGTCGACGTGGGCGGGGATCACCCTGACCTTGTCACCGACCGAGGGCATCGGGGCGCCGTCGGCGGGCGCGAAGGTGACGTGCTCGTCCGAGCAGAACCAGGTGGTGCCGCCCACCACGGTGGGGTCGCCGTGGTCCATGCCGAGGGCCTTGAGCCCCCCGTCGGCCACCGCGTAGCCGCCCTTGCGGTTGGTCGACACTACCGTGGCCCAGAGGTGGAGGGCCTGGCGGAAGGGCAGTCCCGCCGACCCGTAGGAGGAGTCCATCAACGTGTAGGACCCGGCCTGGAGCTCCGTGCACCACCGGTTGACGGCGTAGGTGCCGGTGCCGCCGCCCGATACGACGTCGCCGCCCACGGCGGCCGAAGCCTCGAGCAGCCGCGCCATCGCCCGTTCCACCTTGGCCACCTTGACGTCGGCCCCGGCCATCATCAGGTGCCCCTCGTAGCCCATCACGCCACGCACCTCGAGGCCGGCGGCTCGGGCCCGCTCGGCGAGCGCACCGGCGTCGGTCGGGTCGCACCCGCAGCGGGGCATGCCCACGTTCACGTCGACGAGGACCTCCCGCACACCACCCCGGGCGGCCGCATCGACCGTCTCCTCCGAGTCCACCGCCACCGTCACCCGGGCATCGGTGGCGGTGGTCAGGGCTTGGAGGCGGCGGATGTCGACGGTCTCGTTGGCCAGCAGCAGGTCGGCGCCGAGGCCGGTGGCCGCCATGCCGTGCACCTCCCGCACGGTGGCACAGCAGAACGACTGGTGGCCGGCCACCGCCAGCTCGTGGGCCAGAGCGGTGGACTTGAACGCCTTGACGTGGGGCCGCAGCCGATTGCCGGGGAGGGCGGCCGCCATGGTGGCCACGTTGTGCTCAAAGGCGTCGACGTCGACGATCAGGGCCGGCGTGGGGAGATCGTGCACGTTCACGGCGCCGACCGTACCGGGGCGTCGACGACCGCTCTGGCAAGATGCGGGCGACATGGCCGAGCGCTACGACCTCGTCATCGTGGGGATGGGGTCGGGCGGGATGGTGGCGGCCGAGTTCGCCGCCACCCTCGGGGTGCGGGTGGCGGTGGTGGAGCGCGGCCGCGTCGGGGGCGACTGCCTGTGGACCGGGTGCGTGCCGAGCAAAGCGCTGCTGGCGTCGGCCAAGGCGGCCCACACCATGCGCCACGCCGACCGCTACGGCCTCACCGCCGTCCCGCCCGACATCGACACCGCTCGGGTCTGGGAGCGGATCCACCGGATCCAGGGGTCGATCGCCGCCACCGACGACAACCCGGAGCGCTTCGCAGCCATGGGGGTGGACGTGATCGCTGGCCACGCCCACCTCCGCGGCCCCCACGAGGTGCTGGTCGACGGCGTGCGCCGCCTCGACGCCCGCTTCGTGCTCGTCTGCACCGGGAGCCGACCGGCCGAGCCCGACATCGAGGGCCTGGCCGAGGCCGGCTACCTCACCAGCGAGTCCGTCTTCGAGCTCGACCGGGCCCCCGAGAGCGTGGTGATGGTGGGTGGGGGACCGATCGCCATCGAGATGGCCCAGGCCTTCACCCGGCTCGGCATCGCCACCACCGTGCTCCAGAAGGGTCCGGGGATCCTGCCCCGCGACGACCCCGACCTGGTGGCCATCCTCACCGAGCGCCTCCGGGCCGAGGGCGTCGACCTGCGCCTCGACGTGAGCACCGAGCGGGTGACCGTCGACGGCGGCCAGAAGGTGGTGCACGGCACCGAAGGGGGAACGGCGACCAACTGGCGGGGGAGCGAGCTCCTGGTGGCCGTCGGGCGGCGGCCCAACGTGGAGGACCTGGGCCTCGGCGAGCTCGGCGTGGTGGTGGGCCGCCAGGGCGTGGAGGTCGACGACCGGCTGCGCACCCCGGTTAGCTCGATCTACGCCGCCGGCGACGTCGCCGGCCGGCACCTCTTCACCCACTCCGCCGGTTACGAGGCGGTGCGGGCCGTGCGCGACATGTTCTTCCCCGGAAAGGGCAAGGCCGGCGAGGCGGTGCCGTGGTGCACCTTCACCGACCCCGAGCTGGCCCACGCCGGGCTGACCGTGGCCGAGGCCACCGAACGCCACGGCGACGACGTGGAGATATGGCGCCACGACCTGTCCCACTCGGACCGGGCCCGAGCCGAGGGCGCCACCGACGGGGCGATCGTGATCGTCACCGTGAAGTCGCGGGTGGTCGGCGCCCACATCCTCGCTCCCGCGGCAGGGGAGATGATCCACGAGCTCGCCCTTGCCATCCGCGAGGAGATGAAGCTCAACGCCCTCGCCGGCCTGATCCACGTGTACCCCACCCTGGCCACCGGCATCGGCCAGCTCGCCGCCGAAGCCGCCTACGAGAAGGCCGGCAAGCTCCGCTGGCTCGTCCGCACCGGCCGCTGACCCGTTCCTAAGCTGGCGGCGCGCCGGCGTGGCCCAATCGGCAGAGGCAACGCGTTTAGGGCGCGTGAAGTGTGGGTTCGAGTCCCACCGCCGGCACTGTCACATTGGCTCCGCCTCCGGCGGAGCCGGCTTCGCCGATCCGGGTCTCACGCTGGGGGCTGCTCCGCCTGGCGGCTGCGCAGCACTCCCCCCGAGGGGGGTTTCGGGGGGGCCGCTACCCTTGCGCCCCTATGGCTCAGCCCTTCCCGTCCCTGCCTCCCGCCGTGGACCCGTTCGCCCAGGGGCCCGTCGGCTACGACCCGCAGACCGAGGTCTACAACCGCCTGCTGCGCAACCGGATCGTCTTCCTCGGCACCGACGTCAACGACCACATCGCCAACCTCATCACCGCTCAGCTCCTCTACCTGGAGAGCGAGGACCAGAACAAGGACATCTGGCTCTACATCAACTCCCCGGGCGGCTCAGTCACCGCCGGCATGGCGATCTACGACACCATGCAGCTCGTCAACTGCAGCGTCGGCACGATCTGCATGGGTCTCGGCGCGTCCATGGGCCAGTTCCTCCTCTGCGCCGGGGCCGGCGGCAAGCGCTACGCCCTGCCCCACGCCCGGATCATGATGCACCAGCCCTCGGGCGGCTTCCAGGGCCAGGCCTCGGACATCAAGATCCAGGCCGAGCAGATGATCTACGTCAAGCGCATCATGGCCGAGCGCATCGCCGAGCACACCGGCCAGACGGTGGAGCAGGTGGAGGAGGACTCCGAGCGCGACCGCTGGTTCACCGCCGAGCAGGCCAAGGACTACGGCATCGTCGACGACGTCATCCAGCGTCGCCGGGAGATGGTCGAGGCCTGATCCGGCTCAGGTGGTCGGCGGCCCAGTGCTCGCCGGCGCAGTGCCAGGGCCGGTGGTCGTCGAGCTCATGGCACCGAGGAGGTCGATCCCGCATTCACGGCGGGCGTACTCGGCCATCCGCAGGGCCGAGCGCCCAGCGGCCACCAGCGTGCCCTGCTCGCGGGCGAGGTCGCGGCGCACAGCCGACAGGTCGTCAGGGTGGTCCTCCACGGTGTCGAGCACCAGCTGGTAGGCGTCGCCCACGTCGGCGACGTCGGCCCGGATCTCGCGGGGCGCGGCCCGCTCCAACTTGGCGAACAGCTCCGCGCCCCGGTCGAAACGGCGGGCCATGTCCTCGGGCCTCGACGGGTCGACCCGGGACAGCAGGCCGAGCAGGTCGCCCGTGCGGGGCAGGGCGGCACAGAACTCCTCCTTGCTGCCCGAGCTCTTGGTGCAGGACGCCCCGGCGAGGAGGCAGCCGGTCACCATCACGACGGCGAGAGCTCGGCGCACGGGGTCCAGTATCGCCCGCAGCTGGCAGGCCGGCGGTTCAGCGGCCGATGCCGGCGGGTGAGGGGGTGGCCGGTAGGAGATGGCCAGCCCGCCGTACGCTTCGAGGCGATGGCCACCATCGAGCTGACTCCCACGGCGGTGGCGGCGGGAGGCGACGCCGTGGCCCGCGACGCCGATGGCCGGGTGGTGTTCGTGCACGGGGCGCTCCCCGGCGAGCGCGTGGTGGTGCAGATCCACGAGGAGCGGGCCTCCTACGCCCGGGGGGCCATCGTGGCCGTCCTCGAGCCCTCGCCGTCCCGGAGGGCACCGCCGTGTCCCTACGCGGCCGGCGGGTGCGGCGGCTGTGGCTGGCAGCACGTCGCACCGCCCACCCAGCGCGACCAACGCCGAGACCTGGTCGTGGAGGCGCTGACCCGCATCGGCGGGCTCGAGGACCCGGCCGTGGATCCGGGGGTGGCGCTGGGCACCGAGAGGTACCGCACCACGGTCCGCTGCGGCGTCGTCGCCGGTCGGGCGGGGTACCGGCGGCGGCGCAGCCACGACGTGCTCCCGGTGGACGACTGCCTGGTGGCCCACCCGCTCGTGGCCGAGCTGGTGGCCGAGGGCCGCTTCGGGTCGGCCACGGAGGTGACGTTGCGAGCCGGCGCTCGCACCGGTGAGCGCATGGTCGTCGCCCACCCCACCGCGGCCGGCGTGCGGGCGCCCGACGGCACGATCGTCGTCGGCACCGACGAGCTGCGACGGGGCCGGCGAGCGTGGTACCACGAGCAGGCGGCCGGGCGCAGTTGGCGCATCTCGGCGTCGTCGTTCTTCCAGGCCCGGCCCGACGGCGCCGAGCGACTGGTGGCCGAGGTGACCTCGGCGCTCGAGCGGCTGGCCCCCGACGCGGTCACCCTCGTGGACCTCTGCTCGGGCGTGGGCCTGTTCGCCGGAACGGTGGGCGCCGATCGGCGGGTGACGGCGGTGGAGCGCCACCGCCCGGCGGTGGCCGACGGTCGCCACAACCTGGCCGGCATCGACGTCCGTCACGTCCGGGCCGGGTTCGAGTCGTGGCGCCCGGCGGCCGCCGACGTTGTGGTGGCTGACCCCACCCGGGCCGGGCTCGGTCGGATCGGGGTCGACGCGGTGGCGGCCACCGGGGCCGGCCTGGTGGTGTTGGTGAGCTGTGATGCCGCCGCCCTGGGGCGAGACACGAGCCTGCTCGGTGCCGCCGGTTACGCCTTCGAGGGCGCCACCCTGGTCGACCTGTTCCCCCACACCGCGCACGTGGAGGTGGTCAGTCGATTCGTGCGAACCTCCTGAGGCAGGTGATCCGATGGACCGCCCCGTGCCGAAGACTGCTACAGCCATGTCCCGCCCCGATCTTCAGGCCATAGGCGACGGCGCTCTGGCGGTGGCCATCGGCCGCTACCACGGCGACGCGCTGGCCGAGGCCTACCGTCGCCACGCCGGGGCCGTCTACGGCCTGGCCCGGCGTCTCCTGATCGACGCCGTGCTGGCCGAGGAGATCGTGCAGGAGGTGTTCCTGCGGCTGTGGAACACGCCCGAGAAGTTCGACGCCGAGCGGGGCACGTTGCGGTCCTACCTGCTGGCCCAGTGCCACGGCCGGGCGGTCGACTTGCTCCGGTCCGAGACGTCACGCCGGCGCCGCGAGGAGCGCGACCTCCGTAGGACCGCCGAGGGTGGCTACGACCTGGAGGACGAGGTGTGGGACCTCACCGTGGCCGAGCGGGTCAAGGATGCGATCATGGCGCTGCCGGCGGGCGAACGGCAGGCCATCGAGCTCGCTTACCTGGGAGGCCACACCTACCGCGAGGTTGCGACGATGCTCGAGCAACCCGAAGGGACCGTGAAGAGCCGCATCCGGGCGGGCCTGCGCCGCCTACGTGACGACCTGGCCCTGGCCGAGCTGGGAGGAACGTGGTGACCGAGCGCACCCACGAGGAGCTCCAGGAGCTGTTGGGCGCCTTCGCCCTCGACGCGGTGGACGGCGAGGAGTACGAGGCCGTCGAGCTCCACCTGCGCGACTGCCCCCGTTGCCGGGCCGAGGTCCGCGAGCACCGGGAGGTCGCCGCCCGCATCGGCCATGTCGGCGGACCGGCGCCCGAAGGCGTGTGGGACCGCATCATCGAGGCCATGGAGCCGACCCCGCCCCACATGCGGGTGCAGGTGGATGAAACCGGCGGGTCGACGGTGGTGCCGTTCGCCCCTCCGGTCCCCCGCCAGCGCCGCCCTGCTCGGGTGGTCCTGGCGGCCTTGGCGGCGGCCGCCGTCGTCGCCGCCGTCCTCGGCGTGGTGGTGGCGCGGCTCGACGACCGCATCCAGGGTGTGGAGCAGGATCAGACCGCGGCCGATCTGACCGACGTGGCCCGGGCCGCGTTCGACGATCCCCGGTCGCGCACCGCCGAGCTGCGGTCGGCCGACGGATCGGCCGTCGCGCCGGTAGCCCTCACCCCCAGCGGCGAGGGCTACCTCAAGGCCGCCCGGATGCCCCGCCTGCCCGTCACCCGCTCCTACCAGCTCTGGGGCGTGGTGGGCACCGAGACCATCTCCCTCGGCACCTTCGACGGTGGTGATCCGGTCGTGCCGTTCCGGGTGCACCGGACGGTCAAGCGGGTGATGGTCACCGAGGAGGCGGCTGGCGGGGTGTCGGTCTCGCGCCACGCACCGGTGGTGTCGGCGCCGATCTGAAGGCGCATGCAGGCGGCGGTCGCTCCGCGGCCGCCAAGGGGCACGGGGGAGCCCCCCCGTTGCCGGTCAGAACGTGCGCCGGTACTGCGAGCACCCCCGGCACACCGGCGGCGGTTCGTCGGTCAGGAGGGCGGCCCGGAACGACTTGAGGGTGGCGCCGTGCCACACCTGGTCGAACGTCGATTCCCGCAGGTCGCCCATGGTGGCCCGCTCGGAACCCATGATCATGCAGCAGGGCTGGACGATGCCCTCGTGGGTCACGTAGGCCGAGCGCCACGGCCAGTCACAGCCGGGCGCGGTGCGGCCACCGGCTCCTCGCCGTGGGCTCAGCCTCACCGGGCTCTCGACCCGCGGGAGCCGCAGGTCAACGCCGACCGCCTCGGCCACGGCGCGGGCCCGATCGAAGTGGGCCTCGTCGTCGGTGCCGGCGGCGCTCGACCACAGGGCTTCGGCTTCGGTGAAGGCCCGGATGTCGGCGTAGGTGCCGGCGGGGTCACCGTCGGCGAAGGAGTGCGACAGGTTCTGCACCCACACCCGGGGAACGCCCCAGGTGCCGGCCAGCCGGACCACATCCGGTAGCTCGGCCACGTTGCCCCGCATGGCCACGAACACCAGCTGGATCGACGGTCGGCTGGCACCCTTCCGGCGCATGACGTCGGTGAGCCCGGCGATGTGGGCGCAGACCTTCTCGAAATGGGCTCCGTCGCGGATCCTCTCGTAGGTCTCGGCGGTGGCGCCGTCGAGGGAGACGTGGAGCCAGGCCAGGCCGGCATCGACCAGGCGCTCGGCCCGGTCCCGGGTCAGCAGCGTGGCGTTGGTGTTGAACCCGACGTCGATGCCCCGGGCGGTGGCCAGCGCGATCATGTCGGACAGCCCGGGCGCGAGGAGCGGCTCCCCGAGGCCCTGGAGGGTGATGCGCTCCACCTGCGGGTTGGCGTCGAGCAGCTCGACGAAGCGGGACAGCGGGAAGCTGCCGTTCACGCGGTCGATGGGGTCTCGGTAGCGCACCAGGCACATGCGGCACCGCAGGTTGCAGGCGCCGGTGACCTCCAGCTGCAGCTCGACCGGAAGCGGCGGGCTGACCGGGTCGGCCTCGTGCGGAGCGTGCACCGAGGTGCGGTCCATGGTGGCGCCCTACCCCCGGACCCCCGCAGCTACACCGGGCGTACGATGGCGGGCGTGGCCGCGACGTGGGTGGCGCTGCTGCGGGGGATCAACGTCGGACGCCACCAACGGTTGGCGATGGCCGATCTCCGGTGCCTCCTCGAGGATCTCGGCTTCGACGACGTCCGTACCCACCTCCAGAGCGGAACGCGGTCTTCTCCGTTGGGCGCGGTGGAGCGCGACAGATCGAGGACGAGATCGCCACAGCCATCGAAGACCAGCTCGGGCTGGCTGTGCGGGTCCTGGTGCGCCGAGCCACCGACTTGGCGGCGGTGGTGGAGGCCAACCCGTTCGCGGCCGAAGGCGTCGACTCGAAGCAGCTGCAGGTGGCGTTCCTCTCTGGCGCGCCCGCCGCTGGCAAGTTGAAGGCGGTCGACCGGGCCCAGGTGGCACCGGACCGCTTCGAGCCGGGTGACAGGGTGCTCTACCTGCACCTGCCCAACGGCCTGATGGGCTCGCGCCTCCCGGACTGGGAGCGCGTGCTCGGGCTCACCG
>JAUJNP010000010.1:7733-131220 GCA_030448105.1 Acidimicrobiales bacterium | reverse complement strand
GCCGCCCGCGTCGGGCCCTATGGGGGCCCCGCCCGCCGACCCCCCCCCCGGCAAAACCTCCGGGTGGGGGGGGAGGGGGTGGTGGGCCCTTGCGCCCACCCCCCACGCGGGGCCCTTTTCTTCAGTTGGGGGGGGGGGGGGTTCGGGCCCCCCCCCCCGGGGCGCCCCCCGCGCGCCCCCCCCCCCCCCGCCCCCCGGGGCGGCGCGGCCCGGCGGCGCCTCGGGGAGATTCCATGCTGACCTATGTGGTCCGTCGGATCCTCTACTCGATCCCGGTCGTGCTGATCGCGTCGTTCCTGCTGTTCGCCTTCGTCCGGTCCACCTTCGACCCCACGGCCCGGCTCCGGGCGTCCCGCGACCCGGGGGTGGTGCAGCGAGAGCGTGAGCGGCTCGGCCTCAACGACCCCATCTTCGTGCAGTACACCACCTGGCTGGGCAACGCCGTCACCGGCGACCTCGGCGAGAGCAGCCGCACCAACGAGGAGGTGACCTCGATGGTGCGCCGGGCCATGGGCAAGACGCTGCAGCTCATCGTGTGGGGGGCGCTGATCTCGGCCGTCATCGCGGTGGGCATCGGCGTGTACTCCGCCGTCCGCCAGTACTCCATCCCCGACTACGTGTTCACCGGCCTGTCCTACCTCGGCATCGCCATGCCTCCGTTCTGGTTCGGCCTCATCGCCATCTCGCTCCTGGCCGTGAAGTTCAGGGTCTTCTACTCCCTCGGCCTGCACTCGGTGGGCCAGGAGGGGTTCAACCTCGACTACGTGCGCCACCTCGTCCTTCCGGTGGCCACCTTGTCGGTTCAGATCGTGGCTTCGTGGAGCCGTTTCGAGCGGGCGTCGATGCTCGACGTCCTCGGGGCCGACTACGTGCGCACCGCCCGGGCCAAGGGCGTGCCCCAGCGCACGGTGATCATGAAGCACGCCCTTCGCAACGCCCTCATCCCGCTGGTGACGGTGATGTCGCTCGACATCGGGGCACTGTTCGGGGGACTCATCATCACCGAGGCGATCTTCGCCATCAGCGGCATGGGCCGCCTGTTCCTCGACGCCCTCATCCAGGGAGACGTCAACGTGCTCGAAGCGTGGATGGTGATCGTGGCCGTGACCATCATCGGCTTCAACCTGTTGGCCGACGTCCTCTACGGGGTGCTCGACCCGCGGATCCGGCTGTCATGAGGACCGAGGACAGCCTCGGCGACACCTCCCCGGCGCCCCTCGACGTCCCCGTCGTCCCCGGCGGCACCGACGCCGATCCCGGGGGCGACGTGGAGGGTCCCGTCGCCCGCAGCCAGTGGCAGATGTTCAGGCGGCGCTTCTTCCGCCACCGCCTGGCCCTGTTCGGTCTGATCACCCTGGTCCTGCTGTTCGTGCTCTGCTTCGGGGCCAAGTACATCGCCCCTTACGACAAGAACCAGCAGGACCTGCTGATCGGGCCGACCTCGCCGAGCGGCGATCACTGGTTCGGCACCGACCAGCTCGGCCGCGACACCCTCACCGAGATGCTCTACGCCGGGCAGATCTCCCTGAAGATCGGCTTGGCGGTGGCCTTCCTCTCCACCGTGGTGGGCACCCTGATCGGATCGATGGCCGGCTACTTCGGTCGTTTCACCGAGCAGGCCCTGATGCGCCTCACCGACCTGTTCCTGGTGGTGCCCGGCATCGCCATCCTGGCCATCGCCATCAGGAGGTTCGGCCAGAGCGACCTCATCATCATCCTCGTGCTGGCCGGCCTGGCCTGGATGTACGTGGCCCGGGTGGTGCGGGGCCAGGTGCTGTCGGTCAAGGAGAAGGAGTTCGTGGAGGCCGCCCGGGCTGCGGGGGCGTCGAGCGTGCGGGTCATCGCGCGCCACATCCTGCCCAACTGCATCGGCCCGATCCTGGTGAACGCCACGCTCGGCATCGCCGCCGCCATCGTCGCCGAGTCCACCCTGTCGTTCCTCGGGTTCGGCGTCAACCCTCCGGCGACGTCGTGGGGCAACATGCTGGCCGACGCCAGCGGCAGCACCGACAGCAACACCCACCTGCTGTACTTCCCCGGGTTGGCCATCCTGCTCACCGTGCTGAGCGTGAACTTCCTGGGGGACGGCCTGCGCGACGCCTTCGACCCCCAGGCCAAGCACTGATGGCCGACCTGCCGGTGCTCGAGTTGCAGCCTGAGCCCGCAGGTCCCCAGGGCGGCGGCGCACTGCTCGAGGTCACCAACCTGTCGGTGACGTTCCCCACCGACGACGGCCTGGTGCGGGCGGTCGACGACGTGAGCTTCGCGGTGGCCGAGAACGAGACGCTGGGGATCGTGGGGGAGTCCGGCTCGGGCAAGAGCGTCACCTCGCTGGCCATCCTCGGCCTGCTGCCCAAGGTGGCGGAGGTGACCGGGAGCGTGAAGTTCCGGGGGCGGGAGCTGCTGGGCCTCGAGCGCAGCGAACTGCGCAAGCTGCGGGGCGACTCCATCGCCATGGTCTTCCAGGACGCCCTGGCCGCCCTCAACCCGGTGTTCAAGGTGGGGGCCCAAATCGCCGAAGCCATCACCGTGCACCACGAGCTGCCCGACGCCGAGGTGCGTGACCGCGTGGTCGAGCTGCTCGACCTGGTCGGCATCCCCAACCCCGCCAAGCGGGCCGACCAGTACCCCCACGAGTTCTCGGGGGGCATGCGCCAGCGGGCCATGATCGCCATGTCCATCGCCAACGAGCCCGACGTGCTCATCGCCGACGAGCCCACCACCGCCCTCGACGTCACCATCCAGGCCCAGGTGCTGGAGGTGATGGAGCGGATCCAGGACCGCACCCGTTCCTCGATCGTGCTCATCACCCACGACCTCGGCGTGGTGGCGGGGACCGCCGACCGGGTGTTGGTGATGTACGCCGGGCGCCAGGTGGAGCTGGGCACGGTCGACGAGATCTTCTACGACCCCCGCCACCCCTACACCCGGGGGCTGCTGGCGTCGCTGCCCCGGGTGGACGGCACCCGCGGCACGCGCTTGCACCGGATCGAGGGTCAGCCGCCGTCGTTGATCTTCGTGCCCCCCGGTTGCGCGTTCCACCCCCGTTGCCCCCACGCCCAGCTCCCCGATCCCTGCGCCACCAAGCGCCCCGAGCTGCACGCCCTCACCGGGCTGCACGTGTCGGCCTGCCACTTCGCCGAGGAGCTTCCGGCGATGAGCACCGAGGACCTGGCCGCCGACGCTGACGTGGCCGCCGACGAGGTCGTCCAGCCGTGAGCGTGCTGGAGGAGGAGGCCGGCGGCTCGGCCGGGCGCGCCGCCGTGGGCGAGAGGGTGCTGGAGGTCACCGACCTGGTCAAGGAGTTCCCTGTCCGCGGTGGGCTCTTCCAGCGGCAGTTCGCCACCGTGAGCGCGGTGGCCGGCGTCAGCTTCACCGTGGCCAAGGGCGAGACGGTGGGCGTCGTGGGCGAGTCGGGCTGCGGCAAGTCCACCCTGGGCCGGGTGGTCCTGAAACTCATCCCGGCTACGGCCGGTTCGGTGCGCTTCCGGGGTGAGGAGATCCTGGGTCGCCACGGTCGGGGCATGCGGGCGCTGCGCCGCCGGATGCAGATCGTCTTCCAGGACCCCTACGCGTCGCTGAACCCGCGCATGACGGTGCAGTCGATCGTGGCCGAGCCGATGCAGATCCACGGCACGTTTTCCCGGGGAGCCGGGGCCGAGCGGGTGAGGGACCTGCTCGAGACGGTGGGGCTCAAGCCCGAGCACGCCAACCGCTACCCCCACGAGTTCTCCGGCGGTCAGCGCCAGCGCATCGGCATCGCCCGCGCCCTGTCGCTCGACCCCGAGCTGCTGGTGCTGGACGAGCCGGTGTCGGCCCTCGACGTGTCCATCCAGGCCGGTGTGGTGAACCTGCTCGAGGACCTCCAGGACGAGTTGGGACTGGCGTACGTGTTCATCGCCCACGACCTGTCGGTGGTGCGCCACATCTCTGATGTGGTGGCGGTGATGTACCTAGGCAAGATCGTGGAGATCGGCCCGTCCGAGGAGCTCTACACGCGCCCTGGGCACCCCTACACCCAGGCCCTTTTGTCGGCCGTGCCGGTGCCCGATCCCCGGGCCGAGCGCAACCGTCGACGGATCGTGCTCACCGGCGACGTGCCCAGCCCCATCGACCCCCCCTCGGGGTGCCGCTTCCGCACCCGCTGCCCCAAGGCCGAGGAGATCTGCGCCGAGGAGGAACCGGCCCTGATCGATCGAGGCCAGGGCCACCCGGTGGCGTGCCACTTCGCCGAGGCCATCGACGTGATCCACCAGGACGAGCCGATCACGTTCGACCTGCCCGAGCACCCCGGCCAGCCCGTCGGCTGAGCAGGGCGCTGGTAGCCTGTCCCGGCCGAGCTACCGGAAGGTTCCTGTGGTCTACGTCGTCGTCCCCATCCACGTCATCGCCGCGCTGACCCTGCTCGTGCTGGTGCTGCTGCACAGCGGCAAGGGCGGTGGCCTCTCCGACATGTTCGGCGGCGGCATGGGCGCCGCCGCCCAGGGCTCCACCGTGGTGGAGAAGAACCTCGACCGCCTCACCGTGATCGTGGCCCTCGTGTTCGCCTTCACCACCGTCGGCCTGGGCCTGCTGCTGTCGGCCTGACCCGGCGGGCGGGCCGGGTGCCTCGGCTACGATGACCCGGCTCGCCGGCCCGTTCCGGCGGCCACGTCGGAGTGGCGGAATAGGCAGACGCGCTAGCTTGAGGGGCTAGTGCCCGAAAGGGCGTGGGGGTTCAAGTCCCCCCTCCGACACGCTCTGTACTACATGGCTGGGCTGTCACCTTGAGCACCCGGCGGTGCGGGTCATACAGACCCTCGATGCCGAGCTCGGAGTACACCTGAGCCTTCAGCTTGGGATCGGCCCGGCCCAGCACCGCCACCGCGTCCCTGATCCCCCCGACCAACTGTCGGATCTCCTCGAGGGACAGCGCCTCGGCCTCCGGGGTGCCGGCCAGGTCGCGCTCGGCGGCCAGCCGCTCGCCCTGCACCTCTCGCATCCATCCGGCCACCACGAGGGCGTCAGCGTCGGCCTCGAGGGCCGCCCTGTACTTGGCGAGGCGGGCGTCGCAGTCGGCCACCTTCCGTCGAGCGGCTTCGGCCCGGGCAACGGCGGCGTCGTCGGGCTCCTGAGCCATGGCAAGAGCCTGGCAGGTGGCCTCGACGTTGTCTTCGTCGAACACGGTGGCGATCCAGGCGTCGAGGGCGTCGGTGACCCGGTCCTCTCGCAGGTACACCGTCTTCGGGTGGTCGGGGCGGTTGGCCAGGCCGTACTCGGCGGCGAACTGGCAGCGGTAGTGCTCATGCCCGTTGTTGAACGACCCCTGCATGCGCCGCCCGCAGAGACCGCACCGGATGAGCCCGGACAGCTGGTAGGTGCGCTTCGCCCTCGGCCGCTTGGTGGTGTTGGGCCGGTGTGCTCCTGCCGCTCGCAGCGTCTCGGCGCGGCTGAACGTGTTGGGGTCGACGAGGGCCTGGTGGGCCTGGTCGGCTGACCAGATCCAGTCCGATCGGTCGTTCCACCGCAGCTTCGTCTCGTGGCCGGCCGCTACGTCCTCGACGTCGATCAGCTGCTCGTCGCGGCGTTGCCGATTCCACACTTGGCGCCCGGTGTAACGAGGGTTGGCGAGGATGGCCCGGACGGCCGACTTACCCCAGGCGCCGCCTGAGCTCGAGCGGTGCCGGTTGCGAGCCGGGTCGTGAGCACTCGGGGAGGGAACGCCGTCGGCGGTGAGGCCCTCGGCTATGGCGAAGATGCCACTGCCGGCGAGGTACTCGGCGAAGATCCGTTGCACTATCGGACCAGCCACTGGGTCCACACCGAGACGGTGGACCCGTTGGCCAACCGCTGCCTTCCCCGGGTTGGGGTGGGGGCCATCGTCGACGAGCTGATACCCGTACGGCGGC
Organism: Acidimicrobiales bacterium; assembly: GCA_030448105.1. Classification (GTDB taxonomy): domain Bacteria; phylum Actinomycetota; class Acidimicrobiia; order Acidimicrobiales; family Iamiaceae; genus JAFBAD01. The sequence goes on along the minus strand of JAUJNP010000010.1, from coordinate 125,332 downwards.
CGGCCGCCCAGGAACCGGCCCTCGGTGGCCGCCTGGCTCGCCATGGCCGACCGAACCCGGATCTTGATGCGGTTGCGCTCGCCCTTCGACATGCCGCCGTAGAGCGACATGACGAGGTCGTAAGCGTCCGAGCCTGGGTCGATTCGCCCGCCGACCTCCGGCACCCACAGCTCAACTCCGTAGTGAGTGAACACGGGGAAGGTGAGGCCGAACTGGCCGCCGTAGAAGGCGCGAGCCGGCTCACCGATGACGACGGCCTCGAACCCACGGTTGGGGTGTCGCAGGTCGTTGAGCAGACGGGCGGCTTCGGGCCGTCGCTTCCAAGGCAAGGATCGGCTCTGCCCGACGTCGAAGTACTCGGCGACGATCTGGCCACCGTGGGGCTCGACGAGGCTCGTGGAGCGCGACAGCTGCCACCCCTTGGAGCTGGTCGGGTCCTGCTGGTCTTCGGTGCTCACTCGGCCGTAGAAAGCGAATCGGGCCATCACTGCTCTCCCTCGGTCGGCAGGAAGCCACCGGCGATCGCTTTGCGCTTCCACTGCCGGGCCTGGTCCCTGGTGATGCCCAGCTCGAGCTCGGCCATGGTGATGTAGGAGCGGCCCTTCGCCTTCGCACGAACGCAGATCTCTGCGAGGCGACGAAGGTCCTCGTCGGTGATGCGGCGCCGCCCGGCCTTGTGCTCGGCGCCAATCGCATCGAACGCTTCCACCGCAGCGTTCACGTCAGGTAAAAGCGAGAGGCCGCTCTTCACCCCCTTGGCTGGATCGGTGATGAGCATGATGTGCATGTCGGCGAAGTGCTCAACGATTCGGCCAACGGGCACGCTGCGCAGACCGTCGGAGGTCACGGGAGGCCCGCCCGGGCGCTGCTCGATCGTCAGGCGCCGGCAGGTCGGGCCGTCGCCGTCGTTCGCGATGGTGATCTCCACGTAGTAGGGGAGGTCGGAATCATCGCCCGTCTGGTACGTCGCTGACTTGGGGATGGCGTACTTGGACCGACCGATCTGGCGCCATTCAATCTTCCCGACCTGCTTGGCCCTACGTGGCTGCGGCATGTGTCTGACACTACGCCGACAACACAGCGCCGTCAAGCATGTGTGTCGTCGGACTGCGCCGTAACGGCGCACACAGTGGTGTCGGACGTGTGCAGTCTGCCCGTCGTGAAACTAACGACCCGGGATCTCGCGGCCATCGCCGCCGTTCGAGAGGCCCTGCTTAACGGGGACTTCCAACGCCGCCGAGAGGAGAGCCACCTGAGCCGAGCCGAGGTGGCGACCCTCGTCGACGCGTCATTCGATGCGGTCGCGTTGTGGGAGGCCGGTCGGCGCATCCCTCGCACCGAGGCAGCACTGCGACTGGGGCGCCTCTACCGGCGACTTCAGCACGAGGCCGCAGCGGTATGACGATGCGGATCGAACTACCACCCGAGCCGCCGGTGGTCACGCCTCGTCTGGCGCGGCTGCTCCTGCGGATCGTGGGGGGGGGGGGGGGGGGGGGGGGGGGGGGGGGGGGGGCGGGGGAGGCGCCGGGGGGGGGGGGGGGGGTGGGGGGCGGGGGGGGGGGCCCCCCCGCGGCCCCCCCCCCCCCCGGGCGGGCCCCCCCCCCCCCCCGTGGGGCCCCCGCCCGGGGGGGGGGGGGGGGGCCGGGGGGGGGGGCGCCGCCCCCCCCCGCCCCCGCGGGGACCCGCCGCGTCGGGCGGGCGGGCCCCGGCGGCCGGGGCGCCTGGCCGCGCGGGGGGGGGGGGTTGCGGCGGCGCCGCGCGCCCCCTCGCCGCGTCCGGGGGGGAGGGGCCCCGGGGCGCGCCGCCGGCGCAGCGCGACCACGCCGAGCGTCATGCCGCACTCAAGCTGCTGTTGCACCTCGGCGGGGATGTCGGCCGGGCCAGGCTGTGGGTGACCGCCGCCCGGATCGGCCCGGTCAGCTTGCCGACCAACGCCACCGAAGCCGCGGCGGAGCTGGTCGAAGCGTCCGGCCGGGACCTGTTCAGCGCCGTCGCCGCCCTCGAAGCCGCCCACGAGGAGGGCACGTGGTGACGTTCAAGGAACGCCTCGAGGCGGCCCGCCAGGTGCTCGAGGCGGCGAGCACGGGACAGCGGCCCGTCGGCCTTGCCGATCAGATCGAGGCGGCGGGCAGACAAGCCCAAGGGCTCCTCCGTCGCACCGCTGAGCTTCTGCCGCGTGAGGAATGGCACCAAGAGGAAAGGCCGACCAGCGACAGTCTCGAGGTCAGGGCCCGGATCCTCGTCGCGCTCGAAGACTGCAGGGTCTGCCCGCACCTCCAGACCGGCGGCCCCCAGCCGGTATGGCTCCTTCTCCCCCTTCACCGAGCCGACTGCGGCCTCTGTATGAGCACCACCGGCAGTCCGCCCCCTGACGAGGACGATCGCTGCGATTGGTGCGGCTCCCGGCGGGCCAGGCGCTTCCGGCCGATCATTCTCCAGCATCATGCCGTCGTCGCCATCGGCTACGCCTGCCCCAGGTGCGCAAAGGCCCTCCTCCGCGCCGGGGCCAAGTGACTGGACCCGTCGGCCGTGTCGACGAGATGCTCAGCACCTACCGCAGGTGGCTGCATCTCCCCGACCCGGGGGCACTGCTGGTCACCCTCGCCACCGTGGCCGCCAACCGCGCCGCCGGCGACCCTGTGTGGCTCCTGGTGGTCGGCCCACCCGGCGGAGGCAAGACCGAACAGCTCGCCTCTGTGGCATCCCTCTCCGATGTGTACCCGGCCGCCACGATCACCGAGGCCGCCCTTCTCTCCGGCACCCCCAAGAAGGACCGCGACGCCTCCGCCAAAGGGGGCCTGCTCCGCCAGATCGGCGACTTCGGGATCATCCTCTGCAAGGACTTCGGCTCCGTCCTCTCCATGCACCGAGAAGCTCGAGCAGCTGTGCTCGCCGCCCTCCGAGAGGTCTACGACGGCTCTTGGACCCGCCACCTCGGCACCGGCGGCGGCACCACTCTCCAATGGGAGGGAAAGGTCGGCCTCATCGCCGGCTGCACGCCCTCGATCGATGGCCATCACGCCGTCATGGGATCGATGGGGGAGCGCTTCGTGATCTACCGGCTCCCGAAGACCGACGCCGACGCGCAGGCCCGGCAGGCACTCGCACATGTCGGCCGGGAGACCGCCATGCGGGCCGAGCTCGCCGCCGCCGCCGCCCGCCTCCTCGACCGTGCCGACCTCACCCAGCTCGCTGCACTAGCCAGCAGCGAAGACCGAGAGCGCCTCATCCGAATCGCCACGCTCGCCGTGCGCTGCCGCTCCGCCGTCGAGCGGGACAGCTACAGCCGCGAGATCGAACTCATCCCCGAACCCGAAGCCCCCGCCCGCATGGCCCTCGTCCTCCTCCGTCTCCGCAACGCCCTGCGAGCCATCGGCGTCGACGACACCACCGCCTGGCAGCTCATCGCCAAGTGCGCTCTCGACTCCATGCCCGCCATCCGGCGCAGCGTCCTCGACGTCCTCATGACCGCCAACACCAGCTCCACCGGCGACATCGCCCGCGCCATCGGCTACCCGACGACCACCACCCGTCGGGCTCTCGAGGATCTCAACGGCCACGGCGTGACCACCCGAGCCAGCCAAGGCGAAGGCAAGGCCGACCTCTGGACCGCCGACACCTGGGCCCGAGACCGCTGGACAACCACCGTCCCCGAAACGTCGGAGAACGCCCGATGACCCACCGTCCCCGAAACGTCGGAGAACGCTCTTACCTTCCTCCCAAGTTGAGAGAGAGACAAAACGGGAACGGTCCCGAGCCAATAGCTCCCGGGCTACGCCCGTCAACCGCACCAGCCCTGAGGAATCGGAGCTGCGGTAAGCGCCGTTCGGCATGTGGTGGGTGCGTGTCGGTGTCCCGTGCTGCCCGCGCCCCATGGGCGGTGGGCGGGTGAGGCTGCGGTACGAGGCGGCCCTGCACTTCCTCGATGCCCGCGACCGGATGAAGGTGGGCCTGGCGATCTACGGCCTCAGCCATCAGCTGGGCGGCGTCGAGCGCAGCGAGCGGGTGGCGGCGTTCGGGTTGGAAGTGGCAGCGGAAGCGGTCGCCGCGCTCGGTCTCGTCGACGAGGAACGGCTGGCCGCCATCAGGGCGACGGCGCCGGACGAGGTCGCTGACCGCCTGGTCGCCGAACTCGACCGTCTGGCTGCTGAGCTCGACCGACGAGGCGGGTCGTGACCGGCGCGGCGTCACGGGCGAAGGGCGCTCGGGCTGAGGTGGCGCTGGTCAACTGGTTGCGCTGCCACGGCTGGCCCGCCGCACGCCGCTACCTCGCCGGAGATGGTCGCCAGCCGGGCGACGTCGACGGTGTTCCCGGTGTCTGCTTCGAGGTGAAGAACCAAGCCCGCCACGACATCGCTGGCTGGCTTCGCCAAGTGGAGGGCCAAGCCGGGCCGAGCTTGCCGGTGCTGGTCGTCAAGCCGAGGGGTGAGACGGATCCCGGCCGCTGGTGGGCCGTGTTGCGGTTCGAGGATCTCGCCTCGGTGCTGGAGGACTGACCATGCCAAGGACGTGCACCGTGTGCGCTCACCCTGACCTGGAGGCCATCGACGAGGCGCTCGTGTCCCGCCAGCCGTACCGGGCGATAGCGGAGCGCCACTGCCTCAGCTCGTCGGCCGTGTTGCGTCACAGCCAAAACCACGTCAGCCCGGCGCTGGCGGCGTTGCAGGCGGAGCGGGAGCGGGCCGGCGGTGAGCGGCTGGTGGACCGCATAGAGGACCTGATGGACCGCGCTGACCGGTTGCTGTCGGCGTCGGAGGAGTCGGGGAAGGTGGTGCAGGCCCTGGCGGCGGTGCGGGAGATGCGGGCGCTGCTCGAGTTGTTGGGGAAGGCGTCGGGCGAGCTGAAGCCTGACGGCCCGCAGGTGGTGGTGAACCTGATCTCCTCGGATGAGTGGCTGGCGGTGCGAGCGGTGATCTTCGCTGCTCTGGCGGCGCACCCCGAGGCCCGTCAGGCCGTGGCCACTCGCCTGCTCGAGCTGGAGGCGGGCGGGTGAGCGCCTTGGCCGCTGATCTGGCTGCCGCGCTTGATCCGGTGGCCCTGGCCCGGCGGAGTGGCCTTGAGCCTGACCCTTGGCAGGTGGAGGCGCTGCGCTCGGAGGATCCTCGCCTGGCCTTCAACGTGCACCGCCAGGGCGGCAAGAGCACGGTGGCGGCGCTGAAGGCGGTGCAGCGGGCCGTGTTCCGCCCACCCAGCTTCGTGGTGATGTTGGCGCCGTCGCTGCGCCAGTCGCAGGAGCTGTACCGGAAGGCTTTGGCCATCTACCGGTCGGTGGGCCGGGACGTGGCGAGCTCGGACGTCGAGAACCGGTTGAGCTTCGAGCTAGCCAACGGGTCGCGGGTGCTGGCGCTGCCGGGCACGGCGGACACGATCCGGGGGTTCTCGTCGGTTGATCTGGCGGTGGCGGACGAGGCCGCTCGGATCGAGGACGAGGCGATGGCGGCGCTCCGTCCGATGCTGGCGGTGTCGAGCGGTCAGCTGCTGGCGATGAGCACTCCGGCGGGGAAGCGGGGGTGGTGGTACGAGGCGGTCACGGGCGGGACGGCGGAGGCGTGGCAGGTGTTCACCGTGAGGGCCAGCGAGTGCGCCCGGTTGAAGCCGTCGTTTCTGGAGGCGGAGCGGGTGGCGTTGGGCCCGTGGTGGTTCGGCCAGGAGTACCAGTGCAGCTTCGTGGACACCGTCGACCAGCTGTTCCCGACCGATTTCATCGACCGGAGCTTCCGGCCCACCGGGGGCCCGTTGTTCCCGACCGGAGGCTGATGATGCCGAACTTCACGATGGGTGTCGACCTGGGCAAGGCGAAGGATTACACCGCCGTCGCGGTAGTCGAGCGCCTGGTTCGGCGTACCGGCCATGTGCGCGAGACCTACCAGGGGACGGGGTACCTCGAGACCGTAGATCACCACCACGTTCGGCATCTGGAGCGGCCTCGCCTGGGGACGCCCTACGACGTGATTGTGGGTCGGCTGGGGGAACTGTTGGCGTCGCCGCCGCTGGCGGGAAACACGGCGCTGGTGGTCGACGCGACCGGGGTGGGGGCCGGGATTCTCGACATGCTCCGGACCGCTTACACGCGGGGTGATCTCGGTGACCGGTGGCCGGTGCCGGTGACGATCACGGCCGGCCAGGCGGCGCACGGGACGAACGTGCCGAAGTACGAGCTTGTGTCGGTGGTGGAGGCGCTGCTTCACCAGGACCGCCTGGTGGTCGAACCTGGCTTGGCCATGGCCGAGGCGCTGCGACGAGAGTTGCAGGCCTTCCGGGCGAAGACGACGTCGACGGGTCACACGTCGTTCGAGGCGTGGCGGGAGACCGATCACGACGACCTCGTACTCGCCTTGTGTCTTGCCTGCTGGTACCGCCACCACTACGGCAAGCCAAGGTTGCTGCTGGCTGACGGGGCGATCGTCGATGACGCGTATCCGGACGTGGTGTGAGCCATCGGGGCCGGGCCCGCATCGTCGAGACGGCAGATGGCCTAGTCGTGGCCGTTCCGGCCGTGCTAGCGGGGCGTGCAGGGCGGTTGATGGGGGAGGCGTTCGAGCGGCTCGGTCGCGACGGCTGGCGACCTGACGGTGATCTTGTCGAGCTGGCCGGCACCCTTCGCCGAGCGGCCATCGCAGCCGACCTGCCGCCGGCTGCTCTTAACGGCAGCGCCTGCGTACCCGGGCTCCATCCTGGGTTCATGACCACGGCCGAGGCGGCGAGGAAGCGGGGGGTCACAGCCCACCGCATCGCTCAGATGGCAAGCCAGGGTGCCTTCCCGGGCGCTCGCCGCCTCGGCCACATGTGGCTGATCCCGGCAGCCGAAGTGGAGGAGCGCTGAAGATGGATGAGCTCGAGGAACTGCTGGCCTTGCTCGAGCAGGTGGTTCAGAGTGCCATTGGCGCTGGTGAGGAGTACCGCCAGGAGCGGTCGAGAGTCGAGGCCGATGAGCTGCTCTCGGTGGATGGCCGCCAACAGCGTGTCGCGGAGCTTCGACAGGCCGCCGTTGAGCTGATCGAGCAGCGCCGCAGCCAAGCCGAGGAGGTTCGTGATGTCATCGAGCGCTCAGTGGCGCAGGTGCGGGAGCGTTCGGCTCCCACGGGCGCGGAGGACGTCGCCGCGAGGATCGAGGCGGCCGACGCCCGGAGCCGAGTTCGCAGCCTGCTCGAGGCCGGGGCCAACCCTGGGGAGGTCATTCGCCGAGCCTCCGCCCTGGCTGACCGGACCACGCTCGAAGCCCTACGAGCCGAGAGCGCTTGGATCGACGCAGCCCGCCCCATCACGCTCGGCGAAGACGGGACCATCGACACCGCAGGACTGGTCCGAAGCATCGACGAGGCGCTCGTGCCGCTCCTACCCGCCCAGGAGTCCAAGGCAGCTGCGGTCGGCCTGAAGCTGGTTGATGAGTGGCCGGCGATGAAGGTGCACCTCGACTCCGCCCTGACCGACATCGAAGTGGGCCCAAGCCTCGGTTCCGTTCTGGCGGCCCGCTACGCCGAGGGCGCCGCCTGAGGTGGCCATGACCGTCGGCGAGCTCGCCGTCCTCCTCAAGCTCGACTCCAAGCCGTTCGACCGTGACCTCGACAAGTCCGGGAAGCGGCTCGGTGGGCTGACCAGGGTCGGTCATGAAGCGAAGCTCCACCTCGAGTCGGGGTCGTTCGACTCAAGTGTTGACAAGGCCGGCAGCAAGCTTGAGGGGCTGAGCGACGTCGCCAAGAAGGTGGGCGGCGCGGTCGGGGCGCTGTTGGCCGCAGGGGCTGCCGCGGGGTTGGCGGCCATCGGCAAGGGGTTCGCCGACGCGTTGGACGTGGGAGCGGTGAACGACAAGCTGGCCGCTCAGCTCGGGGCCAGCGGCGACTACGCCGCCGACCTTGGCAAGATCGCCGGGGATCTGTACGCCGACGCCTACGGCGAATCGCTCGGCCAGGTGAACGAGGCCCTCAAGGGGGTCAAGCAGAACGGGCTTCTGTTCGAGGATGCCACCGACGAGCAGGTCAAGTCAGTCACCGCCAAGGTGCTCGACCTGGCCACAGCGTTCGATCAGGACCTCGGCCAGTCGACCGCCGCGGTCGGACAGATGCTCCGCAACGGGCTGGCGAAGGACGCCGACGAGGCGCTCGACATCTTGACCCGCGGCTTCCAGCAGGGGGCCGACAAGTCGGGGGATCTCCTCGACTCGTTCAACGAGTACTCGACGATGTTCCGTGACCTCGGCATCGACGCAGCAACCGCCACCGGGATGCTCTCCCAGGGCCTCCAGGCCGGCGCTCGCGACTCCGACACGGTGGCCGACGCTCTCAAGGAGTTCGCCATCCGGGGCCAGGACGCCACCGAGACCTCAGCGGAGGGGTACAAGGCGCTCGGCCTGTCCGCCGAGGACATGACGGCCAAGATTGCCGGTGGCGGCAAGGGCGCCTCGGAGGCGCTCGACATGGTGCTCGACGGACTGCGCGGCACCGAGGACCCGGTGAAGCGCAACGCCGCCGCCGTGGCCTTGTTCGGCACCAAGGCCGAGGACCTCGGCGACTCGCTGTTCTCGCTGGACCCGAGCACAGCGGTGAAGGCGCTGGGTGACGTGGAGGGCGCCGCTGCCCGTATGGGTTCCACGCTGGCTGACAACGCAGCGACGAGGCTCGAGTCGTTCAAGCGGAAGGGCTTGCAGCGGCTGTCCGACTTCGTGGGCGGGACTGTGATCCCCGCCATCGAGGGGTTGGCCGGGGCCTTCGGCACCCTGGGCAGCGGGGACCTGCAAGGCTTCGCCGCCCAGGTCGACGCCATCTTCGGTGGCAGCGGCAAGCTGACCGGGCCGATCCGGGCGGCGGTCACCTTCATCCGCGACAACATGACCTCGGTTCTGGCCGGGCTGGGCACGCTCGTGGCCACGGTGGTCGTCCCTCCGTTCCTCGCATGGGCGGCCGCCACCGTCGTCGCCCTCGCCCCGATCATCGCCATTGGCGCCGCCATCGCCGCCCTCGGCGGTGGGGTGGTCTACGCCTACCAGCACTTCGAAGGCTTCCGGAAGGTCGTCCAGTCGGTCGCCGATTGGATGACGACGAAGGCGTGGCCAGCCATCCAGCAGATGGCCGCCGGGGTCGCCGAGGCGTTCGGCGAAGCGGTCGTCTGGGTGCGTCAGCACTGGAGCGAGATCCAAGAGGCGATCACCCACGTCGTCAACGTCGTCCAAGGGGTCATCCGCACAGCGGTCGACGTGATCTCCGTCTTCTGGCGGGCCTGGGGCGACGACCTGCTGGCCATGGTGCAGACCGTGTGGGGGTTCATCTCCGAGACGATCTCCAACGTCGTCAGAGGCCTCCAAGGTGTCATCAGCTTCGTGCTCGCCGTCATCAACGGTGACTGGGGCAAAGCGTGGGACTCGGTCAAGCAGATCGCCGGCGCCGTGTGGGACCAGATCTCCAACATCATCTCCACCGCCGTCAACCTCGTCAGCTCGGTGATCGGCGGGGTCCTGTCGATGATCGCCGAAGTGTGGCGCGGAGTCTGGGGTGGGATCCGCGACTTCCTCGGCGGGATCTGGGGCTCGATCACCGGCACGGTCAGCGCCGCTCTCGCCGCCATCCAAGCGGTCATCTCCGCGGTGACCGCCGGGATCTCCGCCCACTGGTCCGCCATGTGGGGCGGTATCCGGGCCGTCGTCGGAGCCGCTTGGAACGCCATTGTCAGCGCGGTGACCTTCTACCTCAACATGGTCAGGACGGTCATCACCACCGTGTGGTCAGCGATCGTCACCGTTGTCACCACGTACATCAACACGATCCGCACCATCGTCACAACCGTGTGGGCCGGCATCGTGACCGCAGTCAGCTTTTACATCAACACGGTGCGCACCATCATCAGCTCGGTTCTCGGGGCCATCACCGGGGCGTGGAACACCGCATGGGGCGCCGTCCGGGACACGTTGTCCCGAATATGGCAGGGCATCAAAGACAACGCTCAACGGGCAATGGACGGACTGAAAGGCATCGTCCAAGGTGCCGTAGACTCCGTCGGCCGGATCTTCCGTGGCATCAAGTCCGTGTTCGCCACCCCCATCAACTGGGTCATCGAGAACGTCCTCAACAAGTTCCTCTCCGGGGTGGAACGGATCGCCGGGGCCCTCAACTTCAACCTCAACCTGCCGTCGGTGCCGCTCGTCCCCACCGCCCACAAGGGCGGCGTCGTCGGCGGTGGGCTGCCCCGCACCGGTGGCCCACTCCGCCCCGGTGAACGACTCGTAAAGACCCTCGACGGCGAAGAGATCCTCACCCGTGACGATCCCCGCCACATCGCCAACGCCCGCCGCCCCGGCCCCCACGACACCTCACCCCTCGCACGGGAGCCCGGCACCGGCGACGGGTGGGGGTTCGTGGGGGACGCCGTGCGCAAGGTCGGTGCGGGCATCGGCAGCGTCGTCGACAAGGTCCGGGGTGTCATCGCCCAGGTGGCCCGGCCCCTCATCGAACAGGGCCTCTCCGCCCTCGGTGGTCTCGCCGGACGGTTCGGTCCCCCCGGGCGGCTCATCGGCGGCATCACCTCCGACCTCGGTCACAAGATCCTCGACTGGGTCGCCGGTGTCGACAAGGCCGCCGAGAAGGAAAAGCCCATCGCCCCACCCATCGCCGCCGGTGGGGGATGGCGGGCACTGGTCAACGCCCTCGTCGAGGGTGGCATCGCGCACCGGGTCACCTCCACCGTCAGGCCCGGGGCCCGGACCCGGGCCACCGGGGCGGTGTCGCTCCACTCCCTCGGCCGGGCCGTCGACCTCACCGGGCCCGGCGGGTCAGGTGACGTGGCCGGCGGCATGAAGATCTTCGACTTCTTCGGATCCGGTGGAGCGAACCTGTCCGAGCTCATCTACTCCCCGGCCCCCTACTACATCTCCCGGGGCGGGCGCCGCCGACCCATCGGTGCGCTCAACGCGATCACCGAGGCGGACCACTGGGACCACGTGCACGCCGCCCTGGCCCGCGGTGGTGTCGTCACCCGGCCCACCGTGGCCCGTCTCGGTGAGACCGCCGGGTCCCGCCCGGAGATCGTCACCCCGGAGCATCTGATGCGCCGCATCGTCGCCGAAGCACTCGACGGTGCCGGCCCACGCGGTGACGCCCTGCGGATCGATCACGCCGAGTTCCACGACGACGCCGACCTCGAAGCCCTCATGCGCAAGATGGACTTCGCCGTCCGCACCGGACGGGCCTGACCGGCGCGTAGGCTGCCTTCTGCGATGCTCATCCCTGACTCCGTCGACCTCGACGAACCTCGACAGGTGATCATCGACAAGCTGGTCGCCGACGGTGGCTATGACCGGCCAGCGGCGGAGGCTGTCGCTGCCGCACTCCTCGAAGACGAGGACGTCGAACCGCTCGAGTAGAGGGTCAGGCGCTCCTTGAGCTTGTGAGGCGACTCCGGATCGTCCTGGCCGTGGCAACCGGTGACCTGACCGATGTATCCGGAGGCCGCCAGCAGCACGTCGTACAGGTCGAGCACCCGGCAGGCGTCATGCCAAGTCTCGGAGATCTGGTCGTCGTCCTTGACGCCAACGCCCATGGGTCGCAGCAGCCGGATGGCGGAGTCGAGGTCGCTGAGTCGATGGCAGATGTCGTAGGCGTCCCCGGCCAACTCGAGCGCAGCCGCCATCAGCTGGTTCGATGCGTCGATCAGCTGGTCAGGTACTCCGGGGTCGGGGGTGGTGGGTACTTTGGGCACGTCAGCTCCTCCTTGTAGGTGCTGGCTCGGTCCCCAGGGGTGTCGCCACACCGGGGGGACTGCTCCTGTGGTTGCTTCGGAGCAAGAGACTATCCCGGGTCATTGCTCATAAGCAAGGGGCTATCCTCGCCGAGCGTGGAGCTGATGAGCACGCCAGAGATCGCCGAAATGCTCGGGATCACACGCCAAAGGGTCGACCAACTGAGCCGCGCCGACGGCTTCCCACCACCGACCGCCGAACTGGCCATCGGACGGGTCTGGCGGCGCCAGGACGTCGAGCGGTGGGCCCGGGCGACGGGGCGGGTGTGATCATCTCGGGGCTGAGTCCGCTTGAGGTTGCCGCCTCATGGGGCGGCATCATCGGGGGAGCCGTCGGAGTTGGCGCTCTGGTGGTCGCATGGATCACCTACCGCCGACAAGTACGAAGTGAGCGACGCCAGGCGGCGCTTGAGGATGTTCAGCGCCGGCAAGCTGACGACATGGCGGAGCTGCTCAAGATCGAGTCCCTGAGGGAGCAACGTGCTGAGGATGAAGCTCGAGCCGAAGCCGAGGCCGCACTCGTCGCAAGGGTTGCCGTCCTTCCACTGATCTCTCGTCCTGGCCAAGGGCGCCATGTATCCGTCCTCAACGCTGGGCCAGCCGAAGCGGTTCTCCTCCGAGGTAGGGCGTGGAACGGCGAGCCTGGTGGGCCAGGCGTCACCTCTCAGCTCGACATTCGACCGGCTGGGGTCCGGCTGCAACCAGGTCAGCGGAAGCCGTTTGAGGTGGTGGTCGGTGAGGGTCCGGCCCACGTCGAGATCGCATGGCGAGACGGCCGTGAAGGGGAACAGGTCGAGATGTTCGAGCTCGACATGCCGCTTCTCTTCCCGATCCGTCGAGACCCACCTTGGTCAACGAGGTAGCTACGCCGCCAGGTTGAGCTCGCCGGCCACCGGTGGCCATGTAGTCACGGTGTCCATCCCCCCTCCGACACCGCAGGATGAGCGCGAACGTGCTGGTCAGCGCAGTGTTCAGGGGCGGTCGAGGCGCTCGAAACGGCCGCTTGTCATTGGTTTGTCATCACGGTTTCCCGTTCCTATGGCGAATCACACCGGTGTTATCTGTCACTCCCCGCCCGTAGGATTGTGGGCAGGAGGTGACGGCGATGGATCGCTGGGAGCAACGGACCCGTGAGAGCGATGCGGTGGCGGCGGTCGCGGAGCTTCGGGTGTGGCTGGACTCCGCCAGCGCCTCCTCTCCGGAGGACCAGGACTCACTCGATCGCGTCCTCCGAGTTGCCGAGCTTGTGGAATGGACGTTGTCGAACGTCGATCCGAAGCTCGTGCCTGAGCCGACCCTTGTTCAGCTGGCAGGGGCGCTCCGGCAGGCGATCACACACCTCGGTTCGTGGCAAGGCGGCTCGGGAGGCGAGTACCTGACGACCCACACGATGGATCGCCTGGACGCCGTTCTCGTTGCGCTCGGCTCGATCCCGATCGCTGAGACTGTGGGCGAGGCGACCGCCGAGGTCTCGAGCCTGCGTCGCTCAGTCGGACAGCACCGGGGCCAGGTCGATCGTGAGATCGAGGCAATGGAAGAGGCAACGACACAGATCCGTGACGGCACGACCGCCGAACTGCAGCGCGTCAAGGAGCAGGTCGACACTCTGGCCGCCGACGTCACGCGGCAGGGCCAGGAGCTCACGCAGACGCTCGCGACGGCTCGGGAGTCGCTGAATAGTCAGCAGAACACTTTCGCTAGTGCGCAGACGGAGCGATCGCGCCCCGTGGAGTGGTGTAGGTCGGCGTCGGCTTGAGCGACTCGACGTCGACAGTGTGGCTTATGCGGTGACGGCTAGGGGCGCCTCCTCGGTGGGGGTCTGCGCGGCGGGTTCCAGGCTCAGCTTGGCCATGGATTCTTCGGAGAGGTAGCGGCGTTCGGCGACGGCCCATTCGTCGTGGGCTTCGACGACGACGGCGGTGACGAGCCGGGCGATGGCGGCGTCGTTGGGGAAGATGCCCACGACGTTGGTGCGCCGCTTGATCTCGCCGTTGAGCCGCTCGAGAGGGTTGGTGGACCACAGCTTGCGCCAGTGGGCCTGGGGGAAGCCGGTGAAGGCCAGCAGGTCCTCAGCGGCGTCGGTAAGACACATCGACACCTCCGGGAACTGGCCGTGGAGCATCGAGGTGACCTCGGCCAGCTGGGAGCGGACGTGGGCGGCGTCGGGCTGGGCGAAGATGGTGCGCACGGCGGCGGCGACCATCTCGGCGGAGGCCTTGGGGACCCGGGCCAAGATGTTTCTCATGAGGGACCCGGCAGCGCTGCCACCCAGCACCGATGAACACGCCGGCGATGGCGGCCTTGAGTCCGAGGTGATGGTCGCTGATGACCAGTTGCACCCCCGAGAGGCCCCGGGCTCGGAGGCCTTGCAGGAAGGCGGTCCAAAAGGCCCCGTCCTCACTGTCGCCGACGGCCACACCCAGCACTTCACGGTCGCCGGTGGCGGTGACCCCGGTGGCCACGACCACGGCCCGGGACACGACCCGGCCGTTGATGCGGCCTTTGATGTAGGTGGCGTCGGCGAACACGTAAGGGAACTCCACGTGGCCGAGGGGCCGGTTCCGGAACGCCTCCAGGTCCCGGTCCAGCTCGGCACAGATGCGTGAGACCTCGCTCTTGGAGATCCCCGAGCCCACCCCGAGGGCCTGGACGAGATCGTCGACCTTGCGGGTGGAAACGCCGTGCACGTAGGCCTCCATCACCACCGCGAACAAGGCCCGGTCGATGCGCCGGCGCCGCTCCAACAGCGACGGGAAGAAGCTGCCGGTCCGCAGCTTGGGGATCTTGAGCCCCACATCGCCTGCGGCGGTGGACAGCAGCCGTGGACGGTGCCCGTTGCGCTGGGTGGTGCGGCTATCGGTGCGCTCATAGGGGCGGGCGCCGATCACCGAGGAGGCTTCGGCCTCGATGAGCTCCTGGAGGATCCACTCCAAGCTGGTGCGGACAGTGTCGGTCACCTCCCCCGCCTTCAGCGCGGCGAGCAGGTCGGACAGGTCAGAATCAGTGAGGGCCACCGGTGAGATCTCCTTTACGTGAACCCGGCTAGGAACACGCCGAGGCTCTCGCCGGTGGCCCACCCAGTGGTGGACCCTCTACTCCGACCTACACCACCTCACGGGACATCCCCGACGGAGCGGCAGGAGGCGTTTGCCAAGATGCTGGCTGAGAAGCGAACGGAAGCCGAGGGCGAAGTCAGCGGGATAAAGGCCGAGATCAACGAAGCAGTCGTTGCCACCAGAGCGAGCGCCGCCGCCGAACTTGAGAGCGTGCAGGCAAGCAAGGCTCGCGTCGAGGAGATACTCGGCATCGTGGGCGAGGAAGCTCTGGTTGGGACCTACTCGAAGAACGCGACGGCCGAAGGCGAGACCGCCGACCGATGGAGGTGGATCGCAGTCGGGGCAATCTGCTTCACGATTGCGATAGGGCTCTGGCTGGTCATCGCTTCAGGCCAGCCCGGTACGGACTGGGATCGGTTCGCGGCCAAGCTCGCGCTAGCAATCCCCGGCGGTGGCGTCGCTGCCTACGCCGCGAGCCAGGCGTCAGAGCACCGCCACTCTCAACGCGAGGCCGAACACGTCGCCCTTCAGCTGGCAGCGCTGAAGCCGTACCTGAACGATCTCGAGGACGGGGTTGAGCGCGACAAGCTGCTCATCGAGATTGCGAACCGCATGTTCGGGCACCCGAGGCGCGATGGGCGGAAGGATCCGGCATCGGTCGACGCTGATTCCCCCAGCCTCACCGCTCTCGCCACTTCTCTGGTGCAGCAGGCTTCGAAGCAGCTGGACCGACCCTGAAGATCCTTGCCGCTACACGTTCGGCGGCGTCGGACTGCATGGGGCGAGTGACGTGGGTGTAGATCTCGCTGGTGATGTGGGTACTGCTGTGGGCGAGGCGGTCGCTCACCACGTGGATGTCGACGCCTTCCTGGAGGGCGAGGGTGGCCCACGTGTGGAGGAGTCAGACCGGCGCCGAGTCGGACGCCACTCCCTGCACCCAAGCTGCGAGCGCTCGTGACGAAGGTGGTGGTCCACCAGCTGGACGCCGCCGCGCTCCGCTACGACCTCGAAGCCCATGTCCGCAACCTGGCTGATCTCTCCCGGCGACGGCGTGAGACGGCTGGCGCCACCGACGCGGTCAGGACTCGTCTCGCCGAGGCGACACGCACGCTCGCCGAGCACGACCACCCGCTCCGCCGCCGAGGCCACCGTCCCGAGATCGCACAGGCGAAGGCCGACCTCCGCTCCATCGCCCGTCGGATCGACGAACTCGAGGGTGACCGAGTGCGGCTCGCCGAGGCGGCTGATCGTGAGAGGGGAGCCAGGGATCGGACGGAACGGCGAGGGAATGGCTCGACCCGTGACGACGCCGACCGGGTCACCAGGAGACTCGACGCCGACGCCCGTACACGCGGCGAGCAGGCAGCCCATCAGCCGTCGCCACTGCTGATCGCCAACCTTGGCCCCGTCCCCGACGAGCCGGTCGCCCGCGATCTGTGGATCACTGCCGCTGGCCGCATCGTCCAACACCACGCGCTCTGGCCCATCCAAGAAGGCCAGATCCTTGGCTCCCGCCCCCGAGGCATGAGACAAGACGAGTACGCCTTCACCCACTATGCCGTCCAACGAGCCGTCGGCAACCTGGGCCAGAGCATCGGTGTTCGCCGAGTCGCTGCAGGTCGCTCGGCCCGCGGTCTGTTCCTCTGAGACCACGAATACCCCCGGTGGCCCGACCACGCGGGCGACCTCCAACTAGAGTTGCACTCGCTCGACTCGAGTTGCCGGCGCGAGCAAGTCGAGTTGGGGACACACAATGCAGGTTGCAATCTACAAGCTAGATTGTTACGCTGTCCCCAGCGAAGTTCCAGGAGGGAACCGTGCCAACTCAGCTTCCACCTATCGACGACGACGTGTACGCGGCACTCCAAGCGCAGGCTGTCCCGCTGGAGGACGACATCAACTCCGTTCTTCGGCGACTGCTCAGACTCGGTTCGGGCCACGACGTCCGCGACCCTGTGACCTCGGGTGGTGGTGTGGCGTCGAGTGCCACGCGCGCATCGACCGCTCGGCGCCCTGCCTCTGGGTCTCCGAAGCCGGGCAGGAAGCGCACTCGCGTGCCGAAGGGGTCCATCCTTCCTGAAGCCGACTATGAGATCCCCATCCTCCGGGCCTTGGTGACGATGGGCGGCCGCGGTCCGACGAGCGAAGTCATCGCGCTGGTTGAGAAGGAACTCGACCCGAAGCTCACCGACGTGGATCGCGGGAAGCTCTCGGCAGGGGACGTGCGCTGGAAGAACCGGGCCCAGTTCGTGCGCCTGAAGCTCGTTGAGAAGGGTGAGATGGCTTCTGGCTCGCCACGGGGGACGTGGGAGATCTCCGACCGCGGGCGCAAGCGGCTGGAGGGCGAGGGCTGATGCCTCCCCAGCAGGCCAACGCATCCCTGAGCAACGTCGAGGTGCTGACTTACGTGGTCGCGGATCTCGGTGGCTTGGAATCTCCCGTCCACCTCGAGCACGTCGCTGCTCGCGCTTTCGAGCTCATGCCGGGCGCGTTCCGGTGGGACCTCGATCAGTTCGCTGCGTTCATCGACAAGGACAAGGTGCGCGCCTCGCTTACCGACGCTGAGAAGGCATCGCACGGCAAGCTGGTTCGCAGCGTCGGCGTGACCAAGCAGGGCCAGAGCAAGAAGACCGACTACTGGCGCCTCACCTCGGCGGGCAGCGAGTGGGTCACCAAGAGCGGGGCCCGCGTTGCCGATGTGCTTGACGCGCCGCGCCCTGGGCTCAAGAAGGGCCGAGCGCGGGATCTTCGGAAACGCGTGCAGAGCAGCGCTCTCTACCGGCAGTTCGTTCGCAAAGGGGTGATCGAGTACGGCCCCTTCGACTTCGCTGACCTTCTGGAGTGCAGCCCTGATGCAAGCAACCGAGTTGTCGCCGAGCGCTTCGATGCCTTGCGAAGCCAGATCCACCTTCTAGGTGATGACGAACTTGAAGTTTTCCTCTCCAAGTGCGCCGAGGCGCACCAGCGAATGCTGGAGGTTTGAGGATGGAGCGCAAGGCACCGGTCGAGCTGGAGTACACGAGGCGTTACGGCGCCCTCGTGGCGCAGCACTCGATCCAGGACTTTTACGACTTGATCGTGGAGCTGATCACGAACTGCGACGACAGCTATCACGGGCTGTTCGTGGACGGAAAGTTGGCGGCGGATGGTGGCCCCATCGTCATCGAGATCGAGCCCCACCGTGGGGATCGATCGTCCGTGGTCGTGGTGAGGGATCGCGCGGCTGGGCTCGCTGACATGGAGCGAAAGCTCAAGCGCGTCGGCGAGCGCACAAGCCGCGAGGGTGACCGGGGCTTCATGGCTAGAGGCCTGAAGGACTGTGCCGCGATCGGGCATGTGACTGTGGAGACGATCGTTGACGGTCGCTACCACAAGGCCGAGATTACCCCGGCCATGGAGCTGATCGAATGGGGCGGAGGTCGCAAGCCGGGTCGCGAGGCCACCAACGAGGATCGCGATCGGCTCGGGGTGAAACGAGGGAACGGGACGTTGGTGCGGGTTGACCTGGAACCGCACCAGAAGGTGCCACGGCTGGAGACGCTGAAGCGCGACCTTCCGTGGCACTTCGCCTTGCGCGACATCGTTGCGCCCGGTTCGCCCTCGAGTGTCAGGGTGACGTACGGGGATTCGAGGTCAGAGCCCCTGACGTGGACGGCGCCCGACGCGGACGTCGTCCACGATCACGAATACCCCGTCCCTGGCTACGACGGTGCCCGCTTTCGATTCCACCTTTGGAAGGCGCGCGCGCCACTCGAGGACCCGACTGACAAGCGGTGCAGGCGCACCGGAATCACTGTCCAAGGGAAGCGCGGCATCCACGGCGTGTCGTTTCTCGCGAGCGAACTCGATGGCGACCCTGCGGCTGAGTACTTCTTCGGTCGGATCGAGTGCCCTGCCATCGATGAGATGGCCGAAGAGTTCAATCGTCGGCTGGAGGCCGGCGAAGGCCACTCCTCTACCAACCCAATGTTCATCCTTGATCCGAACCGACGCGGCGGACTCGAGGATCGGCATCCGTTCACTCGGGCTCTCTACCAGCAGCCGATCGAGGTACTGAAGGCCGAGTTCAAGAAGCATCGCGCCGCCGAGAAGGAACGCCGTCGCCAGGTTGAGGCGAAGGAAACCACCGAGCGGCTGCGCCGGCTTGCTCGTGAAGCGAGCAAGTTCATGCGAGACAAGCTCGAGGAGGCTGGCGCACTGACTTCAGGAGAGGAAGTCCGCACGAAGAGCTTCATGAAGTCGGGAGTCGGACTCACGCCTGCCTTTACGCAGATCCCTGTCGGGGCGACCAGGACCTTCACGGTTCGAGCCTCGCGTGACCTTGACCTCCCGATGGGCACGGTCGTCAAGGTCGTACTTGGCAAGGCTGCCGAACATGCAGTCGAGGTCGCTGATGAACCCAACGACCTCGCCCCCGATCCTGTCTACGAGGATCTGCAGCGCGGGTCCTTCGTGTTGCGCGGGCTGCATGTCGGCAAGGTCCAGATCGGTTGCCAGGTTGACGGGCTTGACGCCGTCTTCGCTGAGGTCCAGGTCGTCGATCCGGCCCCTGTCGACCTGGAAATCCCCGACGGGTTCGCCTTCTCCCACAAGCGCTATACGGTGCGGCCTGGCGCCACGAAGCGACTCCGCATTCGTGCCAGATTCGACCATCCCGTCGCTGAGGCACCTGTCATCAAGTACACCGCGGCGGATGATTCGGTCGTAAAGCTTCGTCAGAGACACTCGCTCGAGCTCGTGGACGGGACCACGTACTACGAAGGCGCAATCACCGTCGAAGGGAAGAAGCTCAACGGCAAGACCATCATCAGGGCCGAGGCCGAGGGAAGGTCAGCACAATGCGCCGTCTCGGTCGCTCAGCGAGAGGAGGAAGGCATCGATCTCACCTTCGAGCTCGTGGACTATTCACTCGGGCAGAACTACCGCGCGACCTGGGATCGCGATGAGCCGAACAAGCTCCTGATCACGACCCAGCACGAATCGATCAGCCGTTACCTGGGCCCGGCCGAGGACGGGTACCGGGGTCAGCACTCGGAAGCATTTCGCGTTCTCTTGGCGGAGCTGATCTCGGACAACGTGTGTCGCAGGATCGTGGAGGAGCAGTTGCGCGCGCTGCCGATGGATGTCGACGCGGACAAGGTGTACGTCCAGCACAACCGACTGATGAGAGAGTTCACGCCGATTGCCCACAAGGTCCAGCTCGCCTCACCATCAGCCTCGACTTGAGCTGCCACGTCGCGTGCGGGTGGCACGCGCGTTGCGGTCGCGGCTCATGTGATTCCCGCGTGCTCGGAGCCACGATGCCCTCGGCGAACGCGCCGGCATCGCAGACCGCTGGGAGGGGCTGAATTGGCGCGTCGGCAGAACAAGAGCGTCACAGCGGCTGGTTCGCGTCGATCTCCACGATGTCCGTGTAGCTGCTCAGCAGTCCGTACTCGTTGGTGAGGGCTCCCCACGCCGCGTCGGCAGCCCACTCGGGATCGTCGTAGGCGGGGTGGCCGGGCTCGACCTCGAAAATCACGACGAACCGGTAGGCACGTTTCTCGGGCATGTCGAATCATCGCTCGAGGACCTGCAGGAGATGAACCTTCCGGACGCCTCACCATAGGGTCGAAGCCATGCCGACTCCGCCAGGTCAACCCGTCGTCGACTGCAAGATTGAGTTGCGCGACGGCGAGCCTCGGGTGTGGCGCCGGCTCCTCGTGCCGGCGAGCATTCGGCTCGAAAGCTCAACCGCGTGTTCCAGGCCGCGATGGGATGGGAGAACTGCCACCTGCATGCTTTCGAGATCGGCGACGAGCGCTATGGCATGCAGTTCGACGACTACCCCGAGGATGAGCTGGACGAGGAGGCTTTCACCGTCGTGACCGCGATCGGAGCCAGCGAGCGCTTCACCTACGACTACGACTTCGGCGATTCCTGGGTGCACGAGGTCACGGTGCACCGCGTATGGCGCATGGCGAAGGGCCTGAAGTTCGGCGTGTGCGTTGACAGTGCCAACGCCTGTCCGCCGGAGGACGTCGGTGGGTCGTGGGGCTACGAGAACCTGCTCAGCGTCCTCGCCGATCCCTCGCACGAGGAGCATCAACACCTCAGCGAGTGGGTCGGTGGTCCCTTCGATGCCGCGGAGTTCGATCTGGCGCTGGTGAACGCTCGCCTGCAGTCCGTTCGTTGACCCCAGCGAGCGCGCCCTCGCTTTCAGGTCGAACTCGCGGAGATCAGTCGCATGCTGAGTCCAACGACTGGCCGGCAAGCGCGAGGACAGGTCCATCCGGTGAGTTCGCTATCATGACGTCATGACGCGCAAGGCGACGACCGTCCGACTCCCCGAGGACCTGGCCGACACGGCTGACGTGGTCGCTCGCGCGCGAGGGGTCAGCGTCAACCAGGTGATTCTCGACGCGCTCCAGGCCGAGGTCGATCGGGTTCGTCAGGACGGGGAGTTCATGTCCTTGCTGCGCACCCTCGTCGAGCGCGACAAGGAGATCCTCGACCGCCTGGCCGAGTGAGGTACCTGACCCTGGCCGAGGCGCTCGTCATCGCCGAAGCCGTCACCGGCATCGATGCCCGCACGCTGTCCCGCGCGTCGCGCGTCGACCTTCTGGACTCGGCGCTCCACGCTCCTCAGGCGGGGTTCGGCGACGAGGACTTCTACCCGTCGCTCGCAGAGAAGGCAGCCGTGCTCGTGGTCCGCATCGCTCGCAACCACCCACTTCCCGACGGCAACAAACGGCTCGCGTGGCAGGCGCTGACCATCTTCCTCGCCCTCAACGGGCATCGCCTCGAGGTCGCCACCGACGATGCCGTGAACCTGATGCTCGCCATCGCAGCGGGCGACCACGACGAGGGCGCGGTCACCGCCTGGCTCCGTGAGGGCGTCGACCCGGCCCTGCCTGATGACAAGTGATGACAAGTTGACAGGCAGGTGATGACAAGGGGGTGGTGTCGGAGGGAAGACCCGCGCGCGGGAGGGACATGTCGATCTTGCCCTGGGTCAGGCACGCACTCTGCCTTGTCATCAATTTGTCCGCGAAGGTCTGGGCACAGGGCGGTACAGGGTGGTTCAGCCTGGGATGGTCGCCGGATGAAGACAGGCTCTGACCAGCACAAACAGGCACAGGACGACACGGACCGTGACCCGGAAACCACGGTTCAAGTCCCCCCTCCGACACCACAGGATCGGCGCGGAGTCAGCGGTCAGGGGCGTGCGGCGAGGCGCCCGAGCGGCTCGGGTCCCGCTTGTCGTCGCCCACCCTGACCTGACACGCGATCTACGCTGTGCGGAGATGCCGGGAGCTGGCAGAACGACTCCGTTTTGCCGCCGTCGGGGAGTGAGCCTCTATGCGACTGCGGCCGCAAAGGCGGCGTAGAGGTCGCCGGGGAGCGGGACATCGAGTTCCCAGGTGATGGCCATGGGCTTCTCGCCAACGTGGCCTCGGTAGGTGGCAGGGCCGAGGAACCAGAACGCCCGGTCGTCGGCTCGGAGCCGGGTGAACAGCAGGATCGTGCGGCCGTCGCGCTGGTGGTGCCGATAGCGCAGGCCGGGCGGGCTGTCCTCGCGGGTGGTCGACTGGCTCTCCCAATGGATGAGCGCCCGGCTGATGGCGTAGTCGCGGTACCGGGTGGTGGGGGAGAACCCGCCGCTGCTCTTGTCGAGGGTGAACGCGAACAACTCGGTCTTCGCGGGCTTCGCCTCATAGACACCGCTCTGCCAGGCGGCGATCTTGGCACTGTCGCCTCCGAGGCCCATGGCGGCGAGGATCTCGATGCGGCTATAGCGGGCGTGGATCTGGAGCGGGGCGGCGGGGTGCGTGGCGAGCGGCTGGTGGAGGTGGTCTATCCGGTCCTCGAGCAGCCTGAACAGCTCAGCCAGCTCGGCGATCACCTGGGGGTGGGACCACACGAGGTCGACCGCGTCCTGGAGGGACATGTCCTTGGCGAGCGCCTGATCGGCGAGTGCGGCCACGAGCATGTGCACAAGGCGCCTCCTTCGCTCCGGAAGGGCGCTGACCTCCGGGCGCTCGCTCGTCAGAAGCTGACGGTAGGTGGCAATGCGCTCGGCGTCATCGATGTGCAGCAGCCGGCCGACGGCCCGTCGAAGGACGGGCTCATCCGGCCCGGCGGCACGGACTGCACCGTTGGCGGCCTCGACGAGGTCTGACCAGCTCCGTGAGTTCGCGTAGAGATCGTCGAGGTCGAGGCCGGTCTCGTCCAAGTACTCGGCCAAGCCGATGTGCGGGCGCTCTCGACGCAACGACCGCAGCTCGTCGACCTTGGCGTTCCACTGGGAGGGGGTGGCCTCGCGGAGGCTGCGCAGCACAACCTCGGCCGCCTTCTCATCGAGTTGCATGTTGCAGCCGGCGGGCAGGAACGGGAACTGCATTTGCACAGCCCGCTCGACATCGCGGCGGGTGCCGCCGAGCAGAGCGCGGTACCGGCGGTCGAAGCGGAACTCCTTGCGGTGGGTGCCGACGAAGTCCAGCACGGTGCAGAACGCCTTGTTCTTCGCCTTGCGGAGTCCGCGGCCGAGTTGCTGGAGGAACAGGACCGGGCTCTCGGTCGGGCGCAGCATCAGCACCGTGTCGACGTTGGGGAGGTCGACGCCCTCGTTGAAGAGGTCGACGGAGAACACGACCTTGACTTCGCCGGCGGCGAGGTCCCGCAAGGCAGCCTCTCGTTCGGGTCTGGGACTATCGCCCCAGACGGCAACGGATGGGATGCCGTGGTGGTTGAAGTGGCGGGCCATGAACCGGGCGTGGTCGATGCTCACGCAGAACCCGAGGCCGCGCATCGATCCGACGTCGGCGTGGTCGTTGAGCTGCTTCACGACCAGGCGGGCCCAGGCGTCGGAGCTCGTGTAGCGGTTGGTGAGCGCCTCGATCTCGTATCCCCGTCCTCGTCGCCACGGGATGTCGGTGAGGTCGAGGCCGTCGTGGATGCCGAAGTAGAGGAATGGTGCGAGGTGCTGCTGGTCGATCGCGTCCCACAGCCGCAGCTCGGCGGCTATGCGATCGTCGAACCAGTGCAGGATCGGCAGACCGTCGCTGCGCTCGGGCGTTGCCGTCAGGCCGAACAGCTCGACCGGTTCGAGGTGATCGAGCACCCTCTCGTATGAAGCGGCGGCAGCGTGGTGGAACTCGTCGATGATCACCACATCGAAGTGATCCGGACGGAGGTCCGAGAGTCCCGATGTGTTGAGGCTCTGGATCGACGCGAACACGTGCTCGAATCGGGTCGGCCGTGCGCCGCCCACCCACTTCTCGCCGAAGGACGGGTCGCGCAGGGCGTAGCGGAAGGTGGCGAGGCTCTGGTCGAGGATCTCCTCGCGGTGGGCAATGAGGAGCAGGCGCGAGCGGTCGAGCCGATCTCGGAGGTCCGCGTAGTCGAGGGCCGCCATCACGGTCTTGCCGGTACCGGTCGCGGAGACGAGGAGGTTGCGGTGGTGCCCACGTTCGCGGGCCACCTCGACCAACTCCAGGAGCCGTTCCTGAAAGGGCAGCGGCCGTAGCTCGATCGGGCTGAGGATCACATGCGGGCCGGTATCGGTCCGCCCGGCGCGGCGCTGTTCGTCCTCGAACAGAACGGGGTCATAGGCGAGGTAGTCGCCACCGGCCCAGTAGCTCTCGAAGACAGCGCTGAACTTGGCGATCACGTCCGGGTTTCGCGCTGCGGAGGCCCGCACGTTCCACTCAATGCCGGTGACCTGCGCCGAGTGGGTCAGGTTCGATGAGCCCACGTAGCTGGTGGAGAACCCGGAGCGGCGGTGAAACACCCACGCCTTGGCGTGTAGGCGGGTGGTGCTGAGGTCATACGAAACCCGGACCTCGGCCCCGAGGTCAACGAGCTGGTCGAGGGCCGCCTTCTCGGTCGACCCGGTGTACGTCGTCGTCAGTACCCGGAGCTGGCGGTCCCGGTCGCAGTGGTGGCGGAAGGTGTCGAGCAGGGGAGCGATGCCGCTGCGACGGATGAAGGCCATGACGACATCGATACGGTCGGCCGACTCGATCTCGGACCGCAACTGGCCCCAGAGGTTGGGCTCACCAGGCGCGTTAGTGAGCAGCGTCGTATCGAGCAGCGGAATCAGCGGCTGGACGACAGGCTCGGGGCTCCCATCGGGGCGGCGCCCGAGGATGGCGTGAAGCACCGTCGCCGGATCCACCGGGGCGACCGACGGGTCGACCTCGACCAGCTCGCCGAGCCGGTCGAGGAGCGCGCGGGCCACCTCGATGCCCACCCGGGCTCGATCGGCCTCGCCGACATCGGACAGCGCCCGCTCGATCTCCCGGCTCAGGTGCCAGCCGATCCGGTCGGGCGCCTCTTCAGCATGGAGCGCCCGTTGTTCGGTCGGCAGGGCATCCGAGAGCGCGGCGAGGCGCGCCTTCAGTCCCTCGGTGACGAGGACTTCGTATAACCCGGGCGCCAGCTCCTCCACGGCCCGAAAGCTATGAGCTCACGCCTACTGGTGCCGGGATCGCTCCTTGAGTAGTCGTCGGTTCCTGGCTCCCGTGGTCGTACATCGCGAGGACCGGTCGCGGAGATCAGCAGTACGCCCAGTCGATCGACATGGCGTTGCCGTCAGAAGGTCTCGCCGGGAGCGCGCGTGACTGTCTTGTTCCCGAGATAGTCGTCGCCGGTCAGGTCGAGGAGCAGGTCGAGGTAATCGAAGCCGACCGTGTCGATCGTGGTCTCGACGTGGGGGTCGTCGTGACCCAAACCGGCGGCGTACAGGACCTCTCCTTTCCCGTCGAGCACCCGCTGGATCCGAAGCGTGAAGAGCCAGTCCTCGTTCACCTCGCCTTCCGTCTCGATCACCTCGGCGCCGGGAAGTGAGGCGGCAACGGTGGCCAGAGCAATCTCGATGAGAAGGGGAACGAGAGCAGCGACCGCCGCCGCATGTCGCTCGCGCGCGGCATCGAAGGCCTCGATCAACGATGGACTTGGCATTTCGGTCTCCTCTGGCACGGGGCGTCACCCGACCGTACGCAAACCGAGTGGCGCGGATGCCCGGGCTTCGTGACCTCGAATGCGGAGGCTTTAACCATCTTCCTCGCTCAACGGCCGCCACTGTGCGGCTCGAAGTGAATGGCATACGCTCCGTCGAAGCGACGAGGGGGAGCTCCGGTGGCGTGGAGGCGGTGGGTGGCTTGGCCGGTCATGGCCGGGTTCCTGGTGGCGAGCTGCTCGGACGGCGGCGGCGACGACGACGGCAAGGCCGGTCGCAACGGCACCCCGACGACGGCGCAGGAGGATACGGCCGCGCCCCTGAGCGACGATCCTGAGCTCTCCGACCGGCCCTGCACGGACCTGCCCGCCGACCTCGAGTTGACCGTGCGGTGCCACTGGCTCGAGGTGCCCGCCGATCGCGAGCAACCCGATGCCGGCACCGTGCGCCTGGCCGTCGCCGTGCTCGAGAGCCCGACGGCCGGCGCCGACGACGAGCCGATCGTGAGGCTCCAGGGGGGCCCGGGCTTCGCGTCGATCAGCAGCCTGCCGGCCTACGTGGACGACGTGGAGGCGCTGGGGCGCGACGTGGTGCTCTACGACCAACGGGGCATCGGCCTGTCCGAGCCCTCACTCGAGTGCCCTGAGCAGGAGGATGCGGTCGTGCGCAACCTCGGCCGCGACGAGCCCTACGAGGTCGAGCTGGCCGACTTCCGGAAGGCGGTCGTGACCTGTAGGGCCCGTCTCGTCAAGGAGGGCATCGACCTCGACCTTTACGACACCGAGACCAGCGCGGCCGACCTGGCCGACCTGCGCGTCGCGCTGGACATCGAGCGGTGGCACCTCTGGGGCCCTTCCTACGGAGGCCGGCTGGCGCTGGCCACCGTGCGATCCCACCCCGAAGGCATCGCCAGCGCCGTCCTCGACTCGGTGTACCCGCCGTCAGGAGCCACTCTCGAGGCGGTGCTGGACTCGGCCGAGGGCGCGGTGGACGCGCTCATCGCCGGCTGCGCCGAGCACTCGGAGTGCGCCGAGGAGCACCCCGATTTCGAGGCGACGATCGAGGAGGTCCAACAGCAGTACAACGCCACGCCGTTCAAGGGCACCGTCGACCTGGGCGAGCCGCGTGGCACCGTGCCCATCGTCATCACCGGTGACGACATCTACGCCGGGCTGGCCTTTGCCCTCCGCGACACCGCCCTCATCCCCCAGCTCCCGACGTTTGCCGCCGACCTGGCCCGGGGCCAGACCGGCATCATCCCCCTCGTCGCCCAGGAGGCGGTGCCGTTCGCGACCAGGGCGGCGGCCGGCGTGCTGTACTCGGTCGACTGCGCCGACGTCGGCGACCTCGACGCCGACAGCAGCGCGGCGTTGGTCGAAGACCCCGGTCGAGCGGCCGGCCTCATCGCCTACCAGGGGCACACGTTCTGCGAGGAGTGGGATGTCGAGCCCCTCGCCGACGCCTTCCGGGAGCCGGTGCGGTCCGACATCCCGGCCCTCGTGATGGCCGGCACCTACGACCCCATCACCCCGCCGGCCTACTCGCGGGCAGTGGCCGACGCCCTCACCAACGCCACCTACGTCGCGTTCGAGGGTTTCGGCCACGTCGTCGGGCTCAGCACCGACTGCTCGACCCGGCTCATGACGACCTTCCTCGAGGACCCGACGGCCGAGCTAGACACCTCCTGCGTTCCCACCGACGGGCCCTCGTTCGGTGGCTAACAGGAGCGGGCAAGCGCGGCGCGGGCGGCACTGACGACCTAGCCTCCGATCGATGAGGGAGACGGGACGAAGGGGGACGCGGCGCGCCGTCGCGGCTGTCGTGTGCTTGGCACTCGCCGCCTTGCAAGGGTGCACGGGCGACGGCTCGCCCCGGGCCTCCTCCACCTCCCCGAGCGCAACGGCCTCCACGGGCTCCACGTCGTCACCCGCGACGACCCGGGCCCCGAGCAGCTCGTCGGCCCCGGCGCCCCCACCTCGGCGCCTGTCGCTCCTCTTCGGCGGCGACGTGCTCATCCATGGCCCGGTGGCGCGGGCGGCGCAGCGCCCGGACGGCACGTACGACTTCGTGCCGCTGTTCCAGCCGGTGGCCTCGATCGTCTCGGCGGCCGACGTCGCCATCTGCCACATGGAGACGCCGATCGACGACGACAACGACGACGTGTCGAGCTACCCCTCGTTCAACGCCCCTCGGGAGATCGCCACCGGCATCGCCGCCGCCGGGTTCGACGGCTGCTCGACCGCGTCGAACCACAGCCTCGACCAGTCGGTGGAGGGCATCGGCACCACCCTCGACGTGCTCGACGGCGCCGGCCTCAAGCACACCGGCACCGGGCGTTCGGCACAAGAGGCCGCCCAACCTGCGCTCTACGACGTCGAAGGGGTGACCGTCGCCCACCTCTCGTACGCCTACGGCACCAACGGGGTCCCTCTCCCGGCGACGGCGCCGTGGTCGCTGAACCTCATCGATCCCCAGCGGGTGATCCTCGAGGCGACGGCGGCTCGGAGGGCCGGTGCCGACATCGTGGCCGTGAGCCTCCATTGGGGCGTCGAGTACCAGCAGACCGTCACCGCCGAGCAGGATGCGATCGCGTCGGCCTTGGCCAGCGCCGGCGCGGTGGACCTGGTCGTGGGGCACCACGCCCACGTCCCCCAGCCCATCCGCAACATCGGCGGGCGGTGGGTGGTGTTCGGTCTCGGCAACCTCCTGTCCAACCAATCGGCGAGCTGCTGCCACCCTGCGAGCCAGGACGGCGTGCTCGTGCGAGTGGAGTTCGCCGTGGCCGGTGCAGCCGTGAAGGTCGAGCGGGTCGTGTACACGCCCACCCGCGTGGATCGGGCCGGAGGGTTCCGGGTGGTGCCGGTGGGAGAAGCCCTGCACGCTCCTCACCTCGCCGGCCAGCTCGGTGCCGATGAGCTCAGGGCCAGCTTCGTGCGGACGGCATCGGTGGTGGCCTCCGAA
Source organism: Acidimicrobiales bacterium (assembly GCA_030448105.1). Lineage (GTDB taxonomy): Bacteria > Actinomycetota > Acidimicrobiia > Acidimicrobiales > Iamiaceae > JAFBAD01. The sequence goes on along the minus strand of JAUJNP010000010.1, from coordinate 96,649 downwards.
CCGACGATCGGCATCGAGCCATCAGTGCCGCCGGGCTAGGGCCGTACCGCCGCGCCCTTCTCACGGGAGGTCGCGGACGAGAAGGGTGAGCGCCGGGGCGTCCTCGATGGCGGTGAAACGCTCGACGAGGTCGCGCAGCTCGGAGTCCTCGTCGATGGCGTCACGAAGCTCGGGCAGCGAGAGCTCGCCCGCCCGGTCACGGATCGCGGCCTGCAGGCGCCGCTTCTCACCGCGCTGCGCCGGCGTGGTGATGTCGACCGTGGTGACGACCTCGTACCCGGAGCGCTCCGGAGACGGCGGCCCGGAGACGAGGTGCAGCTCGCGCACCGCCTGCTCGGGATGGGCCCGGTGCTCGCCGAAGCGATGCCCGAGGTTCGATTCCACGACGACGTCGACGCCGGCACGCTCCACCGCCAGGGCCAGCAGGTCCTCACCGAACCGGCCCTCACCGAACACGGCGTTGGCGTCGGCGGTCGAGCGGACCAGGACGGGACCGTCGGCGCCCCGGGTGGCCCGCACGGCCGGACCGGTCAGCGCGACGATCGCCTCACGGGCGGCGTCACGTGGTGACCGGCGGGTGGCGGCGTCGACCATGTTCACCGCGCCCAGGACGAGGACGGCGGCCGACAGGCCGGGTACCAGGATCCGGCGAAGGCGGGCACGATGCTCGCTCCGGAGTGCGCAGTAGGCGCACCAGCCCGCCGCCAGCCAGCAGCCCAGGCCCAGCACGGCTGTCCATTCGAGGATCCACGGAAAGACGTCGCCCACCAGCCGGGACAGACCAACGAGCCCGGCTCCGACGGCCACCAGCACGGTCAAGGCCAACACGGTCGGCTCGACACGGCGCCGACGGAAGGAGGCCACGGTGGCGGCGACGAGGGCCAGGAGGGCGAGCGGGAGCCGGAAGCGGCCTCCCGTGTCGACCGTCGTCGTGAAGGGGACGAAGCGCAGGTCGTTTCCGAGCCAGGGGGCGCGGTGGTCGAACTGGATGGCCACCGCGTGATAGGCGCCGCGCAGGCCCAACGTGTCGTGGGACGAGCCGAAGAAGTCGATCATCTGGGTGACGTTCCCCGGCTCCTCCAGGAGTTGCTCGAGCACCGTCGGCAGCCACAGCACGGCCATGACGGCGGTGGTGACCAGGGCCACGTTGCGCCCACCGCCCCAGCGCGAGGGCGGCGCCGACGACGGCTCCTTCCGCCGGCGCCACGCCGGTACGGCCACGCTCACGACGGCCCAGCCGAAGAGCCCACCGGCGACAGGAGCGAGCACGGCATAGGACTGGGCGAGGAACGATGCGACGCCGGCTACGAGGGGCAGGCTCCAGGAGCGACCCGAGGCGGCATCGGCGGCCAGGAACAGCAGGAGGGTGAGGGGCAGCACCGTGATGTGCGGCTCCCACGGGTCCGACAGCTTGGTGGCGCCGAGGGAGTGGGCCAGGACGGCGACCAGGGCGAGGCTCCAGAGGGCCAGGACCGCACCCCCGCGCCGGAACGCCACGGCGGCGATGGCGATGACGGCAGCGGCGTTGGCCAGCAGGGCACCCGCCTGCAACCCGGCGAAGCGCGAACCGAGCAGCCGGTACGGACCGACGAGCAGGTAGAAGAGCGCCGGGCCTGGTTGGTTGAACCCGAACCGCTGGTAGGAGCCCACCAGCGGCGTGTGGCTCCCGACGTCGCGCACCCGCAGCTCGACCAGCGCGTCGTCCCCGTGCAGGGCGAAGGCCCCCTTCGACAGCACGCGGGGCACGGCGATGAGGAGAGGGAGCACCGTGACGACCACGGCCGCCATGACCAGGTGTCGCTCCCGCCGCCACCAGGGACGGGCGGCGGTCGAGGCGTCGTCCGGCCCGGCCATGGGCCGCACCTTAGGGGTCGGCCTCGGGCCCGGCGCCGGGGCGGCGATGACGCGACGTGGTGCGGGAACCGCCCTGGATGGTTTCACCGGGATCCGGCGGTAACATGCCTGCACACGAGCCAACGGTCACACCCGGCCGAGGGCTCCACCGACTCCAGGGGGTCCCCGGCATGCGCGTCCGCTTCGGTGCCATCGGCGGAACCGTCGCCATCGTGGTGGCGATGCTGCTCACCGGCTGCACCCCGCCCGACAGCTACGTGGCCCTGGGAGACTCGTACACCGCGGGGCCGGGCATCACGCCCCAGGACCCGAAGGTGCCGGGGTGCTTGCGGTCCGACGCCAACTACCCGACCCTGATCGCGCCCGATCTGAACCAGCCGGCCTTCCGGGACGTCAGCTGCAGCGGCGCGCAGACCAAGCACATGACCCAGGCGCAAGACGTCGATCCCGACCCCGACAACCTGCCCCAGTTCAACGCCCTGAACGGCAACACCAAGATCGTCACGCTCGGCATCGGGGGCAACGACATCGGGTTCAGCGAGATCGCCAAGAGGTGCGGCGAGCTCGGCATACAGGACCCCTTCGGCTCACCGTGCCGCACCTACTACAACTCGAGCGGTACCGATGAGATAGCCGCTCGCATCGCCGCCCTCGCGCCCAAGCTCACGGCGGTGCTCGACGAGATCGACCGGCGGTCGCCCAAGGCCAAGGTGTTCGTCGTCGGGTACCCGGCCATCCTGCCCGAGACGACCGACGCCTTCGAGTTGTGCCGTCCCACCCTGCCGGTGGCCAAGGGCGACGTCGCCTACCTGCGGGACGACGTCGAGAAGCGGCTCAACGCAACCATCCGCTTCGCCTCCGTCGCCCACGGCGAGAACTACGTGGACACCTACACGCCGAGCATCGGGCACGACGCCTGCCAGCCGCCGGTCATCCGCTGGGTCGAGCCCGTCGTCCCGGCCTCCGACGCCGCGCCGGTGCACCCCAACCGGGCGGGCATGCAGGGCATCGCCCAGGCCGTGCGGGCCACCATGCGGGCCAAGGGCGTCGCCGTCGGCTGATCGTGGCGGGGTCGGCCGGCCTGGGTCAGGCTCCGACCCCAGCCCTCGGCGGGGGCGTGACCACCACCGGCGGAGGCTCAGTGGCGGCGTCGGGCTCCGGTGGGCTCCAGCCCAGCACCCGGCGGGCCAGCGGCAGCAACGGGTGCCCCCGGACCCGGTCGCCGAACCAGCGTTCGTGCCGGTCCTCCTCGACCCGCATGGCGTCCAGCCGGTCGACGTAGGGCAACCCCAGGCGGACGGCCGCCTCCCGGGCGGTGAGGTACTGGCTCACGTTCATGCCCTCCAGGCGGCCAGCGGCGTACATCGGGCCGAACCAGCCGGTAACGAAGCACAACGACCCGAGCACCCGGCCGGTCACCCCCATCACCAGCTCGTGGCGGAGGCGAGGGCGGGCGCCCAGGCCGTCGAGGATCGACCGCACCTCGGCTCGGTGGTGCCACTCCGACGCCTCGATGCGGCGGACCTCCTCGCGCTCGGCGGGCCGGCGCAAGGAGCGCCAGTGGGCCCGGTAGGCGTAGGCGGCGGCCAGCTCACCGGCGTGGGCGTCCTGCAGCATCCGTACCAGCGCGACCCTCGCCGCCGCGTCGCCGGCCGCCCCATCCTCGGCCGCCCCGTCCTCGCTGACGCCCCCGCCGTCAGCGAGCATCGGCGGGAAGGAACCGGCGGGGGTGGCGACCGTCCACGTAGCCCATGAACGGCGGGAAGATGTTGTAGCCGAGCAGCTCCTGCAGCGTGTCGGGCAGGGTGGCGACCACCTCCGGAGGCACACCGATCACATGGTTCTCCTGGGGGCGCAACCACGCGGCGGCGTACTCGAGGATCACCCCCAGGCGGGGCTCGGCGGTGCGGTTGGCCCCGCCGCCGTGCCACACGCTGCCGGTGTAGAAGGCGACGCTGCCGGCCGGCATCTCGAGGTGGGTGATCGGATCGGCGTCGGTCGGTTGGCGGCCCACCTCCCAGCGGTGGCTCCCGACCACCAGGCGCGTCGCCCCGTTCTCGACGGTGAAGTCGTCGAAGGCCCACATGGTGTTGAGCACCACCTCGCCGTGGGGCTCGGGCAGGGGATAGATGGAGTCGTCGCGGTGCAGGATCTGGGCCGGCTCGCCGGGACCGATCTGGATGCCGGTGGGCGCGCTCAGCTGGCAGTGCCCCAGCGTTCGCCGTAGGACGCCGAGCAGCACGGGATGGGTGGCGAGGGGGTCGAAGGCCCTCGTCTTGGCGAAGAGGCGGTAGATGCGCTTGGTGGCGAACCCCTCGAAGTCGTTGCGGCCCGTGGGCGTGGTCTCCAGCAGCCGATGGAGCTCGCTGCGGATAGCCGCCACCGTGGACCGGTCGAGGACGCCGGGGACCACGGCGTAGCCGTTCTCGTCCAGCCCGCGCACGATCGGTTCCACCTCGAGGGGCACGCCCGGTCGCATGCCCCCATCCTCGCGCCGTGGCATCCACGTCCGGCAACGGTGTCGTAGAGGGGGGACGGCGGACCCGTCGCCTGGAGCGGACCTCAGGGCGGCGGGTCGCCGCACCTCTCCGCCGCCGGCCGGCTCAGGCCCGGAGCACCCGCATGGCCCGCGGCACCTCGGCCAGCAGCTCCCGGGCCAGGTAGCCGAGGTCGCCGAAGCGGGCGGCACAACGGTCGCCGGCGGCGCCGTGGAGGTGCACCGCCCAGAGGGTGGCGGTGAGCGGCGGAGCCCCCCGGGCGGCCAGGCCGGCGATGAGCCCGCCGAGCACGTCACCCGAGCCCGACGTGGCCAGGCCCGGGTTGCCGGACTGGTCCAGCCAGGCACGTTCCCCCGGCGCGCTCACCCAGGTGTCGGCGTCGCGCAGGGCGACCACCACCCCGAGGCGCTCCACCGCCGCCGCCAGCCTGGTGCGAGGATCGTCGGAGTCCGAGTCGGAGTCGGCGCCGTCGCCCGAGCCGGCGCCACCGAGGGCAGCCATCTCCCCGGGGTTGGGCATCACCACCGCCCGGCCCCGGGTGGGAGCCAGCAGCGAAGGGTCGTCACCGACCGCCGGCAGGGCTCCGGCGTCGACCACCAGCACGGCGCCGTCGAGCGCGCCCACGACGGGGCCGAGCAGCGCGCCCGTGGCCTCGGCGTCCATGGCGCCGGTGCCGAACAGGACGGCGTCGGCCGATGCCACCAGGGGGAGGAGCTCGGACGCCGCTTCCGGGGCGATGGCCCCCGAGGAGGTCTCGGGCAGGGCGATGACGCCCGCTTCGGGCACGGCCAGGGCCAGCCCTGTCGCCGCCGATGCGACCGTGGCCACCTGCAACTTGCCCGCCCCTGCCCGCAGCGCGGCGATCCCGGCCAGGAGGGCCGCGCCGGGCGTCGAGGCGGCGCCCCCCACCACCAGCACCTGGCCGCGCTCGTGCTTGCTGGTGGCGTCGCCGTGGTCGGGCAACGGCATCGCCCTCAGCACGGCCGGCGTGACGACGGTGGGGTCAGCGGGGGGCGACGGGGGCATCGGGCTCGCGGGTGACGGGTTCGCCGGCCTGGCGGAGGGCGACGGCCTCGTTGAAGCGCTCCAGGCGCATGCCGCCCCGGCCCCGCAGCCCAGGGTCGTGGACGAAGGTGGTGACCGAGCAGTTGGCCAGTTCCTCGCCTCGGCCGATGGCGAGGATCTCCTGCTCGGTGAGCTGCTCGAGCACGTAGCGGAACATGAGGATGACCACCTGGTGAGCCACCACGAGCACGTCCTCGCCGGCGTGCTCGCGGGCCATCGTCTCCAGCGCGCTGCGGACCCGGAGGGCCACGTCGCACCAGCTCTCGCCGCCCGGGGGCCGGTGGTAGAACTTGCCGATCCGGGCCCGGGCCTGGGCCTGGTCGGGGAAGCGCTCCTCGATCCCCCGCTTGGTCAGCCGGTCGAGCACCCCGAACTCCCGCTCCCGCAGGCGCTCGTCGACCGCCAGCTCGATGTCGAGCCCCGCCGCTTCGAGGGCGATGGTGGCGGTGTTGCAGGCGCGGACGTAGGGAGAGGTGAGGGCGACGGTGGGGCGGGCCTGCGCCCGATCGGCCAGCCAGTGGCCCACGGCGTCGGCTTGGCGGGCGCCGAGCTCGGAGAGGACGACGTCCATGTCGCGCTCGGCGATGTCGATCCACGCAGCCCCGGAGGCCTCGGCCTGGTCCCGGGCCACGTTGCCGGCGCTCTCGCCGTGGCGCACGAGCAGGAGCGAGGCCGGCCACCGCTCGGATCGAGGCATGGCCGACGCTCTACCCGCCGGCGCCCGGGGAGGCCGAGCCCAGGTGATCGAGCAGCAGCGCGGTGAGGGCGTCGGCGGCGGTCTCGGGGATCCAGTGGCTGACGCCCTCCAGGACCTCGAAGCGGTAGGGGGCGGTGACCTGGCCGGCGGTGCGCTCGGCGGCCCCCCGTCCGAGGGCGGTGTCGCCGGTGCTCCACACGTACATGGTGGGCACCGCGGTGATGGGGCCGACCGACCGCACGAGGCTCGGCCCGGCGGCCCGGTACCAGGCCAGCGCCCATGGGAGCGCGCCCGACCGCTCCAGCGCAGCCACGGTGGCCTTGGCCCTGGCCTCGGGCAGGCCTGAGCGCACCAGTGCTTCACGGAGGACGCGGTGGTGACCGGCGCCGAGGATCCGCTCGGGGAGCCATGGCAACCGGAAGAACGGCACGTAGAGCGAGCGCAGGAGCTGAGGACCGGCCATGGCGGCGGCCATGGCCCGGGGGTGGGGGGTGGACACCGACGTGAAGCTGAGGAGCCGGGCGGGGGAGGTGGCGGCGAGGTACCACCCCAGCACGCCGCCCCAGTCGTGGCCGACGAGGTGGAACCGGGTGGCGCCCAGGGCATCGGCCATCGCCAGCACGTCGCCGGCGAGGTGCTCCACCCCGTAACTGGAGACGTCCTCGGGTCGGGCGCCGGGGGAGTAGCCCCGTTGATCGGGGGCGATGGCCCGGTAGCCGGCGCCGGCCAGGTCACGAAGGCATTCGTTCCACGCCGCACCGGTCTGGGGGAACCCGTGGAGCAACAGCACCAGCTCCCCGTCGTCGGGGCCGGACCGGCGGATCTCGAAGGTCATGCCCCCGGCCTCGAGCGGCCCGAAGCTGATGGGCGGGCCCGCCGCGCTCACCGTTGAGGGCGCACGGTCACCCCGTCACCACGAGTCACCATGCCGAGGGGCTGGTGGCGCCGTCGTCGCCGGTGAGGAAGGGGTCGGCGAGGTCCCACGCCTCGTCGGCCTCGTCCATCAGCGCGCTCAACCAGCGGACGGGGAGGGCGGCCACCTCGGAGATCCGAGACAAGAGGTCCACCCCATCACCCTGGCCCGCGAACCCACGGGCCAAACCCCTCACCGCGGTGGTCACCGGTCACAGGCGGAGATGGTGGCGCAGTTCACAACCCCGTCACGGTCTCCCGCTTCGTCGACCCGGGTAGGAATGAAGCTCGTCCGTGCGCCACAGCTGCGCGCCCCGCCCAACCCGAGACAGCTCCTAGGAGACCGATGTCGACGACCCCCGAACCCCCTGCGAGCGGCCCCCTCGACAAGCTGAAGGGCAAGGCCAAGGAGGCTTTGGGGTCGACGCTCGGTAAGGACGAGCTCGCGGTCGAAGGCCGCCTGGAGCAGCGCACGGCCGAGACGGCGGAGGAGGCCCGTCGTCGCGCCGCCGACGCCGAGCAGGCCGAAGCCGAGGCCGAGGTCACCTCGGCTCTCGAGGCCAACCAGGTCGAGGCGCGCCGGCTGGAGGCCGAGGAGGCCGGCCGGCGCCGGGAGGCTGCCATCGAGGCCGAGAAGGAGCAGGTGGAGCAGCGGGTCGAGCACGGGTTCGACCAGCGGGAGCGGGCGGTGGCGCAGTCGGCCGCCCGCCAGCAGGGCGAGGCCACGCGCGAGGAGATCGCCGCCCTCCAGGACCGCGCCGAGGCCGAGCAGGAAGCCGCCCGCGTCAAGGCCCAGGCCGACGCCGCCCGCGCCGCGGCTGCCGCCATCGAGGCCCAGGACCCATCCCGTTGACCGATCCCACCGCCCGCCCTAAGGAGACCACCATGCCCCTCGACCTCGCCCGCGTTCCCCGGATGGCCCTCACCAGCTACCTCCGGGTGCTGCGCCTCCCCCTCGATGTGGTCCAGTCCGTCACCCACCGGGGCCGCAACGGAGGCGCCGGCAACGGTGATGGCAAGGCCGATGAGTGGGGCCCGGCGCTGGCCTTCGACGCCTTCGAGGCGTCGGTGAAGGGACTGGCCGGCTCGGTGCTGGGCGACGAGGAGCTTCGCCGCCAGGCGTCGGTCCAGTCGGCACGGGTGAACCAGCTCCGGCGGGCGGCCACCCTCGACGCCGAGGCCGAGCGCCGTCGCCAGGAGGCCGACCAGGAGCTGAGCCAGCGGCGGGAACAGGCCGAGCGGGAGGCGTCCGAGGCACGTCAGCGGGCCGAGGCCGAGGAGCAACGCCTGGAGCGGGAGCGGGCCCAGGCCAAGCGGAAGGTCCGCACCCAGGCCGTGCAGAAGGAACGCAAGGCCAAGGAGGCGGCCGCCGCCGAGCAGGAGCGCATCGACGCCCGGGAACGCAAGGCCGAGGCCGACCGCCTGCGCGCCGAGAAGGAGGCGCTCGAGGAGCGCAAAGAGGCAGTGGAGGCCACCGGCGCCGCTCGCGACCTCAAGGCCGCGGCGGAGGCCACCAAGGCCCGCCGCCGCTCGTCACGCTGAGGATCATCTCCTCCTCGTCCTGGAGTCGGCCCGGGCCGCGGATGCGGGACCGCTGCTAGACCTTGGGGGGCGACGATCCGCCGGCGCGCCGGCGCCGTCGGGTGAAGGGGGAGCCGATGAACGCCCTGGTGATCTACGAGAGCCTCACCGGCAACACGGCGCGGGCGGCGCGCCTCATCGGCGACGGCCTCTCGGAGGCAGGGATCACCACCGTCACCTGCCCGGTGACGGCGGTCGACTACGAAGCCCTCAGTCGAGCCGACCTCGTGGTGATCGGCACCTGGACCGACGGCATCGTGGTGGCCGGCCAGCGCCCGGGCCGGGCGGCGCGGCTCCGGGGGCTCCCCGCCATGGGCGGCAAGCGGGCCGCCGTGTTCGCCACCTACGCCATCGCCCCGGGCAAGGTGCTCGACAAGCTGGTGGCGATCGTGGAGGACCGGGGCGCCGAGGTGCTCGGGGGCATGACCATCCGGAGGGACCGCCTCGAGCGCAGCGCCGGCGAGTTCGTCGACCGCCTGCTCGCCGTAGTGGCCCCGGCCTGACTCCAAGTATCCCCGTGCGCCTCGACCGGCGGATCTCGGCCACGCTGCTGGCCGAGCTGCAACCCGGGGGAGCCCTGTCCTCGCTGGTGACCCTGGTGGGGGAGGAGCCCGAGCTCCTCGATGTCGGCCTGGGTCGTTCCCGCAGCGGCAAGCGCAGCTGGGCGGGGCTCACCGCCGGGGCGGCCGACGTGCTGGCGGTGGACGAGCGGGCCGGCCTGTTTCGCCTCCGCCCGGACCCGGACCTGTGGCGGTCCAGGGCCATGCCCCTCGAGTGGGCCGGTTGGATGACCCGGCGTCGGCTCGAGGTGGTCTGGCCCGACGTGCGCCGGGCGACGGGCAAGGTCCTCGCCTCCCCCCGGGCGGCCGACGCGCTCACCGACCCGAGGGGTCGGGCCATGGTCCGCCTGGGCGCGCCGGCCTCGGGGCCGCTGCGGGTGATCACCCGGGCCCCGGCGATCAGCTGGGATCAGGCCGTGCACCGCCGGGACTCGATGGCCCGGGCGGCGCGGCCGCTCCAGCGCGCGTTGGCCCACGGGCCGACCGATCGGCGGTGGTGGCCGCCGCACAAGCGGCTGGTCGAACGCCTCGACCTCGCCGACCGCCGGCCCGACCTCCTGGCCGCCGACGCCTCTGGCCGCCTGTTGGTGGTCGAGGTGGTCGGCGGGCACGATCCCCGCACCGCGGCTGCAGCCCCAGTGACGGCCAGCTTCGCGGCGGCGCTGGTGGCCGAGCTGGTCGCCGACGCCACCGCCCTCGACGTCCTGGCCGCCATGCTCGCCCAGCGGACCGGGCTGGCCCTGGCCCGCCCGGGCGGCGACCTCGCCTCGCCCGCCCGGGTGGTCCCGGTGGTGGCACTGGTCGACGGCGACGGCGACGGCGACCGCGACCGCGACAGCGACGGTCATCGCCACGCCGGCCGGGACAAGGCCCTGGCCCGGCTCCACGCGGTGGCGGAGGCCATCGCCGCCGAGCCGGGCACCCGCGGAGCGCTCGACCCGCCCGAGGTGTGGCTGCTGGAGGGCGATGGTTCCCTGGGCGACGTCCTGCATCCGGCCGGGACCACCTCCACGACGGCGTCCGGCTCGGGCCCGTTCGTGCTCCGAGCTCGGGCGGCGGCGGTGGCCTGGAAGCGCTCGACCCGCTGCCTACCCGAGGAGGCCCGGGCACCCGGCGCCTACCAGGGTCGCGGCCCGGCGCTGCCGTTCTGCCTGCCCGAGCGCTTCGCCCCCCTCAACCTTCTGCCCGAGGCGAGGGAGGTCGCCCTCGAACGCTTCGAGGCAGCCGGCGTCGGCTGGCACCACGGCGTCGACGGCGGTCCGAGCAACCACCTCCTGTCTTCCCAGGTGCAATGCGCCAACGCGCTGGCGCCGCTGGTCGGTGATCCGGAGGCCGTCTGCGCCCTCTTCGCCACGGTGGTGCCGGCCGTCCGGGTGCTTCCCTTCGGCGGGCCCCGCCACCCGGGCGGGACGAGGGGCTACGACGCCGAGGACCACGTGGTGTTCGCCTGGAGCGGCCCGAGCCGCCCGGCCGGAGCCACCCGGGCCGATGCCGCCTTTCGGTACCTGACCCCGTCGGGGGACGTGGAGCTGGCTCTGATCGACTGGCGCTACGCGGAACGGGCCCGACCCGACCGGCCCGACGCCGCCTCCCTTGAGGCCCGCGCCGCCCGGTACCGGGCCCAGGTCGACGATCCCGACGGCCCGCTGCGACGCGACCTGGTGCCGTTGGAGGACCTGGTCGTCGAGCCCTTCGAGCGCCTGCTGCGGGTGCAGCTCCTGGCCTGGCGGATGGAGCGGGCCCAGGAGCTGGGCGCCCAGCGGGCGCGGGTGGTGCTGGTGGCGCCGGCGGCCAACACCGAGCTGTGGACGTCGCTGCCCCAGCGCTCACACCGGAGCCTCGGCGGCGGCTACGGGGCGGCGTGGTCGAGTCCGGCCCAGTCGGTGCTCGACGTGTGGCGGGCGTTGCAGCGCCGCCCGGACCGCTTCGCCTACCTCGACACGGCCACGGTGGTGGGGCCGGCCGCTCCCACCTCGCCCGACTTCCGCCACCGCTACGGACACGTGGCCGGTGCCTCGGGCGGCGGGGCCGGGTGGTGGCTGGGGGGCGCCGTCGAGGAGCGCATGGCGGCCGAGGCCCGTCTGTTCGCCGCCGCCGGCCTGGCCCGCGGGGTGCTCGGCAACGTGGGGGGGAGCGAGGGCGTGATCGCCCGCATCGAAGCGGCCGCGGCCTCCGCGGTGGGCGACGTCCCCCTGGCCACGCTGGCCGAGCTGGCGGCCCGGCTCGAGGAGTTGGCGGAGCTGGGGCGCCGGCTGCCGGTCGAGGCCCTTCCTGGCCTGGCGTCCCTCCCGTCCGAGGCCAGGGAGGGATGAGATGAAGGATCGAGAGGACACGGTCGAGGGTCGTTCGCTCGACGGTCGGGCGATCGCCCGGGCGCTGCAGGTCACCGCCCTGGTGGTGGTGGTGGCCATGGTGCTGCTACTGGTCGGCCTCTCACGGCGCCAGCGCGGCGACGGGGACCAGGCCGCCCGGCTCGGCCCGGCCGTGTCGGTCGTCCCGGGAGCAACCCGCTCCACCGACGGCGCGCCGCGATCGACCAGCTCCACCACCCGGCCAGGGTCGAGCACCACCGAGGCGGCGGCGACCACGACCACGCCACCGTCGACGACGCGGTCGACCTCCACGACCCGGCCCCCCACGACCGCTGCGCCGACCACCCGGGCGCCTACGATCCGGCCGCCGACGACCCGGCCGCCGACCACCGCGCCGCCCACCACCCGGCCGCCGACCACCGCCGCGCCCCCGGCCACCCCGGTGCGGGCCGACCTCACCTCCTGCGGGCGCCGGGGCGGGGTGGTGGTAGCGACCGGCACGGCGGCGGGAGCCCGACCGCCGGAGCGGGGCTACCGCGTGACGGTGGCGGTGCTCGGCCCCGACGGGCGGTCGTTCGGCCAGGCCGCCACCCTCGCCGGGGTCGGCGCCGACGGAGGGCCGTCCTCCTGGCGGGTCGAGATCGGCCTCAACGCCGACATCACCGGCACCGGGGCCCGGTGCCGGGTCACCGACGTGCGCCTCGTGCCCCGCTGACCGGCCCACCCACCCGTCGGCGCACCCGCCGACCCGCCCGAGGCGGTCGGATCAACCCGGCCCGAGCGACCGGGTGCCGCCGGCCCGGTTGACGATGCGCACGCCGTCGCCGGAGCGCTTGGCCTCGTACATCGCCTCGTCGGCCCGCCGCAGGAGCTGGTCGACCCGCTCGTCGCCTCGGGCCAGCACCACGCCGATGCTGAACCCGAGCTGCAGCCGCAGGTCGCCCACCACCACCGGCGCCTCGAACGCCTCCCGGGCCCGGCGCACCAGCCCTTCGATGGCACCGGCGTCGGTGAGCTCGATGACGAGCACGAACTCGTCGCCCCCCCATCGGCCGCAGGTGTCGCCCTCGCGCACGGAGCTGGTAAGGCGGCGGCTGACCTCCATCAGCACCTGGTCCCCCACGTCGTGACCGTGAGCGTCGTTGACCGCCTTGAACCCGTCGAGGTCGAGGAAGATCACGGCGGGGAACACCGCGCTGCGCTGGGCGCGGATGAGCGCCATGCGGATGCGGTCGAGCAGCAGCGACCGGTTCGGCAGGCCGGTTAGGCGGTCGTGGAAGGCCAGCTCGGCCAGCACGTCCTGCACGCTGTGATGGATGGTCGTGTCGGTGTGGGTGAGGATGGCTCCCCTGCCGGGCAGCGAGGCGGCCATGAGCAGCGACCACCTGGCGCCTTCGGGGCCCTCGATCTCGTACTGGAGCTCGAAGCGCTGGGACCGGCCGGCCAGCACCCGGCGCAGACCGTCGGCCACGTGGTCGCCCACCGCCGACTGGCGGGGCGCCAGGTTGGCGCACAGCGCCAGCAGGTCATCGCCCGCCCGGGCGGTGAGGAGCTGGTCGATCTCCGGGTCGGCGTCACGCCAGGCCGGGTTCACCGCCCGCACCGTCCCGTCGGGGGCGAGAACCGCGACCGCGTGGGGGAGGTGCACGGCGGAGTCGGCCATGAGCTCGACGTCGCCGAGCGGGTCGAGGTCACCGACTGGTTCGAGACGGTCGCTCACGGGTGGCCCACGTCTGGAGGAAGGGATGGCGGTGGCGCCTTCGTACCCGGTGCTTCCGCCGCCTACCCATGCCGCCAACGGCACCAACACCGGCGACCACCACATAGGGTGGGGCGGGCAGGCTCGCTCACCTCGCGCCGGCCGGCGCCGATGGCTACCCGGAGGGCTTCCCTCCCCGCACCGCGACCCCGATGCCGATGACCACCTCACTCCGCCGCCGGCCCGCGTACGTGGCAGCGACCGTCGCCCTTGCCCTGCTGGCTGGCCTCCCCGGCCTTCCCGGCCGGGCCCAGGACGGTCCGCAGCCCGACGGTGGCCCCCTCAAGGCGCAGTACGACGAGGTGCTCGGCCAGGAGGCCCGCCTGCAGGCCGCCGTGGAGGCGTCCGCCCGCCGCCGGGCCGAGCTCTACCGGGAGCTGGGCGACCTCGACCGCCAGGTGGTTCAGGCCACGTCGCAGCTCCGGCGGGCCGAGACCGATCTGGCCACCGCCATCGGCGCCGACCGCAAGGCACGGGCCGAGCTGGCCGTCGCCCGCCGCCGCCTGGCCCGGGCCATCGACGAGCTCCACGCCCAGGCGGTGAGCAGCTACATCAACGGGGATGCCACCGACGACGAGCTGAGCGCCGCCGTCCGCGCCCTCGACGACGGGTCGGTGGCCGCCCGCAGCCTCACCTACGCCGACGCCGTGAACGACCACCAGCGCGCCGTCGTCCGCGAGTTCAACGCGGCGCGCGCCGACCGCGACCGCAAGGCCACAGCCGCCACCGCGGCGCGGGCGCGGGCCACCCAGGCGCGCGACTCCATCGCCGCCGCCAAGGCCCAGTTGGAATCGGCGCGGGCGCGCACCGTGGAGCTGGGCGCCGAGCTGGCGCGGGAGCAGTACCTGCAGCAGGCCAATCTGACCGAGCTCCGGGGACGCAAGCTCGAGATCGAGGCTCGCATCGTCTCGCTGGAGAAGGCGTCCGACGGGCTCGCCTACTTCTTGGCCAGCCTGCAGGGCGCCGAGCCGGCGTTCCTCCCCGGCGCGGTCGTGGTGACCAGCCCGATCCCGGGGGCGGCGGTGGGCTCACAGTTCGGGATGCGCTTCCACCCGATCCTGCACTACACCCGGCTCCACGCCGGGGTCGACATCGGCGTGGCCACGGGCACACCGATCCGGGCGGCGGCCGACGGGGTGGTGGTGATCGCCGGTGTAAGGGGCGGGTACGGCAACTGCACCGTCATCGCCCACGGCTCCCGGCTGGCCACCGTGTACGCCCACCAGAGCGTGATCGACGCCCGGGTGGGCCAGCAGGTCAAGGCGGGCGACGTCATCGGCCGGGTGGGCAGCACCGGCCTCTCCACCGGGCCGCACCTGCACTTCGAGACCCGGCTGGCGGGGATCCCGGTCGACCCGAAGAACTTCCTGCCCGTCGGCTAGCGCTACCTGCCCAACCAGGCGCCCAAGGCTCGCACCAGCAGGGCGGGGTCGGCCGAGCCGGCCATCTCGCGCGCCGAGTGCATGGCCAGCTGGGCCAGGCCGACGTCGACGGTGGGCACGCCGAGGCGGGCGGCGGTCACCGGACCGATGGTGGACCCGCAGGGCATGTCCCCCCGGCTGGTGAAGCGCTGCACGCCCACGCCGGCCTCGGCGCAGGCCTGCTCGAAACCGGCCTGGGTGGCGGCGTCGGTGGCGTAGCGCTGGTTGACGTTCACCTTCACCACCGGGCCGTCGTTGACCGCCACGGTGTGGTCGGGTTCGTGGCGCTCGGCGTAGTTGGGGTGGGTGGCGTGGGCCATGTCGGCCGACACGCACGCCGACGCCGCCAGGGAGCGCAGGTGGTCGTGGCGGCCCCCGCCCCGAGCCAGCACGAGGCGTTCCAGCGTGGAGGCCAGCAGGGTGCCGTCGGCCCCGGTGGCCGAGGTGCTGCCCACCTCCTCGTGGTCGAAGAGCGACACCACCGCCACCTGGTCGCCGTCGCCTGGTTCCGCCACCCGATCGGTGAGAGCGCCGAGGGCGGCGTGGCAGCAGCACAGGTCGTCGAGGCGGGCGGCGCTGATGAGCTCGTCGTCGGGGCCGGCCAGGGTGGGCGGAGCGAGGTCGTGCACCATCACGTCCCACCCGAGGACGGAGTCGGCGGCCACGTCGAGCTCGGCGGCGAGGAAGGCGGCGAAACGGCCCGGCTCGGGGCGCCCCAGGCCCCAGACCGGGGTCAGGTGCTGCTGGCGGTTGAGCAGCAGGCCCTTCTCCGACACGTCCCGGTCGAGGTGGATGGCGAGCTGGGGCACCCGTAGCACCGGGCGGTCCACCCGGACGAGCATCAGCTCCGGCCCGCCGGGGCCGGCGATGGCCACCCGCCCGGACAGTCCCAGGTCGCGGTCCAGCCACGAGTTCACCAGCGCCCCGCCGTAGACCTCCACCCCGAGCTGGCGCCACCCCGCCCGCCCGGTGTCGGGCTGGGGGCGGATGCGCAGGTTGGGGCTGTCGGTGTGGGCCCCGATCAGCCGCACCGGGGCGTGCGGGCCCGCGCCCTCGGGCACGACCCAGGCGATGAGCGCCCCGCCCGATGTGAGGAACCCCCGGTCGGGCAGCGGCGACCAGTCGTCGGCGACCGCGACACGGGCGAATCCGGCCGCCTCGAGCCGCCGCGCCGCTTCGGCGGCGGCGTGGTACGGCGAGGGTGAAGCCTCGATGAAAGCCAGGAGGTCGCGGGCCACGTCGAGGGGGTCGGGTCCCATCCCCGGCGAGGTTACCTACGGCTGCGCAGGCCCTCCGGAGATGAAGGCAAAGGCGGGGGAGGAGCAAATGTGACCCGCTACAGTTGCGGGACTGCCGAGGGCCAGCGTCGTCCCCGGGCTGCTCCCTGTCCCTGTTGCCTGAAGAAGAGACGCATGGCCCACCTTCCCGGCCCCCAGGGTCTCTACGACCCCGCCAACGAGCACGACGCCTGTGGCGTCGCGTTCGTGGTCGACCTCAAGGGCCGCGCCAGCCGGGACATCGTGGACAAGGGCATCACCGCGTTGGCCCACCTCGAGCACCGGGGCGCCTCGGGGGCGGAGGCCAACACCGGCGACGGGGCCGGGATCCTGCTCCAGGTGCCCGACCGGTTCTTCCGGGAGGTGGCCTGTTTCGAGCTGCCCGAGGCGGGCTCCTACGCCGTCGGCATGGCCTTCCTGCCCCGTGACGAGGAGGCGGCGGCCGACGCCGTCGAGGCGGTGGAGAAGATCGTGGCCAGCGAGGGCCTCACCGTGCTGGGTTGGCGCGACGTCCCCGTGGACGACTCCTCCCTGGGCTCGATGGCCCGCGACGTGATGCCCGCCTTCCGCCAGGTGTTCGTGGCCTCGCCCGGTGCGACCGTGACCGGCCTCGACCTGGAGCGCCGGGCCTACGTGGTCCGCAAGCGGGTGGAGCACGAGGTGGGCGGGGCCACCGCCGACGGCACCGAGCAGCAGGGCACCGTGTACTTCGCCAGCTTCTCGGCCCGCACCATCGTCTACAAGGGGATGCTCACCACCCCCCAGCTCCGAGACTTCTTCGGAGACCTCGGCGATCCCCGCCTGGAGAGCGCCCTCGCCCTGGTGCACTCCCGGTTCTCCACCAACACCTTCCCGGCCTGGCCCCTCGCCCACCCTTACCGGTACCTGGCCCACAACGGCGAGATCAACACCGTGCAGGGCAACCGCAACTGGATGCGGGCCCGGGAGGCGCTGCTGCGCAGCGACCGCTTCGGAGACGACATCGAGCGCATCTTCCCCATCTGCACCCCGGGCGCCAGCGACTCGGCCAGCTTCGACGAGGTGCTCGAGCTGCTCCACCTGGGCGGCCGGCCCCTGCACCACGCCGTGCTCATGATGATCCCCGAGGCGTGGGAGAACCACGAGTCGATGGACCCCGCCAAGCGGGCCTTCTACCAGTTCCACGCCTCGCTGATAGAGCCGTGGGACGGCCCGGCGTCGGTGGCGTTCACCGACGGCACCGTCATCGGCGCCGTGCTCGACCGCAACGGGCTGCGCCCCAGCCGGTTCTGGGTGACGAGCGACGACCTCGTCATCATGGCCTCCGAGGTGGGGGTGCTCGACGTGGATCCGGCCACGGTGGTGCGCAAAGGGCGGCTCCAGCCGGGCCGCATGTTCCTCGTCGACACCGCCCAGGGCCGCATCGTCGACGACGCCGAGATCAAGGCCGACCTGGCCGCCGAGCACCCCTACGAGGAGTGGCTGGACGCCGGCCTGCTCCACCTCGACGACCTGCCAGAGCGGGCCCACACCCGTTACCCCCACCGGTCGGTGCTGCGCCGCCAGCTCGTGTTCGGCTACACCCTCGAGGAGCTGAAGCTGCTGCTGGCGCCCATGGCCCGCACCGGCGCCGAGAGCATCGGGTCCATGGGCACCGACACGCCCATCGCCGTGCTGTCCACCCGCCCCCGGCTGCTGTTCGACTACTTCTCCCAGCTCTTCGCCCAGGTCACCAACCCGCCCCTCGACGCCATCCGGGAGGAGCTGGTCACCTCCCTCGGCGGCGCCCTCGGGCCCGAGGGCAACCTGCTCGAACCCTCGCCGGCGTCGTGCCGCCACATCCAGCTGCCCGCCCCGGTGATCGACAACGACGACCTGGCCCGGCTGGTGCACGCCAACGACGACGGCGACCTGCCCGGCTTCGAGGCAGCCGTGGTGAGGGGCCTCTACCCGGTGACCGAGGGCGGGGCCGGCCTGGCCGCCGCCCTGGCCGACGTGCGCCGCCGGGTGTCGGAGGCCATCGAGGGCGGTGCCAGCATCATCGTGCTGTCCGACCGTGACTCCAACAAGGCGATGGCCCCGATCCCCTCGCTGCTGCTCACCTCGGCCGTGCACCACCACCTCGTCCGGGAGAAGACCCGTACCAAGGTGGGCCTGCTGGTGGAGGCGGGCGACGCCCGCGAGGTGCACCACATGGCCCTGCTGATCGGGTACGGCGCCGCCGCCATCAACCCGTACATGGCCTTCGAGACCATCGAGGACATGATCGCCCGGGGCCAGCTCGTCGACGTCGGCTTCGACGACGCCGTGAAGCGCTACCTGAAGGCGGCCGGCAAGGGCGTGCTCAAGGTGATGTCGAAGATGGGCATCTCCACCGTGGCCTCCTACACCGGGGCCCAGGTGTTCGAGGCCATCGGCCTGTCCACCGAGCTGGTCGACGAGTACTTCACCGGCACCGTGTCGCGGCTGGGCGGTGTGGGCCTCGACGAGCTGGCCGCCGAGGTGGCGGCCCGGCACCGCATGGCCTACCCCGACCGTCCCGAGGAACGGGCCCACCGTGAGCTGGAGGTGGGCGGCGAGTACCAGTGGCGGCGCGAGGGCGAGTACCACCTGTTCAACCCGGACACGGTGTACAAGCTCCAGCACAGCACCCGCAGCCGCCGCTACGACCTCTTCAAGGAGTACACCGCCATGGTGGACGGCCAGGCCGAGCGCCTGGCCACCCTCCGGGGGCTGTTCCAGCTCCGCGACGACCGCCCGCCGGTGCCGATCGACGAGGTGGAGCCGGTCTCCGAGATCGTCAAGCGCTTCTCCACCGGGGCCATGAGCTACGGCTCCATCTCGGCCGAGGCCCACGAGACCCTCGCCATCGCCATGAACCGCCTGGGCGGGAAGTCCAACACCGGCGAGGGCGGGGAGGACGCCGATCGGTACGTGCCGGACGCCAACGGCGACCTGCGCCGCTCGGCGGTGAAGCAGGTGGCCTCGGGGCGCTTCGGCGTGACCTCGGAGTACCTCACCAACGCCGACGACATCCAGATCAAGATGGCCCAGGGAGCCAAGCCCGGCGAGGGCGGCCAGCTATCAGGCTCGAAGGTGTACCCGTGGATCGCCAAGACCCGGTACACAACCCCGGGCGTCGGGCTGATCAGCCCCCCGCCCCACCACGACATCTACTCCATCGAGGACCTCAAGCAGCTCATCCACGACCTGAAGAACGCCAACCCCGAGGCCCGCATCCACGTGAAGCTGGTGGCCGAGGTGGGGGTGGGCACGGTGGCGGCCGGCGTGTCCAAGGCCAAGGCCGACGTGGTGCTGATCTCGGGCCACGACGGCGGCACCGGGGCCAGCCCGCTCACCTCGCTCAAGCACGCAGGTGCCCCCTGGGAGCTGGGCCTGGCCGAGACCCAGCAGACGCTGCTGCTCAACGGACTGCGCGACCGGATCATCGTGCAGACCGACGGCCAGCTCAAGACCGGCCGCGACGTGGTCATCGCCGCCCTGCTCGGCGCGGAGGAGTACGGCTTCGCCACCGCCCCGCTGGTGGTGTCGGGCTGCATCATGATGCGGGTCTGCCACCTCGACACCTGCCCGGTGGGGATCGCCACCCAGAACCCCGAGCTGCGCAAGCGGTTCACCGGCAAGCCCGAGTTCGTGGAGCACTTCTTCGAGTTCGTGGCCGAAGAGGTGCGCGAGCTGCTGGCCGAGCTCGGGTTCCGCTCCCTGGCCGAGGCCGTGGGCCACGCCGAGGTGCTCGACACCCGCCGGGCGGTGGACCACTGGAAGGCGTCCGGGCTCGACCTCACCCCCATCCTCCACGTGCCCGACGCCCCCTTCGCCCAGGACCGCCACTGCACCGGCGCCCAGGACCACGGCCTCGAGCGGGCCCTCGACAACCAGCTCATCACCCAGTGCCAGGACGCCATCGCCTTCGGCACCCCGGTGCGCCTCGAGTTCCCCATCCGCAACGTGAACCGCACGGTGGGCACCATGCTCGGCCACGAGGTCACCAAGGCCTACGGCGGCCTGGGCCTGCCCGACGACACCATCGACATCACCTTCACGGGGTCGGCCGGCCAGAGCTTCGGTGCCTTCGTGCCCAAGGGCGTCACCCTGCGGCTGCACGGCGACGCCAACGACTACCTGGGCAAGGGGCTGTCCGGCGGGCGCCTGGTGGTGCGGCCGCCGCTCGACGCCGCCCCCGGCTTCGTGGCCGAAGAGAACGTGATCGCCGGCAACGTGATCCTCTACGGGGCCACCGCCGGCGAGGTGTTCCTGCGAGGCGTGGTGGGGGAGCGGTTCTGCGTCCGCAACTCCGGCGCCACCGCCGTGGTGGAGGGCGTGGGCGACCACGGCTGTGAGTACATGACCGGCGGCCGTGTGGTGGTGCTCGGGCCCACCGGGCGCAACTTCGGGGCGGGCATGTCGGGGGGCATCGGCTACGTGTGGGACCCCGATGGCACCTTCGCCGGCAACGTCAACCGCGACATGGTCGACCTCGAGGCCCTCGACGACCTCGACACCACCTGGCTGGTGGGCGTGGTGTTCCGCCACCGCGACGCCACCTGCTCGGAGGTCGCCGCCCGGATCCTCACCGACTGGCAGTACCAGGTGTGCAACTTCGTCAAGGTCATGCCCCGGGACTACAAGCGGGTGCTGCAGGCCATCAAGGTCGCCGAGGAGTCCGGCGCCGACATCGACGACGCCATCATGGCGGCGTCGGCCGGGTAAGGGCGGCGCCGAGCATGGGAGACACCACCGGGTTCCTCAAGCACGGGCGCCAACTGCCGTCGCGGCGGCCGGTGCCGGTGCGGATCAAGGACTGGAAGGAGGTCTACGAGCCCTTCCCCGACGATGCCCTGCGCACCCAGGCCAGCCGGTGCATGGACTGTGGGATCCCGTTCTGCAACAACGGCTGCCCCCTCGGGAACCTCATCCCCGACTGGAACGACCTCGTCTACCGCGACCGCTGGCAGGACGCCATCGAGCGCCTGCACGCCACCAACAACTTCCCCGAGTTCACCGGGCGACTGTGCCCCGCCCCGTGCGAGGCGGCCTGCGTGCTCGGCATCAACTCCGACCCCGTCACCATCAAGCAGGTCGAGGTGGAGATCATCGACCACGCCTGGGCTGAGGGGTGGGTGCAACCGGTGCGCCCCCGCCGCCTCACCGGCAAGGCGGTGGCGGTCGTCGGCTCCGGGCCGGCCGGCCTGGCCGCCGCCCAGCAGCTCACCCGGGCCGGCCACGCCGTCACCGTGTACGAGCGGGCCGACCGCATCGGCGGCCTCCTGCGCTACGGCATCCCCGAGTTCAAGATGGAGAAGCGCCACCTCGACCGCCGCATCGCCCAGATGGAGGCCGAGGGCACCGTGTTCCGCACCTCGGTCGACGTCGGCACCGACATCACGGCGGAGGCGTTGGCGGCCGACCATGACGCGGTGGTCCTCGCCGGCGGGGCCACGGCGTGGCGCGACCTGCCCATCCCCGGCCGTGACCTCGACGGGATCCACCAGGCCATGGAGTACCTGCCCATCGCCAACCGGGTGCAGCAGGGCGACCTGCCGGCACCCTCGCTGACGGCCGAGGGCAAGGCCGTGGTGATCATCGGCGGGGGCGACACCGGCGCCGACTGCCTCGGCACCGCCCACCGCCAGGGGGCCCGGGTGGTGCACCAGTTCGAGATCATGCCCCGGCCGCCGGATCACCGCGCCGACAGCACGCCCTGGCCCACCTGGCCCCTGCAGTTCCGTACCTCGTCGGCCCACGAGGAGGGCGGCGAGCGGGCCTTCTCGGTGAACACCGAGTGCTTCCTCGGCGACGACGAGGGCCGGGTGCGAGGACTGCGGGCCCACGAGGTGGAGATGGTCGAGGGACGCTTCGAGAAGGTGGAGGGCACCGACTTCGAGCTGGATTGCGAGCTGGTCCTGCTGGCCATGGGGTTCGTCGGCCCCGAGCGCGGCCCGCTGCTCGAGGACCTCGGCGTGGACCTCACCGACCGCGGCGCGGTGGCCCGCGACGACCGGTGGGCCACCAACGTGGACGGGGTGTTCGTGGCCGGCGACATGGGCCGGGGCCAGAGCCTCATCGTGTGGGCCATCGCCGAGGGCCGGGCCTGCGCCGCCGCCGTGGACCGCTACCTGATGGGCGACACCATCCTGCCCTCGCCCATCACCCCCACCACCGCCCCCCAGCGCTGACGGGGGCGTAGCCCCCGGCTGGCGTCAGCCCTTGACGACGACCGACTTGGCGATCTTGTCGCGCAGGGTCTGCTTCTTCGGGTCCCAGAGCGGGAACAGCGAGTCGATCACCACGAGCAGGCCGCAGCACAGGTAGCCGGGGATGAAGAGCAGGTTGCGGACGATGCCCTGCTGGGAGCCGATGGGCTGGCCGGTCTGCTCGCCCACGAGGCGCAGGCCGGACTGCTTCATGCCCATGCTCTGGCCCGTGCTACCGGCGAGGTGGCCCTGGTAGAGGGTCCACGCCAGCGGCAGCAGCCAAATGGCCAGGCTCAGGAACCACCCCCCGACGTCGAACCCGCCGGCGCCGAGGCCGACCCCGAGGAGGAAGTTGATGATGGAGACGACGACGAACGGGGCGACGAAGTCGATCAGGCCCGACACGAGCCGGTCCTGCCACTCGGCCAGCTGCCCGTGGGGCGACATGGCGCCGCCGCCGGACATGCCACCCCCGGATGGGGGCGGCGGCGGGGGCGGCGGCATGCCGCCACCGGGGGGGCCCGACGGTGGGGGTGATCCGCCGCCCGGCGGAGGGGGCGGGGAGCCCGGGGGTCGATCGCTCATATGTCCTCCCTTGGATCGCCGGGGAGAATAGCGACCGTCGGCGCCGCGGGCCGCGAATGTGGCGGTCACTGCCGGGTCCCCGCCGGGGTGGCGGGAGGTGCGGGGCGCGGCGACCAGACTGGCGCCATGACCGCGCCGGGGCCGCTGGCCGTCGTCCTCGTGCACTGGAACCAGCCGCAGCGCTGCCTCCGCACCGTCGACGCCTTCGCCGACCAGGGCGTGCCGGTGCGGATCACGGTGGTCGACAACGGGTCCGCCCCCGCCGCACTGGCGGTCCTGAAGGAGGGGCTCGGCGATGACGTGGCCCTGATCGAGACGGGTGCCAACCTCGGCTTCGGTCCCGGGGCCAACGTCGGGCTCCGCCGCTGGCTGGACCACGACGACACCGAGTGGGTCGCCGTCGCCCCCCACGACGCCCTCCCCGGTCCCGGTTGCCTGCGAGCGCTGTTGGCGGCGGTAGCCGACCGGCCCCGGGCCGGGCTGGCGTGCGCCGACGTCGGTGACGGCCGCCGGCCGGTGGTCGATCCGTACTTCGGGGGCATCACCCTGCCGGCCCGGGTGGAGGAGGGCTGGGAGGACGCCGGCTATCCGCACGGCACCCTCCTGCTGGCCCGGCGGGCGTGCCTGGCGGCGGTGGGCACCTTCGACGAGCGCTACTTCGCCTACTGCGAGGAGGCCGACCTGGGCGAACGGGCCCGCCGGGCGGGCTGGGAGGTCGGCATCGTCCACGGTGCCACCGTCGCCAACCCCCACCTCGGGGGAGGGGCCGACACCGTCGACTACTTGATGCTGCGCAACACGTTGCTGTTGGTGCGCACCCACTTCGGCCGCTACCGGGCCGGGATCCGCTTCCTGATCGCCCTCGGGCACCTGGCGGCCGGGACCCTCCGGCCCCACCGGCGGCCGCCGGTGTTCGCCCCGGCGGCGCGGGTCCTGGCCCTGCGCCACCACCTTCGCCGGCGCTACGGGCCGCCGCCGGTGTCACTTGATCCGAGCGCTACTCCGGATCGGGCGTGAGCGACTCCATCGTCCAGAACGCCCGCAGCGAGGTGATGGAGGCGTCGTCGGCGAAGGTGATGACGTCGATGATGTCGGGCATGCGCACCCGGTCGGCGCCCGTGCCGGCCAGGGCGTAGAGCGACAGCGCCGCCTCGTGGCCGATGATGACGGGCTCCTGCTTGAGGTGCAGAGTGAGCGAGCCGAAGAGGGCGAGGTTGTTGTCGAGGAAGCCCTGGATGGCGGCCCGGCTGGTGTTGACCGGCGTCCCCACCGGGTCCTCCTGGGTGGCGTCCTCGGTGAAGAGGGCGGCCCAGCCGGCGGAGTCGCCGGCGCTGAAGGCCGAGATGTAGCGGTCGATGGTGGCGCGGATCTCGTCGGGCGTGGCCATAAGAGGCGACCCTACCGGTCGAGCTGGCCCCGCTCGACGGCCGCCACCGCCGGGCGCACGAGGGCGAGGTACCAGAGGGAGATGGCCAGGCCCCCGACCACGGTGAACAGGCCGAACAGGATCGACACCAGCCACACGACCTGGCGGTGCCGCGACAACGCCCACGCCCAACGGGGCCGGCGCACGGCGTCGAGGAAGGCCCACAGGGACACGCCGAGCGGCACGCAGGCCGCGGCGGTCACCACCACCGCCCAGACCAACCGGCCGGTGGTGATGGCCTCGCCGGCGGCGGCGGGGTCGGCGGCGGGCACGCCCCGCAGTCTGGCTCGGCTCAGGAGCCGAGCTGACACGCGAGGCGACCAGTGAGCACGGTGGAGCCCCGCCCATGTGACCGCGTCGGGTCAGGCTCGGAGCTCGGCGAGCACGCCGAAGTGGTCGCTCGGCCAGACCCCGTCGATCGGCTCGTCCCCGACGACGCGGCACGACACCGCCTGACCCCGCCCGTCGGCCCGGCGCCAGCCGGCCAGCACGTAGTCGATGCGCCGCTCGTGCTCGAACTCGGCGGCGGCGTAGGGGTTGGCGTTCGACCAGGTGTGGCCGGCGCCGGCGCCCGCGCCGGCCGCCCCCCAGGCGTCGACCAGGACGAAGCCCGGAACCGGCACCGACGTCTTGCCGGTCAGCATCCGCACCTCCTCGGAGTCGGGCTCGGCGTTGAGGTCGCCGCACACCACCGGCGGGTAGGAGCGGGGCCGGCGGGCGGCAACGGCCCCGCACAGCACGCGGACCTGCTGCTGGCGCACGTGGCTGTGGTCGTAGCGCCAGTTGAGGTGGGTGGAGAAGACCGGCAGCCTCCCCGCCGGCGCGTCGATGTCGGTGGCCAGGGCGAAGCGCTGCTCGTCGCCGCTCCCTCCGCCGGCGCCCCCCGCGTCCCCGCCGGGGAGGGGCACCGCCTCGGCCACGGTGATCGGCCAACGGGAGAGCACGGCGTTGCCGAAGCCGACGCCGTCGAGCTCGAGGCGGTGCTCGACGGCGACGTGGTAGCCGAGGGCTTCGGCGAGGTGGTGGGCGCTGCTGGTGCCGTCGGCCACCCAGACCTCCTGGAGCCCGGCGACGTCGGGTTCGAGCCGCCGCACCGTCTCGACGATGGCCGGCAACCGCTCCTCCCACGGCCCGAACCTCCACCAGAGGTTCCAGCTGAGGACCGAGAAGGTGTCGAGGCCGGGCACGGAGCGACCCTATTCCGACCGGTACGCTGCCCCCGGTGACGGCGGGCACGACGAGCACGGTGGCGCACTTCGCCACAGAGGGCTGGGCGTTGGTCGACACGCTCCCCGCCGACGACGTCGACGCGCTGCGCCAATGGGTCGACGAGGTGGCGGGGTGGCCCGATGACGGCGAGTGGCTGCACCACCGTGAGCTGACCGACGACGGGCCCGTGCTGTGCCGCACCGAGAACTTCGTGCCGTTCCACCGCGGCCTGCGGGCCCTGCTCACCGCCGGCCCGATGCTCGAGGCGGCATCGGCTCTGTTGGGCCAGCCGGCGGTGCTCTACAAGGAGAAGATCAACTACAAGCTGCCCGGCGGCGCCGGCTACGCCGCCCACCAGGATGCCCCCGCCTACCGGTTCGTGGAGGACCACGTGTCCGCCATGGTGGCGGTCGACGACGCCACCGTGGACAACGGCTGCCTCGAGGTGGCCTCCGGGGCCCACGCCGAGCTGCTCCCCACCGACTCCGTCGGCTGCATCCGGTCCGACGTGGTGGCCTCGCTGAGCTGGGCGCCGGTCGAGGTGCGGGCCGGCCAGACCCTGTGGTTCCACTCCCGCACCCCGCACCGCAGCGGCCCCAACCGCTCGGGCGTCGCCCGCAGGGCGCTGTACCCCACCTACAACGTCGCCGCCGAGGGCGACCTGCGCGCCGACTACTACCGCCAGAAGGCGGCCGAGCTGGCGGACGGGGCGGGCGGCAGAGGCGGGGTGCCCGTGTCGTTGATCGGCGACTTCCAGGGACGGGCGGTGCGGTGACGGCAGCGTCGGTCGACCAGCTCCTCGGCCTGTTCGAGCGTTGGGGCAGCGACCCCTACGACGAGGAGGTCAGCCAACTCGACCACGCGCTGCAGACAGCGGCCCTCGCCGTCGCCGCCGGGGCACCCGACGAGATGGTGGCGGCGGCCCTGCTCCACGACATCGGTCACCTCCTCGACCTCGCCGCCGGAGGGAGCGGGGAGGGCGACGCGCCCGAACTCCACGACGCGGCCGGCGCTCGCCACCTCGCCCGCCTCTTCCCCCCCACCGTCACCGCCCCGGTGGCGCTGCACGTGCGGGCCAAGCGCTACCTCTGCGCCGTCGACCCGCGCTATGCCGCCTCGCTCTCGGAGGGCTCGACCCGCAGCCTCGCCCGCCAAGGCGGTCCGATGGGCTCCGAAGAGGCGGCCGCCGTCGCCGCCCACCCGGGGGCGGCGGCGGCGGTGACCCTGCGACGGTGGGACGACCTCGCCAAGGTCGACGGTTTGGCTGTGGCCCCGCTGGCCCAGTACCGGGACCTCCTCGTGCGGGTCTCGGCCGGATGACCGTGCCATCGGTCTCGCTCCGCCTTCGGCTTCGCTCGACGGCGGCTCGTCGCTGGCGCTTCCCTCGCCGCGGACGGCACGTAGCGGCCATTGAGGCCGCTACGTGACCGTACGGGTGGGGTTCCTGGGGGCGGGGCTGATCGCCACGTTCCACTCGAAGATGCTGCGCCGGTCGGGCACCGACGTGGCGTGGGCCGGCGTGTGGGACCCCGACGAAGGCCGTCGAGCCGCGTTCGCCCAGGCCAGCGGGGCCACGCCGTGCGCGTCGGAGGAGGAGGTGCTCGAGAGCTGCGACGCCGCCTACGTGTGCACGTGGACCGCCGAGCACCGCCGGCTGGTGGAGGCGGCCGTGGCCCGAGGTCTGCCCGTGTTCTGCGAGAAACCGCTGTCGACCGACCTGGCCGGCGCCACCGCCATGGCCGACGTCGTCCGGGGGGCCGGCGTCACCAACATGGTCGGCCTCATCATGCGCCGCTCGCCCGCCTGCAACCTGGCCCGCGACCTCATCGCCGATCCCGCCAGCGGGCGGGTGATGAGCGTGGTGTTCCGTGACGACCAGTTCATCCCGGTGCAGGGCTCCTACCGGTCCACCTGGCGGGGTGACCGGGCCCTGGCCGGTTCGGGGACCTTGCTGGAGCATGCCATCCACGACCTCGACATCCTCGAGTTCCTGGCCGGCCGGGTGGCCTCGGTGAGCGCCCGGTCGGCCAACTTCCACGGCCTCGACGGCATCGAGGACTCGGTCGCCGCCACCCTGTCGCTGGTCGACGGGGGCGTGGGCAGCCTGGTGTCGGTGTGGCACGACATCCTCGAGCGGCCGAGCCTGCGCCGGATGGAGGTCTTCTGCGAGCGGGCCCTGGTGGTGCTCGACGAGCCCGACGACTGGTGGGGACCGGTGCGCTGGACCCGCCTCGGCGGCGAGGCCGGCTCGCTGGAGGCCGAGGGGCTGGTGGCCGAGTGCGAGCGCCGGGGCATCGAGATGCCCAACGCCGACGGCGACTTCATCCGCGCCGTCGAGCGGGGCGAACCCGTGCACCCCGACTTCGACGACGCCTTGCGAGCCCACGTGCTGGCCGACGCCGTCTACCGCTCGGCCGCCAGCGGCGGCGACTCCGTGCCTGTTCTCTGAGCTCCTCCGGAGCCGGCTTCGCCGATCCGGGTGTCAGGGATCGGAGCGGCTCCGCCTGGCGGCTGCGCCGCGTCAATTCCCCCGAGGGCCGCCGGGGAACGCGAGCCCCCGCCTCCACAGCCATATGGAGGCCATACCTTGCGTAATGCGCACGCTATGGCCTCCAGTTCGAACGGGGGGCTCCGGTAGCCTCGGCCGCCGTGTCGGCCCCCGCCTCCTTCCGCGCCCCGAAGGGCACCGCCGACGTGCTGGCGCCCGAGTCGGCCCGCTGGGAGGCCCTGGTGGCGGGGTTCGCCGGCGTGGCCGAGGGTGCCGGCTACGGCCTCGTCCAGTCACCCCTCTTCGAGGACGTGGGGGTGTTCCAGCGGCTGGGCGAGGGCACCGACGTGGTGCGCAAGGAGATGTACGACTTCCGGGACAAGGGCGACCGTCACGTGGCCCTGCGGCCGGAGGGCACCGCGTCGGTGGTCCGGGCGTTCGTGCAGCACCGCCCGGCCACCCCCTGGAAGGCGTGGTACGTCACCCCCTGCTTCCGTTACGAGCAGCCCCAGAGCGGCCGGCTACGCCAGCACCACCAGGTCGGCATCGAGGCGCTCGGCTCGGCCGATCCCGATCTCGACGTGGAGGTCATCACCCTCGGCCACGACCATCTGCGGGCCCTTGGCCTGCGCCGGGTGGCCCTGCTGGTGAACTCCATGGGCACCCGCGACGACCGGGCCCGCTACATCGAGCGGCTGCGAGCCTGGCTGGAGGATCGGGTCGACGACCTCGCCCCCGATGACCGGGAGAAGCTGCCGGCGGCGCCGATGCGGGTGCTCGACAGCAAGCGCCCGGCCACCCGGGCGGTGGCGGCCGACGCCCCCCGGATCACCGACCACCTCTCCGACGACGCCGGTGCCCACTTCGAGCGGGTGCTGGCCGGGCTTCGAGCGGCGGAGATCGACGTGGTGCTCGAGCCCCGGCTGGTGCGGGGCCTCGACTACTACACCCACACCACCTTCGAGTTCCAGAGCACCGCCCTCGACGCCGCCCAGAGCACGGTGCTCGCCGGCGGCCGCTACGACGGCCTGGCCGAGGAGCTGGGGGGCCCGCCCACGCCCGGTATCGGGTTCGGCTCGGGCATCGAGCGCACCCTGTTGGCCTGCGACGCCGAAGGCGTGTTCGCCGGTGCGGCCGCCGCGGTCGACGTGTTCGTGGTCGACGTGGCCGGCGGGGACACGGCACGGGACCTCACCACCGAGCTACGCCGGGCCGGCATCCGCGCCGACCGGGCCTTCGACGCCCGCTCGATGCGAGCCCAGATGAAGGCGGCCGACCGCTCCGGCGCAAGGGTGGCGCTGCTGGTGGGCGAACAGGAACAGGTCGACGGCACCGTCGCCGTCCGCAGCCTGAAGGAGGACCAGCGCAGCCAGGCGGCCGTCGACCGTAGAGCCGTGGTCGGCCATGTGAAGGAGCTGCTGGGGTGAGCGCCGAGGAGGCGGGCACCGTCCCCGCCGGGGGTTTCAGCGGTGTCGCCGCCGGGATGCGAACCCGCTACTGCGGCGAGCTGCGAGCCGACGACGACGGGGCGCAGGTCGCGCTGTGCGGCTGGGTCGACCGCCGCCGGGAGCACGGCGAGCACCTTGCCTTCGTCGACGTCCGCGACCGCACCGGCGTGGTGCAGTGCGTGGTCGACGGTGCCGCCGACCTGCGTTCGGAGTACGTGGTGAGGGTCACGGGCACCGTGCGCCACCGCCCCGAGGGCACGGCCAACCCCGTCCTGCCCACGGGGGAGGTGGAGGTGGGCGACTGCGAGGTCGAGGTGCTGGCCCGGGCGGAGCCGCCCCCGTTCCCGGTCGACGACCGGCGCGACGTGGATGAGACCCTCCGGCTCAGGCACCGCTACGTGGACCTGCGCCGGGACCGGCTCCAGCGCAACCTGCGGCTGCGGGCCCGGGTGAACAGCGCCCTCCGGCGCTCCATGGAGGGTCACGGTTTCGTGGAGGTCGAGACCCCGATGCTGATCGCGTCCACGCCCGAGGGGGCCCGCGACTTCGTGGTGCCGTCGCGGCTCAGCCCCGGCGCCTTCTACGCGCTGCCCCAGAGCCCGCAGTTGTTCAAGCAGCTGTGCATGGTGGGCGGGCTCGACCGCTACTACCAGATCGCCCGCTGCCTCCGTGACGAGGACCTGCGGGCCGACCGCCAGTTCGAGTTCATGCAGCTCGACATGGAGGCGAGCTTCGTGGGCCAGGAGGAGGTCCTCACCTTCGTGTCCGACGCGGTCGCCGATGCGACCGAGGCGGTCACCGGTGTGCGGCCGGCCCAGATGGGGCGGATCACGTGGCGGGACGCCCTGGACCGCTACGGCTCCGACAAGCCCGACACCCGCTTCGGTCTCGAGCTGGTCGAGCTCACCCCCGTCTTCGCCGGCACCGGGTTCAACGCGTTCAAGGCCCCGTGCGTGAAGGGGATCCGGGTGCCGGGCGGGGCGTCCACCACCCGCAACCAGCTCGACAGCCTCACCGACTCGGCCAAGCGCTGGGGCGCCAAGGGCCTGGTGTGGATGAAGGTCGAGCCCGACGGCACCCTCACCTCGCCGGTGGCCAAATTCCTCTCCGAGCCGGAGCAGGTCGGCATCCGCGCCAGCCTGGCCGCCGAGCCGGGCGACCTGCTCCTGTTGGTGGCCGACGAGTGGCTGCGCACGTGCCACGTGCTCGGCCTCGTGCGCCTTGCGCTGGGCCGACCACCGGTGAACGAGGGCGGCCACCACTTCCTCTGGGTCGTCGACTTCCCGCTGTTCGAGGCGATCGGCGACGACGGTCGGCCGGTGCCGGCCCACCACCCCTTCACCATGCCCCACGACGACGACTGGGAGCTGCTGGCCGGCGAGGGCGAGGCGCTGCTGGCGGTGCGGTCCCAGGCCTACGACCTCACCCTCAACGGCTGGGAGCTGGGCTCGGGCAGCGTGCGGATCCACCGGCCCGACGTGCAGCGCCGCATCTTCGCCCTGCTCGGCATCGGTGAGGAAGAGGCCTCGGCCAAGTTCGGGTTCCTGCTCGACGCCTTCCGCTACGGCGCCCCGCCCCACGCCGGCTTCGCCTTCGGGATCGACCGCCTCGCCGCCCTGCTCGCCGGGGAGGAGAACATCCGGGAGGTCATCGCCTTCCCCAAGACTCAGTCGGGCACCGACCCCCTCACCGGCGCCCCCACCCCCATCGACCCGGCCCAGCTCACCGAGCTCGGCCTCCGCGTCCTGCCCCGCTGATGGCCGAAGATCTGTTCGCGGCGGCGGCCGGGGAGCGGCTGGCGGCGTCCGCCCCGCTGGCCGACCGGTTGCGCCCGGTGCACCTCGACGAGATCGTCGGCCAGGATCAGCTCCTCGGTCCGGGCCGGCCGCTGCGGGTGCTCATCGAGGCCGATCGGTTGTCTTCGGTGGTCCTGTGGGGGCCACCCGGCACCGGCAAGACCACGCTGGCCCGGCTGATCGCCCGCACGACGGCCAAGGCCTTCGAGCCGCTGTCGGCGGTGAACGCCACCGTGAAGGACGTGCGCGAGGTCACCGCCCGGGCCCGCCAGCGGCTGGGGGAGCGGGGGCAGGGCACCATCCTCTTCCTCGACGAGGTGCACCGCTTCAACAAGTCCCAGCAGGACGCCCTGCTGCCGTCGGTGGAGGAGGGCCTCATCGTCCTCATCGGCGCCACCACCGAGAACCCCTACTTCGAGGTGAACCCCCCGCTGCTGTCGCGGTCCACGCTGTTCCGCCTCGAGCCGCTCGACGGCGACGCCGTGCGCCTCCTGCTCGAGCGGGGGCTGGCCGCCGAAGGGGCGGACGCGGAGTCCAAGGCGGTGGAGCACCTGGTGGCCCGGGCGGCGGGCGACGGGCGCCATGTGCTGACCAGCCTGGAGGTGGCGGTGGCCCTCGCCGCCGAGCGGGCCAGTGGTCCCCGTCCCGGGGCCGAGCGGCCGGTGGTCACGCTGGCCGACGCCGAGGCGGCGCTGGGTACCAAGGCGATCCGGTACGGCCGTGACGACCACTACGACGTCATCAGCGCCTTCATCAAGAGCATCCGGGGCTCGGACCCCGACGCCGGCCTGTACTGGCTGGCGGTGATGCTCGAGGCCGGGGAGGACGCCCGCTTCATCGCCCGCCGGCTGGTGATCCTCGCGTCCGAGGACGTGGGCATGGCCGACCCCCGAGGTCTCCTGGTGGCCGACGCCGCGGCGCGGGCGGTGGAGTTCGTGGGACTGCCCGAGGCCCAGTTCAACCTGGCCCAGGCGGTCGTGCACCTGGCCACCGCCCCGAAGTCGAACCGGGTGACGGTGGGGCTGGGCCGGGCCCGCGCCGACGTGCGGGAACGGCCGGCCGGGGAGGTGCCCCTCCACCTGCGCGACGCCCACTACAAGGGGGCGGCGTCGCTCGGCCACGGCGAGGGCTACGAGTATCCTCACGACGACCCCAGGGGCTGGGTGCCCCAGGACCACCGCCCCGCCGAGATGGCCGGGCGGCGCTACTACGAGCCGTCGGACCACGGCCACGAGAAGGAGGTCGCCACCCGGATGAACGGCCTGCACGGCGACGGCCTCGGCGACGAGCCCGAAGGCGAGGCGTGACCGCCGGCGACCTCGCCGCGGTGGTGGCCGGTGTCATGTCGCTGGCGGCGGTGGCCGTACTCACCTGGGCGGCCCTGCTGTTGCGGCGGACCGCCCTCGAGCTGCGAGCGGTGGTGGCCGAGGTTCGGACCGAGGCCCTGCCGGCGCTACGCGACGCGTCCGCCGCGGTGGCCGCCGCCGGCGGTGAGATCGAGCGGGTGGACCAGCTGATCGACGCGGCCGAATCCATCTCGGCCCGCATCGACGGCGCCTCGCGCGTGGCCTACCTCGCCCTGTCCAAGCCGGTCATCAAGACCGCCGCGGTCGCCACCGGCGCCCAGCGGGCCGCCCGCCGGCTGCGCTCGTCCGGCAGCTGATGTTCAAGCGGGCGTTCTGGTTCGGGGCGGGAACGGTGGCGGGCCTCGGCTCGTCGGTCTACGTGCAGCGGCGGGTCAAGCGCGCCGCCGCCCACCTACCCGACCGGGTGCAGCAGGAGGTCACCGGCGCCGCTCGGCGGGTCGGGCGCGGCGTCAAGGCCGCCGCCACCGAGGGACGGGCCGCCATGCGGGTGCGCGAAGCCGAGCTGCGAGCCCGCGTCGCCGACCGGCCGGGACCCGGTAGCGGGCCGGCAGACGGGGATCACCGGGAGGGGCCCGAGGCCTCGCCG
The DNA here is from genome assembly GCA_030448105.1 of Acidimicrobiales bacterium. Lineage (GTDB taxonomy): Bacteria > Actinomycetota > Acidimicrobiia > Acidimicrobiales > Iamiaceae > JAFBAD01. Next base: position 63,614 of record JAUJNP010000010.1, on the reverse strand, counting down.
GTAGGCTGACCCGGCCATGAGAGCCGACGAGCTGCGCCGGACCTGGACCGCCTTCTTCGAGGCCAAGGCCCACACGGTGGTGCCCTCGGCCGGGCTGATCCCGCTGCACCCCACCGCGCCCATGTTCACCAACTCGGGGATGATGCAGTTCGTGCCGTACTTCCTCGGGGAGGAGCGGCCGTCGTTCGACCCACCCCGGGCGGCGACGGTGCAGAAGTGCGTGCGGCTCAGCGGCAAGCACAACGACCTCGACGACATCGGCCGGTCGTTGCGCCACCTCAGCTTCTTCGAGATGCTCGGCAACTTCAGCTTCGGCGACTACTTCAAGGCCGAGGCCATCCCGTGGGCGTGGGAGCTGGTCACCGAGGTGCTCGGCCTCGACGGCGACCGCATGTGGGTCACCGTGCACACCGACGACGACGAGTCCGAGGAGATCTGGGCCGACGCCGTCGGCTTTCCCCGCCAGCGCATCCAGCGCCTGGGCAAGGACAACTTCTGGGAGATGGGCGAGACCGGCCCGTGCGGTCCGTCCAGCGAGATCTTCTGGGACTTCGGGCCCGAGCACGGCCCCGACGGCGGCCCCGCCAACCCCGACGCCGAGCGCCGCTTCGTGGAGTTCTGGAACCTGGTGTTCCCCCAGTACTTCCGCAACCCCGATCGCACCCTCAGCGACCTTCCCACCCGCAACGTCGACACCGGCGCCGGCCTGGAGCGCATCCTCGGCGTCATGGCCGGCAGCCCGTCCCTCTACGCCGCCGACTCGGTGACCCGGCTGATCGACGCCGCCCAGGACGTCACCGGTCGCCGGCTCGGTGACAGCGAGCAGACCGACATCGCCCTGCGGCTGCTGGCCGACCACGCCCGCACCATGACCTTCCTCATCGCCGACGGCGTGGTCCCCAGCAACGAGGACCGCGGCTACGTGCTGCGCCGCATCATCCGCCGGGCCGTTCGCTTCGCGTACCTGCTCGGCATCGACCGGCCCATCACGCCCGTGCTGGCCGAGCACACCACCGAGGTGATGGGCGACACCTACCCGGAGCTGGTCGGGGCGCGCGACCTGGTGCAGGGTGTGCTGAGCAGGGAGGAGGAGCAGTTCCGGCGGACGCTGCGCACCGGGCTCGGCCTGCTCGACGCCGAGCTCGACGCCCTGCCCGAGGGGGGCACGGTCCCGGGCGCGGTGGCCTTCTCCCTCCACGACACCTACGGGTTCCCGCTCGAGGTCACCACCGAGATCGCCGCCGACCGGGGCCACGAAGTCGACATCGCCGCATTCGAGGAGGCCATGGCCGCCCAGCGCCAACGGGCCCGCGAGGCGGGCAGGCGGGGAGGGGCGGCGGGCGGCGACGAGGCGGCCGCGTTCGCCGAGATCCTCGAGCGCCACGGCACCACCGAGTTCACCGGCCGCGAGGAGAACGAGTCGAAGGTCACCGTGCTGGCCGTCGTGCCCGCCGGAGAGGGCGACACCGTCAGCATCTTCTGTGACCGGACACCCTTCTATGCCGAGTCCGGTGGCCAGGTCGGCGACACCGGCACCATCACCACCGACACCGGCCGGGCCGAGGTGCTCGACACCGTCTACGCGCTGCCCGGCCTGCACCTGCACCGCGCCCGGGTGACCGAGGGCAGCATCGAGGCCGGCCAGCAGGCACTGGCGGCCATCGACGGGGAGCGGCGCGACGCCATCCGCCGCAACCACACCGGCACCCACGCGCTCCACTGGGCCCTGCGGTCGGTCCTGGGCGACCACGTGAAGCAGCAGGGGTCGCTCGTGGCCCCGGACCGCCTGCGCTTCGACTTCAGCCACTACGAGCCGGTCACCCCCGAACAGATCGCCCAGATCGAGGACCTGGCCAACGCCGACATCCTCGACAACGCCCCGGTGCGCCACTTCGAGACCACCAGGGAGGAGGCGGCCGAGCTGGGGGCCATCGCCTTCTTCGGGGAGAAGTACGGCGAGACGGTGCGGGTGCTCGAGGCCGGTCACCACTCCATCGAGCTCTGCGGCGGCACCCATGTGAAGGCCATGGGCGACATCGGGCCCATGAAGGTCATCTCGGAGAGCTCGATCGGCTCCAACCTGCGCCGCATCGAGGCCGTCACCGGCTTCGGGCCCATCGAGCGGCTCCGCCAGAGCGAGCGGGTGATCGCCGAGGCCGCCCAGCGGGTGGGTGTCCCCGCCGCCGAGCTGCTCGAAGGCGTCGACAAGCGGCTGGAGGAGATCCGGGCGCTGCGGGACGAGGTGAAGGCCCTGCGGCGCTCAGCCGCCACCGGCGCCGCCGCCGATCTCGCCGCCTCCGCCGTGGACGGCGTGGTGGTTTCCCGGGTCGACGGCCTGTCCCGCGACGAGGTCCGTGACCTCGCCGTCGCCCTGAGGGACAAGCCCGGGGTGCGGGCGGCGGTGCTCGGCAGCGCTCCGGCCGGTGGTGGTGTGGTGCTGGTCGCCGCCGCTCGACCCGACGGGGGCCTGCACGCCGGCAGCCTCATCGCCGAGGCCGCCCGCACGGTCAAGGGTGGCGGCGGCAAGGCTCCCGACCTCGCCATCGCCGGCGGCAAGGACCCGTCCCAGCTCGACGCCGCCCTCGACCAGGTGCGGGTGGCGGCGGGCATCGCCCCTTCGTGAACCGCCTCCTGCGGTGAGGGCCCTGGCCCTCGACCTAGGAACCCGCCGCATCGGCGTGGCCGTCAGCGACCCCGGCGGCGTGCTGGCCACGCCGCTCACCGTCCTCGCCCGCTCCGGCGATCCCGGTGAGGACCACCGTCGCATCGCCGCGCTGGTGGCGGCGGAGGAGGCCGGCGTGGTGGTGGTGGGACTGCCGCTCTCTCTCGACGGCCGCGAGGGCCCGGCGGCGGTGGCGGCTCGTGCCGAGGTGGCCGAGCTGGCCACCACTCTCGGCGTGCTCGGCGTGCGGGTGGTGGTGCACGACGAGCGCCTCACCACCGTCAGCGCCCACCGGATCCTGGCCGAGCAGGGCCTCGACGAGCGGGCCCGCCGTAAGGTGGTCGACCAGGTGGCGGCGGCGGTGCTGCTGCAGGCGTGGCTCGACACCGGCGCAAGGCACGGCCACGGCGTGGACCAGGCAAGCGAGCACGAGCGGAGATGACCCGGGTGTCCGACCAGGACGGCGACGAGCAGCTCTGGGCCGCCCACGAGGACGACGACTACGTCGAGCTGCCCCCGGAGCGGGGGGCGTTGCCGAAGTTGGCCCTGGCCGTGGTGCTCGTCCTCACCGTCGTCGCGGTGGTGGGGTTCGGGGTCCGGCGCTGGTACCAGCAGCAGGTCGACCCGTCGGGCGCACCGGGCGCGGCCGTGGCCGTCGACATCCCCCGGGGCACCACCATCACCGGCGCGGGAGGCCTCCTCGCCGACAAGGGGGTGATCTCCAACCCCACCGTGTTCCGCTTCTGGGTGCGGGGCAAGGACGTGTCGGTGCAGGCCGGTCACTACCGGTTCCGGCGGCGGTCCTCGTTCGAGGAGGTCCTGGCCGCGCTGCAGAAGGGACCGGCGCCGCCGCCCGTCACCCGCATCACCGTGCCCGAGGGCCTCACCCTCCGCGAGATCGGCGCCCGCCTGGCCGAGGAGGGCCGGTTCGATCGGGCGGCCGTCGACGCCGCCCTGGCCGACCCCGCCCTCCGGTCGCGCTACCAGCCCGCCGGGCAGGCGTCGCTCGAAGGCCTCTTGTTCCCGGCGACCTACGAGGTGCCCCGCCGGCAGAGCGCCGCCGAGCTGGCAGCACGCATGGTCCGGGAGATGGAGGCCGTCGCCCTGCGCGCCGGCATCGACTCGGGGGTCCAGGCCGGCGCCGACGGAGCTCCCTCGCTCAGCCCGTACCAGGTGCTGATCGTCGCGTCCCTGATCCAGGAGGAGTCGGGCAACCCGGCCGAGGCCCCCAAGATCGCAAGGGTCATCTACAACCGCCTGGACCAGGGCATCCCCCTCGGGATCGACGCCACCTCGCGCTACCTGGCCGAGCAGACCGGCGCCGACGTCGACTTCGAGAGCGAGTCGCCCTACAACACCCGGCGCCAGGCCGGACTTCCCCCCACCCCCATCGCCGCGCCGGGGGCTGAGGCGATCGAAGCCGCCCTGCACCCGGCGGACGGGCCCTGGATCTACTACGTCCTGGAAGCGGAGGGCCGCCACTTCTTCACCGCCAGCGAGCAGGAGTTCATCGCCAAGAAGCGCGAGTGCGAGCAGAAGGGCCTCGGCTGTGGCTGACAACGGGTGTGGTTGGCCCGGCCGTGCCCGGAACCGGTGACGGCGAGAACGGGGTGAAGGTGGCGGCCGTGGTGGGCCGGCCGGTGGAGCACTCGCTGTCGCCGGTGATCCACAACGCCGCCTTCGAGACCCTCGGCCTCGACTGGCGGTTCTTCGCCGTCTCGGTGCCGGCCGGGAGGGCGGGCGACGCGGTGGCGGCGCTGCGGGCGCTGGGCCTGGCCGGACTGTCGGTGACCATGCCCCACAAGGGCGCGGTTTCCGCCCTGGTCGACGAGCGCACGCCGGTGGCCGACGCCCTGGGTGCGGTGAACTGCCTGTGGTGGCGGGCGGGCACGCTCGTCGGCGACAACACCGACGGTGCCGGCTTCGTCGACGCCCTCCGCGCCGAGGAGGGCGTGGAGCCCGCCGGGCGCCGGGTGGTGGTGTTCGGCGGGGGAGGAGCGGCCCGGGCCGTCGTGTCGGCGGTGGCGGGCGCCGGTGCGGGCGAGGTGGTGGTGGTCAACCGCACCGCCACCCGGGCCGAGGCGGCCGCTCGCCTGGCCGGCCCGGTCGGGCGGGCGGGTCGCCCCGAGGAGGTCGACGGGGCCGACATCGTCGTCAACGCCACTTCGGTGGGCATGGACGGGGGACCGCCCCCGCTGGACACCGACCGGCTCGGTCCCGGTCAGCTCGTGGTCGACCTCGTGTACGAGCCGGCCGCCACCCGCCTGGTGGTCGAGGCCCGCCAGCGGGGCGCGGTGGCGGTGAACGGGTTGGGGATGCTGGTCCACCAGGCGGCCCACGCCTTCCGACGCTGGACGGGCGAGGACCCCCCCGTGGGAGCGATGGCGGCCGCCGCCCGTGCCGAGCTGACCCGCCGGGCGGGGCCCCCCAGCGCCTGAACGCCGCCCTGCATGACCGAGGGTGGCGCGCCTACGCGGGATACTTGCCCCCGCCGTGCTGTTCCCCACGTTCGAGTTCGCGGTCTTCTTCTCGCTCACGTTCGTGGGCAGCTGGCTGCTGCGGCCGCGACCAGTGGCGTGGCGCTGGTTCATCCTTGCCGCCAGCTACGTCTTCTACGCCTGGTGGGACCCCCGTTTCGTGCTCCTGCTGGCCGGCTCCACCGTGGTCAACCAGGCGGCGGCGGCGGCCATCGCCCGCCTGCCGGCCCCCGCCGCCCGCCGGGCGGTGCTCATCGTGGCCGTCGTGGCCAACCTGACCGTGCTCGGGTTCTTCAAGTACTACGGCTTCTTCCTCACCTCGGTGACCGACGCCCTGGCCGGGATCGGCCTGCACACCAGCCCGCCGCTGCTCCAGGTGGTGCTGCCCATCGGCATCTCGTTCTTCACCTTCCAGGCCCTCAGCTACGTCATCGACACCTACCGGGGCGACACCGAGCCATCGCCGACGCTGGACTTCGCCGTGTACCTGTCGTTCTTCCCGCACCTGGTGGCCGGACCGATCGTGCGGGCCCGGGAGCTGCTGCCCCAGCTCAACGAACGCCCTGATCCACGACGCATCGACGCCGCCCTCGCCTTCCGGCTCATCTTCGCCGGGCTGTTCAAGAAGGTGGTCGTCTCCAGCTTCGTGGCCACGGCCATCGTCGAGCCGGTGTTCGCCAACCCCGGCCAGCACCAGAACCTCGAGATCCTCTTCGCCGTCTACGGCTACGCCGTGCAGATCTACGCCGACTTCAGCGGCTACACCGACATCGCCATCGGCTGCGCCCTGCTCCTCGGCCTGCGCTTCCCGCAGAACTTCGACGCCCCCTACGCGGCCACGTCGATCCAGAGCTTCTGGCGCAAGTGGCACATGACGCTGTCGTTCTGGCTGCGCGACTACCTCTACATCCCGCTCGGGGGCAACCAGGGCGGCGAGCACCGGATGCGCCGCAACCTGCTGCTCACCATGGTGATCGGCGGGCTCTGGCACGGCGCGGCGTGGACCTTCGTGGTCTGGGGCGCCATCCACGGGCTGGCCCTGGTGGCCGAGCGGGCGTGGGAGCAGCGCCAGCAGGCCCTGGGGGTGGTGGCCGGCCGGTGGTCGCCGGTGTTGCGCTGGGCGGTCACCTTCCACGTGGTGTGCCTGGCGTGGGTGTTCTTCCGGGCCGAGTCCTTCGCCAAGGCGGGGGAGCTGCTCTGGCGGCTGCTGACGGCGTGGGGTGCCGGCACCCTGGTGCGGCCCATGCTCGTGTTCGTGGTGGTGGCGATGGTCGCCGCCCAGTTCGTGCCCGCCGGCTTCGTGGGGCGGGCGCAGGCGGTGTTCTCCCGGGCGGCTCCGGTGGTGCAGGGCGTGTGCCTGGCGCTCGGTCTCCTCGTCATCGACGCCCTCGGCCCCACCGGCGTGGCCCCGTTCATCTACTTCCAGTTCTGATGGTCACCAGCCCGCGACCGACCCCGTCCCGGCGCCCCCGCACCCTGCAGTACCACGCCACCGCCGGGGACCGCCCCCTGGCCGCCGGCCGGGTCATCGTGGTCGGGATCATCGCCTTCGCCCTGGGTGCCCTGCTCAACGCCGACTCCCTCTACGCCCTGGCCAACCGCCAGCCCTTCGGGTGGAAGCGGACGCTGGCGAGGGGCGTGGCCACGCCTGTGCGCGGCCTCAGCCACCTCACCCGGCTGAACGAGCCTCGGGCCGCCATCCAGGAGGCCATCGGCCGAGACCCCGAGGCCGGCACACGGAGCGTGTCGAAGGTGACCGCCACCACCCGCCCGGCCGACGCGCCGCTGCCCGCCGTCCGGCTGCGCCAACCGACCGCCGACAACCCCCTGAAACTGTGGGTGGGGGGCGACTCGATGGTGCAGGAGGTGGGCACCTCGGTGGTGGAGAAGGCCACCGATCGGGGCACGGTCACCGCCGACCTCGACTACCGGATCTCTACCGGCCTCACCCGCCCCGACTACTTCGACTGGCCCGCCCACCTGCGCGACGAGGTGCTACCCGCCCGGCCCGAGGTCGTCATGATCATGTTCGGGGCCAACGACGCGCAGCCCATGGAGGTGGACGGTAAGCCCTACGCGGTGCGCACGCCCGAGTGGCAGGCCGAGTACCGGCGGCGGGTGGCGCTCACCATGGACCTGCTCGGCGGCGACGGGCGCCTGGTCATCTGGGTGGGGCAGCCGACCATGCGCAAGGCCGAGTTCAGCGAGCGCATGGACATCCTCGACGAGATCTACCGCCGCGAGGCCGCCCGCCGACCCTGGGTCCGGTTCGTGGACAGCCGGTCGGTGCTGGCCCCCGACGGCGGCGGCTACTCGGCCTACCTCCCCGGCGAGGACGGCCAACCCCAGCTGGCCCGCCAGAGCGACGGCATCCACCTCAGCCGCTTCGGTGCCGACCGGTTGGCCGACGCCGTCCTGGCCGCCCTCGACAAGGAGCTGGCCCAGGCTCCGAAGGGCGGGGGGCCGGCCAGCACGACGAGGCCGAGCGCCCCGCCCACCACCACCCCGTGAGCACGACGGTCCTGCTGGTCGTGCTGGCCCGGGGGGGGCTGGCGGTGGGCTGGTTCCTGAACACGGTGATCGTGCGCTTGCCCGACGGCGCCTCGCTGCGCCCGCCCCCGCGGTGCCCGGAGTGCGAGGCGCGGTTGACGCCGGGGAATTTGGTTCCGGTGGTGTCGTGGCTCCGCCTGCGAGGACGCTGCCGTTCCTGCGGTGCGCCCATCCCGCTCGGCTACCCACTGGTCGAGGTGGGCAACGCCGTCCTCTGGGTGGCCGCCGGCCTGCGCTTCGGCTCGCGATGGGTGCTGTTGGCGTACCTGTTCCTGTTCTCGGTGCTGCTGGCCCAGGCGGTGATCGACTTCGAGCTCTACCGGCTGCTCGACCGCATCACCTACCCGGCCATCATGGTCTCGCTGGTGGCCCTCCCCCTGGTGGCCCTCACCCTGGAGCACCCCAAGGGGGCGGTGCTCGGCGCCGCCGTCGGCGGAGTCGGCTACTTCCTGTTCCTCTTCCTGCCGGCCCTGGTGTTTCCCAGGGGGATGGGCCTCGGAGACGCGAAGCTGGCCGCCCTCATGGGCCTGTACCTCGGGCTCATCCACCCCGTGCTGGTGCTCTACTCGGTGATCCTCGCCTGCCTGCTCGGCCTGGCCGCAGGGGTGGCGCTGTTCTTCGCCCGCGGCCGGGAGAGCCGGGCCTTCCCCTTCGGTCCCTGGCTGGCCCTCGGCTGCGTGCTGGCGGTGCTGTTCCACACCTCTCTGCTTCGAGCCCTCTGAGCCTGGGCTGCTCTACTTGCGGTCGTGACGACACCTGACACCCGACTGGTGCTGATCAGGCACGGCGAGTCGCAGGCGCAGGCGGACGGCATGGTGTCGGGCCACGACACCTGCACCGGTCTCTCCGACCTCGGGCGCCAGCAGGCCGCCATGCTGCGTGACCGCCTGCTGGCCACGGGCGAGCTGAGCGACGCCGAGGTCGTCTACACGAGCATCCTGCAGCGCGCCATCGAGACCGGCGAGATCATCGCCCCCGCGGTGGCCGAGGTGAGCCCGCAGCCCGAATGCGACTGGTGCGAGATGCACGCCGGCGAGGCGGAGGGCCTGTCGTATCCCGAGTACCGGGAGCGCTACCCGAGACACGACGGACCCGACGATCCGTTCCGTCGGCGCACCCCCGGCGCCGAGACGTGGGCCGAGTTCTCCGTGCGCGCCGGTACCAGGCTCCGCCGCATCGCCGACGAGCACGCGGGCCAACACGTCGTCGTCGTGGGCCACGGCGGGATCGTCGGTGCCAGCTTCGTGGCCCTCGGCGACCTGCCCATCGGTAGCGGCACGGTGATCACCGGAGAGGTCGTGAACACCTCGCTCACGGAGTGGCGTTGGGCGAGCGGGCGCTGGCGCCTGGTCCGCTTCAACGACGCCGCCCACCTGTTGCCCCGCCCCTGACCCCCGGGCGTTGCCACGGCCGCCGTGCCGATTCAGCCAACCCTTCGGTGCCCGGTGCAGGCCCGCCGGTAGATTCGGCGCGTGCTCCGCTTCCTCACCGCCGGTGAATCCCACGGGCCCGCCCTGGTGGTGGTGGTGGAGGGGCTGCCGGCCGGGCTGGCGGTGAGCGTCGAGGACATCGGCGCGGAGCTGGCCCGGCGCCGGCTCGGTTACGGCCGCGGGCCCCGCATGCGCTTCGAGGAGGATGCCGTCAGCCTGCTCGGCGGGGTGCGCCACGGCCGCACCCTCGGTTCACCGGTGGCCGTCCAGATCGCCAACACCGAGTGGACCCGCAACCCCGAGCGGTGGGGCCGGGAGATGTCGGCCCGAGCGGAGGACGGGCCCACCGAAGCTCCCCTCACCGAGCCGCGTCCCGGGCACGCCGACCTCGCGGGCATGCAGAAGTACGGCTTCACCGACGCGCGCGACGTCCTCGAGCGGGCATCGGCCCGCGAGACCGCCGCCCGGGTGGCCGCCGGCAGCCTGGCCAAGGCGCTGCTCCGGGAGCTCGACGTTCAGGTCCTGTCCCACGTGATCCAGCTGGGCGCGGTGCGGGCCAAGCCCGGTGCCCGGCCCGGCCCGGCCGAACGTGACGCCGTCGACCGGTCCGAGGTCCGCTGCATCGACCCGATCGCAGAGGACGCCATGGTCGAGCACATCAAGGCCGCCGCCCGCGACGGCGACTCCCTGGGCGGGGTGGTCGAGGTGCTCGCCTACGGGGTCCCCGTGGGGCTGGGCAGCCACGTGCACTGGGACCGCAAGCTCGACGCCCTGCTGGCGCGCGCCCTCATGAGCATCCAGGCGGTGAAGGGCGTCGAGATCGGCGAGGGCTTCGAGGTGGCCGGGCGGCGGGGGAGCGAGGCCCACGATCCCATCACGTGGGACACCGCCGGGTTCCACCGCGAAGGGACCCTGGCCGGCGGGATCGAAGGAGGCATGTCCACCGGGGAGGTGGTCGTGGCGAGGGTGGCCATGAAGCCGCTCGCCACCCTCAACCGGCCGACGTTGCGCACCGTCGACGTGCTCACCAAGGCCGAGACGGTGTCGTTCAAGGAGCGCACCGACGTGACCGCCGTGCCCGCCATGGGGGTGGTGGCCGAGACCATGACCGCCCTCGTCCTGGCCGACGAGGCGGCCCGCAAGTTCGGCGGCGACTCGGTGACCGAGATGGTGCGCAACCGGGACACCTTCCTCGCCGCCCTGGAGGCCGGTCCCCTTGGCTGAGCCCGGCCACGTCGTGCTGGTGGGCATGATGGGCGCCGGCAAGTCGTCGGTCGGCCGGCGGGTGGCCCGCCGCCTGCAGCGCCCGTTCGTCGACGCCGACGACGAGCTCGAGGCCCGCACCGGTCGGTCCGTCCGTGGCTGGTTCGCCGAGGGCGAGCCCGCCTTCCGCAAGGCCGAGGCCGACGTGCTGGCGGCACTGCTGGCCCGCCCGGAGCCGACGGTGATGGCCACCGGGGGCGGTGTGGTCGTCGCCGAGGCCAACCGGCGCGCCCTCACCGAGCGGGCCTTCGTCGTGTGGCTCGACGCCGACCCGGCCTTCCTCGCCAGCCGCGTGCGGCGGCGGGCGCACCGTCCCCTCCTCGACGACGCCGGGGCAGGCGACGCGACCAGCACTCTGGCCAGGCTGCATGCCGAGCGGACCGGTTGGTACCGGCAGGTGGCGGACGCGGTCATCGACGTGGCCCCGGTGCACCAGCGGTCATCGCGACCGAAGGGCGAGCTGGCCGACCAGGTGGCCGACCTCGTCCGCCGCCACGAGGCGGGAGTATCGGCGTGATCACGGTGCAGGTGGACCTCGGTGAGCGCAGCTATCCCGTGCTCGTGGGGGCGGGCGCCCGCCACCGCCTCCTCGAGGTGCTCCCGGTCGGGGCCCGGCGGGCGGCGGTGGTGACCTCGCCGGGCATCGACGTTCCGGTCGACCCCGGCATCGAGCACCGCACGTTCGCGATGCCGGCGGGCGAGGAGGCCAAGCACCTCGGCACGGTGGAGGACCTCTGTCGCGACTGGGCAGCGTGGGGACTCACCCGGGGCGACGTGGTGGTGGCGGTGGGCGGCGGGGTCGTCACCGACACCGCCGGCTTCGCCGCCGCCATCTACCACCGGGGCGTGCCGGTGGTGCACGTGCCCACCACGTTGCTGGGCCAGGTGGACGCCGCCATCGGCGGCAAGACCGGCGTGAACCTGCCCGAGGGCAAGAACCTGGTGGGGGCGTTCTGGCAGCCCTGCGCGGTGCTGTGCGACATCGAGGCGCTGGAGACGTTGCCGCCGTGGGAGTACCGCAGCGGCCTGGGGGAGATGGCCAAGTACGCCTTCCTCGGCGTGGACCACCTGCCCGACCTGCCCCTCGACGAGGCGGTGGCGGCGTGCGTGGCGTGCAAGGCCGAGGTGGTGGCGGCCGACGAGCGCGAGGGCGGGCGGCGGGCGGTCCTGAATTACGGGCACACCCTGGCCCACGCCCTGGAGACGGCGGGGCGCTACGACCTCCGCCACGGTGAAGCGGTGGCCATCGGCCTGGTGTACGCGGCGGAGCTGGCCCGGGCCCTGGGCCGCATCGACGGCGAGCGGGTGGCCGAGCACCGGCGGGTCGTGGGCGGCTACGACCTGCCCATGACCGTCCCTCCCGGCCTCGACCCCGACGAGGTGGTCGACCTGTTCGCCCGGGACAAGAAGGCGGTCGAAGGGGTCACCTTCGTGCTCGACGGCCCCCGGGGGGTGGAGCCGGTGCGGGTCGAGGATCGCCGCCTCCTCCGCGCCACCCTCGAGGCGCTCCGGTGACCGAGGCGACGGCGGGGCGCGACCGCCCCGTGGTGCTCCTGCTGTCGGGACCCAACCTGAACCTGCTCGGCGAGCGCGAGCCCGACGTGTACGGGTCGGCCACCCTCTCCGACCACGTGGCCGTGGCACGCGCCCAGGCCGGGCAGCACGGCCTCGACCTCGAGCACGTGCAGTCGAACCACGAGGGCGACCTGGTGGAGGCGGTCCACACCGCCCGCGGGCGCTGCGCCGCCATCGTCATCAACCCCGGCGCCTTCACCCACTACGCCTGGTCGATCCACGACGCTCTGGCCGCCTTCGGGGGACCGGTCGTGGAGGTGCACCTGTCCAACCCCAACGCCCGTGAGCCGTGGCGCCACACCTCGGTGGTGGCGCCGGTGGCCTCCGGCTCGATCACCGGCTTCGGGGGCGACGGCTACCGCCTCGCCCTCGACGACGTCGCCGCCCTGCTGGAGGACCGCCCGTGAACGATGCCGCGCTCGACGCCCTGGCCCCCATGGACACCGGCGCCCGCGCCGGGCGGCTGCGCGAGCAGCTCGCCGCTGCCGGCTGCGAGGCCCTCCTCGTCACCAAGCTGGTCAACATCCGCTACCTCACCGGCTTCACCGGGTCGGCCGCCCTGCTGGTGGTGCTGCCCGACGAGCTGGTCTTCGTGTCCGACGGCCGCTACGGCGAGCAGGCCGCCACCCAGCTGCCGGCGGCCGGCGTGGAGGCCCGCATCGAGATCTCCGGTACCGGCCAGCAGGAGCTGGTGACGGCGGCGGTGGCGGGTGTCGGGCGCCTCGGGCTGGAAGCCGACGCCGTCACCTGGGCGGCCCAGCGCAAGTACGCGGCCGAGTGGTTCCCCGAAGTCGAGCTGGTCGCCACCGAAGGACTGGTCGACGGCCTCCGCCAGGTCAAGGACGAAGGTGAGGTGGCCCGCATCGAGGCGGCGGCCGCCGTCGCCGATGCCGCCCTGGCCAGCGTGGGCCGTCGCCTGCTCGACGGGCCCACCGAGCGCGACTTCGGGCTCGAGCTCGACACCGAGATCCGCCGCCTGGGCGCCACCGCCACCAGCTTCGAGACGATCGTGGCGGCGGGGCCGAACGGGGCCATGCCCCACCACCGTCCCGGCGACCGCCGCATCGTGGAGGGCGACCTGGTGGTGCTCGACTTCGGCGCCCTGGTCGACGGCTACTGCTCGGACATGACCCGCACCCTCGTCCTCGGCGAACCCACCGCCACCCAGGCCCGGATGCTCGAGGTGGTGGCCACCAGCCAGGCCGCCGGCGTGGCCGCCGTCGCCCCCGGCGTGGCCTGCCGCGACGTCGACGCCTCCTGCCGCGACGTACTGGTCGACGCCGGCTGGGGGGAGGCCTTCCTGCACGGCACCGGCCACGGCGTGGGCCTCGAGATCCACGAGGCCCCCAGGGTGGCGGCCAGCTCGGATGCTACGCTCGCCGCCGGCCACGTCGTCACCGTCGAGCCGGGCGTGTACCTCCCCGAGCACGGCGGCGTCCGCGTCGAGGACACCGTGGTCGTCACCCCCGAGGGGTGCCGAGCGCTGACCCGAGCGCCCAAGGACCCGGTCCTGCGCTGACGCCTGCCTCCCCGAGCGAACAAGGACCACCATGGCCATCACCACCAACGACCTGAAGAACGGCATGACCCTGGAGCTGCCCGAGGGGCTCTTCTCGGTGGTGGGGTTCCAGCACGTTAAGCCGGGCAAGGGCGGCGCCTTCGTGCGCACCACCCTGCGCAACGTGCGCACCGGCGCGGTGGTCGACCGCACCTTCCGGGCCGCCGAGAAGGTCGAGCAGGCCCGCCTCGACAAGCGGGAGATGCAGTACCTCTACCGCGACGGCGACGACTTCGTGTTCATGGACTCCTCGTCCTACGAGCAGCTCCACGTGCCTTCCTCCGTGCTGGGCGACGCCGCCCCCTACCTCACCGAGGGGCGCTCGGCGGTGCTGTCGATGCACGGCGAGGAGATCGTCGGCACCGAGCTGCCCGCCGCGGTGGAGCTCGGGGTCACCGACACCGAGCCGGGCTTCCAGGGCGACCGGGTGTCGGGGGCCCGCAAGCCGGCCACCCTCGAGACCGGCCTGGTGATCCAGGTGCCGCTGTTCGTCAACGTCGGCGACCGCCTCAAGGTCGACACCCGGACCGGCGAGTACCTCACCCGTGCCTGACGCGCGCCGCCCTGCCTGACCGTGCCCGACACCGGTTCGCGCCACGAGGCGCGGGAGCGGGCCCTCGGCCTCTTGTACGAGGCGGAGGTGAAGGGGGAGGCCCCGGCGTCCACCATCGCCGCCCTCCCCCTCCCCCCCGATGCTTACGCGGCCGACGTGGTCGCCGGGGTGGGCGAGCACCTCGCGGAGATCGACGCCCTGCTGCGTCGCTTCGCCCAGCACTGGTCCCTGGAGCGCATGCCTGCCCTCGATCGGGCCTTGCTGCGGATGGGCACCTACGAGCTGGCCCACCGGCCCGACGTTCCCCGAAACGTGGTGATCAACGAGGCGGTGGAGCTGGCCAAGGCCTACTCCACCGAGGACTCGGGCCGGTTCGTGAACGGGCTGCTGGCCCGCATCGCCACCGAGGTCCGGCCCGAGGAGGCGTGAAGAACCCAGTCACGGCGTGCCCGGGCACGGCGAGCGCGGTCACCGCGACGTGACGACGAGGGCGACGTCCCCGGTGACCCCGGCTCCGGTGATCTTCAGCGTGTAGGTGGTGGTCTCGTCGGGGAAGAACCGCACGCCTTCGCTCCCTCCCGCCCGGGCCACGTTGTAGGGCGTGGACGTGCCGTCGGGGTCGAGCACCGTCAAGGTGATGTCCATGGCCGGGTTGGTCGGGCGGGCGATGACGGACACGGTGGCGCCGGCCCCGCACGGTGAGCTCGATCTCCAACGTCGAGGTCGGGGTGGACAACGTGCCCAGGGCCCGGTCGGAGCTGCCGTCGCCGAGCACGAAGTCGGTCGCCCGCTCGACCGACAGACGGAAGCGACCGTCGCCCTCGCCTCCCGAGACCTGCACCCGGTGCTCGCCGGAACGCTCCAGGCGGTAGACGCCCGAGCTGTCGGCATCGAGCTCGTCGTCGTCGGGGCCGAGCACCTCGACATCGAGGGTGTCGTCGTCCACCTCGACGACGACCTCGTCACCGGCGTCGCCCCGGAAGGTGAACTCGGCCAGTCCCCCCGGCTCGACCTCGCCCGTCACCGCGGTGCCGAGGGTGACCGGTGTGGTGGTCACCGCCTGCACGGACACCTCCACCGTCCCCGCCTGGTAGTGCTCGCCGAGGACGACCAGCTTCCACGTGGCGTCGTGGGCTCCAGCGGTTCGAACGAGGACCGTATGCGGCCCTGGTCGTCGACCACGTAGGTGAAGGTCGCCTCGTCGTCGCTGATGTCGGGCGCCGAGACGGTGAAGGGCTCGTCGGCTTGCACTTCGAGGTCGTAGACGGCGAAGCCGGCATCGTTCAGCTTGGCGTCGAAGGGCTCGCCGACGGCGGCGGTGCCGGTGGGCTCGACCGTGTCGGGGACGCCCAGCACCCGGCTGACGAGGTTGGCGTCGAGCTTGGGCAGCACCTGGCGGCCGTAGCGCAGAAGCGTGGCGACGGGGCTGATCCTCCAGCCGCCATCCTCCTCGGTGGCCACGACAAAGGCGCGGGTGATCCCGAACCGGCGGGTGTCGACGGTGATGCACAGCTCCCGGTCCTCGTCGTCCTCGCGGGAGATGCTCGGGCACCGGCCGTCCCAGTCGAAGTCAGCCCGCTGGTCGCCGTCGGCGTCGGTCCAGCGGGCGGTGCCGGTCACCTTGGTGATGTCCACCCGCGCCTCGCCATCGTCGAGGGGCCGGGTGTCGAGGGCCACCGTGTCGACCTCGGCCCGGGGGCGTTCCACGTCGTTGTCGTCCAGCAGCCGGTTCAGGGCCTCGTCGAGGGCCTGGCGGTAGGAGCGGAGCACGAGCAGCTCGGCCCCCGAGAGCTGGTCGACGGCGGCGTCGGTGTCCACCTTGGCCAGCGCCTTCGCCAGGGCCCGGGCCGCCGCCTCGGGCGAGTCGGCAGTGGGCTCCGCGGGCTCCACCCCCTTGAACCGGCTGGCGGGGAGATCCTGGGCCCGCACGAGGTACTCGGCGGCGGTGTACATGGGGCTCACGTACCACCCACCGCCGTGCTTGACCGCCATGAGGAACGGCGACCCGGCCGGGCCCCCCTCCGACGGCGGCGCCAGGTCCTCGACCGGCACCGAGCCGGTGTAGCGAGCCTCGGGCTTCGGGGCCGGTTCGTCGACGTCGTCCGAGCCGTCGCTGGCCGTCTCACGCTCGATCACGCGGTTGACCTGGCGTCCCAGCCGCGAGCGGGTCACGTCGTAGCGGATGGCCCCGCCGGTGACGGTGACCTTGGCCACGTCGTCGCCCAGCTCGGTCACCTCGTACCGGAGGCCCGAGAGGCGCAGGTCGATCCCGCCGAGCGCCTTGCCCTTGGGGGCGTAGCCGAGGGCGCGGGCGCGGTCCTCCACGTCGGAGTACAGCTCGCCGAGGGCACGCACCTCTTCGGGGTTCATCACCGCCAAGGCCGCCGCCGGGTCCTCCTTGACGACCGCCTCGGCCAGGTCGCGGACAGCCTCCTCCGGGTCGGAGGCCCCGCCGCCCCCGCCGCTGACGGCCCGCACCACGGCAAAGCCGACTGCGGCCAGGGCCAGCACGCCCACCACCAGGAGGGCCAGGGGCAGCAGGCCGCGCCGGCGGCGCTGGGGCGGCGGGGGGCCCCACGCCGGTGGCGGCGGGGTGGCCAGGTGTTGGCCCCAGACGCCGGGCGGGACGGGGGGCGGCCCGACCGGCTGGGCCCAGGCACCGGGGGGCACCGGCGGTGCCGGTCCGGGTGGCGTGGCGGGCTGCCCCCCGGCGGGGGGGCTCGGCTCCCAGGCGCCGGGGCGGGACGCGCCGCACGCCGGGCAACTGGTCTCCCCCTCGGCGAACGCCCGGCCGCAGGTGGTGCAGAACATCCGATGCTCCCGTCGTCGAGTCAGCCCAGCCGGCGAGGCGCCGCACCTGCGGTGAGGATGGCGGACGCTGCTCCCAGGCACAATCCGACGGCGGCCAGCACGGCGCCGGTTCCCAGGTCGAGGGCGTGGCGGCGGGGGAGGGCGGCGACGGTGAGACCGGTGACCACGCCGGCGGGCACCAGCCCCGCCGCCGCCACCAGCGCTCCGCCGCGCCCACCGAGGCCGCACCCGATGAGCAGCAGGGCGCCCGCCACCGGCACGACGTAGACGGCGGCGCCAGCCACCGGGGGGCCCAGGCCTCCACCGTGCCCGACAGCAGGAGGTCGCCGAGGCGCCGGGCGGCGATGCTGGAACCGGCTCCCCGCCGGGCCCACGGCAGGAACGTGGCCGCCAGGAGCAGGGTGGCGCCGGCTGCTCCCGTGAGCAGCGAGGCGGCGGCGCGGTCGACCCGGGTGGGGCTCATGGGTGCATGCCCTCCTCGGGCGACCAGGCGTCGCCGGACGGTACACCGGCGTAGCGTCGGGACGGTGCCCGCCCCCGCGCTGCCGCTGCCGGATCCACCGCTGGTGCACCCGACCGCCGGAGTCCGCCTGCGGCCATGGGTGGAGGGCGACGCCCGGGCGCTGGCGACGGCGTGGGCCGATCCGAGCCTGGCCGCCGTGGCCGACGTCCCCGCCGCGTGCAGCGAGGCCGACGCCGAAGCGTGGATCGCCGGTGGCCCCGCCCGCCGCGCCGCCGGCGTGGCCATCGACCTGGTGGTGGCCGGGATGGACGACGACACGGTGCGGGGCGAGGTGGGCCTGGTCGTGCGCGACCCCGTGCGCCGCTGGGCCGAGCTCGGCTTCTGGGTGGCGCCGGCGTTCCGCGGCACCGGCCTGGCCACCGCCGCCGTCGGGCTGGTGAGCGACTGGGCCCTCGGCCCGAGCCTCGGGTTCGGCCAGGTGTACGCCCGGGTCCACCGGGACAACGCGGCGGCCGAGGGTGTGCTGGCGGCGTGCGGCTTCGAACGCCGGGGCCAGGCCGAGGGCTCCCACGTCGTCTGGCGTCGCCGGGACGCCTAGAGATGGGCGTGGTACGGTCACGTCCTGACCGTGAAGCGGGTCCGGTGAGGCCCGCACGGACAGGAGGGACGTTGGCCGAACGCGAACGCCGCATTGCGCCCCCTTACGGGGGCGTTTTCTCTGCCCGCACCCGGGTGCTGGAGCGAGAGGACCTCCACCGGGCCATCTGGCGGATGGCCCACGAGGTGATCGAGCGCAACCACGGCCTCGACCGCGTCGAGGTGATCGGCCTCCAGACCGGCGGCGTGCCCATCGCCGAGCGGTTGGCCGAGGCGTTGCAGGCCATCGAAGGGGTGGAGCTGGAGGTCGGCCGCCTCGACGTGGCCTTCTACCGCGACGACATCGGCCTGCGCCCAGTGCTGCCCGAGGCGGTCACCCACATCCCGTTCGACATCGACGGGCGGATCGTCGTCCTGGTCGACGACGTGCTCTTCACCGGGCGCACCATCCGGGCCGCCCTCAACGCCCTCAACGACTACGGGAGGGCCAGGGCGGTGCAGCTGGCGGTAATGATCGACCGCGGTCACCGGGAGCTGCCCATCCGCCCCGACTTCGTGGGCAAGAACCTGCCCACCCGCCGTGACGAGGTGGTCGACGTGCACGCCGACGGCGTCGACCTCGGCGAGATGAGGCGGTGACGGTGGCGCCTCTACGACACCTCCTGTCGATCGAGGACCTGGGCGGGGCCGCCGGCATCGAGGAGGTCCTGCGCCTCACCGACTCCTTCGTGGAGGTGAGCGAGCGGGCCATCCCCAGGGTGCCGGCCCTGCGGGGCAAGACGGTGGCCTCGCTCTTCTACGAGGACTCCACCCGCACCCGGCTGTCGTTCGAGGCCGCGGCCAAGCGGCTGTCGGCCGACACCATGAGCTTCAGCGTGTCCAGCTCCTCGGTGAAGAAGGGCGAGTCGCTGCGCGACACCGCCCTCACCATCGAGGCCATGGGGGTCGACGCCATCGTCGTGCGCCACTCCTCCTCGGGGGCACCGCAGCGGGTGGCGAGCTGGGTGGGCGCATCGGTGGTCAACGCCGGCGACGGCTGGCACGAGCACCCCACCCAGGCCCTGCTCGACCTGTACACGATCCGCCAGCGCCTCGGAGGGCTGGACGGCCGCCACATCGCCGTGGTCGGCGACGTGAAGCACTCCCGTGTGGCCCGCTCCGACGTGCTGGCGTTCACCGCCCTCGGCGCCACCGTCACCCTGGTCGCCCCTGGCACGCTGCTGCCCCCGGATCTCACCGGTTGGCCGGTGGAGACCAGCCACGACCTCGACGCCGTGCTGCCGAACGTCGACGTGGTGTACCTGCTGCGCATGCAGCGCGAGCGCATGACCGAGGCCCTCGTGCCCTCGCTGCGGGAGTACACCGCCCGCTTCGGCCTCACCGTGCGCAGGGCTGGCCGGCTGGCCGACGGGGCCATCGTCATGCACCCAGGGCCGATGAACCGGGGCGTGGAGATCGCCCCCGAGGTGGCCGACCTCCCGGCGTCGACGATCGTCGACCAGGTGCGCAACGGCGTGGCCGTGCGCATGGCCGTCCTGTACCTGCTGCTGGGAGCGGGCACCGACCGGGTGCCCACCACCGACGCCCTCGCCCTCGACCCCGAGGAGCCGCTGCGCCGGCCGGCCGAGGTCGACGCGTGAGGGAAACTTCACTGGTCATCAAGGGCGGCCGGGTGATCGACGCCACCGGCGCCCGCCCCGCCGACGTGGTGATCGACGGCGGCCGCATCGCCGCCGTCGGCCCCGACCTCTCCGCCGACCGGGTGCTCGACGCGGGCGGCTGCGTCGTCGCCCCCGGGCTGGTCGACCTGCACGCCCACCTCCGCCAGCCCGGCCTGGAGGAGGCCGAGACGGTCGAGACGGGGAGCCGGGCCGCCGCCCTCGGCGGGTTCACCGCGGTGGTGGCCATGCCCAACACCACACCCGCGGTCGACTCGGCGGCGGTCGTGCGGGAGGTGCAGGAGCTGGGCCGCACCGCGCTGTGCCAGGTGGCCCCGGCGGGGACCATCACCGTGGGCCGGGCCGGCACCCAGCTCGCCCCCCTGGCCGAGATGGCCGAACTGGGCGTCCGCCTCTTCACCGACGATGGCCGCGGCGTGCAGGACACCCGGCTGATGCGGCGGGCCATGGAGTACACCACCGGGCTCCCCCAGCAGGTCGTGCTGGCCCAGCACTGCGAGGACGAGGGGCTGGCCGCCGGCGGCCACATGCACGAAGGGGAGTGGTCGAGCCGGCTCGGGATCGCCGGCCAGCCGGCCGAGGCCGAGGAGCTGATGGTGATGCGCGACATCTCCCTGGCCCGCCTCACCGGCGCCCGCATCCACCTGCAGCACCTGTCCACCGGGGGATCGGTGGCCATGGTCCGGGCTGCCCGTGCCGACCGCGTGGCCGTGACCGCCGAGGTCACGCCCCACCACCTCACCCTCACGGCCGAGCGCTGCGCGTCCTATGACCCCGTGTTCAAGGTGAACCCGCCCCTGCGGACCGACGCCGACGTGGCCGCGCTGCGAGCAGGGCTGGCCGACGGCACCGTCGACGCCATCGCCACCGACCACGCCCCCCACACGGCCGAGGCCAAGGAGCAACCCTTCGACCAGGCTCCGCCGGGGATGCTGGGGCTGGAGACGGCGCTGGTCCTGGCCCTCGAGTGCTCCGGCCTGCCCCTCGAGGCGGTCCTGGCCCACCTCAGCTGGCAGCCGGCCGCCATCGCCGGGCTGGCGCCCGAACACGGCGGGCCCGTGGCCGAGGGCGGCGCCGCCCACCTGTGCGTCATCGACCCCGAGGCCGGCTGGGTGGTCGATCCGGGCGCGTCCGCCAGCCGCAGCCGCAACTCGCCCTTCGCCGGCCGGCCCGTCACCGGGAAGGTGCGCCACACGGTGCTGGCGGGCGAGCCGGTCGTCGTCGACGGGGAGGCGCAGCGGTGAGCGAGCCCGGGTGCCCGGGCACCGTGCGCACCTCCCACCTGGTCCTGGCCGACGGCACCACCTTCGAGGGTGAGGCCGTCGGCGCCGACCCGCCGGGGGGCGTGGCCGGCGGAGAGGTGGTGTTCAACACCGTGCTCACCGGCTACCAGGAGGTCATCACCGACCCCTCCTACGCCGGCCAGGTCATCACCTTCACCTACCCCCACATCGGCAACTACGGCGTGAACGGCGCCGACGACGAGAGCGGCCGCCCGGCGTGCCGGGGGGTGGTGGTGCGCGAGCTGGCCCGGCGCCGGAGCAACTGGCGCAGCGAGGGCGGCCTCGACGCCTGGCTCCGCCACCACGGCGTGCCCGGCATCGCCGGGGTCGACACCCGTCGCCTCACCCGCCACATCCGCGAGGCCGGCGCCATGCCCGGCGCGTTCGGCACCGCCGACGTTGCCACCCTGAAAGCGGCCGCCCTGGCCGAACCGGGCACCGACGGCGTGGACCTGGTGGCCGGGGTCACCACCGCTCAGCCCTACACCGTCGGCTCGGGACGGTACCGGGTGGTGGCCTACGACTTCGGCATCAAGACGACCATCCTGCGCCACCTGTCCGAGCTGGCCACCGTGGAGGTGGTGCCGGCATCCACCCCGGCCGCCGACGTGCTGGCCCGCCGGCCCGACGGGGTGTTCCTCTCCAACGGCCCCGGAGATCCCGCCACCGTCGGGTACGCGGTGGAGGCCATCGGTGCCCTGCTCGGGGAGGTACCGGTGTTCGGGATCTGCCTCGGCCACCAGCTGCTGGCGGCGGCGATGGGGGCCCGCATCGAGAAGCTGCCCTTCGGCCACCACGGCGGCAACCACCCCGTGCGCCGCCTCCGGGACGGCGCGGTGGAGATCACCAGCCAGAACCACAACTTCGCGGTCGCCGAGGGCAGTCTGTCGAGCGGCGAGGTCACCCACGTCAACCTCAATGACGGCGTGGTCGAGGGGATCCGCGCCACCGACGTGCCCGCCTTCGGTGTGCAGCACCACCCCGAGGCCGGCCCCGGCCCCCACGACGCCGCCTACCTCTTCGCCGACTTCGCCGAGCTCATGGAGACCCATGCCTCGCCGCACTGATCTCCGGTCGATCCTGCTGATCGGGTCGGGGCCGATCGTGATCGGGCAGGCGTCGGAGTTCGACTACTCGGGCACCCAGGCGTGCCGGGTGCTGCGCGACGAGGGCTACCGGGTGATCCTGGCCAACTCGAACCCGGCCACGATCATGACCGACCCGGAGTTCGCCGACGCGACCTACGTCGAGCCCCTCGAGGTCGACATCCTCAGCAAGATCATCGAGAAGGAGCGGCCCGACGCGGTGCTGCCCACCCTCGGCGGACAGACCGCCCTCAACCTGGCCATGGGCCTGGTGGAGGCGGGCGTGCTCGACACCTACGGCGTGGAGCTCATCGGCGCCGACGCCGAGGCCATCGCCACCGCCGAGGACCGGGCCCGGTTCAAGGCTGCCATGCAGGGCATCGGCTTGGCGGTGCCCGAGTCCGGCACCGCCCACACCCTGGCCGAGGCCCGGCGCGTGGTGGAAGCCATCGGCCTGCCGGTGGTGATCCGCCCCGCCTACATCCTCGGCGGCAAGGGCACCGGGATCGCCACCACGCCCAGCCAGTTCGCCCAGCTGGCCGAGGTGGGCCTGGCCGCCAGCCCGATCTCGGAGATCCTGATCGAGGCCTCCATCGCCGGGTGGAAGGAGTACGAGCTGGAGGTGATGCGCGACCGGGCCGACAACTGCGTGGTGGTCTGCTCGATCGAGAACGTCGACCCGATGGGGGTGCACACCGGCGACTCCGTCACGGTCGCCCCCGCCCAGACCCTGTCCGACGTGGAGTACCAGGCCATGCGTGACGCCGCCTTCGCCTGCATCCGCCGGGTGGGCGTGGAGACGGGCGGGTCCAACGTGCAGTTCGCCCTCGACCCGGCTGACGGGTCGATGGTGATCATCGAGATGAACCCCCGGGTGAGCCGTTCGAGCGCCCTGGCCAGCAAGGCCACCGGCTTCCCGATCGCCAAGATCGCCGCCCGCCTGGCCGTGGGCTACACCCTCGACGAGATCCCCAACGACATCACCCGCCGCACCCCGGCGAGCTTCGAGCCGGTGATCGACTACGTCGTCACCAAGGTTCCCCGGTGGGCCTTCGAGAAGTTCCCCGGCACCGCCGACGTGCTGGGCACCCAGATGCAGTCGGTGGGCGAGGCCATGGCCATCGGGCGCACCTTCCCCGAGTCGCTCCAGAAGGCGCTGCGCTCGCTCGAGCACGGGCGCCTCGGGCTGAACTGCGACCCCGCCGAGGCCGCCCTCGACACCTTTTCCGACGAAGAGCTGCTGGACCGGGCGGCCATCGCCACCCCGGACCGGCCCTTCCACCTGGAGGCGGCCCTGCGCCGGGGGATCACCGTCGAGGTGCTGGCTGAGCGGACGCGTGTCGACCCCTGGTTCCTCGACCAGCTCTCGCTCATCACCGAGGAGCGGGCGCACCTGGCCGCGGTCGGGATCGACGCCATGGACCGGCCGGGGTGGCGGCGGGCCAAGCGGCTCGGGTTCGCCGACGCCCAGCTGGCCCACCTGTGGGGCTCGCCCGAGGACGAGGTGCGCCGCCGGCGCCTGGCGGCGGGCGTGCGGCCCACCTTCAAGACGGTCGACACCTGCGCCGCCGAGTTCGAGGCGTCGACCCCCTACCACTACTCGACCCATGAGGACACCGACGAGGTCGTCCCCGGCGAGCGGCCCAAGGTGATCATTCTCGGGTCGGGTCCGAACCGCATCGGCCAGGGCATCGAGTTCGACTACTGCTGCGTCCACGCCAGCTTCGCCCTGCGGGAGGCGGGCTACGAGACGGTCATGGTCAACTGCAACCCCGAGACCGTCTCCACCGACTACGACACCAGCGACCGGCTCTACTTCGAGCCCCTCACCCACGAGGACGTGATGAACGTGGTCGAGGCCGAGCAGGCGCCGGGCAACGGGGACCTGGTCGGCATCGTGGTGGCCCTCGGCGGCCAGACCCCCCTGAAGCTGGCCGGCCGGCTGCCCCCGGACCTCGTCCTCGGCACCAGCCCGGCGTCGATCGACCTGGCCGAGGATCGCGACCGCTGGAACGACCTGTGCGCCCGTCTGGAGATCCCGCAGCCGGCGGGGGGCACGGCCACCGACGTCGGCGCCGCCCGACACATCACCGAGCGCATCGGCTACCCGGTGCTCGTGCGGCCCAGCTACGTGCTCGGCGGCCGGGCCATGGAGATCGTCTACGACGACGATCACCTCGAGCGGGCCATGGCCGAGCTCGTGGGCTTCGGCAGCCTCGGGCGCGAAGGCGGCCTGTCGGCCAGCCGGCCGGTGCTGGTGGACCGGTTCCTGGAGGACGCCACCGAGGTCGACGTGGACGCCATCCGCGACGCCACCGGCGAGGTGGTGATCGGCGGGGTGATGGAGCACGTGGAGGAGGCCGGGGTGCACTCGGGCGACTCGGCGTGCGTGATCCCGCCCTACTCCCTGTCGGCCGACACCGTGGCCGTGATCGAGGACTACACCCGCCGCATCGCCGACGCCCTCGACGTGCGGGGCCTGCTCAACGTGCAGTTCGCGGTCAAGTACGCGGGGGCGGCCGGGGGTCGCGGTGCCGGGCAGGTCTTCGTGATCGAAGCGAACCCGCGGGCGTCGCGCACCGTGCCGTTCGTGGCCAAGGCCACCGGCGTGCCCCTCGTGAAGGTGGCGGCCCGGGTGATGGTGGGCGCCACCCTCGCCGAGTTGCGGGCCGAGGGGCTGCTCGTGCCGCCGGTCGAGGGCGGCTACGTGGCGGTGAAGGAGGCGGTGCTGCCGTTCAACCGCTTCCCCGACGCCGACCGGGTGCTGGGCCCCGAGATGCGCTCCACCGGCGAGGTGATGGGCGTCGACCGCACCTTCGGCCTGGCCTTCGCCAAGAGCCAGATCGCCGCCGGCGACCGCCTGCCCGAGCGGGGCACGGTGTTCATCTCCCTCGCCGACCGCGACAAGGCCGGGGGAGTGGAGGCGGCCCAGCGCTTCGCTGCCCTGGGTTTCGCCATCGCCGCCACCGCGGGCACGGCCGACGCCCTCGGCGCCGCCGGGGTGGCGGTCAAGACCCGGGTGGCCAAGCTCGGCCTCGAGGAGGGCACCACCGCGGTGGACCTCATCGAGGCGGGTGAGGTGACCATGGTGGTCAACAGCCCGCGGGGGCGGGGGCCACGAGCCGACGGCGCCTACATCCGGGCCGCCGCGGGCGTAGCCGGCATCCCGTGCCTCACCACCGCCGCCGCCGGGCTGGCGGCGGCCAACGGGATGGCCGACTGGGCCGCCCACGACCTCACCGTCCACTCGCTCCAAGAGCTGCACCGGGGGGCGGCGACCTGACCCGCCGAGGTACGACCGGGGGTGTGGTGGACCTGTCGACGCGGGTCGGATCGATCCCGCTTCCGAACCCGGTGATGACGGCGTCGGGGTGCTCGGGTCACGGTGCCGAGCTGGGGCGCTACTTCGACCTCTCGAGCCTGGGGGCGGTGGTGGTGAAGTCTCTGTCGCCCGAGCCGTGGGCCGGCAACCCTGCGCCCCGCATCCACGAGACGCCGGCGGGGATGCTCAACGCCGTCGGCCTCCAGGGACCCGGCGTGGCCGCCTGGCGGGAGGGCGAGCTGCCGGAGCTGGAGGCTGCCGGTGCCCGGGTGGTGGCCAGCATCTGGGGGCGAAGCGTGGACGAGTTCGCGCGCGCCGCCGCCCTACTGGCCGGCGCCCCCGCCTCGGTGGTGGCGGTGGAGGTCAACCTGTCGTGCCCCAACGTGGAGGCCCGGGCCGACGTCTTTGCCCACTCGGCCTCGGCGACGGCGGACGTGCTGGCCGCCTCGGCCAGCTGCGGGCGGCCCCGGTGGGCCAAGCTCAGTCCCAACGTCACCGACTTGTGCGCCATCGCCGAAGCCGCCCGGGCCGGCGGGGCCGAGGCGGTCACCCTCGTCAACTCGGTCATGGGCATGGCCATCGACCCCGAGACCCGCCGCTTCCGCCTCGGCCGCGGCGGTGGCGGCCTGTCGGGCCCGGCCATCCACCCGGTGGCGGTGCGGGCGGTGCACGACGTGCACGAGGCCCTGCCCAACCTGCCCATCGTCGGCGTCGGGGGGGTGGCCGACGCCGCCGGCGCGGTGGAGCTGCTGCTGGCGGGGGCCTCCGCGGTGCAGGTCGGCACCGCCACCTTCGCCGATCCCCGGGCTCCCGCTCGGGTGTTGACCGGGCTGACAGACTGGTGCCGACGCCACCACGTGCGGGCGGTGCAGGAGCTGATCGGAGGCATGGCATGACCGACACCGGCCCGGAGGCCGCCTCGCGCGACCGGCTCGCCCTGGTGCTCGACGTCGACGACCTCGTGGCCGCCATGCGGCTGGCCCGCAGCCTGCGTCCGTACTTCGGGACGGCCAAGGTGGGCCTGGAACTGTTCAGCGCGGTCGGACCGGACGCCATCGCCCCCCTCGTCGAGGTCGGCTACGACGTCTTCCTCGACCTGAAGCTGCACGACATCCCCACCACCGTGGGCAAGGCGGCCAAGGTGCTGGGCTCGCTCGGCGCGTCCTACGTCACCATGCACGCCTTCGGGGGGCCCGACATGCTGCGGGCCGGTGTGGAAGGTCTGGCCGAAGGCGCCGGCAACGCCGGCCTGGACCAACCGGTGGCGCTGGCCGTCACCATCCTCACCAGCGACCGCGGGGCGCCGCCCCACATCCTGGCCAAGCGGCTACAGGTGGCCATGGAGGGCGGGTGCGGGGGCATCGTGTGCGCCGCCGACGACCTCCTCGAGGCCCGTCAGATGGCTCCCGCCATGGTGAAGGTGGTGCCCGGGATCCGCCCCGCCGGCGCCGACCGCCATGACCAGGCCCGCACGGCCACGCCCCGCGAAGCCCTCGAGGCCGGCGCCGACCTCCTCGTGATCGGCCGCCCCGTCACCGGCGCCGAGGACCCGGCGGCTGCTGCGGCCGCCCTGGTGGCCGACCTCGCCCCCGCCTGAAGACGGTCGTGGTCAGGCGGGGGTGAAGCGCACCTCCAGGCGCTCCGGGAAGACCTCGCCGGGTCGTTCCCGGAACGAGCGGACCACCCGGGTGCGCGAGAAGCGGCCTCCCGTGAACAGCCGAGCCAGCTCGTCCACTCCCTTGTGCTCCCAGGACCACTGCGGGCCCCACGGGTAGCACGTCGCCTCCACGGCCCGGTCCGAGAGCCCCTCCCGGCGCCCGACGGCCACCTGGTCGCGCAGCCAGCGCAGGTTCTGGAGCTTGCGCCCGATCGCCGCCTGCGGGTCGCGCCGCAGGACCACACCGGGAACGTCCGGGATGTCCGGGCGCAGGGTGTGCACGTGCCCGTGCGCCTCCACCAGCACGCTGACCTCGAGCTCCTGGAGCCGTTCGAGGGTGGCGATCCACGCGTCGCCGTCGACGTCCTCGTTGGGGGTGGCGAAGTGCTCGCCCATGAAGCTGTCGCCGGCGAAGAGCACCCCCTCGACGGGGTCGAAGAACACGACGTGGTCGTCGCAGTGCCCGGGCGCGGGAAGCACGAGGAGCTCTCCGCCGTCGGTGGCGACCCGGTCGCCGAGCGGCGACCACCGCCGCAGCTCCGGGATGGTGCCGATCACCGCCGCCCGCCACCACGGCAGCCGGTACGGCGGTTGCAGCAGCCGGGCCGTCTCCGGCCCGACCCGCACGGCGGCACCCACCCGGTCCGCCAGCCAGTCGAGGTTCCCCACGTGCTCCTCGTGGGCGTGGGTGGCTACGACGGTGTGAATGGTCTGGCCGAGGTGGGCCAGGTGCTGAGCCAGGCTGCGGCGCATCCGCGATGACCCGGGGTCCACCGCCACCCCGCGGTAGACGGCCATGGTGAAGCGCTCACCGAACACCAGAGGAACCGCCGCGGTCGGCGGACCACCGAGGAAGCAGATCTCGAGGCGGCCGTCGAGGAGGCGGACTCGGCGCCCTCGCGTGCTGGCCCAGTCGCGGGCCTGGCGGGCGAAGGATCGTGACGTGGCCCACGCCACCAGCGGTAGGCGCAGGAGGAGCTCGGCCGAGTAGCAGACCCAGAACGGCCCGAGGGGGGTGATGGGCCGGGGTTCGAGGTGGTCGTGGGCCCGTCCGCCGCGTACTCGAACCAGCTCCCACCGGCTGTCGAGCAGGACCTCGGCGAGGCGGCGGCCGAGCCGGTCGGCCCCGCGGTGGCGTTCGGTGAGGGCGAGCAGCGGTCGGGCGACGGGGACCGCCGACCACACCCGTCGGACGGCCTCCCACCCCGTGTGCACGACGCCGTCGTCATCCACGGCGTGCAGCGTTCGTAGGCACGCCTCCGCGTCGAGGGCGGGGGAGATGAGGGCCAGGTCGGTGCCCTGCACCGGCAGGCAGGTCACGCGGCGACGCCGGTCCAGGACACGGATCCAGGAGACGCTCGCCTGGCACAGCTCGCACTGCTCGTCGTACAGGGCGACGATGGCCACCGAGCCGAGGGTACGCCGGCACCGATGCACTAGCGTCCTCGCCCATGCCACTGCCTCCCTCTCTCTCGCCCGAGCAGCGCCAGGACGCGCTCGCCAAGGCGGCACAGGCCCGGCGGGCGCGCGCCGAGCTCAAGGAGAAGTTGAAGATGGGTTCGGTGCACCTGGCCCAGCTGCTCGACCAGGCCGATGGCGACGACACCATCGCCAAGATGAAGGTGCTGGCCGTGCTGGAATCCCTCCCTGGCGTCGGCAAGGTCAAGGCCCGCCGGACCATGGAGGAGATCGGCATCAGCGACACCCGGCGGGTGCGGGGCCTCGGCGCCCAGCAACGCCAAGCGCTGCTCGAGGCGTTCCCCTCCCCCGCCCGGGGCTGAGCGGGCTCCGCTGTACATCGTGATCTCCGGCCCCGGTGGGGCCGGGAAGGGCACCCTCGTCTCCCGGCTGGTCGCCGAGGATCCGAGGCTGTGGCTGAGCCGGTCCTGGACCACCCGGGCCCGCCGGCCGGGCGAGGCGGCCGACGCCTACCACTTCGTGAGCCCCGAGGCCTTCGGCGCCCATGCGGACCGTGGAGGCTTCCTCGAGTGGGTGGAGTTCCTCGACTACCGCCAGGGAACCCCGGTGCCCGACCCACCCGACGACGTCGACATCCTCTTCGAGATCGACGTGCAGGGCGCCACCCAGATCCGGGAGCGGTTCCCCGACGCCCTCCTCATCTTCGTCGACGTGCCCGACGACGCCGAGCAGGAGCGCCGGCTCCGGGAGCGGGGCGATCCCGAGGACAAGGTCCGCCAGCGCCTCGCCAAGTCGGTCGAGGAGCGCGAGCAGGGCCGGCGCCTCGGCGCGGTGACGGTGGTGAACGATGACCTCGACCGGGCCGTGGCCGAGGTGGCCGAGCTGATCGCGGCGGCCCGCACCGGCACCTGAGCCCGCCCCTGCCCCCGCCGCGGCCGCCGCCATCTCGCTCCGCCGAGAGGGGCGTTGGTATGCTGACCCGTCCCCCACGCAACCTGGAGATGGCTCGCCCACATGGCCTGGCAGCACGACACGATGATGTCCCCGCCCATCGAGGAGCTCCTCGACCGGGCCGACTCCAAGTTCCGCCTGGTCACCCTCGGCGCCAAGCGGGCCCGCCAGATCAACTCGTACTTCGGCCAGCTGGGCGACGGGCTGGGCACCATCATCCCGCCGCAGGTCAACTCGGTGGCCCGCAAGCCGCTGTCGATCGCCTTCGAGGAGATCGCCGCCGACAAGATCGAAGCCGTCGCCGTGCCCTCGGCGGAGGAGATAGAGGCGGCCGAGGCGGCCGCCGCCGCCGACGCCCTCTCCGGCGAGCCCGAGGTCGAATAGCCCCGACGGGGGCGGCCGCCATGCTGGCCGGCAAGAAGGTCGTCCTCGGCGTCACCGGCGGCATCGCCGCGTACAAGGCGGTGGAGGTTTGCCGCCGCCTGGTCGACGCCGGGGCCCACGTCGTACCCGTGCTGACCGAGGGGGCCACCCGCTTCGTGGGCGAGGTCACGTTCTCGGCCTTGGCGTCGGAGCCGGCGCAGACCTCGCTGTGGCACGAGCGCGACCCGATACCCCACACCCGCCTGGGTCAGTCCGCCGATGTGGTGGTGGTGTGCCCCGCCACCGCCCGCCTCATCGGCGCCTACACCGCCGGCATCTCCGACGACCTGCTCACCGCCACCCTCCTCGCCACCCGGGCCCCGGTGGTGCTGGCGCCGGCCATGCACACCGAGATGTGGGAGCACCCCGCGGTGGCGGCCAACCTGGCGGTGCTCGCCGGGCGGGGGGTGCACATCGTGGCGCCGGACCAGGGCCGCCTGGCCGGGGGCGACGTGGGCGCCGGGCGCCTCGCCGACCCCTCCACCATCGTGGCCGCGGTGCAGACCGCCCTCACGCCGCCGGACATGGCCGGGCTCCACGTACTCGTCACCGCGGGCGGCACCCGCGAGCCCATCGACCCGGTCCGCTTCCTCGGCAACCGCTCCTCGGGCAAGCAGGGTCACGCCCTAGCCGACGAGGCGGCGGCGCGGGGCGCCAAGGTCACCCTCGTCACCACCGCCGACAGGCCGGTCACGGCCGGGGTCGACGTGATCCGCGTCGAGACCGCGGCCGAGATGGAGCAGGCGGTGCTGGCCCGCAGCGACGCCGCCGACGTGGTGGTGATGGCGGCGGCGGTCGCCGACTTCCGGCCAGTGGACTCCGCCCCCACCAAGATCAAGAAGGCCGACGGCGTGCCCGAGGTGGTGCTCGAGCCCACCGCCGACGTGCTGGCGGCCCTCGGTGCCCGCAAGCGCCCCGGCCAGACCCTCGTGGGCTTCGCCGCCGAGACCGGCGACGTGGTCGCCTCGGCCGGCGAGAAGCTGGCTCGCAAGGGAGCCGACCTCCTGGTGGCCAACGACGTGTCCGCCCCCGGCGCCGGCTTCGAGCACGACACCAACGCGGTGGTGATCGTCTCGGCTGCCGGTATCGACCAAGATGTGACGCTGGCCGACAAGCGGGCGGTCGCCCGAGCTGTGCTCGACGCCGTCGTCGCCGCCCGCACCCCGACCCCGGGCCGCGCCTCCGGCCTACCCGACCCACCCAGGAGCCATCCGTGACCCGCTTCACCTTCACGTCCGAGTCGGTGACCGAGGGCCATCCCGACAAGATGGCCGACCAGATCTCCGATTCGATCCTCGACGCCATCCTTGCCCAGGACCCGATGGCCAGGGTCGCCTGCGAGACCATGGTGACCACCGGGCTGGCCATGGTGGCCGGCGAGATCACCACGTCGGCCTACGTCGAGATCCCCAAGCTGGTGCGGGAGACGATCAACGCCATCGGCTACGACAACGCCCAGTACGGCTTCGACGGCAACACCTGCGGCGTGGTCACCTCCATCGACCCGCAGTCGCCCGACATCGCCCAGGGTGTCGACACGGCCTACGAGACCCGCACCGGTTCCTCCGGCGAGGACATCCTCAACAGCCAGGGCGCCGGCGACCAGGGGATGATGTTCGGCTACGCCTGCGACGAGACCGACGACCTAATGCCGCTCCCGATCTGGCTGGCCCACCGCCTCGCCCTGCGCCTGGCCGAGGTGCGCAAGGCCGGCACCCTCCCGTACCTGCGCCCCGACGGCAAGACCCAGGTCACCTTCGAGTACGCCGACGGCCGCCCGGTCAGCCTGCGCACGGTGCTCATCTCCACCCAGCACGCCCCCGGGCTCGACGCCGAGACGACCATCAAGCCCGACCTGGTCGAGCAGGTGATCCGGCCCACCCTGCCCGAGCAGTTCGCGGGGGACGACTTCTCGGTGCTGGTCAACCCCACCGGCAGCTTCGAGCTGGGCGGCCCCCACGCCGACTGCGGGCTCACCGGGCGCAAGATCATCGTCGACACCTACGGCGGCATGGCCCGCCACGGTGGCGGCGCCTTCTCGGGCAAGGACCCCTCCAAGGTGGACCGCTCGGCCGCCTACGCCGCCCGCTGGGTGGCCAAGAACGTGGTGGCGGCAGGCGCCGCCCGGCGCTGCGAGGTGCAGGTGGCCTACGCCATCGGGGTGGCCCAGCCCATCTCGGTGCTGGTGGAGACGTTCGGCACCGAAGCGGTCGACCCCGCCCACATAGAGAAGGGCGTGCGCGAGGTGTTCGACCTGCGCCCGGCGGCCATCCTGGCCGACCTCGACCTGCGACGGCCGATCTACCGCAAGACCGCCGCCTACGGTCACTTCGGCCGGGACGACCCCGACTTCACCTGGGAGCAGGCCAGCCGGGTCGACGAGCTCGCCTCGGCGCTCGGCCTCTGAGCCCGGCCGCCAGGGAGAAGGCTGCCGGCGATCGGCCGGCCGGGGAGGCGCCGCTCGTCGTCCGGGTCCTCCCCGACGTGGCCGCCATCGACAAGCAGTTCGACTACGCCGTGCCCGAGAAGTGGCGGGCGCGGGTGCAGGTGGGGACCATGGTGCGGGTCCAGCTGCAGGGCCGCCGGGTGGGCGCGTGGGTCACCGAGGTGGGCGTGCGCCCACCGGAGGACGTGGCCCTCAAGCCGCTGGCCCGGGTGTCCGGGCATGGTCCTGCCGCCGAGCTGCTCGGGCTGGCCCGGTGGGCGGCGTGGCGGTGGGCCGGGCGGCCGGCGTCGTTCCTGCGGACCGCCTCCCCGCCGGCGGCGGTGGCCGCCCTGCCCTCCCCGGCGCCACCGGTACCGCCCGTCGCGGTCACGACCGACGATCCCATCGACGACCTGGTGGCCGACGCCCTCGGGGGGGCCGACGGGGTGTTGCGCCTGCCGCCGGGGGCTGACCGCTACCCACTGGTGCGGTCGGCTGCGGCCCTGCCCGGCGACGCCCTCGTGCTGTGCCCGTCGGTGGCGTCGGCCCGGCACCTGGCGGTGCGTCTCCGTCGGACCGGGCTCACGGTGGCGTGCGTGGCGTCGGACCGGGCCGACACGGCCGCCGCCCGGGAGTGGGCGACGGCGGCCGCCGGCGGGGCCACGGTGGTGGGCGCCCGTGCCGCCGCATGGGCGCCGGTGCCGGGCCTCGGCCGGGTGGTGGTGCTGGACGAGCACGACGAGGCCTACAAGGCCGAGCAGTCCCCGACGTGGCACGCGCGCGATGTGGCCGTCGAGCGGGCGCGACGAGCCGGCGTCCCCTGCCTACTCGTGTCACCGTGCCCGACGTTGGAGGCCCTGGACCGCGGTGGCCTGGTCGTCCCGAGCCGGGGGGCCGAACGCCGGGGCTGGCCGGCGCTGGAGGTGGTCGACCGCAGGGGCGAGGACCCGGTGAGCGGCGGCCTGTACTCCGACGCCCTCGTCGCCCGGCTGCGGGCGGGTGGCCGGACCCTGTGCGTGGTGAACCGCACCGGGCGGTCCCGGCTCCTGGCCTGCACCGCCTGCGGGGACCTCGCTCGCTGCGAGGTGTGTGCCGCGTCGGTGGAACAGCGCGAGGGCACCCGGCTGCGTTGCCGTCGATGCGGGACGGAACGGCCGGTGGTGTGCTCCGCCTGCGGGTCGACCCGGTTCAAGAACCTGCGGGCCGGGGTGAGCCGGGTGCGCGAGGAGGTCGAGGCCCTCGTGGGCGAACCGGTGGGCGAGATGACCGCCGCCACACGCGACGATGAGGCGGCCGGGACCCGCGTGACGGTGGGGACCGAGGCGGTCCTGCACCGGGTGACCTCGGCCGACCTGGTGGCCTTCCTCGACCTCGACCAGGAGCTGACCGCGCCTCGCTACCGGGCCACCGAGCAGGCCCTCGGCCTGCTGGCGCTGGCGGCCCGCGTGGTCAGGGGCCGGGTCGAGCACGGCCGGGTGCTGGTGCAGACCCGCCAGCCCGAGCACCCGGTTGTCATGGCCGCCCTCCACGCCGACCCCGCCCGGGTGGCCGGCGCCGAGCGGCCGCTGCGCCGGGCGATGCGGCTCCCGCCCTCGGTGGCGATGGCGGTGGTGTCGGGCCCGGCCGCCGAAGCCTTCGTCAAGGCCTTGGGATCGCAGGGGGGCGTGGACCTGCAGGGCCCTGCCGACGGTGCCTGGCGCCTCCGGGCGCCCGACCACGCCACCCTCTGCGACGCGCTCGCCGCCGTGCCCCGCCCCACCGGCCGCCTCCGCTTCGAGGTCGACCCGCTGCGCATCTTAGCTGCGACGCAGCTCAGATGCGCAGCCGTGCTACTGGGCGAGCGCCTCCGGCGCTCGCGTGCCGGCTGCTCGCGTGGCGCTCGCGACGCCGGCGCCCCACCGGAACACCACGTGTCCCCCGGGTGCGGTTGAGCCGGGGGGCTACGCCCAGGCGCGGCGGCGGGCCTCGTAGAGGGCGATGGCGGCGGCGGTGGCCACGTTGAGGGAGCCGATCCGGCCGAGCTGGGGGATGAAGGCCACTTCGTCACAGGCGTCGAGGCACCCGGCCGACAGCCCCCGGTCCTCGTGGCCGACGGCCAGGCACACGTCGCCGCTGATGTCGGCCTCGTGCAGGGGCACGGCACCCTCGGCCAGCTCGACGCCGACCACTCGGTAGCCGTCGCCGCGTGCAGCCTGCACCCCTTCGGCGGCGTCCTCCACCGCCGTCCAGGTGAGGTAGCGGTCGGCTCCGAGGGCCGTCTTGCGGGTCCGCTCGTGGGTGGGCGCCGCGGTGGCGCCGGCCAGCCACAGGTGTTCCACGCGCATGGCAGCCGCGGTGCGCAGGATGGCGCCCACGTTGAACGGTGTCTGCACGCCGTCGAGCAGGAGGGCCACCCGCCGATCGGATCCGGTGCGCCGGCGCCACGCACGGTGGAGTCGCTTGAGGTCGGTGCTGCCGAGCTGCCGGCCGGTCACCGCCCGGTCACCTGAAGGATTCGGTAGCCCATCCGCGACCCGGTCCGTTCCACCGACCAGCCGGCGGCATCGAGCCAGCGAGCCAGCGAGTCCGCTCCCAGGTGCTTGTGCACGACGAGCTCGGCGTGCCCGCCGGGGACCAGACGGTCGAGCCAGCCGGTCAACAGCGCGTGCAGCGCCGGCTTGCCGATGCGGATGGGCGGGTTCGACCAGATGCCGTCGAAGGTCACGTCGGGGGGCACGTCGTCGGGGGCGGCGATCCGTACACGTCCATCGAAGCCGTGGCTCGCCGCGTTCTCCGCGCAGAGCCCGAGCGCCCGTTCGTTGACATCGACCGCCCACACCGTCGCCTCCGGCGCTCGTGTGGCCAACGCCAGCGCGATGGCGCCGTAGCCGCAACCGAGGTCGAGCAGCGTCCGGGCGTGATGGGAGGGTCGGGACCCGTCGAGGAGGAGCAGCTTGGTGCCGGGGTCGATCCCGTCGGCGGCGAAGACGCCCCGGTCGGCCTGCAGCTCCATGGTGAGATCGGGCAGGGTGAGGGTGACGGTGCGCCGGCGGGAGGCCACCGCGGGGACCCGGTCGAAGTAGTGGCCCGCCGGGCCCGGTCGGTCCTCCACCGGGCCGACGGTATCGTGGTCGTGATGGCGCCCTACGAGATCCGACTCATCGGCGACCCCGTGCTGAAGCAGGTGGCGGCCGAGGTCACCGACGTCGATGCCGCCCTCGTTCGCCTGGCCGACGACATGGTCGCCACCATGTACGAGGCCCCCGGCGTGGGACTGGCCGCCCCCCAGGTGGGCGTCCAGAAGCGCCTCTTCGTCTACGACCTGCACGACGACACCGGCGCCCACGTGATCGTCAACCCGGTCATCTCCGAGGGGCGGGGCGAGTACGTGTTCGAGGAGGGGTGCCTCTCGGTGCCCGGGCTGGCGTGGGAGATCGTCCGCCCTGACGAGATCCACCTCACCGGCTACGACCTCGACGGCAACGAGGTCTCCATCGAGGCGTCGGGCTACGAGGGCCGGGTGTTCCAGCACGAGCTCGACCACCTCGACGGCGTCCTGCTCGTCGAACGTCTCGACGAGGATCAGCGCAAGGCGGCCAAGCGCCTCGTCCGGGAGATGATGATGGAACGCCGGTCGTCCCCTCCGCCGTCGGTGGGCGGGCTCTCGTTCGCCTGACCGGCGGGAACCGGTGATCCGGTGACCGTGCCGGCACCCGAGCACCCGCGCCGGCTCGTCTACCTCGGTACCCCGGCGATGGCCGTGCCGCCGCTGCGGGCGCTGGTGGAGGCCGGCTTCGACATCGCCCTGGTGGTCACCCGGCCCGATCGACGCCGGGGACGGGGCGCGGCGACGGCGCCGAGCCCGGTGAAGGCTGCGGCCCACGAGCTGGGCCTGCCCGTCACCCATTCCCTGGCCGACGCCGCCGGTGTGGGTGCTGACCTCGGCGTCGTCGTCGCCTACGGCCGGATCATCCCGCCCGACGTGCTCGAGGCCCTCCCGATGGTGAACCTGCACTTCTCGCTCCTTCCCCGCTGGAGAGGAGCGGCTCCGGTGGAACGGGCGTGGCTGGCCGGCGACGACCGCACCGGGGTCTGCGTCATGGAGGTGGAGGAGGGCCTCGACACCGGTGGCGTCTACGCCCGGCGGGAGGTGGCCATCGGTCGGGACGACACCGCCGGACAGCTTCGACAGCGCCTGGTGGAGGTCGGCACCGAGCTGCTGGTGGAGACGCTCACCGCCGGCCTTGGCCGCCCGGAGCCGCAGGCCGGCGAGGTCACCTACGCCGAGAAGCTCGACCCGGCCGAGCTGGAGATCGACTGGTCCCGCCCGGCGGCCGGGATCGAGCGGCTCGTGGGGCTGGGAGGGGCGTGGACCACCTTCCGGGGCAAGCGGCTCAAGGTGTGGCGAGGGGGCGCCGAGCTGACGGGCGAGGGGGTGCCCGTGCCCGCCGGTGACGGCATGTTCGAGCTGCGCGAGGTGCAGCCCGAGGGCCGGGCCCGCGTGGCGGCCGATGCGTGGGACCGGGGAGCACGACGCACGCCGGGCGAAGGGCTGGGAACGTGAGCGGCGCGACCGACCCGCGCCGCCTGGCACTCGACGCGCTGGTGCGCATCGACACCGAGGGCGCCTACGCCAACCTGCTGGTGCCGACGCTGCTGGCCCGCAGCGGCCTGGTGGAGCGCGACCGCGGCTTCGTCACCGCCCTCGTGTACGGCGCGACCCGGATGCGGCGAGCATGCGACTGGTTGGTGGACCGCTTCGTGCTGCGCCCCGTCGACCCGCCCACCCGGGCGGCGCTGCGCCTCGGCGCCTACCAGCTGGCCTTCCTCGACACGCCGCCTCACGCCGCCGTGGACGCCACCGTGACCGTCGTGCCCCGCCGGACCCGGGGGCTGGTCAACGCCGTGCTCCGCCGCGTGGCCGAGGCGCCCCGCGACTACCCCAACGTCGGCACCCGGCTCAGCTACCCGGACTGGGTGGTCGACCGCCTGGTGGCGGACCTCGGCGAGACGGCGGCAGTGGGGGCCCTGGAGGCGATGAACGAGCCGGCCGAGGCCACCGAACGGGCGGACGGCTACGTGCAGGACCGCGCGTCCCAGCTGGTGGCCGAGTCGGTCGGCCCGACCGCCGGTCAACGGATCGTCGACCTGTGCGCCGCGCCGGGGGGCAAGGCGACGGCCCTGGCTGCCACCGGCGCGACGGTCACCGCCCTCGACCTCCGCCCGGCCCGGGCCGGGTTGGTGGCGGCCAACGGCGAGCGCCTCGGACTCGCGGATCGACTGGCGGTGGTGGTGGGCGATGGCCGACGGCCTCCGGTGCGCCCGGCGTCGGCCGATCGGGTGCTCGTCGACGCGCCGTGCTCCGGCCTCGGCGCCCTGCGCCGGCGGCCCGACGCCCGGTGGCGGATCGACGCGGCCGCGGTCGACCGGCTGGTCGCGGTGCAACGGGACCTCCTCGAGGCCGCCGTCGCCCTCCTGGCCCCCGGCGGCGAGCTCGCCTACTCCGTGTGCACCCTCACCCGGGTCGAGTCGCTCGCCGTCGCCGAGCGACTCGGCGGCGCGCACCCCAGGCTCGTTCCGCTCGACCCACCGGCCGCGCCTTGGGAGCCGTGGGGGAGCGGCGCCCGGCTCCTGCCCCAGGTTGCCGGCACCGACGGCATGGCCCTCTTCCGCTGGCGCCGCGATTGACCAGCCTGCCCCGCCGCCCCGCCCCAGGACGGCCATTGCCTCCAGCTGTTGGCCAAGGCATCCCCACGCTGGACCCGGACCTACGATTGGCCGATGACCGCCCCTCTGCGAGCGCGCATCCTCGTGGTGTCCGATGGGGTGGCGGGTGGGACCCGGGAGGACCGGGCCGGTCCGGCCCTCCGGGAGCGCTTGGAGGCAGCCGGGTTCACGGTGGACCGTGCCGAGGTGTGTTCCGATGGCACCGAGGAGGTGGCCGTCGCCCTGCGGGCCCTGTGCGAGGGCTTCACCGGTCTCGTCGTCACCACCGGCGGCACGGGTTTCGGTCCCCGCGACCTCACCCCCGAGGGCACCCGCGCCGTGCTCGACCGGGAGGCTCCCGGCTTGGCCGAAGCTTCCCGGCTCGTGAGCCCCCTCGGCCGGCTGTCACGGGCCATCGCCGGTGTGGCGGGCGCCGCGCTGGTCGTGAACCTACCGGGGTCGCCCACGGGGGCGGTGGAGTGCCTCGACGCCGTGCTCGACGTCGTGCCCCACGCTCTCGCCCTCCTCGCCGGCGAACACCCGCACTGACGCGCGCCAGCCCGGCGGGTGTGACCGGTGGCATCTGGCTGGCGTCGCCGGGCCACTCCTAGACTGATCGGTCAACGAACACAACCGACACGACACGCCCCTCGCGGGGTTCGGGTGAGAGTCCCGACCGGCGGTCATAGCCCGCGAACCCGGCCCCTTCGGGGTCGGGCCGACCCGGTGGAGCTCCGGGGCCGACGGTGTTCCGCACCCTGGTGCGGTCAGTCCGGATGGGAGCGAGGAGGCGCCGGCTCCCGCCGCGCGCCGTCGCGCTCCGAGAGGAGAGCGATGGACGACCTCGAGGCCATGGACCGGACGCTGGGCCTGGCCGCCTCGGTGCGGTCGTCCACCTCGCCCAACCCGTGGGTGGGTGCGGTGGTGGTGACGGCCGACGGCGAGGTCTTCGACGGGGCCACCGCCCCACCGGGCGGACCGCACGCCGAACCCGCCGCCCTGGCCGCCGCCGGCTCGGCCGCGCGCGGCGCCACCCTCTACAGCACCCTCGAGCCCTGCTCCCACCACGGGCGCACGCCTCCCTGCGTCGACGCCATCGTGGCCGCCGGCGTCGAGCGGGTGGTGGTCGGCATCGTCGATCCCGACGAGCACGTGGCCGGGCGGGGCATCGCCCGCCTGAGGGCGGCGGGGATCGACGTGGAGGTGGGCGTGGCCGCCGCGGCAGTGCGGCGCCAGCTGGCGCCCTACCTCACCCATCGGCGCACCGGTCGGCCGTTCGTCGTGCTCAAGCTGGCGGCGACCCTGGACGGCCGCACCGCCGCCCCCGATGGGTCGAGCCGCTGGATCACCGGCGAGGCGGCCCGGGCCGACACCCACCGTCTGCGGGCCGAGAGCGACGCCGTGCTGGTGGGCGCGGGCACGGTGCGGGCCGACGACCCGGAGCTCACCGTCCGCCACGTGGCCGGACCCGAGCCGCTGCGGGTCGTGCTCGGGCGGGCGCCGGCCGACGCCCGGATCCAGCCCTGCCTCGAGCTGA
Source organism: Acidimicrobiales bacterium (assembly GCA_030448105.1). Lineage (GTDB taxonomy): Bacteria > Actinomycetota > Acidimicrobiia > Acidimicrobiales > Iamiaceae > JAFBAD01. The sequence goes on along the minus strand of JAUJNP010000010.1, from coordinate 24,209 downwards.
GCGGCGACCTCGGCGAGGTGCTCGACACGCTCGGCCACAAGGGCGTCCTCCAGCTGCTCGTCGAGGGGGGCGCCACCGTGGCCGGCGCCTTCCACCGCGCCGGGCTGGTCGACCGCTACGTCGTCTACCTTGCCCCCGTCCTCCTCGGCGGCGATGACGGCGTCGGCCTCTTCCGGGGCCCGGGGGCAGCCACCATCGGCGAGGCGTGGCGGGGCCACATCGTCGAGGCCGTCCCGCTGGGCGCAGACCTGCGCATCGACATCGAGCCGGGGCCCGCCTGATGTTCACCGGGATCGTGGAGGAGCTGGGGTCGGTGTTGGCCTCGGATCAGGGACGTCTGCGCATCGCCGCCACCATCGTTCTCGCCGGCGCCGACATCGGGGACTCCACCGCGGTAAACGGGTGCTGCCTCACCGTGGTCGCCCTCGGCGAGGGGTGGTGGGAGGCCGACGTCAGCGACGAGACCCTCGCCCGCACCAACCTGGGCCGGCTGCAGCCGGGCGACCCGGTGAACCTCGAACGACCGGTGCGTCCGGCCGACCGCCTCGGCGGCCACATCGTCCAGGGCCACGTCGACGCCGTGGGCGAGGTGGTGGCGCCGGCGCCCGACCTCCACATCCGGATGCCCACCGAGCTGGCCCGCTACGTGGTCGAGAAGGGGTCGATCACGGTGGACGGCATCAGCCTCACCGTGGTCGAGGCCCTCGACGACGGCTTCACGGTGGCCGTCATCCCCCACACCGCCGAGGTGACCACGCTCGGCACGAGGGGACGGGGGGCCACCGTCAACCTGGAGGTGGACCTGGTGGCGAAGTACGTGGAACGCCTGCTGGCCATGCGCCCGACAACTGAAGGAACACTGCCGTGACCAGAACACCCTTCGCTCCCATCGAGGATGCGGTTGCCGCCATCGCCCGGGGCGACATCGTCGTCGTGGTCGACGACGAGGATCGGGAGAACGAGGGCGACCTCATCATGTCGGCGGAGGCGGCCACGCCCGAGAAGATCGCCTTCTTCGTGAACCACACCTCCGGGCTCATCTGCGTGCCCATGACCGGCGAGCGCCTCGACGAGCTCGAGATCCCGCTCATGGTGCGCGACAACAACACCGAGGCCCAGCGCACCGCGTTCACCTACAGCGTCGACTACATCCAGGGCACGACCACCGGCATCTCCGCCGCCGACCGCGCCCGCACCATCAGCGCGCTGATCGACCCCGCCACCAAGCCCCTCGACCTGGCCCGGCCCGGTCACATCTTCCCGCTGCGCTACCGCGAGGGCGGGGTGCTGCGCCGGGCCGGGCACACCGAGGCGGCGGTGGACCTGGCCCGCATGGCCGGCCTCTACCCCGCCGGGGTGCTCTGCGAGGTGGTCAAGGAGGACGGCGAGATGGCCCGCCTGCCGGACCTGGTCCGGTTCTGCCGTGACCACGGCCTGCTGCTCATCTCCATCGCCCAGCTCATCAAGCACCGCCGCCAGAACGAGAAGCTGGTGCGACGGGTGGCAGAGGCGGCCCGCATCCCCACCAAGTGGGGCGAGTTCACCGCCTACGTCTACGAGTCGGTGCTCGACCAGGAGCAGCACGTCGCCCTCGTGAAGGGCGCGGTGCAGGGAGAGGACAACGTCCTCGTCCGCGTCCACAGCGAATGCCTCACCGGCGACGTCTTCGGATCCCTCCGGTGCGACTGCGGGGTGCAACTCGACTCGGCCATGGCCCTCATCGCCGAGGCCGGCCTCGGCGTGGTGGTCTACCTGCGGGGCCACGAGGGCCGGGGCATCGGCATCGGCCACAAGATGCGGGCCTACAACCTGCAGGACCTCGGTCACGACACCGTGGACGCCAACGTCGAGCTGGGCCTGCCCATCGACAGCCGCCAGTACGGCACGGGCGCGCAGATCCTGAACGACCTGGGCATCACCACCATGCGGATCATCACCAACAACCCGGCCAAGTACGGCGGCCTCGAGGGCTTCGGCCTCGACATCGTCGAGCGGGTGCCGTCGCTTACCGTCCCCAACCCCGAGAACATCGCCTACCTCCGCACCAAGCGCGAGCGGCTGGGACACCTGCTCGAGGGCCTCGACTGATGGGTGAGGACGTGCAGGCCGCTCACCGCAGCGCGCCCGACCTCGACGGCCGCGGCATGCGCATCGCCGCGGTGTGCGGCCGCTTCAACGACCACGTCACCACCCGGCTCCTCGACGGGGTGCACCGGGGCCTGGCCGGGACCGGCGTGCCCGCCGACGACATCGAGGTGGTGTGGGTGCCCGGGGCGTTCGAGATTCCGCTGGCCGCCAAGGCCTTCGCCGAGTCCGGCACGGTCGACGCCGTGATCGGCCTCGGCTGCGTGATCCGGGGCGAGACCACCCACTACGAGACGGTGGCGGGGGAGTGTGCCGCCGGCATCCAGCAGGCGCAGCTGGCCACCGGCGTGCCCATCGTGTTCGGCGTGCTCACCACCGAGGACCTCGACCAGGCGCTGGCCCGTTCGGAGGGGGCGGGTGGCCACAACGTGGGCGAGGAGGCGGCAGCCACCGCGGTGGAGATGGTGGCCCTGCTGCGCCGGATCCGCACCGCCCCCTGAACCCCGGGCCTGCGGCCCCGACCGGCAGTAGGGCGCCAACCGGCTCGTCCGGCGCGGTCGGCGCGGGCCAAGATGGGTCGGTGCTGAAGCTGGTCCTGCCCAAGGGGTCGTTGGAGAAGGCGACCCTCGAGCTGTTCGAGGCGGCCGACCTCCAGGTCAGCCGCAGCTCGGCGGTCGACTACAGGGCGTCGATCGACGATCCCCGGATCGACGACGTGCGCATCCTGCGCCCCCAGGAGATCCCCCGCTACGTGGCCGAGGGCGTGTTCGACCTCGGGATCACCGGCCGGGACTGGATCGAGGAGACCTCGAGCGAGGTCACCTCCCTGGGTGAGCTGCACTACTCCAAGGCCACCGCCCGGCCGGTGCAGATCGTGGTGGCCGTGCCCCACGACTCGTCGGTAGCGGCCGTCGAGGACCTACCTCAGGGCGTGCGGGTGTCGAGCGAGTACCCCGAGCTCACCCGCCGGTTCTTCGAGAAGCGCGGCATCGACGCCGACATCCGCCTCTCCTACGGCGCCACCGAGGCCAAGGTGCCCGACATCGTCGACTGCATCGTGGACCTCACCGAGACCGGACGAGCGCTGCGGGCCGCGGGCCTGAAGGTCATCGACACGATCCTCACGTCCTCCACCGAGCTCATCGCCCACCCGGCCAGCCACGCCGACCCGGACCGCCAGCGGGCCATGCACCAGCTGCGAACCCTGCTCCTGGGCACGCTCGAGGCGCGGGGCAAGGTGCTGGTGAAGCTCAACGTGGCCGCCGCCCAGCTCGACGCCGTGATCGAGCTGTTGCCGTCGATGAAGGCGCCCACGGTTTCCGAGCTGTTCGGGGCGGGCGGCTACGCGGTGGAGACGGTGGTGGCCAAGGCGGAGATCAACACGCTCATCCCCGCCCTCAGCGAGCACGGCGCCACCGACATCATCGAGCTGCCCATCGCCAAGATCGTCCACTGAGCAAGCGGTGGATCCGTTCGGGACCGAGGAAGGCGTCGTCGCCACCTTCGACGACCACGGCGGCTACGGCACGGTGCGCGCCACCGACGGCACCGAGCTCTTCTTCCACTGCACGGCCGTGGCCGACGGGTCCCGCACCATCGTCGTGGGGACCGAGGTGCGGTTCAAGGTTGTGCCGGGCCGACTAGGCCGGTGGGAGGCCACCGACGTCCGGCCGAGCGAAGCTCAGGCCCCGCAGCCGCCGTCGCCGTAGCCGTCGGGGTGGGTCGAGTGCCAACGCCACGCTGATGCCACCACGTCGGTCAGGTCGCGTTCGGGCTTCCAGCCCAGCAGGTCGAGGGCTCTGCGGTTGTCGCCGTAGACGGCCACCGGATCGCCCGGCCGGCGAGGCGCGTCGTGGGTGGGGATGTCGACCCCGCTGACGTCGCGGGCGGTGTCGATGACCTCGCGGACGCTGGAGCCGGTGCCGGTGCCCAGGTTCACCGCAGTGGTGGCGCCGCCCTCGGCCAGGTGCTCCAGGGCGCGCACGTGGGCGTCGGCCAGGTCGTCGACGTGGACGTAGTCGCGCACCGCGGTGCCGTCGTGGGTCGGGTAGTCGGTGCCGAACACCGAGACGGCCAGGATGCGCCCCAGGGCGGCCTTCATCACCAGGGGAACGAGGTTGAGGGTGACGGTCCAGTCCTCGCCGATGCGACCGTCGGCGGCGGCGCCGGCGGCGTTGAAGTAGCGCAGGCTCACCGAGCGGAGCCCGTGGCATTCGTCGTACCAGCGCAGCATCTGCTCCACCATCCGCTTGCTCTCCCCGTAGGGGCTCTCGGGCGCCAGGGGGTGGGCCTCGTCGACCGGGAGGGCGGTGGGCGTGCCGTACACCGCGCAACTGGAGGAGAACACCAACCGGTCGACGCCGGCGCCGCGCAGGGCGTCGAGGAAGGCGTTGGTGCCGGCCACGTTGTTGGCGAAGTAGCGCTCGGGCCGCTCCATCGACTCGCCGGCCGCCTTGTAGGCGGCGAAGTGCACCACCTCGGTGACGCCGTGCTCGGCCACGGTGCGGGCCACCAGGTCGGCGTCGGCGGTGGCGCCCTCGACGAGCGCGGCGCCGAGGACGGCGGCGCGATGGCCGAACTCGAGGGAATCGAGTACCACCACGTCGTGGCCACGCTCCCGGAGCAGGCGGACGGTGTGGGCGCCGATGTAACCGGCGCCGCCGGTGACGAGGACCGTCACCCGGCGCCCTCGCCGGCGGCCGCCTGCCCGGCGTCTGAGCCGGTGTCGCTGCCCCCGCTCAGCTGCACGAAGGCCAGGCGGATCTGGGTGAGGGCGTCGGTGAGGGTGACCTCGTCGGGGCCGAGCCTGCCCTTGAGCAGCTCGACGAGGGCGCCGAAGGCGTCGATGGCCAAGCGCGCCTCGAGCAGGTGCGGCGGCTGCTGGGAGAGATGGATGGCGGCCAGCTCGTAGAGCCCCATGGCGTGGTTGGCCACCACCACCGGGGCGGGGGCCTCGGCCAGCTGGCGGCGTACCTCGTTCATCTCGTCGACCATGGCCTCGGCCTGGGCCCGCTCCTCGGGGGACAGGTCGGCGAGGGCGTCGCCGCCCGGCTCGCCGCCGGGACCCTCGGGACCGGCCGCCGGGGCACCCGGAGGGGCGCCATCGCCGGGCCGCTCGCGCGGCACCTCGTGCTCGCCGCCCGGCGTCCAGAGTGACATCGCGTTCCTCGGCTGGTTGTCGGCGTCAGGGACTCGGCTGGTACCCTACGCCGACAACCGAAGACGGGAAGTGGGGCCCTCCCGGTCCCCACCCGGCCACCGTCACAGCACCAGGTGCGCCGGGTCGATGCGTCGCCACGGCTCACGCCGTCCGCGCGGACGTCGGCTCTCCCGGCGTCCGCGTCGTCGCGTTTCGGGGCGACCTGCATCTGTCCACCGCATGGAGGAACCAGCCATTGATGAAGGATGACCGGCCATAGCTGCGCCGCCGAGCACCAACGAGCCCCGGATCAACGACCGCATCCGGGCCCGGGAGGTCCGCCTGGTCGGACCCGACGGTTCCCAGATCGGCATAAAGCCGTTGCCCGAGGCGCTCGCCCTCGCCCGCGAGCTCGACCTCGACCTCGTCGAGGTGGCCGACAAGGCCGATCCCCCGGTCTGTCGGATCATGGACTACGGCAAGTTCAAGTACGAGGCGGCTCAGAAGGCCAAGGAGTCCCGGCGCAAGAGCACCAACGTCTCCATCAAGGAGATGAAGTACCGGCCCAAGATCGGCGCCGGTGACTTCACCACCAAGACCCGCAAGGTCTCCAAGTTCCTCGGTGAGGGACACAAGGTGAAGGTGACGATCATGTTCCGTGGCCGAGAGATGGCCCACCCTGAGCTCGGCAAGAAGATCCTCGACCACGTAGCCGAATCCGTCTCCGAGGTCGCCAGGGTCGAGGTGATCCCGAAGCTCGACGGTCGCAACATGATCATGGTGCTGGCCCCCGACAAGCGGGCCCAGGCTCAGGCCGCCTCCGCCGCTCGCAAGGCGGCCGAGGAGCACGGTGCCGACGGCGACTCGCCCCTCACGCCGGAGGCCGCCGCCGACGGGGCCCCCACTCCGCCCCCCGACGGCGCCCCCCCCTGACCCCGCCGCCCCGGCGGCACCCACCTGATAGCCGCCCCCCCGGCGGCACAACCTGATAGCCGCCCCCCGGCGGCACAACCTGATAGCCGCCCCCCGGCGGCACACGAGGTACCGACGATGCCCAAGATGAAGACCCACCGCGGCGCGGCCAAGCGCTTCAAGGTCACCGGCAGCGGCAAGGTGATGCGCCGCCAGGCCTTCCGCAACCACATCCTGGAGAAGAAGCCCTCCACCCGCACCCGGCGCCTCGCAGGGGAGACCGAGGTCAGCGGGGGCGACGCCGACCGCATCAACCGGCTGCTCGGCCGCCGGTAGCGCCGCCGATCCGTCCCGGGCCGCCGCCGCCACCGCCGGCCGGCGCCCACCCTCTGAAAGGAGCCCTCGATGGCCAGGGTCAAGCGAGCCGTCCACAGCAAGAAGCATCGCCGGGCCACCCTCGAGCGGGCCAAGGGGTACTACGGCAACAAGAGCCGCTCGTACCGCGCCGCCAACGAGCAGGTCATGCACTCCCTGCAATACGCCTACCGCGACCGGCGGGCCCGCAAGGGGGAGTTCCGCAAGCTCTGGATCCAGCGCATCAACGCCGCCTGCCGCGAGAACGGCGTGAGCTACAGCCGCTTCGTGGCCGGCCTGAAGCTGGCCGGCGTGGACGTCGACCGCAAGGTCCTCGCCGACCTGGCCGTCACCGACCCAGCGGCGTTCGCCGCTCTGGTCAAGGTGGCCACCGAGGCGCAGCCGGCCGCCTGAGCGCCGGGCCGGCGGCGAACGTGGTCCTCTCGCCCCGCAATCCCCGGGTGAAGCGCCTGGCCCGCCTGGCCCGATCCCGGCGGGCTCGGAGCGAGGCCGGCCGGTTCGTGGTGGAGGGTCCCCTCCTCGTGGCCGAGGCGCTGGCGGCGGGCACCCCGCTGGAGGAGCTGTTCGTGGAGGACGGGGCGGCGCCCGAACTGGCCGCCCGAGCGGCCGAGCTCGGTGTGCCGGTGGCGGTGCTGGGCCCCGGTGGCCTGCGTGGCGTGGTCGACGCCAGGACACCCCAACCGGTCGCCGCGCTCGCCGTCACCCCGGCCACCGACGTCGCCGACGCCGGGGCGGCCCCGCTGGTGCTCGTGCTGGCCGGTCTGGCCGATCCGGGGAACGTGGGCACGCTGATCCGCACGGCCGAGGCCACCGGCGCCTCCGTCGTCTGCTGCGGGGGCGCCGATCCCTTCGCAGCCAAGGCGGTGCGGGCCTCGGCCGGCTCGTTGCTCCGTGTCCCGGTGGCCGTGGAACCGGCGGCGGTCGCCGTGCTCGAGCACCTCGGGCGGTGTGGCCACCAGCGGGTGGGCACGGACGCGACCGGCGGCGTCCCCTACGATTCGGCTGACCTCGAGGGTCCTCTCGCTGTGGTGCTCGGCAGCGAGGCCCACGGACTGCCCCCGGAGCTCGACGCTCGCCGCCATGACCTTCTCGATCTCACCGTCACCATCCCGATGGACGGTCGGGGGGAGTCGTTGAACGTGGCTATGGCCGGCACCGTGATCTGCTTCGAGGCGGCCCGGCGGCGCCGGGCCGGGTCACGGTGAGCGAACCGTCGGAGGCGGCTGGGCCGTCCGAGGCGATCGAGCCCTCCGACGACGGCTCGGCCATGGACATCATCGCCACCGTCAGCCACGAGCTGCGCAGCCCGCTCACCTCCATCAAGGGCTACACCTCGCTGTTGCTCAACCGATGGGAGCGGCTGGGCGACGAGCAGAAGAAGATGATGCTCGAGCAGGTGCGCCACGACGCCGACCGGGTGACCCGCCTGATCACCGAGCTGCTCGAGATCAGCCGCATGGAGACCGGGCGGCTCTCCTTGCGCCGCCAGCGCGTGGACCTGGCCGCGCTGGCCGCCACCGTCGTCGAGAAGCTGGCCATGGCCTACCCCGACCTGGAGGTGGAGCTGTCGTTCCCTGCGGGGTTCCCCGCGGTCCACGCCGACCCCGACAAGCTCGAACAGGTGCTCACCAACCTGGTCGAGAACGCCGCCAAGTACGCCGACCCGGTGGGGCTGCGCATCGTCGGCGAGGGACCGTTCGAGTCGACCCCGGACGGCGGCGCCCGCGTGGCGGTGGGCGTGCACGACCGGGGCCGGGGCATCCCCGCCGAGGACCTGCCCCGGGTCTTCGAGCGGTTCTTCCGTCGAGACGAGGGACGGCCCTCGGGCACCGGCCTCGGCCTATGGATCAGCCGGGGGCTGGTGGAGGCCCACGGCGGCACCATGACGGCCACGTCGACCGAGGGCCAAGGGAGCACCTTCCGGTTCGTGGTGCCCGTCGGCGCGGTTTGAACTTGCCGGCGCCGGGCCAGACCGGCAGGGTGCGCAGGTGATCGACGAGATCAGGGTCCTCGCGGGCGACGCGGTGGCGCGGGCAAGGGCGGCCGGGACGCTGGACGACCTGCGGGCCCTGGAGGCCGAGGTGGTCGGCAAGAAGGGCGCCTTGGCCGGCTTCAAGCGCAGGATGGGCTCGCTCGACCCCGACCAGCGTCGCCACGTGGGCCAGGCCCTCAACGCCGCGCAGTGGGAGGTGGCCGACGCCCTGGGCGCCCGCCGGGACGAGCTGGACCAGGCCGGCCGCCGGTCACGGCTCGAGCGGGAACGCCTCGATCTGACCGAGGTGCGGGCGGGGCGCGACGCCGGCCATATCCACCTCGTCGCCCAGGTGATCGAGGAGCTGGAGGACACCTTCGTCGGCCTCGGGTTCCGGGTGGCCGAAGGCCCCGAGGTGGAGGACGACTGGCACAACTTCAGCGCCCTCAACTTCGGCGAGCACCACCCCGCCCGCGACATGCAGGACACCTTCTTCGTCGACCTCGGCGCCCCGGGTGAGGTGGTGCTGCGCACGCACACCTCGCCGGTGCAGGTGCGGGTCATGGAGTGCCAGCCACCGCCGATCTACACGGTGATGCCCGGGCGGGTGTACCGCAACGAGGCGGCCGACGCCACCCACCTGGCCGTGTTCCACCAGCTCGAGTGCCTGGTGGTGGATCGGGGGATCACCTTCGGCCACATGGCCGGCACCATCGACATGTTCACCAAGGCCTTCTTCGGCGAGGGGTTCTCCACCCGGCTGCGGCCGTCCTACTTCCCCTTCACCGAACCGTCGGCCGAGGTCGACGTGCGCCGCCCCGACGGCTCGTGGCTCGAGCTGGGCGGGTGCGGCATGGTGCACCCCAACGTCCTGGCCAACTGCGGGATCGATCCCGAGGAGTGGTCCGGCTTCGCCTTCGGCTTCGGCCTCGACCGCCTGGCCGCCACCCGCCACGGCATCACCGACCTTCGCGACTTCCTCTCCACCGACGTCCGCGTGCTCGAGCAGTTCTGATGAAGGTCCTGCTGTCCTGGCTCCAAGAGCTGGCGCCGTTTCCCGACGACCCCGAGCTGATCGGCGACACCCTTTCGGATCTCGGCACGCCGGTGGAGGCCATGGAGCGGATCGGCGAGGGGTGGGACGGCATCGTCGTGGCCCGGGTGCTCGACCTCCGCCCCCACCCCGACGCCGACCGCATCCAGCTGGTCGACGTCGACCCGGGCGACGGCGGCCCGCTCCAGATCGGCTGCGGCGCGTTCAACATGGCGGTGGGCGATCTCGTCCCGCTGGCCACGATCGGGAGCACCGTGCCCGGCGGGCTGCGCATCGAGCGGCGCAAGCTTCGGGGCGAGTGGTCCAACGGGATGCTGTGCTCATCTCGCGAGCTCGGCCTGGGCGGCGACCACGCCGGCATTCGGATCCTGGAACCGGGTGCCGCGCCCGGCACGTCACTGGCCGAGGCGCTCGGCGTCGCTCCCGACGTCCTCTACGAGCTCGAGGTCAACCCCAACCGCCCCGATGCCATGTCGGTGGCCGGCATCGCCCGCGACCTGGCCGCCCGCCTCCACCTGCCCTTCGCCCTGCCCGAGCCCACCGTGGCCACCGCCGGCGCGCCGGCCGGCTCGGCCACCACCGTGGAGGTGCTGGCGCCCGAGCTGTGCGGGCGGTTCACCGCCTGGGTGTTGCGCGACGTCACCGTGGGCACCTCGCCGGAGTGGATGCAGCGCCGCCTCACCGCCCTCGGCATGAGGCCGATCAACGCGCTGGTCGACATCTCCAACTACGTGATGCTCGAGCTGGGCCAGCCCAACCACCCCTACGACCTGCACCGCGTGGCCGGGGGCGGTTTCCGGGTGCGCCGGGCCCGCACCGGTGAGGGCCTCGTCACCCTGGACGACGTCGAACGCACCCTCACCCGCGACGACCTGCTCATCTGCGACGGCGACGACCGGGCGGTGGGCATCGCCGGGATCATGGGCGGCGCCGCCGGCGAGATCTCCGAGAGCACCACCGACGTGCTGCTGGAGATGGCGTGGTTCTCGCCGGCGGCGGTGAGCCGCACATCGCGCCGCCTCGGGCTGCGCAGCGAGGCGTCGGCCCGCTTCGAGAAGGGCTGCGACCCCGAGGGCATCGACCGGGCCGCCCGCCGCTTCTGCCAGCTCGCCACGGAGATCTGCGGGGCAGTCGTGGCCCCGGGTTCGGCGCGGGCCCAGGGCGACCTCCCGTCCCGAGCCCCGGTGCGGGTGCGCCCAGCCCGGGTCAACGCGCTGCTCGGCACGGACCTCACCGCTGATCACATCCGGGACCAGATCGAGCCGATCGGGTTCGCGTGCGCGCCGGTCGAGGGCGACCTCGACGTGATGGTGCCGACGTGGCGCCCCGACACGACCACCGAGGTCGACGTGGTGGAGGAGGTGGCCCGCCACTGGGGCTACCGCGCCATCCCCATCCGCCAGCTGAGCCAGCCCCGGTCCGGCGGCCTCACCGCCCGCCAGGCGCGTCGACGGGGGGTCCGCCGCCTGCTCGCGGGGCTGGGTCTCGCCGAGTGCCTGCCGCTCCCGTTTCTGGCGCCGGGCCAGCTCGAGGCGTGCGGCCTCCCGCCCGGCGGCATCGAGCTCCTCAACCCCATGGTGGCCGAGGAGTCGGTGCTCCGACCGTCGTTGCTCCCGGGTCTGGTGCAGGCGACGGCGCTCAACGCCGCCCGGCGCCGCCCCGGTGTCGCCCTGTTCGAGATCGGCCACGTCTTCGGGGTGCCGCCGCCCGGTCAGGTACTCCCCGACGAGCGGGAGCACCTGGCTGTGCTCCTGGCGGGCCGGGAGGCCCCTGCCGCCGTCGCCACCTGGCTGGTGCTGGCCGACCAGCTGCGGGCGGAGGCGCCCGACGTCGAGAACGCCGAGGTTCCGGGGCTCCACCCCACCCGCGCCGGCCGGGTGCTGGTGGCCGGCCCGGATGGCGCCACGCCGGTGGGGACGGTGGGCGAGGTGGACCCGGCCGTGCTCGCCGGTCACGGGGTGGAGGAGCGGGTCGCCTGGCTGGAGGTCGACCTCGGCGCCCTGCTCGACGGCCGCCGCCGGTCCGGCGCCTTCCGACCGGTCAGCCGTTTCCCCTCGAGCGACGTCGACCTCGCCTTCGAGGTGCCCGAGGCCACGTCGGCCATCGCCGTGGAGCGGACCCTCGCCGGCGCCAGCCCCCTCGTGTGGTCGGTGCGGCTCTTCGACGTCTTCCGTGGCGCCCAGGTGGCCGAGGGCTGCCGCAGCCTGGCCTACACCCTGCGCCTGCAGGCTCGGGACCACACCCTCACCGACGAAGAGATGGCGGCCGCCCGGGCCGCTTGCATCGCCGCCGTCGAGCGGGCCCACCACGCCGTGCTGCGGGGCTGAGGACCCCGCCGCCGGTACCTGGAGCCACCAAGCCGACGGGTCCCTTTCCGTTCATGGGGCTCAACCCGCCGCACCCTGGCTGGATCGCCACCAATTCGGGCGGGAGCAGGGCGTAAGAGTTGCATATTCATGCATCGATACGTATAGGGTGCGGCATGGCCAAGGTCGGGATCGTGGGGGCGTCGGGGTACGCCGGGGCCGAGCTGCTGCGCCTGGCCGCCGGCCATCCCGACCTCGACGTGGCCGTGGCCACCGGCGACACGCAGGCGGGCACCGCGGTGGGCGAGCTGTACCCGAGCCTGGCGGCGGCCTACGGCGACCTCACCTTCACCGCCGCCGAGCCGGCCGCCCTCGACGGCGTCGACCTGGTGTTCCTTGCCCTTCCCCACGGCGCGTCGCAGGCCCTGGTGCCCGACCTGGCCCACCGGGTCGGCCACATCGTCGACATGGCGGCCGACTTCCGCCTCCGGGACCCGGCGCTGTACCCGGAGTGGTACGGCGAGGCTCACGCCTGCCCGCAGTGGCTGGACCGCTTCGCCTACGGGCTGCCCGAGCTGTTCCGCCCGCAGATCGAAGCGGCCGACCACGTCGCCGCTCCTGGGTGCTACGTCACCGCCGCCGCCCTCGCCCTCGCCCCGCTGGTGCGGTCGGGGTTCGTGGAGCCCACGGGCGTGGTGGTAGACGCCGCCAGCGGGGTCTCCGGCGCCGGCCGGGGCCCGCAACCGCATCTCACGTTCTGCGCGGTGGACGAGGGGTTCAGTGCCTACGGGCTCGTGGGCCACCGCCACACGCCGGAGATGGAGCAGGCCACCGGCGCCTCCATCTTGTTCACCCCCCACCTGGCGCCGATGAACCGCGGCATCCTCGCCACCTGCTACGCCCGCCCCACCGACCCGGCCTGCACCACCGCCGACGCCCGCGCCGTCCTGGATGAGGCCTACGCGGACGAGCAGTTCGTCCTCGTCGGCGACCAGCCGCCCTCGACCAAGGCCACCCTGGGATCGAACATGGCCCACCTCACGGTGGCCGTCGACCCCCGCACCGGGTGGGTGCTGGTCCTCGCCGCCCTCGACAACCTGGTCAAGGGGGCGGCCGGCCAGGCCGTGCAGTGCGCCAACCTCCTGCTCGGTCGGCCCGAGGGCACAGGCCTCCCATCCGCCGGGGTCTACCCGTGACCGTCACCGCGCCACGCGGGTTCGTCGCCGCCGGGGTCGCCGCCGGGATCAAGCCGGCCGGCGGCCTCGACCTCGCCCTGGTGGCCACGGCCGACGCCCGGGCGGTGCCCGGCGCCGCCGTGTTCACCTCCAACCGCATGACGGCGGCACCGGTGCTCGTCACCCGGTCCCACCTGGATGCCACCGGCGGTCGGGCGGCGGCGGTGGTGCTCAACAGCGGCAACGCCAACGCCGCCACCGGTGCCCGCGGACGCGACCACGCCGAGACCATGTGCGCGGCAGTGGCCACCGAGCTGGCCTGCCGCCCCGAGGAGGTGCTCGTTTGCTCCACCGGCCTCATCGGCATCCCGTTGCCCGTCGAGCGGGTGACGGCGGCCACGCCGGCCCTCGTGGGCGCCCGCCGCGGCGACGGAGAGGACGACGCGGCGGAGGCCATCCGCACCACCGACACCTACCGCAAGGAGTCGGTGGCCCGGCGGGGCCGGGTGACGGTGGGCGGCATGGCCAAGGGGGCAGCCATGCTCGCCCCGGACCTCGCCACCATGCTGGCCGTGCTCACCACCGACGCCGACGCCACCCCCGAGACCCTCCAGGAGGTGCTCCGCACCGGCGCGGCCGACAGCTTCAACGCGCTGGTGGTGGACGGCTGCACCTCCACCAACGACACCGTCATCCTGCTGGCCAGCGGGGCGGCGGGCCCGGCCGACGCCCGCACCCGTTCCGATCTCGCCGATGCGGTGGCCCAGGTGTGCGCCGACCTGGCCGGGCTGATGGCGGGCGACGCCGAGGGCGCCACCAAGGTGGTGCGGTTGCGGGTGAGAGGTGCGGCGTCGGCCGCCGACGCCCGGGTCGCGGCCCGTGCCGTGGCCACCAGCCAGCTCACCAAGTGCTCCTGGTACGGGGCCGATCCGTACTGGGGCCGCATCGCCAGCGACCTGGGCAGCGCCGGCATCGCCTTCGACCCGGACCGGGTCACGGTGGCCTACGGCCCCCACACCGTGGCCCGCGGGGGAGTGGCGGTGCCCCACGACGCCGACGCCCTGGCCCGGTACATGGACCAGCGCCACCTCGAGATCACCGCTGAGCTCGGCCTCGGGTCCGGCCGGGCGACGGTCCTGACCAACGACCTGAGCCACGCCTACGTCGACGAGAACATGCGCACGTCATGACAGGATCGGGCGGGCCGGCGCACGCGGCCAAGGCGTCGGAGCGGGTCGCCACCCTGCTCGAGGCGCTGCCCTACATCCGCCGCTTCCGCGACGCGGTGGTGGTGGTGAAGTTCGGCGGCTCGGCCATGGTGGACCCGAGCCTGGCGGGCCGCTTCGCCGAGGACGTGGTCCTGATGCGCTCGGTGGGGCTGCGCCCCGTGGTGGTGCACGGCGGCGGTCCCCAGATCGGCGAGCTGATGGCGCGCCTGGGCATGGAGCCCGAGTTCCGCGATGGCCTGCGAGTCACCGACGCCGAGACGCTCGACATCGCCCGCATGGTGCTCGTCGGCAAGGTCAACCGGGAGATCGTGTCGGCGGTGAACGTCCACGGCCCGTTGGCGGTCGGCGTGTCGGGCGAGGACGCCCGGCTTCTCGGGGCCCGCCAGCGCCACGCCGACCTCGGGTTCGTGGGCGACGTGGCCGAGATCAACCCCCGCATCGTCGAGAGCCTCCTGGGCCAGGGGCTGGTGCCGGTGGTGTCGACCATCGGCGCCGACGCCGCCGCGGGGCAGGCCTACAACATCAACGCCGACACCGCGGCCGGCGCCCTGGCCGCCGAGCTGGGCGCCGAGAAGGTGATCTACCTGAGCGACGTGCCGGGTCTGCTCGACGACCCGGCCGACCCCGATTCCCTCGTGAGCGCCATCACCGTGCCCCAGCTCCAGCTGCTGGTCGGCGAGGGCCGCATCACCGGCGGGATGATCCCCAAGGTGGAGGCCTGCATTCGGGCCGTGCAGGGCGGGGTGGGCTCAGCCCACCTGCTCGACGGGCGGGTCGCCCACGTCCTGCTGCTCGAGCTGTTCACCGACAGCGGCGTGGGCACCATGATCGCCCGCAACGTCACCGGCCTGCGATGACCGCCACCGCCCACGCCGCCGCCATGGGCCGGCCCGACTTGGCCCGCTGCCCCCTGATGCCGACGTACGGGCCCCCGGGGCTCATGCTGGTCCGGGGCGAGGGCACCCGGGTGTGGGACGCCGATGGCCGCTCCTACCTCGACTTCCTGGCCGGCCTGGCCGTCACCGGGCTGGGGCATGCCCATCCGGCGGTGGCGGCCGCCCTCGCCGCCCAGGCGGGACGGCTGGTGCACGTCTCGAACCTGTTCGGAACTGAGCACGCCGGACCGGTGGCCGCCACCCTCGACCGCCTGCTCGGAACCCCCCGGTGGGTGGACGGGTTCCCGTCGGGCACGCCGCGAGGTCAGGTGTTCTTCGCCAACTCCGGCGCCGAGGCCAACGAGTGCTCGCTGAAGCTGGCCCGCCGGTGGGGGGGTCGCGGCCGCCACGTGGTGGTCAGCGCCTACGGCTCCTTCCACGGCCGCACCCTGGCCACCCTCCACGCCACCGGTCAGCCGTCCAAGCACGAGGCGTTCGCCCCCTTGCCCGAGGGGTTCCGCCACGTCGCCTGGTGCGACCTCGATGCCCTGGAGGCATCCCTCGACCCATCGGTGGCAGCGGTCCTCCTGGAGCCGGTGCAGGGCGAGGGTGGGGTCAACCCCGCCACCGAGGAGTACTTCGCCGGCGTTCGCCGCCTCTGCGACGAGCGCGGGATCCTGTTCATGGTCGACGAAATCCAGACGGGGCTGGGTCGCACCGGCCGGTGGTTCGGCCACCAGCACTTCGGGGTCGTCCCGGACGTGGTGACCATGGCAAAGGCCCTCGGCAACGGTGTCCCCATCGGCGCCTGCTGGGCGCGGGCCGAGGTGGCGGCTGCCTTCGAGCCGGGCGATCACGCCACCACCTTCGGAGGCCAGCCCCTCGCCACCGCCGCCGCCCGCGCCGTGTTGCAGGTGATGGAGGACGAGGACGTGCCCGCCCGGTCCGAGGCGGCCGGGCGGGCGCTCACCGAGCAGCTCCTCGCCCTGCCCGGCGTGAGCGTGGTGCGGGGCCTGGGACTGCTCCTGGCGGCTGAGCTGGACGGGATCGACAGCCGCCCGGTGGCGGCCGCCGCCATGGAGCGGGGCCTCATTGTCAACGCCGTGACCCCCACCGCCCTGCGACTGGCGCCGTCGCTGCTGGTGTCGGGCGAGGAGCTGGCCGAAGCGGTCGCCATCCTGGCCGAGTCGCTCGAGGTGACCCGGTGACCGTGCCCATTGTCTCGCTGCGCTCGACGGCGGCTCGTCGCTGGCGCTTCCCTCGCCGCGTCGGGTCCGGTCCGACCATTGAGGTCGGCCCGTGACCGTGCCCATTGTCTCGCTGCGCTCGACGGCGGCTCGTCGCTGGCGCTTCC